>NZ_JAOQNK010000001.1:0-1258355 GCF_025961315.1 Sphingobacterium kitahiroshimense | reverse complement strand
TGTAAATTATGCAGGATACAAAATTTCCATTTGCCACTTAACAGTTCAATTCCATCTTTTAATGCCAATATACTTTCTTTATTGACGTCACTTCTCTTATCGCTCATAAAATAGTTACTTTCCTAAAGGTAATGAATAGCAAATATAAATCGAATATCCGATAGTTTTGTAGTCAGAAATAAAAAAATAATTCATTATGAAAGTAACAGTAATCGCAAACATTTCGGCTAACGGCAGAATTTTGATAGCCGATAACCCGCATCACCAGCTGCCACCGGAAGCAATGGAATTTTACGTGCAATTTGTAAGACAGGTTGGAAACGTTGTGATAGGATTAAAAACCTTTGAAAATTTTCTAAAATTCCCAAAAGAAGTAAAAGAACTTTTTAATGGAATAGAAATCATCATATTGTCTGATAATCCTTATACTACTGATGGCTACAAGACTGTGGGAAGTCCAGAAGAGGCTGTTGAATATATGTCTACAAAAGGTGTGCAAGAAATCGCCGTTGGAGGCGGAGCAGGTACTTTCAACGCCTTTATCGACAAAGACTTGGTTACAGATATTTATTTTAACATCAATCCGTTAATCACTGGAGCCGGTAGTATTTTAGGAAACAATATTGAACTAAACTCTAAGTTTAAACATAAAGAATACAACCATAAAGACGGTTTTGTTCAACTACATCTAACTAAGGAAGAAGGAATAACAACGAACCAATAACCTTTGTAAACAAGAGTTGAATACCGACCTCAGAATTACTATTTGTAATAGCAAGAAAATGAGTTTAAAGAAATTGTGAAAACGATAGAAATATATAATACACAAATGTACAAGAAGAAAGTACAAATTATCTGCTTAGGGTGCTCTTAACGCCAAACAACGCAATGTACTGCCATTGAATGCCACATCATTTTAATCGGGCTTCATTGTCTCTATATTCACGCCCGAACATTTAAAAATTTATAAAAATGCAGGGGGAAGATGATTTAAGAGGTTTAGCCAAAATAATGGCTTTTATGAGGGCTGTGAGTATCCTTTTGGTACTGATGCACCTTTATTGGTTCTGCTACGGTTTCTTTATGGAACGTGGCTGGACGTTGGAAGTAATCAACAAAATATTAGGCAATTTTGACAAAACGGCGGGTTTATTTTCACATACCTTATATACCAAAGCGTTTGCTTTGGTATTGCTTGCATTGAGTTGTTTGGGAACCAAAGGCGTAAAGAATGAGAAGATAACCTGGTCTAAAATTTACGTGGCTTTGGGCGTTGGTTTTGTGCTGTTCTTTTTGAACACACCGTTGTTAAAACTATCTCCGGTAATAGGCACATTTCTGTATATTCTTACTATCTCATTAGGTTATATCGCCTTGCTTATGGCTGGTGTATGGATGAGCCGATTGCTTCGTACCAATCTGATGGACGATGTTTTCAATAATGAGAACGAGAGTTTTCAGCAGGAAACTAAATTGATGGAAAACGAATATTCTGTGAATCTTCCCACCAAGTTTTATTATAAAGGAAAATGGAACAACGGCTGGATAAATATCGTCAACCCTTTTCGAGCCTCAATTGTGTTGGGTACTCCGGGTTCGGGAAAATCGTATGCAATCGTAAACAACTATATTAAGCAGCAGATTGAAAAAGGTTTTAGTATGTACATCTACGATTTCAAGTTTGATGATCTTTCTACCATTGCTTACAATCATTTATTGAAGCATCGGGATAAGTACAAAGTTCAACCCAAATTCTACGTCATCAACTTTGACGACCCACGCAAAAGTCATCGTTGCAATCCACTCAATCCCGACTTTATGACGGACATTTCAGATGCTTACGAAGCGGCTTACACCATAATGCTGAACCTCAACCGTAGCTGGATACAGAAGCAAGGGGATTTTTTCGTGGAAAGCCCAATTATCCTATTGGCGGCAATTATTTGGTATCTGAAAATCTATGAAAACGGTAAGTATTGTACATTCCCACACGCCATTGAATTGCTTAATAAAAAGTATTCGGACGTATTTACTATTTTAACCTCATATCCCGATTTGGAAAATTATTTGTCGCCTTTTATGGATGCGTGGCAATCCGGTGCGCAAGACCAATTACAGGGGCAAATCGCATCGGCAAAAATTCCTTTGTCAAGAATGATTAGCCCGCAGTTGTATTGGGTAATGACAGGCGATGATTTTTCGCTTGACATCAACAATCCGAAAGAGCCAAAGATATTATGTGTAGGTAACAATCCCGACCGTCAAAATATCTACTCCGCAGCATTGGGTTTGTACAATTCAAGGATTGTGAAGCTCATCAACAAAAAGGGGCAATTAAAGAGTTCTGTTATCATAGATGAGTTGCCAACCATTTATTTTAGAGGACTGGATAATCTTATCGCAACTGCGAGAAGTAATAAGGTAGCGGTTTGTTTGGGTTTTCAGGATTTTTCGCAATTAACAAGGGATTACGGCGACAAGGAAAGTAAGGTTATCCAAAATACGGTAGGTAATATTTTCAGCGGGCAGGTTGTAGGAGAAACGGCAAAAAGTCTTTCGGAACGCTTCGGAAAAGTATTGCAGAAACGCCAAAGTATGACGATTAACAGGAATGATAAATCTACCTCTATTTCCACACAGTTAGACAGCCTTATTCCGGCATCGAAAATTTCAACACTTACACAGGGTATGTTTGTGGGTTCAGTTTCGGACAACTTTGATGAACGTATCGACCAAAAGATTTTCCACGCTGAAATTGTAGTGGACAATGAAAAAGTTGCCGCAGAAACTAAAGTATATCAGAAGATACCGGAAATCCTATCCTTTGTTGATGAACACGGAGAAGACAAAATGAAACAGAAAATTGAAAGCAATTACCGTCAGATAAAACAGGATATTGTACAGATTATCGAAACGGAATTGGAGCGTATTAAACACGACCCAAACTTACAGCATTTGGTGAAATAAGAATAGATACAGAATGTAGGTAGCGTTTTAAAAAATAAATAGAGTGTTGTGTTCAGTAAGCTTTGTTTAATTTATTTTACTATACTTTTTAGGTTTCATTCCAATATGTTTTTCAAACAATCGTGTGAAATGACTAAGGTTTGAAAATCCAAGTTGATAGCCGACTTCCGCAACAGATAGTTTTTCTTCACGAAGTAAAAATGCCGCTTTCTGCATTCTTAATTTTTGATAATAATTGTAAATGCTATCCCCAAAAATTTGCTTGAATATTTTCCCCAACTTACTTACGCTCATGTTGGCTTTTGTCGCCAAAATATCCAATTGGGGAGGCTCATTTATATTGTCCAACATTTCTTCTCGCAATTTATAAACCGCTTTTATATCTTTTGGATGAATGGAGTATTTCGGTAATTCATCACGTTGTAATAAGTTTTCAAAAAACAAAAAAATTAATTCCTCAGCTTTTATTTTATAGTAAAAGTTTGCAAGAGGATGCAAAACCGCTATTTCGAAAATATCAGCAGCTACCGATTGTATTTTTGGTGAAACAAATTCTTCATACAAATAGGATTGCTCTTTTTGTACTACTAATTCCGTCAGTCGGGCATTGTTATCTTTTTCTAACAACTGCCTTAAAAAATTGGCTTCAATGCGTATAATAATATTGCTTGTTTCAAATAAGTTCGGCACTTCAATGTCTAATGCCACATCAGCAGTGGATACCTGAACAGAAGGCATAAATTTAAAAGATGATTTTTTTTGCGTATTCTGTTTTCCTGTTATTATATTTCTGAAACTAAAAATCAACACGCTTTTACTATCGTTATGCTTACTACGTTTTATGAAAAGACTTTTTTTTAGCTCATAATGCTGAAGCATAATACTGAGCTGAGGCAAAGGCTCTATCATTTTCAAATAGCCTGTTCCCAAACTTTCGGGGAAGTTCAAGTAACCGTTTTTATCAGTCAAACCACCCGACTTTTTGATGTATTCAGGTATGTTGTTTATCTCAATTGCTTTTTCCATTTCAACAAAAATACCATATTGGACTATTTTCACATCAAAAGTAACTATTTTATCCGTATGTAACTCCCGAAATTTGCAACGTAAATTATTTAAATAAAATAAAAATGGACAGTATAGAAAAGTTATACGATGTAATTGTAGCAGGTGCAGGACCTACAGGTTTGATGTTGGCTTGCGAATTAAAACTGATGGGGGCAAATGTTGCAATAGTAGAACGCAGAGTTCAAGGTACTACGGGAGAATCCCGTGCTCCTGGCATTAATGCCAGATCAATGGAGAATTTTAGAATGAGAGGTCTGGCAGAAGAGTTTGAAAAGCATGGAAATCCTCTAAAGGCAGTTCTTTTTTCGGGCATGCTAATGATGCCTAAGGCATTAGATCCTGATTTTCCGGATGCATTAATACTACCTCAACATCAAACAGAACGAATTTTGACAAAGCGGGCTACCGAATTAGGAGTAGATATTCATTGGGCTACCGAATTAATTTATTTTACTCAAGATGAAAATCAAGCAAATGTTTTTGTTCAGCAAAACGGGAATATAAAACAGTTAAGTGCCAAATATCTTGCAGGTTGCGACGGCGGAAACAGTGTAGTTAGAAGATTATGTGGTGAAAGTTTTACAGGAGAAGACCCGATTTCTCATTGGATTGTAGCGGATGTGCTGTTGAACACTCCACCGGCAGAAAATGAAAGATTTGGTCGTAACCTTAAAATAGGAACTTATCAGGTTTCAAATGTTGAAGAAGATTGGTTTAGAGTAAGTCTGATGAAAGTTACACCGCCGACAGACAGGAGCCAACCTGTTACTTTAGAAGAATTGCGGCAGTCAATGATAGAAGGAATTGGTACAGATTTCGGATTGCGTTCCGCCCGTTGGATGTCAAGATTTGGTGATGGTTTTAGACAAGTAAAAAAATATCGTTACGGGCGTGTATTTCTGCTTGGAGATGCCGCACATACACATTCACCTATTGGCGGTCAGGGTTTAAATCTTGGTGTTCAGGATGCAGTGAATTTAGGCTGGAAATTGGGCATGGTTGCCACAGGCAAAGCTTCTGTTTCTTTACTCGATAGTTTTGAAGAAGAGCGACATCCAGTAGGTGCCAAAGTACTTCAAATGGCAAAAGCACAAACTGCACTTATCAAACCGGGTACACAAATAGAAGCCCTAAGAGAGATTGTAAATACGATGGTGGAAGTACCCGAAGTAACACTTCATTTATCCAGAATATTAAGTGGTTTGGGTATTCGATATGATTGGGGAGAAGGATTTCACCCAATGCTAGGACAAAGGATACCTAATATAAAATTATTAATAAATGGTGTAGAAAAAGATTTGTTTTCTCTGATGCACAAAGCCCGACCATTATTGCTGAATTTTAATATCGAAGATAATATAGAAATCCCTGCATATCAGTCGAGCATTGATATTATTAAGGGAGTTCCAATAGTGAAAGGAAATAGTTCTGTATGGAACTTACCTGCAATCGGAGAAGTGCCTGCTATCAATAGTGTTTTCATAAGACCAGACGGATTTGTGGCCTGGGTTCAAACGGCAGAAGAACAGTTTAACAGCGAAAGACTAAATGAAGCTATAAATAAATGGTTGAAGTAAGAGATAAAACATAACAAACACCAGATGGCAGAAAGCCACTTGCCTGTACCCTGCATTTGTAACATTTCGTTTTTTACCAACAGCGAATTCGTAGACTCCAGCTCTTTAAGTGCTTAATTAAAACAGGCGAAGTTTTCCATTAAACTTCGCCTGTTTTATGTTTAACTAATTTAGAGGTCATTTCCTGAAAAATGCTCAGTAGAAAACTCAAAGAGCTTGAGTTGAATCAACTCATCACTGTAAAATATCAACTTAGCCAATACGGCGAAACGCTAAAAATATCTTACCCTCACTATTGGGATTGAATCACCGAAAGCAGATAATTGGGTAGGTTTAGTTCTATTGTGGGTCGCAGAGTAGAATTGTCTGGATTCATACAGTTCAAGTTCTTTAATTAATCTACAACAACTACTTCATCGGACACAAGCGTTACCACGTCATTCAAATCAATAAAATTACTTTCATCAGGGTGGACTTTTTGTTTGTAGTTTTCACTTGCAAAGAAGCTGTTAAAGTCGTTCATTGAGGCAAAATAAATATCAGTTATACCGTCATACGCTGGTAGTGGAAAACCTTCAATTATTTTAGGATGAGAAACAACATACTTTTTCACATATTGCTTTGATTCGGGAATAGACATAAACAAAGGTGCGTGATGATTTCTATGATAATCAATAAAATCTTCTTTGCTCATTCCTGTGGTTTTTCGGATTAAAAACGTAAACTTTAGCATATTTGTAATTTTAATTTCTACAAAGGTAGAACGCTTCATTTTTTTAGACAATTACGCATAAATTTATGCGTATTCTATCTGGTTACAGAGACATAGAAAACTGTGTAACTTTGCAGAAGTAAAATAGTTTATATGTATCAAAAGAAAACACCTGTTCAACTTGACTGCGGTTTACATTTTTTCAAAGAACTTCTAAATGGCAAATGGAAACTGATGCTTGTTTATTATATTTCCAAAAACCTCAAACGTCCAAGTGAACTGCAGCGTAAAATTCCAAACGCTGACAGAAGAGTTATGGACCAACAATTGCAAGAATTAGTATTGCACGGATTTATCAATAAAAAGACTTTCAATACCAAAGTTCCTAAAGTTGAATATGAACTTACAGAACTTGGTGAAAAACTTTTACCATTGATTTTAACTATTGAACAATGGGGCGAAGAAAACCGATTTGTACTTAACAAAGCATTAGAAAAAGACCCTAAATTTGAAAACGTAGTCTGATTTTAATGGAAATTGCCATATATTATGCAAAGTTACTTTTCCTATACGTTACATACGATACAACAAGTATTGCCAAAATGAACAATGGATACAGAATATTGAATATAGGATCGCCAACAACCGAGTGTGCAATAAATGCAGATATGAAACTAATTGACAAACCAATATAAGCTGTTTCTTTCGCAAAACGGAAAGGCAGCCAAAGTGCAATGGCGGCAAGA
Source organism: Sphingobacterium kitahiroshimense (assembly GCF_025961315.1). Classification (NCBI taxonomy): domain Bacteria; kingdom Pseudomonadati; phylum Bacteroidota; class Sphingobacteriia; order Sphingobacteriales; family Sphingobacteriaceae; genus Sphingobacterium; species Sphingobacterium kitahiroshimense. Next base: position 1,251,285 of record NZ_JAOQNK010000001.1, on the reverse strand, counting down.
CCTTTTGCAATTGCTAATTCAATCCTGAAATAATCAGGAAAACCCAAATGCTGAAACGCTTCTTTTAAAGCAGGATTTGACAAATACGCAAATGTTGAAAATGCCATTGCTAACGACATCAACCCTGTTGTAATGTAATAAGTGATTTTTGTTGACTTCATTTTTCTCTTTTTAATTTTTAATGCTGTAAAATTACTTATATTTGATTACTAATAGTTAGTAGTAAACAAAAGGTTAGTGGTAACTATTAGGTTACTTTCAATAAATTATGAAACAAAAAGTAATGTATTCAGAAGTACAATGCACTAAGCACATCAACTCGGTAGAGGACGCATTGTACGTATTGGGTGGTAAATGGAAATTACGAATTATTATAGCTTTGTTTAGCGGACAGACCCGTTTCAACGAATTACAGCGGACAATTAAAGGCATTTCAGCAAGAGTACTTTCTAACGAATTAAAGCAATTAGAATTGAACGGATTGCTCACAAGAGTCGTACACGCTGAACAAACACCTATTGTTGTAGAATATATTTATACAGAATATGCAACAACACTTAAAGATGTTGTTACAGCATTAGCTGATTGGGGAGAAAAACACAAAAAAAAATTACAGCTAAGCTATAATGTTTAATTACGCAAAAACGAAACATACATTGTCAGCATCCATTTTTCCTGAGAGAAACGAGCCTCAGCTCCCATAAATAAAAAATATAAACAATGACTAGCAATTGGGATAAATTCGACCATCTTTTTAAACGACAGGAAGTTCCTGCCAAAACAATCCTTTTACAGGAAGGAGAAATTTCGAGAACAATGTTCTTTATCGAGAAAGGCTGTTTGCGGACCTGGGTAAATAATGACGGTAGAGAAATTACTACTCAATTTTTCTTTGAAGGCGACAAGGTTTCTTCTATTGAAAGTTTTAGAACAAATCAACTGAGTTTATACAGCATTGAAAGTTTAGAACCTTGTATTTTACAGACGATTTCGCAACAAGACTTTCAAAACGTGTTAGAAAATTTGCCAGAAATCAAAGAAGAGATGCAGGAACATTTATTCAGACGACTTTTGCAATCTCAAAAAATTTTCTATTCCTATCTTAAAAATACGCCTCAACAACGCTACCAAGAGCTTATTGAAGAATATCCCCATATTATCCAGCGTATTCCGCAACATTATATCGCGTCCTATTTAGGCATCACTTCTGTTTCATTAAGCCGAATACGAAACAGGCGATAAGTCCATTTTCCTTCAAATTTATTTGTGACGTGAAATACCATACAAATAAAATCCATTGGCTATCTCTTTGCCATTTCTTTACAATTGTTATCGTCAAAGCATTTGCTACTTCTCAACTTTGCAGAATAAAATCAAGTAAAGTAAAAAATGAGAGTAGCAATAGTACTTTGAAAATTATCACAGACAATCGACATTAAGGTTTACAGCCCAAAAAACTCATTTTGGTTACAACGTAACTCAATTTGGCAACAAATAACTTTTGGCTTCTTCTGACTTTTGCATTATCAAATTTTAAAGAATAAGAATATGCAAAAAACAATTTTCATTACAGGAGCTTCCGCAGGTTTGGGAAAAGCAACTGCCAAGCTGTTTCAGTCAAAAGGTTGGAATGTCATCGCTACTATGCGAAATCCTGAAAGAGAAACAGAGCTAACTACATTACACAATGTTTGGGTTACCCACCTCGATGTACTGGATTTGGAGTCCATCAAAAAAGCAGTAAACCTAGGTATCCAAAGTTTTGGGAAAATTGATGTGTTGCTTAACAATGCTGGTTATGGTGCTTACGGAACATTGGAATCTTTCACAAGGGAAAGAATCATTCGTCAATTTAACACTAATGTAATTGGGCTGTTGGATGTTACCAAAGCATTACTTCCGCACTTTCGCCAGAACAAAGATGGCGTTATCATTAATATTTCCTCTATCGGAGGTAAAATGGCATTTCCATTAGGCTCTTTATATCATGGAACTAAATTTGCTGTTGAAGGTATTTCGGAAGCTTTGAACTATGAGGTGGAACAATTTGGCGGAAAAGTAAAAATCATTGAACCTGGCGCCATTGCCACCGACTTTGCAAGCCGTTCATTAGATTTTTCAAATGACGAAACGATGGCAGAATATCAACCATTAGTTGGTAAAGTATTGGAAGGAATGCCCGCCTTATATAAAAATGCGTCATCAGGGACTTTGATTGCCAATGCAATTTATGAAGCAGCTACCGATAACAAAAATCAATTGAGATATATTGCGGGGGAAGACGCTAAAATGTTTATAGCAAACCGTCAACAAATAGATGATGAAATTTTTATTGGAGGAGTAAAATCACAATTCGGATTGTAAACAATTAAAAAAAATATACAGCCATTGGTAATACAATAATTCTATATTTATAACGACTTTAACCAATAATTTATGGGTGCATTTGTCCATTTAAAAACTGTTTCGGATTTATTCAAATTATTTTATTCGAATAAAAACATCCAGCACCCTTTGGTTGCTGTTGTAGATTTCAGCAAGGTAGATGAACATATACGTGATGACACAAGGATTTCAGCTGGTTTTTATTCGATGATGTTCAAAAACTATTCTAAAAACAATATCAAATATGGTCGCAAGGTTGTTGATTTTCAGGATGGAAATTTGATTTGTATGGCACCAAATCAAATCATTGAAATGGATAATGATGTTGAGGTGTCAGAGAATATGTTAGGGTGGGGTTTGTTCTTTCACCCTGACTTGATAAGAACTACTTCTTTGGGACATAAAATAAAAGGGTATAACTTCTTTTCTTATGAAATATCCGAAGGCCTTCATCTATCGGAAAAGGAAAAGCAGATTTTATACGATTGTGTGTTAAAAATCCAAACGGAATTAAAGGAAAACATAGATGAGCACAGTCAAAACATAATAGTATCAACCCTTGAATTGTTGTTAAACTATTGTTCGAGATTTTACGGACGACAATTCATTACAAGAAAAACCGTGAACCACGATTTGCTTACACGGATGGAACAGTTATTAAATACGTATTTTGAACAAGAAGAAGCCTTACAAAGGGGATTGCCAACAGTTGAGTATCTGGCAGGGGAGCTAAATCTTTCCCCTCGTTATTTAGGTGACCTACTTCGGTCACTCACAGGACATAATGCACAACAACACATTCACGAAAAATTAATTGAAAAAGCAAAAGATTATTTAACAGAAACCCATTTATCGGTATCGGAAATTGCTTATCAATTAGGATTTGAACATCCGCAATCCTTTAGCAAACTATTTAAAGCAAAAACACAGCTCTCACCTTTGGAATTTAAACAATCGTTTAATTGACGAGCGACAAACAATGAAAGGCAATCTCTTTGCCATTTCTTTACAATTGTTATCGTCAGAGCATTTGCTACTTCTCAACTTTGCAGAATAAAATAAAGTAAAAAATGAGAGTAGCAATAGTATTTAATCATCCTTACGAGGGAAGTTATAACAATGCCATATTAGATGCCGTAACAAAAGGGCTAAAAAATGCAGATCACGAAGTTGACCTGATGCATCTTGACAATGACGGATTTAATCCTGTAATGTCAAAGGCCGATTTAAAAGCCTTTGTAGAACACAAACCCATTGACCCGCAGGTAATAGATTACAGCGAACGTCTAAAAAAGGCAGACCATCTGATTTTTATCTTTCCTATTTGGTGGGATTTAATGCCTGCAATGACAAAAGGATTTATTGACCGTGTTTTAAGTCCCGGAATTGTATATGACCATCATCCAAGAGGTTTTGGATTAGTCCCACTTTTGAAAAACCTAAAAAGCGTGACTATCATCACTACAATGAATAAACCCAAAATAATGTATTCCCTGCTTATTGGAAATTTAATCAGGAAAGCAATGCTAAAAAGTGTTTTTAAAACTATGGGTTACAAAAATCTTAATTGGATAAGCTTTGCTTCAGTAAAATCAGTAAGTCAGAAAAAGAGAAGCAATTGGCTGATTAACCTTGAAAACAGATTTTCAAAATTCAACTAAACAACCCTTTGTATTATGAAACTGAACAGAAATTATATTACCCCTTTTATTTCCTTGGTTTTTCTTGTTGTGGGACTTTCGGGGTTACTGATGTTTTTCCATTTGTTTGACGGCTATACCGAAGTTGTCCACGAGTTCCTTGGTGTTTTTTTTGTTGTTTGTGCCGTTTTCCATATCATACTTAATTGGAAAGCATTAAGGATTCATTTCAAAAAGGGTGTCTTCATTCCTACGGCATTAGCTGTTATAGTCGTATCTGTACTATTCATCGTTCAGCAACATTTCAATCCGAAAGTGGATACCATACTTTTGGATAGAATAATAAAAGCACCTATCAATGATGCTTTTAAGGCGTTGGGGGTTGATTATTCCGAAGCCGTAAAAAGATTAGATACAAAAGGAATATCAGTTGAAGGAGCTACAACAATAGAAGCTATTTGGATTAACAATAGTGCTGACCCTGAAGAAGTGATTGATTTAATTGTTGAATAATTACTTGTAATAAAAAAAATATGAACGATAAAACCTTATTATATATTCAGGATATTGTGCAGGAAACTGCGGATACCATAACGATACACTTTACCCAGCCAGAACAGCAATTGAGCTATCTATCAGGGCAATTTTTAACTCTTATTTCTGAAATTGAAGGAAAGGAAGAAAGACGTTCATACTCGCTCTGTTCTTCGCCATATATAGATAAAAACTTGTCTGTAACGGTAAAAAGAGTAAAAGGAGGGAAAATGTCAAATCATCTCAGCAATAATGTCAAGGCTGGAGATACGATAGCTGCATTGCCACCTATGGGTAATTTTAAATTTAAACCCGAAAATAACCAACGTCATATTGTGCTTGTTGGAGGTGGAAGTGGAATTACTCCTTTGTTTTCTATTATCAAGTCGGCTCTTATAAAAGAGCCTGAGTCAATGGTATCTTTGATATATGTAAATTCAAACAGAGAAAATACTATCTTTTATCATCAGCTTGAACAATGGTCTTCCAAGTTTTCATCACGTTTCCGTATCGTCTATTATTGGAGCGATGTTATAAAGAATGAACAGCTGAAATCAGGTTTTTTGTCAAGACTTTTTAAAAGGGTAAATGGAAATGCCCATAGAATAAATGCTATGCGACTGAAAACAATTCTTACTGATTTACAACTTAAAAATGACACAAACACCGAGTTTTATATTTGTGGCCCGCAGGAACTGATGGAAATGGCAACAGGCACTATACAAAAAACAGGGTTTTCTAAAGAAGTTGTTCATAAAGAAAGTTTTTACACTGCCACAAAAACAACGCATAAACCAGCTGAAGCGCAACAAGAATATCAAATAAAAATACTTTTAAAAGGTAAAGAACACGAAGTAAATATACCAGCGGGTAAGTCTATTTTATTTGCAGGACTTGAATCAGGACTTGATATGCCTTATTCCTGTCAAAGTGGAAATTGCATAAGCTGTGCTGGCAGATGCCTGTCAGGAAAAGTAGAAATGTTAGTAACCGAAGGACTTACGGAAGAGCAAATTAAAGACGGATATGTGCTTACTTGTGTAGGATATCCCAAATCTGATGATGTGGTAATCGAATTTAATAGGATAATTTAAAATGAAATATTTAGTAATAGAAAATGAAGAGCAAGAAATAGGTGAATTTCTTTTCGATATTGCAGATTTCTTCTGGAATAATGGAAACGAAGTTTATATCAGCAACAATTATAATGATGAGATTGACTATCATGATTTTGTAAAAAAATGTGATTGTATAGTTTTGTTGATTAATAAGGATTGTTCGGCAGAATCATTTTTTGCAAATGAACAAGATAAGTTTCAAAAAGATTTTGACATAAAGAAAGGCAATACTAAAAAAATAATGCTGGTTTTCTCAATGAATGGTGTTTATTCTAATGCTATTCCATTTCCCCATAAAATTTTTCATTTTAATAAGTTAAATAAAAATGAATTGAAACGCTTTTTCAATTGGTCTAAGAAATTAAATCTGTTTGATAAACAAAAGTAGTCCAAGCAAAATTTAACCTAGTATAATTATGCTTTTGCAAGATAGCGAACGTTGACATTAACACAAATTCCTTTACTATAACGGATTAGGATTTAAAAGTAACAGAATGGATAAATTTTACAATGAAACGCTATATAAGCTGGAAGTAGAAATCAAGGAATTAGAGATTGAAACTGCTTGTCCAATACAACGGATTGAAAAGGTTATACCCATCATCATACTATGCCTTTCCGAAGTAAAAGAATATGTTTTAAAAAACGGATTTAAAAATATTGATAAGGAAATCCATTTTTTCAAAAACCAGAAACCGGTTATTGTTTCAAAACTCATTTACTATAATGCCATTTATAAAATTGAAACAAAGAAACCTAATGATGCAAAGGCTGTCAGGAAATACCTCAAGGAAGAATTAGGAAAACTCAAAAAGTATTTTGACAACAATCTCGAATTTTATAAATACCATCGGACAAACAATTCGTTTATTGACGAAAAGCTGTTTGTTCGAGGGAAACACGATATAAAATTGAGTTTGGATACTATTTATTTTGAAACGGACCATAGATTTTCTACCTCACACGATTATAAAGTGGCAAAGGTTATTGCCAATGACCTAATACAACTCTATCTCGAAGATCAGTTAAGCAATAATAGTAAGAAAAAAAATAACAGTTCCACTCTTAATTGGACAGGTAACAAAACAGCATTAACCGAATTAATTTACGCACTATATTCACAAGGTGTATTTGGTAATGCAGACATAAAAGTCATCGCCAAAACATTTGAAAGCACATTCAATATTAATTTAGGAGACTTCTATCATACGTTTATGGAAATTAAATCTCGGAAAATAAACCGAACTAAATTCCTTGACAGCTTGCGTGATGCCCTGATTAAGAAAATGGACGAGCAGGACGAGAAGTAACAGAACTTGTTTACAATACACCACGAGGTAAATGAATACCTTTTGTTTGTACAAAGGTTTCCGAAATACTTGGAGTTTCTTGCTGTTTTTCGGTCTGTTCAGCAGGTTCTTCTTTAGGCTCAGGCGTGATAGTGATAGATAACAGTATCTTCCGTTCTAGGCCAGCCAGTTCCGTTTTGAGTTCGCTTAATCGACTTTCTTTAGACCACGTACCGTTTACCACTTCCTGAAGAATTGGCAGGTCTTTTTGTATCTCCGCAATTTTCTTTTGCTCCTGCTCGATATAGCCGGGCAATTTCTCCAGTGCATTAAGGAAGTTCATAGCCGCCAGCTTTTCATCTTTGGCGATTAGACCGTTGTTGTAGGTATATTTGATATTGCCCTCTCCTTGTACCCAAAAACGGTTTACCTTTATATCCACGCCCTCTTTTTCAGACATTTCGGTTTTGACCAATAAGGTAAAACCGTACAGGCTTCCTATTTCTTCGTACTGACCTCCGGTACGGGCTTTGTCCGCAAGCTGGTTGAGCTTTGCACCGATTTGTTTCATATCCCCATTGGGTGGTAAACCGTCCAACTGCACAGAATTTGCGATTGTACCGTCTGAATGCTTTTGTAAGCGCCCTTGAAGATTTTCCCAATCAAGGCTCATTCGGTTAAAACGGGACTGCGCACCTTCCAGCAATTCCGTAAAGTCTTGCAGTTTGTATTTGGCGCTGAATTTAGAACGGTTGAACGCCTGTTTTTCGCTTTCCAGTCCGGCAATCTGTTTTTCTAACTTGGCTTTATCCAACAGGTCTGTATTCCCTGATAGGATAGCCACGTATTCCGAAAAGTTCATTCCCGATTTTTCGTCCATACTGCCCTCGTCAATCGTTCGTTTGCCGAGATTGTTATTTTTTAGTTGGTCTATAAATAGCTGTTTATTATAAAGCAGGTTAAACTTGTAACTATCCAATGATTTTTCAACAGCATAGATAATCACATCTACTTTGTTATCGGCAAAGAATTTGGCAATTTCATTACCTTTTCGGACAGCCCTACCGTCACGTTGGGCAAGGTCGCTTGGTCGCCACGGTGTATCGAGATGATGAACGCCAACGGCTCTTTTCTGTGCGTTTACCCCTGTACCCAACATACTTGTAGAACCAAACAGCACACGGATTTTACCCTCGTTCATTCCTTTGATAATTTCCTGACGTTTCTTATCATTTTTCGCCTCCTGAATAAAGCGGACTTCATTTGTAGGTATGCCGTGGTCTTCCACGAGCTTACGTTTGATTTCGGAGTACACATTCCATTCGCCCGGCTTGTAGGTTCCCAAATCGGAGAAAACGAACTGCGTTCCTTTCTGTGCGTTGTATTGGTTGTAATACTTGGCAATGTTTGCCGCACAATGCGAAGCCTTGTTATCGGGGTGGTCATCATACGCACCGCTTACCATTCGCATATCAAGCGACATCTTCCGGGCGTAATCTGTGGCGATAAGCATCTTTGCTTTTTCTTCCGATGGAGATAAAGGTGCTCTTCCGAGTAGTTCTCCTTTGCCTGTTTTTGCAAATTCCATCAGGCTTTTGATAAATTCTTCTTGGTCGGGAGTAGGTGGTATGTTATACAATACCTCGTTTTTATTAGGGCGGTCAATACCTATATCCTTTGCCGTTCGGTAATCCGTAATTTCGGAGTAGAACTGTGCAAGCTCCGGCACTTTGATAAAGTAGCGGAAACGTTCTTTTGCTACAATATTATTGGCAACCGAAAATTCATAATCGGTTGTTTTCCTTGCATAGATAGCCGCCCACGCATCAAAAGAATGGATGCCCTGTTTTTCCAATGCCCGTGGTCGCAGGTATTTGAACAGCAGATATAGTTCGGTAAGCGAATTACTGATAGTTGTACCTGACAAAAAGGTAGCTCCCATATCCGCATTTGTTCGTTCCTGAATGGTACGGATAGCAAACAGCAGGTTCAATGCCTTTTGGCTTCCGTCCACATTGCCTAATCCGGCTACCCTTGTATGCCTTGTGTTGAACATCAGGTTTTTGAATTGATGACTTTCATCCACGAACAAATGGTCAATGCCCATCATCTTAAAATCCACCACATCATCTTTGCGGTTTTCAATATCGTGTTGCAGGGTTTTGAGCTTCACTTCGAGATTTTCTTTCCGCTTAATTACTCCGGCAAGCATCCCTCTGGTAACTTCCTTGCCTTGCGATTGCAGTGCATCGAGGTTACGATCTACACTGTCTAATTCGATTTCGAGTATTTCCTTTTGTATTTCGGGCGATTGCGGTATCATTCCGAATTGGTCGTGCGTTAAGATGACAGCATCCCATTCGTTATTCTTAATATCCCCAAAAATCCGCAGGCGTTTTTGGGGAGTAAAATCTTCTTTGCCCGGAAACAGGATTTTTGCGTGAGGGTAAGCGGTACGATAAGCTTCGGCAATTTCGTGAACATTACTTTTCAGCCCAATAATCATCGGTTTGTGTGCCAATCCCAAACGCTTCATTTCCTGTGCTGCCGTACACATTACCAACGTTTTTCCTGCACCTACTTCATGGTCGCAGATAGCACCGTTGTTCAGCTTTATCATCCAAACCGTGTCCTTTTGGCTTGAATACAGGTCTTCAATGCCCAATGCCTTACGGTCTAATCCCGGAAAGTCCTGATGGCTTCCGTCATAGTTCGGTCGAACGAAGCAGTTAAACGTATCGTTGTATTGGTAGGTCAGCCTGTTTGTAAACTCATCGTTTTGGGCGTGAAGCCAATAGGTAAAGGCGGTGCGGATTTCATCAATTTTTGTATTCGCCATTTGTATGGCTTCCATATCCCGTACCTTGACCTCCTGGTCGTCAACCGTAATTTTTTTGGTAATATCAGGCGTGGTATTGACAAGGGCGTGTTTGAGCAGGGCAATCCCGTCAAACGTCCGGCTTTCAGCTTTGACAGCGTATTTTTCCCATATATGCAAATTCTTACGGTCGCACTTTACGGAAAAGTCATCGGAGCTTTCAGAGTAATGAACGAGTACATCTGTATCAAAAAGATGTGAAGCAAATCGGGCATAAATGCCTGTGGGTATCCAGCGTTCGCCCAAATTAAAATCTAGTTCCTCAAATTCGATACGTCTTGGTCGGGCTTCCTCCAAAACGATAAGGCTTGCTTTGGCTTCTCTGTCATCGGGATTGCGTTCGAGATACGCTTTGACCTCTTGGGCTTTCTCTACTACGTTCCCTGCAATCCAGCGTTCGGATATTTCGTATTCCTTTTGCAGAGGATTGTAGTAAATACGACCGTGCAATGCTTCTTTTAAAGCATCGTCCGTCATACCGCTGATTTCGGACATATAGTCCAAATCCACGCTTCCGTATTTGTTCAGCGAAGCCGCTAACGCTTCTTCGGGATTGTCCGTTGCTATTGTTAAGGTGGAGAAACTTACAGGACGGCTGAATATATCCGCTTTGTGTACCACGCCACCAACGACACGTTCCAAATAAGGGATTTCCTTACCGGAGCTATCCGTTTTGATGAGCTTGATATTATCGGCACTATTGAGGTTGCTGTACCGTTTGGTAAAGGCATCGTAAAGGAGGTTCAGGGTTTCCCGTTCTTCCTTGTATTCGGTCTGAAACTTTGCCTCTTTATTGTAAAGGTCTTGGTAAACATCACGTACAGCAATGTACGCTTCGGCTCTTGCTTTCTGTAAGGTCGGTAAATGCAAAGGGTGGAAAACTGCCGTACCGTCTGATGTATCTACATCTTGCAGATGACCGACCCAGCCGTTATCCACAACAAGACAATCGTTACGGTGGTACGATTGCAGTTCGCCACTATAAGGAGCAGGTTCGGGAATGACTGGCTTATCAGCTTGGCCATTCCCGTTTATTTGTGAAAACAGGTCGCCGATGGCTTCCTGTTTTTTGCCATTGGTAGATGTATTTCCATTGGTGGCTCTATTAGTAACAGTGGGCGTATAAGGTTGCTGCATCGCACTGCTGAACAGGTCAGGTTGGCGACCTATTGCACCTCTTCTTTTGTTGGTGCTTTGCCTTTTAGCTTGTGTCGTTCTTTTGGGTGGAGCAGCAACCATTACAGGCTCGTCCACATTTTCAAACAAGTCGAAAATGCTTAGTTGCTTTAATTCCTGCGGACTTTCCCGATTGATTATAGGAACAGATAAAGATTGTATTTCCGGTTGAATGGTTACAGGTTCGATAACCGGAGGTGTAACCGTTGGTTCAATCGGAATTTGTATTACAGGCTCATCGTTTCGTTCGCCTTTATATAAACTCAAATTCAGGTGCTTTCCAAAATCATCCGTAAGCATTTGTTTGAGGTCTTTGGCAATTCCGTTAACGCCGTCTTTATGAGTATAGATGAGTGCAGGTTGTCCGTAAGGGTCGGTATCTAATTTGCGGTCGGTATGCACAATTCTTGTGCTGTCCTGAAAGAGCGAATTGCCCGGAGTATTGTATTCTGTTTGCCTGCTTTGGCAAAACAGATCTTCCCTTTCGGTCAGACCTTGTTTTGCTGTGTTCTTTTGCAGGATAATCAAATCACTGCCAACTTCCGTACCTGCATAATCTGTAAACAAGTTGTTGGGCAGGCGAATAACTGAAACGAGATTGTTATCCTGCATCAACGCCCTGCGTATGGGTTCGTTCTTGGGACTATTGAGAATACCCTGCGAAGTAATGTAAGCCAACAAACCGCCCTCACGGAGCATATCAGCACCTTTTAGAAAGAAGTAATTGTGTATGCTTCGGGCAGCCTGCACTTTTGCCGTGTCTTTGCTTCGGGAATAAGAAAGGTCGAATACGGAAGTATCGCCAAAGGGAATATTACTGGCGATTATATCATAGCTATTTTGTTCTTTTTCGGGGATTTCCTCAAAACCACTTATACGGATATTGCTTTCGGGATAGAGCTGTTTCAAAATTTTGCCTGTCAGCAAATCCTTCTCATAAGCGGTAACGTTGGCTTTTTGGTTTTCCGAAAAGGATTGAATGAATGAGCCGATACCTGCGGAGGGTTCGAGGAGTTTATCAATGTTCAGACCGTTATCACGCAAGGTTGCGGAAATCGCATCTATGACCTGTGGCGGTGTATAAAAAGCCGTAAGTACAGAGCTTTTCATACTGTCCACATACCTGCGGTATTGCTTATCGTCTTCGGAATTTTCTTTGAGTAGTGTGTGGAGTTCCTGCGTGAGCGGAAACAGGTCGTGTTCAGTTTTTCTCCAATTATTGATGTCTATTTCATTTTCTATGGGGTTCAACACGAATTTAAGACCGCCAAATCCGCTGTATAGCATCATTAGCAGTCTTTCGCCTACGGTGGCTTGTCGTTTCTCCTTTTCCAGTTTAAAAGCAATTCGCAGGGCATCAATATTCAGTTGGAGATGTTGCTTCTTACTGAAGCCCATTTTCCTCTATCCATATTGCGATGGTTCCGGTTATTTCGGTATAGAGTAAATCAAACTCATAACCGTATGCGAAGTCATCGGTTAGTTCATAGCCGGAGAAAACAGGCTCACAAACAGGGAACATTTTTAGAGCAAAGGGTCGCAGTTCCTCGTCTGCCATTAGGGTATCAAACTCATTGCATACCACCTGAAACACGGTGTCGAATTTGGAGAAATGCAAGCCCTCAAAAAGTATGTAATTGGCTATTTCGTTGCATTGCTCAATAGCGTTTCCCGAACTAAAAGCCCCCTCGTAGGCATTGGCAGCCCACGAGGAACGCTGCTCAATAAATTTATGGTCGTTGGCTTTTTCGGGAAAGCTGGTGTTTAATAATTCTTGCAGTCGTAACCTGAAATACGATAGGTCTTTTTGTTGTGTATCCATACTATAATTTTGTTTAGAATTTTATTTGAAGCCTAAAATTATAGCAGTAGATAAGCCACTTTGCAGAAGTGGCAGGGTTTGGCTTTAAGAGGTAGGATTTGTCGTAAACATAATCGGCTAAGCAACGGAATACAGATTGGTTTTGATTAAATTTGACGATTAAACTATGTGAGGAAGAATATGACTAACAAGGATTTTGACAATAAGAAACCAAATAACATTGTAGAGTATGTAAACCTTGCAAATGATATATCAGACTACCGGAATAGGTTGAACGCAATAGACTTCCTTTCAAAGTATAAATGCTTTGAAAGCAAAAGGGAATTGTATCGTTTGATGAAAACGGATAGAATATTTGAAGTTAAGGAGCAAGCCTTTAGAGCCTTGCAAAATTTTGGCGAAGATGTTAGATTGACCAAAAAAAAGAAAGGAAAGCCAGTTAAAACTATAAATGATAAACTTTTGATTTTGCACAATTCATTTAATGGTGACCCTTATACATTAACAGATTTCAAGATAAAGTTTAAGGATTTATATCCCGACGTTTATGATATTTATAATTATGAAAAGAAATCAAGGTTTGACAGTTTTATAACAAGCTCCATTAAGACATTCGCAAAAAATAAAATAAAGCACAATTATTCCATAAATATACGTTTTGATGCTCCTGACATTTCAATTTCTCGGGAAGTATTTGGAATGGAGTATAAAGGAAGTTCAGATACAAATGACGAATTAGTGATTGAGAATGATACACTAACAATAAAGTGCAATAGAACTGCAAAAATCAATCTCATAAATATTGTTTTTTCAGAAAGCAGTTCAATTCATAATCAGATTATAAAATCTCTGATTTACTATTACATCCGAGTAAACCGCTTCGTTCCTATACAGCATATCTCTATTAACCGAATAAAGCAAACAGGAGAAGAAACAATGCTTGCCTTACCAACTTCAAAAATTGGTATAGAGCAAATATTGAACGATAAATTTTCAGGTATTGACATTTCAACTGCCAATATCAACGACATATTCAAGATTAATGATAAATCTAAAGCAATTCAGTATGCTTTAACCTATCTTATGAAATCTAAAATTACCAATGAAGAAAGTGAGCGGTTTGAAAAGTTATGGAAATCTTTTAATTCAATCTATTATTATTTTGGAAATGGTGCAAACGAAAATGAATGCCACCGATTAATGCGAAATTTCATAATTACTAATCCAACATTGTTTCCAAAATCACTGCATAGAGCAAGAAATATTACAGCTAAAGAACTTCGAGAAAAAGTTCGTTTCAATGAGCTACTAAGTAATGATTATGATACTAAAGAAAAGATAGTTTCCTTTATTGCATTTATCTTCAGGTATCAAAATAAGATTATTTGTAAAAATCTGCTTGATAATATCAGTTATTTTGAAGCTGATTTAAAAGATATTTTCAGTGTGGATAAGGTTGAAAATAAGTTTAATAAGTTCGACTATATCAAAGACCTTTATCACAATTATAAGTCCTCAACTGACAGCGAAATAATCTTTAAAAGGATTACTGGATATTTGGAGGACAAGGTTAAAAATCCTGTAACAAATACCGAATTAGAAATTACTGTCTTCATCTGTATTAAATACTGTTACTATTTACGGAATAAGATATTCCACGCAGAAAAGCAAGATTTAACTTTTAGGTTCGCTAAGAACAATTTGATTTTTGAATTAGAATGGGTAAACGAAATACTGGAAACCCTAATAGTTGAATTAATATCTGCTAATTTAAGTTGGACAAGAAGAAATTAGAATTTTAAATCCCTGTCAAAAACAGGGATTTAATTAAACTCTATTCAGTAATTGGAGCATTCTGCCCACCTCAATATCCATTCTCGAAAAGGCAAACCATTTTTTGCCCAGGTCTTTTAGTGATGCTCCGATATGGTAAAGTTCCACATCGTCAATAATCAAAAAGCGGTCGTGAGCATCGGAAAAAATCTTAATTTCAATCCGAGGATATTGGCTGTTGTACCGTTGTACATCCAGCCGTAGCTGATTACTGATGTTTTTGGTATAGATAGTGGCAGTTGCAGTATTATTCCGTTTACCCAATAAAGTCAATACCGTATCATCTACATAATTATCCAACAGGATAATGGAGGTTTTTGCATTTCGGATAATATCACATACAAAGGCGTAGGCATCAAAAATCTGTCCGTTGTAAAAGATACCTTTTTCGCTGTGGAGCTTGTCGCTTTCCAGTGCCTTAAAAATCTCTTCAAATCTTTGGTCGGCTTCTAATTGTTTCAATTCAATCTTATCCAAACGATGAAAAAGAGAGGCATTGCTGGCAAGCATTCTCCGCATTTCTACAAAGGCTTCCATAATTTCAACACTGACTTTAACCGCTATATTTGAACGGAGTATGGCAGAAGCCATTGCGACCCCTTGTTCGGTAAAAACATAGGGCAGATAACGTCTTCCGCCGTAGCTCAAACTTGAGGTTCCAATTTGGAACCTCAAGTTTTCAACTTCCTCTTCGGTCAGTTGAAAGCAAAAAGAAGCAGGAAACCGCTCAATATTTCTTTTTACGGCTTTGTTGAGGTTTTTTGTTTCCACTTGATATAAGGAAGCGAGGTCGCTATCCAACATCACTTGCTTGCCACGTATGGTATAAATCAGGTTCTTGATTTCCATTGTGCTAATGGTAGGCTTATTTTCCATTACTTTTTGTAGCTTTTATTTTTATCAAACTCAAAAGAGGTTGTACAATCCTCTATCAATACGATATACGCATCGAATTTCTTTCCTGCCTTGCTTTTCATCCCTTTGATAAGTGAAGTTTTCCTTTTATTAACAAGGTTTTCAATATCGGCTATGCCGATTTGTATGCCACATACATTG
Organism: Sphingobacterium kitahiroshimense; assembly: GCF_025961315.1. NCBI lineage: Bacteria > Pseudomonadati > Bacteroidota > Sphingobacteriia > Sphingobacteriales > Sphingobacteriaceae > Sphingobacterium > Sphingobacterium kitahiroshimense. The sequence goes on along the minus strand of NZ_JAOQNK010000001.1, from coordinate 1,235,554 downwards.
CGGAACTGCACCCAATTACAAACCTCATCAGGACACTTCACTATTTTATCACGGATAATGAGTTGCTGGCTTTTACATTTCGGGCAAACCAATTTAGGCAGGTTATTTTGAGCAATCGAAGTTTGCAACAATTCATTGGTAATAGATGAGGCGTAAGTTTCCATTTCTTTTTGAAATGCCCCTGCATCGGCTTCGTTGTTTTCGATTTTTTGCAAAGCCAATTCCCATTCGGCGGTCATTGCCACATCCGAAATTTTGCGGTCTTTGACCAATTCGTACACCTGCAACCCTTTTTCGGTAGGGATTAGGGATTTCTTTTCTCGTTGGATATAATTGCGGGTAAACAGGGTTTCAATAATCGCTGCTCTTGTGGCAGGCGTACCTATACCGATATTTTGCAACACTTTCCGTTCGTCTTCGTTTTCAATTTCCTTTCCTGCACTTTCCATAGCCGACAAAAGCCCGGCTTCGGTATAAAGTACAGGTGGTTTGGTTTTCTTTTCCAAAACGGAGGCTTCTTTTATTTTGAGTTCATCGCCTCTTTTCAGTTCGGGTAAATCCTGTACAGGTTCGGTATCATCATCGGAGAAACTGCCTTTAATGGAACGCCAACCTGCTTCAATTACCTTACAACCCTTTGCCATAAAATCATAATGCAATGCTTGTAAACCTACATCGGTTATCTCTTTGATGCAGGCTTGTGAAAGGGCTTCGAGCAATCGAAAGGCAACCATATCATAAACAGAGTTTTCCTTTGCGTTCAGGGCTGACGGGATTTTATCAGTAATCAATAATCCGTGGTGGTCGGTAACACGCAAATCGTTTACAATACGTTTATTGAACCGTCCCCATTTCAGTTTAGCTACGGCTTGCTTACAGGTTTCCCTGTCCTGCAATGCCCTCACGAGGTTGGGAATTTCTGCCCACATATCTTCAGGAATGTATTTGCTTCCGGTACGTGGGTATGTGATAAACTTTTTTTCGTAGAGGCTTTGAGCAATATTGAGCGTTTCTTCGGCAGAAAGATTGAGTTTTTTATTGGCTTCTTTTTGCAATCCAGTAAGGTCAAACAGCAAAGGCGGTTGCTCTGTAACACTTTTGGTTTCTACCGCTGTAACTGTTGCTGTTTCGGTTCGCTGAATGGATTTCAGCGTATCATCGGCAATTTTTTGGTCTTCCCATTTTGTTTTGGAAAGGCTTTTAAAATCTATCAACTCTTTAATGTGCAATAGCTGTATCTGCCAATATTTCTTTACCGAGAAATTTTTGTTTTCCAGATAACGTTTGCATATCAAAGCCAATGTAGGCGTTTGTACCCTGCCGAGTGAATAAATGCCATTACCTGCGACTATGCTCAATGCCTGTGTAGCATTGATGCCCACGAGCCAATCGGCACGGCTTCTGCCTTGTGCAGCTTGGTATAATCCGTCAAATTCTTTTCCGTCTTTAAGGTTATCAAAACCTTGTTTAATAGCTTTTTCAGTTAGTGAGCTTATCCAAAGGCGTTCAAAGGGCTTGTTACATTTCAGGTATTCATAAATGTACCTAAATATCAATTCCCCCTCACGACCTGCATCGGTGGCTACGATGATGCTGTTGCTACGGTTAAAAAGCTGTTCGATGACTTTCAGTTGCTTCAATGCTCCTGTATCAGCGGTATAGCCTTTGTCTTTTTTTACTTTTCGGACGGTCAGCAAAAACGGGTTTGGGAGTATTGGCAAAGCTGCTTTGTCAAATCCCGTAATCCCGTAATCTTCAGGCATTCCCAATCCGATTAAATGACCGAATGCCCACGTAACAAAATAGCCGTTACCTATCAGGTAGCCGTCCTTTTTATCGGATGCTCCCACAAGTCCGGCTATTTCCCTTGCTACGCTTGGTTTTTCTGCAATGATTGTTTTCATATTTTACATTTTTCTGCCTTTGGATTTTGCAGGTGTTTCGGATTGTTCCTGTTGTTCCTGCTGTTGTTTGTTTTTCGGTCTTTGCTGTCCCGACTTCAAAGGCTCGTTGATATTCTTGGTCGCCTCGTTGGTCTTGCCCTCCGAATTGACGGCAGTTTGTGTTTTATGGGCTTCGGCAGGTTTTGCCTGTGCCTTAACTTGGCTTGGAAAGGCAAAATCAGTTTTTCCGGTTTCCTTATTGAATGTGATATAACCTTGATACGGTTGCCCTTTCTTATCTTTCAATCCGTCAATGTAAACGGTTTGCCCGGCTTTGAAATCCTTGTGTTGCTCATCGGTCAGTTCTTTGCCCCTGAATGTTTTTGGAGCTTCCTGCGGTTGGCTTTGCTGATTGTTTTGGCTTTGCCTGTTGGAATTATTGCGGTCAAAAAGGAACTCTACATAACGCTTATCAGCATTGAACTGTACCGTTGCCGAGAACTCCGTTCCTTTCGTGGAAATCATACCGTCTAACTTTAGCGGTTTACCCTCCATTAAAGTTTGCTTTTGCTCATCGTTCAGTTTTACGCCTTTAATTTCATCAGGAATTTTTATGAAATCCGTCCGTAAGGCTATCACATCATTGGTTAGCCTGTCTATGCTGATAATGGACGGCATCAGTTCGCCCGTTTTGGAATTGGTCAGGTTAACCACACGCCCCATATTACCTGTTTCGAGCAGGTTTTTCTTGTCCTCATCCGTAAACTTGTGTCCGAAAAATTCAAAATGCAGGTTTGGTTCTTTTTTGATACCGTGTATTGCTACGATTACATTTCCGTCTTCCGCTTGCTGTAAAGACAATCGGGCATCTGTGCGAAGAACAGAACCTCCGAAATTTACGCCTATCGGCAAAAGTTCATTGGTTTTGTAACCTCGTAACAAAGGGTCAAGCAGGTTTCTTTTTTCAAGGTATTCCTTGCTTAATCCGAGATTGTTCATTGTCCCCCAATCAATCTGCTCCGGTTTGTAGCGGTATTCGCTGGCTTCCGGTGTTGTTTGTATTGTTGCCATATCTTTTTGATTTTCATGTTTGCTATCTTGTTTTGCTCCGGCTTTTATTTCGTGTTCTTTCATCACTTTTTCGCTTTCGGGTGTTGGCTTATCAACCTGCTTTTGCATTTTCTGTGCTTTTTCAACTGCGATAGGTGCAGGCACTTTGAAGAATGAAAAATTGGTAGGGTTCTTTAACTGGCTAAAAAAATTGGAGAAGAAGTTGGAAAAGAAATCGCCACTCTTGTCCACACGCATAAATTGGTTTTGGTTTTTCTTTGTGGGGTCAACGGTTTCCATTTTCCCGTTTTCGTCAATACTCTTTACTGCCTGGATTTTCATTTTTTCTTTATCCAGCACTAATAATATGTCCGATAGTTGTTCGGGCATTTCCTTTTTGTCTGTGGTTTCTTCACTCATAATCTAAAAATTTTGAAATTCACTGCCGAATGTAAAAGAAGCGTTCACTGCATTGCCTGAAGTGGCAGTCAAAGGCAGTGTTTGTCACTTATTGGCGTTCATCTTAATTGCGGGAGGGTTAAAGCTCTCTCTTATGAACTGATGCACATCGGACAGCTTGTAATACAATTTTCCGCTTATCGTATAATAGGGCAGTTTGCCGATAGAGCGATACCGTTGCAGGGAACGGTTGCTTATTTTCAGCATTTGGAGCAAATCCTGATTATCGAGCAGTTCCTCACCATCTATGCTATTACGTTTCTTTTGCAAATCGTCTATATTATCACCCAGCATATCAAGGCGACCCATTAGGCGTTCCATCCACGCCAAAAATTCCATTCTATCAATATTCATAGGAATACTTTTAAGGGTTCATACCTATTTTTTATCTGTCTTTAACCTTCTGCCTTTTTCGATATAGCTTTTGCCTTTTGCCATAAGCTCCTGTACAAATTCATCACTGCTCTGTATGGCATTTGCATTGAGCATATCTTTAATAGCCCCAATGGTGTAGAAATACTGACCATAGATTTTTGAATAAGCTATCTCGCCTTTGGTACGCATACGCCATAGCGTTTTCTCGCTAATGTGTAGATATTGACATACCTCGTGGTTATTAAGCCACAGGTCATCATAACTTTTATCTTCCTGTCTTTTCAGATAGTCGGCAATGGCATTGATACGGCTGTTGAGCTGTTGCCACGCTTCTTCTTCAATGGTTATTATTTTCATTGCACATCATTTAAAGTTCACTATGCAAAATTGTGAAAGGTGGCAGTGTTTGTCTGCCAATGCTTGCCAATTGGTTTGGCGGTTTTTTGAATTTTTTACAAATTGGTAAAACTCTTCTTTAATAAGGGTTTAGGATATTTTTGAATATTTTGTAATGAAGTTTAAGAGCATTTGCCAATTGGCATATATGGGCAAAGAAAAAGCAGTACATTTTGTGTACTGCTTTTAAATTAATGTATCGTATTAGCTAAAGGTCTTTATCCATATATTCTTCGAGGGATATTTTAAGCTGGTCTAAAAATGCAGTTCGGGAACCTGCCCTTGTTTTCATTCGGTGGAAAGAATGATGTATATCGTTTAAGGGAGTTCGGAATAGCACTTGAAAAATCAATGCTAATTTTCGGATGCCTATTTTTCCGTATGCAATGGAATTTGAAGCATACAGGGCGTATATCAGTTCGATAAGTGCATTTTGAGAATTTGTCCACGAAATATCCTTGTTTGCTTCTCCATTTAATAAAATTAAATCTGGATTTTCTTTGGGGCTGATTTTAGTAAGCATATAAATATAAAGTAATTCGTTCGCTATAATATAGGCTATCTTGTTATCATAATATGTTGAAAAACTAAGGTCAATTTCAAATACACCACTCTTTAATCCATCGTGGTAATTGATTTGTCCGAGCCTGAAATAAGTATGGTCACGGTCTGTCCTACCTGCACGATAATATCTGTAAAAATCCTCATTGCAAATACTTTCTTTATATTCTGATTTGAGGTTTTTTAATAGGTTCTCATAATAGCTTTGATGTATTTTACCATTGCTCACAGGGCAAGTTGTTTCAATGCGGAATACTTTGTTATAGTAGATGAGTTTCCCTAAAATTTGCGGTTTAATGTTCTTGAAAAAGTCAATCTCTTGCTGTTCGTCTGCAAAACTATCCTGCAATACTCTTGCTTTTATGATAGACAGCATTTCTTTCAGGAACAAGGTCATTTCAAAAGCCTCGTCCGCCGTTCGCATCATTTGAGAAGACAGTTTATCTTCCTGATGATGAATTTTGGTTATTATTTTATTCAACACGATTTCCATAGCATAGCCGTTTTAGAAGTTCTCACAATTTGTTTCGGAGTTGCATCTATTGTTGATATGCCAAAATTTGGGAATAATATTGAAACGATTATCACAGTTTCCCCCCTATGGGGAGATTTTATTGATATTGCAAGTAGAAAGGGAAAGACGAAAAAAGGGTAAAGCACACTTTGTTAATCTTTTCATTCGAAAAGCACAAAAATTCACTTTACGATTTTTAATCTATTCCATAAAAGCAATTTTTTTATATCGATTTTCATTTTCAAAAAAATCCTTTTTTTGCTTTACTTTTGAGGAGACAATCGTACTCATTTATTTAATTTCAAAGTTTATTATAATTAGTAAGAGGGAATTATTTTCTTAAGAAAATTTTTTATGATTGTAAAAGTTAAAAAAAATTGGTTTTGCCTTTACAATGTCCATTTGGTAATAATTCATCATCATACTTCCTGTTTATCGAGCGTTTTATCTTCCCTGAAAATTGCGGTGTATTTCTGGCTGGTATTTCCATCAGTTCCAAAAGTGCTTTTAGTTCATTTATCATTCCGTCCAATGAGAATATTGTATTGAGATAACTATAGTTAGCACATTTTTTCATTGGAATTATAAGATAGAAAGTCTTTTAGGGGTTGTTCAATGTGGTAACTGATTGCTTTATAAAGATTTTTCTAAATGATTATTTACGTTGGGCGGGCTGCTCCGTTTTAATCTCTTTGTTTCTCCTTATCTTTTTTCTCACCGGAACAAACCCACTGTAACAACAGACCGGAAATAATTAGTGCCTACCCACAGTATATAGTATAGATTGAAATTCTCGATTGCCAAATTATTGTATATCGGGAATTGTTGCCAAATGATTTTTAGAATTATAGAGAAACAGATTTTAATAAAGTTAAGCGGTTTCGTCGAAGCAACATTCTGCATTTGGTATATCAGCACGGAGCCAACTAAAGGATTTTGCTATAATGTCGTCTTTTCAGTTAAAACAAAATGCAATTCGGTTAAATTCAATGCTACTTTTTTTTAGACCTTTACAGTAGGGCATTTTTTATGCAAAGTGATCAGAATTTAGAAGTTTAGGGAAACCGAGGTGATAAAAATTGTAGAGTTTGAAGATCCTATTCCGCAGCTAGACGAAATTTAGTGTGTGTTCGAATTCATTGACCCTGGAAAAATAAATACTGTTACAAGCAAAATCAGATGTTGGAAAAAATCTACCGAAGCGCATTACAACAATAAATTATCTTCCTTGAGATGAGCAAAAAAGTTTAAAAACGATGATACGATATAAAACAATCAGTGAATGGTTTGAAGCTTGGCAAATGCCGAAGCCTGAGCATCCTCTTATTAGTGTATTTTATATAGATACTAGCAGGATAATACGTGGTGGCGATACTTTTAGCAGTTTTTGCGATTTTTATTGCATCGCGCTGAAGCGGGTTACCGGCGTTGAAAATCTCCAATTAAAATACGGGCAAAATTCATACGATTTTAATGAAGGGGTGATGTCTTTCGTGTCGCCTGGTCAAGTAACGACCATCAGCGTAGAGAAGGATATTGAAGTAAAACAATCGGGCTGGTATTTGGTTATACACCCTGATTTTTTATGGAACACGCCTTTAGCCAATAGCATAAAACGATATGACTTTTGGGATTATACAGTAAACGAATCGCTGTTTCTGTCCGAAAAAGAGGAAGATATCCTTATTCAAATCATTGAAAATGTACATCGCGAAACACACGCCAATATCGACAAATATAGCAAACAAATCATCCTATCGCTGTTAGAAAGCCTGCTTAATTACGCCGAACGTTTTTATAACCGTCAGTTTGTAACACGTGAAAAGGCTAATCATCAAATCCTTGATCGTCTGGAAAAGGTTTTGAACGATTATTTAAATAGTGGTCAAACTGCTGTAAAGGGAGTTCCCTCAGTAACAGAAATCGCAGCCCTGCTCAATATTTCCCCCAAATATTTAAGCGGTCTATTACGAATGCACACTGGACAAAACACCCAGTATTATATCCATGAAAAACTGATAGAAAAAGCCAAGGAAAGAATATCGACCAGCGACCTTTCCATTAGTGAAATTGCGTACGAATTAGGGTTTGAGCATTTGCAATCTTTCAGCAGGTTGTTTAAAGCGAAAACGAACCTTTCTCCCGTAGAGTTTAGGCAATCGTTCAAGAATTAGCAAAAGCACCGTAATTTAAGTTCAAATCTCTAATGAAAACAAAGCAACAGGTACCATTAACGGGCTACCAAAAGTTTGTCATTTTTATACTGGCAATCACACAATTTACCGTTATATTGGATTTTATGGTAATGTCGCCGCTTGGTGATATGCTGATGAAATCATTATCACTTAGTCCATCCGGCTTTGGTGCGGCTGTATCTGGCTATGCGATTAGTGCTGGTATCAGCGGCTTGCTAACCGCTGGCTTTGCTGATAGGTTCGACCGCAAAAAAATGTTGCAATTCTTTTATTATGGCTTTATCGTGGGAACTATTTTCTGTGCACTGTCTGAGAGTTACGAAATGTTGCTTGCAGCACGCATTATAACAGGCTTGTTCGGCGGTGTTATTGGTTCGATTTCTATGTCCATTATCACAGATATTTTCCCAATACAAAAACGCGGACAGGTAATGAGCTATGTTCAAATGAGCTTTGGCGCCAGTCAGGTATTGGGTGTACCCATTGGCATTTACATTGCCACACTTTGGCAATGGGAAGCTCCTTTCTGGATGGTAGCGGGATTAAGCATTTTAATTGCCATAGCCATTAGCCTTTACTTAAAGCCAATAAATTCACATTTGGTTTTAAAGAATGTAAGTTCGCCTTTTAGGCACTTAATTAAAACTATTTCCAAAAGAGATTATCGGACAGCTTTTACATCCACTGCTCTCCTTGCCATTGGAGGATTTATGATGATGCCTTTTGGCAGTGTTTTCGCTGTAAACAATCTTGGTGTAAGCTATGAACAGTTGACGATGATGTTGATGGTATCCGGTCTAAGTTCACTGATAATTATGCCTTTTATTGGAAAATGGAGCGACAAGATAGATAAATTTAAAATTTTTGTAACAGCATCCATCTGGATGATGGTTATCTGTGTAGTATACACCAACCTAAGTAGAACACCGTTGCCATTGGTAATCGTTTTAAATATTGTGTTGATGATTGGCATTATCAGCCGTACGATTCCGTCATCTGCGCTCACCAGCAATATTCCTGATATGAACGACCGGGGAGCATTTATGAGCATTAACTCATCTCTGAATCAGATTGCAGGTGGCGTTGCGTCTATAGTCGCAAGTAAAATCGTCACACAAGAAAGCCAGGGTACACCGTTACAGCACTACAATGTAATTGGCTATATCGTTGTTGTGATAACACTTATCAGCATCGGTTCTATGTGGCGGGTAAATAGGCTCGCCGCTCAGCGTGCAAGAATGAAACAGCCGGATGTAATGCTGCCAGGGCAGATGAGTATCTAAGCGAACAGAATTTAGTAAATTTCAGCCAAAGAAAGGTTGCTGACGATACATTTCTGGTAAACAAAACAGCATCATATTAGGCTTTGAACGTCGGTAGTCTTTTGAGCAAGAACTCAGCTTACTTCATTTTTAGTTTTTTGTATAAGAGGAATAGTTTTAATTTATCCTCTTTTCCATATATCGTCCTTTTTGGTTCCAATAATCTGAATTTCGGTTAAGTCTGTTTTTTCTGTTTTGAAGAACTTTGTACCAATAAAACAAATCAATATGAAAGCATTCTTATTATATGAAACCGGAGCACCAGACCAATTGGTTCTAGGAGAAGCGCCAAAACCTACTTTGCAAAAAGGTGAAGTTTTAATTAAGGTAAAAGCCATGGGCATTAATCCCGCCGACGCAAAATATCGCAGTTCAGACGTATTTATTGCCGCTTTTTTTGGTAACGTGCGACCAGCTATTATAGGTTGGGATATATCTGGCGAAATTGTAGAAAAAACGGAAGGTGCCGATGGTTTTGAAGTAGGCGAAGCGGTTTTTGCACTTTCACCAAATGCCCGTGGCTATGCCGAATATGTAGCGGTGAAAGTCGATTTTTTAGCTAAAAAACCTGCCAATGTCAGTTTTGAAGAAGCAGCGGCCGTGCCGATGGCTGCTCTGACAGCGTGGCAACCGCTAGTTCACGGAATGAAAATAAAAAAAGACGACAAAATCCTTATTCATGCTGCATCAGGTGGTGTGGGACACTTTGCTGTACAAATAGCCAAATATTTTGGTGCAGAAGTCATCGCAACTTCATCCGCCAAAAACCGTGATTTTGTTATGTCGCTTGGTGTTGATAAACACATTGACTATCAAACTGAAAATTTTTGGGATGTAATTAAAGAGGTTGATTTTGTTTTTGATACCATTGGCGGAGAAACGTTGGAACATTCTATTGATATAACAAAATCGGGCGGTACAATTATTTCTATTCTGGGGCTTGCAGATGAAAGTTTAAAAGCGAAAGCCAAAGATAAAAATGTAAAGTTAGTTTTATGGGGAATGCAAGCTAAAGGTGAAGATTTAAGAGCAATTACTGAATTGATATCCAAAGGTGTGCTAAAACCCCACATCAATAAGGTGTATCCTTTTACAGATATGGAGGAAGCTCATAAACAAATTGAAACCAATCGTACCGCTGGTAAAATTGTAGTTGTTTTTTAAAAATAACCAATGTTGTCAGAAAAAAAAGGAATTGTTGAAAGAAAAAGAATATGATTTTACGGCAAGCTTTTGAAGTTCAGATTATGACTTTCAATCTTTCCTTCAGGTGTTTACACAGTTCTTCGTCGACTGTATTATATTTATTACGCAGTTTTTTTCCATACTGATACTAAATTTCCGATAATATTTTGTTCAACATTATTTCCGTAGCTTAGTTTGTTAGAGGTTATCATTACTTGTTTCGGGACTCCATCTTTATTGATACACCAAAATTTGGAAATAATATTTGAACCATTATCACATATTGCTACCATATTGGGAAAGATTTATTTTCAATGACTGTTTTTCGATGGATGAGTAAAAAACTAGAAACGCATAAAGTAGGCTACAACTTAACCCCTTTTTTATTACATTTACAGTAATGATTTACAAGGCAATCAAATAAAAGCGAGTGCAGTAAGCACCGTTACTAAATCGTTACCGATAGCGCTTCCAGTTCTTGTAAACTACTCTTTATTAGTCACTTTGGACTATATTAATCTTTTTTGTATAAAAATTCGTTGGCTTGAATATACGGTTAAATACAAAACTAAATAGTATTAAAATTGGTAAAGCTAACCAAGCTGTAAATACTAATTCCAGTCCATTTTGTCCGCCATGACCATGGCACAATGTCTTTCCGCTTATAAACAAAGGTGTCAAACTTGATTGAATAAAAATATACTTAAATAGTATTAGATGTTTTTACAGAATGATTCTATTCGTCTATATCCTCATAAATTAATTCATTTTTTAGTTTGCTTATCGTAATTTTTCTAAAAGTAGGGGCATAATTATTTTGTCCACTGGGTTTAAAATACTCCCTAACATAAGCATCTTCTGTTTCATAATTCTGTGTAATTTTTGGACCCCAATATTGATTTAATGAATTATAAGATACAATGTGATTAGAATCTTCGGTCGAATGGAAATTTTTTGAATTTATAATTTTCGAAATAGCTTTTTGTTTATCCAAATTAGAGATTTTAAGCGTAAATGTTTCATAACTCTCACCAATTGCAAACGATGAGTTATAGTTACTGATCTTAAATTCATCTACTAATGTTATCGCTTGTTCTTCAACTAGTTTGAGCGCATCAGATTTTGTGAAAAAATAATTACTAAAAAATAGATAACATGTAAATAATAGGCAAATAAAACCATAGGTAAGTAGCACATATCTTGCAAACCTTGGGTATCCCAGTTTTTTAGGTATTATATATATCAATAATCCAACAACAATTGGTATACCTATGAAGATGAGAAATAAAATCAAAGGAAAAAGAAAATCATCCATAAAATTAAATGATTAGCAACAATCCCAGTTGAACCAAACTTTGTCAAATCGCTTATTTATCAAATCTTCAGGGTAAATTATTGTATGCATATTTTAATTCGTTATTAGTTCGGTAATCCTTTCCAATTTAACAAAAGAAATGATAGGTTACAACTACCCCTATTCATTTCCCAAATTCTCCGAGATTTTTATTGTGTTAGTCTAATTGCCATAGGGTAGGGACGATTTACACTCTACTTTTGAATCAACAATTGCTTCAGCAAGCATCAGGGTTTGAGTTGGTGGATGAGGGGCTGATGCAACTTATAAATAGAAACTAACAATAAAAATATTATGAACCATCATGGGTACATTGGTAATTAGTTGTAGACTTTATACTCATGATAGCCTTATCACCTTTAAATAACAAATTATCTAGATAAAAAACTTTAGCAAAAACATTCGCAGTAGCAGCCTTGATTTCAGTATCAACATTTACTATGGGAGCAGGTAAACTAGAGGTCTCGAACCCTAAAAAAGCAGTGGTCAGTTTATCTACAACAGATCTAGCCATTGATCATTATATTGCGGTTATGACAGATGGTCAATCAGCAGGAGTGGAGCAATTGTTTACAGAGGACTTCAGCCAGAAAGTACAGGCATCAGAAAAAACACTAAAAATATAACACGAAAAACAGAAGAGCATATATTGAGAAAAATGTCCGCTATTTTAAGTAGAAATAATAACGGTCAGACTTTGGATATTCAGACCAGTAAAAACTGTTTTTGAAAGGATGCTGCATTAAGATGAAATTCATTAATTTCTTTGCATCATCTCGGTTTCCACGATGTATTATTGGATTTTCAAAGCTATTTAATGAAGCGTTGAGAACAAATGAAATAATAAGTTCTCCTTGTGGGATTTGTTGTATACCTGATTGATAGCGCACAAACTGATTTTCATACAGTTGATCCCACACAAATACCTCTGCAGCTTGTGCTGATTCTATTCTTTTAAGACTATCTAATAAGGGTTGAGGATTGATTAATGTGATCTCATATATACTTTTAATAGGTTTACCATAATATAAAGCTATTCTCCAGCGGTTTAGTTTTGTGCTGTCCAAGTACGACAGAATTTTTTCGGAACCCGTAAAAGAATGGTTCCCTTTTTCATCCACATATACTTCTAGTTGATGTTGATACCTTGAATAATTTTGAAAGTCGAAATTATTTCGTTTTAGCTCAGCTACCATATTTTTAACAAATAATCCAATTCCCCCGTAGGGGCTAGGCATGTAGTTCGAATAATTTGTAAAACCTTCTGAAACTTTCTTTCCTATTGAACTGTAAACTTCTGTTGAATATAGATCCCAGTATATATGTAAGAAGTACGAATTTTTAGACTGAAGTAGAGAGTCTTTTTTTAAAATAGTCTTTATCTTATTTAATAACAAGTCATCTGTTGGAATACTAGGGGTCAAAATGCTAATTTCCCCATTACTCACTTTACTAAAATGGATTGAAAATTGTTTTCCTCTCACCAATTCATCCTTTAGAACCTTACTCAGTTCATCAGTAAGCTGTTTTGATGACTGCCCGTTTACAGAAAAGCTAAAGAAAATTAAAAATAGCAGTAATAGTTTCATATGTAAATAGATGCTAGGATAGGAGATATTCCATAATTTGTGGGATTCACAAAAATCGTTTAACTTATTTTAATTTACAATTAAGCCCTGTAATTAGAAGATTTGGTATCTTATGATATCTCTAAGAAAAGCAAATTTAAACAAGTGAAAATACTTATAAGGTTTTGGCTTGTAACAACCATTCTTTTACTTTTTATCCACATAATCCCAATCATGATCTGTCTCATCATTACATAGAAAACCCTCAAACAATTTGCTCTCTATTAATTGTTCCATTTTTTTGCTGTCTGTCGCAATAATAAAGAAAAAACTATCCCATTCCACTGTAAACAAAAGTTCAAAATCAGCAGAATATATGTAGTAATCTTTGAAATTAATTTGATCACAAAATTCAAATTCACTTAATTTATCGAGGTCTACACTAAAGGTCTGTTGGTAGAATTCGTCTGTTATAACAATCTGAGGTTTTCTGAAAAACTGGAAAGTTCTATAAATGCTTGCTTTTGATAACATATCAAAAGTGCCTTCAGTAGGATGATAGATACTTTTCTTATCCGTAAATGCATTAAGATTTTCCAAAAGGTCTGGTCTAGTATAGTTTTTACTTAGCGCACCAATCGAAGTTCGTAAAGCTTTATTAAGTTCAGCATAGTCCGTAAACCCTGATCCAGTAACTACCTTGTTCCATGAGATTGCTTTGCCTTTCAAAAAAATAGTTTCATTTGAGGGATATTCATCATTTTTGTAACTATAAATTTGCCTATTCGCTTTTGGAAGATCTTTCAAGAATTCAAATTCCTGTACAGCTTCTTCATGAGACAATAGTTTTGATTTCTTGAGACTAACCTTGTTATTCGTCTGTGAATCAATTTGAAAGAATGGAATGAAAGCTATAAATGCAGCATCGTAAAAAACTTTGAAATGCTCTTTTATCTTTCCTTGATACGGATAAATGTTTTCATCCTTAAATATGTCGCTCATAAAATTCCTTTATTGCCTTATAAAATGATAATTGTAACAGAGTTTTCTGTAGTTCAGCATCTTTTCGATTGTAAAAATCTAGTATCCAAATTCTTCAAAGTTTGCTTTTTCCATTGCGATCCAGCTTTCCCAGTACTCTTTACCTGTTGCACCAGCACCCTCAGGGTCGATTTCATAGAAGTCGGCAAACACTTCAAAACGTTTTCTTTTTTAAATTTCGGTCAGGAAACGTGTTAAGCATGTCAGCATTTTTCTAAATGATGAAAAAATAATTTCACTCAATCCATCTACATCACCACCATATTCATGGTCATAAACTCTTATCGGAAAATCTTCCTTTCCGCTAGCGTTCCTTGTGTCAAAGACTAATGGTCCGGCATTATTACCTTCGTTTGCAAAGGGAATAAGACCAAGAGGAATCAGCTGTTCTGCTATACACCAGTCAAGATTGTCTATTAATTCCTGTAGCGGTTTTGTGGGACTTGAGAAGGGTAGTCTGATGATTGAACAATCACAGTCTTCGAAGAAATAACGTTTGTGCCATGCTATAAAGTTTTCTGGGAAAGTGATGTTAAACTGTGTTTCTACGTTTTTACAATCTTCATTAGTCAATACTCCAGGAATTAGTTTCCATTCATAACTTCCTTCACTATTAGGTGCCGAAACCATCATTTCTTTTGGAATATTTTCGGTGCAACCGGCCTTCATTCCCGTTTGCCAATATGCCTTAAAAAACTGTTTGATTTCGTCTGTCATGGTCAATAAATCATTTTTAATAGGAAGTTTGATATGAAACTAAATATATAGAAATTTAATAATTATTCATTTATATCACCGACAATTATATTATCTCAAATCTCTTTTCAAGTTTGATAACATCGTTTTCTATAATTTGAAAAGTCCACACACCCTTTTGAATTTCCCAATGATATTCAAAATGGATGAAGTCAAATTCGATTGTCCTTGATGAAGAAAATCCAGTTTCTGGGTTTGTAAGGGGTGGGTGAGTAATTATACATCTAAAAGTCATAACGTTAAATTTTTCTGAGGAATAACCTTAAATATGGTACTCTATTCCAAATTTTAAACCTTCATATGCCAGGAGGTGATCATAAAACCTATTTTCACGATACCTGCCTGTGTAATAGAAATTCAGGGCAAATTTTTCACGAAGGATTTGGATTTATATACCTCGAATTGATTTTTTTTGTTAAAAGCGAAGCTGAGGTTGAAGACGAACTGGACAAAATATTTTTTATGCTAAAGAATATGTGTACGTTAAAGACCTTGCCACGGATCATGAAATCGGCGGTATTTCAACGCTTCTTTCAGTTGGCAAGCTATGCAAAATTGACAAAGGAGGAACGAACTATGTATGATATTAGTTTAAAATGTAAATGGGATGCCGAAGCAGTGCGGATGTATCAAAAGGAACAAGTTGAAGGACTAGAAAAACAATTGAAAGAGGCTAAGCAAGCATCCAAGAAAGCAGTTGCAATTGCTAAAGCTGAAGGCCAACACCAAAAAGCTATTGAGACGGCTGTAAAGCTAAAATCGATGGGATTATCAGTAGACCAAATTGCTGAGGCGACAGGCCTTACCATCGACGAGATTGAAAAACTGAAATAAATCAAATAGATCATATAAAATAACCAATAAAGCCATTCTGTCAAGAATGGCTTTATTGGTTTTATACCATCCTTACGGCTCCAGTATATTTTAATCAAACCAATTACCACAACAATCCCATATCAGAAACAGCTGTTATTGTAGTCAATGCTTTGATTGAAATAGGACCTAGCTTCGTAGATATCTTCGGTGGGCGCTCCCGCAATTATGAAAACAAAAACAGGAACTATATAAGAGCGTAGTGGAGTCTTTAAAGCAAAATGCGCGTAGCTATCGGGCAGATGCGGTTATGGCTTCAGCGTCAATATTGATGAGATCTCGGGCAAGGGAACACCGGTCGTTTATGATCTCCGCTATCGGTACATCTGTATTGCTTCAACATCTTTAGTAGAATTCATACGTTAACTGAGTTGTACCTTTTGTCGTTTCCAGTAAAATTTTCCCATCCAAAAAATCTTTCCACGTGACCGAATAATCTTTGTTTTCAATTTCTTTAATCATTTTATAAAAAAGTTTACTACTTGGACGAGGGATATTCGGAGACTGAATATATCTGGTAGGTAGCCCATAATAAAAAATTAAAAACTGTTCGAGCGATTTGTAATAGCTGTAATTGTCATAAACACTTCGTACTTCTTTTAGGTTGTTATTTCTAATGACAATCTTTTTGATTTTCCCTTTATTGAAAAAATAATCTACGGTAGAAACATAAAATCTATCTAACCATCGTCCTCCAATATGTCTTATATGATCCTTATCATAAACTGCTATAGAGTCCCTTTTATTAAAGAAATAACCAATATCTCCAATATGATTTAGCTTGCCAAATTGAAATGAATAATTCTGTCTGATACTCATAGGTCTACTATCTTTGGTTGCAGGAATCCATTTCGATATATTTTCAAATTTTTGTTTCAATGAGTCTATGCCATCAATATAACCTATAGAATTTATCTCTGAAACACTGCTGTCTTTCATTGCACTAAATTCTATAATAATTCTACCATTAGCATGTGGAAAAGCTTTTAAAAGTTCTTCATGAAACTCATATACACCAATTTTGGGCGTTGGTAGAAAGTTTTCATACGAGATAAATATAACCTCTTTATCTTCTTGGCTTTTGGCGATAAAACTTAAAGCTAATAATGAAGCAATTATCAAGCATCTAGCTAAACTATATTTAATACCGCTTGAATACATAGATTTAGTTATTGTAAGTATATAGGTTAATCGTATTAAGTTACGAATAAATACCATATATACATCATGGATAATAGTTGCGAATGAATGAGAATCCATATTCATCAAAAGGGCCTAATTCTCATTAGACCCTTTATCTTGGCGTTTAACTGCACAGTAATTTTTATGTTTCTTATCGTTTCCTCTTTTTTGTTTCATCATCCAAATTGTTTTCAAGCAATTGGATTTATTTACTGTACTACGTCATTTATCGTTATCCACTTTCATGCTGAAAGTATGTTTGTTATCGCTTTGTATTATAAGAACACCTGTCGAATAGAATAGTTCAAAAAAGTTTAAAATAATTTCACCTATTCATTTCGACCGTTCACCGAGTTTTTAGTTGGTTTAGTCTAATTACCATAGGGTAGGGACGATTTACACCCTACTTTTGAATCAACAACTAGAAAAAAAAACTAATAATATAACATAAAGACATTATGAGAACTTTAGCAAAAACATTCGTAGCAGCAGCCTTGATCGCAGTCTCTACTTTCACTATGGCAGCAGGCAAACCAGAGGTATCAAACCCTAAAAAAGCGGTGGTCAATTTATCTACAGCAGATCTCGCCATTGATCATTACGTTGCGGTTATGACAGCAGGTCAATCGGCAGTAGTAGAGCAGTTGTTTACAGCAGATTTTAGTCAAAAAGTACATGCCTCTGAGGTGAAGACAAACAGCCGTTCAGAAGTTATCAGCTTTTTGAAAAAGCAAAAAGGTGAGCAGTTGAATTGTAAAACAAGTACCACTGTCGTACAGGAGTCTGCTGATTATATGATCGCCAAAATAACGATGCAGTTTGAAGGGTTTACCAAAACCGATCTAGTGACTCTGGTCAACGAAGCCGGTAATTGGAAAGTATCCCAATCGATCAATTCGTACAAGTAATATACTGTTTAATCATATGTTTAGGTAAGGCCATGTCGTAAGATGTGGCTTTTCTTTTTTCTGTTGTATTTCTAAAGACTGATTCAAGTTGCACTAGCCGACAACAAACGTTTACAAACGACAACAAAAGTTTAATAACCGGCTAATAATTTTAGTTTTTCTGATGTTTGTTTAGCAACATTAATTATTTAAGCAGATCCTAAAATTATGAAAAATCACGTTCAACCCGTTTTTATTGATCCTACTACCGATGAGGGCTTCAAACGGTTATTCGGAGACAAGATCAACCTAATTAATTTTCTCAATATTATCTTTCGTGGTCGAAAGACCATTACAGATCTTACTTACTGGGATACCGAGCGTATCGGTGCAACCGAAGAGATCGGTAAAGTTATCTTTGATCTTGTAGTGCAGATCAGTACAGGAGAAGAGATTATCATTGAGATGCAGACCAGTACACAGACCAACCTGAAGCAACGTATGCTGTATTATGCCAGCAAGGTCATTTCAGACACAGCACCCAAAGGAAACCGCAAAGCCTGGGGGTATGCCATTCCCGAGGTTTATACTATTGTACTGATGGACGGTTTTCATATGCCGGGAGGTGATCATAAAACCTATTTTCACGATACCTGCCTGTGTAATAGAGATTCAGGGAAAATTTTCTACGAGGGTTTGGGGTTTATCTATTTAGAAATTATTAACTTTGTTAAAAGCGAAGCTGAGGTTGAAGACGAACTGGATAAAGTATTCTTTATGCTCAAAAATATGTCTACGTTAAAGACCTTGCCACGGATCATGAAATCGGCAGTATTTCAACGCTTCTTTCAGTTGGTCAGCTACGCAAAATTGACAAAGGAGGAACGGACTATGTATGATATTAGTTTAAAACGAAAATGGGATGCAGAAGCAGTGCGGATGTATCAACAGGAACAAGTTGAAGGACTAGAAAAACAATTGGAAGAGGCTAAGAAAGCTGCAATAGAGGCTAAAGCTGAAGGCCAGTACCAAAAAGCTATTGAGACGGCTGTAAAGCTAAAATCAATGGGACTATCAGTAGAACAAATTGCTGAGGCGACAGGCCTTACCATCGACGAGATTGAAAAACTGAAATAAATCAAATAGATCATATAAAATAACCAATAAAGCCATTCTGTCAAGAATGGCTTTATTGGTTTTATACCATCCTTACGGCTTCCAGTATATTTTAATCAAACCAATCACCACAACAATCCCATATCAGCAACAGCTGTTATTGGAGCCAATGCTTTGAGTGCAATCAGGAGCGAGCTTCGTAGACCTCTTCGGTGGGCGCTCCCGGAATTATGAAAACAAAAACAGGAGCTATATAAGAGCGTAGTGGAGTCTTTAAAGCAAAATGCCCGTAGCTATAGGGCAGATGCCGTTATAGGCTTCTGCGTCAATATTGATGAGCTCTCGGGCAAAGGAACACCGATCGTTTATGATCACCGCTATCGGTACACCTGTATTGCTCAATGAAATTAAACATATACAAGCAGAAGCGGTAGGTGGAGATATCGATGGATCAGTTATTAAGAACAAAGTCAAAGCAAGCTTGATCATAGAACGTTATACAGGTATCTATAACATGGACAATACTACAGCCGAGTTTATAGCCACATCGCGATTGACCGAATTTGTACCCCTGCTATTCAAAGCAATGAATGAAACAGGGGAGAACCAAGAATTCAAAGACCGTCAAGCCACGCTCTTCCGTTATTTTGATTTCCTGGACAAAGATCAAGCTATAACTATACTCTATGGACAATTGCTGTCCGATGATTTAACCGGTGCGCAGTTTAAGATCATTAGCAAAGCGATCAGCAGTTCCAATCTTATCGATTACGATCAGGTGGAAAAACTGTTAGCAGGATCTTTATTGGTAAAAAAGGCAGCATTGAAGGTACTTACCTTAGACAAAGACTGGTATTCCGCTCCGGATATTGCCTATCTACAGACATTGAAAGGAGAGGGCCTGTTACAGCAGTTTCAAGAAGTAGTTACTGTTAAAGAATCAAAAGGCATGTTTTCATCGGGCAAAGAAGTTTGGGAATGTTTATGTGGCTATTGCAACAAGCTGGATGCTACAGCATGTAGTTCTTGTACCAAAGATAAACGAGGCTTTGGTGCTGAGGAATTAAAACCCGAAGCTGTGCAGAAACTGATTAATCGGAGATTAGCAGTTATTGAAGGAATGTAATTAGGTCAATTACTTCCCGTATGTTAATTAATCAAATCTCATACATGACGAATAATTACTCTATGAAATCCTTTTTGATTTTAATCTTGAATGATTCATGTTTTTTGACTGAAATTAGACATCGACGTTCCCCTGTTAATTTTTTACAGTCCATTCCAGTTAATACACTAAAATTGTTAAATTCAAATTATATTACTTACAAAAGCACTTCAAGCCAAAGGGTTTCGCCGTAGAAAATTCCAACGACTTATCCTTTTAATTGATCCTTTCGAAAAACGGTTGGAGTTACACCGAACTGTTTACGAAATGCTGCCGTAAAATATGTCCCGGACGAAAAACCTACTTTTTCTGCAATTTCATTTACATGTAGGCCTTCGAGCAGTAGGTTTTGTGCTTTAGCCATACGCCGTTGTAACAGATAGTCATTGACACTGCAATTTAATAATGCTTTTGTTTTTCGATAAAGTTGTATCCGTGATAAATTCAGTTCCTTGGCAATGTCCTCGACACTCAGGGTTTTATCGGAAAGATGTCCTTCGACAACCATGGACAATCCCTGTAAAAAACGTTTGTCTTGCGGAGTATGTGAATCAATTTCTGTTTTATTTTCCGAAGGCTTGAGTAAAGTGCCATACTGCTCTTTGAGTTTCTGACGGGACAGAATTAAGTTGGCGACTACTGCTTTAAGGTGGTCCACCTTAAATGGTTTTGTCAGATAGGCATCTGCCATATGGCGCATTCCCTCAATGATACTTTCCTCCGTATCAAGAGCACTAAGTAGAAGTACGGGTATTTGGTTGAACTGCGAATTGTTTTTAACGGTTTTCAATAATTCGATACCTGTTTCATCAGGAAGCATAATATCGCTGAGGATCAGGTCAGGATAATTGTTTTTCATTTTTTTAAGAGCGTCGGAATAGCTTTTGGCAAAAATGAGATTATATTCTTTTTCTAAAATTTCTTTCAAGAAACGCATAATATCAGGATGATCTTCAACAATCAAGATATTAGCTGCTCTGCTGGAACAGAAGGAGACCGAATCAACATCAAAATCTTCCAAATTTTCCTGTGGCAAGTTTCTTTCAAAATGTAATATTGAAGGCTCATATTGGGAGTTCTTTTTTTCTTCTTCCAAAAGATGAAGATGACCCGTAGGCAAGCGTAAAGTGAAAGCAGATCCCATTCCTTTTTTACTGCTAGCGGTTACTTGTCCATGATGAAGTTCAACAATCTGTTTTACATAAGCAAGACCTATTCCTGATCCAGGAAGATGCTGTTCACCTTTGTAGAAATTGTCAAATATATGATCTAAGTCACTGGCTGCGATACCTGATCCATTGTCAATTACACGGATAAGAAAATAATCTCCAAATGTATTTTCTTCTACGGTCAAGCTGATGGTTCCTCCTCTTGGGGTATATTTAAATGCGTTGGATAGCAGGTTCGAAAAAGCATGTTCCATCAGTTGCTCGCTTATCCAGATCTCTTTCAGAGGTGTCTTGCTGAGATAACTTAAGGAGATGCCCTTCTTCTTAGCCAAAGGTCTAAAATTAGCAATGATCTGTTGGATGAAATTATCAATGTGTACCGCAGTAACCTGTAATTTTAATTTAGATTTATCAATCCTATGGATATCAATGAGGTCGTGCACGAGGTCTTGAAGTTTTTTAGCATTCCGTTCGATGTACGCAAGTTTTTCTCTACTGTTAGCGGAAAGAGATTTTTCTTTTTCTAATTCTTCAAGTGGTCCCATGATAAGGGTCAGGGGAGTCTTGAATTCGTGGGAAACATTGGTGAAAAACTTGCTCTGTTCTTCTGCTGCATTTTGAATCTGTTGATTCATCTCAACAATCTGTTTCTGTTGTTGTAAAATTTCTTCGTTCTGATTTTTAAGTTGCTTGTTTTTTTTACGGTTGTTGCCAATCATAACAATCGAAATACCTCCTAGAATAATCGAGATCACCAGGCTCGTCATGACAACCTGGAGAGTTGTTTTTTGGTTGTTGTAAATCTGATTTTGCTTTACGATAAACTCCTGTCTCTTGTCGATATCTTTTTGTTGTTCTTGAATCTTATTCGACTGGAGCATCATCAGGTTCGCATTCTCTTTATTTATAACCAGCGTGCCCAGTATGTTTTCCCGTTTATAAGGAGTTTTTTCTAAAATTGCTATTGCCGTCCGGATCGCTTCTGTGCCCCCGGTTGGGTAAAGCATAGAAGCGTAAAGCGTACCATTTGCTATTTCTTCCAAACCATTTTTTGCTCCAGGCAATGCATCGATACCAATAATTTTCTTTTTGTCATTACCATTTTCACGGAGAGCCTGGATGGCCCCAAAGGCCATTTGGTCATTAAAAGCGAAGATAAGATCTTGTTTCTGTAAATCTTCAATTTGTTTTTTCGCTAAAGCATAGGCTGTAGCCCTGCTCCAATCAGAATGAAGTTCCAATCCTACCTGCGTTTTACCGGCACTATCTAGCCCCATCATCAAGCCTTTTTTTCTTTCTATAGAAGCTGAAGTACCCTTTAAACCAGTAATAACCCCGATTTGTCCCTTTCCATTAAGAACATTTGAAATATATTGGCCCGCTAATTTACCAATTGTAAGATTATCAGCTCCAACATAAGCATTGTAAAGACCCGAAGACGTTTTTCGATCTGT
This sequence comes from Sphingobacterium kitahiroshimense, assembly GCF_025961315.1. Classification (NCBI taxonomy): domain Bacteria; kingdom Pseudomonadati; phylum Bacteroidota; class Sphingobacteriia; order Sphingobacteriales; family Sphingobacteriaceae; genus Sphingobacterium; species Sphingobacterium kitahiroshimense. The sequence continues at coordinate 1,213,049 of NZ_JAOQNK010000001.1, read as the reverse complement.
AACGATGACAGGGATTTTCATTTGGAAAACTGAGTCTACAATTGGTGTTACGGGAGCCGCTTCATTCGGAGAAACAATTAAGAGATCAATATCATTTTTTAGCAGTTCCCTAATTTGCGAAATCTGTACTTGGTTACTCCCTTCAGCATCTCGATATATAAATTTAACATTAGGATAGAAAGACAACTCTCTTTTCATTTCCTCCAACATGGTCTCCCGCCAAGAATCATTACCAGTACATTGTGAGAATGCTATTGTGTAATTTTTGCCCTCATTCTTAGGATTACAAGAATGAAACAATAGCGATATCATGATCGACAATATACAGTATACTCTTAACATGTTGGATTAATGGATTATTGATGATATATGCTCAAACTTAGATGTATATATTGCTTCATATACAATTGCATCACATATTAAACAAATATATTGATATCTCCACTGTCATCAAGAATTATTTTTATAGAAAAAAACGAACCATATTTTTTTTAATCACCCAATTGCTTTTTCAGCGTATTTGATAAATTGGTTTTATTCTAAATTATATTTCAAGGTCGCAGAAAATAAAACCGATCATCTTGATCAATTATGATAAAGCGCAGATCCTCGTGTAGACAAATGTCAAATTTCACCCATTTTCAAAGATTTTAAAATACACTTAGTGTAAAAACAACACAGTTTTTGATTTATAGATGAATGTAACATCACCTATGTTTTTTGTCAAAAAAACACTTTTTCACTGTTTAGTAAAGCATTTTAATGTGCTGTTTTTTAATTGTTTATGTGTTTTTTGATCTTGATGTAAATTTGATGCAATTTGTCATGTAAAAATTCAGGTCTTGTAATCTTAGCTGTTAATTTTGAGTAAATCAATTATAAATTTAAAATGAACAAAAATTCAGTTTTGATATGGTCATTCGTGGTGGCCTTGGGGGGATTTCTCTTCGGTTTTGACACAGCAGTTATTTCAGGTGCCGAGAAGGCTGTTCAGGTATTCTGGTCTCTAAGTGAATTTCAACATGGTCTTACGATGGCGATCGCGTTATTAGGTACAGTTATAGGAGCAGCAATGGGCGCATATCCATCGGACAGATTAGGACGTAAGAATACTCTGTTTCTGGTTGCCGCACTTTATTTTTTCTCCGCTATTGGTACAGCTCTGGTTCTAGATTGGAACATGTTTATTTTGTTTCGATTTCTAGGCGGGATAGGAGTCGGTGTCTCTTCTGTAACCGCACCAATTTATATTTCTGAAATTTCCCCTGCAAAATCCCGTGGCAAGCTAGTCGGATTATTTCAGTTCAATGTTGTGTTTGGGATCTTAGTCGCATACCTTTCAAATTATTTTATAGGTCAAACAGGGGAAGAGTCTTGGCGTTGGATGCTCGGAGTACAGGCAATCCCATCATTGATTTTCTTTGTGCTGATATTCTTTATTCCGGAAAGTCCCCGTTGGTTGCTTTTGCACCGAGGTAAAAAGGACGAGGCAATAGCGATTATGCGTAAAGTAAGCGGTGATCAAGCTGAAAATGATGTTGAACAGATGTTGAACAGCCGTCAAAGAGGTCAAGAAAAAGGTGAGAGCCAATTATTTTCCAAATCGAACCGTACACCTGTTATTCTAGCGGTACTATTTGCAGTTTTTAATCAAGTATCCGGCATCAATGCCATTATTTATTACGCGCCACGTGTTTTTGAGATGGCAGGTTTAGGCGGTCAGAGTTCGTTACTTTCTACTGTTGGTATTGGTGTGGTTAATTTTGTGTTTACTTTGATTGGTATAAATTTTATCGATAGGATTGGCCGTCGCAAACTGATGTTCATTGGTTCATTTGGGCTAATCGCTTCTCTTTCTCTTGTTTCGCACGCTTTCTTTGCTGGTCAAATTGAGGGAATAAAAGTCACCATTTATTTGATGTTGTTTATCGCATTTTTTGCACTCTCGCAGGGAGCGGTAATCTGGGTTTTTATCTCTGAGATTTTTCCGAATGATGTCCGTGCCAAGGGGCAAACATTGGGAAGCTTAACCCACTGGGTGATGGCCGCAGTAATTACATTTTGTTTTCCTGCATTAACAGAACTGCTTGGTGGAGGTTATACCTTCATGATTTTTGCAGTTTGCATGTTTTTGCAGCTATTGTACGTATGGAAGATGATGCCAGAAACCAAAGGAAAATCTTTGGAAGATATGGATGGACCGATGCCCATGCACTAAGTCAGGATTTAAAACAGAATTACCGTTAATTAAGATCATAAACATCTGATTCAGATAAAAATATTATGAAAAACGAGGTATTAAATATTAAAGGGGTTTGTTTTGGAGAAATTCTTTGGGACAATCTGCCTACAGGAAGAAAATTAGGTGGTGCTCCGCTAAATGTTGCCTATCACCTCAATAAATTGGGGGTTTATACCGATGTGCTTACAAGGGTAGGGAGCGATGCAAATGGTCAGGAAATTGTTTCATTGTGCCGTGAGCTTTCGATTCCTTTAACATTATTTCAGGAAGATCATATCTTACCTACATCTACAGTAGAAGTCCATATTGATGACAAGAAGGATGTTCGCTATGAAATCGTCTATCCCGTCGCTTGGGATCACATTACACTTGGCGAACTAGAATTACAAACAGTTCGTGAAGCAGATTTTTTTGTGTTCGGGAGTTTATCCACACGAAATGATGTCAGCTACCAGACATTAAAAGGCTTAGTTAAACAAGCAAAATATAAGATCCTTGATGTCAATCTTCGCGCACCATTTTATACAAAAGAACGGATTTTTGAATTGATCGGCTATGCTGATTTAGTCAAAATGAATGAAGAAGAATTGGGCTTTGTTTCGGCGTGGTTAGGCTTACCTCCAGATATGAGCGATCAGTCGAAATCGGAGGCCGTGATGAATCATTTTGCAGTTCCGGAATTGATCGTGACCTATGGCGCCGCAGGTGCAATCTATCATTCTACAGCAGGACATTTCAGTCATCATTATCCTGCTCTGAAAGTGGAAGTAAAAGATACAATTGGTAGTGGCGATTCATTTTTAGCCGCTTTTTTATCGTTACGTTGCCGCAATGACAAGAATATCCCTGCAGAAGAAATATTGGAGTTTGCAGCTACGCTAAGCGGTTATGTTACGCAGAGCAGCGGTGCATGCCCAAATTATGATGCTACGGCTATAAATCGATTTGTGTGGCTGAATGAGTTGCAATAATTAAATTTTACATAAGAAAATCAATCTAAATAATTATCCATTTATAAAATAACCAAATTATGTTTACGAGAGAGAAAATCATGCTGTTTCTGTCTTTGATTCTTTTTTCTGTAGCCAGTTATGCACAGCAGGCAACCATTAAAGGAAGAGTCACAGATAGTGGAACGGCAGCACCATTAGAAGGTGCATCTTTGATTGCCAGAGGTACGGGGCAGGCAACCAAGACAGATGAAAAAGGAGAATTTACGATCCAGGTATCCAGTAGCAATCCTACACTTGAAATATCAAATGTAGGCTATACTACACAAACTATCGCAATCGGGGAAAAGAAGTTTGTGGAGATCCGTCTAGTCAGCACAGAACAAGGGCTTGATGAAGTCGTGGTGACGGGGTACCAGACAGAGCGGAAACGAGATCTCACAGGTGCAGTCAGTGTGGTCAATGTTACAGAAATGATGAAAGCCCCTGAAAATAATCCCATCAAAGCACTTCAGGGCCGGGTAGCAGGAATGACCGTGACATCTGATGGTAATCCAAGCGGTGCTGCTACAGTGCGTATGCGAGGAATCAGCTCAATCAACAGTAGTCAGGACCCATTATATATTATCGATGGGATGCCATCACAGGGTGGTATGCACGAACTGAATTCCAATGACATTCAAAGTATTCAGGTATTGAAAGATGCTTCATCGGCGAGTATCTATGGTTCTCGTGCTGCCAATGGTGTCATTGTAATTACGACAAAGAAAGGCAAAATTGGAGCCCCAAAGCTTACATTCGACGCATTTCTAACCAACACCTATTTTAATAACCGTATGAAGGTGCTCAATTCCTTGGAATATGGTCAAGCTTTATGGCAGGCAAACATGAACAGTGGCGGAAATCCTAATGCTAATAATATTGGATATCAATTTGATTGGAACAATAATGCCAATGGTGATCCACAGTTAAATCATGTGTACGTTTCTAAATATATTGACCGGGAGCATACCATGTATGCTGCTGATACAGATTGGTTCAATGAAGTTTCCAAACCAGGTTTGCTCCAATCTTATAATGCGACACTTAGTTCAGCGACAGAAAAATCGAGTTCGTTTTTTTCTTTAGGATATCTGCACAATAACGGTACAATTAAACATACAAGTTTCCAACGGATATCAGCACGTATGAATACAGACTACAAACTCTTCGACGGTAAGTTGGTTATCGGAGAAAATTTCACGGTCAACAATACGGGTGAAGTTCAAGTACCGGGGGATGTCCTCGATCTATCTTTAAAAGCCTTGCCGATTATACCGGTACATACCGTAGACGGAGCAGGATGGGGTGGCCCTTCATTAGGTATGAACGACCGTCATAATCCAATGCGTTTACAGTATGATAATCGAAATAATAAATATAATTTTTGGCGTCTATTTGGCAATGTCTATGCCGATCTACAGATCATAAAAGACTTACATGTCCGTACCAGTTATGGTATTGATTATAGTAATTTTTACAAACGGAATATGGAGTTTTCTTATCGTTCGGGCTTCATGAACAGCGATCGGAGCGGTGTGAATATGGAACAGAAGCACGGTATGAAATGGACCTTATCCAATACGGCAACCTATAGGAAAGTTATCGAGAAGCATGCAATTGATTTATTAGCTGGTATGGAAATGAATCGTCAAAATGATATCAGCTTCAATGCATATACTGCAGGTAATGGTGCTTTTGCCATTGAAACACCTGAATACATGTGGCCAGGTGTAAGTACTGGAACAGCAGCAGTAGGTGGCGGTTCAACAGGCTTTTCGCTTCTTTCTTACTTCGGAAAGGCGAATTATGCATACGATGACCGTTACCTTGCTTCCTTTACTGTGCGACATGACGGTTCATCAAGATTCGGAAAAAATAACCGTTTTGCAACATTTCCAGCCGTGACCGCAGGATGGCGGATTTCAGGAGAGCGCTTTATGGAAGGAACAAAAGGTTATATATCAGATTTAAAACTTCGTGTAGGCTGGGGGCAGACCGGAAATCAAGGAATTGGAGATCTAGCTACTTATGCACTGTTTGTGCCAGAGTATGGTATTGGCGATCCAACCTGGAATATTATAGACGGGACCGCATACGATCTTTCGGGAACAGGATCGGGAATATTGCCATCAGGATACCGTAAAATTCAAACCGAAAATAATGATCTGAAGTGGGAAACAACCACACAGACCAACATTGGGTTAGATTTTTCATTCTTTAATCAGAGTCTATATGGATCGATCGACTGGTATGTCAAAGCAACAAAAGACATGTTGATCAATCCTGCCTATATCGGTGTAGTAGGAGAAGGTGGCTACCGTTGGGCGAATGGAGCTTCGATGGAAAATAAAGGTGTGGACATTTCTGCAGGATATCGTAATAAAACTGCTTTTGGTTTAGACTATGATATAACAGGAGTTTTTTCAGCATATAAAAATAAAATTACCCATTTACCAGAAGCAGTTGAAAATTCATATGGTGGCCGTCAGGGTGATAATATCATAGGTCGGCCATTAGGCTCATTCTATGGTTATGTGACTGACGGAATCTTTCAGAATCAAGATCAGGTCGATGCGCATGTCAATCAGGCAGGTAAAGGTATTGGGCGCCTAAGGTATGTGAATGTCTATGATGGCGATAGTCAGATTACAGATCTGGACCGTACTTGGATCGGTAGTCCGCACCCCGATTTTTCATACAGTCTAAATATTGCATTGAAATACAAAAGGTTTGATCTATCGGCTTACTTTCAGGGAGTACAAGGTATTGATGTTGAAAATTGGTTAAAGAAGCAGACCGATTTTTGGAGTGTTGATGATGTAAACTCCAATAAAGGTACCCGCTTACTCAATGCCTGGACGCCACAGAATGCTAATTCTACTATTCCAGCACTGCAGACAGTAAACAATAACGATGAGGGACGTCTATCCAATTATTTTATAGAAAATGGATCGTATATGAAACTTCGTAATTTATCTCTGGGCTATACATTACCAACAGATGCCGCCTCGCGGTTACGCATGAGCCGTTTACGCATATATGTTACCGGTCAGAATCTATTTACTGTAAAATCAAAGAATTTTACGGGTGTTGATCCTGAAAACGTCGGATGGGGATATCCCATACCGACCACATGGACAGCAGGACTTAACATTGGTTTCTAATTAATGAGTGTGTGATTAAAAAAAATTATTCTCATGAAAACAACATTTAATAAAATAATAATAACGGTATTGGCCGCAGGACTTTTGTCCGGATGTAATAAGTTCTTGGACGAAACACCAAAAGGCGTATTGAGTTCCGATCAGGTGAAGGAGCCTGAAAGATTACTTACAGCCACTTATGCAGCATTGGGAAACGATCACTATGATGTTCCATTTAGTTTATGGCCATATGGAACGGTACGATCTGACGATGCCTATAAAGGAGGTTCAGGGCCTCAAGATATACAGGTCTTTCATTTTCTGGAAACGGCAAACAATATTACACCGACTTTTGATGAAGTAAACCGTCTCTGGTTTCAACTATATGTATCGATTTCCCGTGCTAATACCACGATCCGGACGATTCAGGAAATGGGTGATTTTGCGAATAAAGACGAAAAAATGGCAGAAGCAAGATTTCTCCGTGGACACTTTTATTTTATGCTCAAGATCCTTTTCAAATATGTACCGTATATTGATGAGCAAGTGCCGATAGATAGTTATGAAACGATTGATAACCGAGCGTTAACCAATGATGCATTATGGCAGAAGATCGCAGATGATTTTCAATATGCAGCAGATCATTTGCCAGTTGTTCAGACAGAGGTTGGTCGTGCCAGCCGTATTGCGGCTGCCGCGTACTTAGCAAAAACATATTTGTATAAAGCTTACCGTCAGGACAATCAAGAGCGACATGCGGTCACCAGTATAAATCAGACAGATCTTGAAAAAGTAGTACAGAGTACAGATATTGTCTTATCCTCAAATCGTACATTAGAAACAGATTTCGGATTTAATTTCCTGCCGGGTCAATATGAAAACGGTACCGAAGCACTTTTTTCGATTCAATTTTCCAAAGATGACGGAACGAAATTTGGTCGAGTGAACTTATCTGATGTCCTTTCTGTGCCGATGGGATTGGGGTGCTGTGATTTCAATAAACCTAGTCAAAGTTTGGTGAATGCCTTCCGTACCACGGGAAAAGGACTGCCGTTGGATAACTATAATACGCTTAATACATTTAATGTTGCGGAGAAATACGATCCTCGGCTTTTTCATACTGTTGCAATTCCAAATTTACCATATAAATACAGTGCGAAACATGTGTATGAAGAAAGCTGGACCCGTAATCCGTCGGAATACGCTATGTATGCCTCTTTGAAAGAAAATGTTGATCCAGACTGTGATTGTTTTGTTCCGATGGTACCCTTTTATGCGAATACAAAAAATCGTATCGTCATTCGTTTTGCCGATGTATTGTTAATGCGTGCCGAAGCACTTATTGAACTTCACCGTTCCCAAGAAGCACTACCATTAATCAATCAGGTACGCATACGTGCAAAAAACAGTGTGACACTGACGGGCTATGCAACAGATAAGATGCTCATTGAAACGTATAAAAATGGAGAAAATATCATTTGGAACGAAGAAAATGCACGGAAGGCCTTACGTTGGGAGCGCCGATTAGAATTGGCCATGGAGAACGGACGATTTTTTGATCTCGTGCGCTGGGGGATCGCAGGTGAGTCTATGAACGCCTATTACGATGTCGAAAAATCACGTAGATCATATTATGCTTCTTCCCATTTTACTGACGATAAGTATGAGTATCTGCCTATTCCGGAAGCACAGATCAGATTAAGTAAATACTTGTATAAGCAGAATGCAGGATATTAACACTTGTTCATTTTGTGATGGTGAAATGAAGTGGAAAAAAATTAGTTAATGAAAAGATCCTGAATGTATCCTTTGTAACTGTATAAAGAATATGTTCAGGATAGTTTTCTGCTAAATAAATAGGGACATGAATCAATCAATGCTCGAATGCATTGATATCACTTGTAAAACAATTATAAACGAATGAAAACATTAAAAAATAATCTAGGCTTAGGAATTTTCCTGCTCTTTATCGGATTGTTTACATCTTGTAAGGAGGACTCAGCTACATCGCTCGATTTGGGTTCGGATGTCAATATCCTTTCTTTTAAAGTGGGAAATACAGCAGGCGTTGTCGATAACGAGAAAGGAACAATTAGTGTGCTTGTACCAGCAGGGACGGATCTTTCTGCGGTAAAGCCGAGTATTGCAATACCTGAAAATGCAACTGTCTCCCCAGCTTCTGGAAGTGCTCAGAATTTCACCTTTTCTTCAACAACACCGTTAGTTTATCGTGTATATAATGGAAACGTTTTTAATACCTACCAGGTAACAGTTAAGGAGATTATAGCCGAAATAACAGCTTTCCGTATCGGTAACAAAGTGGCTATTATTAATCAAAAAAATAAAAGTATCACCATATATCTACCGGTTGGTACAGCTGTAAAAGAACTCAATCCATCAGTAGAATTTACTAATGGAGCAAGTATAGCACCGGGCCAGGGCGGATATGTTGATTTCAGTTCAGCCGTAAAGTATACGCTTACTTATATGGGGCAAACATTTCCATACACGGTGACTGTAGTTTTGGGCGACGAACCAGCATAAAGAATATGTATACTGCCGCTTTTATAATTCACATATTATAAATCAAAGTTTGAAACTTTTTTAATGAATTGATTAAAGTTAGCGGAATTAAACGGAGAAATAATAATAAAACAATTAATTTGTATTTGATAAACCTTATAGAAAAATTTAAATCATGATGAAGAAATTAGCATTTATATTACTAGCACTTCCTTTATTTAGCTACGCTCAGACTGGAAGTACGAAACAAGATAAGCAAATGGTACAAGTGGAAAATTATCGCCCTTTATATCATTTTACACCTAAAGAAGGGTGGATGAACGATCCAAATGGAATGGTATATAACAATGGTACTTATCATCTTTTCTATCAGCATAATCCAGATGAACCTAAATGGGGTCCCATGCATTGGGGACATGCTACCAGCACAGATCTTGTGCATTGGGAAGAACAGAAAATAGCGCTATATCCAGATAGCCTGGGGACCATATTTTCAGGGAGCGCTGTTATTGATAAAGATAATACAGCTGGTTTTGGTAAAGATGCCATGGTCGCAATCTTTACGCATCACAACCACAAAGAAGAAGACAAGAGAACCGGTTTACATCAATACCAGAGCTTGGCATATAGTTTAGATCAAGGTAAAACTTGGGAAAAGTACAAGGGAAATCCTGTATTACCTAATCCTGGAATATGGGATTTCAGAGATCCAAAGGTGATGTGGCACGAAAAGTCACAGGTATGGATCATGACTTTAGCAACAAAGGACTGTATCACATTTTATTCCTCTAAAAATCTGAAAGAATGGAAGATGGAAAGTAGTTTCGGAAAAGAAATCGGAGCTCATGGTGGCGTATGGGAATGTCCAGATCTGTTTCCAATGACAGATAATGGGGTAACAAAATGGATATTATTGGTCAGTATAAATCCAGGAGGACCAAATGGTGGTTCTGCGACACAGTATTTTGTTGGCGATTTTGATGGAAAGCATTTCACAACAGATGATACCCAGATTAAGTGGTTGGATTGGGGAACAGATAATTATGCGGGTGTAACCTGGAATAATGTGAAGGATCGTCATTTATTTATCGGATGGATGAGCAATTGGCAGTATGCGAATGAGGTACCCACATTAAAATGGCGGTCGGCTTCTACGATCCCACGTGAATTATCACTGACAAGCATAAATAAACAGTATTATGTAGCAAGTAAACCCGCTAAAGAAATTGAAAATGCTTTTAAAATATCGAAAACAATTGCTCCTAAAAAAGTAAACGAGATTCTGTTAAGTGATCATCTGCCTACAGGATTCCAATTGGACATCAGTAAACTGAAAGTACAGGATTTTAAGATTATTTTATTCAATAAAGAAGGAAATGAGCTAACAGTTGGGTATAATAAGGCCAAAGATCAGTATTTTATCAATCGTAGTGAATCTGGAAATATATCGTTTAGTCACGATTTTCCTAAAAAACATGTAGCTCCCCGTCTTTCAAAAGAGTCTCAAGTAGACATGAACGTATTTTTTGATGTGACTTCTGTCGAGTTTTTTGCCGATAACGGACTTTCGGTGATGACAGACATATTTTTCCCTGATAGTCCTATGACCCATTTAAAAATTACAAGCAATGCTCCTTTAGAATATCAAAATATCATTATTTCAGAATATAAAAAATAGTCAATTACAGCAATAGACGGCTATAGGAATTAATTTTAGCCAGCCCAGAAACGCTTTCTTCATTAGATTGGAGGAAGTGTTTTTTGGATTTGAGCGTAGGTGTGGCATCAATTTGGTTTATTTATTTACACTCAAAACTTCACTTATTCGCAACTTAGTATTATAAATTTATAATATGTTTAAAATTAGAAAAGCCAGCTTCTATTAAAAAAGCTGGCTTTTGTGATAAAGTGAAAATTTGCAATAATTTTTTAATATTAAACCCTGCATAACCGCACCATTTTGTGGTAAAGATTTTGCTTGCTATATCAATTTTAAGTCCAGTATTTTTTAACCTTTATAGGGCTTCTTTGCAGCTTCGATCAATTCTTTCATTTCTAATTTTATATAGTCTACGTTCGGCGTAGATCCAGTTAAGAAATATCGTATATTTCCTTCCTTATCGATAATAAATTTAGCAGGAATACCTTTCACACCGAATTTAGCAGCCATTACTTCACCAGTTTGAGGATCTTTTTGATCATCATAAAGAACTTCAAAAGGGTAATTGTTTTTTGTTATAAAAGACAACACATTTTCTTTATAATTTTTGTCGCGTTCCCAAGTATTCATAAACAAGAATTGAACATCTTTATCATTTGCATATGATTCCTGAGCCGCTTTCATACCCGGGAATGAACGTACACAAGGCTGACACCAAGTAGCCCAGAAATCAAGAACGACAACTTTTCCTTTTAAACTGGCCAACGATACCTGTTCACCTCTTAAATTGAGCAACTCAAAATTTGGAGCAGGTTTGAAGGTTTCCATTTCCTTAATATGGTCACGTATGTTCTGTGTTAAAGTTTCTTTTAATGATGCATTGAAATTTTCGTAACCCTGAGCCGATCCGTTCAATTCCAAATAAAGCTTTTTAAGATCATTCTCAACGGCAAATTGTCCTTTAGTATATAATTTCGTCAAGATATTGTATGCCTCAAGTTTTCGTCCGGTTCCCATCAACGATTTGTAGTAAACCGTTGCTAGTCCGTCAGCTTGCTCAGGAGCTGATTTTAATGCATTTTCTATGTAACCAAGTGCATCGTTATATTTTTTTTGAGCTACTAAGATATTGACATAAGCAGACATAGAGCTGGCATAACCCATAGAAGCGAATCTTGCTTTATTGTCTTTCTCTTCCTCAGGCAGGCTTAAATAATAATAACTGTCATCCATAGCAGTTTTTAGAAGCGGTGCTGCAGAAACTGTATCTCCTGCCGATAATAAAATCTGGCCTACGGGTAGATATCCATTGCCACGCCAAAATTTTTCTTTCATTTCGCCAAGGTAATGGATAGCTTTAGGGGCATTTCCATCATTTGCAAATCCCTGCGCTAAATTGGCTAAAACATAATCATAGGTCAAAAGCTCTTCGCTGAAGTTTTTGGACGGCCACTTTTTGTTCAAGTCATTATAAGCTTTTTCTTTCTCCTGGACAGTAGATGCGTTATAAAAAACATTGGTAATAAAAGAATCGCGGGTCAGTGATCCCTTAGGATATTTTTTTTTCGCAATAGCTTCTACCGAAGCCTGTTGCTGTTCCTTTCCCAATGACCTTAGGATATTGATTGTTGTACGGAACTCTTGCTCTGTTTTATAGCTCTTAATTTCGGTCAAAAGTACATTTGTAAGCGAATCTTTTTGAGCTATGCTGCCTTTTTCTATTATAGGGAGATATTTTTGAAATTTGTCTCCTGATGCCTTTTGTGCCATTACATTAGCTAGGGCAAAAGTCAAGGCAATGGTTAAGATTGTTGTTTTCATTTTTTAATAATCAGTTTAGATAATAATTTAGTTTTCGTATCCAGGATTTTGTGTCAGTTTAGTATTGATCAGAATTTGAGCCTGAGGAATTGGAAAAAGCACATCTGTAGGTTGCCAATTTGATTTAACAGGCGAAAGAACCTCGTTAGCACGTTCAGTACGTTTAAGATCAAGCCAGCGATGGCCATACTCGCCAAAAAATTCATGAAGTCGCTCTGTTTCTATCGCGGTCAATAACTGTGTTTGATTACTGCCGATATTGATACCTGTTAATCCGGCACGATTACGTACAGCATCAATATCAGCGCGTGCACCGCTTAGATTATTGAGTCTGCTTCTGGCCTCTGCACGTATAAGATACTGTTCAGCCAAACGTAGTATGATATGATATTCTGCACCTGTTCCAGAAGCTACTTTATACTTAGTGATGGCATAGTAGTTCTTACCTGAAATGGTTTTAAGACTTGTCCAGTTCATTTTTCTTAAATCAGTTGTGGACGATGACTCGAAACTGTTGTATACTGCATCGGGAAGCGTATAACCAGGGACAGCAGTCACTGCGGTAATGTAGTTTGCTCCGAAAGTTGTGATACCCGTCAGATTTCCCAACTGAAGGATAACCTCGTTGCTCGTGTTTTGGAAGTTTTTGTCTGGAGCAGGCATACCATAATCAGAAGACTGCAGTACTTTTGTTGCGTACAATTCGGCATTTTGATAGTCTTTTTGATATAAATATACTCTGGCCAATAGGGCACTGGCGGCAGCTTTATTTGCCCGTCCTCTTGGACTGGCAGTTGCATCATAGCTGGTCTGCATTTTACTCTCTGCATCTTTTAGGTCACTGACGATCTGATTATAGACCTGCTGTTTATCTGTCCTTGGTAGAGAAGCATCTTCAAATGCAAATAGGTCATTCCGTAATTGTAAAGGAACATCACCATATAGATTCACAAGATAGAAATAGGCATAGGCTCGGAAAAATTTAGCTTCACCGATTAGCTGATCTTTTATGGTTGGTGTCAGGGAATTTGATACTTCCAAACCTGAGATAGCGTTGTTGGTGTTCTTGATCAATTGATAACAATTATACCACAGGTTAGCGACATTATTATTTGTATTTAATATATTATTACTTGCGAACTCTGTTATACCAGCATCTGTCGCATTATATTGAAGATCGTCTGCCGCGATTCCGGTAAAGAACGTGGTTGTGCCGGACAAGTTGATATTTAATACTGTGCTGTACAATCCACGGATCACACTATTTGCTGATGCATCTGATGCAAACGCATCTCCAGTGATAACCTGAGTCGGTGGAGCGCCAAGATCTACAAATTTTTCGCAGGAACTAAATAAAAGTGCCCCATTGGTCAGTATAAGCGATATGATGGTTTTATTGTTTAATTTCATTGTTGTACGTTTTAAAATTGACAGTTAAATCCAAAGACAATTGTGCGCAGTGGAGGTAGCACTTGTGCGATAGTTCCTGTACCTAAACCAGATGGACCACCCTGGACGGTAGTTTCCGTATCGAGTACATACTTATTTTTTGCCCAGGTAAACAGATTCTGGCCCTGCATAAATACACTACAATTGGACATTCTCAATCTTGAAGTCCAGTTTTTTGGCAGGTTATAGGAAAGATTTATAGATCTCAATTTAATATAAGATGCATCCCCGTACACAGCATCAGAGCTACTGTATAGATTGTATGAATTGTTTAAAGCAGTTCCTGTAGGCGTAGAAGTTGGTGATGAGGGTGTAATCGCACCAGGAATATCAGTATTCGGATTCGTTGGAGACCATCTTCCAAGCCAGTATTCATTCTGGTTAACCATTGCTCCAGGTCTTGTATTTAAAATTTTGGTTACTCCAAATCGATGGTTAAACTGGAAAAATACACCCAGCTCAAATCCCTTGTATGAAAAAGTATTGTTAAATCCACCATAAAATGGTGTTCCCAAGTCAGCAACATAACGATCATCTGCATTGATAACCCCATCACCATTACGGTCTTCATAAGTTGCTCTGCCAGTTGTTTCATCAACACCCTGATAATGATAAAGACGGATTAGATTGAGTGGCTCTCCAACGAGAAAACTGCTGGCATAGAATGTATTTTCAATTCCCGGAAATTCCACTAATTTATTTTTATAGAATGTGAAGTTGGTCGATGTTTTCCATGTAAAATTTTCCGTAACAATATTGGTGGTATTCAATTCAAGTTCCAGTCCTGTATTTTGAATAAGTGCGGGAAGATTAGCCTTATAACTGTTATACCCAACTTGAGTACTTAGGATAACGTCGGTAATCTGGTCGCCTGAACGATTTCTAAAATAGTTACCGGTGAATAAGATACGGTCTCTCAAGAAGCCAAGATCCAGTGCAAATTCCATCTTTTTGGTCGTTTCCCATTTGATATATTCATTAGGTAGCGTCCCAATGTTCATCGAAGGATTATTTAGATAGGCCGTAGCAGAGGAGTAGAGCGGCAGATACATGTAGTTTGATATCTGATCGTTCCCGGTCGTACCATAACTAGCTCTCAGTTTACCAAAACTGAGAAAAGGCAGCTTGTCCTGCACAAAATCTTCTTTTCCGAATACCCAGCCTAGGCCGATTGCACCAAAATTTCCAAATCTGTTTTTTGGACCAAAACGTGAAGAACCATCTCTTCGGAATGTTCCGTTAAATAAATACTTCTCATTCCAGTCGTAATTCACTTTTCCAAATACAGCATTATATTTGTAATAAACAAGATTGTTGCTTGCTGTGAAAGTTCCCGCTGCACTGAGCGATCCTAAAAGTGCATCATTGCTGTAGTTGGATCCATTAGTTGTCTGTGAACGTGATGAATTCTGCTGAAAACTCGTGCCGATCAATGCTGTTAGTTTGCCTTGACCTATATTTTTGACATAATCCAATGTGGGTTCGATAATCCAGTTCTCAGCTTTTGTATTTGAAAAAGCAGATGAGCCCAATGGATTCGTGAGGGTGTTATTTAAGGATGAAATCGGTGTCTGGTTATTTTGGTTGAGCTGTGTAATGGTGTACCCGAAATTTGTTTTAACGGTCAGTCCCGGGATAATCTTATAACTCAAATTTGCATTTGAAATGAGGTTATTCGTCGTTCCTATGTATTTTCTGTTGAGCATAGCAATAGGATTGTTGATACCTGCTGAAGACGGTAGCCAATAAAATCTTCCGTTGTCATCATAAATAGGGTAGTTGGGAGGAAGGTTGTACATTGAAGTAATATCCGAAGATGGCATATCCGAATTGTCATTGGCATAACTTACAGATAATGCCGCATTAAACTTCTTGTCTGCAGATGTATGATCTAGGTTTAGACGAGAGGTAAACCTGCTATTTTTACTGTCTCCATAGAATACCGTGCTTTCGCGTCTGTATCCTGAGTTAAAGAAAAAGCGAGTAGATTCATTTCCGCCGGACATATTCGCTTGCATATCGGTAATATGACCTTTATTGCCGATCAGCATTTTTTGCCAGTCTGTAGATTTATTCTGGTCCCACAACAAAAGGTCTGGAGCATTTGTTGCGGTTGGTACCGTACCATCATTAACAAAAGCTTCCTTTCTCAAGGATAGGTATTCTTCCAGATTCATCATCGGAATAAATCTATTAACTTCCGTAAATCCGGTGTTAAAATTAACACCGATGCGGGTGCGGCCCGATGATCCTTTTTTTGTCGTAATCAATACCACACCATTGGCACCACGGCTACCATAAATTGCTGTGGCATCGGCATCCTTGAGTACATCTATACGCTCAATGTCAGCAGGATTAATCATACTAAAAGGGCTAAGACCACCAGAAGATCCAGAAATACCAAAAGAGTTTAGATTGTCGGTTGCAGGTTGGCCACCGTTAAAATTAGTGAAAGGCACCCCATCAACAACGTACAAGGGAATAGACCCTGAGGTCGTCCCGCTTAGTGAAGCCTGGTTTCTGATCTGTATTTGTACCGCGCTTCCGGGTACACCGTTATTCTGCGCAATCAATACGCCCGACATTCTCCCGGCCAATGCTGCAAGTGGATTGCTTACAGGTTGTGATGCAATATCTTTAGCTGTTATCGAAGCTACAGAACCCGTATTTAATCGACGTGTTGTTGTTCCATATCCGATCACCACGACTTCTTCTAAACTCCCTTCAGCAGGTTTCAATCGAATAGGAGTAGCGTTTGCAAGAAGCTGTTTGGCTGAGATCTCCACCTTCTGGTATCCCATGAAAGAAAATATGATGGTGATATCTTCATTGGGTATCCGCAATCCCCATTGCCCATTCGCATCAGTAGCTGTACTTGTCTGTATATTACGGTATGCCTCTTTTTGCCAGTCTTTTACTATCACCGATACACCAGCTAACGGAGAACCATTTTCATTAAGTACTTGTCCGGTCAAGTGTGGTTGGCTTTGTTTCTTTTCTTTTATGGCAATAATATTATTATCCAGGATTTCCCAGGTAAGGTTACTTCCTGAAAGAGATTTTGATAGTACATCTTTAATACTGATTTTTTCAGCGACAATATTTACTGTTGAATTGGGCAGTATAGCCTTGCTGAAGAACATTTTGTATTTACTGTTTTCATTTATTGTCTGAAATACGTCTTCCAGTTTGCCCCCCTTTATGGATACATCAATTTTTTCAGTTTGTGAATAGGCAAAACTTTGCACATGTATGGTGCTGAGGCAAATCAGAAGCAGGGCCAACCTGGATTCTTTTTTAAATTTAGGTACTGTTTTGTTCATATGAGTTATGTAGGTTAGTTTGTTTTAAAATAGCTGTATTTGAGTTTTACCTGTCTTTTTGATCTGGAAGTAATTAACAGTCTGCAGTGCTTTTAAGATATTGTCTAAATCTTCATTTTCAAATGTCGCAGAGAAGCGCTGAGTTGCGATTTTACTACTTAAGATCTGTATCTCCACACCATACATACGTTCTAATTTTATAACAATATCTGCCAATCTTTCATCACGGATGGTCATCCGTTTAAGCATCCATTCTGTTTCGAGTGCAGTACCGTCTTGATTTGAGACAACTAAAGGCTGGACTGCAACTGTGGCATTTTGCAGTGAAACAACTTTTGGATTGGTAGATTGTGCATTGTTATGGATATTCGCATTAGACAGCACAAACTTTTCATTCGGGTTCAAAATGAATTTGTTGTTCGTATGACCCGTTTTCCAAATTGAAACTTTTCCACGTATTAAAGCAGTCTCTGCATTTACTTCATTTTCATAGTCACGAACATTAAAAGCAGTTCCCAATACACTGATTTCCATTCTTGGGGTATGGATGATAAATGGTTTTTTTGGATTTTTAGCGACATCGAAAAAAGCTTCGCCGATTAAAATCACTTCACGTTTAGAAGAGTCTTTAAAAGAATTAGGATAAATAATTCTACTGGATGCATTAAGTGTAATTTTTGTTCCATCTTCTAAGGTAATATGGCGCTGTTGTCCACTTGCTAAGTTGATTTCTATATTTTTTAAGCTCCTGTTTTTATACTGATATTGATATGCAATAGAAATACAGAAAAGTGCTACAGTCGCGGCAACAGCAAGTTTAATCAGACTGATTTTTCGAATGGGTGTTGGAGAAATTTTCTTTACGACATTTTCCTGGATTCTCTTTTTTATTTCGTTCTGTTTTTCAAAATCGAGTTGATCCAAGATATCTGGGCGCGATGAAAAACTTTCGAAAAAATTCTCTACAATTTCCGATTCCTCTTTATTGCACGTTCCTTTTAAGTATTTATCTATAAGACTTTGAAGCCTTGAGTTATGATGTTCCATTTTTGATTAGTACAGTATTTATATATACAGTGTACTTAAATAGGAAGATCGTACTAGTCTAAAAGTAATTTGTTTGTAACTTGCTTGAGATCAATATAATAAAGTTAGTACAAAAACTAGAAAATGTTGAATGATCAATTTTCTTAGTTTAGCAATGGAGATACCTAAATGGTTTTGTATTGTATTTTGTGAACTTTCAGTGATTTCGCTTATTTCTTTGGTAGAAAGTTCATCGAGATACCTCATTTTAAAAATTTCTTTTCTTTTCTGTGGCAGATGGGCAATCCATGCTTGTATTAGAGATTTTAAATCTTTTTCAGCATACTGATCATATTCGGAAATCTCATATTCCTTCATTAACGATAGATTTTCTTCGAGCATTGATTTTGTTCTCCTATTTTTTTTGTAAACTTCAAAAACTTTGAACTTCATACAGGTACGCAGATAGGCTTCAAGATTCTGGATATCTCTCACCGCTCTCTGCTGCCAAAGATCTATAAATACATCTTGCACCACTTCCTCACAAAGAGCCATATTATTAAGTCGTTTAAAGGACTCATTCACTAGAACGGACCAGTACCGCTCATAGATAACGTTGAAAGCATCCAGATCGCCCATTTTAAGACGCTCTAGTAAACTCTCGTTACTATGCAATACATGTTCGTTTTTCATTATGATTTTAGTGTGAATCATTTGGTTTTGGCTTCCAAATGTTTAAATAATATTGTATTTTTTTCAATTATAGTAATATTTATGGCTTGTGACAACTTTTTTGTTAATTTTATTCCTATCTCTATTGTAAAAAAGCGTATGAAGCCTGTAGCCGTGTAAATATTTGAATGGATAGAGGTGCTCTTGGTTTTTTAAATAAGAATTATTGTCATGATGTAAATAATCAATTGGTTTGTAATCGAAGTTAACATTTGTTTATGAAGAAAGCTTAACAGCGTTTTACTTTCGAATATATTATTGTATTTAAATTTTATTGTACTGATATGCTGAATTTTTTATTGCATACTGTTAGTTTTTCAATATTTATTATTGTTTTATATTAAATAATCGTTTTATGATTTAAGAACGGAATTCTTATGTGAATTAAATGTTGAAATATTCATCATTAATCAACATATTTGATAAGGGATATTAAAGCGTCTATTTAAAATGGGTACATTTGATTTTTTGAAACGATGGAATAGCAAACCTTCGATAAAGGAGAGATTAAGAAAACTGCTTAATTCCCTTAATGAATCATTTGCTGATAAGCAATATTTTCAACAAATTGTAGAATACAACCATCAGGAGGAGTGGGAGCTTACAATTGAAAGTCTGATAGAGTTAGGTATTAACGGAACCGTACAGTTCACTAAAGAAGTGTGGGTTGAACTATATCAGCTGGCTAAAGAAATAGGGCTAGATGAAGACGCAAATTATTGCCGAAAACAAATTGACCTGATAGCATCTGAAATTTATGAAATAGACGAGGTTGATGAATTAGGATTTACAAAATCTGAATTGGAAGAGTATGACAAGCACGTCAAGTTCTACTATACCAATATCGTCAATTCGCTTATCCTGTTCACTTATAAATCTAGGGAACTAGAGCTGATGGCATCTCCCTTTTTCAATCAAATGACAGAGCTTTATGAGGAATTGGAATATGCATATACACCCGTGTGCTTCGAAACAGTATTTAGGAAAAACCTCATACCAATCATATACAAAAAAGAACTACTGACGTTCAAAACTAAGGTCGATCAAATGCCAAGTGAGATATGGGATTGGGAATATTTGGAAGAACATCCGAGCTGGATAAACATAAGAACTGATGCTGAAGAAATATTAAAGAAAATGGGAATACTGCACCGCGTATATGATTATTCATTCACCAATATAATATCATCAAGTGGAGAAGTGATCAAAAAGAAAGAATAGTAATAAGATTTTGAACAATAATCTTGAATCAAAAAATGTTAATTTTTAAATTAAACTGGCTCTTTTAGGACTTAGATAATTTAATTCTTTTCCTTCAAAAATTGTCTCTAGAGCATCATATCCAAATTCAATTTTAAAATCCCGTTCAGCTTTTGTTATAGGAATATACCAAAAGCATTTGATGGTTTTATGATCTATATCTATTTGCTCAAAGTCAGGTTTTTCCAGATAAGGAAAAGATATAAAGCCATGGTCGCATAACGATTCCCCCAACCAAGGTTGTCCTAAATTAACTGTGTGATGTAAGTTCAATGGCGCATCGTTTCGATGGTAGCTTGCACAGTAGCAGAGAAGGTCGACAAGTAATGAATTCTTTTCAGCGGCATAAATGAATAACTCAATCAAGTTTTCATCCCACCTGTTTAATGACATTCCTACTGTACAATAGGTGTACATATTATGAATCTGATTGGGAGGAAACTCTAATATGAAAAATTCAGGATCAAGTTTATTTATTGGTCCCTTATCGATTTTATGCACAATTCCTGAAATACCAAAGTATTGTTCATAATGCCTCTTCAACTTATCTCTATAAACATTGATCATATTTTATAAAACAATTTATGTGCTGAATTTAGCATTTTGAATCCATCTTCACAACTTCACCTATCTATTTCCCTCATTCACCGATTTTTTAGTTGGTTTAGTCTAATTGCCATAGGGTAAGGACGATTTACACCCTACTTTTGAATCAACAAATAAGATAAAACTAACAATATAACATAAAGACATTATGAACCATCATGAGTACATTGGTAATTAGTTGCAGAATTTATACTCATGATAGCCTTATCACCTTTAAATAACAAATTATCTAGATAAAAAACTTTAGCAAAAACATTCGCAGCAGCAGCCTTAATAGCAGTATCTACATTCACTATGGCAGCAGGCAAAGCAGAGGTATCAAACCCTAAAAAAGCAGTGGTCAATTTATCTACAGCAGATCTGGCCATTGATCATTACGTTGCGGTTATGACAGAAGGACAATCGGCAGGAGTAGAGCAATTGTTTACAGCAGACTTCAGTCAAAAAGTTCAGGCATCAGAAGATAAAACCAATAGCCGTTCAGAAGTTATTTCCTTCTTAAAAAAGCAAAAAGGTGAGCAGTTAAACTGTAAAACAAGTACCAACATCGTACAGGAGTCAGCAGACTATATGATAGCCAAAGTAACTATGCAATTTGAAGGTTTTACCAAAACCGATCTTGTGACTTTAGTCAATGACGGCGGTAACTGGAAAATATCCCAATCGATCAACTAGTATAAGTAATTAACTGTTTAATCACATATGTTTAGTTAAAGCCATGTCATAAGATGTGGCTTTTTTTGTGTCCGGAAAGCAAGACTAGGTTAACAAATTGATGCTTTTGTTGCCAGCTAGCCGACAACAAACGACTACTATCGACAACAAACGTTTAATAACCGGCTAATAATTTTAGTTTTTCTGATGTTTGCTTAGCAACATTAATTATTTAAGTAAAGCATATTATTATGAAAAAGACAAAAAGTAACATGGGCAAGTATGTTGGTTTTAGTGGAGACTGGAGCTTTAAATTTTATTTTGGAAGAGAAGAAAATAAGCCTATTTTAATTGGATTTTTAAATGGACTCTTTGAGGGAGAGAAAGTTATTCAAGATCTTCATTATCGGCCAGTGGAGCAGGGGGGCGATGTTGAAAATGATCGGAAGGTCATTTTCGATCTCTATTGTACCGGTATTGATGGTGAGCATTTCATTATAGAGATGCAACAGCTTTATCAAGATTTTTTTAAAGACCGGACCGTTTTTTATACATCCAGGCTTATCAATAAACTTATACCCAAGGGCTATAAGGGAAATACATACGAACTTCCCGAAGTATATTTTATCGGTATCTTAGAGTTTGAGTTAGGAGAAACTGAACGCGGTAAGTATTTTTACGATGTTGCCCTTTGCGATAAGCAGAGTAATCTTGTTTTTTATGAAAAGCTTGGTTACAAGCTCTTAGTATTACCAAATTTTAATAAGAATGAGGCTGATATAAAGACAGATATGGATATGTGGCTATATCTATTGAAAAACATGAGCAAACTTGATAAAATACCGGATTTTTTGGATAAGCGGGTATTTGGTCTTATCTTTGACATAGGCGAAGTCGCAAAATTAACACCGGAGGATAAGATGGCATACGAAGCAAGTTTAAAACATAAGCGCGATGCAGAGAATACCTATTCTACTGCTCAGCGTATTGGACATGATCGAGGTTTAAAAGAAGGTTTAAAAGAAGGTATTGCCCAAGGCGAACACAAAAAAGCCATTGAGACAGCTTTGAATTTGAAAGAGATGGGTTTGTCTACTCAACAGATTGCCAAAGCTACAGGCCTTACCATCGACGAGATTGAAAAGCTGAAATAAATCAAATAGATCTTATAAAATAAACAAATAAAGCCATTCTGTCAAGAATGGCTTTATTTGTTTTATATCCTCCTTACGGCTTTACGTATTTTTTTAATCAAACCGATCACCACAAAAATCTCTTTTCAGCACCAGCTGTTATTGGAGTCAATGCTTTGAGTGCGATCAGGAGCGAGCTTCGTCTTGTTTGCTTCGCAGATCTCTTCGGGATTTTTCGGTGGGCGCTCACGCAATTATGAAAACAAATTCCAGTAGCTATATTGACTACTTTAAGTCACCCTTATTCTAGATAATTCTCCTTTTCCATTTCTTGTATCTCTTTTTCGATTTCATCATCGACAATGCTAGAAAGATTAGTTTTAACTTCTTTAATAGATTTGTATCTCCTTACGTCTTTATAAAATCGTGATATATAAATATCTTTTTCCCACTGTAGAAGATTAAAACTGAATGTAAAATAGTCTGAAGGTGATTTTATTACACAAGTCACCACGTAGTTGTCGCTACCTTTTTTATCAAAATATGTTTCGTGATAGGAAGAGTTCGTATCAATGTTCAGTTTATTGGCTTTAACTTTTAGTTCATTCCAAGCAACGGGTAATTCCAATTCCGAACCTTGTAGCATTCCTAAGACAAATTCAGCAGGACTATCTTTAAAACTAGAAAAATCTTCTTTTGGAAACAGACTTTTAAGTTTAAGCGCATACTTGAAATCTTCGATTTTTCCTCTTTGTATTAAAAATTCGGTGGTTCTTTTTCCAATATCTTCAATTTTGGTATTGATTTGTGATCGCAAAATGTTGTGCGTAAAAAGGGAGATGATAAGTAAAATTAATTTCATAAATATATTATAGTATTAAAAGTATTTTTCAATGGATAAGTACTCCCCATTGTTAGTACAATCATCATCAGTGGAACCATTAACAGTTAATATAGGAAAATCGTATATATAAGTCCCAGTGATTCAATTTTGAAAATAATCATTATCAAGTGCGATTGAAATCCCAATAAAGAATACTACTAAAAAAAAGTATAATTTGTTTTAATTTCTTTTTTCTTAGTATTGCGTATAATCAAGTTTTAAAAATTTGTGATTTAAACACCATTTAAATGCCATATGTAGCTATTGTCTTTTGATAATCTTAACTTTAAACATTATAAGCATATAGGTTAACCGCATTAAGATACATATAAAAACCAAATATCTATCATGTAAAATAGTTGCGAATGCTTGAAAATCCATATACATCAAAAGGGCCTAATTCTCATTAGACCCTTTATCTTGGCGTTTAACTGCACAGTAATTTTTATGTTTCTTATCGTTTCCTCTTTTTTGTTTCGTCATCCAGATTGTTTTAAAGCAATTGGATTTATTTACTGTACTACGTCATTTATCGTTATCCACTTTCCTGCTGAAAGTATGTTTGTTATCGCTTTGTATAATAAGAACACCTGTCAAATAGAATAGTTCAAAAAAGTTTAAAATAATTTCACGTATCTATTTCCTTCATTCACCGAGTTTTTAGTTGGTTTAGTCTAATTGCCATAGGGTTGGGACGATTAACACCCTACTTTTGAATCAAAAAATAAGATAAAACTAACAATATAACATAAAGACATTATGAAAACTTTAGCAAAAACATTCGCAGCAGCAGCCTTGATCGCAGTATCAACATTCACTATGGCAGCAGGCAAACCAGAGGTATCAAACCCTAAAAAAGCAGTAGTTAACGTATCCACAGCAGATTTGGCCATTGACCATTACGTTGCGGTTATGACAGAAGGACAATCGGCAGGAGTAGAGCAATTGTTTACAGCAGACTTCAGTCAAAAAGTTCAGGCATCAGAAGATAAAACCAATAGCCGTTCGGAAGTTATCTCCTTCTTGAAAAAACAAAAAGGAGAGCAATTAAACTGTAAAACCAGAACTACCATCGTACAGGAGTCAGCAGACTATATGATCGCCAAAGTAACGATGCAGTTTGAAGGTTTTACCAAAACAGATCTTGTGACTTTAGTCAATGACGGCGGTAATTGGAAAGTATCTCAATCGATCAATTCTTATAAGTAATCAAGTTTAATCCATATATTAACTAGAAGCCACCTCGTGAGATGTGGCTTTTTAGAGTATCTGTTTTTGATATAAAGAGTGATTTCAATAAGTTATAATTTAATTTTAAATATAGGAGTTTGTACTTTTTTTAGTGGCCAATCCTTTTTTCTTGTAACCAATTCCTCCTTAAGCCCGTCAGAGGAGTAAGATGGTCTTGACTGCCTAACATATACCGGGACATTATAATTTGGGATCACATCCAATTCAGCATAACATTTTTTTGCCATGTCAACTATTGCTGTCCTGTTTTCCTCTGTACCTGCGATCTGACTAGCAATATAAGACTCAGGGCCATACAGTTGTTCATATATTTTTGAAGCTTCAAATATCGTGAATTTTGCACGCATCATAATCTGAACTAATACTGAGTATAAGCTATTATCTTGAGGAGATAATTCTATTTGTTGCAATATTTTGGGGATCTCCTCCCACATGATCAATTCTACCAATAGATCTTTTGTGTTATCACCAATAAATTTTAAATCGGACCACATTTGATCCACGTAACCAATGATTTCTTTTCTATTCTTATGTAAAAATTGTAATTGTCTATCGCTCCAATACTCTAAAGGTAAATCTGATCGATAAAAAGCACCGTATATTCCTGTTGATTTAAATCGACCAAGACTTCCACAATTTTGCATATAGTATTCTTGTGTCATCATACAGTAGTTAAATCTATCGCGATTGTTTAGCGAATTAAATGTTTTGGCTGAAAGATGGTGGCTCAATGCATAATAGCGATCCTTACTTAAGGTCTCATTTCCTGAGACCAATTCATCAATGTAATATTCTCGCAACAGAGTACTTACAATTGATTTTCTATCAATAATCGGTATATTTTTATATTTATACTGGTCCAACCTGTATACATAAGCCGGCAAATTATTTGTTACAAATTTCGTGGTATCCTTAAGTTTATATTGAGAAAAACAGAGTAAAGGACAACCCCAAAAAAGTAATATTGAAATGTATTTTAATAAGTTTTTAAGAAAAGGCGTATAATTGGTCAATATCATATGTAGCAAAGCTATTATAAGTCTATAATATTATATTTCATTTATTAAGATAATGAAATTAATGTCCTCATCCTATTTTTTAATACAATAATTTAGAAATCAATAATAAAGAGATTATTCATAATTGAGATTATAAATTGTATTGACGTGTTATAAAAACGCATGAAATTTAACGTATTTTATTGACGTGTTACAAAAACGTTAAAAAAGTAACATCAAAATGATTAGTTGTCCGGTCTGATTGATACATTTTAGCTGTCAATGAACTAGTATTATACAGTTTATGAAGAGCATGTCCTGGATTATTTATGTATTTGTAGATATTGTTGATATGATTCTACAATTATCACATTTGAAATCATAAAGATTATGTAATTGTGTTTTTAAGGTCCATTTTTTCTTACAATTTGGGCAGAGTCTATTTTTATCATCTCCACTATTTTTCCTGTAATTGTATAAATAATAAAATGTTGGAATTGTCGTTTGTTCTTCAATTTGTTTACATATATCCAAACCTTGCTTTGATAATGGTGATTTTGTTTCTTGCATCTGATTTAAAGACCAACGTTCTCCGACCTCACAATTCATTTGTAAGCTATCACAAGCTTGATAGTTTGTTTCCCAACTTAAAATTGGCATATAACCAAAGTCGTAAAATTTTGGTAGCTTATAAATTGGGACAGATTTGTTACATGTACCACACGTTAATGGAGAGTCAATCGAAATGTAGTTTGTGATAAGAATGTAAAATTCAGATTTACAACATATACAAGGTTTCTTATACTCTGAACTTGTTTTACCTATATTCTTAATTGAAATTGTCGATCCACTAAGTTTTTCAATTTTGTCTATTTGGTCTTGGACATATTTGTTATTATACTTTTTACTAAGTGATTTTTTTTCAAGTGTATATGGAAGACTTACAATTTTATTCTTTCGCAAAGAGCCTGTTGACAATGGTGATTTCTTATTTGTTCATTTTTTTTTATAAAAATTCGTTGGCTTGAATATACGGTTAAATACAAAACTAAATAGTATTAAAATTGGTAAAGCTAACCAAGCTGTAAATACTAATTCCAGTCCATTTTGTCCGCCATGACCATGGCACAATGTGTTTCCGCTTATAAACAAAGGTGTCAAACTTGATTGAATAAAAATATAATTAAATAGTATTAGACGTTTTTACAGAATGATTCTATTCGTCTATATCCTCATATATTAATTCATTTTTCAGTTTGCTTATCGTAATTTTTCTAAAAGTAGGAGTATAATTATTTTGTCCACTGGGTTTAAAATACTCCCTAACATAAGCATCTTCTGTTTCATAATTCTGTGTAATTTTTGGACCCCAATATTGATTTAATGAATTATAAGATACAATGTGATTAGAATCTTCGTTCGAATGGAAATTTTTGGAATTTATAATTTTCGAAATAGCTTTTTGTTTATCCAAATTAGAGATGTTAAGCGTAAATGTTTCATAACTCTCACCAATTGCAAACGATGAGTTATAGTTACTGATCTTAAATTCATCTACTAATGTTATCGCTTGTTCTTCAACAAGTTTGAGCGCATCAGATTTTGTAAAAAAATAATCACTAAAAAATAGATAACATGTAAATAATAGGCAAATAAAACCATAGGTAAATAGCAGATATCTTGCAAACCTTGGGTATCCCAGTTTTTTAGGTATTATATATATCAATAATCCCACGACAATTGGTGTACCTATGAAGATGAGAAATAAAATCAAAGGAAAAAGAAAATCATCCATAAAATTAAATGATTAACAACAATCCCAGTTGAACCAAGCTTTGTCAAATCGCTTATTTATAAAATCTTCAGGGTGAATTAGTGTTTGCATATTTTAATTCGTTATTAGTTTGGTAATCCTTTCCAATTTAACAAAAGAAATGATAGGTTACAACTTCACGTATCTATTTCCTTCATTCACCGAGTTTTTAGTTGGTTTAGTCTAATTGCCATCGGGTTGGGACGATTAACACCCTACTTTTGAATCAACAAATAAGATAAAACTAACAATATAACATAAAGACATTATGAAAACTTTAGCAAAAACATTCGCAGCAGCAGCCTTGATCGCAGTATCTACATTCACTATGGCAGCAGGCAAACCAGAGGTATCAAATCCTAAAAAAGCAGTGGTCAATTTATCTACAGCAGATCTCGCCATTGATCATTATGTTGCGGTTATGACAGAGGGACAATCGGCAGGAGTAGAGCAGTTGTTTACAGCAGATTTTAGTCAAAAAGTACAAGCCTCTGAGTTGAAGACAAACAGCCGTTCAGAAGTTATCAGCTTTTTGAAAAAGCAAAAAGGTGAGCAGCTAAACTGTAAAACTAGTACCACCATCGTACAGGAGTCTGCAGACTATATGATCGCCAAAGTAACGATGCAGTTTGAAGGTTTTACCAAAACCGATCTCGTGACTTTAGTGAATGACGGCGGTAACTGGAAAATATCTCAATCGATCAACTCGTATAAGTAGATGAAGTTTAATCCATATGTTTAGTTAAAGCCACGTCATGAGATGTGGTTTTTCTTTTTTCAGCATTGATGCTATCTCGGGAAAAGAAACGCCAATCTTTTAAGATCCCCTTTGTCGATACACCCGTACTTCTACGGTCAAGAAAATAAATAAAAATGCTAATATATTTAGTTTTTATTTGTATCTTTATTTCTATTAACCAATTGATAGACCGTTATGAGTGTAGATTCAAGACGTTTAAAGCCAGCCAAGAAGAATGATGAGCTTTTGAAAGCCATTTTTGAGGACAATTTTCCTGATTTTTTACGGTTCATGTACCCAGATGCGGATGCTACCTTTGATCTCGGGCGTGGATTGACATTTATGGACAAAGAATTGTTGGAGATCATTCCCTATCGTGAGCGTAAAAAAGGGAAGCGTGTGGCAGACCTTCTGGTCAAGGTTTATTTAAAAGATGGAAGCGAGAAGTGGATTTTAGTGAATACCGAAATCGAAGGCGGACATGATTCCGATTTCTCACATCGTATCTTTCAGTATTTTTACAGGCTATTAGATCGTTACCGTGTTCCTGTGGAGACCATTGCTGTTTTTACTGGAGGACGTTCGCAGCCATGTACTGATGAATATCATTTTGCTGTTTTTCGCACGTCGTTACGCTTTCAGTACCTGAGCTATCAAATTTTTGATCATGACGAATCAGAGCTACTCGATATGGACAATATATTTGCTTATATTGTCTTGGCATGCCAGAAAGCTTTAGATGAAGATAAGGTTCCGGAGCAGGAGCTCGCAGAGCAGCGTAGTACAATCGCAAGAAGGCTCATCGAGACCAATAAGTATAGTAAAGATCGTATAATGAGCTTTTTAGTTTTTTTAAAGAGTTTTCTTTTTATACGAGATAAAGAAATAAATAGTAACTTTGATCAATACATTTATCAAGTGACAGGAGGCACAATCGAACTCTCCATACAGCCACTATTTTATAATTAAATTGTATGGATACTCCAGATGGCCAATAAAAAACAAATCATTTACATATGAAATGGGTGTAATAGAAACAATCAAACGACAAGAAAGAGAAAAAGGAATCCAAGCTGGAATCGAAAAGGGAATTCAGTCTGGAATTGAAAAAGGCAAACGAGAAGAATCAATTGCCATTGCTTTAGAGTTCAAGAAAATGGGCTTACCTATTGCAGATATTGCAAAAGGTACAGGCCTTACCATCGAAGAGATTGAAAAACTGAAATAAATTAAATAGATCATAAAAATAACATATAAAGCCATTCTGCCAAGAATGGCTTTATACGTTTTATACCCTTTTTACGGCTTCCCGTATTTTTTAATCAAAGCGATGCTTTATTTTCGGGCTTTTAAAACAGTATTCATCATAGACCATGATCGTTACCAGTACCAATACCATCGAGGGGAGAGAAGTCCTGCGTTATTTTGATCCTATTTCAGCAACAGCTGTTATTGGAGCCAATGCTCTGAGTGAAATAGGAGCCAGCTTTGTCTTGTTTGCTTCGCAGATCCCTTCGGGATTCTTCGGTGGTCGCTCCCGCAATTATGAAAACAAAAGCAGGAGCTATATAAGAGCGTAGTAGAGTCTTTAAAGCAAAATGCACGTAGCTATAGGGCAGATGCCGTTATAGGCTTCAGCGTCAATATTGATGAGCTCTCGGGCAAAGGAACCCCAATCGTTTATGATCACCGCTATCGGTACACCTGTATTGCTCAATGAAATTAAACATATACAAGCAGAAGAAGTAGGTGGAGATATCGATGGATCTGTTATTAAGAACAAAGTCAAAGCAAGCTTGATCATAGAACGCTATACCGGTATCTATGCGATGACCAATGCTACAGCCGAATTTATAGCCAAATCTCGATTGACCGAATTTGTACCCTTGTTATTTAAAGCAATGAATGAAACAGGGGAGGATCAAGAATTCAAAGACCGTCAAGCCACGCTCTTCCGTGATTTTGATTTCCTGGACAAAGATCAAGCAATAGCCATACTCTATGGACAGTTGGTGTCGGATGATTTAACCGGTGCGCAGTTTAAGATCATTAGCAAAGCTATCAGCAGTTCCAATCTTATCGATTACGATCAGGCGGCGAAACTGTTAGCAGGATCTTTATTGGCAAAAAAGGCCGCATTGAAGGTACTTACCTTAGACAAAGACTGGTATTCCGCTCAAGATATTGCCTACCTACAGACTTTGAAAGGAGAGGGCTTGGTACAGCTATATACAGAAGTAGTTACCGTTAAAGAGTCAAAGGATTCTATTACTTTTTCAACATCAAAGAATGAGCTGGATATGGAATTAGAATGAAGTGATCTGGTACTGATTGTGACAGGTATTCCTTTAATTTGTATATTTGATAAACGCTTAGAAGTTTCAATACTATGCTCGTAAACCAAACGATTATAACCGACATCAAAACCATAATTGCACAATCAAAAGATAAAGCGATTCGTGCCGTAGATCATCAACGGACATTGATGTATTGGCATATAGGTAAACGTATTTTTGAAGAAGAACAAGATGGGAAAGAACGTGCTGATTATGGTACTTACCTTATCAAATATCTTTCGGAAAAATTACAGCCCGAATTTGGAACTGGTTTTTCAATAAGACAAATCAACTTGTATCGTCAGCTTTATCGGACATTTCCAATTGTGCACGCACTGCGTGCACAATTAAGCTGGACACAGTACAAATTGCTTTTAGGTGTTGACAGTGAGGAGAAAAGAGAGTTTTATATCGCTGAAACCATAAAAAATAATTGGACGTCAAGACAGTTGGAACGCCAAGTTTACAGCAATCTATACGAACGCCTTTTATTAAGTAATGATAAAGATAGTGTATTAGCAGTTGCTAAAAATGAAAAACTCCCATCGGATGCCAAAGAAATTATTAAAGACCCCATGTTTTTAGAATTTCTAGGTTTGAAACGTGAAACCTCTTACTATGAAAGAGATTTAGAAAATGCCATCATTACCCATTTACAAGAGTTTTTGTTAGAATTAGGAAATGGATTTTCATTCGTTTCCAGGCAAAAACGAATTCATTTGGATGGCGATGAGTTTCTTGTTGATTTGGTTTTTTATAACCGATTATTGCAGTGTTTTGTCATAATCGAAATCAAAACGCACAAACTAACCCATCAAGATATAGGTCAGTTGCAGATGTATGTCAATTACTACGACCGAATAGAAAAATTATCGCACGAAAATCCAACCATTGGTATCCTGCTGTGCGCTCATAAAAACGATACAGTTGTAAAATTCACATTACCCGAAGAGCAGAGGCAAATCATCGCCAGCCAATACAAACTTTACCTACCAACGGAAAAACAACTTTTGGAAGAAGTAAAAAAAGAATTGGATAGTTTTGAGGAGAAAGAGAATATTTGAAAATAAGTATTCACTAAGATTCTTTTTTATGAGTTTTAATGGTATGTTGGTATATTAAAGAAGTTCTAGCAATTGATGATATTTTTTAGAGATTTTGAATAGATGTACACAGATTTTCTATTTCGGGCTTTTAAAACAGTATTCATCATACAGCATGATCGTTACCAATACTATCTACCACATTGTTGAATTTGAAAATATAAATAAGATTACAATATAGAATTTTAAGGAATATGATGAAATCCACATTATTAGTAATAAAACTAGTTGTTTTATTATGTTTTTTTGGTTGTAAAAAATCGACAAATTCGGAGGAAAATGAAAGTCACGATCCTCAATATGATGTTTTTATTGCAGGAACGGAAACTAACGGTTCAAATACTTTTGTTCAATTATGGAAAAATGGTCAATATACTAATCTTACAGATGGGAAATCCGTTGCAACCGTGAGCGATATGTATGTATCGGGGAAAGATGTTTATTTAGTTGGTTATATATGGCGCAACAATAAAAATTTAGTGGCAGCCTTATGGAAAAATAATGAATTAATTGAATTAACAGATGGGAAATATTCTTCTCAGGCAAATTCAGTTTGGATAGATGGCAACGATATATATATCGTGGGATACGAAGGATCACCTAACGGAGATATTGCCAAATTATGGAAAAATGGCATTGCATCAAATCTGTTGGATAAGTCAAAAGAAGGACAAGCTAATTCCATTTTTATCAAACAGAATGATATATATGTAGGAGGTACATATTATGATATAGGCAATCGAGGTGGGTTTATATGGAAAAATGGTGTTGTGACAGATTTAGGTAAAGAAAACATATATGAATCAAATTCCATAAAAAAGATATTTGTAACTGACGGTGCTGTGTATGCTGTAGGATGGCGGGCTTTTGGTCAAGTTACATATGCAACTGTTTGGAAAGATGGTGTTGTGACACTATTTGACAAGGATAGAGAATCTAGTTTTGCAAGTTCAATTTATGTTAAGGAGGATGATGTATATGTCGTAGGACAATCTAGTGCCTCTGATAACAGTAAAGCAGTTCTATGGAAAAATGGCGTAAAGACAATCTTATCTCAGGATGATATGCAGGCAAGTGCAATAGATATTAAGGTTATCAATAATGATGTTTTTATTACAGGTTTTGAAATGCCTAAAAAAGGGACAATCAGTGTTATGTTATGGAAGAATAATACACCCTTTAAGATTTCCAATAGTAACAAATATGCCGCAGGTAAAAGTATTTTTGTCTCAAAGAGATAATTTTAATTGAATAACTTGAAAAGCTGAAATAAATCAAATAGGTCATAAAAATACCAAATAAAGCCATTCTGTCAAGAATGGCTTTATACGTTTTATACCATCCTTAAGGCTTCCCGTATTTTTTAATCAAAGCAATCTTTTATTTTCGGGCTTTTAAAAAAGTATTCATCATACACCATGATCGTTACCAGTACCAATACCATCGAGGGGAGAGAAGTCCTGCGTTATTTTGATCCCATTTCAGCAACTGCTGTTATTGGAGCCAATGCTCTGAGTGAAATCGGAGCCAGCTTCGTAGACTTTTTCGGTGGGCGCTCCCGCAATTATGAAAACAAACTACAGGAGCTATATAAGAGCGTTGTGGAGTCTTTAAAACAAAATGCACGTAGCTATAGAGCAGATGCCATTGTAGGCTTCAGCGTCAATATTGATGAGCTCTCGGACAAAGGAACACCGATCGTTTATGATCACCGCTATCGGTACTCCTGTATTGCTCAATGAAATTAAACATATACAATCAGAAGCGGTAGGTGGAGATATCGATGGATCTGTTATTAAGAACAAAGTCAAAGCAAGCTTGATCATGGAACGCTATACCGGTATCTATACCATGGACAATGCTACAGCCGAATTTATAGCCACATCCCGATTGACCGAATTTGTACCCCTGCTATTCAAAGCGATGAATGAAACAGGGGAGGATCGAGAATATATAGATTCTCAAGGCACGATCTTCCGTTATTTTGATTTCCTGGACAAACTCAACCTATAGCCATACTCTATGGACAGTTGCTATCCGATGATTTAACCGGTGCGCAGTTTAAGATCATTAGCAAAGCTATCAGCAGTTCCAATCTTATCGATTACGATCAGGTGGCGAAACTGTTAGCAGGATCTTTATTGGCAAAAAAGGCAGCATTGAAGGTACTTACCTTAGACAAAGACTGGTATTCCGCTCAAGATATTGCCTATCTACAGACATTGAAAGGAGAGGGCTTGGTACAGCTATTTCAAGAAGTAGTTACAGTTAAACAATCTAAAGGATTTTTCTCTTCAAATAAAGAAGTTTGGGAATGCTCATGTGGCAATAGCAATGACCTTGATGCTACAGCATGTAGTTCTTGCACAAGGGATAAGCGAGGTTTTCGGGCGGAAGAATTAAAACCTGAAGCCGTGCTGAAGCTGATTAATAGGAGGTTAGCGGTTATTGAAGGAATTTAATGGTGAATAGAACTATTTTTCTTTTTTATTCTTTAATTTTCGGTTTATATTGTGGTCGATTTTGAGAAGAAAATATTAAGCCAAGAGTCTAAGTTATCTTTTATAAAAATTGTATTGCAGTTATTATAAAAGAAGATTGATATTAACCTTTTCACTCCTTAATCAAGATTGTTTTTTATTAAAGATTAGAATGGATTTCATCCTGTTTAGGGGTTTAATTCACGATAGATTGCGAATCTGTTTTGCTCAATATCTATTGTGTGATTAGTTATAATGATAACAAAAAAATGACATATAATATTAAGCAATGAGATTAAATTTGAAATTTGTAATAATACTATTATTAAATAGTAGTCTGTTATGAGTTGTAAAAAGGATCCGCGTGTAGGTCCTTATATTTAAGATAGTGTACTTGTTAATGTATTAGATGAGCAAGGTAATGATTTATTAGATCCTTCAGTAAAGGTTGAAAAATCAATAGATATTAATAAACTTCAACTAATCTACATATTAGGCGGAAATCAACGTGTACAGTATCCAGGAGCAACGTTAGTTAAACCAACTGATGTGCATAAGAATTACAGATTGCTTTTTGCAGTTAATGCTGATAAACGTGAAAAAGAGCATGTCACATTATTAAAATGGACTTCAGAGCAAGTGGATACTATAAAATCGACTATTTATTTTACAGAAGATTCAGCTGGCGTTTTCTGCAGACAGTTAATTCATGATAATGTTATCGTTTGGGATTCAAAAACGAGCAATACTATAAGAATGTTTACTATCACAAAGTAGAAATATTATAAAAAATTAAAAGGCTTAGAATAATAATCTAAGCCTTTTTGATTATGATTCAGGAGAGACGAATATAATACCTTCAGACCACATAGCTGTTTAGGGGATTTAACACCTGAAATGTTTATTGAAAATCAGGTCAAAATAGCAAATTTTTCTACTTTATAATACTCCTGAAATTGGGAGGACGTCAATTGCAGATTAATCTGTCCGTTTGTTTTTCTTACTTTTTATTTTGGTGTATAATTTATTAAAATCTTCTGTTTCAATTGTTCTTTCGTCAAGTTTCATTTTGGATCCTTTATCAGTTACAATTGTAATCCGTCTAAATATTAGATACTTTTTGTCACTTGAAAAAAGTCTAACTATATTAAATGGATTATTAAAGTGGCTGGTGTCAATTACTTTTTTGTCATAACGAACCATACTCTCCAAGTTAATAGTACGTTGAAACAGTCCTGAAAAATTTGTCTTTAATAGTTTATTTTCTTTAAGCTCAAATGTCTCAATTTTCCAAAGTCCGAAAAGTATCATAAATGTACCGAAGCTGAGCCATACTACTGAAAAAGGTGTAAGTTTAAAACTTAAATTTATAAACAGCAGAAGGATAAAAAATAAACCATAAGAGATAATTATTATGGGTATAGTCTTGTCGGTTCGCGTCTTCATGATTTACTACTAAAATATTGGTATCTGTATATTTTTTTAGAAGCTTAGGCTGCGTTTAAAATGAGTGTCTTAAGCACCACTAAATGTATTGATTCAGCATCACTATAAACTACTCTCTGAAATCATAATAATAAATAATCACTTTATAATTTGCAAAGTTCTATCTTCAGCGGTATAAAATTTTGCTTTATTTAATGAACCCGACAGGTCATTTAATCACATAATGATTTCAGTTTTTCAAAATCTTCATCTACTTCAAAACTGGGATGCTTTTCAAGGTCAAGAGAGAGGGCTTTTTTGAAATCTTTGCAAGCATTTTTTTTATCCTCAAGATCTAAATAAATGCCCGCTCGAGTTAAGTATCCCACACTATAATTTTTATTAATTTTTAGAGCTTTATTTATATCTTCTAATGCCTCTTCAGGTCTATTAAGTTCTTTATAAGTAACAGCTCGATTGTTATAAAGTATATGGAGATTAGGCTCATTAGGAAATTCAATAATTATTTTTTCATAATCCGCTAGTGCTTCATCATATAGTTTTAATTTTTTTTTAACGTTTATTAAATTGGCAAATGATTTAAAATCTTTCGGAGATATTTTTAACTGTGATTCTAGATCATTTTTTGCATTCTCATAATCTTCTAATCTTATATAAGAATATGCTCTATCAAAGAAGATATCCTCAAAGGAGGGTTTTATTTCAATTACTTTTGAATAGTCAGAAATAGCTTTTTTAAATTCCTTAACGTCTTTATAAACACCAGCCCTAGCATAGAGCGCATCAATGTTATCTGGAGATAACTCTAAAAATTTAGAATAATCCGCTATTGCAAGCTCAAATTCTTTACGAAACCGATGAATGTTACCTCTATTTGCATATGGGCCAGGTAAATTAGGATTTAGGTTTATTGCTTTATCAAAAGCTGAAAAAGCTTTATCAGATTTATCTTTTTTAGCATATTTTATGCCAAGCGAATTTAGTTCATCTGCAGT
This sequence comes from Sphingobacterium kitahiroshimense, assembly GCF_025961315.1. NCBI lineage: Bacteria > Pseudomonadati > Bacteroidota > Sphingobacteriia > Sphingobacteriales > Sphingobacteriaceae > Sphingobacterium > Sphingobacterium kitahiroshimense. The sequence continues at coordinate 1,176,441 of NZ_JAOQNK010000001.1, read as the reverse complement.
TTGGGCAATTAAACTTTGACACAGTATAAGTAAAACTATGATAGATAATAATTTTTTCATTTTGGATATATCTAAAGCTAAATATTATGGTATGTCAATATACAAAAAGTTCTATAAATGGACCTTCCACAATATAATAAATCTTCCTTCAGCTGTGAAAACAGGTAAAAGTAGATCACAACTAACTTTTAGACAGATTGCCGGTATCCGAGAGTCTGCCTTTAGTATCTCTCAGTTATTTACAATAGCTGATGGGGAAGAGATTATTAGACAAGGTTTTGCTCGTTGGCCAGATGTAATAGTAGGGGAGTTGAAACTACTTAAAAAGAGAATGGTTGATTTAATGTGTAGTGACTGGATTTTTATTTCAATATTAAATGTTTTTATTAGTTGTAACATTCTATCACTTTTCGTATTTATATTATAGATGGTTTTTGAAGAATTATATAAAATGTATTCTCATAAAGTATTCAGGGTTTGTCTTGGATACTTTAATGATGTAGATAAAGCAAAAGATGTTACACAAGATACTTTTATTACGGTTTTTGAAAATTTTAAATTTCTGAAAAATACCGAAAATATATCCGGTTGGATTTATAGGATTGCGAGTAATAAATGTTTAAGAATAATTGAAAATGAAAAAAAGAATAAGCAGGTTTTTGACTATGACTTTCTAAAGGCAGAGGATGAAAAAACTACTGTTTATGAAGATGATTTTGTGAATCTTCATAAATGCATTAGTGAACTTGCCGAATTAGATCGTATTATAATCGGTCTTTACCTTGAAGATGTTGGCCAGGAAAAGATTGCGGATATTGTTGGAATCAGTTACGCTAATGTAAGGGTGAAAATACACAGAATTAAAAATATTTTATCAAAAAAAATGAAACGAAATGGCTGATGGCTTTGAACAAATAAAAAACATGTGGCATTCCTTTGATGATAGCTTAATAGTTGACTATAGTGAATTTCAAAATGAACTTACCCAACTAAGAAAGCGGAGGAGAAGAAGCATATTATACTGGTGTATCAGCGTTATTATATTTTCAATCTTCGCTATAGGATACGTTATTTATACTGATGAGTTGAGCAGTATTTATAAAAGTGTATCGGAATTTATAATTCTATTTACAGCTATTTATTTGCTTATGAATTCATGGAGAAATATCAAAAAGCAAAACAAAGAATATTTATTGAGCAATATTGATTTTTTAACAAGTGTCTCAGACCTAGAAATGAAGAAAACTTTGAGACAAATTGTAGCCAATTGTATTTGTATAAGCTTTATAATAGTTGCAATACTTCTCTATTTTTTAGATGAATTCATTCTATCGCGAAATTGGCTTCTATTAAGTATATCAATCTTACTTGTTTCTCTACTAATACTTTGGGTAATATTGAAGCCTATCTATGTGAAAAGAAAAAAAAATCAACATGAAATATATTTAGGTCGAGCTGGCGTCATTTTAAAAAAGATAAACAAGTAAAATAATTATGAAAACCCTATTATTAACATTCACATTTTTAACAAGTTTTGTTTTTGCACAAACTAAGGCCATTCAATACAAAGAAACAAAGAGAAAATATATTGTATACACTCCTAAAGGATACGATGTTCAGAAAAGCTATCCGGTCGTTTTCAATTTTCATGGGAGCGGTATGACACCTGCCGAGCAGATGTTGTATACCAAACTAAATCATACAGCTGATAAATATGGCTTTATTATAGTCTATCCCAAAGGGATTAAAGAAGATTGGAATGTTGGTTACGGAATGTCTTACAAAAATGGAACAGATGATATTGGTTTTACAGATGCATTATTAACACAGATTGAAAAAGATTATAACGTGAATAGCAAAAAAGTCTTTGCAACGGGTTTGTCCAGAGGTGGTTTCTTTTGTCATCGAATTGCTGCGGAGTTATCTCATCGGTTTTCGGCTGTTGCAAGTATAGGTGCCACACTTCCAGATTCGGTTGCTTATTATAATCAAAATAAAAATGAAATTGGTGTTTTAATGGTACATGGAAAAGCAGATGAAATTGTTGATTATGAAGGGAAGCATGGAGGATATTCTTCAGCAATGAATTCCTACGACTATTGGAAAGGAAGTTTATTTACTGACGAAAAATCCACTAAAATTAATAAAGTGAAGAATGACCACACGGAAGTTGAAATTTTGGAATCCACTTATGGAAATAAGTCCGTTATATTGATTTCTATTGATAACGGGGGACATACTTGGCCAGGAGCTGATGATTTTAATATAGGATTACCAATCGGTCTCACATCCAAAGAATTTGATGTAAATGAATATATGTGGAAATTCTTTAATAAGCAGAATTAATATTTAGTAGAAATTGATTCTTTGGGATGTTAGGTCCACTATTTTAATAGGGAGATGTTTTTGGTGAAATTCTATTTTCTAGAAGATAAGTAAAAGGCACTTGATTGATTCCAGATACCTGGACTTGCAAATTTAAAATAAATTAAATGTTGAAATATTCATCATTAATCAACATATTTGATCGGGAATAATAATGCCTCTTTTTAAAATGGGTACATTCGATTTTTTGAAACGATGGAATAGCAAACCTTCGATAAAGAAGAGATTAAGAAAGCTGCTTAATTCCCTTTATGAATCATTTTCTGATAAGCAATACTTTCAGCAAAGTGTAGAGTACAATCGTGTGGATGAATGGGGGCTTGCAATTGAAAGTCTGATAGAATTGGGTGTTACAGGACCGTCGCATTTTACTAAAGAAGTGTGGGTTGAACTTTGCAAATTGGCTAGTGAAATAGGGCTAGATGAAGACGCAAACTATTGCCGAGAACAAATTGACCTGATCGCTTCCGAAACTTATGAAGGATATGAGCTAGATGAATTGGGATTTACAAAGTCTGAATTGGAAGAGTATGACAAGCACGTCAGGTTTTACTATACCAATATCGTTAATTCGCTTATTCTGTTCACTTATAAATCTAGAGAACTAGAGCTTATGGCATCTCCGATTTTCGACCCAATGACAGAGCTTTATCAGGAATTGGAATATGCTTATACACCTGTGTGCTTCGAAACGGTATTTAGAAATAACCTAATACCAAGCATACTTAAGCAAGAACTATTGTCTTTCAAAACTAAGGTCGTTCAAATGCCAAGTGAGATATGGGATTGGGAATATTTGGAAGAACACAGGAGCTGGATAGAATTTAGAACTGATGCTGAAGCAATATTGAAGAAAATGGAAATAACGCACCGGGTATATGACTACTCATTCACCAATATAATATCATCAAGCGGAGAAGTGATGAAAAAGAAAGAAAAGTGAAGATGGCTGACATCTGATCCATTTTGATAAACTCTTTTTTAGAAGAAGTAGCATCTCAAAAATACCTCATTTGTGATGTTTTTTAGAATAAATAATTAACAATATGACCTTAGAAAATCGAAAGTCGTTCTTAGAAATTAAAGTGATTTGGAAGGATGACGAAATGTTTGAGCTAAGGGTAACAGCGTCAAACATTAACTTTTTTGGAACAACAGATGTATATGATAAATCAGAATGCTTAGCTAATTTCGCGAAGACTTTAAAAGGTTTTCCGAATGATAACGAAACAATATTCTATGAATTAGGAAAGAAAGACTGTTATGCTTACTTTTCTATGAAATATTATTCAATCGGTAAAAGTGGTTATATTGGAGTGGAAATAAATCTCGAGAGCGATGTGCCAACTGTATATCGACAAGAGGAAAAGAATAAAATAAAACTGGAAATTATTGTTGAGCCAAATGCAATTGACAATTTTCAAAAAGAACTATTTTATATTGCTTCTAGAGAAGAAGGAGTAGCCACACTGCTCGCCACCAATGATATACTTTACATTTAACAAGTTTGTTAGCAAGACGCCTATTTAATCAATTTTCCGTCTTTATAAGTTTGAATGGCATTCTGTTTTCCATCTTCACTTGTCATTTCCCAAATACCGTCATATATGCCATTCTTCCAGTTTCCTGTAGCCCTTTTGTTCCCATTGGGAAACCAGTAAAGGTGTGTGCCGTTAGGTTTTCCATCAACAAATTGACCTTCCCGTGCTTTTTTTCCGTTTGGATGCCAAAACTCCCATAATCCATTCTGTTTCAGATTCTCTATTTTACCGCGAGAATATAAGATTCCATTCAGATAATAGGTGTCTTTCATTCCATCAGTGATAGGTTTAAAAGTAAGCTCTCCACGTTTTGAAACATCGAGTTGCTGGCCTTTTGCAAAATCTTCTTTTGCTATTAATGTATCACCCAAATATACTTCGTACTCATCCAAATTAACCGTTTGGGCTTTTGTACTGTAGAAGCATGCTACAGTTAGTGCTATTATTAAGATTATCCGATTCATTTTTTAGTTAATTTAAACAATTCAAAGGTACTCCTCAAACTTTTGAACTAGTTGTTTTAAGGCAATTTTAAATTCATTTCTGTCGAACGCTAATTCTTCGTTCTTTTTTGATTTGAATAGATAGTGATAATTGTAGTAATTCCAAACCATTTTTAGCACTGGACTATCGTGTAATGATAGGAGCTCTACATACTTTTTCTCCTGATAAGCTAAATCACCAATTACATTAATGAGATTTACGTAATCTTCTAATATATCATCTGGAATATCTTGTTTTACAAAACCTTTCATTATTCGATTGGGCGAGTAAATGATAGCTTCCGATGTTAATAAATCCTTCATGTTAAGTAGCCATTGTGCTAAATTAATAGGAGGATTAAAGCTTTTGTCATTATCCTTAAGTAACTGGAGCAAATCGTTAATCGTGTGAGCATATAGGATCTTTCCATTTTTCCATGTAAGCAATTTATCATTTTGATCAATATCTTGATACCATATAAAAAACAAAGATGAAATATGTTTCAGTGGTTCATATTTAGAAATCCAGATATTATTGTTTTCACAAAAATTTGAAAAGATGTCTTTAGCTGTCATTACTTTACCGTAAACGATCCTATTGTTATTAACTCCTTTTTCCAAAGCATAATCTGGATCAATCTTTTTATTGATGAGTTTTGATAGAGCGATTTGGAGAGAAAGAGGACTAAGTTTTAATTTCAATTTTTCTTTAAGAAACAGATATACGGTAAGTGCATATTTAGCTTTGTTAAAATATCCATTTGAGATAAGTTTCTTTAAAATTTTTAATAAATCATTATTTACCTGTGCACGATTTCCTTTATTGATTTCAATTTTCCATCTATAATTTTTTTTTGTGCCGTCTATAAATGAAACAGTAAACTTATAGTAGATTAATTCAGATTGAATATTTTTTTCAAAAATGTAAGAACCCTGAATATCTATAGTTTCTTTACTTAAAAGTTGGTTTGGAATGATTTTCTGAATACCTGTAGAGGCAATGCTTGGTAAAATATCAAGAAATTCCGATTTAATATCTTCTTTGTTGAATGGATTGAGAATTTCAGTGAAATACTTATCATGCTTCCCGAATAGAAAGGAAACTTCTCTTTCTGTGATTCCTTTCTTTTTACAGATTCTATAAAAGTTGACAAGAATTTCGAAATCCATGCGCGACATATTTCTGCTACGGTTCTCTATTATATTTTTTTGTTTAATTCTTCTTCTTCCATTAAATCTTTCCATTGGCTAAGCAAATTAAGAATTAAATCGCGCATTAGTATATCTGTTCAGATTAAAAGTATTGATAATCGGAACTACAAAATACTTTATAAATTTAAAGCACAAGAAGTAATCAACGCTGTTTTGGTTATTTTTACTTTGGATTTTCAACATTATTTACTAAAAAGCCTTGCGAAAAAGCCCTTTTTCTTATTCAATTTTTCGAATGCCCATATTAATTTCGACTCATGTCTCTTGATATGTGACACATCCGATCCTAATTTTCCCCAAGCAAAACCCGAATTATTTGATTTGTTTTGTAAATCCGCAAATAGATAATTTTCAGGAAATAGTGTAGCAAATTGTATTATATCGTCATCATGAGATTGTAGCATTGCTTCTCTTGGTATCAACCCGTAGTTTCTTTCCCATATATCGAAAACGGACTTCTCATGCACCTGATCTAGATGTGATTGTTTTCCCCTTTCCCCAAATTCGTCGATATGCAAAATAAATTCTTTTAGATTTTCGGAATGTTTTATGACAACAGCTGGATCGTGGCATACATAAAAAACATGGCCCCATTTGCCATTCTCATCTAAATCTAAAATCCAAAAATTTCCAAATCCGTCTCCCGCGAGTTGAATTGTATTTGGGAAAAAATCTTCAAAACCAAAGGTATTCACTGTATCAAAAGTAATCTTCTCAAGTGGTCCAAATTTAAAACCGCGAGCATACAAGAGTAATTGATATATTTCTTCTGGTAAATTATTATTTGGAAGCTGGTTTTTTAAGTTTTCAATTTCTTCATCAGTATAGGGAGGCAGTAACTCAATTTGATAAGATTCTCCATCTTCAGCAATGTAACTCTTGCCACTAAGAGATTGTAGTTGTTCTTTAACCGTCATACCTTTAATTTAGTTAAAATATATTTATACGTAATTGCTCATGTGTAATTTTCACCCTTGTTTCTGCTAGATATGCATTATCGTTGTCCAGCATTGGCAACGTTATTCAAATTACATTGATGACAGTGGTTTGAAAATTTCAGATGTTTCACTAATAAAGAAAACTCTTTTTGCCTATTTTTTATTTTTGTATGACCGCGATCGGTTTTGCTTCTAAGTTGTAATAACTGAATATTTCAGCTATTTCTTTATTATTCAATAATGTTAAATTAGCTTTCGCAAGTATCGCTTCCTCATCTTCCATTGAACGCATCAGGATGACTTGATATACCTCTTTCTTTTTGTCCAGACCAATTTCTTTATGTGTTAACATGAATTTTTCATATGCCCTAGCCATCGCTAGCCAAATAGCTATTTCATTATCAGGGTTTTGGTCTCTCTTAAAGTTTGATATCGTTTCTTCCAAAGTGCTTGGATTTACTTCCGAAAAGGCTATCTGAATTTTTGTTATTTTTTCAATTTGGTCATTATTTAGCGTGTCATGAACAACTGGTCCCAAAGTCAAATCGTTTGCGTTCATTGTCTCATTATTTGTAGACTTATTATCTGTGTTACAGGATAAAATTGTTAATCCAAAAATTGCCATTAGTGATAATGTAACAAACTGTTTATTAAAAATTAAAATCATATTTTTATCTATTTTCATTGGTCTTAATTTGATTAGTATCGTATAATAACAACAAGTAACCCAATATAAGCATGTTTTGTGATTTATTATAGAGTTGATTTAAACATTTAAACAAGCTCCGTATTTGTGCTGAAGAGTTTACCCGATCCACACAACTTCACCTAGCCATTTCCACTATTAACCGAGTTTTTAGTTGGTTTAGTCGAATTGCCATAAGATAGGGGCGATTTACACCCTACTTTTGAATCAATAAATAAAAAAAAACTAACAATATAACATAAAAACATTATGAAAACTTTAGCAAAAACATTCGCAGCAGCAGCTTTGATCGCCGTATCAACATTCAGTATGGCAGCGGGCAAACCAGAGGTATCAAATCCTAAAAAAGCGGTGGTCAATTTATCTACAGCAGATTTGGCCATTGATCATTACGTTGCGGTTATGACAAAAGGGCAGTCGGCAGGAGTAGAGCAATTGTTTACTTCAGATTTTAAACAGAAAGTACATGCCACAACAGATAAAACCAACAGCCGTTCAGAAGTAATTTCATTTTTGAAAAAGCAAAAAGGCGAGCAGTTAAATTGTAAAACAAGCACAACTATTGTTGAGCAATCCAGTGATTTCATGGTTGCAAAAGTAACCCAACAGTTTGAAGGTTTTACCAAAACCGATCTTGTGACTTTAGTCAATGACGGCGGTAACTGGAAAATATCGCAATCGATCAACTCGTATAAGTAATATACTGTTTAATCATATGTTTAGGTAAGGCCATGTCGTAAGATGTGGCTTTTCTTTTTTCTGTTGTATTTCTAAAGACTGATTCAAGTTGCACTAGCCGACAACAAACGACTACTGTCGACTACAAACGTTTAATAACCGGCTAATAATTTTAGTTTTTCTGATGTTTGCTTTATGTAATTAATTATTTAAGCAAAAGCTAAAATTATGAAAAATCACGTTCAGCCCGTTTTTATTGATCCAACCACCGATGAAGGATTCAAGCGGTTATTCGGAGACAAGGTCAACCTGATCAACTTTCTTAACATCATTTTTCGTGGTCGAAAGACCATTGTTGATCTGACGTATAGAGATACCGAGCGTATCGGTGCAACCGAAGAGATCGGTAAAGTTATCTTTGATCTAGTAGTTCAGATCAGTACAGGCGAAGAGATGATCATTGAGATGCAGACCAGCAGTCAGACTAATCTAAAGCAACGCATGCTTTATTATGCCAGCAAGGTTATTTCAGATACGGCTCCCAAAGGAAACCGTAAAGCCTGGGGCTATGCCATTCCCGAAGTTTATACCATTGTCCTGATGGATGGTTTTCATATGCCAGGAGGTGATCATAAAACCTATTTTCATGATACTTGCCTGTGTAATAGAGATTCAGGGCAAATTTTTTACGAGGGTTTGGGGTTTATCTATTTAGAAATTATTAACTTTGTTAAAAGCGAAGCTGAGGTTGAAGACGAACTTGATAAAGTATTCTTTATGCTCAAAAATATGTCTACGTTAAAGACCTTGCCACGGATCATGAAATCGGCGGTATTTCAACGATTCTTTCAGTTGGCCAGCTACGCAAAATTGACAAAGGAGGAACGAACTATGTATGATATTAGTTTAAAACGAAAATGGGATGCCGAAGCAGTGCGGATGTATCAACAGGAACAAGTTGAAGGACTAGAAAAGCAATTGGGAGGACTAGAAAAGCAATTGGGAGGACTAGAAAAGCAATTGGGAGGACTAGAAAAACAATTGAAAGAGGCTAAGCAAGCATCCAAGAAAGCAGTTGTAATTGCTAAAGCCCAAGGCGAACACAAAAAAGCCATTGAGACAGCTTTAAAATTTAAAAAGATGGGCTTACCTATTGCAGATATTGCAAAAGGTACCGGTCTTACCATCGACGAGATTGAAAAGCTGAAATAAATTAAATAGATCATATAGATAAACGTATAAAGCCATTCTGTCAAGAATGGCTTTATGCGTTTAATACCATCCTTACGGCTTCCCGTATTTTTTATTCAAACCGATGCTTTATTTTCGGGCTTTTAAAACAGTATTCATCATACACCATGATCGTTACCAGTACCAATACCATTAAGGGGAGAGAAGTCCTGCGTTATTTTGATCCCATTTCAGCAACAGCTGTTATTGGAGCCAATGCTTTGAGTGCAATCCGGAGCGAGCTTAGTCTTGTTTGCTTCGCAGATCCCTTCGGGATTCTTCGGTGGGCGCTCCCGCAATTATGAAAACAAACTGTAAAAACTACATAAAAGCATCTTATTATTAATAAAGTAAAGGATCCAGTATCTATCTATTGGATATTATGGTGTCGTAAATATTTACTAAGTTTGTGTTAACTGATGGCTTTAAGGAGTATTCTATACGATTGTAATATAGCTAACTATGATGTTGTTGTACTCGTCGTGTATTAAATTTATTTTTTGATACAGAACTATATTTAAGACTTTTATTAATTAATACGTAATGAGTAATTATACTATCCCAAATTTACCGTTAAGTGTAGATCTCGAAACAAAAATAGTTTTAAAAAAATTAGTTTCTGCTCATAAAGCTTTAGCAGAACTGAATGGAGTCTCCGAGACCATTCCTAATCAACAAATTATTATTAATACACTCGCGTTACAAGAAGCAAAAGATAGTTCTGCCATTGAAAACATTATAACTACGCAAGATGAACTTTTTAGCAGTGACGCAATTACTGATAATTTTGCTAGTCATGCAGCTAAAGAAGTTTTTAATTATGCGACAGCTTTAAAAAGTGGTTACGAATTAGTTATTAATAAAGGGTTAATAACTTCTAATAATATTATTGCCATTCAAGCTATATTGGAGGAAACGAGATCTGGTTTTAGGAAACTACCGGCACCTCTTTAAAAAACGATCAAACTGATGAAGTCATTTATACCCCACCTCAGACTTTTATTGAAATTGAAGATTTAATGTCCAACCTTGAGAAGTTTATCAATAATGATGAACAATCAGATTTAGATGCATTGGTGAAAATGGCTATTATTCATCATCAGTTCGAAAGCATTCATCCATTTTATGATGGTAATGGTCGGACAGGTCGTATAATAAATATTCTATATTTGGTTAAGGAAAATCTTTTAAGTCTACCTATTTTATATTTAAGTAGATATATAAATCAGAACAAGGCTCAATACTATGAGTTATTGCAATATACAAGAGACTCTGGTGAATGGGAAAAGTGGATTATGTTTATGTTAGATGCTGTTGAAAAGACCTCCGTGCAAACAATTGAAATTGTTAAAGGAATCAAAGAAATAATGCAGTTTTATAAAAATAAAATTCGAAGTGAGCTCCCGAAAATTTATTCTCAAGATTTAATAAATAACTTATTTAAGCATCCTTATACTAAAATTGAGTTTTTTGTTGAGGATCTCGGTATTTCCCGTCAGACGGCTTCTCGTTATTTGGATCAATTGGTAGCGCTCAAATTGGTTTATTTACAGAAAATTGGAAAAGAAAATTTTTATATAAATATAGAGCTATATGATTTTTTAAACAAAGCAGCTCATCTTCATAAATTGATATATGAATAGCATTTTGTGTTTTACGTGTTATAAAAAGATTAAAAATGTAACACGTGGTAATTACGTGTTATAAAAAGATTAAAAATGTAACACGTAAAATAAATCAAATAGATCATATAAAATAAACATCTAAAGCCATTCTGTCAAGAATGGCTTTAGATGTTTTTATGCCATCCTTATGGCTTCCCGTATTTTTTAATCAAACCGATGCTTTATTTTCGGGCTTTTAAAACAGTATTCATCATACACCATGATCGTTACCAGTACCAATACCATCGAGGGGAGAGAAGTCCTGCGTTATTTTGATCCCATATCAGCAACAGACGGTATTGATAAGCAAACAATAGAAGATTATGATCAAGACCTGACCAAGAATCTAGACAGGCTGTGGTAAGTTGTTTATCATTAGAGAGTTACTTTCCATCTGCAGTTTTGCGGGGTTGATATTGCACAAAGCAACGGAAAACGAACTCCCATGGGGTACCGACTATTAAAGATCGAATAGCCCAAATGGTTATTGAGGATATTTTAGAACTTATAATTATCTAAAATTAAATTTAATTGAAAACAATAGTTGTGAAGGTCTTAACTGGTAGCTAGACTTGATTATTTGTGCTTGATCAAAATATAGTCTTGTAAAATCTCGATTATTTATGATATTATTCCACTTAATTTCAAAGTCAATTTTCTTTTTTTCTATAGAAAAACGATACAGAAGGTTTAGAAATGGATAACTATTTTGATTATCTTGATAATTAAAGATGTAATAATCAAGATTCACATGAAATGCATGTTTTTCGATAGGGATAACATAAAAGTTTAAAAAGTGATTTTGTTGATTAAAATCAACCTGATTTAACATGCTTTTAGAAGTTCCTAGTGTGAAAGAATATTCATATTCAAAACCTAACGAGCTCAATTGATTATATGTTATTTTAGCTTTTGCAACATAGTTATTTACCTTATTTTCAATGAACTGATTTTGAATTAAAGAGTTTGTATTTAATAATGTATAACCAGTATTAAATTGAATGTTACTACGAATGTTTTGATAATATTTGCTCACATTGCCTAGGAAAGAAATTGAATTTCTTCTGTTTTTCATTGGTAGCAACTCGAATGATCTTTGTCCGTTATCTAAAATAGTTTCCGAATAAATATAATCTTTCTGTGTATTTGTATAATTCAAAGTGATATAACTCGCTATACTATTAAGTGGATTATTATATTTCCATTGATTTTCAATTTGAAACTCTTTCTGACGGGACAGATCTATCGGCATTTTAGTCACATTCAATGCATTCAAAATAGGATTATTGTAAATTTGATTAACATTTCCAAACGTTCGATTTATTCCGCTTGACATTTGCCACTCCCAAAAGTTTGGAAGTTTTAAGTTTGTGCGAATATGAGGTTCGAAAAATAAATTATTTCCTTTGTTCTGATACTCTAATGTTTTGATGTTATAGTACTGCAAGTTAAATGGTAAGTCGATTTTTATTTTAAACCGATCCGTATTTCTGCTGATGATCATACTTCCGGTTTGTATAATGCGATTGATTGCAGTTTGATTCGAACTTAGAGATTCATTCAAGACATATAAATTAGATAACAAATCATTATGAACAGTTTTTAAATCTAAGGCTGGTGAGAAAATCCATTTTCCTTTAAAAAATTGCATTGATAGGCTATGAAATGTTTCTAGGTCTTTCGTATCTAGAGACTGTTTTAGCGTGTCTTGGGTTTGGACATCTAATTCAGGAATTAGGTATATGTTTTTTGATTTCAACAAGTAATTATATTCACTATGCTGATATTTGATATTGGATTTATAATTAATCTGGTGAATCTTGTTTTTACCAATTACCGTAGTACCTGTCAGAATATTTTGAAAGCCGACACTTGGTGTTGTTATATTTTGTGCTATTCTATTTGAATTCAGATCTGTGTTGTTATCAGTTAATTTGCGATTGTATTGGAAAGTGAAATTGTTTTTCAAATAATTATTCTTCCCATTTTGTTGAATAAAAAATGTTCCTTTCAGGTTTTTGTCCTTTATGTTATTATTGACACTTTCTTCGTAAGTTAAAATTTCCTCCTTTTCATTATTCTTTAATAGAATTGTAGTATTTTCGTTACCCTGTGTCCGGATATTATTCTGCCAGGTATCAATATTCCATTTTATTTCCCAATCACTGTTGAGTGGTTTTAATATATTTGAGGAAAAAACATTTGATTTATTATCTAAATAAATAGAAGATTTTAATGGAGGCAGCGAGAGTGTATTGGTTTTTAAAAAGTTTGTAAATGCAATTGGTTTTAAGTTTTCACTAATACCACTCATACTGACATTCGTAACATCATAGGAAGCTAGAATATCTTCCCCAGTATTGTTACTTTTTAGATCTATAAGAGCTTGAATATCCTTAGTGAACAACATCGGTGTTATATTAACATTCCACAATAAGGGGGATGCTCCCGCGCCGATACCTGCTCTTCCAGATAAGGATACATTTTTTTTTAGTCTAATATTAAATGCAGCTTGATGAGAAGGGATTTTTCCTTCCAACATCTTAATTGGTTGATGGTTTTGGAGAATTTCAACAGATTCAACATCACGATTTGATAAAGCATTGGTAATGGTTCCATATCTCAATTCCATTAAGTCTTTACCTTCGACATAAAATTTGTTGATATATTGACCATTGTATTTTATTGTTCCATTTGGATCAACCTCAACGCCAGGTATTTTTTTTAATACATCTCCAATTGTGCGATCTTGATTGTTGGCAAAATTATTTATTAAGTATACTAGAGTATCACCTACAATTTTTATAGCAGGTTTTTCAATAGACACTTCTGGTATTTCAATAATGCGACCATCTAATTGAATAGAGATATGTTGATTTATATTTTGAATTTTTTTTGCGGCTCTACCATCAGTTAGATGACTAAACGCTAAATTGATTGATTTAGATTGATTTTGGAACTCAAGACTAAAAAAACCATTATTATCACTAAAACTATACGCTAAAACCGAGCTATCTGAAGGTTGGATCACCTGAATATTTGCTTGTGAAACAGCTTTACCGCTTTTATTTACAATAGTACCTGTTATTTTCGTTTGTGCGAAAATAACAATGTATACTCCTAATAAGACTAACGTAAGGAAAATACGGGTATAATAAAATAAGAATCTTTTAAGGCTCAAGTGTTAATTCAATAGGGTTGTTATATTTCTTTTTTTCCTCATCCAGTTTTTTTTGTCTGATTTCGATAAAATCTGGCATTTGCTCACTCTTTATTGTTTGACCTTCAAATAGCGCATTTGTGAATTTCCCTTTATAAATGACATTTCGCGTATTTTCTTTCGTCATTTTCACAATACCACTCAATTCACTTTTAGGAAATATGCGCGGAGATCTCTTTATCTTAAATATTTCAAATTTATGTGTGTTTAATTCATCTTGTATCGATATAATTAATCCTGGTAAATTATAGAATTTGTAAGGACCAAAAGGAACTGGTACATCTTTAGCATACCATGCGATCCAATTTCTTCCAAATAGTTTTGTCGTTGCTTTCAGACACACAATTCCTAAAATAGTTCTTGTTTCCTTAGATAACACCCAATTAGGAATGAATTTCTCTTGATATTCTGGATAAATTAAAGGATTTACTTCCGCTACTTCTTTAACTTTAATCGTATTTGTTGTACGATTAATATTAATAAAATAATCGTTATTTGAACGGTATTTCAAACCTGTCATCATTTTTGTGACATCATCACCAGAGGTATAGCTAGATATCGACTTTAAACTGTCCAGCATGTAACTAGCGCTAGAAGTAAACACTGATTCTTCATTGTTTACTAATAAGACCATATTTTCATCCTGGTATTCTTTCGCATTAATGTCTGTTTTATATGAATACTTGTACTGGACCATAGTACTGTATTTGGTTTGAGCTAAACTGACATTTACAAAACAAATTAATATAAATAAACTTATACTGTAATACATATATAAAATATTATTTTAAATTTAATGACGCTATACATACCTGTATAGCGTCTAAATTTAGTTAAAATTTAACTAATTTCAATAACATGCTTTTCGGGTATACTACCACAGCCTAAAACTTGATAATAATACATGTTGGCAGTCATTTGAACAGCATTTAAAACAGTAGGGCCTGATACAGTAAAAGATACACCACAACTTGTATTGTAAGTAACAGTGAATAATTTTGCGAATACAGATGTGCTTACAATTACACAAAGCGCAATAAGTGTTAAGGTTTTTTTCATATTATTAAGTTTGTAAAATGATTAGTTATATTGTTTAAATATATTGTTATTTTTAGATGTTAACAAATAATATTTAAAAAATAAAGAAATAAATAGTCGAAATGTGGTGAGTGATGTAAGTGAAAATTCGTTTAAGTTATCTTTGGAGCGTGTGTTTCGTGTGAAAATATAATTTTATATTATCTATTTGAGATACTAGTTTCTCATTTATTTATCTGAGACACTTTGAAATGCCTCAAGATCTCTATATTCCTTCAACGCAATTGATGATAATGTATTTCCAAAAGATAACATACAAAGATATTATTCTGAGAAAAGTGTAATTGCACAAGGGTGGCATTTAGAGATGGTAGAATCAGGCGGGTATGGCTTTATCTATGATCCGACTGCCTTAAATCTATTTCTTATACCTTTCTTTAAAAGATTTTTGAATATTAACTGACATAAAACTTTATCTAAAGTTTTATTATTCATCACATTTCATACTTTAGTGATTGTCGTCGAGCACAAATAAGCCATTGAGCCAGCTTTGAATTTGAAAGAGATAGGTTTGTCTATTTAACAGATTGCAAAAGGAACAGGCCTTACCATTGACGAGATTGAAAAGCTGAAATAAATTAAATAGATCATATAGATGTTTAATACCATCCTTACGGCTTCCCGTATTTTTTAATCAAACCGATGCTTTATTTTCGGGCTTTTAAAACAGTATTCATCATACACCATGATCGTTACCAGTACCAATACCATCGAGGGGAGAGAAGTCCTGCGTTATTTTGATCCCATATCAGCAACAGCTGTTATTGGAGCCAATGCTTTGAGTGCAATCCGGAGCCAGCTTCGTAGCGTTTGCTTCGCAGATCCCTTCGGGATTTTTCGGTGGACGCTCCCGCAATTATGAAAACAAACTACAGGAGCTTTATAAGAGCGTAGTGGAGTCTTTAAAGCAAAATGCACGTAGCTATCGGGCAGATGCCGTTATAGGCTTCAGCGTCAATATTGATGAGCTCTCGGGCAAAGGTACGCCGATCGTTTATGATCACCGCTATCGGTACTCCTGTATTGCTCAATGAAATTAAACATATACAAGCAGAAGCGGTAGGTGGAGATATCGATGGATCTGTTATTAAGAACAAAGTCAAAGCAAGCCTGATCATAGAACGCTATACCGGTATCTATACCATGGACAATGCTACAGCCGAGTTTATAGCCACATCCCGATTGACCGAATTTGTACCCCTGCTATTCAAAGCGATGAATGAAACAGGGGAGGATCAAGAATTCAAAGACCGTCAAGCTACGCTCTTTCGTTATTTTGATTTCCTGGACAAAGATCAAGCAATAGCCATACTCTATGGACAGTTGCTATCCGATGATTTAACCGGTGCGCAGTTTAAGATCATTTGCAAAGCTATCAGCAGTTCCAATCTTATCGATTACGATCAAGTGGCGAAACTGTTAGCAGGATCTTTATTGGCAAAAAAGGCAGCATTGAAGGTACTTAGCTTAGACAAAGACTGGTATGGGATTGGTTAATGTAGCCATAGCAATAAACTGGACTCTAGTTAGTTATTTTTAATGATCAGAGTTTGGTATGTATAGTAGCATTATCCTGTAAAAGGATCGATGTATGATTGGTAATAAAGAAATGGAATTAATGATCAAATTCTTTATATAGAAGAATTGAATATTTTAATCACAAAACGATAGCTTTATAAATGAAAACATCATCTTGGCGTTGGTCCAATTTCTTTTTAGGGCGTAAAAAAAAGAATTAAAGTGAAATATTAATGCAGATTTCTATTTCGATCATAATACTAAAAAAGTATTTTTGGAAAGTATTAGATATGGTTTTTAAATAATTGTGGCTGGTAAATTTGATTATGATTTATAAATATTACATTTCAGTTTCAGGTGATAATTTAATTCCCGAAAAATTTATGGGTAAAATTACTGGCGATTTTATTATTGATTCACATTTCAAATCAACTGATAAACGGGATTGTGATTTAGATAGAACTTATGATTATGGTGGAATTTCATTTTGGCATCCTAATAAATTTTCAACAAGGGAAAATATTTTAGATTATGAAAATGATTTTGTAAAGTTTATCGAAGATAACTATAGATTGTTTATTGAGAACTCTGCTACTGATTTTGAAATTTATATGGAAATTTATTCAGATGGAGGTCAATGTAATTTTGAGATTTTTAGTAAAATACTGTTGAAAAAACTTGCTAAGTATTCAGTTTCTTTGCCAATTAGTTTTTATGTCCTTAAAATTAGGCAAATGAAAAAATGGGAAAAGGAAGTAGGTATGAGTTGGAGGAAATAATAAAAAAGTTTTGACAATCTGCTTAATAAATATGACCTATTTTAAAAAGTTTGTTTATGATTTAAAGCCAGAATATTCTCTCCTAATAGAAGATGATGGTAAGGTCTGTTATGCATACCTATACATTAACAATAAAATAGTTGGTGATATCTGGTTATATAATACAATGAAAAGCCCGGTTAAAGCAGAATGGCACAGTCCAGATAATTTACCATTTTTAAATCCTATTGAATTTATCAAAGAGAATATCGAAACATTTGATGATGAAACCAATATAAAAATCAAGTGGGGCTTGGATAATAAAGTTGTTGCACTGATTTATATTTCAAATAGATTGATCGCTAGGTTATCAGAAGGTGATTTCCCAGGTAGCTCAAGTTTAGTAATTAAAGATGGGCCTCTTGCAATCGTAATGTAGAATTTAATATTGGAGAGCAAGTTTATGAGAATATAAGTAATAATAAGATTTGGACTATGATTAATAAATCGATTTGATTACAAAATGGGTATCAATCAATTTTATAATTTCATTGGTAAAAATGACGGTCTCCTAATTTTATGATTCCTCCCCAGAAAAACAATAGCAGCATTATCTGGAGATGAAAACTTGATCGGACAACTAAAGACTCTAGAAACTTCGAAAAGTAAGCATGTAATGTCTGAAGGAGCAAATAAAGGCTCGAATAAGAGACTCTTACGATGATGAAAAATTTGATCTTAACCTCTTAAGAAATCCACATAATTTGATTTATAAATCTAATAATGAAAACAAAATGATAAGAACCATTCTAATAATTTTGATTTTTGCCTTTATTTTTTCGTGCAACTCTAACGGTTCAAAAGAAGTCAAGGTTAATAATTCGAATAGGGACATTGAGATACGAGTAGAATCTGTTAAGAAAATAGAAAATCGATTAGGAAGAAAAATTAGTATTCAAGAATATATTCTCAGTCAGGATAATGAAGACTTTTATGAGAGAGTCAGTACTTTACCTATTTTTGGTAGAATCAAAGATGGTGTAAGTAGCAACTTTGTATCAACAGATTTTAGCAAAAGTAATTCGCCATTACATTAGCTAAAATTAAAAAAAGGCCGCATCTTTTGGTGTGAAACAAAATCAATGTCGGCCTCTTAATAAAAACAGAGTTTTTATGTGGTACAAAGTTAAAGAATTAATTGGATCGGGACTAAACATAAGTCAGATTCATGTTGAAACCGGTTTAGACCGGGCTACAGTACGCAAGTATCTGTCACTTTCAGAAAAAGGTTTCCATGACTGGATCTCACGGCCCAGAAATCTCCCCAAGAAACTTTCGGTCTATTACAGTTATGTTAAAGAAACCCTGGAACTTCAGCCCTATCTATCCGCAGCACAGGTTGAGGATCGCCTTATGGAGCGATATTCCGACCTCCCTACGGTACATAGCAAAACCATCTATAATTTTGTCAGGAACATCCGTCTTGAACATGGTCTGGTAAAATACAGGGATAAACAGGCGCGTGATTATGAAAAATTGCCGGATACACCTTATGGCCAGCAGGCACAGGTTGACTTTGGACAGGCCTTTATGCAGACCGACACCACTTACCAGATGAAAGTTTACTTCTTTGCAATGGTACTGAGCCGCTCACGGCAAAAGTTTGTTTACTTCCAGAACCATCCGTTTACCACAACAACAGCTGTTTATGCACATGAACTTGCTTTTGAGTTTTTTCAGGGTATCCCTCAGCAGATCATCTATGACCAGGACCGGGTATTTATCCAGGAAGAAAACCTTGGCGATATCCTGTTGACTGACGGTTTCCGTTCTTTTTGTGACAGTAACCCATTTGAACCAGTGTTCTGCAGAAAGGCTGACCCTGAATCAAAGGGAAAAATAGAAAATGTGGTCAAATATGTAAAGCATAACTTTCTTCGTGGACGCTTATATAAAACAGTTCCTGTCCTGCAGAAAGAGGCTCTGGACTGGCTTAAAAGACGTGGCAACGGAAAAGTACATGGCAGCACCGGTAAGATACCCCATAAGGAGTGGCTGATGGAGCAAAAGTATCTGCAGTCTATCACTGCTGTTCCAACTTTACCTAAGACAATGTTACCTGAATACTTTGTAAGAAAAGATAACTGTATTACCTATCGTGGCAATTACTATAGTCTTCCATCTGGAAGTTATAAAGGTCAGGGAACCAAAGTACTGCTTGAAATCAAGGGGAGCAGTATGTGCATCTATAGCGAAGCGAATCAGATAGTGGCACGGCATATCATCTCACAGCAGAAAGGCTATATCGTACGTCTTGAAGGACATAAAAGAACCGGTTCAGACCGTGTTGAACAAACAACAGCAGAAGTGACCGCTCTTTTTAACAATAATAATGGGGTCATTTATCTTACGCTTTTAAAAGAAAACAGACCGAGGTATTACCATGACAGCCTAAAAGTGATCCTTAAAAATCTCAGGAGTGCATCGCAGGAATCTATAGATCAGACATTGGGCATATGTCTGGAAAACAAAATCTTCAATGCCTATGAATTCTCCCAGGTTCTCAATCTGCAGAAGAAACTGCATCCTGCAGGCACAGAATATCTAACAGTCGGATCCAGTGCTGACACTACGCATTTACAGCAGGGCCTAGATCCTGAAACCAGTAATATCAATTATTATGAATCTATACTCAACTAATCATGGAACAGATCAAACAAATCAAAGAACATGCAGAGACATTGCGTCTGACCAATCTCAAAAAAGCTCCGGAAGAACTGATCCATCGGGCACAGATCGATAAACCGTCCTATATGGATTTTATCATGGAGATATTGGCAAGTGAAGTGAGCTACCGAAAATCGGCAGATCTGGAAAGAAGAATCCGGCTGGCCAAATTACCCAAGCATAATGATCTGGACAGCTATGACTTTAATGTGTCCAACGGATTATTAAAGGCTGAACTGGCTCAGCTCAGAGAGTTGTTGTGGCTCGAACAGAATTATAACCTGATACTGATGGGACCCAGCGGAACAGGAAAAACATATCTGGCAGCGGGGCTGATCCATGACGCTCTGATTGCCGGCTACCGTGCATATTTTCTGAGTATGGAGGAACTAACCAATATCCTCAAGATGAAGGATATCACTGTATCGGCAATGAATGCGTATAACCGGCTATTAAAAGCACATGTACTGGCTATTGATGATATCATGCTTTTCCCTATCAATAAAGTTCAGGCTGTGGCTTTCTTCAATATGATCAACCACCTCCATGAACAGGCATCCATCATTATCACAACCAATAAGTCTCCAAAACAGTGGGCAGAAACGCTTGAGGACGAAGTGCTGGCAACAGCATTATTGGATAGATTATTATATCGATGTGAGGTTGTTAAATTGAAAGGAACAAGTTATCGGATGGATAACAGACAAACGATCTTCCCTGAAAAAAAACAAGAAAATACACCGGAAAAGTAAATGTATTTTTTTGAAGAAAAGTGGTGAAATACTTTTGCTAAAAATTGATGAAAGTAAATTTGCTATTTACAGATGGTAAAATGTTTACAGGTTTAGTAATGTGGTTTAAGCATTATTACGATGAAAACATATCTTCCAAGGGTACTTTTCATGATTTTTTAGAAGATGTTATGAATAATCAACAAGATATAGAGGTTATTGAGAAAGTCGTTACTGAAAGTTATATGTTTTCAAAGAGTCCAGAAGTATTTCAACATGTGGAAAATCCAATATCAAAGATTATTAGTCAATTTACATATAAAAAAGAAACTGGAGATCAGTTTTATATTAAGAAAAAATTTCTGGAATCCTTCGGTGTCAAATATTCGATAGCATACTTATTTTATAAAAATGGATATGTATTGATCGAAGATGGATACGAACCATCTTCTTTTTTTCTTCCAATCAACAAATTATATTAATGGCAGTATATTATTCTTTTGATATTTTTTGGTATTCGCATTTGTCTTTATCAACGATCTTTAGCTCAGCAAAGAATCTCATTTTAGCTGCAGTATGTAATAATGCTTCTTCGGATATTTCTAGTTCGTTGATAAGCTTCTGCACAGTGTTTAATTTACATTTTAAAAGCAAATAAAAATGATTTTATGGTTTATAAGCACAAATGTTTTAGGACCTTACTTTTCTTTATATATTATGCCAATCATGCCCGCAACCATTTTTACATTCCGTATTCCGTCGTTGTGTATCTGTTTGTTTAAATATCCACAAAAGTGCAATAATGGTCTTTTGTTGTTCATCTTTACGAAGTATCTCAAGTTTGTTAAATGCAATTTTAGTAGGGAACGATTTTAAAATTACAACTGGAGTTAAGGTAGGTTTAAGTGGTATACTGGCAATTGCTTGAATGTACGTATCGGTAGTATAATTTACTTTTTCGGGAATTGAATTGACAATGTAATTCCTCAACAATGTGAAAACAAGTTCAAATTCAAAATTGGCGTGATTTAATATAAATGAACTGCCTTGATTAAATTCAATTTTATCCTGAGCTATTTGATTTATTAGGGTGTCAAATTCTTCCATCGATATTTCGGATATTGATAAATAATTTTTAATACTTTTACTTAGTAAAATAGCTGAGTTAGTTGTCATCAAATATTTTTAAAGCAAAGCTTTTCTCTACTTCCAATCTGTCAAATGCCACTTTGCCAACTCCCAATTATTGTCCGGATCGATTCGATAGTCAAACTGTCTAGGGGAGGAGTTGGCTGTAATAATTTCTTGGAGAAATCTATTTGAGATTTCAGGATCGTATACTCGCCAAATTAATTCTCGCGTTTTATTCCAGGTTATTCTTGCAAGAAATAAGGCATTAGGTTTTTCCTTATCCGGGCCTTTTATTTCATTATCCAAATAATCGCCATAGTTATCAATTACTTCAACTTCACTTTTTGAAGGCATTCCATTATCGATTAAATCTTCTAGATCTATCATAATCGATAAGTGCCATGCGAAAACTATTTTTGGTTCAAATTTCCTTAAAGCAGTATTGACCACGGCCACACCTGGAAAATTATCTTGCTTAAAATTTAACACTGAATAGGATTCGTCGGGTATCAATACTTTATAATCTGTCATAATTTATATTCTGGTGTTATTTCTTAAAGTGAGTGTGATCTGGGTTATAATAACAAATAGTGTGCAAAAGGTAATAATAATCTGAAATGGCTACATATAACCGTAAATCGTTATTGAATCCTGATCAGTGTCGAATGGATAGTTTTTATCTTCGAGAAATGAGACCAATGATTCGTTACCTAACAACGTTATTTTTTCAATATCCAGAAATTTTATGAATCCGCTTTTGTCATCAATGATGAGGCAGTCAGACTCCAATTCGCGAATAAGCGTTACTCCGATTTCTATTTCATGGTTTAATCTCTTTAATGAAAATTGTCTACCTAATTGCTCCAATAATTCAAATAAATTAAACCATTTGATATTATTTAATAAACCAGATTTAGTATTCATTATAGTCTGTTATTGAAGATTAGTATTTAAGCTGAATAGTTTTATAATCTTGCTAAGATATCAATTTCACTCTATACTTTTTAGTTCATACGCTTCAATTTGATTTCTTTAAAACTTCATCCACATATTCATTAAATCTATTGTATCCGTTATGTGATGGATTATTAAGATCTATCATTCCATCCAATCCAGAATCGTAGATTTGCCAACCCTGTAATTTTGTCAATTGTATCATTTCATAAATAGCATTTTCACCATATAGATGTAAAATTTCATTTGAATTTAACTTATCATCTACAAAATAATCTATTTCAAAACCATCTCCAACGATAGTGCTACAGTTATCTTTAACTTCAATTCTTTTGAAATACGCTTGTAGCGGTGTGAAAAAATCGGTAGCTATTAACTGATCCTCCTGAATCTCTTTAAGATCCGTTATTATCTGTTACGAATTAAACAAAACAATATCCGAACTCATTAAGGTGATATTATATGGACGTATTATATAACTAATATAGTATAAATATAATAAATCATTGATATCTAAGGCGAACAAAATTAAATCCATTTAAACTAAAATTTATAGCAAAAATAAACTAATATATTTAGTTTTATTATTTATCTTTGGATATTGAATAAGGATGGACACGATATTAAGATAACCGGTTGCTCAACATTTTTGCGTGTTCATCCTGTTCAATATTGATTTAAAGAAGGGGAGAGTTCTGTAAGTTCACTTTATAGTAAGGAATTTAAGACCGAAATGTTGACCTGTTGGAATAAGGAGATAATAATAAATATTAATTGCGATGAATGTACCATTGACAATCGAGATCTTGAAGGACTTAAAACATAAGGGATACAATATCCTGAAGTCTGAGAATAGTGTGGATGATGTTATACAGCATTTTGTCCCGACAAAAGTAAACGACCTATGGGCGTTTATGAGCGAGTTTAAGGAAGAGTCTGCGACAGTCGTGATCGAGCAGATCCTGGATGTACCAGAGGAAGTTTTAGAAGGAAAATTCTTAAGGGTTTATTAAAGTTAGTAAACGAAGAATTTAGATTCATTTTTTTAGATAAGTAATTTGTTATTATGTTTTTATTAGTGTTAAATATTCAAAAGCATAAGTATATAGATAAAATTAAAATTTAATATTTTTTGTTTATTAGTAGTATTTATACTACCTTTGTGTTGTGGTATTCGAGATGTGTATGGTAGTTTAAGGCGTAAATTATCCACTCACATTTAAATCTGTTTCAATATGAAATCAAGTGAATTCCACAAGATTTTGCGAAAAAGTGGCTGGAACCATATCCGCACGAGTGGATCTCACTACATTTATGAGAAGGAGGGTAGAACATATCCAGTTCCTTATCATGGAAGTAAAGAAATTGGGGAAGGTCTTCGCAAGAAAATCATGAAGGATCTAGGGCTTAAATAAGCCTTAGATCCCAAATGAAAATAGAAAGGAGCAAAATATGAAAACCTTAAAAATTGTTATTGAACGCAGTGAAGATATGTTTAGTGCCTATGCAGAGAATGCAGAAGGCATCTATGGCGGTGGCGATACTGTCGAAGAGGCAAAACAATCCATTTTAGATGCTATTAAAATAATTACTGAAGAGTTTACTTCAGAGAATATACCTTCCATTCTAAAAGGCAAATACGATATTATGTATCACTTCGATGCAGAGAGTTTTCTCACTTACTACAAGGGTATCTTTACCAATTCTGCTTTAGAGAAGATTACAGGTATTAACCAGCGTCAGCTGCAACATTACTCGTCGGGGCTTAAAAAACCGCGTCAACCCCAGCTTAAGAAGATTGAGGATGGGTTACATCGACTTGCAGCGGAACTACAAGCGGTAGAGTTGGTATAATTAAATATGAATTGGTTAGTTGACTATATTATATTTAATGTTTCGCTCATTTTATCAGAGATGATCGAATATTCAAGGATGGCTTTTGTTAACGAAATGAATATTAAATTTTAATGCATGACAGGTCTTCAGGAAATGATTTTAATAGATGAGGTCATCTTACAATCTAAAATTGCCCAAAGAGCTGCAGCGCGTTTGAAAGCTACTCATGACAATTTTGATCATGTCGAAACATGGTGCTCCATACAATCCATTCTTGTAGCGGTTGGAAATATATCAAAAATTCTTTGGCCTATTGAAAAATATAAAGCACGTGGTAATAAATTAAGACAGTTACTCAAAGTCGATAATAATAATCCCATATCTAGTCGCAAATTCCGTAATCATTTCGTTCATTATGACGAACGCATTGAAGAACGGTTTGAAACCACTCCAAAAGGTGTATACATCGATTTGGTTATGAATCCTTCTTTGAGGAATAGTATTTTCAATGGTTCAATTTTAAATACTAATAGAGGATACAACTCATCTAATAATTCTTTAATATTTCGTGATGAAATACTTTATTTAGACGACGTATTTATAGCACTTCAAAATATTGTTATTAATTGCAAATCATACTGATTTAGTTATTTTACAGATTTCAAATATATATGTCTTAATTCCATCCACTGAAAAAAATCTTTTCTAAATTTTCTAGAATATAGCTCTTTATCAACTATCATTTCTAAAATTTGTTCAACTTTTATTGTGAAGTCATTAAGTATACCTTTTAAATTAAAATCTTGTACGTCACCTCTTTCTTTTCCTACAATCGAAATTCTATTTCCCCATTTGTTCAGAGTACTTTGAATCAGCCTAAAGTAACCAAACGTTTGTTTATCAGTATACTGATAATTGGTAGTGTGTGAGGCTATTTTATTTCTCAAATCAATAATTGTTAATGACTTTAGATCCATTTTCAACTCTTTTTGGTTTTTGAAATTAAATAATCGTATCAAATCTATCATTGCTCCAATTTGTAAATAGCACGCATTTAATAAACCATATAGTCGAAGATACATTTCATCTAAATCCGAGCTCTGTTTATAAAGGCCGTACTTATTAAAATTATCAATTGCGTATTGAGCATCTTGTATTTGGTCGATACAAGCTCGTAGTAGATCAATATCAGATGTATTTTGAAATTTTAATTTTTTGACTAAACAATTAAGGAATTCGTTCTCTGATAAGTTATTCTTAACAATGGTATATTTTAAAATTCCTAAAATTATATCAGTATAAATCTGAACATTCGAAAACTTTTCTAAATATTCTTTATCTTCCATTCGTTTGTATTATATGCTTTAAGTTAATTGGGGTGTATTATTTCGTCTTTCGAAGATTTTGCATAGCATTTTCAATCATCTTCAATACTTCTGGATTATTTGAATATTGCACTTTCTTCTTTTCCCACATTTTGAAGTGTGCTTCAAAAATATTTTCAGTTCTAGCTTCTAGTAAAGGCATATATTCTTTATTAAGTAGAAGTGAGAATTCAAACATTTGAAGGAGTATTTTCATAAAAGAAATTGCTTTCTTAGAAACAGTCTCAAGACTAGTATTATAAATTTCATCATAGGCTATTGATGGGGTATCATCATAATGAACAAAAATATTCCTAGAATTTTTCATGTCTTTTAGCGTGAAATCATCAAATTTATCCAATTCCGAAGTTATTCTGTTATATTCAGTTTTTAAATGCGGAAAGTAGCCGGAAACGAGGATACCGATGTCTTTTTTCCATATAGAACTATTTCTATCTTTAGTTTGCAGATCTCCTTTTTGGTTTTTCCAGACATAATTATATATCTTTTTAAAGCCTTCATTAATAATAATTACAATGTGTTTAGTTGCATATTGGTGTTCATAATCTTCCTCCGCTTTAAGAGCATTCCTGTAAGCACATGCGAGATCCTGTGAGATTAAACCTAATAATATAGAGTATTCTGCTAACTTTCTTGAATGGTTTTCATATTCAGAAATTTCTAGTCCGTGGTCAAATAATTCTTCTTGAATTTTGTCTATTTGTTTAATTTGTCTGATTTGTTGTCTCAGCAAAATTAAGTTTTCACTAGTCATCTTAATATTCAATTGTGAATAAGATAGTATTTCAAGCTTTGTTTTTTCGGTAATTGGTTGTTTTTCTTCTATGGTCATTATTTAAGTATTAAATTCTTATAACTGAAATTATAAAAAATGATCATCATTATTATAAAAGTAAAGTTAATAATTCAATAATTATTGATCATTTAAAAGAACAATTTACTGTTTCACTGAAAATTGTGTATATGGGCAATAGTCAATTTTCCCTGACAATAGATCAATACTGTTCGAAGTCGTAGATAAGCTTTACCTTTATTCCGATATAGGTAAATGGGATAGTTCTAATAGAGTTTAATTTACTGTAATAGATGTGTCCATTGTTTCTTGCTAAGAGTTATTCGTAATATTTTGACTTCGGGGTAGTTCGGATATATTAAGAAGAATTAGAGGAACAATTGAAAGAAGCTAAGCAAGCAGTTGTAATTGCTAAAGCTGAAGGTGAGCATCAAAAGGCTATTGAGATAGCTTTTAAGCTGAAAAAGATGGGTTTATCAGTAGAACAAATTGCTGAGGCGAAAGGCCTTACCATTGAAGAGATTGAAAAACTGAAATAAATCAAATAGATCATATAGATAAACATCTAAAGCCATTCTGTCAAGAATGGCTTTATACGTTTTATACCTTCCTTACGGCTTCCCGTATTTTTTAATCAAACCGATCCTTTATTTTCGGGCTTTTAAAACAGTATTCATCATACACCATGATCGTTACCAGTACCAATACCATCGAGGGGAGAGAAGTCCTGCGTTATTTTGATCCCATTTCAGCAACAGCTGTTATTGGAGCCAATGCTCTGAGTGCGATCCGGAGCCAGCTTCGTTTAGTTTGCTTCACAGATCCCTTCAGGATTCTTCGGTGGGCGCTCCCGCAATTATGAAAACAAATTACAGGAGCTATATACGAGCGCAGTGGAATCTTTAAAGCAATACACTCGTAGTTATCAAGCAGATGCCGTTATAGGCTTTAGCGTCAATATTGATGAGCTCTCGGGCAAAGGAACGCAAATGTTCACGATCACCGCTATCGGTACACCAGTATTGCTCAATGAAATCAAACATATACAAGTAGAAGCAGTAGGTAGAGATATCGATTGATCAGTTATTAAGAACAAAGTCAAAGCAAGCTTGATCATAGAACGCAATACCGGTATCTATACCATGGACAATACTACAGCGGAGGTTATAGCCACATCCCGATTGACCGAATTTGTACCCCTGCTATTCAAAGCGATGAATGAAACAGGGGGGGCAGACGTTACTTTAAGGTCACTCCATCTTACATAAAAAATAATGAAAAAATTTTAATCGAAAGATATAAAAATTTTATAAATTTTTATATCTTCGACAATTAACTGAACCATTTTATGAAGAAAAAACTATTATTTGCTATAACGACATTTATATTATTGAATTTTAACGCACAAGCTCAAAATAAAGATGTCCAAAACATTGTACTACGATTTTTAGACTCCGTACAAACTAATTCCTATATGAGTCTGAATGTGAAATGGGATTCTGTTCGTCCAGATTTTATAGAACAAACTAAAAATATAAATGATATTAATGATCTCAAACCTCATTTAACTTCCTTTATCAAAACATTGAAAGACGGTCATTCATCAGTTATATTTTTGAACAAAGAAGAAGATAATACAGAAGAATCCAAGTTTGCTTTTTACAAATTAATTGGAACAACTACTGATGCGGAGGCAGGTCTTCCTCCCAAAAACTTCCAACATCGCATACTTCAAGATAAATATGCTTATATTAATATACCATCGGTAGCTCTTGAGAATCGTAAATTTGTGGATACCATTGGAATACAATTAAAAGAGTTGGATGCGAAAAATCCAAAAGCGTGGATTATTGATTTAACCGAAAATAACGGCGGAAATATTATGTCTATGATTTGGCACTTTCCAACATTAATTGATGTGAATCATTGTTATTCGTATTTTAGTCTTACTAAAGATGAAAAAGTTTCGACAAGGTTTATTGAAACAAGTCCTGATGATATAAAAGTTGCTCAATTGATAAACTTAGAATATGAAAAAGTCCTACCTATAAGTATTAAGAATAAGAATGTGCCAATAGTGATTCTGACGAGTCAAATAACGGCTAGTTCAGGAGAATTATTTGCGGCTTATTTCAAAGGTCAAAAAAATGTGAAATTAGTAGGTCAAAAAACAACTGGTTTGACCTCTAACAATAGCCCTATTGATATTGGCGGAGGTATTACTATAAATTTAACAACTTCTGTTTTGAAAGATCGAAATGGAAAAATTTATAAAATTGGTGAAGGAATTGATCCTGACATTCAGTTGAATATTGATTATGCAAAACAGGAAGGAAAAACAGATTTGACCTATCAAGAATTGAGTCAGGCTATAAAAAAGAATAAACAAAAATATTTGGATGAAGCTATTAAGATTTTGGGAAATGATAGCTTCAACTAAAAAATTGCTTAATTAATATTGCTCATTATATTGCCAAGTCTAAGTACTTTTTTAAAAAAATTAATAGATACCAAATTATAACAATGAATTAATATGACTAACCAAATTAAAATCAAACAATTATCAGCGATATTAGAGGTGTTGCAGTTAGCTGAAAAATTGAAATTTGTCTACTGAAATGCCTACAATTGAGAATCCATCTCCTTTATGCGCACGAAATAGTTCCGTCAGCTCAGGAAATTGCGCAATACATGGTCCACAGTTACTATACCAATAATCAATTAAGGTAAATTTATTATTGTTAATTAGGGTATTAAGATCAGTAACTACATTATTTCTGTTTGTCAGAGAAAACTTTGGAAACTCGTTTCCAATAGATCCCTGTTCAGCTTTCTTTAATTCTAAATCCAATATTCGCCCAATATTGCTATTTCTTAGGTTAGAGTCTAATCCGTTATATATTTCACGAAAAATTGGTCGATTTCCAAATGGTAAAAGATGTGCTATTTTATAAAGGGGAACATAAGAGCTTGAGTAGTCCTTGGCTATAATACTCACAACCGTATCTGTATTATTATAACTTAAATTTAAAAGCGAATCTTTCATCTGCATATTACCTAGCTGATGATCTCTAAGGTATTTATAGATGTCATAGTTATTAGCAAAAACATTATTATAGGCTCCCATTGCATTTTCTTCCAAATATTTGTCTCGTCTTACTAACTGATACTTATTTTGAAAGAGCCTTGCTTGAACTATATTTACGCCAGGATGTAATACAACAGGATTTGTTCGATAATTGGAATCTATAACAAAACTCACGTAGGCGGGATTTCGAATAACAGCATTAAATAGAATATCTTTACCATTTATTGCTTTTTCAGGCAAGGAGTCTAGATAATATTGATTTCCCAGAACTTTTTCAATTTTAACACCGTGCTGTTTCCCATCAGTAAATAGTATACTTAAGTAGTTTTTTCCTGACCAAAAGTGAGACTTCCAATTGAAGATATTAAAATGGCAAGTATTATAATTTGTTTCATTGTAATATCTTTTTTTTTTAGTTTTTAGTATTCCATTTTCTTATCTAATTGACACTCATGGTTTCGAAATCTAAATTTAAGTATGTCTGTGCGGATACTATGGATGTACTGCAGGATAGTAGGAGTAAGAGCGCTAGTTTTTGTAATGGTTGCATCTTTATTTGGTCGTAGTCTATAAAATGGTAGGCACAAGATACCTATTTATCAAAGTAATCTAAACTTTTAAAACCAATTTTTTTTGGAACGACTGTAACTATTCGGTTCCAAATATTTTTCCATTAAATGTATGTGTACAGCAAGCGCAAAATGGTTTCATATCTTTTGCTTTTAGATCAGGATTAGATAATTGTAAAATATTGTTATTATCAACATATAGACCTGAAAAATAGGATGACTCTCCAATCCTTACAAAGTCTTGCTTTTCGTTTTCTTTTAAAGCTACTATTGCAAATATTGGTTCATCTTTATCTAACCTAGATTTTGCTTCACTAAAAACGTCGTTCCAATCAGATCCAACTTTGGATATTAAAAATCTGTAAAGTGGTGGTGTGTAATCTAAACCGCGCTCTTTTTTAGCAGACATCTTTCCCTTTGCTTGTTCTAATATTTCTTTTTTGCTATTACGAGTGTCTTTATAATCTCCACCAAATTTATGATGAACATTAAATGTCTTAGTATTTACTTTTCTAAATAATTTGGATTTATCTTTGTTCATGTTAAATTCTTAGCAATTAATGCACAAATTTAAAGTTGGTGACAGTTGGATTTTGTTATTATTGATATAAACCAGAACTGTCATACCTAAGTTGATAAGGATAACGTTCATAAATAGCATTATCTTCATTGATCGTGTATCCATTTTTTCGATCTAGCTCCGCTTCCTCTAGTAATTTTGAAGCAGCTTCCGTTTTACCTAGATGTACTAATGAAACAGCTTTATAATACTTCGCGTCAGAAAACTGTTGATATTTATTTAGGGTACGATCAAACGTTTTTATTGCCATATCATATTTCCCTTGCTCGTACTGGGAGATACCATAATAAAATAAATCCAGATGATGGATCCACTCTTCACCAATTCTTAGAACCGTCAAATCAATTTCTTGTTTTAAAATTGCTTCTGCTTTTTCAAATTCATTTAACTGCAATAAGCTCAGCGCTATGTAGAATTTATAGGAGTGGTCCATTATATGACCGTTACCATGCCTGGCTATAGCCTCTTCAAAGTCGACTATTGCTTCCCGATAGGTCTTAGCAAAAATACATTTTATAAATCCTCGATAGTTTAGGTAATTGTCTTTGTCATAAAAAACAGCTTTATCAAGATATTGCATGCCCATTTCATATTTTCCTTGTTTAAACAAGGGCATAGCTTTTTGTTGCCAGAGATAAGCAATCGTAGAATCTTCTTTTAAACCCATATCAATATATTTTCCCCATTCTTTTGAGTAGTAGCTGTATTGACGAGCGCTGTCTGTTAAATATTTTTCTACTATGGCTTCTTGCTTTGCTTTATCACGCTCAGGAGGAGGTTTTTCAATATTTCTGTTTTTACAACTTATTATTGTTACCGCCAAACTTAGTGACAACAGGGTATATTTTAATATGTATATGATATGATGGCTGCTATATAATCTTGGCATTTTCCTTATAAATTGAACCCTCAATATACAATAAAATAGAAGAACTTATTTGAATTTAGCATTTTGAATCGATCCTCACAACTTCACCTATCCATTTCCTTCATTCACCGAGTTTTTAGTTGGTTTAGTCTAATTGCCATTGGGTAGGGACGATTTACACCCTACTTTTGAATCAACAATTGCTTAAGCAAAGCATCAAGGTTTGAGTTGGGGGATGTGGGGCTGATGCAATTAGAAACAAAAACTAACAATATAACATAAAGACATTATGAGAACTTTAACAAAAACATTCGTAGCAGCAGCCTTGATCGCAGTCTCTACTTTTACTATGGCTGCGGGCAAACCAGAGGTATCAAACCCTAAAAAAGCAGTAGTCAACTTATCCACATCAGATTTGGCCATTGATCATTATGTTGCGGTTATGACAGAAGGACAATCGACAGGAGTAGAGCAATTGTTTACAACAGACTTCAGTCAAAAAGTAAAGGCATCAGAAGATAAAACCAATAGCCGTTCGGAAGTTATTTCCTTCTTGAAAAAGCAAAAAGGTGAGCAGTTAAACTGTAAAACAAGTACCACCATTGTACAGGAGTCAGCAGACTATATGATCGCTAAAGTAACGATGCAGTTTGAAGGTTTTACCAAAACCGATCTCGTGACATTGGTAAATGATGGCGGCAACTGGAAAGTATCCCAATCGATCAATTCTTACAAGTAATTTAGTGAAGTCCTTAAAAGGGTGAAACTTTATATTTTAACCCTTTTTTGGTCCTATTGTTCGCTTATGAACATATGGTGTCCGATTATGGTCAACCCATCATAATGATATTTTCATATCATACTGTTTATCAATAAACTATATTTTTGGTAAAAGACTTGGTATTGAGAGTATACTATAATAGTAAAAAAATATAATATAAAAATGATTACTAATATTATTGCCCTTAGCATTAGAAAGACTTCTAAACATTTATTGATTATTCTATTCAGTTTATTGTTTACGTTAACTTATGGTCAATCTGAAAAAAATATGGACAAACCTAAGGTTGATGAACGTATTGAAATCCTTAGTATTGTATTTAGATTAGCCGGTAACCGCGAATACAGTTCTGAACTCTTTAAAACTTATACAGATCGTATTGCAGCGCATTATTCACTTTATAAAGACCATGAATTGATACAATTTATCAAACAGATTAAGCAGGAGAATGGTATTGGTTATGATGCTGTAATGAGTATGGCAGTTCATCTTGATGATGAGCTAAATCTTAAATTAGAATATATCGACGGTTCTCTTGACAAACGCTGGAGTAAAGAAAATGCGATCAAATTTTCAAAATTATTAAAGCAGTTTTACAGGACTAGCCATAGCAGAAAATTTTTTCAACAAAATAAAAATATCTACCGTGAAGTCGAAAAACGGTTCTTGCCAATATATCAGTCTATCGACCTGAGCTGGTATTCGCGGTTTTACGGTAAAGAGCCTGCAGAAAAGTTTTTGATTGTTAATGGATTAGGGAATGGTGGAGGAAACTTTGGGGCAGCAATGAATATTCCAAAAGGTAAAAAGGAACTCTACGCTATTATGGGAACTTGGAGTGTCGATAGTATGGGAATGCCGAACTTTTCAAAGCAAGATTATTTACCAACATTGCTCCATGAATTTAATCATTCTTTTGTTAATTATTTATTAGAAAAAGATCCGTCAGCTTTTACAAATAGTGGAGAAAAATTATTTAACATTCTTAAAGAAAAAATGGAACGCCAGGCTTATCGTAGTTGGAAAACGATGCTAAATGAAGCTTTGGTTCGAGCTTCAGTAATAAAGTATATGAACGACCATCATTTTAAAACAGAAGAGATACAGCAAGAGGTAAATGAACAATTTGAGCGGGGTTTCGTTTGGATTGAGGCACTCGTTTCTGAACTTGAAAAATTTGATAACCAAAGAGATAAATATCCTACATTAGAGAGTTACATGCCCAATATTGCTAAGGCTTATCAGTCCTATGCTATAAATATTCAATCTTTTATTGATATTTATGAAGCTAAAAAACCAAAAATAGTTTCTTTTGAAGAGCTTCAGAATGGGCAGGAGAATGTTAGCAGTACATTAAAACAACTTAAGATCAATTTTGACAGACCGTTACTGGGAAAAGGTCATTCCTTTAATGGCATTTCTAAAGAAAGTTTTCCAATTATAAAAAAACATATTTATTCTTCTGACAACAAATCTGTTACTATTTACTGGGATTTAGAAGAAAACAAGAGCTACGAAATCATTTTTACAGGTAAATCATTTAGGACTATGGATGGTATACCAATGAGTGATTATCTCTTGAGGTTCAGTACAAAGTAAATGTAACACATAAAATAAATGATCATTATACCAAATAAAGCCATTCTGCCAAGAATGGCTTTATTTGTTTATCTACCCTCCTTACTGCTTCCCGTATTTTTTAATCAAACCGATCCTTTATTTTCGGGCTTTTAAAACAGTATTCATCATACACCATGATCGTTACCAGTACCAATACCATCGAGGGGAGAGAAGTCCTGCGTTATTTTGATCCCATATCAGCAACAGCTGTTATAGGAGCCAATGCTTTGAGTGAGATCGGAGCTAGCTTCGTAGCGTTTGCTTCGCAGATCCCTGCGGGATTTTTCGGTGGACGCTCCCGCAATTATGAAAACAAATTACAAGACCTATAAAAGAGCGTAGTGGAGTCTTTAAAGCAAAATGCCCGTAGCTATAGGGCAGATGCCGTTATAGGCTTCAGCGTCAATATTGATGAGATCTCGGGCAAAGGAACGCAGATGTTTATGATCACCGCTATCGGTACACCCGTATTGCTCAATGAAATTAAACATATACAAGCAGAAGCAGTAGGAGGAGATATCGATGGATCAGTTATTAAGAACAAAGTCAAAGCAAGCTTGATCATAGAACGCTATACCGGTATCTATGCGATGGACAATGCTACAGCGGAGTTTATAGCCACATCCCGATTGACCGAATTTGTACCCCTGCTATTCAAAGCAATGAATGAAACAGGGGAGGATCAAGTATTCAAAGATCGTCAAGCCACGCTCTTCCGTTATTTTGATTTTCTGGACAAAGACCAAGCTATAGCCACCTTTAGGGATATGAAAACCTGCTTACATCGAGGAGAAATGGGACAATAAATATCCCGTATACGCTATGTCATAGTTAAATAACTGGACCAATCTTGCTGCCTTTTTTGAATATGAGAGTCAGGTGCGAAAGGTTATTTATACGACTAATCCTATTGAAGGAATGCACCGTCAGATCCGTAAAATAACGAAGTCTAAGGGTGCATTCAGTTGTGAACAGGCGTTAATGAAGTTGATGTTCTTGATAATAAAGGGTATATCTAAAAAATGGACGATGCCAATTTACAATTGGGGCTTGACTATATCCCAGCTTTAAATTAAGTGATAGGCTAAAGCTAGATAGAAACTTTTAAAGAGAAACCAATGACAGAGTTGAAGTTACACTCCCAATCAAATCCCTTCTCAAATATTTATAATTTGAGAGGAGATTTGATAAGTTCATTTTTGTATTATCTCCACCCACCTCCTAAGGCTCGATATAATTCTATACGAGCGAACAATTCTTTGCGTTTGCTAATATTATAATCCATATCACAATTAAGTAGATTATTTTGAACAGTTAATATTTCAAGATAATTAGCTTGACCACTACTAAATAACAGTTTTGTCTTTTCGATATTACTTTCTAAAATAAATCTTTGTTTAGCTAAAATTTCCTGTTGTTCCGTTTGCTTATCTATTTGCACTAGTGCATTTGATACTTCTGAAACCGCATTTAATATTACTCCTCGAAATTTAATAACAGTTTTTTCCCGATTAGCTAGCGATATTTGATGATTTGTTTTTATTTTTCGTTTTTGTAATATAGGTTGACTTATACCTCCCGCTACAATTCCAAATAAAGATGCAGGGATATTAAACCAATCGCTCATTTTAAAAGACTGGAGGCCAACATTTGCATTTAAAGTTAAAGAAGGATAAAATGCAGCTTGGGCAATTCCTACCTCTGCATTTGCAATTTCTAAATCCAATTCGGCACTTTTTACGTCAGGTCTTTGAGCTAAAAGAATTGTTGGGATTCCAGTTTGTATATTTTTACTCATCCTACTATTTTCTAAAAACTGCTGTCGTTGTTGGGGGCTTGGAAAAGTACCAGTTAGTGTGCTCAATATATTCTCTTGAAGAAAGATTTGTAATTGTAAATCTGTAATTATTTTTTTCACATTCAAACCTTGTACCTCAGACTGTTCAACAGCAAGTGAAGTGTTTTTTCCTGCTAGAAATTGTAAATTTGTGGTTTTTTTAATATCATCATTTATCTCCATATTCTTATACGCTAAAGCCACCTGATTGTCTAAAATCATAAGATTATAATAACATTGTGCGATTTGTGCTATTAAGGTTGTCTGTATTAATTTTTTGACCTCTTCAGATTGTAAATAATTTGCTATAGCCACTTTTTTTTGATTTTTTATTTTACCCCAAATATCAGCTTCCCAATTCAATCCAAAATCAATCTGAAAATCTTCAATATTTTGTTTATTTTCAATATTTAATAAGTTATACTCTGAGGGATAATCTGTAGAGGACTTAATATCTAGTTGTAAATTAGGTATATTTCTCCATTGTGCTCTTTTTAATTGTAATTTTGATATTTCGATATTTTGAAGCGCTATTAATACATCTGAATTTCTTGTTAATGCATTGTCAATTAGTTGAATTAGGCACTCATCTTGAAAATATGATCTCCAATCTAATTGACCAATATCAATACTATCTGTCATTAGATAGTTTGTTCTATATTCGTTAGGAAAAGCATCCGTTGGAATAGAAACTTCAACTTTTGAAACCGTACATGCAGATAAAAAAGTTAGAAATATTGCTAAAGTAAGCATTATGATATTTTTATTCATAGGATATATTTTAGTTTATTTTTTGATGTTGACCTGAAATTTTCTCCTGTAAGTATTGGAATATTACATAAAGCACAGGTATGATAAATATCCCTAATACAACACCACTCAGCATTCCTCCAGTTGCGGCAACACTAATGGATTGATTTCCCATAGCAGAAGGACCTGTCACACGCATCATCGGTATAAGCCCTGCTGTAAATGCGAATGAGGTCATTAAAATTGGTCTTAAACGTAATTTTGAAGCTTCGATAGCAGAAGATATTATTGATTTTCCTGAATGCCTTCTCTGGATAGCAAATTCGACGATAAGAATGGCATTCTTTGCCAGCAACCCGATCAACATGAGCAAAGCAACCTGTATATATATATTATTTTCGATGCCTACCAAACCTATAGCCAAAAACACGCCTAATAAACCTGTAGGGATAGATAATAAGATTGCTAATGGTAATATATAGCTTTCATATAAGGCTGCCAGGATAAAGTAAATAAACAAGATACTTATGCTAAAAATAATTAAAGACTGTCCGGATGAAGTAATTTCCTCCTTCGTCATTCCTGTAAATTCATAAGAATAACCAGCAGGTAAATCCTTTAATGCGACTTCTTCAACTGCGGTAATAGCATCTCCTGTACTGTATCCTGCTTTTGGAATAACATTAATACCAATTGAATTAAAAAGATTGTATCGAGAAGCTGTTTCTGGTCCATAACTCTTTTCAAAACGAACTAAAGTGCTTAGAGGAATTTTTTCTCCTAACTTATTTTGTACATAAATAGCATCCATTGCGGATAAATTACTACGATCTGATTTATCGGCTTGCAAAATCACGCGGAAATATTTTCCAAATCTATTAAAATCGGAAGTCTGCGCACTTCCAAAGTAAGTTTGCATCGTCTCTAAAATAGTTCTAACCTTAACTTGTAATTGAGCTGCTTTTTCTTTGTCTACAACAAGTTCTAATTGTGGATAATCGGATTTAAAAGAAGTGAAGGCAAGATCAATTTCTGGGCGCTCTTGCAACTTACTAATGAAATTATTAGTGATATTACCAAAAACGTGTAAATCCTTCCCCATTCGATCTTGTAACACAATATCTAAACCATCCACATTACTAAAACCAGAAACAGTAGGTACGGTAAAAACAAAGAATTCAGCTCCTTTAATAGAAACTAGTTTATTTCTGATTTCTTCCATTATCAAGTTTATATCTTGTATTTCTCCTCTGTCTTTAGCTGGTTTTAATAGCATATAAATGGCTCCCGCTGAAGGGCTAGTCGTTCCTGTAAGAGGATCGGAACCATATAATGCATTTACAATTTCATTAGATTCCATGGGTTGGAGTAAACTTTCAGCTTTTTGCATTGTTTTTTCGGTTTGATACTGTGATGTGCCAGCAGGCATAGATAATGCAATGACTATAAAACGAAGATCTTCCGAAGGAATAAAACCAGTAGGTGTTTTCTTTGACATAAACAATGTAAGTGACGCAACGAGCACCAACATGGACATACTTAGCCATTTGTACTTTATTAATGTTTTAATTGATCGACCATATTTATTTGATAATTTTTCAAATCCAACATTGAACCCTGTAAAAAACCGCTCCTTGAAACTAATTTTCACACTATTATCTTTGCGCTTGTTTGGATCAACTTTTAAGAACACAGCTGCCAATGCCGGGCTTAATGTCAAGGCATTAATTGCAGATAGGAGAATTGCTATAGCCATTGTTAATGCAAATTGCCTATAAAATACACCCGTTGAACCTTCCGTGAAGCTTACTGGTAAAAATACTGCCGACATCACTAGAGTAATCGATATAATAGCTTGAGTGATTTCACTCATTGCCGATAATGTTGCTTTCTTAGGTAAAACATTTTCCTGATGAATTTTACTATGTACAGCTTCTACTACTACTATGGCATCATCTACTACAATTCCAATTGATAATATAAGTGCGAAAAGTGTTAATAAATTGATAGAAAATCCGAAAATATACATAAAGAAAAATGTTCCAACGATCGCTACAATGGCTGAAATAGCAGGAATGATGGTAGATCTAAGATCTTGCAAGAAAAGAAATACGACGATAAAAACAAAAACAAAAGCTTCTATCAAAGTATAGATAACCTGTTCAATAGATTGATCTAATGCTTCCTTTGTATTATATATAGTCGCCTGTTTTATTCCCTTTGGAAGATTCTTCTCGGCTTTGGACATGATCTGGGCAACCGATTTTTGTATTTCATTAGAGTTAGAGCCTGGGGCTTGCAAAATGTCAATATTAATCCCTGGTTTTCCATTTATACGTACATGATTAGTATAAGTTGCTGCACCAAATTCAATACGTGCTACGTCACGAAGTCGAATTAATGAGCCATCAGTGTGCATTCTTATGATAAGAGATTCATAATCGACAGGTTTGTTTAGTTTTCCTTTGTATTTAATAACATATTCAAAGGACTCTGTACTGTTGGCGCCAAGTTTTCCTGGTGCTGCTTCTAAATTATTGTCATTGATAGCTTCATGTACCTCTGCTGGTGTCATATTATAATTTGCTAATTTCGTCGGGTCTAACCAAACACGCATAGCGTAACTCTTATCTCCACCATCAATTCCAGCTTTTCCTACACCAGGAATACGCTTAATCTCTGGAATAATATTGATCTGCGCATAATTTGATAAAAAAGTTTGATCGTATAGATTTTCATCTTCTGTATACATTCCGAGTACCATGATCAAACTATTTTGTTGTTTTCTTGTCGTTATACCTGCTAACAAAACCTCTTGAGGGAGTTGACTTGTTGCTTGAGATACGCGATTTTGCACATTTACTGCGGCTTGATCTGGGTCAGTGCCTAAACGGAAATAGATGACAATACTTAACGTGCCATCATTACTTGCAGTAGAACGCATGTAATCCATATTTTCTACTCCATTAATAGCTTCTTCGAGAGATGGAGCTACAGATCGCAAAATAGTTTCAGCATTTGCTCCAGGGTAGGTTGCATTGACCTGAACAGCTGGTAAAGCTATATCTGGAAATTGTTGTAACGGTAATTTGTATAGACCTAGTAAGCCCAACATGACCAAGATGATCGAGATAACTGTAGCTAATACAGGTCGTTCAATAAATATTTTAAACATTATTGTAGTTAATAAATTATTAGATTAAAGTTCTTCTTCAACAGGATTTATAGTCTCGCCATCGGACAAAGCATCGATGCCTTTTGTTACAATTCGATTTCCGAATGATAGGTCTGATCTAAACAAATAATTGTTGCTGCTATTCGTTAAAACCTTTATAGCTTGAGCATGCACTTTGTTGTTTTTGTCTAAAACATATACAAATGTTTTATCTTGTATATCCAAAGTAGCCGATTGCGGAATAGAAAAAACATCTTGGTGGTTAATCTGCATCTGTATTTTTCCTGTATTACCAGATCGGATTAAAGCTTTAGAATTCGGGAAAATTGCTCTTAGTGTAATTGATCCAGTTGTTCTATCAAATTGACCATTGACCATATCTACCTTTCCTTTCTCACTATAAAGTATGTTATCTGCTAAGAGGAGTGAAACAGCAGGTACTTGTTTTATTTTATCTGTGAGTGTATTTCCATTGTAGGTGTCTTTA
Organism: Sphingobacterium kitahiroshimense; assembly: GCF_025961315.1. Classification (NCBI taxonomy): domain Bacteria; kingdom Pseudomonadati; phylum Bacteroidota; class Sphingobacteriia; order Sphingobacteriales; family Sphingobacteriaceae; genus Sphingobacterium; species Sphingobacterium kitahiroshimense. Next base: position 1,135,699 of record NZ_JAOQNK010000001.1, on the reverse strand, counting down.
AAATGATTAAAGTCCATTTCACTTAAAGAAAAGTACACAAAGATTTGTTCTACATTGGAGATACTTGTTAGTGACTCTATATCATTGCGAGTAATCAAACTTCCAATTTTTCTAGGTATCCTTCCGATATAGCCTGAAATTGGAGCTTTTATTGTTGTAAAATCAACATTAATTTTAGTTGATTTTGCTGCTGAACTCGCCTTCGCTACTCTTGTTTGTGCTATTTTGTAATTAGTTTTGGCAATCTTCAGTTCATATTCTGAACTGATTTTATTTTCAATTAAAGGGATAAGCCTGTCTAATTCTAACTTTGCATTGAGTAATGCATTTTCTGCTTCATTTAAGTTTGCTAATGCTTCATTGTATAGTTCTAAATAAGGTAAATCATCTAGTTTAAATAACGGATCTCCCTTTTTAACGTATGAACCTTCATCAACGAACTGGTGAATCAAGTGTCCATCTACTCTAGAACGAACCTCAATATCCATAACCCCCTCTATTGTTGCAGGGTATTCTTTAAAAGTTACCGTATCGATCTTATTTAAGAAAACAAAAGGTAAAGTTTTATTTTCGTTGATTTTTGATTCTTCTATTTTCGAAGAGCAACTGAGAAAAATAATTGTTGGCAACAAATAGATTATGATGTTTGTTTTAAAACTATTCTTAAGCCACATTACATTATTGAAATTATTCAGTTTAAATTGTTTTTTTTGTTTTTCCATTTATTTATCTATTTTGTTGTGCAAATTTATACAGATTTATGGCTATAAAATTTGTATAAATCAACACTTGTTCTGTATCTTTACAGCATGAAAATAGAAAACATGTACAGTCCTTACGAGATAGAAATAATGGTAGCTGATGAGTGTCCTCTAAGAGATAACATTCTAAATTTTTTCCAGATTGTATATGTTGTTAGAGGCGAGGGTAAGCAATGGGTAAATGATCATGTAGCTGCCTACGAATCGGGAGATTTATTATTGATGATTCCTGAAGACAAATATTCTTTCGATGTAGAAACCACTACGGAATTTTTATTCATTAAGTTTAACAACTTCTATCTTCATGAAAAAAAAATAGGAACTGAAAGCATTCATCGATTGGAATATATACTAAATAATATTAGCTTAAAGATTGGATGTATAATTAATAGCGAAAATGATAGGGAATTTGTAGAATTACTGACTCGTGCAATTACTGAGGAAAATAATAACAGGAAATTATACGGCAATGAAATAGTTCAACAATTAATTAACACCTTAATTATGGTTATTGCTAGGAATATTGCTATTTATTTACCGGGCAAAATTAAGGAATATACGGATACAAAAGTTGGAGATATTCTTCAATACATTCAATGTAACATTTATGCCCCAGAACAGTTAAGGTTAGAAATAATGGCCAGCAACTTGGGGTTTTCTGACACTTATATTAGTCGATTCTTTAAAAAACACACCAATGAAACCATACAACAGTATATTACTCATTACCGTATGAGTTTAATAGAGAATAGATTGAAACATAGCAACATGAGAATTGGCGAGATAGCCTTTGAGTTTGGTTTTAGTGACGAAAGTCATTTGAATAAATTTTTTCGCAAACAAAAAAACCTTGCACCGAGTGAATTTCGAAAAATTTAATGTTTTTTTTAGTGTATTATCATCTTTCGCGGTCGCAAGACCATCACAGATCTTACCTATCGGGATACCGAGCGTATCGGAGCAACCGAAGAGATTGGCAAAGTTATCTTTGATCTGGTAGTCCAGATCAGTACAGGAGAAGAGATCATCATCGAGATGCAGACCAGTACACAGAGCAACCTGAAGCAACGGATGTTGTACTATGCAAGTAAAGTTATTTCAGACACAGCGCCCAAAGGAAACCGTAAAGCCTGGGGCTATGCCATTCCCGAGGTTTATACCATTGTACCGATGGATGGTTTTCATATGCCAGGAGGTGATCATAAAACCTATTTTTCCTCAAGCAATGCGCTTGATATTTGAGTATAAATATGGATTATTTTTTTAGAATTACTATTATCTCTATGAAACATCATCGATGTATAAAGTTTTTGGGTTTCTTGATGCCCTATATTGAAACTAATTATATTGTCAAGTTTTATTATAGCATGATGATATGGAGAATTTTTGTACCATCTATCAAAGATGTCATGACGCAATTTGGATTTTTTGTCATCATCAGAACAAATATATATTAACGAATTTTCAACCGTTTGGAAAAATTTTTCAACAATGTCTTCTATTGTTTTAGAAACTTTAGCATCATAAGATTCAAGAGCTTCAGTTGCTTTTTCGACAACTAATTGGAACATGTTGGGAATGGTCTCTCCAGATATTGATGAAAAAGTTTCATCCACCACAAATGCAACCCTGTATAAAATAGAATTTCTTGTTACAAAATTATACGTATTTGTAATATTATCGAAAACGTAGTTATAATGGTTTTGCAAACTTGATACCTTTTTTATCCAGTTCTTGAAGCGTTGTTTTACCTTTCATGTATGAACGCACAGCTTCCTTATCAGCAATCATTTGAGATACTGAAGTTATAATCACTTGCTTTTTAATTTCTTGTTTTTTCATACTATCACAAAGGTAATAAAAAAACATTAATTATCTATATCACAGTGTTATGCTGTAGAAATTCTTTAAACCAAACCTTTCCTTACGGCTTCCCGTATTTTTTAATCAAACCGATGCTTTATTTTCGGGCTTTTAAAACAGTATTCATCATACACCATGATCGTTACCAGTACCAATACCATCGAGGGGAGAGAAGTCCTGCGTTATTTTGATCCCATTTCAGCAACAGCTGTTATTGGAGCCAATGCTTTGAGTGAAATCAGGGGCCAGCTTCGTAGCGTTTGCTTTGCAGATCCCTTCGGGATTTTTCGGTGGGCGATCATGCTCGTTATATTGCTTATCTTGGTTTACATTATCCCGAGTATATTATCCACGAAATCCAGGATCTGGAAGATCTCATCCAAGTATTGATGTGTCTAGATCGAAAACAAGCGAAGTAGTGGTTTAGCACGCATAATATCACTGTTCTACAGTCAGATATCTGGATCCAAGACAAAGATGCTATTATAACTATTTTCCCTATTAAAAATAATCAACAGTTTATGACTTCCTTGGATGATAACGAAGACTTGATATATAATCTAATGAGTATAGCAGACTTACTGAGTCTCCGTGATCTATTTTGGATAGATCCGAGGATAAGTTAGATTCCTATAATTTTTAATAGAATTGAATTATTATTGTAGACTTGGATTAAATGACGTAGAAATATAGAATATCCCGTAGGTTCTGACATAAAATTGGTTTATAATGATATATATGATTACTTTTATAAGCAGGATGATCTTCAGAAAGGAATCTTCCGGATATTTTTTTTCTCTTTTCTTTTATGTCTTTCAATAATCCCATGGAGCCGTTTTTCAAATAGAAAATAAGAGGGAGAAATATAAACACCTCATAACTAATTGCTGTGCAGGATATTTAACACTTACTAGGGATAATGGAAGTATTGCCAATTCATTGAAAATAACAATAGTAAACTGGAATAATTGCATTAAGAGATTAATAAATATGAGCTATTTTAAAAAGTTTGTTTATGATTTAAAGCCAGAATATTCGGTTCTAATAGAAGATGATGGTAAGGTCTGTTACGCATATCTATTCATTAACAATAAAATCGTTGGTGATGTATGGCTATACAATAAAATAGAAAGTCCAATTGTTGCTGAGTGGCACAGTCCAGATAATTTACCATTTTTAAATCCTATTGAATTTATAAAAGATAATATTAACTCATTTAGTGATGAAACAAATGTAATTGTCGATTGGAATTCAGAGAGTAAAGTGTTTGCAATGATTTATATTTCAAATAGATTGATTGCTAAGTTAACAGAAGGCGATTTTCCAGGAAATTCAACTTTAGTAATTAAAGATGGGCCTCTTGCAAGAATATTATAATATTATATAACCCATTGTGCGTTATTATTAAAGGCAAGCGAGAAGAATCGATTGTTATTGCTTTAGAGTTCAGGGAAATGTGATTACCTATTGCCGATATTGCCAAAGCTACGGGGCTTACCATCGACGAGATTGAAAAGCTGTATAGCAATATGTCAATTAATATATAGCAAATATTCAAACCTAAATAATAAATTGTAATTTTACACTATATTCAAAGTGCAATGGAACAACGTTTTACAGATGTCATTCAGTTAATCAAACAATCTCGTAGCAAGGCGATAAAAGCAGTAAATACTGAGCTGATCAATTTGTATTGGAATATTGGCGAGTACATTAGTAGGCGCATAGAAACTACTGAATGGGGTCAATCTGTTGTAAAAGAATTGGCACAATATATCCAAAGAACGGAACCAGAAATAAAAGGCTTTTCTGATAAGAACCTTTGGCGTATGAAGCAGTTTTATGAAACCTATAAAGATTTTCCGAAACTCTCAGCACTGTCGAGACAATTAAGTTGGTCGCATAATTTGGCTATATTTTCTCGATGCAAAAGCATAGAAGAAAGAGAATTTTACCTAAATATTTCTAAGCAAGAAAACTATAGTTTTCGTGAATTAGAACGTCAAATATCAACAGGTTATTTTGAACGTACCATGATCGGGAATACAAAACTCTCAACAGTGTTGAGAGAATTTAATTTTGGTATAACTAATGCATTTAAAGATAGTTATATTTTTGATTTTCTGAACCTTCCAGAGCCATATAACGAAAGTGATTTACAAAGAGGTTTAATTCATCAAATGAAAAATTTCATTTTAGAATTAGGAAAAGAATTTTTATTTATTGCCGAAGAATATAAAGTACAAGTTGGAAATAGTGATTTTTATGTTGATTTATTATTTTATCATCGAGGATTACAATGTCTGGTCGCTTTTGAGTTGAAAGCCGACAAGTTTAAACCCGAACATTTATGACAATTGAATTTCTATCTCGAAGCTCTAGACCGTGATGTGAAAAAAGCTAATGAAAACCCCAGTATTGGCGTTTTACTGTGTAAAGACAAAGATAGCGAAGTGGTAGAATATGCTCTAAGTAGAAGCCTTTCACCCACAATGGTTGCCGAATACCAAATGCAATTACCTGATAAAAAATTACTACAGCAAAAACTGCACGAGCTGTTTGAGAATAATCAAGTATAACAGCAATAAAATGCAGTGGGAACATGATCATATAAATAAACGTATAAAGCCATTCTGTCAAGAATGGCTTTATACGTTTTATACCATCCTTACGGCTTCCCGTATTTTTTAATCAAAACGATCACCATAAAAATCCCATTTCAGCAACAGCTGTTATTGGAGCCAATGCTTTGAGTGCAATCAGGAGCGAGCTTCGTAGATATCTTCGGTGGGCGTTCCTGCAATTATGAAAACAAATTACAGGAGCTATACAAGAGCGTAGTAGAGTCTTTAAAGCAAAGTGCCCGTAGCTATAGGGCAGATGCCGTTATAGGCTTCAGCGTCAATATTGATGAGCTCTCGGGCAAAGGAACGCAAATGTTTATGATTACTGCTATCGGTACATCTGTATTGTTTCAACATCTTTAATAGAATTCATATGTTAACTGAGTTGTACCTTTTATCTTTTCCAGTAAAATTTTCCCATCCAAAAAATCTTTCCACGAGACCGAATAATCTTTGTTTTCAATTTCTTTAATCATTTCAAAAAAACTTTGGCCATGTAGGCTATCGATAGTCGGAGACTGAATAAATTCTGTAGGTAAACCATAATAAAAAACTAAAAACTGTTCTAGCGATTTGTAATCGTAATAATTGTTATAAACACTTCGTGCTCCTTTTAGCTTGTTATTCTTAATTACAATTTTTTTGATTTTCCCTTTATTGTAATAATAATCTACAGTCGAAGCATGAAACCGATCTAGCCATCGTCCTCCTATATGTCTTATATGATCCTTATCATAAACGGCTACAGAGTCACTTTTATAAAAGAAATGACCAATATCTCCTATATGAGATAGCTTACCAAATTGAAATGAATAATTCTTCCTGATATTCATAGGCCTATTATCTTTATTTGCAGGAATCCATTTCGATATATTTTCAAATTTTTGTTTCAATGAGTCTATGCCATTAATATAACCTAAAGAATTTAAATCTAAAACACTGCTGTCTTTCATTGCACTGAATTCTATAATAATTCTTCCATTAGCATGTGGAAAAGCTTTCAAAAGTTCTTCATAAAACTTATATACACCAATTTTGGGCGTTGGTAGAAAGTTTTCATACGAGATAAATACAACCTCTTTATCTTCTTGGCTTTTGGCGATAAAACTTAAAGCTAATAATGAAGCAATTACAAAGCATCTAGCTAGACTATATTTAATACCGCTTGAATACATAGATTTAATTATTGTAAGTATATAGGTTAATCGTATTAAGTTACGAATAAATACCATATATACATCAAGGATAATAGTTGCGAATGGTTGAAAATCCATATACATCAAAAGGGCCTAATTCTCATTAGACCCTTTATCTTGGCGTTTAACTTGCACAGTAATTTTTATGTTTCTTATCGTTTCCTCTTTTTTGTTTCATCATCCAAATTGTTTTCAAGCAATTGGATTTATTTACTGTACTACGTCATTTATCGTTTTACACTTTCATGTTGAAAGTATGTTTGTTATCGCTTTGTATTATAAGAACACCTGTCGAATAAAATAGTTCAAAAAAGTTTAAAATAATTTCACCTATTCATTTTGACAGTTCACCGAGTTTTTAGTTGGTTTAGTCTAATTGCCATAGGGTTGGGACGATTAACACCCTACTTTTGAATCAACAAATAAGATAAAACTAACAATATAACATAAAGACATTATGAACACTTTAGCAAAAACATTCGCAGCAGCAGCCTTGATCGCAGTATCTACATTCACTATGGCAGCAGGCAAACCAGAGGTATCAAACCCAAAAAAAGCAGTAGTCAACTTATCCACAGCAGATCTAGCCATTGATCATTACGGTGCGGTTATGATAGAAGGACAATCGGCAGGAGTAGAGCAGTTGTTTACAGCAGATTTTAGTCAAAAAGTACAAGCCTCTGAGGTGAAGACAAACAGCCGTTCAGAAGTTATCAGCTTTTTGAAAAAGCAAAAAGGTGAGCAGTTGAATTGTAAAACAAGTACCACTATCGTACAGGAGTCAGCAGACTATATGATCGCCAAAATAACGATGCAGTTTGAAGGTTTTACCAAAACCGATCTTGTGACTTTAGTCAATGACGGTGGTAATTGGAAAGTATCCCAATCGATCAATTCTTATAAGTAATTTATTGTTTAATCATATGTTTAGTTAAAGCCACGTCGTAAGATGTGGCTTTTTTTTGTGTCCGGAAAGCAAGACTAGGTTAACAAGTTGATGCTTTTGTTACCAGCTAGCCGACAACAAACGACTACTATCGACTACAAACGTTTAATAACCGGCTAATAATTTTAGTTTTTCTGATGTTTGCTTAGCAACATTAATTATTTAAGCAAAGCATATTATTATGAAAAAGACAAAAAGTAACATGGGCAAGTATGTTGGTTTTAGTGGCGACTGGAGCTTTAAATTTTATTTTGGAAGAGAAGAAAATAAGCCTATTTTAATTGGATTTTTAAATGGACTCTTTGAGGGAGAGAAAGTTATTCAAGATCTTCATTATCGGCCAGTGGAGCAGGGTGGCGATGTTGAAAATGAGCGTAAGGTTATTTTCGATCTCTATTGTACCGGCATTGATGGGGAGCATTTCATTATAGAGATGCAACAGCTTTATCAAGATTTTTTTAAAGACCGAACCGTTTTTTATACATCCAGGCTTATCAATAAACTTATACCCAAGGGCTATAAGGGAAATACATACGAACTTCCCGAAGTATATTTTATCGGTATCTTAGAGTTTGAATTAGGAGAAACTGAATCCGGAAAGTATTTTTATGATGTTGCTCTTTGTGATAAGCAGAGTAATCGTGTTTTTTATGAAAAGCTTGGTTACAAGCTCTTAGTATTACCAAATTTTAACAAGAATGAGGCTGATATAAAGACAGATATGGATATGTGGATATATCTATTGAAAAACATGAGTAAACTTGATAAAATACCGGATTTTTTGGATAAGCGGGTATTTGGTCTTATCTTTGACATAGGCGAAGTCGCAAAATTAACACCGGAGGATAAGATGGCATACGAAGCAAGTTTAAAACATAAGCGTGATGCAGAGAATACCTATTCTACTGCTCAGCGTCTTGGACATGATCGAGGTTTAAAAGAAGGTTTAAAAGAAGGCTTAAAAGAAGGTATTGCTCAAGGCGAACACAAAAAAGCCATTGAGACAGCTTTAAAATTTAAAAAGATGGGTTTACCTTTAGAACAAATTGCTGAGGGTACCGGCCTTACCATCGACGAGATTGAAAAACTGAAATAAATCAAATAGGATATAAAAAACCTAATAAAGCCATTCTGTCAAGAATGGCTTTATTAGGTTTATACCTTCCTTAAGGCTTCCCGTATTTTTTAATCAAACCGATCACCACATCTACTCGATTTCAGCAGTAGACCGCTCATACTAGAGCTAAAATCTAATCAGCTTTTAAACATCAAAAGTGCCTAATTCTCATTAGACCCTTTATCTTGGCGTTTAACTGCACAGTAATTTTTATGTTTCTTATTGTTTCCTCTTTTTTGTTTCATCATCCAAATTGTTTTCAAGCAATTGGATTTATTTACTGTACTACGTCATTTATCGTTATACACTTTCATGCTGAAAGTATATTTGTTATCGCTTTGTATAATAAGAACACCTGTCGAATAGAATAGTTCAAAAAAGTTTAAAATAATTTCACCTATCCATTTCCCTCATTCACCGAGTTTTTTGTTGGTTTAGTCTAATTGCAATAGGGTAGGGACGAATTACATCCTACTTTTGAATCAACAATTACGAACAACTAGAAACATAAAACTAACAAACTATAACATAAAGACATTATGAAAACTTTAGCAAAAACATTCGCAGCAGCAGCATTGATCGCAGTATCAACATTCACTATGGCAGCAGGCAAACCAGAGGTATCAAATCCTAAAAAAACAGTGGTCAATTTATCTACAGCAGATCTCGCCATTGATCATTATGTTGCGGTTATGACAGAAGGACAATCGGCAGGAGTAGAGCAGTTGTTTACAGCAGACTTCAGTCAAAAAGTTCAGGCATCAGAAGATAAAACTAATAGCCGTTCAGAAGTTATATCCTTCTTGAAGAAACAAAAAGGCGAGCAGCTGAACTGTAAAACCAGCACCACTGTCGTACAGGAGTCAGCAGACTATATGATCACCAAAGTAACGATGCAGTTTGAAGGTTTTACCAAAACAGATCTTGTGACTTTAGTCAATGACGGCGGTAATTGGAAAGTATCCCAATCGATCAATTCTTACAGGTAAATAAATTCTAAAAATAATATATATTAGCATTAAACTCTGATAATATTTTCTAATAGATTTAACAACTAAATTGTTCATGATATTATGTACTAAACCCAACATATTAATGTTAGCATTAAACTTGGTTTTTTATTGCTGTTTGTCGCAAGTAAACAGTAAGAAATCGGTACCGCTACATGGGATGACCTATTCACAATTGATGCAAAGTGCATCGACTAAATTGACCTCGCATGAATATGCGTCGGCACTGCGTGATTTTAGCCAAGCTTTCAAGCAGCATGACTCGATTGGTAAATATGATTATGCAAATGCTATGGTTGCTGCCTATAAATTAGATAGTATCGAATTGGCATTAAATTGGTTCAGTAAAGGAGTTGAATTAGGGCTGGGGTTAAGCAATGGCGAATATGAATATTTTAATAATGCCAGCGATTTTCCTGGACTTAAAGATCAACCCCACTATCAAGCATCTTTAGTTCAGATTTCTGAAAAACTGAATAACCAAAAAAGTGATAAAGCCCTCAAAGATAAGCAATGGTTCCAAATGATTGAGAGAAATGGGGAAAATGTAAAACACAATAATGATTCACTTAGCGTTGGTTTTTCGCTCTATTGGAATGATTCAGGAACTTCTAAAGTTCCTTATTTGGTATATTTGCCTAAAAAATCAATCAATATTAAAAATCTAAAGACCATTGTGTTTTTGCATGGAGGAGTTGTTTCTACACCTGAATTTTCATATCAAGAATCAGCAATTTCCAGCGAACCAATATTCAAAGTTGCAGATAGTTTAGGATTTATTGTTATTTACCCCTTTGGTAAAAAAAGTTATGGTTGGGTTAATCAGAAGGAGGCCTTTTATCAAATCCTTGATATCGTAGAGGAAATAAAAGGAAAATATCCTTTAGTGGAACAGGAAATATATCTGGGTGGTATGTCTAACGGAGGAACAGCGACGTTTTGGTTTGCGAGTCAATCAAAGACACCATTTAAATCTTTCTTTACATTTTCAGGCAATTGCGAATTAAAAGTAGATACCATAGATTGGAAAAAAATAGATGCTTCAAGATCTCTATATTCTGTCAACGCAATTGATGATAATGTATTTCCAAAAGATAACATACAAAGATATTATTCTGAGAAAAGTGTAATTGCACAAGGGTGGCATTTAGAGATGGTAGAATCAGGCGGGCATGGCTTTATCTATGATCCGACTGCTTTAAATCTATTTCTTATACCTTTCTTTAAAAGATTTTTGAATATTAACTGACATAAAACTTTATCTAAAGTTTTATTATTCATCACATTTCATACTTTAGTGAATGTCGTCGAGTATAAAAAAGCCATTGAGACAGCTTTGAATTTGAAAGAGATGGGTTTGTCTACTCATCAGATTGCCAAAGCGACAGGCCTTACCATCGACGAGATTGAAAAACTGAAATAGATCTCATATCATGTAAAATAAACAAATAAAGCCATTCTGTCAAGAATGGCTTTATTTGTTTTATACCATCCTTACGGCTTCCCGTATTTTTTAATCAAAGCGATCCTTTATTTTCGGGTTTTTAAAACAGTATTCATCATACACCATGATCGTTACTAGTACCAATACCATCAAGGGGAGAGAAGTCCTTCGTTATTTTGATCCCATTTCAGCACCAGCTGTTATTGGAGCCAATGCTTTGAGTGAAATAGGAGCCAGCTTCGTAGCGTTTGCTTCGCAGATGACTTCGGGATTTTTCGGTGGGCGCTACTGCAATTATGAAAACAAATTACAAGAGCTACATAAGAGCGTAGTATATGCCATCACTATTAAGTAGTGCATATATCCTAATTTTTGATTCTATAGGTCCACGATCTATAGTAGCTGGAAGCCAGTTTACATTATTCGATCTTTACAACTCCCTACGTTGAGATTATCGATTATAACCACAGGTAAATACTTTTAAAGCGCCATTTTGGACTTGTGCAAAAATTTCAATATAGCTTTTCACAATTCGACCTCCTAGCATCCTTGGTTGCCATACAGGTCCAGACTGCTGTAGTGAACGAAGTATTTGGTTGCCTACCGGATCATTACCCATTAACATTTGGATATTATTTATATACCCTTTCTCATCAACTATACCTTTAAAAAGATAATGAGTTTCTTGATTTATATTTCTAATGCTAGGAATATCCCTATTTAAATTTTCTTCTAAGACAGCGTTACCCTTTTTGTAACTAGCATTGAATCCTTCATAAGGGATACTGGAAAGTTCACGTTGAACTTTTGTTCCTTTATGCAACCATTCTGTTAGGATGTATTTTAGACTATCTTTTGTTAGTATTGCACTTATTGTGTAGTTTATAAGTTCATTTTTTTCATCATATTTTTCATCAATTATTTTTAAGTCATATATTGGATAATCTGGTACTTTTAAATTGGGATAGTCTCTTTTTAAAAGGAATAAATCACCTGGAAATTTTAAATAGAAGTAGGATTTTTTATTTTGTCCGGCTTTCTTATTTTCATATTTAAAAAAAAGTTCTATAGGTTCATTTTTGTCGTAGTTAATAATTAAACTATCTAAATCTTGATTTTTTTCAAAATAATCTGAGTGACAATTATTTAATCCGCTAATAGTCAATTCTTTTAGTCTATAAGATTGAGCAATACAAAAGTTACTACTTAGAAATGTAATGGTAAGTAGTAAAAACAAAAATATTTTCATTCTATATAGTATTTTCGGTTAGTCATATATTAAAAGTTATATTGTGTAATACACAATATCGTAGGAATAAAGATTTGTATCATCACCAGCTGTAATATGATTTTCTGTAAAAGCAGTGAATGATACGTTGTCTTGAATACTAGCATTATCCGTTTTTTATGAGTGTAATTATCTGCACCATTTACTATTGCTGAATGTGCTATAAATCGATCCTCTGAAGATTTATATCTGTATCTATATTCCAATGATCAATTTTTGGTCAATGCATTTTAACTTAATTATTATTCAATAATTTCGCTAGTTTTTTTGGTGTACTAATACTCATTGTCCCGTCATCATTTTTTTCTTTTATGAAACATTCATAGTTTCCATTAAAATACCAAAAGAAATCAAGAGTTATATTACCTGGGTCTTCATCAAAACATTGTTCAACTGTCGGATAGATTGTTACGATAACGTCTAAGATATCAGCTTCTGAAATGGGATATAGAAATGCAGTTCCTTTTGTTGGTAAAGCAATCAAAGTTCCAAATTGTCCAATAGTGAAGTCTAAATCTTGTTCAATTAATAATGTATATGAACTTGAAAAGTCGCCATTAAGTAATACAAAGACATCGTATTTATCTTCATATGTGTATTGTTTAATTTCTATTTCTTCTTTTCTTAAGTTATTTTTTGCAATTTCAAATAATTGGATTTCATCTACTTCCCAAAGATATACTTTACTTTTTTCTACATAATGAAATTGATCTTCAAAGTCAAAGACCAAAAATGTCAATAAATTGGGATAGCTTTTTTGATAAACGAAATCTTCATTGTTGGGTAAAATATCGTCTGCTTTCAGTAATATTTTAAGAAATTGCTTTGCATAATCAAAATCCTTGTAAAGATAGGTGTATGCTTTTGATTGGTCTTTTAATTTACTGAAGTGCGTTTGTATTACAATATCTTGTTCCTCATTATTTACTTGTATGTATTTCCTTAGAAGGTTGTCTAAATAGAAATGTGCTTCTATGCTGTTTTCTTTTTCATATACAATGTCACCATTGTTAAAACTTACAACTTTATAACCTAGATCCTTAAGTGTTAACAGACATTTCTTCAGAAAGATTTCATAAGATTTTTCGTCTATAAGGTTTGAGTAATCTTCAGGAAGAATGGTTCTCTTTTTAAAAATATTAAACATTGTCTATTGTTGTGATCCGTTTTAAATTAATGCCAAGAACAATGTTGGTGAAACAGAACTTTTCATTACCCTTGTCACTTATTCATGTATTGGTAAAACTAATATATAAAAAAATGATCAATCTGTCTAAAAACTAATATAATACTCACATAATATAAAATTTTTGTTTGAAAAGAAGCTAAAAAAGCAACAATTGAAGCGATGGGTTTACCTTTAGAACAAATTGAAAGAGTTACCGGTCTTACCATTGAAGAGATTGAAAAGCTGAAATAAATCAAATAAATCATATCGGTAAAACGCATAAAGCCATTCTGTCAAGAATGGCTTTATACGTTTTATACCATCCTTACGGCTTCCCGTATTTTTTAATCAAACCGAAGCTTTATTTTCGGGCTTTTAAAACAGTATTCATCATACACCATGATCGTTACCAGTACGAATACCATCGAGGGGAGAGAAGTCCTGCGTTATTTTGATCCCATATCAGCAACAGTTGTTATTGGAGCCAATGCTTTGAGTGAAATAGGAGCCAGCTTCGTGGACTTTTTCGGTGGGCGCTCCCGCAATTATGAAAACAAATTACAGGAGCTATATAAGAGCGTAGTAGAGTCTTTAAAGCAAAATGCACGTAGCTATCGGGCAGATGCCGTTATAGGCTTCAGCGTCAATATTGATGAGCTCTCGGGCAAAGGAACGCAAATGTTCATGATCACCGCTATCGGTACTCCTGTATTGCTCAATCAAGTTAAACATATACAAGCAGAAGCGGTAGGTGGAGATATCGATGGATCAGTTATTAAGAACAAAGTCAAAGCAAGCTTGATCATAGAACGCTATACCGGTATCTATACCATGGACAATGCTACAGCGGAGTTTATAGCCACATCCCGATTGACCGAATTTGTACCCCTGCTATTCAAAGCGATGAATGAAACAGGGGAGGATCAAGAATTCAAAGACCGTCAAGCCACGCTTTTCCGTTATTTTGATTTCCTGGACAAAGATCAAGCTATAGCCATACTCTATGGACAGTTACTGTCCGATGATTTAACCGGTGCGCAGTTTAAGATCATTAGCAAAGCTATCAGCAGTTCCAATCTTATCGATTACGATCAAGTGGCGAAACTGTTAGCAGGATCTTTATTGGCAAAAAACGCAGCATTACAAGTGCTTTCATTAGACAAAGACTGGTATTCCGCTCAAGATATTGCCTATCTACAGACATTGAAAGGAGAGGGCTTGGTACAGCTATTTCAAGAAGTAGTTACCGTTAAAGAATCAAAGGGCATGTTTTCTTCGGGCAAAGAAGTATGGGAATGTTTATGTGGCTATAGCAACAAGCTGGATGCTACAGCATGTATTTCTTGCGCAAGGGATAAGCGAGGTTTTAGGGCGGAAGAATTAAAACCTGAAGCTGTGCAGAAACTGATTAATCGGAGATTAGAGGTTATAGATGGGATTTAATGGAAAATAGAACTATTTTACTTTTTATTTTTTAATCTTTAATTTTCACGGTATATTGTGGTTGATTTTGAGAAGAGAATCTTAAGCCATGAATCTAAGTTATCTTTTATAGTAAATTATACTATAATTATTATAGAGGCTAATTAGTTGTAATCATTTCAGTATTTTAAAATTAAAATTGCAGTTGCTGTATTAAATCCATAAAAAAGATTTTACAGAGATTAGCGAAGGCGTGATCTACTAATATCAATTAAAGTATAAATATGTTCAATGCAACAAAGGAAAGAGGAAGCTTTATTGACGACAGCATTGGGCGAATATAATTGTATAGGAAAGAAACGGATTTAAACAATTTATTATGAAACCATTTATTCTTCAATTTAAAGAGGCTCCATTAGAAACTAATGTTGACTATTCAGGGATCTCATATGATGAGAATTTAAACTTAAGTATTGATATACAAACGGGTTTGCCGGCTATCTCAGCATTAGATCTTTCGACTGAAACCTTAACAAAAACTAATAATGAATCTACTGACTCTGATCATAACTTTGTTGCTCGTTTAATGGGAACAGAATCCGTTACTTTGGTTAATAATGAAGCAACCGACAGTGATCGCGATCGTTTAAATTTTATTATGTTAATGGGTACCAACACTCAGACTAGGACTATTACGGAACAAACTGATAGTGATTTTCATTAAGCATGATTTTAATTATAACCCATAAATTAGACTTCACAGCTGATTACGTTATTAATATACTTAATGAACGAAAAATCCCTTATCGACGATTTAATTGTGAGGATGTTCTTAATGTCAGTTGGGACTTTAAATACAAGCCAGACTTCACTTTCGATTTTTTGGGAGTAGATGATTATCAGTCTGTGTGGTTTAGGAGAACGATGCTACCAGATTTAAGCAATATTGATGAAGAATATAGACTGTATATAACAACTGAGATTGATGTATTTTTGAAAAATATTTTTTCAGTAATTGATGCAAAATGGATTAGTGATCCAAATTCTATCTATAAAAGTGAGAACAAAATGTATCAGTTAAGGATAGCGCATAAATTAGGATTTAATATACCAGAAACTTTAATTACTTCAAAAAAAGAAGAAATTGTTGAGTTTTATAATAAACATAAAAAAATAATTGTTAAACCGCTTTCACAAACTCGTATTAATAAAAATGATAGTGCTGAGTTTATTTTTACAAGTACCGTTTCACATAAACAGATAAATAACCTTTCTGATTTTGATATCACTCCTTGTATTTTTCAAAAGGAAATTGATAAAACACTTGAAATAAGAGCTACAGTTATAGGGGATTCTGTTTTCTCAGCTCAAGTAAACTCTCAAACTGATGATGAAACTAAAGTTGATTGGAGGAGGAAGAGACTATCTTTTACGCCGTTTAATTTACCTCTTGAAATGGAGATCAAATGTATTAATTTAGTTAAAGATATGGGACTTTGTTTTGGTGCTATTGATTTAATTTTATCTCCTAATGGAACTTATACTTTTTTGGAGATAAATCCAAATGGTCAGTGGGTGTGGATAGAAAATGAAACAGGGCTTCCAATTTCAGACACATTGATAAATTATTTACTACGATGAGGCTATATGAAATCTTTAGGGATTGGGGAAAAGATATTGGAATAGGTTATGTTCATGATCCTAAAATTAATGATACTTATAGTTCCACTGAATATCAAGAAAAAGATGATCTTAATAAAATTAAGGAGCATAGAGATTTTTTATTACGTTTGGAAGATCAAGAAGTAAAACGATTAGAGAGTATTGAGAATAAGACATCTACTCTAATAGCACAAACAGCGATAGTCTTTTCAATTTTAGGATTATTTCTACCTTTTATAATAGATAAAATGTCGAGTATTCATTTGATCATAAAGTTTTTGATTACATTTTGTCTATTAAGTTGTTGTTTTTTTTATATTCTAACTATAATTAATGCTATTAAAAATTATAGTATTAATGATTTCAAGTATGTAAGACCATCAGCAAATAATGTGTTAATTTTTAAGGAAAAACAAGCAGATTTTGTTTCAGAAGAAGTCCGTGATTTGCTTTTTGCAATTCCAAGAAATAGGCATATAAATAACGAAAAAGGAACGAATTTATTACATTCTTATAATTCTTTCAAATATGCAAATATATTATCTGGAATTTTAATTTTGGCATGTTGTATCGTTTTATTTACCAATTCCGAAAAAGGTGAAAAGAGTGAAATTAATATAAAAATAGTTTTGGCGGATTCTTTTTTTTCTATAAAAACTAATGAATTAAAGATGGACACACTAATAATTGGCTTACATTATTATGACTGGAGACGCCAGAATAGATCAAAATGAATAATATATGACTTTGGTGAAGAGTGTAACTTAAAATTTTGTCAAGCCTGGTCATATGTTCAGTTGTAACAGTACTAATCTTAATGTTTTCGTTTCTTACATGATTTTGGTATGGATTTCCAAAACAGGACATTTAAAACCATGTGTATTTCTAATGATTATCCTAACTCAAAAAAACAAGATATGGCTGAGAAGGTTATCCATTGTTTGAAGAGGTGCATTTGTAGCACGAGTAGTACGGTTACATAAATCGAGCTAATAAGCATAAGACCAGAGCTCAATGTTCAGTAATAAAACTGTTTGATTTAGAAAATGTGAGAAACTTAGAGATTTCCAATCTTGTTCATTGGTGGGAACTCACACCAGAGCAACAGTTATACTAAAGTAATTAAGATCATGAGTACACTTCAATAAATTGTAATTGAACGATTCAACCGAACATTTAGACAGGATGTGCTAGATTATTTTATGTTTGATAATCTTTCTGAGGTTAGAAAATATGCAAATGCATGGGCTTGGATGTACAATAATATAAGGCCTCATTCCTCATTAGGACAATTGACTCCGACAGAGTTCCTATTGAAATATGGAAAACTCTCCGAGTTTCCCACATTCCAACAGGATAACAATAGCAAATCTGATTGGAATTTTTTAGTTTTGGGTGTAGTTATTTAGGGTAAGATTACAGAAATTTCAAGAAAGCAAACAAATTAAGCATCGAAGGTCTAATAATATTTTTATGATAAGTAATTGTGCAGAATGTCAAAAAGTGAAAGGTAAAAGGAGATGTATGACATCGGGACAGTTGATTTGCAGCAAGTGTTGTGGAGAAAAACGTTCTTGGACATTTTGCAATACAGAATGTGAATATTTTCCAAATGAATCTGTAAATTATGTTCCTTATAATTCACAGAAAACAGAGTTAGTGATGTTACCAAGTGGGATAACAACAAAATTTGAGGTTCCGTTATTTTTACCAAATTTATTTGATGTTATTACTTGTACTGTAAAAGAATTAAAGATTGATCTTCTGGATTTTAATAAAGCTATAGTATCAATTCAATTTAAATTAGCTGGAGATCGGGAGCTTGGAAATGAAGTTTATATTAAAGATCGATGGAAAATCCCGACTTCAAATGTAATAATTAGAAATGATAAAATTCTTGCACCACTTATCATAATGTCAACTGCTGTCGGTAGCACATGTAATTTCGTAGAATCCAAAAGCAAGTACGGGGAATCTAGTTTGTCATTAGTTAAGACCTCTTACAGTTTAAACGTTTGGTTACCATATTCAAAATCTTCGATGAAGAAAATTGATGTGCGAGATAAACCTGAATTTAATTCGAATTTCGTGACGGGTGTGGTTAATGAAGGAAGGCTTGCATCCAAGAAAAATGATGTTTTTTGGGCAGAGCTTAATACAAAATTTGATTATAAAATATCCTTTCAGATCGATAATACAGATATAGTTGTAAAAGAAGAAAAAAAATCATTATTGTATTTAGGGTTTTTCCTACCATACAAAAAAGTGATTGTAGAAAAGTTTATTCTAAATAAATCTAGTTCATTTTCTATAAGTGAGGATTCTTTTTTGGCTCTACAGACTTTTGGTGAGCAGAAAATTGATAGATTATGGGAAATACCTTTAGAAGAAAATTTTAAAAATCAATTTCATGGTGGATATGTTAAAAATAATATTTTAGATTTATCTAGTCCTTATCACTATGACGAATATTTATATAATGATTATTTCTTCTTTTTGAGAAACAAGTCTGACATATCAATTAATGTTCTTTTTAATTCAGATGATATTGTATCGGCCTATTTTAATATCTTACGAGAAGTCTATAAAGGAAAATATTCACCCATACTCTTAATTTTAGCAAATATGAGCATGGAAATTAAAAAAATAAAAGTTATTTTCGAAATCAAAAGTTTATCTGAGAGATGTGTAGAAACTATTTATTTATCACCTTTAGAAACTTTGAGTTTACCACTTTTTCCGATTTTAAATGAAACTAAATTATCTGAATTAAATGAGCACACAGCAGTTCAGTTTTTTGTTGAGGTTTTTTATGATAATGAATTAATCTATGAAGAGTCAAAAAACTTAAATTGCTTACCAAAAGAAACCTTTGTATACGATAGCGAGGATCTGGGAAAGGCATATAAATATTATTTTTATTCATTTCTTGCTCGGTGGGTAACACCTAATTCTGTATCTATTGAAAGTTTAATAAATGAAGCTGTAGAAGCGGTAGGTGGTTTAGAAGGAATGTCACAAGAACCGGATAACATTATGAAAGAAATAAAGGCACTTTATGATGTAATCTCTTCAAAAGTGAAATATGTATCTAAAACATTTAGTTTATACAAAGGTCTTACTTCACTTCACCAAAAAGTACATCTTCCGGACAATACAGTTGCAAATGGTGGAGGTAATTGTATTGATTTGGTAGTTTTGATGGCTAGTTGTTTGGAGAAATTAGGATATAATCCCCAGATAATAATTGTTCCGGAACATTCTTACTTAGGAGTCAAATTTGATAATTTCTCAGTTTTTTTGGAAATGACTTATATTTCTGAGAGTAATTTTCATGAGTCTCTTGTTGAAGGAAATAGAGTTCACCAGAAATATTTTGACAATACTAATAATGCAAAAATGGAAAAATGTATTATTATCGATGTTAAACAATCTAGAAAAGCCAAAATTTATCCGATGAACTAGTCGATTGTTGGTAATAATGGTTGGTAGTACTTTACTGCTTCAAAATGTTAATGATATAGTAATTATTCTTCGTAAACTGGGACGACTTTCCCATCTTCAACTGTATAACGAATTATTGTTTTATTATTAGTGGGTAATGCCTTTATTTTACTTTTAATAGTTTTTATTTGATCTGCAAGTCGTTTTATATCATCTATTTCACGTTCATATATATAAGAATATATAACAGGATATTCAGATAGTTCTTTATTTTTCCTTTCCTCTTTATTTTCTCTTTTATTTCTCATATCTTAATCTATTTAAATAGTTTTGCAGGGTTATTTCCATATAAAAGAACTTTCTTAGGTTTTTCATCTTTCTTTACATCGGTTGAAATACAACCATAACTTTCTAGGTCACTGTTATTATAAGTGATAATCTTATAGAACGTTGTTGTTGGATTATTTGCATAAGTGTCAAAAATTAATCCTAAAGGTACATATCTTCTTGATTCATTAAATCGAGTTAAAGCACGTTGAGATGCTTTAACTCTATCTAGTTCTACTAATGTTAAATGTACAAAATAGTTTGATTTTTTCAAAATTTCAATTAAAGTGATTATTCCTGTCAAATTACTCCCTATTTTTGGTAGCACTATATTAGCACCAGTTTCAATGCAATGTTCAAATAATGATTTAAAAGAATCTTTATTATTACTGCTAAAAATTATTTTATCTGATTCTTCATGTACCAAAGTTGCACCAAAAGGTAGAGCAGAAAATTCAGGTAATTTTCTTTTAGCATAATCTGAATCTAATATAATAGCACCATATTCATCTGCAATAATATTGGAAATACCTGATTTCCCTGATGCGGGTAGACCAATTACTATAAAAGCATTACGGTCCGTTTTCACAGGTTTTAAAGGAAAAGCTCCTCCCTTTCCAAGTACTATGTCTTCATCGTTCTCTAATCTTGTTTCGATCAGTAGTTCCGCTACAATTCGCTTTTGAAGGAGTAGTCTTTGAGAATCTTTCCTGTACTTATTAATTCTATAGGATTTGCTATTTAAGCTTATAAGAGATTCATCAAAATTTTCAATATTAAGCTCCGTTGAAACCACCTGACAAACTATTTCGTACATTTTGTCATCTTCAATATTGATTGAAAGAGCATTCTGTAAGAAATGTTCTACCAGTTCAAAATTATTTAAGGGCCTACTTGTTTTATTTGCCATCTAAATTATTGATATAAATAAGTCGATATTCGTGAGTCGATAATCTTTAAGTTTTAAAGTGTTTTTTTTATTACACAAAGTTAAGGGTAGTTTTTTTATTCCTGTAATAAATTTAAGTTTTTCACAATATATTTTTAAATTATTTATACAAGTTACATTATACTTTTAATCCTATTGAAGGAATGCACCGTCAGGTACGTAAAATCACGAAGACTAAAGGTGCATTCAGTTCTGAGCAGGCTCTTATGAAGTTGATGTTCTTGATAATAAGGGACATTTCTAAAAAGTGGACAATGCCAATGCACAACTGAGGCTTGACGATATCTCAACTTTATATTAAATTTGGAGATAGGCTCAAGCTAGATAGAGGCTTTTAGGATTAGGTTAATTATCCAATGACACAGTTTGAGTTACACTCCCTTATTATTTTTATGCACAAATATTTAAAAAGTCTTTTAGGCATTTTGTTGTTTCCGCATATTGAGATAACTGTGATAAAGCAATTGCAGTATCAATTTTAAATTTTGTTTTCTTTTTTAAAATTGTTTTGGCATTATTTGCATCATTAATCAAATAATTAATAAATTTCAACATGAATTCAAATTGATATTTCCCTCTAAATCTGAAAACTGGATCCTTACTATAAAAATCAGTTCTGTTAGCATTTAAATCCTCTTCTGAAATATCGATTGCTTCTGGAAATTTTATTTTAATATCATTTAACGTATAGTTCCAAGTAATGGAATCAAATTTAAATTGAATAAATTCTTTAATAAAAATATCATTTAGACAAGCTTTTACAATAGTTGAATTGTTTCTTGCTTTCAATTTCGCGGAATAGTACCATAAATTAAATAAGGATGTTGCATCATGAAATTCTTGTTGTCTTTTATTAAACGTATTTATTGCATCTAGATATTCCTTATCTGATATTTTTAAAAAAAATTCATTTTTTAAAATTCTGCTTAAAACATCCACAGTGCAATAAAAATTTTCAATTGAATATCCAAAAGTTACGTACAAATCTTTTTTTTGTATTGGATCATCAAAATCTGAATCTATAAAAAAAACTGTTTTATAAATAGGGTACTTCTTCTTAATAATTTCATAGGATTCTAAAACACTTTTCTTATTTCCACAAACAATTGTATGATTGTTTTCATTGTAATTATTAATTCGGGGGAAATAATATTGAGAATCAGATCCTTCAAAAAAACAAAATAAATCAGTTTTATGTTTACGATGCAAAAGAATGAATCTATGAAATGCAACCTGGGGAGATTGTGTCTGCTGTAATAATTCTTTTGGTTGCATTAATCGAATTTAATATAATCAGTTAGACCATAAGCATAATTCTGCATATCGTTATCATAAATAAATGGTGAGTGAGTTACCGTAAGTAAAAAATTACATTTATTAGAATCTAAGATGTCAGTAAGTAGCCTCTGTTGCCAATATATTGAAAGAGATAATTCTGGCTCATCAAAAAGTATTATAAATGATTTATCTAATTCAAGATGAATTTTAGAAAAAAGTGATACAATTTGCTTTTCCCCAGAAGATAATTGTTCTAATTCAATCTCATCTGTGGATGAGTCTCGTTGTATTTTCAAAGAGATTGAACTTTCATCATAGATAAATCTTTTTAAATTCAAGTACATATTGCAAGTGTCTGCAAATTTCTTTATTGCAACATCTAAGGTTTCCTGTTGATTGTAAAGATCAATTAATTTGTCGATTAAATATAATAAGCCTTTATTACTCTTATTGCCGGAATGAATATAATCTTTGATATTCTGCTTATCATTATTGTTTATAGAATGTCCAACCCTATCTAAAATGATTTGGAGTTTTTTTTGGTCAAATTTATTTTTAAGCTTATAGTTTTTAAATTCATTTGAAAGCTGGCTTAATAAATCTCCAGTAATTTTTGAAAATCCTTTGAGAGACATTTCTCTGATTTCTTCAGTTAAATACTCGATTCTAGCTTTAACATCTTGCATTCCAAATTTTAAATTATCATCAAAATTTGAATTGTCTTTATGGTCTTCGTCTCCCCATAATAATATACTTTGTTGCGATACCTGTTGAGGATTTAAATTCTCGAAGTGTGATTCAATTCTTCTGTACGTAGGGAAGTATAATATTTTTGACGTAATATTATTATCTAAAGTATCAATTACAGTTTGAAAATTTATTGCTTCAAATTCACTAATGAATTTATTTATATTTTCATAAATAAATTTTGAAGGCGCTCCTATATTGAGGTTAATTTTTTTTAAATATTGCGTTACTTCTAGACGTTTATGTACATCCTCATTCTTATTTAGAATAATTTTTTTCATGATTTCGACATCGTCTTTTTTTATTTTATCTTTCAGGATTTGAAAAAAATGACTTTCTTGATTTTGACTCCTACCATTAATATAAAAATTTAAATCGTTTTTTGTGAAAGAAATTTTTGATTTATTACTGAAAATTAGTTCTATAGATTCAAATTTTAGATTATTTAACTTCCTGAATTTTTTATCTAGTAGAAAATATAGTGCATTAAGAATTGTCGTTTTTCCTAAACCGTTTTCACCAATTAAAATTTTATATCGGTCATTGAAATCTATATCAACATCTTGATATCCAAATAGTTTTGTTATTTTAAAGCGAGAGATTCTTGTTTTTATCATTTTTTTGATTATTGAAAGAAATATTTCGTTCGTATAATAGATTTTAGTGTTTTATTTTCAGTATAAATTTAATAAAAAATATCATTAGTTCTGTGGTAAGCCGTATTTTTAATAAAATTATTTAAGTTGTGAGAGTATTATCAATTTTGTAATTTAATAAATTCTTATCTTTGTGAAATTTTCAAATTAACCTTATATTATTTATGGAAGAAAAGATTTTTGAGAAAAAGACTAAAAATCAAAATTTACGACTTGTATTTTTAGTTTTATTTGGTTTTCTTGGTATTGGTTTAGCTGTTTATTGTCATTGGAAGGGTATTATAGATGATATTAACGGATACAACAGTATTAATGCTGTAATTGCTTTTATTTCACTAGGAATTAATATTTTAACAGTTATTTTTGTGTTTGTTACTTATGAAGCTCAAAGAGAGGTAATTCGTATGCAAGCTAAGCAAATAAAAGATGATAAAAAAGATGGTGATTTTACTAGGGTAATGGAGCTTATATATAAACAGTTGGAATATACCAATAAAAGGTTTAATATCGAGGAAATAGAAAATTTAGGAGAATTTTCATTTAAGTATTCCTATTTAAGTCTATATAATGAAAGTCTAAAAAAAATAACTGTAAATAATATTTCTTTAATAAATGTGGAAACGACTAGTCGTATAGGTAATCATTCGCGAATACTATCATTTTTTAATAAAGAACTGGAGGTATATTACAAAATTATCAATACTAATAATAACCTATCAGAAGACGATAGAGACTTTTTTACTAAGCTTTTTGTTGATAACATTGATAATACAATTATTACTAAAATTGATTTATTTCAAAGTTGGTATTATGAATACAAAAAATGGTATGATCTTCCTAACGAGGGACAAAATTATTACACAATAAATAGTATCGATTATGATTTGGCTTTAGTATTGGAATACCTACGAATACCTAAACTTGAAGCTTTGGACCTTGGGAAATAGGAAATAAAGATATAAAAAACTTTAAACTAAGAATTTTTTTTATGTTCAGTATTTGTGTACTAACAATTCTCCAATTAGTGAAATGTAATGGTGAAGGAGGTTTCAGTTTTCGTGTAATCAAGATCAAGCCAATTGTCAAAAAAGCGAAGCTGATCTGTGAAATTGTAGAATGCCAATTCAGAACCTACCTTATTATGTAAAAGAGCGCGAAGTTAATTCGATGTCCAGGTTATTGAGAACATATGTAGAGTCGAACGCGCTATCTTCAAAGGCTTTTAGGGGTTCTATTGTATCTACAATACCTAAAAGATAAAATAAAGGAAAATCTTTAAATTTTATTCTTTTTAATCCTATGAGAGCTTGGAGACTGTAATCCAAACTTATTGTATATTTCCTCATCTTTTTTTTCCGGTATCCACATATTGTGAAGTGTAATAGCATTGGCTGCCATATTATATTGATAGATGAGCTTTCGATCCCAAAAAAGCTTTTCTTCCTGTATTTGTTTCTTATATTTTCTAATTTTATATAAGCGATTATATAGCAATATACCACCCAATAATCCGTGATCGAAAACCTTGTGGCAGGAGTTTCTCCTAAATTTGAAGCAGTTTTGAAGTATTCTATTTATTAAGAATAAAAACGTGATCTAATACTGAAGGCAGTTCTTTAAATAAATCCTTTTTGTGTATACGCATACATTCATAAACAATGTGATTATCTGCACTAGACCTTGTTTCTTCGAAGCCAAAGTATTTGTCCATAATTTCGTGCTCTGATAGATTAGCATTATTTTCAACTGAGTTGAATACCTCTCGATATGTTCTTATAGAATCTAATATGTCCTGTTTTGTCATAATTTTGATAATTAGTTTACTAATTTTGGCGCAGCGTTAGCTGCGATGGATGTCCCGATTGCCCACATTGTTTTTGTTACTGCGTTTCCAACATTTGATATAGTCGTTTTATTTTTATTATGTTTCATATGATTTCCCTTTCTAAGTTTTAAGTATTTGTAAATAATTAGAGTTAATACTAGGACAATCGAAACCAAACCACCGCCGCTTAAACCGGCCCCTCCAAGGAGAGCTTTTAGTATCTTTAGATTGATTTAAATTTTTTAAATCACTATTGCAATTAACTGAGTGTACATTATAAAGTTGTATAAATAATAAATATTAATCCATTACTCTCATTGCATCATCAATCGCTTTGACAATCTTTAGTTTAGCTGCTTCTAAATCCTGCGGGAAATTAGTCCAATCAAAACAAGTAATGCTATCTCCACTATCCTCAATCTGAACAAATTCTACACTTTTACCGTTAACTGTCCCTTTCCATATAATAGGGGACTCCCAAGTGTATGGATTAAATGCTTGATCCGCATTTAAATAAAAGTACTTTGTGTCAATATCTTTATATTCTCCTTCTACTTGATTCATAATTTCTCGTTTGTATTTGTTTATAATTTATATATTCATAATTAAGTATTATTTTTTATGTTGTTGGACCAACTAGGATAATCAATTAGATTTACAAGTTCTTCAATAATAATTCTAATTTCTGTTTTTAGATTATCAATATCAGTCTTTTTAGCTGAAAATCTTTTACTATGTACACTTGAATCGGCAAACTTCTTTACTTTAAGAATGTCAATTTTCACAATTTTTGTTAAATGCCAAGTTTTTTGTTCAGACATTTTTGCGATTAAGTCACTTAAAAAGTAATATCCACCGTTACCATTTTTTATTTGAGATTCCAAGCCATGACGTTCAAATAATTCAATTATTAAAGTTTCTAACAATTTCCTTAACATAAAGAAGCAAGAGTTATAAAGGCTAAAATCATAACAACAAGATGCTTCTTTAGCAAAATCTACTAAATATCCTCTAGTATTGTCAAATATACTAAGAGGAAATAGGTTATTTGTTGCTACTGGTATGAAATCCAAGTCAATTGTCTGTTCTAATTCTTTAATGTAGCCAGCCTCTAAAATGTATAAATCTTTTCTTTTAATAAATTTTTGACCTTTTCTACGTTGGGCATTTTTACTTAGATAACTACAAATATTTGAGTATGGACTTAAGCTTAATTCATTAAAGCATTCGACTATATCTTTCGCTTTTACACCATCTAATTTTCTTTGATCTATTAAAAAGTGAATGAAATAATCTATTTTTTTACTGGAAGAGCATGAATCAAAACTTGATACTTTTCTTAAGTAGCTTTTTAGGTCCATTTATTTTGTTTTTATAGTATGTTCAAAAAAATTCTCTCCTGATTGGGTTATTTTAAGATCTGAGAAATTAGAGGTGTTAATCCAACCTTTTCTTACTTTGATATTTTTTAGACTTGCTCTAATTCCTGGTACAGAAAGTGAAAGGTCTTTGAAACAGGTATAAATCATATTTTCATTAATGCCTTCCTGTAATAGTACTTTCTGAAGATAATAGACAATTAATAAAACTGTCTCAGTATTATCTTTTGGCTTATACGTTTCATAGTATTCTTTTAAACTTTTCTTTTCTTTTGGATGCAGATTAAGTTCTGTAACAAGCGAATAACTAATGTTTGAATTGTTTTTCTGTTTCTTTTTTTTGACAACTGGTGAACTTTGGTCTACATCTATATTTTCTTTTGAACTGGTCGTGTTTTTCGCTATAGATCGGGCTTTACCCTTCTTTTTTCCGTTTATTAAATTTTCAATATTATTTAAATTATCTACTTTAAATTTTACTTGTTCATCATTTAGGGTGGCAAAATATAATTTAAAAAGATTTTTCCAATTATTTTCAAAATTGTTGACTCTAGAAGTTGTTTTTCTACTTGCCAAATATTGGTCACGGACTGATTGACGTGTAAAAGCTTTCTTTGCGAAATCACTTTCGTAATATGCATATATTAAAATCCATTCAGATTCACTGCAATTTAAAATTATTTCTAAATCTTTTATATGAGGGAACTGTTGTATTTGTTCTAATTCCTCTTTTTGAATTGATACATCTCTATCGATGTCAACAGAGTTACTTGTAATATTCATATCATCATTTAAGGGATGATTTTCTATATGTGGAGCATCGTCATTTAATTCTATATAAGGTGTATTTTGTTGACTTGTAATGTTTTTAATTAGACTTTGAATACCGTCTTTACCAACTTCATTAGTTAACGAAACTTCACAAAAAATCTCATCCTTCGTTCTATGGTACTTTATTGTACTTTTTTCGCCGATTAGATTTTCCTTATTAACTTCAACATTTGATCCGCATTGTGAACAGTATTTCGCCTCTTTACTTAAAACTGATTTACAAGAAGGACATTTAACTTTATTTCCGCAACTAGAACAAAATATGGAGTGTTCAGGTAAGGAAGTATTACATGAGGCGCAATCGATAAAATTCATAATATAGTTTTTAATCTTTATACGAATATAAATTATTTATTTCATTTAATTAATTTTCATTTTTTATAATGTAGTACTATGTGGAAAAATATAGTTTACTGGTAATGAGTGTTTAGTCAGGTTTTTTGGGAAATCAGGATGTTAATTAATTTTCTTCTACCCACTAACATCCACCAACTTCATAATCTTTCCATCATCAGAAAACTCAAATATTGATTTGCCTTTTAGACGCAGTTCTTGGCCTTTCTTTAGACCATTTGGAAGATCTTTGGCTAATTTAGCTTCGTAGTTGATTGTGATTTCAGAGATATTGTTGCGGTGTAGGATGGAGGTGATAATCTGCTTCCTGTCGACAAATAGATCTAATACTGACAAAGCCTGTTTAAGAAAGGCATCTTTGCCTTTTAAGGTCATTGTCGTATTGCCATCATGTATATTCTCAAACACAACATCCTCAGTCATATTCTTGCACATATCTTTTGGTTTAAAAGCATTGTATGCATTGATGTAATGGACTATAATAGAAGTTTGAGGGTGAGACTTCCAGTAGTAGATAATACCATCAATAGTTTTCTTAGTTAAAATGCTTTTGGTAGATAGTATTTTGAGACATTTTTCTAGATCACTGATGGAAAATTCAAATTGAGATTCCGATATGAGCTTTTTCCAAATATCAATTGAAGGCGTTGGTAAATCGAGGACACCTTCATCGATCCATTTTATCAGAAGATCAAGTAAATTTTTATTAGTTTTTCGGAAAGATCCTTTTTGATTTATCTTCTTTGTCCAGATAATTCGAGTGCCTTTTCCGTTGTTATCGTAGATAATATGACTAAAACCTTTTTCTTCATCGTTTTCAATTTTTTGGCTATGGAAAAGCTGGATATTACCTTTAGGACAATCGTTAGCATATACGTCCGTGCAATAGCAATTTAGTAAATAGGGGAGCAGGTCAACCTGGTCAGATTTGAATTTATTTTTATCATTCGGATTGGCGATATAGCTAAAGACATAATTGTTTGGTTTTCCAAGTAGGAAAGATAATTCTTCATCATCCATGCCAATATCTGCCATTAAATCAATTACGCGGCATATAATATGATAATCCATGTGAGAAATAGTCACAATTGGACCGTCCTTCTTTCGTACCGATTCTCTTTTTACTATTTCAATCAATTTAGGCTACCTTTCAAATTATTAATAAATACAAATCATAACCTCAGTCTGAATGGTGAGCTTATAAATATAATTTCGAATTTAATAAATAAAAATGATAGCTAAACTTCAGCTCTATAATTATGCTTTATTATTGGCCACAAATTTTTCCCAAACCTCTTTTACGACTTTTCTTTCTTCAACTTTATCACTTTTTAGATGAAAATGACCATATAAATTCTCTATATTTTCTAAAGCTTTATCTTGTGTATTTCTAGCATATATTGCTGAGATTACTCTTTTTGCAAAACGTGGATCTTTTAGGGTGTCAACAAATTTATCAACTTTCGCATGCGAATCACTGACGTCCCATTCATCAGAAGGAATAAAATCATGAATTTTACATTCGAGTTCATCTGCAATTACTGCAAAGTCAGCAGAATTGTAATGATCAGGTTTGTCCTTATCTTCTATATGTGATACATAGTTTTTATTCTTTTTAATACCAATTGATAAATCATAAGCAGATTTCCCAATTACTAATCTTAAAAATAGAATATAGTTTACGATATATAATGATAGCTTGTTTATCTTTTGCATGCTACCATTTTAAGCTTTTACGATAAAAACATTTTAAATAGTATTCAAGGTAAAATTTGTAATAATCGAATTTTATAATTATGTTTGTTATGTCAATGTAGCTAAATGCTATGTTTGATAGTATGTTAAAGGCTATTGATGCTGAATCTTACTTTCGAAAACGTAGGAAATTTTCAAAGGGTGTAAGTTCAGGAGATCAAAGCCCATTCTCTATCTTTGTGTTTTCAAAGGAGAGATGGGCATTCTCTTGTTTTCACCTAAGGTTCTTCCTACGACCCTCGAAAGAAAATAAGGTTTGTCCCATCTCTTTTTTGATGAACTTTCCTTATCATATACTAGATTTATTGCTCAAGCTTTTTTAGACCTTAAAAAAGAGAGTTATGAACAAAAAACAGACCACCAAAAACATCATCAAGCCGGCAGATTAGATCTGTTGCGCAAAGTCACTATGCTGACTATCCATTCAAAATGCAATCACGAAGCCAATTTTTAACCTTGATGTAGACTAATAATTGCATTTTTTCCAATTTATTTTTTAACTATTGCAAGTTGAACAGGGGGCTTATTGCCAAATTTTTAGCTCCTGATTCACTTTCAATATAAACCTTAAAAAAATGCAAAAAACTTGCAATCGGGAGAGCTATGCGCTGTCCCCAGGGAAAGAACTGTCTTCGTTTTTGAACGAAAAACGTGTTCCAATTATCAAAAAACCAATTATGATTACAGATTTACCTGAATGTTTATTTAAAAGGTTCGATACAGAATTTAGACATATAACGACCCTGTCTGCATTGAGATATGTGAAAAGTGAACGGCCATCACAACGTTATTATTCACTGTTGATACACCTTTCAGAACCTTCGGATTCTTTTAGTCTGGTTGTGCGCAACGAAGCTATCGATGTCCTGCGAATCTCGCTGATCAATATGAAGATCTATGAGATTTACCTTTTTGCTTTAACGCTACCTGCCGACTTTCCTGTCAACCAGATACTGGTGCTAGGAGAGGACCGTGAACGGTTTATTCCCAATGAGGAAAAAGGAAATATTCCGGGATACTGCTACGAACTAACGGTACCTGCGAAAACAGAACGTGAGGAATACCAACAACGGATATTGAATGATCTGAATAAACACTTTAAGCTTGATGTAAGAATCGAGAAGCTAGCTGTCGTAAAAGACAGTCGAAAAGTTACAAAGATGACGGGCGAGTCTGTTGAACTGATCTGGGCAGAACAGCTCACGATGATTATGAAAGCGAAACGCCTACCAGTAGTCGTACGAACCATGAATTAAAGTCTCCTAAAGGAACGTAACGAATATAGTTTCACTGTTTAGAAGCCCGGATGCTGCCGAGGGAAGAGAAAAGACTTTAGGAACAAGTCACCCTCGGTAGTTGAAGGGGACAATAGGAGAGCTATATGCATTAAAAAATTACAACAATGAAAATAGATAAAACATATAAAACCAAGGATTGGAGGGATCTCCAAAAGCTCGGTAAATATAAGGGAGAGGTATTGCTACTCAGTAAGCTATTACTGCTCTCCTTATTGATGATCTTTCATATGGTTAGTTTATATGCTCAGACACCCCGCAAGGACAGCGGGATGAACGGGCAGACAAAATATGAACTTGCAGGTAGAGTGATATCATCCATTGACGGTACGCCGATGCAGGGGGTATCTATCCGTGTCGATGATGAGAATCTGCAGATCCGAACATCCAGAAATGGAACTTTTGAACTGCTGGTCACAAACCGAAAAGGGAATGTGAAATTCTCCTATGTTGGTTTCGAAACTCAGGAAATCAATTATACCATAGGGGTATCGTTACTGGTCAGAATGATACCTGGAGAGAATAAAATCGATGAAGTGGAGGTGGTATCTACAGGGTACCAGAAAATTCCGAAAGAACGTGCGACAGGATCATTTGAGTTTGTGGACAATAAACTCTTCAACCGTAAAGTCTCCACAGACTTTGTGAGTAGGCTAGAGGATATTGTGCCGGGGATAACAGCGAGTAAGGTGTACAATAATAGAGGAGGTTATTTGAATATAAATGTTCGTGGAATGAGTACGATGAACTCTGAAAGATGGCCACTCGTTGTTGTTGACGGTGTACCGTATGAAAGTTATTATCAAGTTGCGGGAATGGGTGCTTTCAATAATCTTAATCCCAATGACATTGAAAGTGTAACCGTGCTTAAAGATGCTGCCGCATCCTCCATTTGGGGGGCGCAGTCGGGAAATGGTGTAATCGTGGTCACGACCAAAAAAGGGAAATTTAACCAGTCGATGCAACTTTCATTTAATGCCAATGTAAGTATAAAGGCTAAACCAGATCTATATTATTACCCACAGATGAAAACTTCCGATTACATTGATATGCAACAGTATCTCTTCGACAAAGGAAAGTTTAATGGACAGTTCAATACTTGGTATTACAATCCCGAACCCGTAGTTCGGTTGATGCAAGATCGAAAAATTGGAGCAATATCCGAGTCCGTAATTAATGAGGCAATTGGTAAGCTCAAAGCTATTGATGCGCGGGACGATTTTTTGAAATACATCTATCGTAATGCTGTTAATCAACAATATAATCTTCAGCTTCAAACGGGGAGTGAGAAAGCAAATACCCTTTTTTCTGCCGGTTATGATAAGAATCTGAATGATGTTGTTACTTCTTCATATAACAGATTAAACTTGAAATCTAATACGCAATTGCGTCCGGTCAAGAATATGTTGGTGGATATTGGTGGCTTATATACGGAGTCTCGAAATGTGAATTCGAACATACCTGTTAACTACAATGGCTTAGGAAGAGGACTTAGTAATTATCCATACATGAAATTGGTAGATCAAAACGGTGATCCTGCAGTGGTGGAGGCAACGGCCATCAGTAACATTTATCGTGATACTGTAGCTGGAGGAAGATTGTTGGATTGGACCTACCGACCTTTGAGTGAGCTGTATGATACGAAATGGACGCAGAATGTAAGAGAGCTATTTACCAATTTTAATGTGAACTATGCCTTTGATTTTGGTTTGAAGTTGAATATGCAGTATGCTTATCAGCGCTCCATGAATTCGAGTGAACTTTGGAAGGGAATAGGATCATTTAGCCAAAGGGATGCTCTTAATGCTGTAGCGAGTTACGACGCGAATTCTGTTACTTGGAATTTGCCGCTTGGGGATGATCTGAATATAATAGACTGGAATACCTATTCCCATCAGAGCAGGGCAACAGCCGAGTATCATAAAAAGTGGCAAGATCAAAATGAGCTATCATTTTTTGGTGGCATGGAAGTCCGTAAGATCCATAAAACTTTAACTGCGGCCCAATATCAAGGTTTTGATCCAGAAACCGGAGCATTTAAACCGGCACCCTATGGTGTTGCTGTTCCATACTTTAATGGTGCTTTTGGGTCATTTTATATGCGTGATAATAATCAATATCAGGTATTAAGAAATAATTTTGTTTCCTATTTTACAAATGCTTCTTATACCTACGCAAGCAAATATGTATTGAGCGGAAGCTTCAGAAAGGATGCCTCTAATTTATTTGGTGTTAAAAGTAATGACCGAGGGCAACCCTTCTGGTCCGTAGGTGGCGCTTGGGTACTTTCTCGAGAATCATTTTTGAAAGAAAATGACCTATTCAATTTATTGAAGCTGCGTACCACCTATGGTTATAATGGCAATGTCAATAATTCGGTATCTGCTTATCCAATTATGTCCATAGAGAGTGAGTCACATTTTATCAATGGTCAGAAATATGGAATGATCCTGACTCCTCCCAATCCAAAATTACGATGGGAACGTGTGAGTATTATGAATTTGGGGCTTGATTTTGCGCTACGTGATAATTGGTTAGGCGGTAGTGTGGAGTATTATGAAAAAAATGCCAAAGACCTGATTGCTCCAGACCAGATAGATCCGAGTACTGGTTTTACCAGCATGATGGTCAATAGTGCAAACCTAAAAACAAAAGGTTGGGATATTTCAATCAATGCATTACCATTCGTATCAAAAAATTGGACTTGGAACAGCAATCTTGTATTTTCTTATGTTCGGACAAAAGTATTAAAAGCATTCGTACAGAATGAAATTGGTCAGGATTATATTAGTACGGGCCTAGCCAATGTGATGACGCCTATTGAAGGAAGGGATCTGTTTAGTCTGCTTACCTATAAATGGGCCGGACTGGATCCAGAGACCGGAGCACCACGAGCATATCTCAATGGTGAGATTTCAAAAGATTATAGTGCTATTACGAATATGAATGTAAAGGATCTGGAATATCAAGGTTCTGCTATTCCCTTGTATACAGGTAGTTTTCGGAATAGTGTTCGGTATAAAACAGTAGAACTATCTTGGAATATCTCTTACCAATTGGGGCATAAGTTCCTGCGAAATTCCTATAATAATCATTTATTGGTAAACAGCAGTATTGGACATAAGGATTATGCACTACGTTGGCAGAAGCCTGGAGATGAGCTGATGACAGATGTTCCAGCTGTTACCTATCCTGCAAATTCGATTGCTAGTAATGTATTTCTAGGATCGTCTGCTTTACTGGAAAGTGGGAGCCAGATTAAACTTAGGGATATTCAACTGACCGTGAACCTACCTTTTGCTTCGAGTTTTAAACTCAAAAACTGCAAGATCTATGGCTACGTGCAAAATGTAGGAACGATTTGGCGGGCCAATAAATGGGGAATCGACAGTGAATATGGTTTCAATATACCGGATCCGATGATGTCAGCACTTGGATTTAGTTTTAACCTTTAATCTATTTATCATGAAATCAAATAATCTTATAAATGGGATTTGGATGCTACTGCTATTTTGTGGTTGTAGCAATTTTTTAGAAGAGAAGCCTGATATAAAAATGGTCATTCCCAAAAGTTTGAATGATGCAGAGCTTCTACTCAATAATTATAGCACCATGAATATGGGATATCCTTTATTCGGTGAATGGGGTGCTGATGAATATTATGTAACCGATGAAAATTTTGACGGTGCTCTTAACTTAGAACAGCAGCAAACTTATACCTGGCTAGATGAGCCCAATAATGATATCATGCAATGGCAAAGACCGTATAAAGTGGTTTACAATGCAAATCAAGTATTAGAGATTATCGATAAGTTAGGAGCAGAGAGTAATACTGAAAAGGCTAAAAATTTGATCGGTATCGCTCATTTCTTTCGTGCTTTTGCCTTTCAGCAAATAATAGAAGTATTTGCACCTCCTTATCAGGTAGGAACTGCGATGTCCGAAATGGGTATACCGTTGCGTCTAGATCCAGGTATTGATGATCCTTCTACTAGGGCAAGTGTACAACAGAGTTTTGACCAGGTGATTAAGGATTTTAAAACTGCTATATGGCAGTTGCCATTACAAGAAACGGTAAAGGGAAGACCTTTTCGTGCCAGCGCCTACGCAGGTTTAGCTCGTACTTATCTGTATATGGGCAATTATCAACAGGCATATTTATATGCAGACTCAAGTTTACAATCGCATTCAATTTTGCTGGATTATAATACACTTAATGCTTCTGCAGATCTTCCTATAGGTCGATTTAATGTAGAGGTTCTTTTTGCGGCTATTACTGGAAGTTCTGGACCGATGAGTTTGAATAATGGATTAGTGGATTCTGTGTTGGTAAAATCATATGCCGATAACGATTTACGAAAGCTCCTGTTTTTTAGAAAAAATCTCTTCCCAATGAATACTTATGCCTTTAAGGGTAATTACGACCAGTCTATGGCTACGCTATTTGTAGGATTGACAACTAGTGAGATGTATTTAGTTAAAGCTGAGGCGGCAGTTCGTATTGGAAAAGTACCTGAAGCGCTTTCTGCCTTGAATACGCTTCTTAAGAAAAGGCAAGACAGTAATCAATTTGTTCCTGTAATAGAAACAAATCCAGACCTGCTTTTGCCTTTACTGCTGAAAGAACGTCAAAAGGAATTGGTGTTTCGAGGTCGTCGCTGGTCAGATCTGAAACGGTTGAATCTGGATTCACGGTTTCAAAGAACACTTAAAAAAGTAGTGAAGGGGAAGGAATATATGCTCGATCCCAATAGCAGAAAATATGCTTTTCGACTTCCTGAACCAGTAGTTATTAATGGAAAAATACCCCAAAACATACGTTAAACATTTATAAAAAAACAAATATGAAACATTTAAAATTGATCGCACTTTTATTCTGCATACTCACACCAGTGTGTATAACACAAGCACAAACTGATAAAAAAGTAGATTTGAGTAAATCCCTTAGAGTAGGAGATGCATTTATCCCTCCAACTGCTGTGGAAGTAATGCGCGGCTTGGATAAAACAATTGATTGGAAAAAACTGAAAGATAAGGTTGTCATATTGGATTTCTTTGATACTTTTTGTGGTACTTGCATACAGACGATGCCCAAGTTGCAAAAACTGCAGGACAAATTGAAAGATAAACTGCAGATCATTACGGTTGGATGGCAGAATAAGGCTACTTTAGACGATTTCTTTGCAAAAAATGCATTTTTGAAAGAAAATAAAGTCAATTTGCCCGTCATCTATTCTGATGTATATCTTAAGCAGCTCTTTCCGCATAAAGGTGTTCCGCATGTCGTATTCTTGTTTAAGGGAAAAGTTCATGCTATCGCTGTAAGCAATTTGATCACCGAAGAAAATATTTTGAAGCTATTTAATACAGGTTCGATTGACATACCATTAAAAAATGACTTTGGTAAAGGAAATTTAGTAGGACAACAATCAGACGAGAGCCCGAAGATGAAAGAAGGAGTTTGGATTTCGGGCTACCAAAACGGAGTTCCTTTTCAGTCACTAGTCATCAAGCAGGATAGTATATCAGGTTTGATCAAAACTTCGTTTTACAATGTTTCAATTTATAGTGCAATACTATTTAACTGGGCAAAAGTAAAGAAGGTAAATTATATTCCGAGAGCTGAAAGGTTAGTCCTTAAAGTAAAAGATCCAAATCGTTATCAGGATTTTTCTAAGGAAGGAGAGGCTTGGTCTTTAAAAAATGGCATATCTTATGAGCGTTTGGATCGGGTTCAAAGAAGTGATTCTGCTCAATCACGGTTGGTGCTGAATGATCTTCACAGTTTTTTCGGTATTCGTTCTTATAAAACAATGCAAGAAATAGACTGTCTTATTTTACAGCCATGTCCCATAAAAGCATATACGGGCAATAGTTCGGAATCTAAGATGAACTTTGCCAATAGCTCTGTGCTAGCTGTTATGACTGATCTTGGTGAAAAATTCCCACCAGTTCTTGACTTAGTCAATAGCAAAGAGGAGATTATAATTGGTGACTATGAAACTTTAGAAGAATTGAATGCACAATTGGCAGCTTATGGAATAGAGGCGATTTTAGGTAGAGGAATGCAAGAAGTATTGGTGATTGAGGAGGTAAATGAATAATTAAAATAGAAGGGGTATGATGGTGAGATCATACCCCTCCTTACTATGATAGGTCGTAGACAATCTTTTTTGAAATTACTGAACTATCTAGCCTCCAATAGTACGTTTGTCGTATTTATTTCATTCTGCAATGCATTGATGATCTCGTTCTTCAGTTCGTCACTGATAACTGGTTGATTATTTCCATCATTCATGGCATAAATAGCACAAAGTTTCTGTGGAGGTGCTGGACATATAGGTACGGAAACTACTAAAATATAATGTGCGGGATTTGATGGGTTTGGACCCGTTAGTTTGAACCAATTCATAATTATTATATTAAAATGTTGAATCATTTAGGGTATGACTCGTCGTCATACCCTATTACTTATGTAGCAAACGCTTATGTTGATAGGTTAATTAAACGCCCTACCTCGTTTTCAAATTTACATTTACCCCATTTACCTGGTTCTGTAATGAATTAATAATTTCATTTTTCAGAGCATCCGTAATAACTGGATTACCGGCACCATCGTTCATCGCCTGCAAAGCACACATTTGTTGTGTGGGTGCATTACATGAAGGTGTTCCTGGTAATAATGTATAATGTGCGGGATTTGACGGGTTTGAACCCGTGAAATTAAACCAACTCATAATTGTTAAATTTTTTATTTTCAAAAATTGATATAAATATTTCGTATATTCATATCGGTTCAAATCGATCATCCTACGTGTTGAAGGATGGCCACGTAAAAGCTTCCGCGCATTGGGGGCTTTTACTATTAAAGTGGACTTTTATTTCCTGCCCCGGCCACCGGGGAATGTCGCAAATTTGCGACGGTATCTTTTGATACCTGTTCTGTTCATCATGACATTATTTCAATTAAAAAACCAACGTAATTTTTATTATTTAACTTTATAACCTTCTCACTTTCCAATCTATCTAACTCATTAACCATCTCACTTTCTAACCCTCATTTGAATCTATATCAAAGATAAGTTGGCGATGCAGGTGAACGTTAGGTAGAATCCGTTTGTTGATTATGCAGTTTCCGTTTCAATACTTGCGTTCTGCCAATCAATCGTTCTGGTAATGATATACTTGATAAGGATAACCTACTGGAAAAGCTTGGTAACAATGTACATAAGCTAGTACAGCATAATTTATTTTTTGACGATTGTAAAGCGAAATGATGCCAGCAAAGTCGAAAGGATCTACAAATGTATGTTGGTAGGATTTTAGATATTTCTGAATAGTTTTCGTGATTTGATGCTTTTGCAAACTTTTTTCATAAATGGATAATGCGCTATGTTCAATATAACTATGTTCTTGGTAGCAGATAGCTATATGCATCAATTCAGCGTCGATATGATGCCAGACGTATTGTTCTTCCTGTAGTATTTCAAATACTAATTGCAGGCAATTGAACCGATCCATATCATCCCAGTCTATAGGTATATCATTTAAAAAAAAGAACTGAATATCTTCCTCAGAAATAGGACTCTGCTCACCGGCAATCTTTAAAACTATTTCTTCCACATCAGTATATGGGAGGTAGTAATGCATTATATCAGTTGTATTTTGATGCTGGTATAATAAGAAACCTTCTGTACAGATGTCATAGAGCAACAAAAACAGCAGATAAAACGCTTCTTCCTTATCCTGATAAATTCCTGGATATTGGAAGTAATGGTACTCTTCAAGGCTGATGGCATATTCATTGAGAAAGGTGAATTGATCCATGTTTTGCTTGTTAATGTAATTGTTTTCGTTTTTCTCTGCGAATAAAGCTGTAAGATATTCGCGATAAGCCTGTTGTTGAAAATTGAGAATCTGTTGATGATACTTTGATTCTTTCCACCCTTTGGGTGCAAGTATTTTCATTAAGTGCGGCACTTGAAGATGTATCTTGCGGAGTATAGCTTTTATCCTTTTATCAGGTAGAGTTTTGAAATAATGTTGTACCATACTAGGGAGAATTAAGTTTTTTTAAACTGTCCTACGGACTTGCCTGTCATATTTCTAAAAAAACGGTTGAGTTCGCTATGCCCTGCGAAATTGAGCTCTTCGGCCAGCGTACCAAACTGGTTGGGATAATCTTCCAGCTGTTTTATGATGCGCTGAAGCAACAATTCGTTGCGATATGCCTGTAAGCTACAGTCGTAATACTCCTGGTGCAAGCGAGTTAAACGATCCTGATCGACCTGTAGGCTTTTTGCAATATCTTTAATCAGGGCTTTTGCCCCAAACTTGCTCACCGTGAGTTGCAGATAAGCACGGGCTTGATCGACAAGAGTTACTGTATTGTTTATCTCGGTTGTTTCGGTGATGATCTTGAGTCTGGATAAGGTGATTAGATAGATCTGATGATGGACCAGTACATATTCATTTTCCATAACTTTGGGGTTGATCTTACTGAACAGATTTAAGATTTCAGTGCGCGTCAACGGACCGATTTTAAAGTCTATACTTTGAAGGGGTTTGCGATCACCTGTCCGTTTGGCATATACCAGTGCCATCACAAATTCAAAGCTGCGTTCTAGATGCGGTCTGAATAGTCCGGCATCCAGTGTGATTCCAATAATGATATGATGGCCTACAGGTAGTTTGACCGTCATTTCGGTCTCGGGCAGATACAGGTAGCAGGCACGATCCTGCTGAAAATGCACTGACGACTGTCCGTTATCTTCATGTAAAACGAGCGGATGCTCTCCATTGCTCACTAAGGGATAACACAAATACAGGTCTGGAGCCTCAGAAGTGAAAGATAGGGACATTGCTGTGCTGATCCAGAATTCATAGTAATAGATGTAGGCATACCGTCCATCAAAGGTTTGTATAGCATAACTGTTGTCTCTGTAGGTCCAATACTTTGTGTCGGCATGACGTATTGGATAAGTGACCCTCAGGTCTGGTTGGGCTATCTCCCGAACACCAGGAGGTTGATTTAGGATAATGGTTCGTCTCATAATTAAGTTTATTCTGGGTTGAGACGCAATGGGTGAACCTTTGGGTACAGCTTTTATGATAATCGTATGTGGCTTTTTTGTTTCAAGTTCACCTCTATTGCATCTTTTTTTTCAATCTGGTAGGTAAACACAGATGGGAGAGGAGACATCTGTATTTATTGTACCGATCTACTGAAGTAAAGATAATGGCAAGAAGGCCGGTTTGGATCTTAGATATTTGAGGTTTTCATCTACGATTTTCGAGAAAATGATCTTCGATTTTGATGATTTAATTCTTTAAAATCTAAGATTATGCTTTTTTTGAGTGCTGTAGCCATACTTGGAAATGATTTGCAGTAAGGAGGGGTCTTGCAAAAAAAAAATTCTTATTTAAGATAGACAACTGCATCTTTAACTTGAGGCTGCAGTTGTCTATAGAAGCCTAAATTGTGCTGTAGTAAGAGGCGCTTATTCCTAAAAATGAACTTTTATCGCTTATACTGCAATGAAAATTTGCTTCTGTATATTCTTTTCCAAAAGTTGTTTTTCGGTCTTTTGCAGGCATTTTGAGAAGTCTCCCTCTGAACGATCTACGATTCAATACTGTCGCAATTAAATAATTTGAATGGTTTGCAAAAATGGGGTGCTCTTCCATGAGCTTGATGATGTTCTTTCGGCTAATGAAAGCCGTCACGACATCGCTATCTGTTTTAAAATAACTGCCATCAACATCTTCAATATGAAGAATAAATTGTTTTTTTGAGATAAAGTCGATAACATCATTTTGGAGAGGCCCAGCGTCATCCCAGCGTTTGATGATGATGCCTTCCAGTACAATATGCAGATCCAATAGCTTGGCCTGAAGTTGCCGGTTTTTTTTATAGGATCTGATTTCGACAACGGCTAATATGCTTGACCATAAATCGGGTGGCACAGGAGCGAGTTCATGCAATATTTCAAATAATAGGTTATGATAGTTTGTTCTTTCCATATTTAGACTATCCAATTGTTTACAGATATGAGAATGAAAAGGTGAGCACCATCATGCTTGTTTCTGGTATTTCTGGATCTGGAACGAAGCTTTGCGTCGAGTTGGCGGTCTTGCTATTTCCTTGTCCTTTTCTTTGGGCATCGTTTACCAATACTATAGTTGCTCTGTTATCAATAGCAGTAATAAGCGAATTGGCAATAGATTGTTGTGCCTGTGGACCTAAAGATACGGCGTATTGAAATTGATCGGTACTGAGTTGAAATCGTTGCGGTAACCAATTGATAAAACCGGTTTGAATAAACTGTTTTTCGACATCTATAACAGTTTGAGTAGCTGCGTAAAGGGCAGTTCTCCAATCTGTAGCTCCTACCTGATTGAAGGGAAATTGATCTGTCATTATTGTTTAGATTTATGTTAAATATTACCTTCAAAGATATGCTTCGATTTAAAAAAACACCTGAAATAACGTATTGGAAAAATCGAATCGGCAGTTTATTTTATCGAACCGATAGTTTCTTGCATTTTAGGTGCTGTTTTGATAGCTTAACGCCTGTTTTTTTTTCATCAATTACGTGATTCGCTTTTTAGTGGTTGCGAAATTGTTACTCTAAATGTCGAAATTTTTAAATATTTTTATATTTCTTTTTACTTATGGTTTGTTAACCGCTGGTCATAAGTAATCCAATTTGACAACTTAAACCAGTGCATGAATAGTTATATCAAAACATATTTTAAAATTATCAGTTGGCGTATTTTCGTTATCTGCATTGCCATTGCTATGGTCATGGCATCTTTGTTTCCATTCGATGATATGTCAATGAGTTATATTTTCAGTAAGCCAGTAATGAAGGTCATGCTTAAAACCTTTGTAATCGGTGGTTTGTTGCTGACGATCGTAAATGTTGTCGCATTCTATGTGTTTCGTTTACGGCTCTGGGAGACTAACGTATTACATGCCAGTTTTTATCATACTTTCTTTGGAGTCATTTTGCCTTTTATCTGTGGTGTGGGTTTAATAAGGTTTTTTTATGGTCCTGCTATATTTCAGCACGATCATGTAAACAGTGACTTAATGCTGATGCTCCTTTTATTGGTTCTGTGCAATGCATTTATGGTAATACGGATGTATGCTTTTTACCTTAATAAAAAAACCGTGCTGGTAAAAACTTTAAAGGATGGGCATAAAGATGGAGATGTACGTCAAAAAATGTTATTAGAAAAAGCTGATTTAAAACATAGGGAGGAGCTAGATGGATTAAAGTCTAGTTTGGATAGTATCAATGCTGAATTGAAAATAAGTTTAGTTAATGCAGATAAACATGTGGCGCAAGCTGAATTGCGTGAACGACAGTTGACTGATGAGATTGATAGGCTGACAAAAGAAATCGTGCTCAAAAGTACATCTGTAACACATGAACTTGATGAGCACCATATACAGCAGCTATCGTATATTTTACTTAATGATATTGTTCCTTATGAATATGATCCGCTTAGTAGATATCAATTTGCCAGTGAATTGAATGACAGGGTGATCAAAGAAGAGCATGTTGCTTTTATTTTTGGTGCAAATCGGGAAGGTGTGCTCTGTCAGGATATCTATCTATTGGATGGTGAAGTGTTCACTGTGTACGAAAGTTCTTTGGAAGAAATGAACAGGGTATTTCCAAGAATGGTCCGGATCTCACGCAATCACCTTATCCCAGGTACATCGGTTGTTTCATACGAAGTCATGAGCTCTAAACTTGTTAAAGTAAAAGTTCGAGGTCAGGAAGAACCGATAGAAATGAAACATGAGTATATAAAAAAAGTGTTTTCCTGGATTATATTGCAGTATGTATGGAATCAATATAGGGAGAAACAGTCCTCTCCAGCTGTTTCAGTTTAAAGCATATTAGAGCAATAATTTTCTAATTTCTTCTTCCGGCAATCCGGTATAGTCTGCAAATAAACTGATGCTGACATACTGGTTTGATTTCAATCCGTAGCAATCGCGTATGGCCTGAAAGATTTTGTAGGTGTGTTTTTCTGTACGTCCCAATATAAGTGCTGCTTCTTTGGGGTAAATGCATAAACGAGATTTGTT
Source organism: Sphingobacterium kitahiroshimense (assembly GCF_025961315.1). Taxonomy (NCBI): domain Bacteria; kingdom Pseudomonadati; phylum Bacteroidota; class Sphingobacteriia; order Sphingobacteriales; family Sphingobacteriaceae; genus Sphingobacterium; species Sphingobacterium kitahiroshimense. Next base: position 1,092,252 of record NZ_JAOQNK010000001.1, on the reverse strand, counting down.
TTTCATGTTATTCTGGTTTTTAGAGGGATGATCTGTTGATAATCAGATCATCTGGATTTGCTAATGATTGTCCTGACCGTAGACAAACATTCCCTATCAAACCACCTGTGAAGCAGGTATAAAGCAGTAATGGAGCACGGGTAAAGTCTATTTGGCTATGTACAGTATGCGCATAGGCTAAGTGCGTGGTAAGTGTGTGCTAAGTGCGTGAAACATACTGTTTTTACACTGTATCTACGCTCTATCTACGCTTTACATACGCTTATGCCACGCTTTATAACCGTACAGCGTCCAAGTTTACAACGTACTTAAGTCCTTAAGCTTTGCAGATTAGGTTTGATTCCTCTCCAGAAAAATGATGTTATTGGTTATTCATTTACTAAGATAAGTTTTTTCTATATAATATAGTTTTATTCGCGTTTAGGTACATTTTCGTCAATTTATCGCGCCAATTCAGTATCATTATTCCGTATTTTTCCCCTTTTCTACGCTTTTGATCCCCATCCTTTTGTACTGATGATCATCTTAGCAGTGTCAAAACAATACTATTATGGCAAGAGTAGAAAGTTTAATCAAATTAAATGGAACGATCGGGGATCTTTCCTTTTACAAATCAAAAAGTGTGGGTTATCAGGCTCGTATGAAGACCGGTGTATCGGGAGACCGTATTGCCAATGATCCAGCATTTGCACGTACACGTGAAAATGGCAGTGAATTTGGCAGAGCACAGCAGGAGAGCAAAAAGCTACGTGATCTGTTGCGGGATGTGCTGTTCGAAAATTCGGACAACAGATTCAGTACCAGGCTGGCAAGCCGGATGTTAAAAGTCATCCAGATGGATCCGATAAGTGTCCGCGGGGAGCGCGTTTTAGTACCGCAAAACATGGTATTGCTGAATGGTCTAGAATGTAATCAGCGCGCCAGTTTAAAAAACATCACCTTAAAACCTTTGTCGGTAACCTTTGACAATTTTAGCGGTGAAGGTTTTTTATCCTGCGAGCAACTGATCCCGAATTTGCATATCGCCAAGTTGAGTGGGGCGACGCATGTGCAGTACACCCTGGTTCTGCAGGAATTCTCGGGAGATGAAGCCGATAAGCGTCCCGTAATCCAACGGTCCGCTTATATCAAACTTGGTGAAATGCAACCCATGGATCTGGATATTGCGGCTACACTTGCTCATGATCCTGATAAAAGTGTTCTGGTACTTGTGGGGACAGGATACTATCAGCTTGTGAACGGTGCTTATTATCCTTTGGCAAATGGTCAGTATAATGCGCTGACCATTCATCAAGTAGTGATACCGTAATCTAATTTTAGGATGTATTGATGGGATTATTTTTCAGGTAGTGGGTGGTTGTGTTATAGCAACGACCTGCTTCCTGAAATTTATTCATCAGGTGGAGCTGAAAAATGAATAATAATTTTTAATAGATGATGTAATAAGATGTCAACAAAACAAATCTTGCATCTCCAACGGATTTATGGAGAGCAAGGGACGAACGGTACACTTACTTTTGAAGGTGAGGTCATCTGCCGTACTATCGAACTGCCTTGGCGCAATAATTTGCCGAGGCTTAGCTGCATCCCGGTGGGGAGTTATAAACTTGAAAAACGAAAGTATACCAGACATGGTGAGCAGATCGGAATTCCGGCTGTATTGGGACGTGAAGCGATATTGATCCATGCAGCCAACGATGCACGGAAAGAGTTATTGGGATGCATTGCTCCGGTTACAGCATTAACGGGTGAAGGTTGCGGTACGGAGAGTAAAAAGGCGCTTGCAAAATTGAAGTCTCTGGTTTATTCGCTTTGGGATATGGAGCAGGAAGTGTTTTTACATATAAAGTAGTGACGAGTGATGGAGTAACATAGTGACGAGTAACGAAGTGACAAGTGACATAATATGTTTTGTGCCTCTGTCGCCGGCACAGGACGACAAACTTTGTCTTGACACAAAGTTTGACAAAAGTCAAGGCTGCATTCCTTTATGCTATTTCACCTTGAATAGGCTAAATGAATTTAAACTCGTTTCACTCAAACAGAAATTCATTTTTAACGTCTTTTCATCGGTAAAATTACGCAGTCGGAATACTAGGCCTCATGATTAAGCCTGAAGCTTTTGGGAAAGAACAGTGAACGAGTAACGAAGTGACAAGTGATAGAGTAACATAGTAACGAAGTGACGGAGTGACATAATATGTTTTGTGCCTCTTTCGCCGGCACAGGGCGAATTACTTTTTTCGTTAATGATTTGATTTAACGAGGTACTCAAGAGTCTCTTCGAGAGTTTTCTTGATGAAAAAAGTAATCAAAAAAATCAAGGTTGCATTCCTTAATGCTATTTCACCTTAAATAGGCTAAATGAATTTAAACTCGTTTCACTCAGGCAGAAATTCATTTTTAACGCCTCTTTTTCGGTGCAATTACGCAGTCGGAACGCTAGACCTTTTAATAATTAAAAACATGAAAAAGATAATTCAAAAAATAAGCCGTGCGCTACAGGTGGTACTGATGGCGCAGATTAAACTGCCGGGAAAGGCAATAAATATTATTAAATACATTGCTCTGGGGCTTGGTGTGGTGGAGACCGTAATGGATGATAAAGACAAAAAAGGAGAGGAGGAGTCACCTCCGGCAGACCAGCTGTTAATTGATAAAGAAAAGGAGGTTCAGGATGAAATGGAATGATATCCGTATAGGAACTTTAGGGGGTACGCTCTGTTCGATATGGGTTAGCTTTTCTCTTGGTGATGTCGCGCATACCGCATTGATGGCGGTTGTCGGGACAGTCGTGAGTTATGTGACGAGCCGACTGTTGGGAAGGATAAGGAAAAGGTGATAAAAAAGGAGATTCTTTATAGAGTCTCCTTTTTATTTTAATTAATTTGGCATTTGCTTTTCCAACTTTAATATCTTTATCAGAACTTAAAACTTATTATTTCCATAAAGCCACTTGTTGGTTCAATGTAAATTTTGTTTTCCCCATATAATGTTTTTTCCATTGACTGTGTTGAATCAGATGTCATTATATTTCCTTTAAAAAATTGGATCAACCCGGTGATATCAAATGTATGATAAACCATAATTGGCCAGCCTAAGCTTTTTTCCAGCGATCGAAGCATGAGGCGTGATTTCTCCCGATTGCTTTCATGAACAGCTTCAAATGGTATAACATAGTCCAGTATTACTGCTTTCTGTCCATCAGCGGCGGCTAATTTTTCAAGCAAAGTACTGAACTTATCTCGGCTGATGTAATAAACAAAACCCTCCAGTAAGAATATCGTCGGGATTGATGTATGATAGCCCATTTTTTTAATTTCAACCAACAAAGGATCAATATCGGTAGCATCATGAGTAATCAGCTTTAATTTATCATTATCACCGATCAATTTGGTATACATAGCACGTTTTTCGTCCATAGATTCCATGTCAACTTCAAAAATAGTCTCGATTTGATCATGATATTGTTCTAGCAGATAAAGTGAAAGCGGATCAAGACCAGCTCCTAAAATACAGACCTGGAATTTTGGGAATTGCTTAGCATAGTCTTCGAAAAGATGGCGGATATACCGCTTTCTCAGTATTGCGATTGACTCGGAGTGTTCGAATACTTGTTTAAAACTCTTTACGAGCGATTCTCCTTCTGAAGTATCGATATTTTCTACATATGCCTGGCATGTTTTTCCGTCTCGATAAAGCTCACTGGCTAAACAAAGTACTAGACTGGCGGTCGGTGAAATTTTAAATTTCCTTTTTAAGGGCTCGTTTATCATGATTAAAAAAAAGGTTGTCGTTGAAGGTGTAAGTCTTTACTGTCGATCTTTACTATCACAATAATACCAAATAAAATGAAATTGTAAATAATTATTTTTCAAAATATTCATAAATATTATCTTGTATTATTGATTACTGATGGATAAATCCTTGATTCATTACTTTAATGGGATCTGAACCTCTCATCCCAGCTCACTTTTTACTGCCTTTATTTGTGAACTGTTTCTATTAGGTTGTTAACTATTTTAATTTACAAAGTTTGTTTAAATATTCGCTTCCTAAAGGAGAAAGTTCGTAACCTACATTACGGCTTATGGTCAAGCCTAAATTTTTCAATTTTCGTATATTCAGCTTTAACCATTCTTTTTCAAATCCTGTCAATTCTGCTATACTTTTGGCATGTAAATTGGGATTGTCGTTTATAGTAGATAGAACTTTGTTCGTCCAATGTTCCTTCTTACTATAATTGTCTAATCGTTCTAATTTCTTTTTTAAATCGGTAAATACCTTTTCTGATAGTTCCGTTTGTTCTCTCAACTTAACTCGTGGGTCTGCGGAATGATAGCTGACAGATATTTTAAAAATGGTTCCTGTACTATGATGCGTAAATGATTTTAGTAACTGTTGTTTATCTGTAAAACCGGCCTGTATTGCATGCTGTTCGGTTATACAATTTTCGCTTATGGTTTCAATTTTACCGATTTCAATCAAACCAACAGAGGTATGTAAAAGGCTTCCGCATTTTACAGAAACCTTTTGCCACTTACGAAATGCCAATGTGATTTTTCCCGATTTAATTCCGTTCAGATGTACTTCCTTAAACAACATAATCAAAAGATTTTTATAAACTCGTTCAAGACTAACGGTTTTCTACCAAGCAATTTTTCTAGTGTGTTGTCAACATAGGAAAACTCACCTATTTTAATACCATTTGCCATACTGACCAATAAATTGACTATTTCAAGAGGCATTCGGTAACTAGTCAGTTCTTTTCTGAAGAATTCCTCTGAAATATCGCTATGTTGTACTGGTATGCCCTTTTCTGTAAAGATTAGCTTTGCCAATTCATCAAATGAATACGCTTTATTGCCTGTTATTTCATAGATTTGATTATCGTGTGTACTTTCTGTTAGTACTTTTACAATAGCTTCTGCAATATCCATTCTGGAGACAAAACTTATCTTTCCCTCGCCCGATGGGTAGCGGATTTCGCCCGATTGCAACGCATCTCCAATAAGTTCGGGAATGGCTTCCATATACATACTGTTTCTTAAAAACGAATAAGGTATTTTAGTCTCTTTTATCAATTTTTCCGTTTCGTATGATGTTTTAGTCCCTTCAAATATCCTGTTGGCTTGGGTCTGTACCATACTTGTATAAACAATGTGTTTTACGTTGTTTTCTAGCAATGCGTTTACCACATTTTTTTCCTGCTGTTTAGCTGTTTTTAAGTCTACTCCGATAGTGGAGATATGCAAGGCCTTTTCAACACCTTTAAACGCTTCCAGAAGCGTTTCATAGTTGTTGTAATCTGCTTGCCTGACAATAATACCTTGTTTAATAAAATCATGTACCCTTTCTGGGTTTCTGACAATGGCAACAATGTTTGTAGGTGAGACTTGCTGCGATAAAAATTGAATAGTGGCTTTGCCTAAGTTTCCGCTTGCTCCTGTAATGGCTATCATAACTCTTTTTTTGAAGCAAAGTTATTAGGCTTTTTTTTGATAAAATTGGATAAAACCGACAGTATCTAAACCTTCCATTCCGGAAAATTCGAAACGATCTCATTGGCATGGAGCTTGAATTTCTTTGGACTTGTTCCTGCAAATTCTTTGAAATCCCTGATAAAATGAGATTGGTCAAAATAATCACTTTGATAAGCGATGTCGGTCAATTTTTCAAAGGGGTTTTGACGTATGATTTCTAAGGCAGATTGAAAGCGACCTATTTTCGAAAATAACTTGGGCGAGATGCCAATGTACTGATTGAAATATCGTTCCAATGAACGTTCGGACATTTTAAGCTCATTTTGCACATCTTGCAAACTCATTCCTTTTTCCAGTTGTGCGATTGCAAAATCTGGTTTTTCACTATTGATATTTGTTCGTTGCAACTGCCGCAATAAGAATGTAGAGAGTAATGCTATCTTTTCATCAGTGCTTGCAGTATTTGAAATCTGTTCAGTTATAGTAGTTTTTAGTAGATCGTCTATGTCAATATATTGGTTCGTCAGTTCGCTTGCATCTATTCTGAAGATGGATTTAAGTGCGCTCGGCTGAAAGTAAATTCCAATATTTTGGAAACTGTTTATTGCTCTTTGTTCAGTATATCGTGTAGTTTGTCCATATACGAATAATTGTGGTAATTCCTGATTGTTCTTGTCTCGAAATGCCTTTTTGTTAGTTTGAAAAATAAGACCTGGCATACCGTCTGACATTATCTTAAATATTTTTTCAGAAAAATCCAGACTATTACCCTCCAATACCCAAAAGTAGCGAACATATTTCCGCAGTGGTTCTATTGGATATATTTGTTGATAAAACATGTGTTATTTTTTAACTCTGAAATATAGAGATTTTTATGCTGAAATCAAATTCACCTGTTTTTTCGATCACTGTATGAGTTCAATTAGAAAAGCGCCTATTAGATTTCCGGAAAAGGCTCTGAATATTATTAAATACATCGCTCCGGGGCTTGGTGTAGTGGAGACCGTACTGGATGATTAGGAAATTGTTGTATTACCATCATGCACATTCTCAAATATAACATCGCAAAAGATTTATAAAAAAACCCTCGAAAGGATATCTTCGAGGGTTTCAAATTTTAAAATTTATCAAAAAATAAAATTTATGAACAGCTTAAAATTATGCAAAGGCATAATGATCTGCTATGGTACTAAGATACAAAAGCTTAATTAAAGATGCAACTTAATTGCAATTTAAACTTTATCTACTTTTTGTATTCCTGTTGCTACTAACAGTGAGGAGCATACACGTAGATCTTTGTCGCTAACGTAATTTTTTACTCTAAACCCAAAGAGAGTGTTGTTATTACTTTTTGACCATTCGTGGTGTTTGCTTGTAATGCAAGTGTGTAAATTCCAGCTTTCAATGAAGTATTATTTTTTACACTTACCATTCCTGTTCCTTTGTCTATGGTAAATACTGTTTCAGAGTCATTAAATACATGACCATCTTTCTCTATAGAAGAAATTTCAAAGCTGGATATCAATTTCTCTGGAAAAAAAGAAGGTTGAACCATGCTACCACCTGCAACCGAGCTGCGTCTAAAGCTGGTATTGATCTTTTTAATGGATTTGGTAGACGGATCGAGATATAAATCGCCAAAAAAGAATTCAATTTTTGGAATGTACCTGACCGAAAAACTTGCTGAGCCGATAGCGAAACCATCTTTCTCCAATTTAGGATTTAATTCCATGTATTTGTCATGCTCTTGGTTTGGGTTACCTTTCCAATAGACCTTTAGCGCATTGTCCTGCAATGAAAATCCCACCTCTTTTGCTTGTGCTTCATTTAACTTTAGTATTAAGTTTTTTGAAGGAACTGGCTTTGCTAAAGTTAAATAACTTTCTGTGTCAGAATATAAGGTATTAAGCATTTTTAGTTGACCTTTTTTTAATTCATGAAAATATTTAAATTGAAGATCTTCCAACTCTAAAACACGTATTGACAACAATTTCTGAGCGACTTCTTTACCATCAGTTGATTTGGCGGACACTGTTACGCTGTATTGTGCAGGAATTTTTTTGCCATTTAAGCTGGAGGTGGTTCCATTAGGATATAATTCTTCGCTTTTAATAAACAATTTTCCAGATTTATCGACAAAAATTGCTTTTTCAAGTTGATTATGCAATGTTATTTGGGGTGTAATCTGTACATTCTCGGTGGGTTCAAAATCTATAGAAAAATTGACACCATTTCCTTGATTAATAATGAATGTGTTTAAGTCAATTGTATCATGTTTCCCATACTCCAGATTGATGTCTGCGGGTAGGTCAAAGGAAATCTCAGGTAATGCCATCGCGCCATCTTTTTTACAGCTCATTAAAGCCAACATCAATAATCCATAGACTAAAAAATGCGGAGGTCTCATGTTAAATGTTTCTATCATATCTATTTATTTAATAATAGGCGAAAGTAATAAATAATTCTGAAAAAGCAACAGTGTTGCATTTGTGAAGTTATATTTTGTGTTATGTATAAAAATTCTGAACAGTTTAGGAATCCATATTTTATAGTCGTACTGTAGGAACATTGAGTTGGCAGCAGGGAATGTAAATAGTTAAAACATAAAAATGTCAACAAAACAAATCTTGCATCTCCAACGGATTTTTAGAGAGCAAGGGTCGAAAGGTATCCTCACTTTTGAAGGTGAGGTAATCTGCCGTACTATCGAACTGCCCTGGCGCAATAATTTGGAGAGGCTTAGCTGTATCCCGGTAGGGAGTTATAAACTTGAAAAACGAAAATAATACCGGACATGGTGAGCAGATCGGAATTCCGGCTGTACTAGGTCGCGAAAAAGGAGAGGAGGAGCCTACACCACCAAAGCAGATCTTGCCGAATCAAGAAAAGGAGGTGCGGGATGAAAGGCAATGATATCCGTATCGGAACTCTGGGAGGTAAGCTCTGTTCCATCTGGGCAAGTTTTTCTCTTGCTGATGTTATGCATACTGCCTTGATGGCTGTAGTCGGGACGGACCTGAGCTATGTGACTAGTCGACTTCTAGAGAGAATAAGGAAAAAGTGATCATGATACAGGAGCAGGCAACTAGGTATTTGCTCCTGTAAATATGTTAGGGAGAACTCAACTTTGCTAAACTATATTTAAGGTATAGTATATTCTCCTATAAAAAATCAAGGGTTTTTTACAAAATCCAATAATATTTTCTTCTGTTTTTTTATAAAACCTGCTTTGTCTTTTTTTACAGCATTAATAATCTCCTTCTGTTCTACGGGTATCGTGTAATATTTATCTGCCCATAATTGCATTTCAATCAATAACGGGAGTAAATCTATTCCCTTTTTAGTAAGCGTGTATAACACTTTTGCTTTACTTTCCGGATGTTCTAATTTACTGATCAGTCCATTTTCTTCGAGCATCAACAATCTTGAAGCCAAGATATTCGTTGCGATCTTTTCCTCAGATTTTAAGAATTCACCATACGTGCATTGCTTCGATAGCATCAAATCCCGGATGAGCAGTAATGACCACCTATCTCCTAAAATATCTAGTGAACAGCTGATAGGGCATTGCGATCTATTTTTCATAATAATGTACTTTTTTTTAAAAAACACTTGCATTTTGCAAGTTGATATTTATATTTGCACTTGCAAAATGCAAGCAAATTTACGATTTTAAATTATTAATACCATGGAAAACAGTGCAATCTTTGATTCTTACCATAAAAATGGATTACAATTGCGGAACCGTATAGTGATGGCTCCCATGACCAGAAGCCATTCTGATAATCCCGAAAATAAAGCAACTGAGCTAACGGCACTTTATACTAACAGCGTGCTTCTGCCGGATTAATCATTACAGAAGATACATTCATCAGCCCTGAAGCTGTCGGTGTGATACATGTTCCTGCAATTTATTCGAATGAACAGGTTGCAGGCTGAAAATTGACCACGGAAGCAGTCCATGAGCAAGGTGGAGTCATATTTACAGCTTTGGCATACTGGTGCATATTCGCACCCTGATCTGCACAATGGTGAAAAGCCTTTGGCACCTTCGGATGTAAATCCAGGGCAGCAGTTTTTTACTACGGTTCTTCATTTTGTTAACGAATGAAGAACCTCTTTAAGCAATTTATATCAATTATGAAATTAAAAGGAAAAACAATACTAATAACAAGGGGAACATCTGGAATAGGGCTGGAGGCCGCAAAACAATTTTTAGAAAAAGGTGTTCATGTCATTATTACAGGACGAAATCAAGCTAAATTGGATGCAGCAAAAGCAATGTACCCCGGCGTCATTCCGATTAAAAGTGATGTCGCTTCTGAGGAAGAAGCACAGTTACTCTTTAAGGAAATCGAAAAACTCGGTGGAATAGATATTTTATATAATAATGCCGGAGTTGGAGTCGAACCTTCTAATCTCGGGATTTCAGATGTAAAACATCTGCAAGGAGCCGCCTATGAGATGAATATCAATTATTTAGGAGTTATTCGTTTGAATAATCTTTTTCTTGATATGTTGAAGTCAAGACCTGAAACTGCGATTATTAATACCACATCGCTGTTGAGTTATGTACCTTCTTTACTTGAGGCAACTTACTCATCATCGAAGACTGCGCTTGCATTTTATACAACAGCTCTACGTGCACATCTTGGAATTTTAAAAAGCCATGTGAAAGTTTTTGAGCTCATACCTCCACTTGTTGCTACTGCAATGACTGTAGATAGAAATGATCCTAAATTAAGTCCCGAAGAACTGGTAAAAGCTTTAGTTGCTGGATTAGAGAAAGACCGCTTTCACATTCGAGTGGGCTCTTCCAAATTGGTTTATATTTTAAACCGTATTTTCCCTAAACTAACTTTTAATCTTGTTAACCCGAAGAAAATAAATCCATTATTAAATCCTGATCAATGAAAGCATTTCGCATTAACCGCTATAGTAAAACAGATAAGTTAGCACTTGTTGAAGTTCCGGCACTCAAGATTAAAGAGCATGAAGTATTGGTGGAAATCTATGCTGCCAGTATCAATCAATTGGATGCTAAGTTAAAACATGGCGATTTCAAATTATTATTACCCTATAAAATGCCTCTTATTCTAGGTCACGATGTGGCAGGTGTTATCGTACAGGTTGGTTCAAAAGTAAAAAACTTTCAGGTCGGCGATGAAATCTATGCTAGGCTTCCCGATTTTAGTATTGGTGGTTTTGCGGAATATGTTGCCATAGATGAAAATGATATTGCTTTAAAACCGACGAATATGACGATGGAAGAGGCCGCTTCCATACCACTCGTTGGTTTAACCGCCTGGCAGGCTCTTGTTGAAATTGCTCAGATTAAAAAAGGTCAAAAAGTATTTATTCAGGCCGGATCGGGTGGAGTAGGAACGATTGCTATCCAATTGGCTAAATATTTGGGTGCGACGGTGGCGACCACTGCGAGTAAAAATAGTTTTGATCAACTGAGCGCGCTAGGTGCAGATCTTTTGATTGATTATAAAACTGAAAAATTTGAAGAGATACTCAGTGATTATGATGTCATATTGCATAGTCAGGATACCAAAACATTGGAGAAATGCTTCGATATCTTAAAACCAGGAGGGAAAGTTATATCAATCTCGGGTCCTCCTACTGTAGATTTTGCTCAACATCTGGGTTTAGCCTGGTATATGAAATTGATAATAAGTTTATTGAGTAGGGGCATAGAAAAAAAAGCAAACAAGCTGAAAATTGACTATACTTTTCTATTTATGCGCGCAAACGGTCAACAATTAGCCGAAATTACCAAATTGATTGAAGCTAATCAGATAAAAGCTGTTATAGATCAAATTTTCCCATTCGAGAAAACCAATGATGCACTGACTTATGTAGAAAGTGGTCGTGCAAAAGGCAAGGTTGTCGTGACCAGATCTTTAAAAGATTAATCCGCTTGGATATAGTGACATGAATCAATGGAGAAAAATCTTTGATTTTATATTCAAGAAGATGGATGATTATGTATTATAGGTTGAGGTTCTTATTAATTTGTTTTGATATGTAAATTTTCACAGTATTGTTTACTATAATTGTGAAGCAATGAAAGATCGAAAAAAGATAGCAATAAAAGATAAACTGGAAACTCAAAGGTTAATAAAAGTTGTTGATTTTGACCTGTCCAAAAATATAACTAGACCGCATAAGCATAATGGCTATTTAGAGCTTGTTTTTCTATCTTCTACGTCGGGAAAGCATATAATTGATGGTCAGGAATCAATTATAAAGACACCTTGTTTACTCATCATTCAGAAAGATAATGTACATCATTGGGAGCTGGTCAATCCGGTAAAGGGTTTTGTGCTGTTGGTAAAAGATGCTTTTGTGAGCCAAAGTTTGGATCTGGAAATAAATCGGCTGGTCGGTACTATTTGTCACTTCAACACCATATACTTCGATAATGGTGTTGTTTTTGAAAATCTACTGAAGCTTTTGGCCGTGGAAGATAATAAAATTTGCCAAGAAGGCTTGTTTAAAGCTTTCTTGGCAAAAGTATTAGAATATAAAGCCAGTTCAAAACAGGCTAAATATACGCAGCAAAATCTTTATGACCGATTCTGTGAATTACTCAACAAAGAGATCAGAGTGGTAAACCATGTTGCTCACTACGCCTCTCTGCTGAATACGAGCCCACAAAACCTCAGTGCTAACTGCAAGACTAATGCCGATCAAACGGCGTCGGAGGTATTAGCAGGGTATATTATTAAGGAAGCCAAAAGACTGTTGTTCTATACCGCAAATACAATATCTGAGGTCGCATATGCCTTAGGTTTTTCTGATAAATCAAATTTTTCAAAATATTTTAAGCGTTATACGGGTATGACTCCTTCTGAATTCAAAAAACAAGGAAACTAAAATTCTTTTTCTCCAAATTCGCTTTTCGGTAGTTTAAATAACTTATTCAGTTTATGCATATTGAAGCTTAGATTAAGCAAAACTATATTTTTTTCATAAATGTAGTTTGTCGTGGTGTAGAAGTCACTGGAGTAGGTGGTAATTCGTTGTTCGTTTACACCCCAGTCACCAAGCTCAATGAATTGCCATTGCAATTGAGCCGTTAGTGCTCCCTTCCAAAAAGCTTTACTTAAATTAAAGTTCGGTACGATAAATCGGGAATCCATACCCTGTACGGTGGGTTTTTCCGATAGATAATTTAGCTGTATTCCTGTACTCCAGTTTTTTAAGAAATCAGCCTGAATACCCGCATTAATGGAGTAAACCCAGTCCTGATTTGTTCTGGTATCCTGATAATTTAAGACCTGTCCTGAAATTTTGTAATGGTATACATTTAGTCCACCATTAACCTTCAGCCAGGAAATCAATCGACCTTCGCCACCTAGCTCCGCACCATATCGAGAGGCATAATCGGCATTTGTGAAGACACGGCGAAGAATGGTATCTGCATAAACGGAATTTACTCTTTGGATCGGATTTTTAGTGTGTTGGTAATAGCCGTTGAAAAAAATGCTTCCTGTTTTTAGTTTTTTAATCAGTCCGGTTTCAGTATTTACAGTGAACTCGGGCAATAATTTCGGATCTCCCTGTTCTAAGGTTTCGGAGTGTTCCCGTTCTGGAATAGGATTCAGCTCAAAGTTATTGTTACGTTGCACCCGTCTGGATGCAGCTACTTTCCATGACCAACCGGATCCCAGATCGTGCATTAAATTAAAGGTTGGATATAGTTGATGAATAGCATAGGGATATTTCTGATCCGTATGAAGTAAATGCAGATCACGCTGGTAATATTCGTAGCGGAGACCTAGGGACAGCTGGGTAGCTGAAAATTGCTGATTATACTGTGTGAAAATAGCATGTACACGATTGGTCGCTGTTAGTTTACCAGTAAATTCTGGAACTAATTGCTGGTTGCCGCTGCCATTTTGAGAAGCGTAATAGTCGAAACTTCCTTTTTGGTTATCGTTCCTTAACTGGTAACCGGTCGATAATTCCTGATGATCAGATTTCCAGGTGTGCTGTAGGGAAAGTCTTAATCCATGAAGTGGATTTTTATACTTATTGTGGGTCCACTGTACTGTATCCACATCATGCTCGATATTTCCATTTTTGGTTGAGCCATAAATATGAGCATATTCATAGATAACACCCATTTGAAGGGAATTAGCGGTGTTGATTTGATATTGATAATTAAAATCAAACATGTAAAATTCTCCTTGTTTATTCTGGAGATTAGAATTGAAATAGTCTGTTCGGCTTATTTCCTCACCTGTAGATGGACGGATGGTCCTGTTGTTATAGTAAATATCGGCAAGTCGATCTTGAAATTTTCGGGAAGCTAGCATACCTAAGCTCACAGCATGTTTGTCAGATATTTCGTACGAACTGTTTACTCTCATGCCGAAGTTATATTTATCAAAGCTTCTTTCACCTTTTGAAGGAAAAATGGTCTGACGGTCCCCAATGACCGTATTGACATCACCTTCCCTAAATCCAGCATTATCATTTCTGAGATAATTTGCAGCACCATTTAATGCTAATTTTTTCTTTTTGTATTGGAAAGCAATGTCGCCTCCGAAACGCTTTTGCGGCTCACGATTATTATAGTCATCTATACTCGGTAAACCGGCTTGAAGATTGACTAACCAGGAAAATCCAGCGGCAGTAGATTTTTTTGTTTTTAGATTGATGATGCCACCTTTGCCATCCGGATCAAACTGGGCGGTGGGACTGGTGATATATTCTATTTCGGTGACATCGTTGGCCGCTATCTGATTTAAGATAGTTGCAGGATCCAGGAAAGAGGGTTTCCCATTTATTAATACAATGACACCCGTATTACCACGCATACTGATATTGCCACTCGCATCAACCGATGCTGAGGGTAAATTTTTCACAATATCCAATGCAGTGCCACCTGTGGCATTTTTGTATTGACTTGTCATATACGCCTGTCTATCACTACTGTGTTTTTGTGTTGCTGTATTGGCAGTAATGGCTACCTCTTGAAGATTTTGCCCAGTTGAAGCCAGTAATAAGGTTCCAATATCGATTTTCTTTTGATCCTTGATTTCAATAGACCGGTGTATTTGTTTGTAACCGATGAATTTGACATTGATTTTGTATTTTCCCTTCTTGATATTGGAAAATCGAAAAGCTCCAAGTGAATCTGTCATCATTCCATCGATTACCTTGTTGTAGGTATCAAGTAGGCCAATACTGGCATAAGGTATTGGACTGTTTGACAAGGAGTCTTTAACCAGACCGGAAAGCTTTATGCTCTGGGCAATTCCAAATTGAACTGTTAATAAGAAGTAAAGTGCAATTAAATATCTAATCATTGGGCTTAAGTTTGGGCAAAAGTAGAAAAGATAAAAAGCTTTCTGCCCAAGATCGCATATTATACCCCAATTTTTTCAAATGCACTTTTTTATACCATTTCTTACCACTTTTTATCACAGGAGCGGATAAGTCGTCGGCATTTGGAGAATGATATGGTGATCCCTGACGGGGTTATTGAATAAGGAGTACTGAAGTAGCCCGTGACGTAGTCTCTAGGAGGTTTTGATCCTGATAACGTTTTAATAATTAAACGGTCAATTAAATGACTGTCTAAATTCTAAAGGTGATCTTTCGGTTTTCTTTTTGAAAAGTTTACTGAATGATTGGGGATATTCAAAACCTAACTGATAAGCAATTTCACTTACAGATAATTCCGTTGTTGACAATAGTTCTTTGGCTTTTTCCAAGAGCTGGTTTTGAATATGTTGCTGTGTAGTTTGCCCTGTCAAATTTTTCAGCATATCATTGAGATAGTTTGATGATACCGATAGCCGTTCGGCGAAATACTGAACGGACGGCAGCCCTGATACACTTAAATCATCTTTTTGATAATATGCATTTAATAAATCCTCAAATTTTAAGAATAAATCATTTGACGCTTTTTTACGTGTAATAAACTGACGGTTGTAAAACCGGTTGCAATAATTCAGCAACAAATCAATATGAGAAACAACAACATCTTGTGTGTAGTTGTCTATCATGGCTTCAATTTCCTGTTGAAGATTTAGCATCAATCCTGAGATTACGGACTCTTCTTTGTCCGAGAGATGCAATGCTTCATTGTTGGCATATGCGAAAAAACCGTATTCTTTAATACGTTTTGCTAAAGCATAACTTTGAATAAAATCGGGATGAAAAACAATCATCCAACCTTCCACAGTTGATGAACTGTTTTGTTCAATCGAAAATAGTTGTTTGGGTGCAAAAAAGGTCATTATCCCATCATCATAATCATAATATTGCTGACCATATTTTACTTTTCCGTCAAAATTCTTTTTCAGATAAATCGTGTAGAAATTATAGACAATCGTTAACATTTCTTCAGCAACGCAAGAATTGATTTCATCAAGATTCACCACACTTACTAAAGGATGTGCTGGTTTTTTGATGTTTAAGAAATGATGAAGTTCTGAAACCGTGTTTAGAAAATAAGTTTTATTATTTTTCATTTTATAAATTTATAAAAAAAACAGTGGATAAACGTTAATTTATCCACTGTTTAGCCTGTTACAAATTAACGCCTTTCATACTTTCAGCATCGTACCTAGCACCTGTTTCTGTACCCAAAGGAATAATACTTTCCAAACGGTTCAGATCGTCTTGCGTCAAAGAAATGCGCGCTGCAGCTATATTCTCTTCTACATATTTTACGCGTTTTGTCCCTGGAATCGGCGTGTGACCTTTAGCAATCACCCAGGCAATAACCAACTGTGCAGATGTGATATTTTTTTCGACCGCCACTTTCTTAATTTCATTTACCAACTCCACATTTTTGAAAAACTGCTCACCTTGATATTTGGGTATAAATCTTCGGAAATCATTTTCGTTAAAATCTTCTGGTTTTTGTATTGTTCCGTTTAAAAATCCACGTCCTACTGGTGAATAGGCAATTAAGCTGATGCCTAATTCTTTCAGTGTATCCAGAATGCCCAGTTCTTCAATTTGTCTTTCAAACAAGGAATATTCGGACTGTACTGCTGTAAGTGGATGAATCTGGTGTGCTCTTTTGATGGTTTCAGAATTTACTTCCGAAAGACCGATATATTTTATTTTTCCTTCTTTTACCAATTCGCCCATCGCTGCTACGGTCTCTTCAATTGGAGTACTGGTATCCAACCGATGCTGGTAGTACATATCAATATAATCGGTACCCAGATTTTTTAGGGAACGCTCTACGGCTTTTTTTATGTAATTTTTACTGCCATTGAATGCGCCAGTTGCTTGTCCGTTGTCGTCAATTTCGAATCCGAATTTTGAAGCTATGATGTATTTTTCTCTATTACCTTTGATCGCTTTTGCTATTAACTTTTCGTTGAGAAAAGGACCATATATATCTGCTGTATCTAGAAAATTGCCACCCAGCTCCAATGAACGATGAATAGTTGCAATCGCCTCTTTTTCATCTGCTTTTCCGTAAATATCTCCACCGAAACCTGTTGTCATACCCATACAGCCGAGGCCAATCGTTGGTATGGTAAGTCCTTGACTGCCCAATTTTACTTCTTTCATGTTGCTCATAGATCTATTATTTTTAATTTAAATCAAAATTATGATGAGAAACCTGATTAAAAGTGTTCAAATCACGGAAGGTTGTATCCAAAAAGTTTGCACCTAGCCGGTCATCTATTCTGGTGATACTGCGGAAGACTGGATTTATAAAGGAAATCATGATGTCATTGGTGGGTGGTCTTGTGAACTCGAGTTCTTCTATAATGGAATCGATGCAACATTGAAGTTTGAACAAAAAGAAACCAAATTTACAAATTGTCCTTTTTTCAAAACGGAATGGATTTGGATTTTCTCAAGAAGTAGGTAGTGTGCATATCTCTCTTCTTAATTTGGTTTTTCAATAATCAAAAGGGGACGCTGTTTGAATTTAAAACTAGAAACTTAAAGGACGTTAAGTTTTTTATTTTAATAGATTTGAATGCTCTTAAAGTAGGAATCGGGTCTACTCTATAGCCTCTTAGCTTAATATAACTTTTTGTGCATTTGCCGTTTTAATGAATTTAGAATATAACGCTGATCATACAAATTAAAGGGTTTTATTTTTTAGTTTTGTAACTATTGGACAACAACTTAGAAGCATTAAATTTGAAGTATCAGAAACATAATATTGAACAGTTTGAAATTTTCCCCCATGCCAAAGCGGGTGTTTTCGTCCTAAATATGGATAAGCGAGAAGTTGGGTCACACAACATTTCGAGACCTCATCGGGATGATCACTGTCAATTAATGATCGCTTTGAGCGGTAACTTTAGATTAAATATTGATTTTGAAAATGTTGAGTTTACTGGTCCAGCGTTACTTTTTGTGTCTCCCGAACAAGTCCATTATATTATGGAAGTAAAAAATCCTCATGGATGGATGTTCAACATTGATGCCTCTTTAATTAACGAAGAATTACTTCAGATCATAGAAAATAAAATCCGTAATCCCCTAATACTTCAAAATGGATCTGCTTTCCATCAGCAGCTTGCATCATTAACAACGTTAATTGAAAATATACAATTAAACAATAGTAATCACTATACTGAAAAAATTATGCATTCCCTAGTGAACGGTCTTCTAGGTATTATTGCAGGAGAAATTGTATCTATTTCGCCTATCGCTAAGGAGAAAGAAAATAGGGGTGTTTTGATAAAAGAAAAATTCATTAAATTGCTCAAAGAGCATTTTAAAAATTGGAAACAACCTGCAGAATACGCCTCTGCACTTTCGATTTCAACGTCCCATCTCAATGATACTGTAAAATCTTTAACAGGAGGATCGGTATCCACTCATATTCAAGCAGCATCGATTATGGAAGCCAAAAGATTGCTATATTTTACAGATGGTACTGTTAAGGAGATCGCTTATAAAGTTGGCTATGATGAACCTGCTTATTTTGGGAAACTTTTTAAGAAAATAACCAATCTTACACCTCTTGAGTTTCGGAATAAATTCCGTGATTAGAACTATCTTTCCCTGCTTTGAAACTATTATAAAGTATAATTCTGTAAGTAGTTTTGCATTAATAATTTAATACAGAAAATTGATATGCAAAATGAAATCAATATCCCAATCATCTTAGCTTCTGTAAGAAAGATAGGGGATGCATTTTTAAAACAGTATAAACAAAATACCATACCTCAAAGTATGGATGAACTTTTGAAACAATTAGAAGATATTGATGTATTGTGTCTTACATCTTTGAAAAAAGATCTCACTGCTACTTTTCCCCATATGCCTTGGCATATCGGGGATGAATTTGATACCGAATCGCAAAAGGAGTCAACCATAAAAGGGGATTACTGGCTCTGTGATGCAATGGATGGTGCCATCCAATATCTTCAGCATATTCCGGGATGGACAATCAATTTGGCATTTATTCGTGATGGAAAACCATTATTCTCCGTTATCTATGATCCCTTGGCCACTGAAATGTTTTGGGCAGAAGAAGGTGCGGGAGCTTATATGAATGGCAAACCTCTTATGGTTAGTAAGAAAACTGATTTGGGGGTGATGTTGTCAGTCTTTGAATACGGTCATCAAGATAAATCGACAAACCAACTTAATAAAGAAATTGGAATGACAGTTACAAGACTGCTTGATAATTTTGGAATTGTAAGAAATTATGGACCTCACGGATTGCAATTGGCCTATGTGGGCGCTGGAAGAATCGACCTGTTTATTCAGGAAGATATCGATACCTATAACTGGATAGCAGGTATGTTAATCGCTAAGGAATCAGGTGCCGAGATATTGAACGCAGACGGAATTCCCTGGCAATGGGGGAGTGAAAGCCTATTGGTAGCAAGGAAAAGTATCACCGAAAAATATCTTGAAATAAAATCATTAAAATAAAATGAATATAGCAATAATAGGGGCAGGGGCGGGAATTGGCTTACATGCGGTTAAACAGGCTGTTGAAAAAGGACATATGGTAACGGCATTATCGACAAATACGGATCAGCTCCCTACGCATCCCAATCTCATTAAGATAAAAGGAAGTGCAACAGTGTCTGAGGATTTGAAAAATACAATTAAAAATACTGATGCCGTCCTTATAACTGTTGGAACAAAGAATAAAAAGGCAACGACTCTTTTTTCTGATATAGCCAAAGCACTTATAAGCGTTACAGCTGATCTGAACTTTTCTTCGCCTGTTTTGGTCATCACGGGATTTGGGGCCGGAGAGAGTAAAGGTTATTTAAGTTTCTTTATGCGCACAGTCATTTCATTGTTTCTTAAAGATCAGTATAACAATAAAACCATCATGGAAGATTTGATCACAGCGAGTGCTATAAAATGGGAAATCGTACGACCAGGAATGCTGACGGACGGAGAGTTGACTTCATCTTATCGTGTATTACCCAACCTTCAGAAAGGAATGAAAGTTCGGAAAATATCGCGAGCTGATGTCGCACAATTTTTAATTACCGAAGCCGAAAACCCTACGATGCTTCACCATTATGTAGCATTAACGAATTAATGATCAAAACAAAGGCGGGAGTAATTCTGTCTTTGTTCATTAGTAAAAGGAGTGTTTATTTGCTTTTTTAAAAGATATTTGTTTGCAGATATTTCTATCAGAATGAAACTGAAGGAATGAATAATAGATGGTTTAAGAATAAACATGCCTGTGGCTTTTAAATAGTAAAACCTGATAAGATATGGGTATTTGGAGATTCCGAACTTTTACTTCAACATTCCCTAATTGTTTATTTCACAATGATCTAGTCCTGAATGATAGGGGAGTTAATTCAAATTTTAGATTCTCCTCCTGATTTCTGATCATCATTTTTAATATTCGAATCATACTTTTCCTTTTGCGAACTGCTCTTGCCGAACTTCCATGAGAAGTTAATGCCGAAGGATCGAAATGGAATAGCGAAATTTCCATGCTGTTCATACAGATCGGTTTTTGCATAAGAACCAAGGTTCTTTATTTTTTGAAATGGATCGACCATAGTAAGCCCCAAAGTGCCTTTCTTCTTCAGTATTTCTTTCTTCACACCAAGATTCCACATATTGAAAGAGGCATAATACCCTTGGAATGTGCGCTCTGGAGCATCAAAAAATAAAAAAGACTCGGCTATCCATCCTTTTTTCAAATCTACAGTAGCGCTGATAAAGGTCTTGTAATTGATGAAAGTCTTATTTGCCTGATGTGTTAAATTACTGTATAGATCTTTGGGCTGTATATGGTAGGTATATAGATCGATGTTTCCCCTCAATGTTAATATTTTAAATAAATCGACGGATGCAAAAATATTAGCACCAAATGATTGTGTTTCGCCGATGTTGGCGAAAGTCTGCAATACGGTTGGTTTGTCGTTATGTATGGTATTCTTATAGATAGATTCAATGACATTGCTGTTTCTTCTGTGGTATAGCGAAAGATTAATCATGCTTTTTTTCATAGTGAGATGTGTGCTCAATTCCATGTTATGCGACAGTTCAGGGGCTAATTGCGGATTTCCCTGTAATTGGTTGACAGGGTCTGATTCGTTTCGGAATGGATTGAGAAAATACAGACTGGGGCGCTGCATGCGCTGGTTATAACTGATTTTGAGATTGAACTGTTCTGAGACTTTATAGGAGATCACTGCGCTAGGGAGAATATGGTACTGCTGATCATGAAAACCAGCTTGCTGATCGATTGCTTTAATTTCTGCTCCTGTATACTCGTATCGAACTCCGGCTTTAAGGTCAATTTTTGTATTTAAAGGGATCTGTAGGGTTGAATAGATGGCCCCTACATCTTGCCTGTAATTGAACTTGTAAGTTCTCTGACTGACATTTAAATAAGTATTATCCTGTCCGATTGTATCCACTTGAATAGCCGATTGGATGTCTCTAAGTATGGCTTTTGCTCCGAATTCTAACATCGCTATTTTAAAGGGATGCGTATAATCCAGCTGCATAGTTATTTCTTTATTTAGCCCTGTGTTCAGTCCTCTTTCATCAGGACGAAAATTGTACTGCATAAAGGAAGATTGATAATTTGTATTGGCGTTATTTTTAGATAATTGAACTGAAAAGTTTAATTCTTGATTTTTCTTCTGAAATTTTCGGATGTAATCGATACTCCAGTCAAATCCTCCGAATCGAATATGGCTATTATTGGTGCTGCTGATAGGGGCACTTGCTGCATAGCTCGTCTTGAGGAGATTGTCTGTTTGGATAGTGAGCTGATGAATGTTGAAATTGGAAATGAGGAGATTATTGGAATCAAGTTCATAATCTAATGATAAGCTCCCTCTCAAACCTTTCCTTTTGTTCCGGCTTTCGGTTTCTTGTTCAATAAACGATTCCGTATTCAAAAGTTTTTGATCAAATGTAATATGTGTATTGACCGGCCAGCTCCAGGAATTTCCCAAATTTGCATTCATGCCTAATTTACTCTTTCTGATGCTGATATTTCCATTAAAATTATTCTGCCGGGTGCCTAGACCACCGGAATATGATCCATGTACACCTTCTGTATTATTTCGTTTGGTATTAATTATAATTATACCTGACGCTCCTTCGGCGTCAAATTTTGATGATGGGCTGGTGACCACTTCTACATTCTTTATCTGATCGGCAGGTATCATTTTTAAAGCATCTGCAACATTATTGCTCATGGCTCCTGAAGGCTTTCCATCGATTAATATGCGCACATTTCGATCTCCTTTAAGGGATACGTTGCCTAATGCATCCACAGATAATAGCGGTACTTTTCGTAATGCATCAGCCGCATTTCCTCCAGACATGGTGGGGTCAAGTGCCGTATTATAAATAAGCCGGTCTGTTTTGATTTGTACAAGCGGTGTTTTATGGTATACATCCACCTTTTGCAACTGAAGATTGGCTGGAGACATACCAATCATTCCTAGAGCAACATTTTCGTTTTTGATGTGAATTGAGTGCGTTGTATTGGTAGCATAACCCAATGCGCTCAATTTTAAAAGATAATTGCCGGGCTGAACTTCTGTGATTTTAAAATAGCCTTCTTCATCACTTATCACTAATTTGATCGGTTTGCCATGCGGAGTAGATACGTTATATAAAGAGATGTTTGATGCTGAAATCTTTTTTTCTGTTAAAGAATCCACTACTTTTCCCGTGATAGTTTGACCGCTATGTTGCTGTTTTATTTGCCCAGACGTAAAGTTCGCCATGCTTAAAAGCAGGAGCAGTATTGATGATTGAATCTTAAAAAGTACCTTATTTTGTTTCATAATCATTGTTTACCCAAATGTTCAAACTTTGTTGGACACCGTAAATTTTATTACGCCAACGGGGCGGGAAATGATGTTAAACTAAGATTTATAGATTCACGTAATATTAGGTGCCATTGGTGTAAAAAATTATAAAATGGTTATTAAATTTTTAAATTTGGGTATGACGAATAGAAGGCTTCTGAGCATCGTTTTATTTTTTTGGCTGATTTCATTTTTATACCTCATAATCGGAGCAGTTTTATTTTCAAGATCATCCTTTGAAGGGGTGATATTGATTGTGTTTTCGCAATTACTTTTATTGGGAGAGATCATCGTCTGTCTGTTCCATATCTTCCCAAAGTTCTGGCGTGCGGATAAAGCTATTTTCTTAACGGTTAGCGTTGTGCTGTTAATTTTAACCATTGTATTATTGAGGTATTCGTTCGAAGAAGTACTGTTTGTGCAGTATCTTGGATTCAAACCGAATCTTCACCTTGATCCTTATTATTTCATCTACGATAACTTTTATTTTTCATTACCCGGAGTTTTTATTGCTTTGATTGTATTTCTGGTCGCAAAATCTTTTGAGGTTGAAAAGAAGAACAAATCGCTTCAGGCGGGGATGGAGCAAGCTGAATTGAATCTCTTGAAATCGCAGCTCAATCCTCATTTTCTATATAATACTTTAAATTATATGTATTCCATAGCATTGCCTTTATCCGAAAATTTATCAACTGCGATCCTAAAGCTTTCGGATACGATGCGGTACACGCTTGCGCAGAATAAGCGGGATATGCTGACGCTAGCTGAAGAAGTCGTGTTTATTGAAGACTATATTGCGCTGCATAGCATGCAGTTTCATCCTAATTTTTACCATACATTTTCAATAACGGGAGCAATAGACGGGCTCTTATTCCCACCTTTATTGCTTGCTCCATTTGTGGAGAATGCCATTAAACATGGCATAACACATGTTGAAAAGCAACCGGTCAATATCCGTTTAAATGTCACGCCAGCAATATTGGAATTTGAAGTTTCCAACTATATCAATAAACAGTTTCAGGAAAAAGGCAGTGGTATCGGAATCGCCAATGTTAAACGGAGACTTGAAATTTTATATCCGGGAAAACATACCTTACATATGGAGAAGAATGATCTGGTTTATCGCGTATCTTTAATTGTGAAATTATGATGAAGGGTGGGGTAGATCGTATTACATACCGGTGCATAGCACTGGATGATCAATTGTATGCGACGGGAATTATTGCAGCATATATCGATAAAACCGCGGACCTGACTTTAATAAAAGCGACCGATGATGCATTCGATGCTTTAAATATGATCATGAGCGGACAGGTCGATCTTATATTTTTAGATATTCAGATGCCAATGATAAACGGTATTCAATTTCTTAAACGTTGCGGAAATAAGTGCAAGGTTATTTTAACGACTGCTTATCCGGACTATGCACTGCAGGGTTTTGATCTGGATGTGGTAGACTATCTACTGAAGCCATTTTCCTATGAACGTTTTGAAAAGGCTGTTGATAAGTTTCGGTTATTAAAAATAGCGTCCATGACTCCACAGATTGAAAATGATTATCTCTTACTAAAAGGTGATGCTAAAAATAAATATTATCAGGTTAAATATTCAGATATTATGTTTATTAAGGGTTTGAATAACTATATTTCCGTCTACACGAAGGATCAGCACATCATTACTTATATGAATCTGAAAGAAATCATTAATCTGATTCCTGCCCGCCTTTTCTGTAGGGTGCATCGTTCCTATATAATCTCTTTTAAATATATCAAATTTATAGGTGGAAATTCTCTGGTAATTGATGAAGAGAAAATTCCCATCAGTGAAAGCTATAAGGCTACATTTTATTCGAGATTGAAGGAATTTCGATAAGGGGTATGATGTATTTTATAAGGTAAATTTCAAAATGTTATCTTTTTTAATTTCTTAGTAGGGTATAACAAGGTCATCTAAAACATCTTTGTATCGGTTTCGTTCGTGCTATTTTAATTGGTAGTATGATCACACTAAAAATCATAGCACTAATTTAAAAAAATCTCATTAACTCAAGTATTGTCGTAAGTGTAGTTCTCGCGAAAATGGAATTGTTTTTAATTACTGTTTGCTAAAATAAATAGATTTATTACTACTTATTTTAGTTCTTTATGTTTATATTAGTGTTTGATAATCAATTAACCATGAATTATGATGAGGCAAAAATTAAGACGTGTTGATGATCCCTTGTGGAAATCGATACTGGAGCAGACTTTTGCAGATTTCCTCCGATTTATGTTTCCCGAAGCTGAATTGTTATTTGACTTGAATAAACCTTTTGAATATCTCGACAAAGAGTTTGAGACCTTATTTCCGCCAGAAAAGAGTAATAAAGGTAAAAGATTTGTCGATAAGTTAGTAAAAGTCTATATGAAAGGTGGAGGTGAGCAATTTATCTTTTGTCATATTGAAGTGCAGTCCAATAAGGGTAATAATGATTTGGAAAAACGGATGTTTGAATATTATTATAAAATCACTGATCGATATCAAGTGCCAGTTTGTGCCATAGCGATATTGACTGATGAGAATAAACATTATAAGCCAAAGTTGTATGAACAAAGTTTTTTAGGAACGACTTTACGGTATGAATTCAATTACTATAAGATTCTAAGTCAAAATGAGGAAGATTTACGGTCTAATCCGAATCCATTTGCTGTGGTGGTATTAACGGCATTTTTGGCTATAATTAATAATAATGTGACCGACGAAGAACTTAAAGATATTAAACATGATCTTTACGATCAAATGATGAAAAGGGATATGGAAAAGACTACACGTCAGGGTATTTATGATTTCCTGGCTTATTATGTTAGTTTTGAAGATAAAGAAATTTTTATTAAATTTGAACAAGAAATCGATACAAAATTAGGAAGGAGCACAACAATGGGTACACGTGAATATTTATTGGATAAGGCTAAGCGAGAAGGACAGGAGCAAGAACGTGGATTAGCGGCGGTACGCATCAAGAAATTGGAAGCTCTTGCTGAGGCTGAAAGGGAGAAAGCTGAAGTAGAAAAGTTCGAATCAGCTACTAAAATGTTGAATAGTGGTTTTGATATAGCGATGATTTGTGATATTTTATCTCTGACTCCGGAGCAAGTCGAAAAATTGAAATAAAGTTTTACTGAGCTAATATTAAAAAAGGTGCCCAAAGGCACCTTTTTTTGTTGATATCAATTCTCTTTTAGAATCAGTACTTGCGCAGGGTTGGCAGTGTACCATAGTAATATGTTTTCGGCTGTAATGTAGTGACATATTGAAAAAGTGACATCGTTAAGACGTAACATATTGACGGAGTAACGGGACAAGGGAGTGACCAGCCGGCTGTCTGGGAGATGAAGGAAAAGTGATTAAAAAGGAGATTCTTTATTGCGTCTCCTTTTTTGTTTACGACTTTTGATGTCTACTTCTTCTATTCAACTGTTTTCTGCAAGGAAGACGATTAAACAGCCTATAGCTGTGTTTCAGAACTGTATTTTGAACATTTTTACCCTTATTTTTACGATCTGTTTCATTTTTTGAAAGCCTAAAAGTATAGTTTTGTTTTGCAATTGGAGATTCTTAAAGGCTGCATTTGCAGACCAAACCATAAACTACTAAACTTAAATTTAATAAATGAAATTTTTTATTGACACAGCCAATTTGAATGATATTCAGGAAGCCCAAGACTTCGGGGTTCTCGACGGTGTAACGACCAATCCTACATTAATGGCTAAAGAGGGAATAAGCGGAGATGATCTTGTTAAGAAACATTACCTCGCTATATGTGCTATTGTGGATGGCGATGTCAGCGCTGAGGTGATTGCTACCGATTATGAAAATATGATAGCAGAAGGACAGGAGCTGGCAATGGGGGAGCGAAAGCCTATTGGTAGCAAGGAAAAGTATCACCGAAAAATATCTTGAAATAAAATCATTAAAATAAAATGAATATAGCAATAATAGGGGCAGGGGCGGGAATTGGCTTACATGCGGTTAAACAGGCTGTTGAAAAAGGACATATGGTAACGGCATTATCGACAAATACGGATCAGCTCCCTACGCATCCCAATCTCATTAAGATAAAAGGAAGTGCAACAGTGTCTGATGATTTGAAAAATGCAATTAAAAATACTGATGCCGTCCTTATAACTGTTGGAACAAAGAATAAAAAGGCAACGACTCTTTTTTCTGATGTAGCAAAAGCACTTATAAGCGTTACAGCTGATCTGAACTTTTCTTCGCCCGTTTTGGTCATCACGGGCTTTGGGGCCGGAGAGAGTAAAGGTTATTTAAGTTTCTTTATGCGCACAGTCATTTCATTGTTTCTTAAAGATCAGTATAACAATAAAACCATCATGGAAGATTTGATCACAGCGAGTGCTATAAAATGGGAAATCATACGGCCAGGAATGCTGACGGACGGAGAGTTGACTTCATCTTATCGTGTATTACCCAAACTTAAGAAAGGAATGAAAGTTCGGAAAATATCGCGAGCTGATGTCGCACAATTTTTAATTACCGAGGCCGAAAACCCTACGATGCTTCACCAATATGTAGCATTAACGAATTAATGATGAAAAATAGAGACGGGAATAATTCTGTCTTTGTTTATTAGTGAAAGGAGTGTTTATCTGCTTTTTTTAAAAGATATTTGTTTGCAGATATTTCTATCAGAATGAAGCTAAAGGAATTGATCAGTAAAAAGGCTTATCTGTAATGGGATAAGCCTTTTTATCATTAAGAAAATGAACGGGTTCCTAAGCTTTATTTACGCTTTCTTTTTTTTCTTTTTACGTCGATTGTACCAGATGTAGAAACCGGTGACAGGTAGGCTGGCGGCAATCAACGATGCCAAAAATACCAGCATCTTGCCCGGGATTCCCAGAATACTTCCTAAGTGGATATCGTAATTTAAGGCCCGCATTTTTTCACCGCAATTTTTAGTTGAGAAATCTATGGTTTTTTGCAGTGCACCTTTTTTAACATCATACTGCCGTATGATAGAGGCATAGCTTTTTTCATAGCGGATATACACGTTTAACGGTGCTTCTTCCTTCTGTGGAAAATAAAAGTAATAGGCATGTGCATCGGGATAGGTTACCTGTACTTCGTTCAGAATGTTATCGTAGACCGAAAGATTTGTATTCAAATGAGCCTGTGACTGAATAGGTTTCGCCAGAACTGTTTCCGGAGCCTTATTTTCGATTTTATTGAGTACTTGCTGTACCGACTCATCAAACCAGGGAAAGGCCCAGATCATACCGGTCAATCCAAGAATTAAAGCGATCGTGAAGGAATAGAATCCTAGAATATTATGCAGATCGTAATTTTTCCGTTTTATGCCGGTTTTATTTTTCCAGCGAAACCAAAACCGAACACGTCTTGCTTTTTTGTTTTTTGGCCACCACAGATATAGACCTGTTAATAGTAAGAGCACAAAAAATAGCGTTGCAGTGCCTACAATGGGTTGGCCAATGTCGTTTTTGAACAGCAATGACCAGTGGAGGTAGAGTATGACCCTGAAAAATTCAAATTCAGCATTTTCACTGTATACGTTTGCTGCGGTATAGGGATTGATGAAAACAGACTCATAGTATTTTTTCTCGTTCCAGTACCAGATTCCATCGTTATCATCTTCTTTATATGCCCTAAAATGCCAGGTCCGTTGTGGATTGTTTTCAATTTCTACGGCCGAGACCTGTTTTTCAGCACCCCAATGCTGTTCTGCTTGGTCCAATAAGGTTGAAAACGACTGACGGTCATGATCTGGACTCGTGGACTCCACGTAAAAATGACTTTTATAAACCAAGGGTTTGATTTCATCAACAAATGCCAATATACAACCGGTTATGCCCAGTATAAAGACGATAAGTGATGAGAGTAAACCCATCCAAAGGTGTGTTTGATGTAATATTTTCTTTAGCACAATTTACAATCTAATAAAGCAGACCGCTCGCTAAAAGCGGTCTGCTCGTTGCTATACAATTTTTAGAAACGATAGGAAAGGTTTGCCGCCACACTGGATGGTGCCTGCAAATTGCCCCAACTGTCCCAATATTGTTTATTAAAGATATTGTTCGCTTTCAATTGAATTCCCCAAGCTTGTTTGTTATAAAACACAGTTGCATTGGCCAGCGTATAGCTGGGGATAAAAAAGGTATTTGTCGAAGCGCGGTACATTTTATCAACATAGTTGACTCCGGCACCGATACCGAGACCTTTTACTTTTTCTTGGAAAGTGTAAGAAGCCCAAAAACTGGCGACATTTTCAGGCGCAAATTCTGCCTTGTTTCCTTCAACAGCAGTATCAGAAGCTTTGATGATGCGATTATCATTATAGGCATAACTTCCGATGATGTTCAGTCCTGCGATGGGGTTGGCAATGACCTCCAGTTCTGCACCTTTGCTCACCTGCTTTCCATCCTGTTCGGTAAACATGTCCGCATTGACACGGGTGGCATTATCAATCTTGATATAATAATAGCTGGCCGTCAGACTTAATTTTTTATGAAAAAGCTCCGATTTTATTCCACCTTCTGCTTGATTGGCAAATATTGGATCTATGACAAATCGATTTCCATCTGGCTGGATGACCGGAGCAACATTTTGGAAACCACTCATATAATTGGCAAATGCAGAAATACGCTCGGGAAGAATCTGATACACCAATCCTAATTTAGGCGCTAATGATGTTTGTTTGAATCCTTCTTCATCTTCCACTTTGTTCCGATTGAAATGATCAACACGTAGTGAAAGCATGGTCGAAAGACGTGGCACGATGGTGATCATGTCGGATACATATGCACTGAGCGTTTGTTGCGAAGGAGTGGGGTACGGTGCAAATTCGGCATTTTTATCGATTTCCTGTCTCAACAGGGGCGTGAATTTTTGGGTCACATCTACTTTATCGAATAGCTGTATATCTCCGAAAAGGAAACTGCTGCTGAGGGTTCTATAATTGGCTCCGACCAGCAATTTATGTTTGATACTTCCTGTGTTAAATTCGCCATTGATATTTTGCTGAATATTTGCGTATCCATTATAGACATCCTTATATATGGATGCGGCTCTGGTAACCTCTGTAGGAGAACTGACGAGCACGACACGCTGATAGCTGTGGTCCACATTTTCCGAAACGTACGAGAACACGGTGGTGGACTGGAATTTATCCGATATTTTATATTTTGCCTCAGCAAAGATTCTGGAAGCGCTATTTTGTACATCGGCATCGCTATAATACAAGCTTTTGCGGTAATCCAACTTCAGATCTTTAGGTTGAAGTACATCTTTGGCCCGGATAACAAAATTATTGGGCTGTGTATTGTGAACCTTTAGGTATTCGGCATCTAAGTTTAGGGTCAGCTTCTCATTGACCTGATAGCTTAAACTGGGTGCGATTAAAAAGGTATTGTTAAAAGCATCCGAGAGGTAACTTCTTTCTTTATGGATAGCGGTATTCAAACGAAATAGTACACTTTTGTCGGCCTTTAACGGAGTATTGAGATCTATGGATAAACGGTTTAAGTCATAGCTCCCGGTGGTGTAGTTTACTTCCGTACGTTTTGCTTCAATTGGTTTTTTCGTAACGAGATTGACTACGCCACCAAATGAAGATACGGATGCTCCAAATAGTGTTCCCGATGGACCTTTAAGTACTTCTATGCGTTCTACATTGGCAAGATCCATTGCAGATCGGTCCGAAGTGGACTCCATACCGTTGCGGGCATTAATTCCTGTACTAAATCCTCTTAAATGGGCACTCAGTCCGCCAGAAGGATTGATCACAGGTACAGTACCACCTGCATTCCGCATGGCTTCGGCGATGGTATAAGAAACTTGTTCTTTCATCAACTGCTGCGTTACCACCTGATAGACCTGCGGGTTCTCCAAATTGCGCAGTGGCATACGGGCTACAAAAGGGGTCTCTTTATTTGCAAAGCGGTTTTTACGTTCGCCGTTGACCACTACTTCCTGTAGTGCTGTAGCATCTTCATAGAGCACAAGGTTGACTGTAGATGTTTTATTTGCTTCAATATGTACCTGTTGCTTTTGGGTCAGCAAGCCAACATATTTTGCTTCTACGGTATAGCTGCCGGCTTCTATATTACTGAACGAAAATTTACCATTTTCATCGGCCTGGATTTGTCTGCCCGCAAGGGAGATGCTCACATATCCAGCTGGGTGACCATCGCTGCTGTGTACCTGTCCGTTCAGATTGCCTTTTCCAGAAGAGGGCTGTAAATTAATGCGATTTCCATTGGTCTCTACGCGTTTTACAGCATCGCCCAGGATCTCCTGCAAAATTGTTTCTAAGCGTGCGTTTTGCAGGTTTACCGATACTTTTTTTTGTGCGTCGATCAGGTTGGGGCTGTAGATAAAAGAACAGCCTGTTTTTTCTTCAATTTTTTCTAGCGCCTGCGCTATCGTTTGGTTTTTGATCTGGATGCTGACCTTGGTCTGGAGGATACCCTGTTGCGCCTGTGTCAAGAGACAGGAGAAAGAAAGTGCTAATAAAAGGCTATTTTTTTTCCATGTTCTGGGAAATAGCGGTGTGCTAAGTAGCAAAAAGTTCATATTTTTACAAATGTGATTAAGTTAATGTATTTAATTTCATCCCCCGGTGGACAATTTTGGCGATGCGTACACCGGGTTATTTTTTGCGGATCGATTATCTATATAAGCTGACCTCCTTATCTTTGATGGTATATTTGATGGAGGTTGCAAAACTGATATCATGTAAAACTGATGCTAAAGAAGCCTGCTTAAACTTCCCTCTCACCTGATCATTCAGTATTGCTGTATTGTGACAGGTGATCTTTACATTATACCAGCGTTCAAGTTCCGGAATCACCTGTTTGATGGTTTTGTTGTCGAATATAAGTTGTCCTTCCATCCAGGCAGTCGACAGTTCACTATTTACGGTACTTGATTTCATCTTTCCTGCAGCATAACTACTTTGCATATTGGCTTTTAAAATAAGGGTGTCCGGACAATTTGCTGCGGTAAATTGTACTCGTCCTTCTTCCACAGTAAGCATATCGGACTGTCCGGTACGGCTTAGCAAATTGAATCGGGTACCCAGTACGCGGGTACTGGTATTTTTAGTCTGGACAATAAAAGGTCGTTTTGGATCTTTGCTCACCTCAAAAAAAGCTTCACCATCTAAGGTCACTTCTCTTTTCGCTGCATCAAATTTTTCGGGATAGCGTAATTTTGTTCCGGAATTGAGACTTATGGTCGTTCCATCGCTGAGGATGAGTTTTTGTTTTTTTCCAAAAGGTACTTCGATCTGTACAAAGCGGGTGGTTACGATCGGTTCTGCTGTTATTTTATCCGATCGAAGATAGAGCCAAGCTGCCGATAGGATACTCACGATACTGGCTGCTGCGACGAGTTTAGGCCAGCGTCTACGGGTTGATTTTTCTGCAGAAAACGTATCGGGGATATCAGCTTGATGGCGAATATTTTGCCATAAGATCGCTTTTTTCTCTTCGGGTGTATAGTTACTTTGCTTGCGTGGAAATTCTTCATCAGGAATACCATCAGCCATCCAAGCTTCCACAGCTTGTTTCTCAACAGGTGTGCACTGGCCTGACCAGTATTTTTCCAAGAGCTGATGATCGATCTTCATATATTTTTATATACCAGTCGTCGTTTAGCTGTTTTACCCTTAGTCTAAAAAAAAATTATTTTTGTTCTGATGTAGAGATCTTATTTCTCAGGAATTTTAGGGCTTTCGTGAGATGTGCTTCGACAGTCTTTTCGGACACAGACAATGCTTCGGCAATTTCGGGTATGCTTAGACCGCTATTGCGGCTCAGGGTATAGACCTGACGGCAACGGCATGGGAGTCGGTTGACCAGGCCATCTACAAAATGATCAAGATCTCTGAAATAGATGGTCTCCTCTGTGTTGTTGATGCTATGGCAGAAGGTCTCTGTCAATTCATGTGTCTGATCAATGCGCTTATATTTTTCACGGTAATAATCATTGATCCGTATTCGCGCAGCGCGAAAGAGATAGTGTTCGATCTGAATAATTTCTTCCATCACTTCTTTACGTTTCCAAAGCGAGCAGAAAATATCCTGTACCATATCCATAGCGATTTGCTCATCATTACAATGGTGTTCACAAAAATCAACAAGTCGATTCCAATAGGCATCGAACCACTCCTGAAATATTTGTTCAGGTGGTTTTTTCTGCTTGTTTTTTTTTGTAAAAAATAGTTTAAGGCTCACTAAGCAAGTCGTTTTAGATAGATAGGTTCAAATATAGGTTTTAATCTGGAATTGTTCTAAATAAAATTAAATTTCACTGATTTTAATATTTAGATGGCGATTATCTCCTAACATGAATTTGTGCTGTACAACATATTCCTCCCGATGAGGAATTTTTCACCGAGATTATAGCTTCTGACGCAGGTTTTATTGGGAAATTTTGATATCTCTGCACGAAAATTTGTGCGTATAATGAAGTATAATGTGTGTGTTTGGAAAATTTATCTATTTTTAAGGGAATTTAGTCAATACCTTTTTATGAGTTGGAAGTCAATTATCGTTAGTATTTTAACCTTTTTGTATTCGATCGCCTTATTTGGGCAGTCTGCACTGTTCAATAGTCAACGTCAATCTTCGGATTATTATATCTATAAATTAAACCCCGAGATTTTAAAAAAGATCCATATCGGAGAAGTGAAATTTAACGAGGGTATGCTGACCGATTTTGTTCAAAAAGGAAAGTATCGTAATCAAAAACTCAATTTGCCACGTGGCAATTATGTGGAAGTCCGTGCTGATGAAAATAACCTGGTATATGATGAATTTATCATTGATGATCTGTATGCTAAGGTCATTCCGACCGAAGCATTTGCGGTTTGCTTGTACGATTCATTGGGTAATATGATAACCGATGCACACCTTTCTTTGGGCAAGAATAGGGTCTCTTATGATCGGAAATTGGGCTATTATCATGCTGCTAATGCGAAAACAGGTGATATCGTCAGCATCTTGCATAAAGGGGTGTATCATTATCTACGTGTAGAAAAGAACTGGCCTTATGAAGAAAAAGTATCCTTTTGGCAAGGTGTGAAAACAAACTGGCAACGGACAAAATATAAATTTAAAAGGATTTTTCGTAAGAAAAAAAGTTTTGATAACCAAAGCTTTATGGTATTCAATAAGCCGATGTATAAGCCCAATGATCAGGTGAAATTCAAGGCTTATCTCGAAGAGGGTAAATGGAAACCAAATCTAGATTCGGTGGATGTACATGTAGTGGGCAATGCTAAAGATACGGTCATCACAAAACTTGCTCCCTATCGCCCTGGCATGTATGCTTTTTCTTTTGACTTAAATGCAGGACTGGGACTTACCCTAGATAAATATTACCGTGTTTTATTGAAGTCTAGCAAATCTAAGCAAGTGTTGCTTGAAGAGTCGTTTCGATATGAAGAATATGAATTGAAAAGTCTCACGTTTAGCATGAAATCCGATCGCACGGATTTTGCAAAAGGGGATAGTATCCGCCTGAAGTTAAAGGTTGTCAATGAGAATGATATGCCTGTTTATGATGGTCGAGTAGAATTGAAAGTTGTACCAAACTCTTACCGTACAGGAAAAATGAAGGCCAATCAGGTGAATTTTGTTCCGGATACGTTATGGCAGACAACGGTATCTCTTAATGAAGTCGCGGAAAAGGAAATCGTTTTGCCAGATTCGATTTTCCCGTCAGACATGGGTCTTCCTTTTCAAGTTATAGGTACCTACCTCAGTTCGGACAATGAGCGTCATGAAAAAATACTGCAGCTCCATTTGCTTGATACGGAAAAAGAAATTCGTATCGCCGTTAAAGACGGGCAGGCGGAGATTAAGTATTTTGAGAAAGGTATTGAAAAATCAAGCGATGCTAAGATCGAATTATTAGGTGAAAACAATGAAATGTTGCGCGTAGAGCAGGTTCGTTTACCCCATATCATACCGGTTGCATGGCATGCAACGGAAATAGGAGTTAAGGCGAATGGAATTTCTGAAATCTTGGATTTGGAACAGGAACAAAAGGAGCAACTGCGTTATCGTTTTTACCGCACGACCGATTCGGTTTTATTGACGGTGAGTAATCCGGCAGCTATTCCTTTTTGGTATCAGGTTAGGAAAGGTAAGAAAATGGTTTCGTCGGGTTATGCGACTCAATTAAACGAAGCATTTTCAGAACGGGGAAAAGAAGGGTATAGCCTGCAGATTACTTATCTTTTTGCAGGCCGTGCCAAAGTGATAAAGGAAGATCTTCCTTTTATGCAGAAAAATCTGAATTTAGAGGTCAATACAGCGACAACGGTTTATCCTGGTCAAAAGGCTGAGGTGCAATTGTCCGTGACCGATAAAGTGGGCAAACCTGTGCCGGATGTGGATATTACGGCTTATGGATTTACATCAAAATTTAAAAATACAAGTGCTCCAAATGTCAAGATTGGCGGGCTCATGCGGTATGCCCAACCTTTCCAGAATTTTAATTTTGATCTGGATGAAGCCCAGGTAAGACACCAGGAGGCATTAAAGGACTGGGCGAGATGGTCTAAAGAAATGCAGCTTGATACGATTGCTTTTTACCAATTTTTATTTCCTAAAGTTTATTATCAGGCGTCGCAGCCGGTCGCGGAAATTAAAAGCCAAATTTCTCCATATCTGGTGGTAAATGGCTTGGTACAAGGGGTTCACATGATGTGGATAGATGGTGTTTTGACTTATGCGAAACAGAGTCAACACCATGATGATTATATTTTTGAGATCTATCCGGGACAGCATGAATTTAAATTCAGAACACATGACAGGGAGGTATTGGTGAAAGGGTTCCGCGTTGAAAAAGGTCGGAGAACGATCGTATCCTTTAATATAGCGCAGGATACAATTGGATTCAACTACCCTGATGAAACGCTGGGTAAAGGACAGATCTTGGTCAAAATGCTGCCCAAGGACGATGTTGGAAAGCTGAAAGATACCGAAGTCACGGAACTCAAAAAACAGTTGATTTCCGTAACCAATAATTTTGGAGCTTGGCAATTGCCAAATCTAAATGTGCCTATCGAAATGCCAGGTTATATCCAGACTTCAGGCGATCTTTTTTATCTGAATCCATTTCCGAACAGGACCTATAACAGTAGGCTTAGGACTCAAGTGTCAGCACCTGTTTTGGTAGGTCCGTTTCCGCGTACCGAAATGTATAATGGCGTGCCCAAAATAGCAACATTAATCGTGGATACGACATCAATTGGACGTTTTGAAATAGAAGGCGGATATCAATATACACTTTATCAGCAGTACCAAAAGTTGAAAAGTTTTGATGCGGACTATATACGAAAAGATGCACCTTACTTTAAACCGCAATTGGATTTTACGAAGAAATTATGGATACGTAGTGATATTCAGAAAAATGTGGCGAGTAAATTTAGGGAGGCCATGCAAAATAATAGTGGAGTTGCGCAATTTGTTTTGGCGAAAAAAGATTCCAAAGAACCAACCTTTAACCTCAATTTAAGTTATGGTCTGGATGCTGAACAAAAGCTTGTCAAGCCTGCTCTTATTTTCGTAGAACCTGCAAAAGCGGAAGACCGTAGGTATTATAGACTGTATTATGGAGCTGAAAATAGCTTGCGTAATTTACCTCTCGGGGATATTATTTTGCATGTGGTGAAAGACGATTCGACGGCCTATAGTTTGGCTGTAACGTTAAAATCGAATGGACTAAACTACCTGAAACTAGATGGTATTCAATGGAACCAGCGATCACCTCATGCCGCAGTGGCTTATAAGATGGTCCGTGATGAAACCGTTGCAAACAGGGTGTTGAATCCGCTTCGTGATTCTATTCTTTATGAACAGCAGGGGCATGGTCAAGTTCTAAAAATAAACAAGGCTGAATTTATTGCAAAGCGTAATAGCAGCTCCTCTGTCAGAATTTTGGTTTATGATGGTGATGCACCGGTGATCGGGGCTGCTGTCAAAAATATGGGTTCGAAACAGCAGTATTTTTCCAATTTTGATGGTAGTATCGAATTGGATCTTTCGGATGAAAAAGCAGTACAGTTGCAGATCATTGCAATAGGCTATAATCCTTCGGATATCAAGGTATCTATGGGGCAGGATTATTTTGTTGAGTTGAAGGCGCAGGACAATCAATTGGATGAAGTCGTTGTGATGGGTGTGGCTAACCAGAAGAGGGTAAGTATGACAGGTTCTGTCCAGACGATATCGTTAAATGCTTCACAATCGTTGCAAGGAAAGGTGAGCGGTATCTTGATTCGAGGTAATAACAGTATGGATGCTGGTACAAAACCGCTGATCTTGGTGGATGGTGTGGTGTTCGAAGGTGATCTTGCTTCTTTTGATCCGGCTGCAATTGCTTCCGTGAATACGGTAAAGGATCAATCCATGATTGCCTTGTACGGCGCAAGGGCTGCCAATGGAGTCATTATGGTACAGACCAGAACTGGAACTGTGGCTGCAGTACAGCCGAATGTTTCAATGCCTTACCTCGAATCGGGTAATACGATGCGGGTCAATTTTCATGATGATGCTTTCTGGCAACCGAAGCTCAAAACAGACGCTGCAGGGAAAGCGAGTTTTGAGACTACTTATCCAGATGATATTACCAATTGGAGAACAATCTTTATTGCCAAGGGGGTAAAAGATTTTGCAGATACCAAAGAGCTGAATATTAAAGCCTTTAAAGCTGTTTCCGCACATTTGGCAGCTCCACGATTTGCTATTCGTGGCGATCAGTTTACCGCAATAGGTCGAGTGGTTAACTATCTTGGCGATAGTCTGGAAGTACTACGGACGATCTATAATGGGGTTGATTCTGTAAAAGCGAATTTGAAAATTGCGAAGTCATACCGCGATCCAATTGCTGTTCGGGCAAGAAAAGGCGATAGCTTGCAGCTTTCGTATGCGATCGGACTTTCTAATGGCTATTTTGATGGCGAGAAACGAAGTATTCCGATTTTCGAAAAAGGACTGGAGCAGCATCAGGGTGATTTTAAGGTGTTGAATGGAACGGAAGAATATCAGTTAAAAACATCACCTGAGCTGGGAGAAATCACCGTGCATGCTGAGGCCAATTCATGGGAATTCATCCAGCGCGAAATAGCACATATTGATGCTTATAAGTTTTTGTGCAACGAACAGCTGGCATCTAAATTAAGTGCGCTACTTTCTAAGAAAGCGTTAACAAAACTTTTAGGGAAGCCGTTTGAAGAAGAGAAAAAAATCCTTGACCTTTTGAAAGAATTGCAGAAAAACAAGAATACAGTTGGAGGTTGGGGCTGGTGGAATAAAAGTGAAACGGTATCATGGATCAGTAATTATGTCGTTTCTGTGCTATTGGATGCTGAAGATGCGGGTTACAGGACGGGGTTGACGAGAAGATTGTATATCGAACGGGAGGAGGAAAGCTTGAAAAGAAGTTTAGCTTCGTTGGATGTTCTTTGGAACAAAGATAAACTTAATATGGCCAAGGAAGGATTGTTTAACGCATTGGTGTTTTTAAACCGGCTGGATCCTAAAACGGATTATAAACACTATTTTCTTGCTATTGATGGAAAGTTGAAAAGTAAATCAACGAAGGATATATTGCTTAAATATCTGTTGATGGCTAAATTGGGGATCGCAGATGCTCATGCCGCAGATACTGTGCTGAAATATGCTTCAAAAACAATTTTAGGTGGTATGTATTGGACTTCGGGAGGTGTTTCTGATAAGAACGAAAGGATATTTTTGAATCCAACCGAAACGCATACGGAAAATACGTTATTGGCGTATGCAGTATTGAAAACAATCGGGGGGCATGAATCGGATCTCGAGCTTATTCGAAATTATTTCTTTGCACAGAAGCAACGGGGTAACTGGAGCAATATCTATGAGTCTTCACGGATTATTCGAAGTATTCTTCCAGACTTATTGAAAGAAGGCGAAACTTTTCAGGCACCTGTAGCAATTGTGAACGATAAGCGTATTACCGCATTTCCTTATACGCAGACATTTGCGCCGACTGAACAGATTCGAGTACGTAAAGAGGGGACAGGACCGCTGTTTCTGACGGCATATCAGAACTTTTGGAATGCCAATCCTGCTCTTGAAAAAGATAAGGGTTTGACTGTTTCTACTCGATTTAAGAACGAAAAAGGAACTGTAACTACGTTAAAAGAAGGTAAACCGATCAAAATAGAAGTTACTGTATCGCTGACGGGAGAGGCCGAGTACGTCCAGCTTGAAGTTCCGATTCCTGCGGGTTGTACTTATGAAAGTAAATCGCCTGGATATTACCGAAATGAAGCCCATCGGGAACATTTCAAGGATCGGGTAGTTATCTTTTGTCCAAAATTGAATAAGGGGTCGCATATTTTTGAAATCGAGCTATTGCCACGATACACGGGGGTCTATACGGTAAATCCGGCAAAGGCGGAGTTGATGTATTTTCCTGTTTTTTATGGTAATGAAAAGATAAATGAGATCGTGGTGGAATAGTTAAATAAAGGATTTTTACAATTTTATAATATAAAAGGGAGATACCGTATGTATCTTCCTTTTTGTTTGATATTTTAAAGATAAATATGGGGTACTGAATAATTTAAAATTAGAAGTCTAGCGCGCGATCTTTTTTGCTGCTCCTGTTTTTAAGCTCTCTTAAAACAGGAGTATGGTATGCGATACTTTTTAGCTTAGTATAATTTTTTGTCCATTTTGTTATTTTTTTCTAATGATCAGTGCAATGACCCAGATGGACAATAATGAAGTGAGTAGGATGATTTTTATGGTATTCATCTCCGGGAAAAAATTATTGAGCGAGTGAAATGCAGCTACTGCTAATAAGGAATGGGTATTAGTGGCAACTTTTCCGATTCCCCAGCTGCCAAGGATTAAAATCCCCAAAAACAAGAGGTTTGAACTGGTAAAATCAAAGTTCAGGTGCCAG
The DNA here is from genome assembly GCF_025961315.1 of Sphingobacterium kitahiroshimense. Lineage (NCBI taxonomy): Bacteria > Pseudomonadati > Bacteroidota > Sphingobacteriia > Sphingobacteriales > Sphingobacteriaceae > Sphingobacterium > Sphingobacterium kitahiroshimense. Next base: position 1,052,510 of record NZ_JAOQNK010000001.1, on the reverse strand, counting down.
ATAAACCAGAGTACAGCCACGATGAATACATTTAAAAATTCCGGTAATGGCTTCAGTTGCTGCTGTAAAAATCCGCGCCATCCGATTTCTTCTAAAAGACCATAAATTAAGATTGCGGTAATAGCTTCAAAAGATAGGGTTCCTTTGATAGCATACTCCGTACCTAAAATTAGGATAATGGGTAATGCCCAGTATAAGAGAAAAGGTGTCATGATATTGCTGTAGTTCCCTTTTAATGTTAGAACGGGTTTTATTTTAAAGAGAGCGAAGACAGCTAATGCAGCAATGGTGGGAGAAATACCCTGTAGGATGATTTTAATAAATCCGCTTGATATACCGTTCAATAAATCAGTTTTATTGGTCAGATAGCGAAGAAGAACAGCAATAATAAAAAACGTCAGGACAGCGAGATAATTTACTTTATTTTTCATATACAATGGCTTTATTGAATGTCCAAAAGTAGCAAGATGATTTCGCTAAAAAATTGACGAAAGTTAAGAAATGTATACTACAGGTTTTTTTTTCTAATCCTGCTCAGACTTTCAGCTGCTATACCGAGATAAGAGCAGATGATTTTTAATGATGTTCTCTGGAAAATCTCGGGACGCTCTTTGATTAATTTTAAATATCTCTCGGTAGGGCTGAGCGTCAGTAAATTAATCTGTTCGGATTGTTTTCTGATGAACATGGCATCGGAAATAGCCTTGCCAATGATTAACCCTGTAGTGGACCTGGAATATAAAGCATGCAGATCGCTATGGCTGATAGACCATACGAGCGATTCTTCTAAAGCCTGCGTCTTGATAACCGTTGATGATTGGGTAAGAAAGGATAGGTAATCACTGAATAATTGTTCCTCGTAATATAGATTAATGCAGATATCTTTTTCCTCTGCCAAAACAAAGTGTGCAACAGAACCGCTAATTAATATGTTGATGTATTTTTCTTTACTATGATAATCTTTTATTAACTCATTTTTTTTAAAGGTGCGCACCTGAAGATATTTTGCAAATTCAGTCCATAGTTTCAGGTCAGCTTTGTAAAATGGGTCAAATATTTCTTTTACTCGTTGCGGTGTGGGTTGCTCCATAAGTAGTCTTAATTCTTGATCTTTTTTTAGCAGTTTATCATCAGTTGAACGGTTGATGAAATATCGGTCAACTTACAAAATATTTTCTTTATATAAACTCGTCTGTTTAGGAAAGTGAACCGAAAAGTTAGTTAAATAATAAGGAGGTTCAATATTGAACCTCCTTATTATTTAAAATGCGAGTTCATAAGGTTTCGGGGTAGGTGGTTGTGAGCGAAGTTCTCCTGCAGCTGCTAAGGCAAAATAGGGATTTCTTAAAAACTCTCTTCCTATGAAGATCAAATCGGCATCTCCGTTTGTCAAGATGGTTTCTGCCTGATGTGCATTCTTGATTAAACCCACTGTACCAACTATTAAATTGTCTTTTATTTCTCTTTTGATGGCACTGGCGAAAGGTAATTGATATCCTGAACCGACTGTAATGTTAGCTTTAGGTACTGTTCCACCGGTCGAAACATCAACAATATCGATTCCAAATTGTGATAACTTTTTACTTAACCATTTTGAATCTTCAATTGTCCAACCCTCATCCATCCAATCTGTTGCTGAGATGCGTACCGCAATTGGAAGATTTGCAGGCCATACTTCTTTAATTTTATCAATGATTTCAAATAGAAAACGCGAACGGTTTTCTCGGTTTCCACCATATTGATCGGTTCTTTTGTTCGAAATAGGGGATAAGAATTCATTGATTAGATAACCGTGTGCACTGTGTATTTCTATCAATTTAAAACCAGCTGTTAATGCTCTCTTAGTGGCATCTGCGAAAGCTTGTTGAACTGATGTGATATCTTCTGAACTCATTTCGCGTGGGGTTTGCATGTTTGGAGAGAATGCTATTGCAGACGGAGCAATAACTTCCCATCCATTTTCATCATGAGGCATCAACGGATGACTGTCACGTCCAGATGCCCACGTGCTTCCTTTTCTACCAGCATGTGCTAGTTGGATTGCTGGGACACTGCCAGAATTCTCTATAAATGATGCAATTTTAGTAAGCATTTCAATATGATCATCTTTCCAGATTCCCAAGTCTCCAACTCCAATGCGTCCATCGGAATGGACTGCTGTCGCTTCGAGCATAACACAACCTGCACCCCCCATCGCTCTAGAGCCATAATGTACTAAATGCCAATCATTGGCAAAACCATCATTAGCCATATACATACACATGGGCGACGTAACGATCCTGTTTCTAAAAGTTACTGATTTTACAGTTAAAGGACTGAATAATTTTGACATATCTAAATTTTATAACGAATTTTCACCGGAAAGAAAGGTCTTATGTCCAATGAAAAGTTGAAGTAATAGTTTTTGATTATTTCGTGTATAGATGGAATAGTTTTGCAACAATTTTCCATTCTCCATTTATTTTTATCAGGGAGTGATAATCTGTGAAATCTTCATCTGCGGCGTCGTGTTCCATTTCAACACGAACTACCGCTGTGGTGGACGTTTTGTGTAACACCGTAAGATTGGTCTGAATATTTGGTGCGGCACCAAATTCTTGAACGTAAGCATAAAGGTTCTCTATACTACCTTGTGAAAGGTCGTGCTCTAAATGACCATACATAACAGCATCTTGATGAAATGCTTTTTTTAACTGTTCGATATTGCCCGTTTTTAGCCCATCCACGTATCCTGCTACAATGGCTAACACATCTTCGTAATCTTGTACAGTATTACTGTTTTTATTTGTCGACATAATTTTATATTTTTTAATTTATGTTACAAATTTACAGACGATAAAAGGTTTTCATTTTTTTATAACGTCCAACTATTTGTTCTATTAAGTCCAAATGAGCAGGAGAAATCGGGCTTGATGGACATCTCTATTTTAATGACGAAATACGGTCGGTGCTTGTCCGTGGTATTCTTTAAAGATTCTCGAAAAATGTGAAATGTTTTCGAAGCCCAGAGAATAACAAATTTCTGAAACAGGCAATTGTGTTGCCTCTAACATTTCCTTCGCTTTTTCAAGACGTTTTTCCCGAATCCATGATGCAGGAGTCATATTGTAAATGGCTTTAAAATCTCGTTTAAAACTGGATAGGCTTCTGCCGGATAGATACGCTAATTCTGGTAAAGAAACTGGTGAGGCATAATGCATTTCGACAACATGACGGATATCCGCCCTAACGGGCTCATGCAACTGTAAAATTTGGAGAAACATATTCCGATTTCCCTCAGCGATGTCATACAGTAATTCCATGATCTTAAGGCGTAATTGTCCGGGCTGCACAACAGAATGATCTAGAAAATAAGGTTTCATAGAATTTGCAAAAGCAACAAGGCACTCATTCATCGGGTAAACTCCCGTCTTTATTTCTCCTTCAATTTTCGGAACCTTTATTTCAGACATAGCTAAAAATGATTTTAATAAATCATCTTTGATGCTGAACATCAGGCTGTCATAGATATTGTCATTATCGGGGTTACCAATTTTATCGTATTTGACCGCCGTTGCCTTTTTTAGCAGAATCATTTCATTTTTACCGACAACATACTGCTGTTTGCCATAAGTTAGCGTTGCAGATCCTTCGAGCACTATCATGAGGAGATGCTCTTCCAGATACATCGTTCCCTTAGCTTCCATACTATGGATGCATTGCTCGATAATAGAGCATCCGTCGAGCATTAGTGCATTTTGAGGAGTAGGACCACTTATTAATGATGTTGGTACTTTGATCATTTTTTTCATAAACGATATTTAAAACTCAGATGATAAAGGAAATCAAAAGAAATTTGAATCACCGATTGATGACCAGTGAAGTAAAAAATATAATGCAAATATATTGAAATAAATAACACTTAACTTTTCTAATTAGTCCTTATATTTTGACTATTTAGTTCAAATAATTGGCCAGTTTATGAAGGTATAAGTTTTCCAACATCTAAATCATGGGGCAGGAGATCTGCTTTTTTGCTTAAAAGTTTTAATAGAATTGCTATTTCTTATTTTAAAAATAACTGAACTTTACGCAACTGTACGAAAGATCTCATAGGTGAATTGATCTCCTGCTTGTCATCTTAACTTTTATAATATCAGTGCTCTACCTTAATTCCATCCGATAATACTTTCTTTTGCGCTTTTATAAAACCCTCTTTATCCTGTTTAACCGCTTTAATGATCTCTTTCTGTTCTTTGGGTACCGTGTAATATTTGTTTACCCATAATTGCATCTCAATCAATATCGGGAGTAAATCGATACCCTTCTTAGTAAGGATGTATAAAACTTTTGCTTTGCTTTCCGGATGATACAGTTTACTGATCAGTCCATTTTCTTCCAGCATTAATAATCTTGAAGCTAATATATTGGTCGCAATCTTCTCACCAGATTTTAAAAAGTCGCTGTAGGTGCATTGTTTCAAGCGCATTAAATCCCGGATGAGCAATAAGGACCATTTATCTCCTAAAATATCTAATGAACAACTGATAGGGCATTGCGATCTATTTTTCATAATAATGTATTTTTTTTAAAAAACACTTGCGTTTTGCAAGTTGAATTTTATATTTGTACTTGCAAAATGCAAGCAAATTTACTATTTTAAATTATTAATACCATGGAAAACAGTGTAATATTTAATTCTTACCATAAAAATGGATTACAATTGCGGAACCGGATAGTGATGGCTCCCATGACCAGAAGCCGTTCTGATAATCCCGAAAATAAAGCAACAGCGTTGACTGCGCTGTATTACAAACAACGTGCTTCTGCTGGACTGATCATTACCGAAGGTACATTTATCAGTCCTGAGGCGGTAGGTGTTATACATGTTCCTGGAATTTATACGCAAGAGCAGATCGCAGGCTGGAAATTGAACACGGAAGCAGTACATGCTGAAAACGGAGTCATCTTTGCCCAGCTTTGGCACACTGGAGCATACTCGCATCCTGATCTTCATCAGGGTAAAAAACCGTTGGCCCCTTCGGATGTAAATCCAGAGCAGCAGGTTTTTACAGCGACGGGATTTAAACTTACTGTCGCTCCTCAGCCCATGACGGTTGCTGATATTAAAAGAACGGTTAATGATTTCAAACAAGGGGCGCTTCATGCTTTTGAAGCTGGATTTGACGGTGTTGAACTTCATGCTGCCAACGGCTATTTACTGCAGCAGTTTTTTAGTAAAAATTCTAATCTGCGCAACGATGAATATGGGGGTTCGATCGAAAATAGAGCGCGCATTCTTTTCGAGATTTTGGATGCCATAAAAGAGGTGGCCGATATCCGTAAAGTTGCGGTACGTCTCAATCCTTCTTTAAACGGTATTATGGGTATTTTGGTCGACGATGAGACCATTGCACTTTACAACTATCTAGTCAATAGACTTCAAGATTACGACCTGGCATATCTGCACTTGATAGAGCCGTTTACTGATGTTTCAGGAAATCCCAATGCTATCCAGGAGGTTGCCAAACATTTTCGTCCGCTTTATACAGGTACGATCATCATCAACCGTGGTTTTAATAAAGACACGGCAGATAAAGTTCTAAGCGATGGCGATGCCGACTTGGTTTCATTTGGCGTACCCTTTATTGCAAACCCTGATTTAGTGGAGCGTTACAGAACCGGAGCTGCACTAAATGTTCCGGATCAGAATACCTTTTATACTCCGGGCGAAAAGGGTTATACAGATTATAAAACTATAGATCAATATTAACAATATGAAAACAACAGGAAATACCATATTCATCAGCGGCGGAAGTGCCGGAATAGGATTAGCGATTGCTAAGAAATTAGATGCAGCAGGAAATAAGGTTATTATCAACGGCAGAAATGAAGAACGGCTTCAAAAGGCGTTAAAAGAACTGGATCAGGCAGTGGCCATTCAGGGAGATCTGTCGGTCGAATCAGATAGAATCCGTATTGCCAATGATTTGAAAACAAATTATCCGGATGTTAATATTATCATCAATAATGCAGGTGCTGCTTTTGCTTACCTCTTAAGTGAAACGATCGGAGCACATGAAAAAGCAGCTATTGAGATGAATACCAATTATTTCAGTGTTATCCATTTTGCAGAATTGCTACTTCCACATCTTCTTCAGAAAGCTGAAGCGGCTGTTATTAATATTTCATCAATAGCAGTGTTCGGAAGCCATGTAATGCTACCCACTTATGGTGCTACGAAAGCGGCGCTCCATAGCTATACTACCGCATTAAGACAGACCTATCAAGATCAGAAAAAGCTGCAGGTCTATGAAGTTTATCCGCCTTTGGTCGATACCGAATTTTCCGCAGAAATCGGAGGGGCAAACGGTATTCCTGCTTCTGAGGTTGCTGATGAATTGTTTTTAGCTTTGGAAAAAAATCAATTTGATGTTCCTGTAGGAGATACCAAACAGTTTTTCCAAGAAACTAACTAGTCACTAGAAACGGTTCTTCATTTTAGCAAAAAATGAAGAACCGTTTTAAGTAATTCCTCCTTATTTCAAATTAACAGGAAAACGATGGTCGTTACAGTCTGAATATTGGGAATAGGACTTACTATTGGATGCGTTCTCGCAATTCACTTACGCTATTATGCATCTATGAACGTTGTTAAATTTCAAAAACCTGAGCTAGATGTGCCGGATAGTTTTGGAGGCTTGTTGCGATATCACCATCTTTAAAAATATCAAAACAGTTATAGTCCGAGACAACTTCTACGCCGCAGAATCTGTAATTACTTGTTATATGCATTAAATAATCAGCAGTGCTTATACCTCTAAATAACTGTTGGTTTTCATCATTAAAACTTGCTTCAGGTGCATTCCAGGTACTACATACCATAAATTTTTTACCTTGCATTTTACCTCCTGTTCCATATTGTCGGGAGAGATCTTCTCTGGTTCTGCCATCACCTGAAAGAAATTTTTCACTGAATAAGCCACTATTGAATACTTCATCTACATATTTTTTATAGATCCATGGAGCGCCAAACCAATTAATCGGTGTCTGTAAAATTATGATGGCCGCTTCCAAATGTTTTTCTACTTCCTCGTCTGCGTTGTATCCTTTCTCGATACTCGTCTCGATGACCTCGTAACCCTTTGATAAGAAAAATTCGTGCGCCACCTGTATAAAAGCTTTATTGAGTGTTCCTTCTGACCAATTGGGATAGGGCAGATGTGCATTGATTAAAAGTACTTTTTTTATAGTTTCCATTTTATATTTAAGCATTGATAATAAAGACTGTTTTTTAAATTTGTTAGCTCTGTATTATAATTATGAAACAAAATTATTAGATGGCAGGTACAGGCAAGGAAACAGACTACTAGAAAAAAGGAAACAAATTACAGGGCGTAAATTTTTTGGAAATTTGGGGTCAGAATTAACAGATTATTTATTGATCAGGGACTGACGGTATTGTCGAGGGGTAAGATTCACCTGTTTTTTAAAGAACTTGGCAAAATAGTTCGGGTACTCAAATCCAAGTGCATACGCAACCTCGGTACTATTCAATTCTTTTTTGATCTCGAGCAATTCTTTGGCTTTTTTTACTACAAAATCATGGATATTTTCAAGGGCAGATTTATTTGTTAAATGTTTGATGATATCGCCCAAATAATTGGCCGACAAGCCTAATTTATCTGCGAAATACTGTACTGTTGGAAGCTGCTTGACGGGTTGTCTATAATACTCGTGAAGGTGTTGTTGAAAATCTGTCAGGATTCGGTTGTACTGCTTTGGATCTGTTGAAAACTGTCTTTTATAAAATGCTTCTACTAAAGAGACCAACACGTTGACGTAGGATAATAATACCGTATTATTTTTCTTTTTACTGTTATAATAAGGCATCATCAATTCAAATACCGTACGGATTTCTTCCGCCTCCGCCTGGGTCAGATACAATGCTTCATGCTGTCCATAATCCAGGTAATTTTTGAATAAAAATCGGTTCTCCGCAATGATCTTCTTTGAGAGCTGTAGATACATTCCTGTATAGGTGGGGAGCGGTGCTATATCCCAACCATTTGCGAGGTTAGGACTATTGAAAAAAACGGCTGTAATGGGCGTTGCATCTGGCGTATTACTATAAACCAGATTTATCTTTATTGAAATCCGATAAAAATCTATTAAAACAGGATCTGATGTAGACCTCATGTGAAGTGGCTGATAATAACCGATATCTATATCGTCATCTAACGGTTCTTTTAAACCTACATACTGATTATAAGACGCAAAGTTTTCGAATCGTATCATACTACAAATATATATAATTCAAGTGCTGCACGCGTAAATTATTTATTGCAGAGGACAAGAACGTTCTCATATTCTTGATTTCTTAAATGTATACGGTATTTCATACCAGATCAGTAATATTGGTAGTTTAAAGAGTAATATGTGTAATTTATTCTTCTAAATCATGCTGAATTTTGTTATTAGGATTGACTTTGTTAGTGATCTATTCTATAGCATGCGACATTGCTATTATTTAATATTTGAGCTTTTGGTAATGAATTAAAACAAGGTGAAATAGTCTCTCATTGGCATGGGCAAGTGCAGATAGCGTTTTTGATGAAATAGCGTGTTCCAGACATGGGGTAGGTTAAGTAAAGTACGAAAATTATTGTCTTAATAATCGGGTTTTCCGCAACTTTTTTTGGAAGATATTGCGTAATTTTAGTAGCCAGTTTGAAATTCCTTTTAGACAATTATTGCGGTTCTATAATGATTCGGTAGGAAGTCAAATTGCGCTTCCAGTTAGATGATGATGAAGAACCGGATATATTTTTGAATTTGATGATCTCAAATAACTTTTAACAATAACTCGATCGTATTCCTTTTTTAATTGAAAGAATTTTATGCCTGTTCCAACAAATAAATCTGAGCTACAATTAGCAATAAACACGAATTACGATAAACTGAAAAAGGACTTAAGTACTGTTCCCTATGAACGGACAGCGGTGAAGGATATGGAAGGTCATGGTAAAGGCACATTGATGAGTATCAACGATCTGCTGGCTTATTTGGTGGGGTGGGGATCGCTTGTACTCAAATGGAATAGACAAAAGGATAATAACGAGGAGGTGTCTTTTCCTGAGTCGGGATTTAAATGGAATGAACTTGGTCTACTCGCACAAAAGTTTTACGACGATTATAAAGATGACGATTTTCATGTATTAATGGATAAGTTAAACCATACTGTAGAGGCGATATTAGCATTAATAGCTAAAAAGTCAAATCATGAATTATATGAAACACCTTGGTATGACAAATGGACCTGCGGAAGAATGATCCAATTCAATACTTCTTCACCTTATGCCAATGCGAGCAATCGAATTCGGAAGTGGAAGAAAGAAAATGGTTTAAAATAAATAAAGCACCTTATTTGATAAGGTGCTTTATTTATTGCAATGTAATTCCATCTTAGGGAGGAATATCCCATTTTTTTGTTTAAATAAACGACGATCAAAAATAGGAGCTAATGCGAAGGTCACCATGCTAAAACTAACTGTAATATTTCTTTTTGAGCCAAAGACTGGCACGTACTAAGAGGATGAGGACCGGTACTTCAATCAACGGTCCTATAACGCCCACAAATGCCTGTGGGGAATGTATACCGAAGATGGCTATCGCTACTGCAATGGCTAATTCGAAATTATTTCCGGTAGCCGTAAATGATATCGCTGCATTCTTATCATAGGCGACTTTCATCGATTTATTGATGAAAAAACTTATAAAAAACATCAGTACAAAATAAATCACCATTGGTACAGCCACTTTAATAACCTGCATGGGTAATTGAATGATCTGTTCGCCTTTTAAACTGAACATCAGCACAATGGTAAATAGCAGGGCATATAACGTAAATGGCGATATTAGGGGTATGAATTTTCGATGATACCAGTTTTCACCTTTTATTTTGGGGAGAAATCTGTGACTTAAAAAGCCCGCAAAAAAAGGTATTCCTAAGTAGATCAATACACTTTTGACAACTTCGCCCATCTCTATCGATATTGCATACTTCGCAAATCCAAAATAGGAGGGCAAAACATTGATAAACAACCATACGAATAAGCTATAGAACATCACTTGAAATACACTGTTTAAAGCAATTAGAAGTGCGGCATATTCGCGGTTTCCTTTGGCTAAGTCATTCCATACGATCACCATCGCAATGCATCGCGCGAGTCCGATTAGAATTAACCCTACCATATAATCGGGTTCATCTCTTAAAAATAGCACTGCCAGTATAAACATCAAGATGGGGCCTACCATCCAATTCAGTAAAAGGGATAGACTCAGTACTTTTTTATCTTTGAATGCCAAGGGCAGTAGAGTGTAATTTACTTTAGCGAGTGGCGGGTACATCATAACGATTAATCCAACTGCCAATGGTATATTGGTGGCACCAATGGATAGGTGATCCATTACATCTGAAATACCGGGGAATACATTGCCTATTAGGATACCTAATCCCATCGCCAGGAAGATCCACAGGGTAAGGTATCGGTCTAGAAATTTCATTTTTACCTGCATCCTGAATTTTATTTAATTTGTGAAAAGACGTAAAACATTTCAGAAGCAATTTCTACGCTTCTATTCTGATAGATCTCATCCTCTTGCGCGGTATGGTCTGCTATTTTAGGATCTTCAAAAGTAATCGGTATGCGTTTTTCTGCTCCTGGAATAAAAGGGCATCCGCCATCTGCCTGTGAACAGGTCATGACTGCTGCAAAGTTGGATTCAGGATTGAAAGGGGAGTCGTATTTCTTAGAGAAACCAATCATAGGCAAAGCATTTTTATCGTATTTGAAGGCATAAACCGGATTTAAAGTCTCGGAAATGATTGTGACCTCAAGGCCCGCATTTTCGAGTGTTGCGGCAATTTTAGGAAACAGTGCCGTCTCTTCAGTACCTCCTGAATAACAGGTTACGTTTGGTATTTGGTAATGTGCAGCCGCGATCTGTGCCCAGACCTGAGAGAGGTGACTTCGACGGGAGTTATGCGTACAGATGAAATTGATATTGATAGCTGAGCCAGCTGTAACTTTATCCTGGATATAATCAATCAGGGGCTGCAATGTAGATTTGCGCCCTTGATTGATCGTTAATTTCAGTATTTCTGAAATGGTCTTTACTAGTTTTGCGTTCATGTCGGTCTAATGATTAACAACAACCAGATCCTGGTGTGCAACTGTTTGAATTTGAACTGACTACTTGCAATGGATTGGGGATGCCACAGGCATCTTGTGCCAGACAAGCTGTGGTTTTGTTCGTTAAGACGAAATTCGTACCATTGAACGCTAATCCGTATTTTCCAATTGTACCACTTTGATATTCTACTTCAATCTCGTGATCTCCGATATTCAGTTTTGTTTCGGAGAGTTCAATAATGTGTGCCAATTTTCCTGGTTTCAAACGATGTTCATAATCATCGGCATTCCATAACTGGAAATTTACGGTGTTTTCAGTACGCGTAACGCCACCGCAGTCAATAAAAGTTTTACTAATCTGACCGACTTCGGTTACGTGGAAATGCTCTGGTACAAATGTTCCATCTTCTAATTGGAATTCAACATTTTCTAATGTTGGAAGAATCTGTTTGATTTCTGATAATTTCATAGTATTTCTATTTTATTATATCGTTATATTACGATGGTTATGGTTGTAAAAAAGATTATATTATTCTGTTTTTTTGTTAAAAAGTTACGTGCCGTAAGGACTTTCTAGCAACATTTTTGATTGTTTACAGATAGAATAATGTTACCAAAATAGGCTTTTAGGATCCCGAAAGTTTTTTCATCAATGCAGTAACAGATGGATGTTCCTTCGATATTCCCTTTTATTAATCCCGCATTTTTTAGTTCTTTTAGATGCTGTGAGATTGTGGATTGTGCCAGTGGTAATTCATCAACAATATCACTACAGATACAGGCATTTACTTTCAATAGGTATTCGATAATGGCAATACGAGCAGGGTGACCAAGTGCTTTCGCAATGTTGGCGATATGATTTTGCTGTTCTGTAAAGTGAACTGTTTTTGTAGCACCCATGGTATTATGATTTGTATATCGCAATATTACGATTAATGAATTGAATTCTAAAATTTTTTTCTCAAAAAGATTTATACATGACAAAAATACTCGTCGGGTGATATGAAGAGTATCTTGACGAAGCCAAGACGCAATGTTTTAGGAGTACGTACTGAAAAGCTTATTTTATTGTTAGCATAAACGGCAAAATTCGGCAGAATAGAAATAGTAGAATTCATTTGTGAATGGTTCTGCTAAATATGATTTGGAAGGAAATGTTGCGATTATCACTATTTTACACAAAAAAAATTATAAAGGAGGTATCGAGGGCAATATTTACGTTCGAGTTAGTAAAGATTATGAAAAAGGGACTGATGATAATTTTTTCCATCAATCCCTTTTATGCTATTACTTTTGATCTTAATGTATGGTTGTGCATCACATTAAAATATAATTTCAGCGTTTAATAAACCGATACTTCTGCCATGGCGGCATTTTGGGTGAAATCAAATGCGGATTTGAAAACAAGTTTAAAATAACGGAAGGATTGGGTTGATGGTAAGTCAATGTTTTGTGGTACACTATTTTCCTGCAGGGTAAATGTTCCTAGACTGTTCCAGTCTGCGTTGTTCTGACTCACCTGAATTTCAATTTCTCTTACTTTACGAGAACCATTTCTTTGGGTAAGCGTAAAGCCGGAAACCGTTTTGCTGGTTTTCATATCTACTGTAATAAAATAGGGATATGTTTCGGGATTGCTGGACCAGCGTGAATGCCAGAATGTATTGGCATTGCCATCAATTATATTCGCTGCCCTTCCATTTTCTGCACCGGTTTCCTGATTGGTGTAATCGATCACGAGCCACTTATTTTCCCAATTAGGATCATCGGTCTTAGTCGTAAGATCCTCAGTAGGCGTAGGTAAATTGAGATTCTGTATTTCTGTATATACTGATTCATCGACTTTAAGTCCCCATTTGCGAAAAAAACCGCTTAGATTTTTACCTGAAATTGTACATGCTTTTAACATAAAATAGCGCATCTTCTGTGCTCTTGTCGTCACATTAGGTTGCTCTATTCTGGTTTCTTTGTGCAAAGTTTGATAGAAAGTATCTCCAAATGCTAACCAGAGTTGCTGGAACATGGCTAAGCGCGCAAATATGCTGGTACTTGATGCATTAAAATCTTTTTCAGCATAAGGAATGATGAGATAGTCCATGACCTCTGTCCATACGTTATCACGGGTCAGCCTCGAGTTTTGAGCGCCCATTTTTCGTTCCGCAGCCAAAGAATAAATGTTAACGGTGGTTTCACCTAATTCTTCCCATGTCCAGGCAGACTGCTGATGCATATGTCCCAGTTCATGCCACGGACCCCAGCCGTCATTTCTAGCACCGGTTACTGTGAGTAGTGTATTCATTGTGGAGGTGTAGTAAGCAGTCCGATACCAGGTGGCAACCATGAAATAGTCTGCATTATCGGTCTCGGTCATTAATATTTTATGGATATTCTCATCATGCTGTGCCGCTGAACCGTCTATACCACTGATCGCATATTCTGCTTTGACAATTTCATCGTATGTCTGCATGAGCTGTTCTTGATTTTTCAGTCTGTGGTCTAAGGCCTTTGCGCGGGAAGCGACTAACATGGTCTCTTCGCTTTCTAATAACACATCGGGTGCTTCGGTCCAGGTATTCAGCATGACCTGCCATTGTGCATTGGTAGTTTTTCCCAACACATAATGAGGAACAGGTTTATGTCCTGCTCTAAATTCAACCCGTGCTTTACCGCTAGGTGTGCTGTTGTCATTGGCATTATACCGTATATACAACAAACCACCGTACTGATCTGCCTGAATGGTATTGAGGCCCTGTGTCAGCGGAACAACTGTCGGATTCCATTTGTCTTTATAGCGTGAATAGGTGCCTATTAATAAGGTGGGGATACCTGTTCCGTCCTCCAGCTGGTCTACATAAATGGATAATGTACCACTTGGTGCTACGTAAAACCCGGTAGCGGTAAAATCTGATGCTGGAAATGATTGCCCAAGTCTTTTAGATTCTTTGACTCCCGAGGGCAGTTCATTAAAAACCTGGATGGTATCGTAGCTGATCGCTAAACTATCAACCGGGATGGTTTCGATAGGGCCTATCGTTTTTTGACAGGATGAAAAGAGGGCGATGACTGCTATCAGCCCTAATTTGATTGTGTTTTTTATCATAATTAAAGTTTAAAATTTATATAATTGATCTGTAAATCTATCCTGATATCTCCCCATATCTTTCTTGCATGATCTAAAAAAGGGGCGTTTCTTTTTGAAAAACGCCCCTGATCGCCACTTATACATCACCTAATTTTTCGTTTCTTTTCACCTTATTTCAAGTAGGATGTTTTACCTACTTATATGTTGATATTTAAAATCTAATTTAATAAATATTTATCGATAAGATATTTTTTATTTTGTTTTTAATATAATTACCTTGAAAAGGCTTATCAGTTCTTTGTTATATTGTATTTATCAGAAAATGTCACCCGATATGTCGCTGAACTATATTTGAGCTTATGTTTATTGAGAGTGATTAATCAAGAAAAACAAAGAATTGGAAAAGAGATAATGGAAGATTATTTTCAGTTTTTAAACCATATTGACGATGTCGCTTTGGAACAAGTACCTGAATATCTTTAAATTGATAAAATTACAGGAAAACTATTTATTTCGCATAAGCACTCGAATGATCCTATTTTAGAAAGAGACATTTCACAAAAGAAATAGGTCTAAGGTTTGGACAATATAATAATGCGTATCTTGAAGAGCAAGATACAGAAGGTTTCCACGAATGTAGAATCGTTGAAATATTTGATTTCAAATTTAAGAATGGCCAAATACGGTATGTAATGTCCGATTTTACGCAGTAGTATAAACATATATAAGCATGGAAAAAGATAATTTTGACGAAATAATTCGTCGCTCAATAACTATCAGGAAAAAATACCACGAGTTGGAGATGACCCATCATGGCAGCGAATGGACTGTGGAAGAAGATGCTTTAGCTTATTTAACTGATGCTGGGTTGGTCGGACGGGACATTATGTCGCAACAACTACGCTGGCCAAAAGTGGGATCGGAAGCTGAGCTGGAACATAAACTAGGGGAAAATATATGGTGGTTAATCGTATTGGCAGAAAGATCGGGCATTGATATTAAAGATGCTGTTCATAATTTTCTGGACAAAACAGAAACAGTATTAAAATAAGCGGATCGAAATCTCATAGTGTCATGAGATTTCGGTCTGCTGGATAATTAGTTGTCTTTTAGTTGTGATAACTAATTATTTAGCTGATATTTGAGTATAAAAGAATCAGCAATGGAAATAGTAGAATTTACCAAAGTAGAACACCAATTGATGCAGGTGCTGTGGAAATTAGAGAAAGCATTTGTTAAAGAAATCATACAGGAATTGCCTGAACCAAAACCTGCTTATAGCACCGTGTCTACGATGATCCGTATTTTGGAGACAAAAGGTGCAGTGGCTTACGAAGCTTTTGGTAAAACTCACCGTTATTATCCGTTGATTTCAAAAGAGGAGTATATGCGTTTCGAGGCCGATAAATTTTTGGACAATTACTTCTCCAATTCTATTCAGGATATGTTCTCCTTTTTTGTTAATGAAAAGAAAATTGACTTAAAGGATGCTGAACAGTTACTTAAGATGATTGATAAAATTAAAGACTAAGTCCTGTGGAAAACCAGCTCTACTTCATTTGGTCGAGTATCGCGATGACCATTTTTTATATGTTTTATCAATTGGTGCTCAAACGTGAGACTTTCTTTTTATGGAATCGAATTTATTTGTTAGCAACACTTTGTTTGGCGATGATGCTCCCATTGCTGAACCTTTCAGCGCTTTTTGGCTTACCACAAATGGTGCTGATGGAAATTCCTTTATCTTTTATTGCTAAAGATAAGCTGGTTTCTGTCTCGGAGATACAAATTCACCTGTTTTCTGTTTTATACTGGACTGGCGTTAGCTGCAGTGCTATATGGCTGGTCATAAAACTTGCTGTTATAAAAAATCAATTGCATTCGCAGGAGATCGGTAGAGCATTTTCATTCTGGAGAACTAAAGTTATTGATCCAGATCTATCGGATTTTGACGCAATAAATGCGCATGAAGAGGTTCATGTTAAACAGTTACATACACTGGATATCATTTTTGTCGAATTGATTGCCGTATTTTTTTGGTTCAACCCGCTCATATATTGTTATCGTAAGAGTCTTAAGTTTGTTCATGAATATCTCGCGGATGAACATGCTGTCAAATATGCCGGCAGCACTAAGCAATATGCAATGACTCTTTTTCTGAAATCTTTTAAAGTTGGACCGGTGCTGACGAATACTTTTTATAATCCTTCCTTACTGGAAGCCCGGATCAGGATGCTTCAGTGCAAGAAGTCCAGCGTTAAACACTTATGGAAATACATTGGGCTTGTGCCTATGGCCGCGCTTGTTGTGGTACTATGTTCGTGGAAGATTTCAAATTTTAGTGCGATGGATTCGGACAGTAGGGTGCAGCCTGCTATTTTTCCTGGCGGGGTTGACGCTTTTAGTAGTTTTTTGATTCAGAATTCAAAAAAGGTCTCAAATGAAAGGGGAAAAGTAGCAGTGAGTTTCATTGTCGAAGCTAATGGTGAAGTGACCCATGAAAAAGTTGAAAATGGATTAAGTCCTATAGTGGACAGCGAGGCCCTGCGTATTATTTCTTTAAGTCCGAACTGGCAACCAGCAGTCCAAAATGGTCTTCGTGTTCGATCTCTTTATCATATGAATATAAATTTTAATCCTGATAATCAGTAGTTTATATTTATTTATTACATTATTAGTTGTGATGACTAATAAATTAGTTGTATAACTAGTTTGTTAGTTGTATGTTTGGGTATACCAATTTATACCAAACATGATCGGCATTCTGATTTTTAAATCCACTCGATTTTATAGCTATTTAGGCTTAATATTATGCAGTTTGATGTCTGCTCATGCACAGGAAAGAAAGAATAATGTGTTTGGAGCTGTTGTTAATGAAAAGAATATATTTATACCTTATGCTCAGGTTAGTTTAAAAAATAGTCTTGATTCAAACACGGTAAAGACGGTATTGGCAGATAGTTTGGGAAATTTTGGTTTTGCAATCGCATCTGGTAAATATTTGATTGAAGTGAAGAGCATGGGTTATAGGTCAGCTTATACTGTAACTTTTGAAGTTACTGCGGTATCGAGTATAAACCTAGGGAGTATTGCACTCCAAATTGAACCGACACAGTTAGGTGTTGTGACGGTTGATGCAAAGCTTCCTTTTATCGAAAGGAGGGCAGATAAAGTGATCGTCAATCTGAATGGTCTTGGTTCCGGAGCTCCATTAATGGAGGTTATGAATCAGTTGCCGGGGGTTACTGTTGATGCATCAGACCTAATTAGTCTAAACGGCAAATCGGTTCAGATTTATATTGATGGTAAAGTGAGCGCACTTTCGGCAGATGCATTGTCTGGTCTGCTGAAGGGTATTTCTTCGGCAGCAATTGAAAAAGTTGAATTGATTAGTCAACCTTCTGCTAAATATGATGCGGCCGGAAATGGTGCCATCATCAACATCATCCGAAAACGTAGTTACAAAGGCGGTCTAGATGGTAATGTTTATGCAGGAGCTGGGAAAGGGACTTATGGAAAAGCGAATGGTGGTGTCAATCTCAATTATAAAGGAAAAGGTTATAATCTGCTGCTGAATCTGGATTATAATTACAATAAGTATTTTTACAACACGGACATTGCAACCAATTTTTTAGATGATGCGGGGACAGTTGTTGGGGAGTCGATATCGAAAATGAAGAGCACGAGGGCTATTGCCAACTACACACCCAACTTGGGAATGGATTTTTATTTATCCAAGCGTACTACTTTATCTGCCTCTGTTAAGCCTGGTTTTCAAACATCGTGGCGGGATGGAGTAGCGCATATTGAAGAAGTGGATGTTATTGCTAAAAGTAAGTCACTTTCTGTGTTTAGCAACGACGTTGCTGTTTATGCAGGTAACTTTTCGACCGGACTGCGTCTGCAACATCAGATCGATACTGCGGGAAGGGATCTAACAATGGATCTGGATTATTATCGCTATGCAAACTATAATGATCAAAATAATAGAACAGTTTCTTTCGATCCTTTCGATGATCAGCCGAGCGTGATTGCTCAAGATCGTATCCTTCATGTATATGCTTTTAAAACGGATTATGTACAGCCTTTGGGTAAAGGGCGTCAGTTCGAGATGGGAATGAAAACGAGTTTTGTGTTTTCCGACAATAGTAATGATTTCCGGGAAGGGGCAAGCCATCAGAACGATCTATTTGATTATCAGGAAAACATTTCGGCTCTCTACTTGACATATGGTGCTACTGGTGAAAAATTTTCATACCAACTGGGTATCAGGGGTGAGTATACGTATGGACAGGGAGAGGAGCAATCTGGAAAGAACAGCTTTAATAAAAATTACTTTAATCCTTTTCCGTCGGTTCACGTTGACTATAAGCTAACTAAAAATCATAATCTTAGTCTCGGGATCAATAAAAGGATTGAACGCCCTGGTTATGAAAGTTTAAATCCACTGATCCGGATCATTAACAGTAATAACCTGCAACAAGGAAATCCTGCATTACGACCTGTACTGGCTTATAATGCTGACTTGTGGTACGGGTACAAAAATGCGTTTTACGCAGGTGTTACTTACAGTTACAGTGTAGATGATTTTACCAATATAACTGTGCCAGTGGAAGATGTTGTAGTCACAACATTACCGGGAAATGCGGATCATGCAGGTTACTTTACGCTTCAGGCGATGTATGGCAAGCAGGTATTACCGTGGTGGTACACCAGTTCTAATGCGATCTTGTCGAAGCGCCCGTTTAAAGGAGAGTTTGATGGTATTTTGCTTCAGACTGATGGCCGTTATAGCATCTCCGCCACTTCTTATAATAGTTTTTTGCTTCATAAAAACTTCTCTTTTTTATTCCTTTTTAATTATCGAGGTAAAAGTGTGGAACGAAACATCAGCAATGAAGCTTTTGCTTATTTAACAGTAGGAGTAAGGCAACAGTTTCTAAAGAAACGTGCTTCTGTGCAACTTAATGTGATGGATGTTTTTAATTCATATAAGAATAAGTTCCAACAAAATAGTGGGCCAATACAGCAGAACTGGCGTAATCATATTGAAACGCGTATGGTGAAACTGAATCTTACTTATAGTTTTGGAGGTTCGATTAAAAATACGAAGAAAGTGAATGCTGCTGAAGATGAGAAAAACCGAAGTGTGGTACGTGAAAATTAAATGGGAGATGATGTGACAAGATGCTAACGGGGTAGCGTAAGAAAAAAGACTGATGACCATTCGGACTGATCTCAAAAAGTGTCAACCATTTTTGGGACAGTTTATTGTATCCATCAGCCTCTTTTCAAAGCACTCTTGAAGGTTAGAATCTTGCTATTATATCTGCATTATTTTGAAAAATATCCTTGAAGGTTTCATTCATTCCTTAGAACATCACTACAATGCGGTTGAGAGGGTATAACTTTTCCATTGTTCAACATCATGGGTGATGAAATCCATTTTTTTGTAGACGACGTCATAGGCATCACTACCTAAGAACAAATGCACCGGTGGATTTTCTGTTTTGCTTATCGCGATTAGTACATCGGCCGCTTTTTCGGGATCATTGGGCTGATTGCCATCAATGTCATTCAAGTGTGCTTGTTCAGATTGGCGGGCTGCTTCGTAATCTGCTAT
This sequence comes from Sphingobacterium kitahiroshimense, assembly GCF_025961315.1. Lineage (NCBI taxonomy): Bacteria > Pseudomonadati > Bacteroidota > Sphingobacteriia > Sphingobacteriales > Sphingobacteriaceae > Sphingobacterium > Sphingobacterium kitahiroshimense. The sequence continues at coordinate 1,032,631 of NZ_JAOQNK010000001.1, read as the reverse complement.
GGTATGCTGCGGTGTTTTGACCGATCCTTTAGCAAGGAAATCGGTGCGAAAATATCCCGGATAGACAACCGTTGCTTTTATTCCGAAACCTTTTACTTCTTCAGCTAAACTTTCTGTTAAACCTGCAACAGCAAATTTTGTGGCACAATAAATACCCCAACCTGCAAATCCACCTGAATAACCACCTATTGAAGCGATATTGAAAATATGTCCCGATTTATTTTGACGTAAATGGGGCATTACGTTTCGAATGATATTCAAGGTGCCAAAGACATTGATGTCAAAACTGCTTCTTGATTCCCCGTCCGTTAGTTCTTCTATGGTGCCTATCTGTCCAAAGCCCGCATTGTTGACAACAACATCCAGTTGCCCAAAATGTGCGATACTTGTTGCAATTGCTTTTTTTACATCCTCGTTATCGGATAAGTTTACTTCTATCGGAAGGAATAGATTCGATATAGCGCCGATTTCTTTGATTAATGGTTGCGTGTTCCGTGATGTTGCAATTACCCGAAATCCCTCTTGTAGTAATTTTTTTACTAATGATAAGCCTAAACCTTTCGAGGCTCCTGTTACTAACCATACTTTTTGTGTTTCCATCGTTTTGATTTTTATGATAACACAAATGTAGGGCGACGATGAGGGAAGGGATAACGAAAAGCTAACAATACCTTACGAAATTCTAACATTTCGAAATTGAGTCGGATTAATAGCTAAGTGTTTTTTGAAAAAATTATTGAAATGGGTCACCTCGGTAAAGCCTAATGCAAATGCAATTTCAGAAACGTTCCAATCGGTTTGGATTAAAAGAACTTTAGCCTCTTGGAGCAATCGTTCGGCAATGATTTGAGTTGGCGTTTTATGTGTGGTTTCTTTTACTGCTCTACTCAAATGATTGACATGTACAGCCAATTGACCTGCAAAATCTGATGCGGAACGGAAGTGAACTCTTTGTCTTGCATCTTCAATGGGAAATTGCCTTTCCAGTAATTCTAAAAATAAAATAGCAATACGGTGTGAGGCACTGATCTCCTGCTTTTCAATCTTTTTTGCGGGTTGCATTTTTAAGGTCTGATGCAAAATTTCAAATACCAGATTTCGCAATGCATCGTACTTGTGCACATAATCGGAATCGATTTCTTCGAACATACTCAGGTAAATATGTTTTATGTTTTCGTTTTGTTCGTCGTTAAGTTCAAAAATAGGGGTTCCATTGGGCTGGAAAACTTCGTAATTTCTTAAATTTCCAAAATGATGAAAAAATGAAGGTGTAAATACACAGAAAAAACCAGACTGCTGGTCATCGAGAGACTCCCAATTATAGGGAATCTGGGGATTGGCAAATAATAGTGCCTGTTTTTTTATCTCGATTTCCTTATCGGCATAATAAATTTTGTTTTTACCAATAATCAAGCTGATTTTATAATAGTCTTTTCTGCTGTATGGAACTGGTTTAGCATGGCTGCCAACAAAATCATCAAGCCTGAATACATTGAAATGGCCAATCTCTTTTCGGATATTGTCAGGTACCCAATTGAGTTTGGTTTTATAAAAATCTTCGATTGATTGTGTCTTTTCCATTTTTCAAAGTTACAAAAAACAAATATATGGTAGCGTGTTCCTTTTTGTAAATTCATCCTTATGGCTATACCCAAAGCAGTAGTTTTTAAGAATTTCCGTATGCGTGATTGTTTGTGAATATCGATAGTCAAAAGGAATAAGATTTGCAATTAAATATGAATCCATTATATCCAAGACTTGAGCTGAAGGACTATGTTGTTTTTTATTTGGAATTAATCTAAACAATATAGTATCTTAGCGACCTCGAAAATGAAAACGCACTGGGTCAATATTACAAAAGGGGATAAGAAAAGTTTCTTTGTTTTCTATGATGCTATTTATAGGTCTCTGTTCCAGTATGGTATGGTTATCGGTAAAGATAGAGAAATCGTAAAGGAATCGATCCATATTCTATTTTATGAACTTTGGGAAAAGCATGAACGCCTACCGCAGGAAATCAAAGATCCTAAATTCTATGTCTTTGTTTGGTTGAAGAGGATTATATACCGGCAACTTAAATCGCAACAGTCTTCGCTGGAGAGTATACTAAATGAACCTTTTGAAGAATCTGTGGAGGATCAAAAAATAAAGGTCGAAGAAATCATCGAGAAAGAGCAGTTGCTGCATGCCGCGCTGGCCAAGCTCACCAAAAAACAGCGCCACTACATAGATCTGAAATTTTTTCAGAACAAGTCCTATGAAGAGATTGCAACCGAGGAAAATGCGGCCGTTCGGACCGTATATAATGTTATTTACGAAGCCATAAAGAGCCTGAAAGGTAATTTAACGCCTATTTTGATTTTTATTTTAAATTATTATAAATAAAATAGGTAAAATTAGAAGGTTTCATGCACTACTCTTAAAATGCATGAAAAACAATGGTTAACCCTACTATAGAAAAACTCATCTGTGATCCTTCTTTTATTGACTATTGTCTGGATCATGAATCAGAAAATTTCGTTTACTGGCAAAAATGGATTGCAGAAAATCCGCAATATGAACATTTGATCGTAGAAAGTAAAACATTGATTTTACAGCTCCAGGCTATGCCGTCTGAGGAAGAGATTGCAACGGAAAGATTGCGTCTGTCTCAAGCGATTGATGAATGGCATGTGAACCGCTTATTTCAGTTTCGCAAATGGTTGCCCTATGCCGCAGCATGTCTGGTTGTTTTGGGTATTTCAATCTTTTTCTACCAGCAAAGACAGGTTCCGCTGCAATCCCCAATGGCAACAGTGGAATTTTTAGAACAAAAAGTGCCTGCAGGTAAGTACATGAACATGCAGTTGATGGACGGAACAAAAGTACGATTAGGCCCTACTTCGACATTAAATTATCCTCAGAGATTTACTGAAGGCGAAAGGAAGGTTGCACTAAAAGGTGAAGCTTTCTTTGATGTTGCACATAATGCCGACCAACCATTTATTATCCAGGCTGGTGAATTTGATGTGAAAGTGCTAGGAACTTCATTTAATGTTCATGCTTTTGAAGAAGACAAATTAGCGAAGATTGCCTTATTTACAGGAAAGGTCGAAATCTCCAATGAGAGCATGCATCTGGTGATTGTGCCCGGACAGGCATTTGTTTATAACAAAGCCTTGGGAACTTATACAATAGAACCTTTTGATCGAGCCAAAGAACGCGAAACAATGGAAGGAATTCTACACTTTAAGCATGCAGGTTATTCGGAAATTGGTTCACAGCTGGCGCGTAAATATGGTATTGTTTTTCAACCTGATGCAGGTATAGAGCTTGATTTTTCTGGATCGATTGCACATGAAAGCTTGGCACAGGTGCTGGAAAAATTAACTTTAACTACCTCATATCACTTCTCTCTTGAATCTAACACCTTAATTGTCCGTAAAAAATAATATGAAAAACAATAATAAGCCCAGCGCAATCTGGGTTCGTTCTTTATTTCTTGGTGTCGCACTGACCTGTCATGGATTTTCAGTGACTGCACAACAGCTTAAAGTCGAAAGTAAAAGTCAGTCGCTTAAATCTATTTTGGAGCAGATCGAAAACCAATCGGGCTATACTTTTCTATATGATGAAAAAACCGTCAATCTGAATCGTAAGGTTTCTTTACAGATGAGTGGTTCTCTGACTCAGATTTTACAAAGTCTGGAGCAACAGACCTACCTACAGATGAAGTTGTCGGGACGAAATATTTTAATTAATAACGGTTCTGTAGGTCTTTTAACGGGTAAAGTTACTGATGAGGAAGGACTACCGTTATCATTGGTCTCGGTATTCTTTAGAGAACTAAACCAATATTTTTTAACCGAGCAAGATGGTTCGTTCAGATTCCAGTTTCCGGCACACCGTCTTAAATCTGCCGAAGTCCGTTTTTCGATGATCGGGAGGCAGGGGACAACCTTAAACCTATCGCTGGACAAACAGCAGACAGTTGCATCGACTGTTACCTTACCCTTATTAAGTGTGGGACTTGAGGAAATTTCAGTAACTCCGCGTACGAATCAGAATTTAGAAAGTAATACTTCGCTGTATATAAACCGCGAAGTGATTGAGCAGTCAGGAGCGCTCAGTCTTAATGATCTGTTGAGTTTGGTCCCTGGACAGAAGATTGCCGCGCCTTCTTTACAACAGGTGCAACAAGCTAATCTGCGCAGTGCTTCGATGGGGACAAATTCTCTGGGGACAAAAGATCCTTTTTCATTAAATAATTCGTTTGGTATTGCTTTGATTATGGATGGTATAGCACTTTCTAATAATGCCAATATGCAGACGCTTAATCCAGGGATTAGCGGAATGGGTAATTCTTATGTGGGCGGTGGAATATCGGGATTGATGGGGAGTGCTGATCGTGGCGACCGATATACCGGTGATTACACGTTTGGAGGAACAGATTTACGTCAGATTGCGACGGACAACATTGAGAGTGTGGAAGTGGTGGCTGGTATTTCCTCCGCAAAATATGGGGATATGACCAATGGTGCTGTTATTATCAATCGGGTAGCGGGTGGAACTCCTTTCAACTTTAATATGCAACTTCGTGATAATGCCACGGTATACGGATTGACAAAAGGGTTTAAAACAAAAAATCTTGGCGCTTTTACTTTTGGGGGTAATTTTACACGTTCGTATAATGATAACCGCGATAAATTAAAATCGTATGACCGTGTGGGGAGTAATCTGATGTGGAGTACTGCCGCTGGAAAGGACCGTGCTTTTACCAATACCTTCACAGCAGATTATGGTCGTCATCTGGATAATGTACGCCGTGATCCGGATGATCCTACGGCAACCATACTGCGCTATAAAGCTTATAACTTTTCTATAGGTAATCGTCTCAATTATAGAATTGACAATAGTTTCTTGACTAATATTGGTTTTAATGTACGCTATAGTGAGACCTATCAGAATACCTACAAAGAGCAGTATATGAATAATACCTACATCATATATACCGATGCAACTGATGTAGGAATCACCAATGGACAATATGCTTCTGGTATCTACACGGCAGTGACCAATCTGGAGGGAAAGCCTGTGGATTTTACAGCCAGATTGGATTTGAATGGTAGTTTCCATACGGGCGATATCTTGCACCAGTTTAATTTTGGATCCTCTTATAATTATTCTAAAAACAAGGGGCGGGGGCAGATCGTCGATCCGACACGTCCGCGAAATAATACCTCGGTTGCAAATGGAGACAATCGCTCGGAACGATATTATGATTTTTCACGGCTACATGCTCAAAATCAAATCGGTCTATATGCTGAAGATGTTTTTAGAACCACTATAGCGGACCGTAACCTGAATGTGCGGTTGGGTACACGATTGGATCTCTTTGAAGGTTATGTGACCTTTTCACCGCGTACAAATATCAATTATGAGCTTACACCCGATTTGCGTATTGGTTTAGCTTATGGTTGGGGAAGTAAAGCACCGGGATTGGCGCAGTTATATCCAGGTCCCGTTTTCTATGAAATCCCCTTATACCAAAAGACTGCGGTAAAAGATAATGGTGCCGTAGATGAGGCGAATAGTGTGTATTTGCTCTATGTTGATAAATTTACACCAGACAATAGCAAGCTGAAACCTGCACTTTCTGAACAGTTGGAGTTCTCGGTAGCCTATGAGCACCGCGGATTTAGAGCTGGGGTGAATGTGTATAGTAAACGAAATTATCGGGATGTATACTCCGAAATGTCTTATACACCGATCATTTTGCCAAATTATGTAGACAATCCTGATCCAGAGGCTGAGGTACCTTATGTTACTTCAGGAACTAAACGTCATCGTTTGTCCCGCTATACTTTTGTGAATGGTAGAACCACAAAAAATCAAGGTGTTGAACTCATGTTATCCACACCAAAATGGACGGCGATTGAGACATCGCTTAATCTGCGTGGCGGGATCACAAAATCAATTTATAGACCGGTTCAAAATTTTAGAAATTTCACCAATAATACCAATAACCCAAATTATGCTGTGACAGGTCTATATCCTGTATTTGAGCGTTCTACTTGGACAAGTAATGCCGCAATTACTTCGAGTACGCATATTCCAAAGGCTAAGCTCTTATTAAATTTTACGACCGAATTTAATATTTTGAATAGAACCAATACACAAGCGACTGACGGTATCCCGCTGGGTTATTTTACAGAAAATGGTGTCTACCGTGAGATTAATGAATTTGATGAAAAAAATATCGACTATAAGCATCTACTTATCCCTATTGAGGAAGTGAGAAACCAAAACCAACCGGGGGTATATACTAATTTTCACCTCAATTTATCTAAAGAAATAAGTAAACGCTTGATCTTGACATTTCATGTTTACAATGTTTTCAATTATCGTCCGCAGTATAAACGATCGGATAATACGATGGTTATTCCGAATGATAAACCGAGTTATGGTGCACAATTACGACTTAAACTTTAAGTATATGAAATTACAAAAATATTTAATATTGCTGTTTATCTGTACGGGTTCATTCAGCAGCTGTCAAAAGGAGCTGACGCCAAATAATGGGCCGGTGGATATCACGGCAGATGTTACTTATGCAAGTCAGGAATATCAAGAAAAATTACCTGTAGACACCATCACGGTGAATATCTATTCGTTAAAGGGAAAATTGATCTATAGTGCTAAGACTGGGCAGGATGGACATATTTCCTTTCCGGATCTTGCGCCAAATACGTATAGAATCCAAGCTGTGACCAGTTTTAAGGTCGATCTATTCAATCAATTGTTGAACCGGAAAGAAGACTTTGACGTAACTTTTAGTTCCGAAATAAAGGAAATAATGGTCGGTAGAGAAGTTGAAAATCATTGGGATCTGTCATTGGTAAGTGGCAATTCTAATCCAAATGGATTGGTGATCAAACAGATCTATTATGCGGGTTCGCATGCGACCTTGGGTGCGAGTTTTAGAGATCAATTTATTGAGATCTTTAACAATTCAAATCAGGTTCAATATGTCGATAGTTTATGTATTGCCGAAGCCTATGGAGCAAATAGTAACAATGCGCTGTACGCTTACCAAGCGAATAGTAAACAATACGATTGGAGTAAATCTTATGAAATGCCTCCAGACATGAAGGCAAATGCCGATTACGTTTATGCGCAAACGATCCTGCGATTACCTGGTAAAGGTCGGGATTATCCGATTGCACCTGGTGAAAGTATGGTGATCGCGGCTACAGCGACCAATCATAAGGCTCCTTATGAAGGAGCTGATGGCAAAGTGATTGCTGTTCAGGATCCGAGTTTAACGGTAGATCTGAGCAACGCTGACTTTGAAGCTTATTATGCTCCTTATATCGGAACGTCAAGACCATTGGCATCGGATGTTGATAATCCGAATGTTCCGAATGTTGAGGTGCTGCGCCGGGGTAGTGGGTTAGATCTGATTATGAATCAGGCAGCGCAACAGAGCTGGTTTATCTTTCGTGAAGATAAGGTATGGAATGAAAAGAAGTGGAAGGGCTATGGATTGCCTTTTGCTGATGGACGTGTCAATACCTCGGGGACTTATATTCAGGTACCGATTGATCTTATACTGGATGCTGTTGAGCTTCAGTCTTCTACTTCAACACAATATCCAAAAAAGTTTTCTGCTCAAAATGATGCGGGATGGACGGCTGTTGACGGTGGGGCGCGATCTTCGTATGCTGTGATTCGGAAAACAAAAGAGCTGGTTAATGGCAGGCGGGTGCTGCAGGATTCAAATAATTCTAAGGATGATTTTGTGTCCATTAAAGCTAACCCGAAGGGATTTGCAGACTAGTTTAGGGGCTTGATTACAAATAATACGATTCAATGAAGAAATTATATATAGTAGGACTGTTATTTTGTGTCTGGGGGACTTATCTTCCTGTATATGCGCAACATGCTGTCGAGCAGGATACCATAGCACGTCGTATACGTGCGTATACCGTGGATAACCCCATGTGGTTGGAGAAGTCTGTGGAACCTCGATACAGCCTTATTCAAATGGGGTATAGTCAGGTAAGTGGTGAATATCGCACCGCTCAGGATGCGCAGAAAATAAAAAATATCAATTTTAATTCGGAGGGTGCGGTAACGATCAAAGATATTCGCCTTTGGGGAAGATTTGCTTATAACCGTAGTACGGAAGATAGCACGAGATTTGCGCATCAAACGCGGGAAAATCCAGCATCGCCCTGGTATTTTGGTTCATATGGATATAATCATTATGAGAGAACCAATTACTTCATTCAGACAAGGGGGCAGAAGTATTTTGCAGATCGTAAATACTCGGTCTTTGGTGGGCTGGATTACCATGTCGGCAATCATTTTAGTAACAACGACCCTAGGAGCACAATCGATGCGATTCAGGTCAATGGAAGTCTTGGAGCCAGTGCCCGTATTAGCTCAGGATGGGAGCTCGGGCTAGAGGGAAAATATGGTTATGGTCAAGAACGGGTAGAAATAGCTTACCGTAATGAGCAATATGCGCTAAGTGCTGTTGAATCGCCGTATATGAACTACATCGTGAGAGGCTACGGTTGGAAAGTGAGCGACTGGCTTAGTGAGCGCAATATGTTTTACCAGAATGATATGAAGCGTTATGGTGCGAAGGGTTATTTATCTTGGGACGGTGATCTGGGTAAATTTTACGGAAATATTGGATACCTACAGGAGGTGCAGCACTATCGACAGACACTTAGAAATGATTCGCGGATCAATGAATTGAGTAAGTTTAATCTGGATCAGTTGAGTTATCAGCTCATGTGGAATTTAAAACGGGATAACAAAACCTATCTGGCTTCTTTTAATAGCTTGAACCATAGTGGTAAAGACTGGGTCACTGAAAGTGGTAATGCACAGAATTATGTGTACAGAAAGGAGCGTCAAACCATAGATCTTTCGTATTTGATTAAAAAGAATAAGTGGCAGCAATTTTATGAGGCAAATATCGGTTATACCCATGAGGTACGCCATGACGGCGGTACGGAAACTCGATTGGATTATGATCGGATGGACTATGCCTTGTCTACATTGTTGACTTATGCTACAACTCGAAATCAAGAGGTGGAGTTTGGGGTGACTGCTTTTGCCGAAACAAACATGGGTACTTCGTGGACGCTTCCTTTGATTAACGAGAATGTTTTTCACCAGTATGTGTTTTACCATGATATTCGCTATCATGAGGCAGATGTATGGGGAGGTAAGCTACGTTTAGGGTTTACGCAGCGTCTTAAAAAAGGTAATTTCATTAAGTTGGTCGGTACGTATACGTACCGAAAAGCAGATTTAGGGAGTGCGCTGGATCGCGTGAATTTGGCTCCTTTGGGTCGCACTCGTGAGGTAGGAAGTGTACGTTTAAGTTATGGTTTTTAAGTAGGGGCTCGTTGATTTTGATGAAGAGAAATAAGTTTTTGATAGCATTAACAGTTTGTTTACCGATGCTGATCAGTGCTTTTGTGGATCAGGTGGATACCGTTTTACCTCTGGCTGATCTTCGTCGCCGCTATAGCAGTGGTGATGTTGGGCAGTGGCCTGAACCGCATTTGGATGCTTCTGTTCAGCAGGGATTTGTTGATATCGGTATTTTGCCAGCTGTTGCATATCCGGCGTCAAATCCTTTTAGTAAAGAAAAGGCCTCACTTGGGAAACTCCTGTTCTTTGATGCGCGATTATCGGCATCGAAGCAACTTTCGTGTGCGAGTTGCCACGATGCGCAGCTCGGTTTTGGCGACGGTAAGAGTTTGGCGCATGGTCATGGTCGAAAAGAGGGGAAACGCAATGCCATGACGCTCTATAATGTGGGTTATTACAAGAGCTTTATGTGGGATGGAAGAGCTAAAACTTTGGAAGACCAGGTTTTGTTGCCGGTTCAGGATCATGTGGAGATGAATACGTCTTTGGATACGATGGTGGCACATGTTCGCATAATCAAGGGGTATGGTCCTTATTTTAAAAGTGCTTTTGGAGATGATCAGGTGAATTTATTGCGCATCCAACAAGCAATAGCAACTTACGAGCGTAGTATCGTGAGTTATCCTACTAAGTTTGACCGTTTTGTTTCGGGTCGGTCCGATGCAATTAATGATCAGGAGTTAGAAGGACTTCATCTTTTTAGAACAAAAGCACGTTGTATTAATTGCCATAATACGCCATTATTTTCGGATAATCTGTTTCATAACGATGGGCAGACTTTATATGGAACGAAGCAGGAGGACTTTGGACATTACCATTTAACAGGCGACCAGAAAGATATTGGGGCATTTCGGACACCTTCATTGCGTAATGTGGGTTTGACCGGACCTTGGATGCATCACGGAAACTTTCCCACGCTTAGGGATGTGGTAGAACTATATAATCTGGGTAATCCGGCTCCTATACAGCGTAGGGTGCAGGTGGATGAAAAGACAAGACCGATTCATTCACCGTTATTAAAGAAACTTAATCTTTCTAAAGCAGAAGTAGATGCGGTACTCGCATTCTTGCAGGCTTTGAGTAACCCGACACAACGTCGGATAGCGATGCCTGATTTTCCGGAATAGGAAGGGCATTTTGTTTATTTTGCATAAATACCGTATGTGGCTATACCTAAATACGATAAGTACTTGTCCATGTTGAAATTTAAATGTGAGCTCATAGATAAACTCCCGAGGGATGCAGTACCTCGGGAGTTTTATTTTGATATACCTATGGGGTTAAGGGTATAATGGTACTGTAGATCATCTTTCCTTCGTGATCGATGCACTGCGCCTGTAATTGTTGTTGATTTAGAGCGAAGTACATGAACCCATAAGTTGAAGCTTCAAACTGGCTATAACTTAAACCTTTTTTGACAGGGGTTACTTCAGATCCGCTTCCGGAGATGAACTGATGAAAACAATTGTCCTGTACTTTTAAGTGTTGCATGGAATGTTCATGTCCAGACAAATACAACGGAATACGATGTTTTTCTAACAGGGGTTTCAAGACCTTTCTCACGGCTAATGTGTCATAATTTTCTGTGCGGGGGCCTGCTGTATAGAGCGGATGATGACCAACGACGATCTTCCATTTTGCTTTAGAAGATTGAAGTAGATGGTCTAACCACTGCAGTTGTTTTTCTGGTTGCTGCCCCGCGACATGTGGCCCATATTCGCTATTCTGATAGAATTCTGGTATTAAGGGATTTGTATCTATAAAAGCGATCAGGACTTCATCGTTATCCTTAATTTTAAATGTTTTGCTGTAATAGCGTGCTGGCATCTTCCATCGACGGCTGATGTTGCTATAGCGTACTTGGGCATCGGGATCGGATTTGTAATCATGGTTGCCCAATATGGGATACCAGTCCCACTGTAAGGCGAAATCGGTGTAAATATTTTCAAATGAATAATGCCATAAGGGGTCGTGTTCGCTGACAACTCCTGATGGGTAAAAATTATCACCTGTTGAGATAATAAAATCATTTGGATGCTCGGTCGCCCATTTCCCCATCTGCTGTGCCACCTGGACTTGATGATCGGCACCATTACGCCCCCAGTCACCGATCGCTAAAAAATGCAGCTCGTACTCGTCCTTTAGTGAAGATCGGCTGTTGATATCTTCACTTTCTATTCTTCGATTTGCGCCAATGGCTAAAGTCGCTAAAGGTCCGGCAGAAAGCCCCGAAGCCACAGCTGTTCCTAATGTACTTTTTACAAATTCTCTTCTTTTCATACTCAACTGTGCTTAATATCCGCTATTCTGTTTCCATTTTGTGTTGACTTCCATGATCGGTCTGGGGATCGGAAATATGCGGCGAAAGCGTTCGGATAATCCTGCGCTGTATAAGGATTTGAATCCCCAGTCTTCTTCAAATTTTCCGTAACGGATCAGGTCATTTCTTCGCCATGATTCATCTGAGAATTCTCGTGCGCGTTCGTCCAATATCGCTGCTAACGTTGGTTGGGCTGTTAAAGCAGGTGCATTGACATAAGTACGTATCTGATTCATCAGCGACATCGGTGTTTCGCCATTTGTAGGTGCCGCTCCTCGGAGGATGGCTTCGGCTTTCATTAACAAAATGTCGGCATAACGGAAGATGGGTACATCATTGCTTTGGTTTCTATTGTTTGCCGCTGTCACATTTACATCCATGTAAAATTTAACCGATCGGTAACCCATTGATCGGCCTTTTTGATCATTTCCTGCATTGAGGGTCGGACCTCCATCGGGACGAAGTTTGATATCTTTTGTTGTTTCCATATGCCAGTCAAACGTTACGTTTGCATCACTGCCTGTGTAGTCCTGGTCGATGCCTTTTTTAGAAGTTTTGATTAATAGCGGACGATTTAAATCTGGCGCATAGTCCGACCAATAGTACTGTAGTCCACCCATGTAAGCCGCATTTCTGTCGTCACCTTGGAGGTTGAATTTGGCTAAGAAAGTAGGTAATACCCGAAATGTGCCGCCTACACTTTGTGGCAGTTTGGCAAATTGATTTTGTCCGCTGCGGTGTATCCAAAAACGTGCATATGTCATGCCTTGCTGTTTTTCGCGGTCGAAAGGCATGGCAAAGATGAAATCTTTGACCTGAGGACCATTGTCGGGGCGGAATTTTTCCATGAACTTGTGGCTGCTCAGGTTAAATTGACCTGAAGTAATAATATCATCACACATTGCAACGACTTGTGCTAGTTTTTCATTGGGCATATTGGGGGTGTAGGAAGCTACATCGGTAGCGGTATAAACCGACCAATTGAGGTATAGTTTAGCGAGTAGCGCATCGGCCATATAACGCGTTGCTTTGCCATATGTGGCGGGAGAAACTTCTTTGGGTAAACGATCTCTGACGGCTAGTAATTCGCTGGAGATGAAGTTGGCGATTTCGGCTCTTGAGGAGCGATCCGGAATCTGGTCAATCTTTCCTGTGATCAGTGGTGCTCCTCCAAAATTATCCATCAGGATAAAGTAAAAATAAGCTCTCATGGCGCGCATAGGCGCAGCCTTATCGCTTTCATTATCTCCAAAAATAGCCAATACATTATTGGATAGATTGATGCCTGACATGGCGGCATTCCAAACATCTGGAAGAATGGCGTTGTCGGGAGTCCAGTTGTGAACATGAAGTTCGCGGAATCTACCGCCGTCATAGTAATCTGTGCCCAATGCAAGACTGACTGCTTCGTCTGATGATAAAGTTTGTGTCATCCAATGGTTGTAGCCCAGTGCACTTCGGTATGCGGCATAAACGTCAGCTGAAATGGCCTCAGCCGCTTTATCCGTGGTTGGAAATTCAGTGTACTGTGATTTGATATCCACATCAAGATCGGTGCAAGCAACTAATGTTGCCGCAAATGTAGTTAAGGTAAATAGGCGGATATATTGTTTTGATTTCATGATTTGTTTTGCTGATTATAGGTTGAAGTTTAGACCGAATAAAATGGTACGGGTACGTGGATAAGTCTGCCTGTTGTCAACACCAGGTGTAAGTCCACCAAGATCTACCTCGGGGTCTACTCCCTTGTAATTCGTGAGCACAAAGACATTGTTCATCGAAGCGTATAGCTTTACATTTTTCAACTGACCACCGATATTGCGGATGTTGTAAGAAAGGCCCAAATTGGCTAAACGCAGATAATTCCCACTTTCCAAGTAACGGTCTGATAAATAATGTGCGTTGATATCTGTTGCTTTCTCCGTGTCGATTACACTGGCCAATAGATTTTTCTGTCCGGCATTGCCTACGACATTGGAGTGTCGGGCGCGGGTCGCATTCATGACCTTATGTCCAAATACACCCTGGAACATACCGGTTAAAGCGAAGTTTTTGTAGGTTACGGTATTGTTCCAGCCTAAAGTCAGTTTTGGCTGTGCGCTTCCCGTTACGGCACGGTCTTTATTGGTCGGGGTAATGGTGGTTTCACCTGTACGTTCCTTCGTTTGCGCATCGCGTACATAAAAAGTCGAGATACCGGCATCATTATAACCTGCCCATTCCCAGGTATAAAACTGACCAATAGGCGCACCTTCTTGTAGGCGTTGCTGAAAAGCATTACTTTGACCGGCGCCACCCAAGTCTGCTAAATCCACGTAGTCGGTCGAAAATTCCTGATTCGTAATTCGGGTGACCACATTTTTATTGTGCGAGGCCACAATCCCTGTGTTCCAGCTGAAATGTGTCGTTTTTACGGGGACAGCATTTAGGGTCAGTTCAATTCCTTTGTTGTTGATCTCACCGACATTGGCTGTTAGTGAGCGGTACAGATATTTGGTTGTGGACACGGCATAGTCGTAGATAAGATCGGTGGTATTTTTATCGTAATATTCCAAGGTTCCGCTTAATCTATTTTTCAGGAATGCGAAGTCGATACCCAGATTAAGCATCCCTGTGCGTTCCCAGCGTAGATTGGGATTTGAATTACGAAGTGCAGCAAGTGTACGGAGATCGTTTCCGAAAGCATCGGTGTAGAAACTCGAGGTGGCACCATAGACCTGTCTAGCGGTAAACACATCGAAACCTAATGAATTGCCACTGACGCCATATCCGGCACGCAGTTTTAGATCATCAAAGAAATTCATATCGCGAATAAATGGTTCTTCCGATAGTCTCCATGCTCCTGAAATAGAAGGGAAGGTGGCCCATCGGTTGTTTGCACCAAATGCCGAAGATCCATCACGCCTTACTGTCGCCTGAAAAAGATATTTATTGTTGTAAGCATAATTTACACGTCCGTAAACAGAGATCATACGCAATGTTGAAAGGTAATAATTGCCAAATCCCAAAATATCGACAACATTGGCCATGCCGGGATTATAATAACTTAAACCATCATCGTAATAGTCTGAAGTTGTCAGTTGAAACCCATCGTCATTATTGTTTTCTTCCCACGAATAACCGGCAAGAGCTGAAAACTTATGGACATTTCCAAATGTTCGATCGAAGCTTAGATTCATTTCCATGATCTTTCTTTCGTCTTCTACTGCTGCACGGATCGATTTTCCATTTTGATTACGTGCTGCCATGGATAAACTCGAGTAGTACTGTGCGTTGTTATACTGGCGGTTTTGCAGGGACAGGTCGATGTTGTAGGTTAGGCTCGGTAATATTTTATATCCAAGTTTGGCATGTCCCTGTATCATTTTGGTTTTGGTATAATTGGTATTCTCCTCTATTAATGATAGCGGATTCACATATTGCGAACGGTCTGTTTTTTCAAACCAAGCGCCAGATTCTGTCCGGACAGGGGATACTGGCAAGTAGTAATACATCGCGTCGTATACACTTAAACCATCGCCAAGGGCAAGGACATCATTTTGTTTGGTAATACTGGTATTGATATTAAAAGAAGCCGTAAGCCGTTTATCCAGCGCGCTTGTTTGTACAAATCCGCGTGCGATCTGACGGCCCAGGTCTGTTCCTTTGATAATACCGTTGTTTTTAAACGTATTGAGACTGGCACTGTATTGTGTTGTTTCGGTTCCACCGATCAAAGAGACATTGTGATTATTGGAAATACCCTTTCGTTCTACCTCTCGTTGCCAATCGGTATCTGCTCCTAAATCATCGGTCGGTTCCATCGCGAATTTGTTAGCCGCAATATAATTTCGGTACTGTTCACCGTTCATCATTTCATAGCGTTTTGCGATTTTGTCTATCGCTAAATAACCGTTGTAGCTAATGCTTGCCTGTCCTGCTTTACCGCGTTTCGTTGTAACGATAATGACCCCGTTTGCGGCTTTTGAACCGTATATCGCTGTTGCTGATGCATCGCGTAACACATCGATCGATTGGATATCGTCTGGTGCTACTAGTGCGAGTGATGCTCCGGGTACGCCATCGATCACATAGTAGGGTTCCATCGCTTCGCCACTTCTCAAAGTAGAAGCACCTCTTAGACTGACGGATGGGGTTGCATTAGGATTACTGTTGTTAGTTGATATGGTCAGGCCCGGGACCTTTCCCTGAAGCATCTGAGCAGGGGAGGTCATAACACCGACATTCATGTCTTCAGCTTTGACTGTTGTGATGGAACTGGTGAGGTCTTTTCGAGCGATACGTCCATATCCGATAACGACTTCATCGAGTGTTGTGGACATGGGAATAAGTTTGACGCTTAAGGCTAATGGCCTTCCGGGTTGCACACTGTAGCCCGAGAGCGTATCTGGCTGATAACCTACCGAAGAAAATATAAACTGATAAGGACCTCCTTCTGGCAGGTTGTGAAAAGAGAAAAGTCCTTTTTCGGAAGAGCTCGTCGTGAATGTTTTCCCCGATTCCCGATTTAGGGCTTTAACGCTGACGCCAGATAAAAACTTTCCATTTTCATCTTGTGTTGCTCCTTTTACTTGATCCTGTTGCGCCTGTGCGTAGGATAGCCCCGTCGCAAATAGTGCAAAGAATAACACGCTTTTTCTGAATTGGTTCTGTTTGTTAAACATGATTTTAAATAGTGATTGATTTTATGGATTTATAGTTGATCGTTGCTGTATTCATTTTGACGATAGATGGTATAAGAACCATCCGTTTCTTGTACATAGCGCAGGTTATTAATCAGACAGATGACTGCAAGTACGTCTTGTAACTGTTCAAGTTGCGGGTTTATACTGCCAGTGTATTGGATTTTGGAAATGTCCTGTTTGCCTATTTTTATAGGCGTGTTATAAGTCGTGCTGAGGGCAGCAAAAACCTCCGACAAAGGTATATTGTTTAGTTCAAGCAAGCCGTTGGGCTTGTTCTGACTCGGGGACTTGCTCATACTTGCTTCTTTTTTTACAGTACCGCTGTGATGCGCTACGAGATGCATGTTTGCATCAAAAGACAGGGACTCACCTGCATTTTTTAGGAAAATATTTTTAAATGTAGGAATGGCCATTATAGATGCAACAACAATCTTTCCGGTGTGTAATTGCACAGATATATATTTTGAGCTGCTGCGCGAATCAATGGTAAAGGATGTACCTAAGGCAGTCGTTTTTGTTGCACTGGCGTATACGCTAAATGGGCGGGAACCATCTTTGTATACCGAAAAATAAGCTTTTCCATTTAAATAGATCTCCCGGCTGTGATCTGTGAAGTACTGCGGGTAACGTATGGTACTCTGCGCAAATAGTTTGACCGTAGATCGGTCGGGCAGGGTATACGTTTGGATTGAGTTTTGGTTATTGGTTACTGAAACCCAGCTCGTATCTTTTTTGAGATCTGTTTTTTCCTGCCACTCAACTAAAGTTGGACTGTTGTTATCAAAAGCTGGTTTTATCCATAGCCACATGCCCAACGATACGAGTAGCAATGCTGCAGCCGCCGCGTAATAGCTAAATCGCTTGAGGTAAATGTTGTTATTCTTCTTTTCCTGTTTTTGTTTACTTTCCGTGCTAATTTCGTCATGTATATAATGCGCCATTTTAGTCGATGGGATAAACTGGTCGGCATCTCCCAGATGTGATTCCCATTCTTGATCGGGAAATATATCATCAATTATGGATGGATCTTTCCATAGTTGCTTACGTATGTATTGCTTGTCAAGACGATTTTGCTGCTTGCCTGTTTTGTTTTTTCTGAACCTCATAATAGCATTACGTGGTTCAAGGGGATATCCCTAGCGAGTTAACAATTATTTAATTTAGGAATTAGCAGGGGGAAGAGCTTTTTGATTGGTATGTGTCTTGTTGTCAGTGTGATGTGTTGTAAGGGGGCGAATTTATTTTTTAATCGATCGCTGGGACATTATTTTATAGCATAATCGAATAAAGATGCTGCTTGAGTTGCATCAAGGCTTTACCAATATGGTGTTCGACCGTTTTTGGAGAAATGGAGTAGAGTTGTGCGATTTCTTTATGTGTTAACCCTTGTTTCCGACTCAGTTCAAATACCAGGCGACGCATTTTAGGCATATTTTCGATATCCTGCTCCATGATCTTCAAGAGATCTTTACTTTCAATCGCAGTAATTAAGCTGTCCGTGAATGGGGTATTTGCCGATTCGCCTTCATATTTAAAACGGTTGGACTCTTTTCGGAGCAGATCGATCATGACTTGTCTGGCCATTCCAAAAATTTGGATATGAATTTCTAGATGCTCATTTAATTGCTTACGTTGCTTCCATAGTTTGATGAACGTGAGTTGGGTTACTTCTTCAGAAATGTATTCAGAACGCGTTTTCAGTATAATAAAGCTATAAATCTGCTGGTGATATTGTTCATAGATCTGATTAAAAACTTTATGGTTATCTTCTTTTATCGCTTTAATATGTTCCATACTTGAACAAAGTTAAAATGTCCGAGCTGATTAATGATTAAGCGAATATTATGATTATGTAAACAATCTATCCATTTAATCTTGAGCTAAAGGAGTAATCCGTGGCTATGTGAAATGTCCTGTTGTATACCATAATGGGAGTGAGGATTTTTTTTCTGATCAACTGTATGTTTCAAAATATGTTTATCTCAGTTTCTCAGATCCCGCTAGTTTAAATCTGCATAAGCCTATGATAGATTTACCTGCTTCTTTTGGAAATTTCTTGCTGGCAATAAAATAAATGAATACATTTTTTATCACTTCAGTCATTTCAATTGAGACCCAATAATTGAAGTCGTACCATGCATGTGGAAAGGAGAAGTGAATGTATAATATACTACACTTACATTTGATACATAAAGATTATGTTCATAAGTTTGTTATTCTTAATTAACAAATTAATATGGATATTCATAGTGTTTTAGATCCCGTCGGCTATATCAGAACAGTGTATGCTTTAAAAAAAGATATTGAAGAATGGGCAGAGGCAAATTTGCAAGATCTTTGGCCTGGGAAGTTTCAATTATCTTATATGCAAGTGTTGATACACATCGATAAGGATGGTACCACCAATAAATTGTTGGCACAACAGGCGCAGATCTCGAAACAAGCGATGAGCCGGATTATATCTCATATGGTAGAAAAGAATGTTATTACAATTCAACCGATGTCTTCCGATAAGCGCTATTCAAAAATAATGTTAACAGATTTTGGTAATCAGATTGTTAGCGAATCACTTGTCCGTGTTAGTCAATATTTCGAAACGATTTCAAAAGACGTGGATCGAACATCTATCATAAACAGTTTATCAGTTTTAAACTCTCTTATCAGAAAATAATCAAAATCGTTTTTTTTGTCATTTTAAAGTAATTATTGGTTTTATAGTAAACAATGTTGACTAATATTAGTCAACATTGTTTACTATTGTAGAACTAATTTATAAAATGATGCCAAGAATTAAAATTAAAAGAGTTGCACCTAGTGTGGATATGACGGCAATGTCTGATGTGACATTCCTATTGCTCAATTTCTTTGTAATGACCGCTGTATTTAAAGCTCCAGAACCTGTTCCAGTAGACACTCCATCTTCTGTCAGTACTGAAAAAATGCCGGATGAAAACTTTGCTATGATAACCATCAATAAAGAGGGCACTTGTCTGTTGTCCATTGCTGAAAGAGATGTCAAAGAAAAGACATTAGAAGTTATGGCTAATAAATATAATGTAGCATTTAGTCCAGAAGAAAAGGAAAAATTTGTTGTCATGGGTACTGTGGGTGTTCCCGTAAGACAGCTTAAACAGTTTCTTGCCCTTTCTCCAGAGAAACACATGGACAAAACATATCATACCGGTATCCTAGTGGATTCAACAACTAATCTTTCTAATGAGCTGTACAACTGGATCTCAAGCGTGCGCACAGTACACTATCAGTTACATGAGCAACAGTTGAAGATATTAATTAAAGCTGATGCGAGTACAAAGTTTCCTGAAGTAAATAAGGTGATCGAGACATTACGCGATCAAAAAGTCAATAAATTCAGTTTCATAACAGACCTTAAGAATTTATAAATATAAACTGGTCAATAATGTTTTCCATGGTAGCATACATCATACAATTCTATCGGTTTATGACAATTTTGTTTTTAGGAATATGCACGTCTGTTGTCATGCTATTTTTGACCTACACGCACTTCTTACAAAATGATTCTGCCTTTTCACAAGGATTGAAACATGGACTTTCTATAGCTACACTTCTAGTTATTTGGGAGACTTATATATTTATACGTAGGCAGTCTATATTCGTAAATAATACCGAATTAACGTCTCATACAATCGCTTCAGAAATAGAAAAAGGGAGCACAAATCTTAAAAAACTGCGGGTCAAGATCATCATCACATTTGTGATTACTTTATTAATCAGCATCATGCATTTACTAAACATTTATGCTGAAAACCTATTCTTACAAGGTCTGAAAAGTGCAGTGTTGCTTTCAACAATTTTGTTTTTAATGATATCCCTTTTTCTTTTCTTTAAATACAGATCTTTTTTAAGTAAAATAGCCTAACATTTTACAAATAATATTGATGCATGATATCACTCATCCCACTGCTACTATATTGATCATCTATTTCTGTATCCCAATTTGCATCATATTTTCTTGTAAGATATGATGCAAAATTAATCCTAGATAAAAGATACGAAGTTACTCCAAATAACTTATAAAATACCTTTTTGGATAATCCATGAGAACATTAATATGTTTTTCGTCATGCTGAATTTTAAAAATGGTAAGATCTCTCACCATTTTCTATTGGCAGAAGTAAGGTAGTGTCCTTCTAGAAATAAATAAGTAACGCAGTCTTCTATCAGCGCGTTACTTATTTATTTTAAATACACCACATGATTATCCAGGTGTATACAAGATATTTTACTCAACTCTAAACACAACTGCGGTTGCATAATCCATCTGGGAAGGACAAGTCACGACCAATCCATCGGCCACCTGCTTCCATTTCAACTCACCTTCGTATCCGAGCATGCTCACTTTTTTAATTGTTTTTTCCAATAAGTTTGCGTTACTACCAAGTGATTTTATTTTCAATTCAGATCCAGCTTCCGGCAGGTTCATACAAAAAGCATAAAGCGATCCGTTTTTTCCTACGGTAAATCTAAAGTCCGTTGTGTTAAACTTAAATTCTGCATGTCTGCGACCAAGTCCGCCACCCGGGAGCATTTTCAATTTCCCGTTTGCTTGTTCTCCTTCACCAGGAATTTTCCATGCTCTGCTTCCATAAACCGCCTCCCCGTTACGTCGCATCCATATTCCTACCTCTTTGAGCATCTTTAAACTACCCTCATCCAATGATCCATCTGGTAGTAGTGAAACACAGAGAGCAGCATTACCATCCCGAGCAATAGCCTCTATCACATATCGGATCATCATTCCGGAGTCATAAGTAAAATTAGGTGCATAATACCAGTCTCCAACCGGCGCTTCCGCTATCCAAGGCTGGTCTGTTTTAATTTTTTCAGGAATAGCAAATTCCTCGGTTGTAACCGTACCATTTGTTTTATCCCGAAATTTCACAATACTAAAAGTATTGACCTTTCCGTGTCTCTTTAGTGTCCTATTGTAATAATCAGCGATCACATGCTGCATCGCATCTGCTTTATAACCCGTACCTGTCCCGTTACCAGTGAAAGGTCCTTGAACAGTACCATCTGTATATATAAAATCCGGGTCATATTTTTCCACCACATCCATCATACGCAATGCCCATTGCTTGGCATACCAATTCGCATATTCCAGGTGTCTACTAAAAATTCCTGGTGATGGTGGTGACCACGGTGTGTGAGATTTTTCAGCAACTCCTTTATATTCGCGCAGATCTATGCCATAGAGTAGGCGAGGGTCATATTTTTCCCACCACTTACCCTTTCCATCAGTAGCAGTAAGATTGCCATCATAAGGTAATCCTTTCTTAGCCCCTGTGGTATCGCTTCCAAAAGCTGTTTGCCACCACCACCAGGTGTATTCATGATGAAAGGTTACTCCGTAACGAATGTTATTCTCGTGGCAAGCTTTCGCCCACTCGCCAATTAAATCACGTTTAGGTCCTATGTTAACTGAATTCCATGGTTGATAGCGTGAGTTCCACAAGTCATAATTATCATGGTGTACGCCTTGGATCATTAAGAATCTTGCTCCGGCATCCTTATATATTTTAGCAAGTTTAGCAGGATCAAGTTTGGTGGGATTCCATTTGTTAAGTATTTCCTTATAACCAAATTCGGAAGGGTGACCATAATTTTTAAGGTGATTTTTATATGCAGGCGTACCAGGTGTATATAGCTTTCTCGCATACCAATCACCACTTTCTCCCGATGCTTGAGGGCCAAAGTGAACCCATATACCAAACTTCGCTTCCCTGAGCCAATCAGGATCTCCAGGATAATTAGCCTCTATCGATTCCCATGTTGGTTTGAATGGACCTGGGAAAATAGGAATATCGAGTTTAACTTCTTCGAAAGACTTCCAATCTCCCATAGGCAAACTATCTACCGGTCCTGTTGGAGGTATTTGAGGTATAGGAAGTACTGCTGTTGCTGAGCTAACTTTAGTTTGTGCATTTGATTGATGACAAATGTAGGTTAGAAGAGCGAAAGAAAAACCAACACTTATCTTTAAAATTTTTATCATTGATCTATAATTTAAATGGTTTTATACTGATTTTTTACTAACCGTCATAACATCTGTTTTTTAATACATGTAATTTGATTAAGTAATAAGTGTTAAATTAACATTTATTTATTTAAATCACTAATATTTTGAATTACTGGAACGTTTTTTTAAACTTTCTGCCTGATTATTTATAGGTTAAGAGTTTAAATTAGTTCAAATTTGTATTTCCAAGGAGCATAGTAAGAACAAATTTCTTATTCAACTAAGCCTGATATTGGGAGTAAAATTCTTTCACACTTCATACAAGCCAAGAGTACAAAATGAACGATGTAACAAAAATAAAGTATGTTTTTATAGCGCTGTTTTCCGTAATGATCGGAAATGCTATTGCACAAGAAAAATCTCAAATTTCAGTCATAAATCCACCAATAAATACAGAGATTTTGGGTAGCAACAGAGGATTGGCCCTTCAAATGATCATCGATAAAAAATTTAAGACTATTCCCAAGCTAGGCTTTTTTAGTGTCACGTCTCTCGTGGGAGAATGGGACAGTAATCAGATCAACGATTACATGACGCAAGCCAGTCTGACCTATGATATCGCAAAGGGTTTCAAACTAGCAGGCGGTTTGCACGTAACCCCAGTGAAAGGCATGCGACCCATAGCAGGTATAATCTATACCGTAGCTAATCCAACTTGGTTGTTTGTGGCTAATTCTAGAATAGATTATTCTAAAGACACGAATGTCGAAGGAATGTTTTTAGTTGAATATAAACCACAGATAAATGATAATTGGCGCCTTTATTCGCGAATTCAGGCTTTGTATGAATACAGTACTGTCATCAATTTGCAAACAAGAAGTTACCTCATGGCTCGAGCTGGTTTAAGTTATAGAGAAATAACTTTTGGTGTGGGTGCCAATATCGATTATTACGGTCCAGAGAAACACAATGAAAACAGCATCGGTGGCTTCTTAAGTTTCTTGTTATTCTAAGCGTAATAAAAGATACATTTTACACTAAATTAAAAATGGAGAAGTATATTATCAAAACCGCAATATTACTTTTGTCTTTTTGCGTTAATGCCCAAGGTTTTAAGTCAGATCATGTTCGGTATGCAGGTCATCAGAACTTTTTTCTGTAATGGCATTTGCACCTGTATACAGTTACCTGCTGTACCGTTATCAGTTGCAGAGTATTGTAGATCTTGTAGTATACCTGGATATGAATACTTTCGGAATGCTAAATTTACAAAAATATTCGCAGATGGAGCAACAAGCTATCTTGGTGTCTCTTAAAAAGATCTTTGGTTGGGTGATTATTTTCAGCTTGCCTATTCTGTCTTTTGTACTATGGTATAATTTCGGGAAGGTAAATCTGCGCAGATTAGTATACCTCAAAAGCAGGTTTTTGAAAATCAAATCTAAAAATTATATCAGATAATCTCTAGTCAATAAAGCAATACAGTACAAATTTTGATTTGTACTGTATTGCTAGTTACTCTTAATGGAAGTAGAGAAAGAGTTGTGAAAATTTGAAGTTTTATGACAGGCTACTTTTGACTGTATCACCTACAGGTGAGCCTTCAAGTTCTTGGCAGTCAAAACCATAGTCGCTCAAAATTTTAATTGTACGTTCAGTAATTTCGTTTATACTGT
This sequence comes from Sphingobacterium kitahiroshimense, assembly GCF_025961315.1. NCBI lineage: Bacteria > Pseudomonadati > Bacteroidota > Sphingobacteriia > Sphingobacteriales > Sphingobacteriaceae > Sphingobacterium > Sphingobacterium kitahiroshimense. Next base: position 1,008,517 of record NZ_JAOQNK010000001.1, on the reverse strand, counting down.
CAATACGCAAAATATTGTCGCAGTCTTCAAGGTCAAAATTCCACTTTGCAATTCCGAGATGTGTGTCAAGAAACGGTTTTAGTGTCTCTATTTCTCTTATACTTATCACACTTGTTTTAAACACTGAAATCATCAATTATCTTTTAGTTTGATTACTATTTTTTCAAGGTCAGACCAAGCACCGCCATTAAAAACATTTTTGAAACCTTTGTCTTTTAAAATGTTTTCCACTTTCACACTCCTTAAACCATGAGAACAGGTTGTAATGTATGTTTTGCTCTTATCCAGTTCAATGTATCTTTCATTAATTGTGCCTAGTGAAATATTTATTGAACCATCAATATGTCCCATATTATATTCTTTTTCGGTTCGAACATCTAAAATTACCGCTCCATTCTCTATTTTATGAGCGAGCCCATTATCAAGTGTTGCGAAACGATAGGTTCGATACGAGATGTAAATCAATATAACTATAGCACCAATAATATATATCGTCTTCATAGTTTGCTTAATATTTTATGGTCAATGTAAAATGTTCCGAATGGAATAATGCAGGCCAAAATAACTTTCCAAGTTGTCGTTTTAAATTTCCAATTCTGCTCTACAGCAACACTTAACGTATTGAACAGGAAAAGTAAAAAAATTGCTCCATGAATCGGTCCTAATATTTCGCTTAAACTAGGATTGTGAAAATAATGTTTCAGAGGTACAGCTACGAAAATGAGCACTAATAATGATACGCCTTCAAGAAACCCAATAATGCGCAATCTTCCGATTTTTGTTTTGAATAAATTTATCATACTATCTAAAATAAGGTCTGGTAGCAAATGGTGAAAACGGCCAAGGAATGGCTATGAAAATAATGATGAGTGAAATTGAAAACCAAATCAACATTGTTTTGAATTTTTCTTTGTCGGTTGTTTTTCTTTTTGCTTTAGCAGAACCAATGGTAATTAAAATGATCGCTATTAACATTAAAATTAGGTGAAGTAGACCAAAAAAGGCAAGATCAAAATTTTCAATGGCCTCATTAAAATTATTCCAGAAGTATTTGATGATGGGGCTTTGAGTGTACAATACAATTCCAACTAGAAGCTGAATGTGTGCCATTGTTGCTGTCCAATGACGTGTAGCATTGTCTCTTTTGGAGAATACAGCGTTAGAAGAATAACCTTTATATGCCCGATAAATAGCATAAACTATACTTGCCAGCACTAGCCAGCGTATGAAGGAATGATAAAAAGTAAGTGTTTGATACATCGCAAATTTTGTTTGTCGATGTAAATATAATAAAAACATACTAAGCAGTATGTTTTTATTAAAGAATATTTAAGCTAAATTGTTTAGGTAAATTTTCAGTTCTTTTAAATAGGAGTGATAGCATGCTGTACTGTTATAAACTTTTCCGAAATTTCTAATTCCCCAATACCCTGACATAATAAAATACGCGACTTGCTGCGGATCTACATTTTCCCTTATGGTTCCATTTTCTTTGGCACTTTTTATACTATTTTCAATTGTTTGCTGCCATTCTAGAATCAGCTCAGATAGTGCCTTTCCAAAAGCTGCATTCCAAGGTGTCATTTCCTGTGTTAAATTTCCTGCGGGACATCCATATTCTAACTTCAAAAGAGGATTTTCCAGAAGTAGCGCTTTTGTCATATCATAAATTTCCTGAGTAGGATTTTTTGCATTTTGTAAAGGTTTAATGAAATCATTTTGCATTGTTGGTTTTAAAATTTCATTAATTATAGCCATACCCATTTCATCTTTGGTCTTGAAATGATAGTAAAATGCTCCTTTTGTAACTTTTGTTGTCGCAATAATTTCATCAATACTTGTCGTTTGATAACCTTTGGTATAGATAATTTCAAATGCTTTTTCAAGAATTGTATGCCGAGTTGCTGATGACTTTTTCATAAAAAATACTAATTAGTATGAATACAAAGAACGTAATTCTTTATTGGTTTGGCAAGTTGTGGTGAAGCCTGTTGGCTACTGACAAGGCTGCCTCTTTATTTTCAGTTATCAAAAAGATAGTATTCAGATTATTTTTGGTACCCTATGCTTTTTTTCTGTTTGTAATTTTGCATCATATTCTAAATTAATAGTTTATGAAAAATAAAGATAAAGACAATTCCAATAATATACCCGTTTCTTTTCATTCGGTTAAAAAGCAAGGAAGCGCTCCGGTGCCCTTGTCCATCCTTGATGTGGCTACAACGGGAAGAGGTTATTCAAGTATTGAAGCAATTAATAACAGTATTGAGCTTGCTAAACTTGCAGATAAACGGGGCTTTGCCCGTTATTGGGTAGCTGAGCACCACGGCATGCCCGCTGTTTCTACCTCTTCACCTGCGATGTTGCTCTCCCGACTGATCGGCGAAACACAACAAATAAGATTAGGATCTGGTGGCATGATGCTACCAAACTTTCCACCTTTGGTCGTTGCCGAGCAATTTGGTATGCTGGAGGCTATGGCTCCAGGGCGTATCGATCTTGGAATAGGACGTGCACCGGGGACCAATGAGCTTACAGCCTCAGCACTCCGTCGTGAGCAGTTCGGAGCTGAAAATTTTCCAGAACAGTTGACAGAGTTACTCCATTTTCTTGAAGATGCTTTTCCTTTGGGACATCCTTACAAGGGCAAGGTATTTGCAGTTCCTGGACCCGGTCAAGATCTTGAAAACGGTATTGCACGATCTTTTGAAAGTCCATTAGTTTGGCTATTGGGATCTAGCGGTTATTCTGCGCAATTGGCAGGAAAGTTAGGACTACCATTTGCCTTTGCTGCGCAACTGGCACCTGAAAACATGTTGGCCGCATTTGAACTTTATAGAAAGTACTTCAGATCTTCAAAAGTACTTGACAGTCCTTACACTATTGCCTGCTTTTCAGTTTATGCAGCAGACAATGAAGAAGAGGCCAAATCACAGTCATATTCGGTATCACATAGTATGCTCCGAATGATGAACAGGCAATCATATATAATTCCATCTCCGCAAGAATTAAAAAATTATAAGTACAGTGATTCCGAAAGGTATATATTGGACGGTTGGAACCATAAAATGATCTATGGAACTGCAGACCAGGTCGTAAGTAAGCTAAATCACTTTCAGCAGATTTCAGGGGCAGATGAATTGATGATAGCCAATTTAGGTCATTCTCTCGAAGGGATACTGCATTCTGCAAAACTGATAGCAGATGCATACCATATGCCCAATCTGAGTCTGTAGCAATCAATAGTTTTAGCGTAATGCCATCTAGAAAAATGAAATCTATAGAGTGGGCTATTTTTGCCGAAATCTTTTTGAAAATTCAAGGTATAAAAAATACAGTATAGAGAACGGTATCAAAATGGTAGTAACCAGTGATATTATGGTAGCAGATCAATAACATAATATCTTGACCTTTGCAATGATATTACTACACGAACAAGTCAATTAGTGTGGTGTTTTAAATAATAATAAAGAAAACATGAAAAAAATATTTCTGGCAGTTACGTTTACGTTATTAGCCGCAATTGTGTTTGGACAATCCAACGTAGGTACGAAGCCTACCATTCAGTTAGTTAGAAATGCCACTTTACTTATAGAGTATGGTGGGCAGAGAATTCTTGTTGATCCGATGTTATCTCCAAAAGGAGCTATCGATTCTTGGGCGGGAATCCAACGCAATCCAACGATTGAGCTGAAAATGCCAGTTGAGAAGATTGTTAAAGATGTTAATTTAGTGCTTGTTTCCCATAGTCATGAAGATCACTTTGATAAAGTGGCGAGTAAAACCCTTAACAAATCGATCGAATTGATGATCCAACCTGCAGATAAAGATTTCTTTGACAAGGAAGGTTTTAGTAATGCAACCGTTCTCAATGACACTAAACTATGGAATGGGATTAAAATCCATCGTCTAGAAGGCCAACACGGAAGTGGTGAGGTATTGAAGATGATGGGCAAGACTTCTGGATTTATCCTAGAAGCTAAAAACCAACCTACGGTATATATTGTTGGAGATGCAATCTGGACAGATGATATCAAGCAAAATATTAAAAAATATAAGCCAGATTACATCGTTGTTAATTCCGGAGGAGCACTTATAAAAGGATTTGAAAATGTTCCGATTATTATGAACGAAGAACAGACAATGGCTCTCATCCGTGAAAGTGGTCATGCAAAAGTTATTGCAGTACACATGGACGCATTGGACCATTGCCGTACAACAAGGAGTTCTTTAATTCAGAAAGCTTCCGAGTTGAAGATCGGTAAAGATAAATTGATAGTCCCTCAAGATACAGAAGTTATTACGTTATCACTTTAGGTGACATAGCATTGTTAAAAAAAGGATCAGAGTCTTATCAAAAGACGTAAACCCCAAACCCACTCAATAAAGTGGGTTTGGGGTTTAAATATATTTTTTTTAAAGGTGTTCTTCACCGGTCTTTTTTTACACTACATTATACCATGTTGTCAATTCTGCAATGTGTGAAAAAAATTGGAAAAGAACTTTTAGTACATTTGTTTAAAAGAAAATAAATTGAGAACCGTAAAATTTCATAAAACAGAATGTGGCGTTGATTTTCTCATTAATGTTTTGCCTTCAGATGAAGTTAAAGAAAGCTATCTTAATAGTGGAATATACGACACCGATTACCTTGAAATCGCTTTTATTAAAAAGGGAAGCGGTCATGTTATTTTGAATCATCATAAAATAGAGATCAGCGACAACAGTATTATATTTCTGTCTCCTTTTCAAAAACGGGAATGGAACCTAAATCCAGAAGGTTTAGATTTTGTAATTTTAGTTTTTCAAGAGGACTTTTTGAATGATTTTTTTTCAGACAAGTTATTTGCCTATCGTTTATTATACTTTTATCAGTTGGAATGTCCCTTGAATATGCAGATCGATGATGCACTTATGGAAAGGTATTTCTCTCTTCTTGCTGAAATAAAATCGGAATTGGTAAGGACTAGAATTGACAGTGTACATATTATCCGTTCATTGATTTATTATCTGCTTCAAAAACTAAACCGAGAATATAGTCAGATAAATCATTTGGCAGTAGAGAAAAATGAGCAAAATGATGCTTTCGCGTTTAAGCAATTGATTGAAATTCACATCAAAGAAAAGCAGCGTATAAGTGATTATACCGATCTTCTTCATATTAATCGCATTGCTCTTAATAAAGCGGTCAAAAATCAATTTAATGTTACAGCGACCCATTTGCTAAAGCAACGTTTATTGATAGAGATCAAAGATTACCTAATTCATTCCAATCTTACCGTTGCAGAGATTGCCTATCAGCTTAATTTTTCAGAACCCAACCATTTAATGCGTTTCTTTAAAAAACAGACTGGACTTACAACAAGTGATTTTTTACATGAGTATCAAAATGGTATCAGTTCATAGTTTTTTTTGTATTCGCCATGTTATTGTACTTTTCTTTATTCAAGAGCAACAATAAAATAATCAGCAAAGCATTATTATAGACATGCAGCATGAAAACATTTTGAGACTGGTGACCAAGAACCCAAAAGGCGGTAAGAGCTGGTTAGCAAGTAAAAAGTTCTTGACTTTTTTTACAAATTGCAGTTAAATTTAGCACTGCGTTATTTGTGTTTTGATATTATAATTTTCCCAAAAAGTATCTGACTTTTCGGGAAAATTATAATAAGGATAAACGCCTTTCGTATTTATGAATTTTATATTATTAGCAAATTACCTATTTTAGTTACTGCAAAGGCTGCCTGCAAGATGTAATAGATTAAAGCCTATTCCTTAGGTTTTTTATCAAAACTAAAACGTCTTGCAATACTAAATCCCCATCTAAATTGTCCTTTACCCCAAGAACTGATTGTTTCACTAATAAACTGAGATTCCTGCATAGCTGTTGCATTTGTAAAGTTTAAATGGAAGATATGGCCACCTGTATCCATTTCCAGTCCCACACCTAAAGCATTATAGTAGCGTTGACCCGTTATGTTTTCTCGATATTGCTTTTTAGACGACTGACGAAAAGGAAGAAAATAATCTGCAACGACCGCGATTCTGTTACTAACCTTTGCCCGACCTCCGATTCCGATAGCAAACATATTATTCTGATCATTAAAAGCTGTAAAATTGCGATGAAGATAGGTGGGGACCAATGCAAGAGAAATATCTGGACTAAACTTCCTAGCTATGATCAATTGACTTACATAACTCATACGGTCACTAAAATCATCAAAATTAGCTGCCGAATTTTTATCTTCCGAGGCTTCCATCGCCGATACGGTCGTACTTCCAAAAAAAGCGATGGATACAGGTACACTGTTATCGACAGTTTGTTCCAAAAAGCGGTATTTTAGATTAGCCTCATAGAGCTGTCTGATTTCTGTTGCTCCTTTCGCTCTAGCAATTCCAATTGTTAGGTTATCCAATAAACCATAATCAAGACCAATTCTGATATCCGAAGAGTTGTCTAGACCAAAGAAATTTTTGGAACCACCAGCACTTCCTGCGATATCTCCAAAACGATGATCCACCTTAAAATCCAGTTCATTTCGATGAATAGTCTCCGTAGTTTTAAGATTAATCAAGCTACCCGACTTAAATGTTGCGGTAACTTTTTCATTCTTCGGGTTTCCTAGATCGATCAGTTTATCAAGATCCTCCTGTGCAAATGCCCCTGTCGTGATGCCACATAGAAGTGTACATATTATACTTTTCATATTTCCTTGCATGCTTTAGATTAATGTTTATATGTGGCATTTATTTTCACCTTCACAACCTCTGCGATTTTTTTTCCAACCACAGATGGAATGGTAATCTTATGATCTGCAAGTCTGACGTCGAAACTAGCTGCAGCAGTTATAATTGAGTTTTTGACTGTAAATGTCGCCATGGTAGCGTAAGCTTTGGTGACACCATGAATTTGCAATGTACCCGAAACCTTTGCGGTATAATTCCCATCCTTGGTTAGTTGTCCACTATTTTCAATTTTCCCTTTAAACTCTGAAACAGGATACTTGTCACTTTCCATATAATTTTCATTGAAATGTTCTTGCATCAGTTTCTTATCAAATTGGAAAGACGTATTCTTTACCCGAAATAAGATATCTCCAGTTTTTATATCCAAAGCTGATCCCGCCAAGTTGCTCTTAGCCTCAATGTCCTCGAGCATTGCACTACTGAAAAAGCTGATCGATGCACCTTTTGAAATAAAGGAACTGCTCTGTTGTGCAAAACCGTCAAGGCTCAGAAGCAGAAACAGGAATACACTATAAATAGTAATTTTTTTCATAAGAGTTAACGTTTAATTTTCAGGTGTATTACGTTTAAACCAAGCATCTAATAATTCTATCTCTTTCGTGGACAATGTTGAACCGATCGGCATTGTTTTGGTGACCAATACCACATTATTAATCCGGGCAGCATGATCTTTAACAGAACTAAACCCGTTAAAAGTCCAACGTGCGCTCGCCGATCTGCCAGTGGCATGACATGAATTACATTTTGTTTCGAAAAGTGCCTTCGCAAAATTAATGTAGGTCACGTTTTGTACGGTTACGGTTTCAGTCTCATTAGGCAGCTCAGGAGAAATCTCCTGAGCCTGTTTTTTTGTACAGCTAAATAGAACAGCGATTCCAAGCAATACTAAAGAAGCCCTGAACTGCCTACCAATTCGTATATCGTATGATGGTTTTTTAAATTTTAATATTTCCATAATAAATAGGAATAAACCAAATGGGATTAGATTTAAGATTAGTTTGTGGCTGCGACGGTTGTTTTATCATTCACAATAGGCCATACACCTGGACGCGGATAGCTGATCCCTCTGTTGTCACCTCTTTGTTGATCTTGACCAAAATAATATAACGGCCATCCTTTATACGTCAATTGCTTCTTTCCAAAAACCGTAATAACGGCAATATCTGTAGCAGAAACCAAGGAAGGTAGTGCACCTTTTTCTTTCTGGAAGATAGGCCACAAAGCATCATTGCTAAAATCAGCGGCTGTATAGTTATTTTTATTAAATCGATCTGGTTTAAAGGCATATAATGTCCTTCCTTGATCGTCGGTCAGATAGGTTGTATTGCCTTGTCCTTCGGTATAGTTTTCTAAATAGTTTTTGGTGTCATCTCCTTTTAGTTGCCCGTTTGCAACCATAAGTAGGTAGTCGGGTTTTGCAACATACCAGATTTTATTTACGGCATCACCTTGTACTTCGCCAGATTTGTTATCGCCAACATAATAGTAAAGAGGCCAACCTCTGTAGGTACTTTGTTTTTTACCGTCAGCCCGCGTGATTTCACCTAATTGGCTTTTATCAATCTTCACATCGCTACTTATATCACCACTGTAATAAATTGGCCAGACTGTCAAGCAGTTTCCGGTACAACTTGAAGAGCCCTTGGTATCATTTGAGAAAAAGTATAATGTTTTTCCATTGCTGTCAGTAAGAATTGTGCCGAATTTAGCATCTTGGGATGTCTGCATACCTTTCGTATTATTTTCAGGATTTTCAACCTTGTCTTTAGAGCAGGATGAAAAAATGGTTAATAGCGCGGTTGCCATCATGGCAGTTTTCATTTTGGTTTTGTTGGATCTCATGATCAATAGTTTTAGTGTAGTTTATTAATCAATACGGTGCTATTCTGAAGATGGTTGCCTGAGATCTAAAAAAAATAATTTACCAAGGCAACCTTTTTTATTTCTCCATCGTAATATAGTTAACACTATATTTATCAAAGAAAAGCAGCATCTCGAGTGACGATAAACGAACATGACGAAAACACGATCCAAATCATAAAAGGATGCATCATAGAGGACCGGAGATCCCAAAAAGATCTTTATAAACTATACCATGCCCTGGCATTGGGAATATGCCTACGGTATTCAAACGATAAGGAAGAAGCATTGGCAATATTAAATGACGGATTTTTTAAGGTATTTAAGCACATAAAAAAATATAATTTTGATAAACCTATATCAGCATGGATCAGAAAAATCATGACAAACACAGCAATCGATTACTACCGGAGCAAGGTTCGTATGGGCGCTGTGGTTGATATAGCATCTTATGAGCATCCGATTACAGATGAAACAATTACACAAAAGTTGCATTATGAGGATCTGTTGCTGATGGTACAAAAATTGTCGCCTACGTACCGGACTGTTTTCAATCTCTATGCCATCGATGGCTATACGCATGAAGAGATCGGTAGTATGCTTGGCATTGCAGTAGGCACTTCAAAATCCAATCTACATAAGGCACGACAACGATTGGCGGAAATGGTAAGAAATCAAAATTCAATAGCAATTAAAAGTTAGGAACATAATTGATGGAAAAGAACAAGATCGATGAACTTTTTAGAAAAGGATTAAGTGATCCTAAACTAGACTTCGATGAAGATCATTGGCAAGATATGCAGTCACTTTTGGAGAAGAAAAGTGGTAAAAAAAAAGTTAGAAGATTGCTTATTTTAGCTGTAACAAGTGCAGCTGCTATTGCAACCGTATTCTTTATTTTAGACAGAAATATATTGGTTCCAGATGAAAATGAAAGTTTCGAAACTGTGAATACTGACAGTCCTGTGGTACGGGAAAAATTCAACGGAAAGCTACAAGGAGAAGGCGGTGCGAAAGAAGAGCAAACAGCATTAATCTTTAATGAGGAACTAGCCGAAACTTTCTCATCAGCACAGCATCCACAGGCTTGGCAACGTACTGCGTCTATTGAAGTCGTTAATTCAAAAAACATGATACTGTCAACAGGTTCATTGAGCGAAATCTCGATCCCGACAATAAAACCCATGACAAGATCGAAATATCGCTTTCACCCATCAATAGAAACTTTTCCAAGCTTCACGAGTGAATCCACACTGGCGCTACAGCATAAAAATGAGTACAATGCAGCTCCTCGTGATGCCCGCTCCGTATTAAGTATATTAGCCGGGCCAGATCTATCTAGTGTAAGAGGATCTGATCAATCGACTTTAAGTGAAAATGTTGGCGTACTGTATTCTTATCCCGTGGTCAATAGATTAAGTATATCCTTAGGAGCCACTTATGCAAAGAAAAATTATAGGTCGGACTACAGTTTATATTCACCTGCAAATCCCCCAACCTTAACCGAGATGCCAAGTATTGTCAATGCCGAATGTGATGTCATCGATATTCCTTTAACGGCCAATTATACTGTTTTAAAAAATAAAAAAATCAAGTTCAATGTTAGTGCAGGTCTTTCCAGTTATTTCATGTTAAAGGAAAAATACACTTTTGAATATGGAGGATCAGGCAATTCAGAAAATAAAAGAAGCGCCGTATACGAAATCAGTGGTGAAAATCAGCACATATTTGGTGTAGCTGATTTTTCAATCTCATTAGAGAAAAAAGTGAGTGATAAGATCAATGTCGGCATAAAACCTTTTCTTAAAATGCCCCTTACCGGTATCGGTTATGGAAGGGTAGATCTAGAGTCAAAAGGAATAGCCTTGATGGTTGGAGTGACACTGTAATCGATACTTTAGTTTTCTTTGACTAATTCAATCTTTTTTTCTGTCCATTCATTTATTCCTCCGGAGAACATTTTGATATTCTGAATACCTGATTTTTTCAAGAGCGAGTATGCCATCGCAGCACGGACTCCGCTTTGGCAATGAACGATGACTGGTCTGTCTTTGCTGATTTTGTGCAGATTGTTTTTTAAAGTAGTCAAGGAGATATTTTCAGCACCTCTGATGTGCCCGTTACCGTATTCATTTTCCGTTCTTACATCTATGATCTGCACATCATTCTTATCCAAATGCTTTTGCACTTCTGTACTAGTTACCAGATTAGATTTTTCCAGTTTCATATTCATCTTGTCCAAGGCGGTTACAAAACCATATATATTGTCCATACCGATACGCATCAGTTTTCGGGTTAAATCTTCCGTTGTATCGTCGTCAGCAATCAATACCAATTGTTGTTGATAATCTACTAAAGAACCGATCCAAGTAGCAAGAGACTTTCCATTTTCGATATGTAAGCTACCAGGAATGTGTCCTTCTGCAACCATATTTTTGTTGCGCGTGTCAATTATCAGGAGGTTGTTTTCAATTGCCTTTTGCAGCGCTTGCTTAGTAAGTTTTTGATGAACAGGAACCTCGATAAGCAATGGACGTTTCTCTTTGTTCATTTGCTTCATTACGGCAAAATATTTAGGAGGAGAGGGTTGTCCTTCCAAAATGTATTTTACAAAACCCTTTTCATCATTTTTGAATTCAAAAGCTTTACTGTTGAGCTTTTCGTCCTTCAATGTTGAATGCGGAATATTGCTCAGGGTTTTGCCACAAAAAGAACCCGCTCCGTGTCCGGCCCAGATTTCCACATCATCAGACAATTTAGAAAATTTTAGAATGGATGCGAAGAGTTGCTTTGCACCGATTTCCTGCGAGCCTATCTGTCCGGCTGCTTTTTCCAAAAGATCAGGACGACCAACATCTCCCACAAAAATAAAATCGCCAGTAATTGCCCTTTTTGGTGTGGTAAATACTTTTGTATCTACGACCAAAAAAGTGATGCTTTCGGGAGTATGTCCAGGAGTGTGCATTATTTTGAGCTCAACTTGCCCCATGGAGATGATGTTACCATCTTTTAGACCTTTATGAGGGAACTGATATTGCCAGTTTTTACCGCCTTCGTCTGATAATAATAGGTCAGCATTAGTCGCAGCCGCCAATTCACGAGCGCCACTTAAAAAATCAGCATGAATATGTGTTTCGGATATTTTGGTGATTTTGAAATTATTGGTTTTAGCTATGTTCAAGTAAACATCCATATCCCTCTTGGGGTCAATAACAATTGCTTCTTTTGTAGTAAAATCTCCGATGAAGTAACTCGCCTGCGCAAGCGTTTCATCATATACACGTTCGAAATAATAGCTTTGAGCGTTTATTTTATTATTTATTAACAGGGAAATAAGCAGGAGTAAAGCACTTTTTAAGTTTATCTTATTTAGCATAATCAATTATTTTTGAAATTCATCACCTACAAAGGTAGATGATCTTATCCCTACACTATGTAACAAAAGTTACATAACAAGATTGATCTGTCAAAGATACTATTAACCAACAGTTGCATCAGGAAATTAATCGATTAGAATCAAGTCCTGCGTTTAGCGCACTTCTTCATATATTATTTCATCTGTTTTTTTGTTGCTTTTTGGAAACGATGTACTGCAGCTCGAAGTGCCACAGCAACCAATATTTAGCAAGGGCATTAGTGAAAATAAACCACCTAGTGCTACGAACATCCACTGATTATCCATAAACCCTTGTATGATGATCAAAATACCCATTGCCAATCGAAGCAACCGCATGAAGTTCCAGTTTCTAAAGTAATTTTTCATTGTTCTTATTTTTTTCTTCCAATAAATCTGATCACAGAACCTGTTCCGTTGTGGTACAGTCCTTCCTTTAATTCAATTTCCTGTTCTTCTAATTCCACAATTTCATAATTCGGGAAGTCTGCTTTTATTTCCTCTATTGAAAATAAACTTTCAATGTCTTTCGGTCCGCCTACTTTTTCGTTTGTCCTTACATAATCAATGTGTTTTTTGCTAAAGGCTTCAAAGATTACGGTACCGTTTTTTTTCAAATATTTGTCCAGTGCCTTATGGTAGTTAGATTTTATATCAGCTGGAAAATGTGCATAGATTAGGGCGATTGCATCAAATTGATCGGGTTCAAAACCTAAAGTTTCCAATTCGCCCACTTTGTAGTCGATGGTTACCTCATTTTTTTTAGCAAGTTTAACCGCTTTATTTTTACCCTCAATACTTATGTCAAACGCAGAAACATTCCAGCCGCTTTTGGCTGCAAATACAGCATTTCTTCCTTCACCTTCTGCAGGAAAAAGAATGGATCCAACGGCTAGTTTTGCCAATTGCTTTTTTAAATAATTGTTTGGTTCTTCACCATATGCAAACTCCTCGTTGCTGTATCTGTCGTCCCATCTCGCAGTCCATAGCTCATTTGCTTTCTTATTTTTTTCCATATTGATGTCTAAATATTTTAGAATAAATTTTAGTAGTTTTAGCTTTTTTTACATTCAATTTCTTTTAAACTTTCTTTTGTCAATATTGGAATTACTTTTATATAGATTAGTTCAAAGAAAATTTCAACAATCGTCTGTGTTACGATGATGGATGCTACTAATTGATTTTCTGGTTCGGGAAGTGCAAGTGCCAACGGTAGTACTACTAATGAATTTCTTGTACTTGTCGAAAACGAAATTGCTCTTGAATTATAAACATCAACTTTGAAGAGTTTAGCCGAAAGTTTTCCAATAAAAGGAGCGATGAGCGCAAATGTTATATAAATTGGAACAACTTTTAAAATTGCTTGAGGATTGTTATATAATACCCCAATTTGGGAAACAATCACAACAAAAAATGTGAAAGCCATAAATGGAACAGGCAACCAACCAGAAAAATTAAGTATCGCTTTTCCAGCCGGGTTATTCGATTTAGAGATTATTTGCGTTACAATAGAAAGTATAAATGGAATAATTATCAAATAAAGAAAGGCTTTTATAAAAGGTTCTATTTCAATGATGTCGATTGTTTCTTTCCCGAGAAAACACCATAAGTATAATGGCAATAATAACATTTGAAAGATAAACAGCAAAGGGGTTGATGCTAATATTGACTTTGAGTTACCCTTTCCTAAATGCGTAAAAACGATTACGTAATCAATGCAGGGTGTTAGTAAAACTAAAATTACTCCTAATGTTATGATTGATGACAATGGAAAAATGACAGTTAAAATCCAAACTAATAATGGAATTAGTACAAAATTACCAAATAATAATGCCTTGAAAAAAGAACGACTTTTTAATGCATGTTTCAATTCCAAAAATGGAATTTGACAAAACATACTATAAAGCAAAATTCCGATTATAGGTTCAATTGTTTTTTCAAGGATATGGCTGTTATTCCAGTTTAGTCCAATAAACACACTTATAATTAATGTTATAATGTAAATTCCAATTTGTTTTTCTTCAAGCTTTTCTCTTGTTATCATTTTTCAACTGTTAAATTTTGTTAGTAGACTACTATTCGTATGCTTAATAATGGTATAAATAACTTCCGGCTAATTTCTGAAATGTAGTCATACATATAATCAAAGCTGATAAATTAAAACCGGAACGGCAAGGAATAATAGCTCCACCACCGATTGAACTTACCTGCAATATCCATCACTTGTAAGATGGTTTAGTAAATATGCATCAATTTAATAACAAGTTCAGCTACTTTGGTTACATAAGTGATATATTGTTTCTACCGAGTTGACGAGATCATTTGGATATTAGACAATGCAATCGGTTTGTTGGACCTATTGATGTTTCAATGTTGAGCACATTTGTATTTTGGTTATCTTTGTATAGGTAAACGAGATGGATATAGCTACATACCAAAAGGTAAGAAATACTGATAATCAGTGGATATAAGCAATATTAATATGGTGGCGGAAATACTACTTTTTCGGAAATTCCTACTTTTTCGGAAATTCCTACTTTTCTTATCGGAAAGTGGACGTTGGTGCTTTTATATCCGATAAATGAAATAATAGTAAGCTATATAGAGCTATGGAACGATTAGCAACTTTTGGATTGAGTTACCTAGTTTAGTAAGTGCACTGATGCAAAAACGACAAATGATGTGTTTTGAAAAACTTGACCGTCATTTTAGAATAAATAGTAAATACAGGATTTTCTTCCTGTCCAATGTTTAGAAGAATAACAAAATGGATTGTATATTACCCAATTACAGTATAAATTTCAGGGATGAGTTTTCATTGATTACAGGAGAAGAATTGGAGCGCTTTATGAAGTTAGATTCAGATGCTCACACCCATAATTTTTATATCCTGAGCTTTTTGTATGAAGGTTATGTGAGTCATCTTTCGGACTTTGAAAATAAGCAACTCTCAGGGCCCGCGGTTCTAATGCTGGATGTTGATCAGGTACACACGCATCCTGACATGAGCAATTGCAAAATAGTATCAATCGCATTCTCTAGTCATTTTATTGCCGATCAGACTCATCAATTTCTTCAAAAAGTAAATCTGTTGTTCTCACGGCCGTTCATTCAAATTTCTTTTGAAAAACTTCAAGAATTGGATCATATCATCAAAATTATTTCGACAGAAGTTGATAAAGAAGATGCCGATGAAGAATTGATTAAAGCCCTATTGAATGTTTTGATCGTCCAATGTTATGGACTTTCGGTAAAGTATCCAGTTAAAGATCACAATGTTCAAAGCATCTACGATAGTTTTAAAGCGTTGCTAAAACAACATTACCATAAACAACATCAGGTAAAATTCTATGCAGATCGACTGAATGTTACAACGCGGACATTAAATCAAAGTGTCCGTAAATCAACCCTTAAAACACCTAAGCAACTAATTGATGCGCATTTATTACTAGAGGCAAAAAGACTCCTGTACTGGTCAAAAGTTCCAGCAAAGGAAGTGGCATGGGAGTTGGGATTTGAAACGGATAGTTATTTTAACCGCTTTTTTAAGAAATATACTGGTGAAACTCCGAAGGAATTCCACAGAAAACAGTTTCAAGGTAAAATAGAATAACTGCTGACAAGTCATATTTGTCAGCAGTTACTTCATTTGTTATTTTGCGTTATTTTTTAGGTAAAAATTCCATCGTATTATAACGGTCATAAACCATTCCGAGTGCGATATCGTCAGCAATTTCTTTACCGTTTATCAATTCAATAGCTTGAAGAGCCACATCCATACCAGAAGTGACACCGGCGCCAGTTAAAAATTTGCCATCCACTACAAATCGAGTTTTTTCCTGCACTTTTATTTTAGGGTGCGATCTCAGTTCATCAATTGACCAGTGATGTGTAGTTGCAGAGCGCCCATCAAGCAGGCCTGTATTTGCCAGTATAAGTCCACCAGTACAGACAGACATTGTCATTTGGGTTTTTTCATTCTGTGAGACAATCCAATTCATCATTTTTTTATCTGCAGAAATCGTTTTGACAATCTCAGGAGATGTTCCAGGGATGACCAATATATCTGATTGTGGAGCATCATATATACTGTATTTAGAAACTAGATTTACTGTTCCACCGTCCATGACTATATTTTTATTGGCTGTTGCCGATACGGTGTAAATATTATAGTTGCCATTCCAGTTATTAGCCTTTACAAAAACATCAATAGGACCACCCGTATCGACAATCTCTACACCATCATAAACTAAAACTCCGATATTGATCTTACGATCAGTAGGGAAATTGAATGTACTTTTTGCGCTTTCCTGTGCATTACTATTTAAAGAGCACACTAAAAGAGGAAGAGTCAGTAAAGAAAATTTTATGAATTTCATCTTAAAAAAATTATGTTAAAATTATTTGTTATAGGTGCTATATCTTATGCCGGCTAAGCTATCTTTACACCGATACAAATGTAGCTATGGGCATATCAATAAAAATTACACTTTTGAGCGCTTTAATTACACTTTAAGGTTCTGTTTATTCAACACCTTTTATTTTAACTCATCTATCAATTTGACAATTCAAATAATGAAAAACTTAGCTAGAAATGGTTTGATTTTAATTCTTTTTTATTAACAATATGGATGCGCGCACTATAGGATAACCGTTTGATCGAGATTCTTTCGTATTCATCCTGTTCAATATTGAATTAAAGCAGGAGGGGGCTCTGTAAGTTCACTTTACGGTAAACGGATTTAAGATCGAAATGTCAACTCTGTTGGAAGAAGGAGATAATAATAAATACTAATTGCGAAGAATGTACCATTGACAATCAAGATCTTGATGGACTTAAAGCAGAAAGGATATAATATCCTAAAGTCCGGCAATAGTGTGGGTGATGTTATACAGCATTTTGTCCCGACAAAAGTAAACGACCTATGGGCGTTTATGAGTGAATTTAAGGAGGAGTCTGCGACAGTAGTGATTGAGCAGATCCTGGATGTACCCGAAGAAGTGTTAGAAGGAAAATTCTTAAAGGTTTTCTAATTGATCTATTAATTTTTAAAAATTATACAGATGAATTTAAAGCAAATATACCAAGACTATATATTTAATCATCCTACAGCTGTAAAAAGCAGAGCAATCATTTCTATAAGTTATGTTAAATTACCGGGTTTTTACGTATGTTTGCCTTCCAGCTCAAATTAGTCGTTAAAGAAATTAAGGATTTTTTTATTTCTATAAAACATGCTGTATTTTTATTTGTTATCGTTTTAATTTCTTTATTAATTTTTTAGATGAACCAAGTTTTCGAATTGAATATTGATTCCAAGATTGTAAGAGAAATAGCAAAATCTTACAATACTTTAGATTATGTTCCCAAGTTGCGCAGTCTTTTAAACCTAGTTTATTCGGAAAAAAAAATAAGTAAATTTTGTAAACTAGACCTACATAAAGAAATTAATAATCTATTGTTAAATAGTTATGAAGGTGAACCGATATTAAAATATAAATTATTCAAGGCTTTTGTGAATAGAGATGTCGTGGCGGCTTATGAAATTAAAGTAAAGAATAGCCGTGTAGATTTCCTTACTGTGGATGATGCTACGACGAGCTTTGAAATTAAATCCAGTCTCGATAATTTAACAAAGTTGGCCAAACAGTCCAGTGATTATGTGAGTGCATTTGAATTTAATAATATTGTTATTCATGAGCGACATTTGGCTAAATGTCTTGAAATCGTACCACGTAGTTTTGGAATTATTACTGTTGATAAAAGTGGATATGAAATTTTACGAAAACCTATTCTCAATAAAAAGACTGATCCCTCTGAGCAGTTAAACTTACTTACTAAAAAGGAGTTGTTGAAAAACTTCGGTCATGTAGATATCAGTCATATTATGAATGACCTTAGCAATATCGAAATCAATAAAATTTTCAAAAACGCACTTAAGCAACGATATAAAAGCCGTTGGAATTTTATTGTTGAAAACTCAGCCAATATTCTTCCTATTGATTTACAGTTTTTCTTTAAGACAAATGTAGAACCAGCACTAATTTATAATTAAGTTAAATGATGGCAGCCTGTATTTTTTTATTGATGCAGTATAAATAATGTAACATAGAAATACGTTTAAATTTTGATTGACTTTTAGGATTCTCAATGCCTGTCAACATTTCATTTATTAATTTCCAGCCAGGGTTGACATTATCCAAATACCGTTCAGCAGATATTAACATCCTGTTTACTGCATCTGATTTTAAAACTTTAGGAATAATTATATCAAGAAAATCCTCAAGTTCACCCTGTTTCCTTTTTAGTCCTTTGTACCCATAGTATGAATTTTCAACAGCATCATAGAATATAAATCCAGGACTAATTCTACCACCACCTTCTAGTACATCTTTTTTTAAACCAGCATAATCCCCAAAACCCTTTGCTCCATAAGATTTATACGAATATTGTAGAGAATTATCTGCTTTTTCGATTCGCATTCCATGTTCCAAACCTGAGTTTGTCGTCGTATGATGAATAGGGCTGTTTAAAATAATCACAGGACATGATTTGAATGACTTAACGAAATCTAACATGAAATCAATTGCATATCTATCATCACCACTTGCAAGACAGTATTCCTCAAGATCAACAAACAGATAATCATCTGCTTTCGCGACCTTTATTATCTGCTTCATGTCATTGTCAAAAGTCGATGATGAAGTTCTAAAGCCTAGACTATTAAACACAGATCTTAAATCATTCTCCTGGGCTATGATCGAATTTGGTTCTCCTGTTCTTTGGGAATAGGTACTGATAATAGGGATAATTTTATTATTTAGCGACTTTAAACCTATTAGATGTGATGTTCTTTCGAGTCTATTACCAATAACCTGTGTTAAAAACTCAACAACTTCTTTTTTCATTTTTGTGGATGTTTTTAGGTGTACGGGAAGATCCACAAACACTTTATTACTTTTTATATCTCGTAGTATTGGAAGATGCACTTCATGAAAAGTCGGTTCGGATTTTTTCTTCGAAGTATGTACTCGTTCTAGCTTTTTAAAGATCTCAATATATGGATAGATCTTGTCCCCGAAGTCGAAACTAGTTAAAACTTTTTTCTCCTCCTGACGATATCTTATTACAGGTGTGTACACAGGTTTATTCATGATATTTGATTTTAGTGTTTAATAAAATAATCCAAATTTATCCTCACTTTCAAGTTTGTACCAAAATGATAAGGAACTTTATTTAAATTTTGAAGTCTTCCCAATACAATTCCAGGGTGAATAGCATATTTTTTTGCCACTTTTCTAATCATTCCTTCACTTATCGAACCCTCAATGTCTTCTAGAAAAGAATCTGGAATAAGCCAGTCCCTAGCAAAATCGTTTGCTTCCTGTTCTTTATCCTTATCGTTTTCGAGCTCTCCAAAATCTTCTATGAAAACATCTTTTTTACCATGTAGCAGAATATGTCCGGCTTCGTGGTAAAATGTAAACCAAAAGTGATCATTAGTTTTGTAACGATCTGTGATTTGTATTAGCGGTGTTCCCGATACCCATCTCGTAGCGCCGCTTATTGGTGCTTTTGAAAGACTTTTCGAGTAGATTACTGCCACACCAACTTCTCTGCACATTAATTCCAACTGGTCAGCGAAATCCTCGGGTTGGTTTTCTGCAAGACGTTTTATTTGAATGAGGATTTTTTTAAACGCATCTTTATTGTACTCAGGAATTTCTAATTTTCGTAAATTTAATTCTCCTATTCTTAACCATGCAGCCATATTACTCACTGCTGCAGTTAGCGTATTACTCTTTCTAAAATTGGTGTTTACATAGTTATCCACATAAACATGTTGCCATTGAGTAGGAGAGGCTACTCCATAAAATTTTAAGCATTCTTCCGCTAGTTCATTCCCAATTTTGTTTGAAGATAAATATCCGTATGCATTCAATTCTTTGATGGGTTGTTCTTTCAGCCAGTCGATGCATTCTTCTAAAAACTCTTCTTGCTCAATACGAGCTATCTTTTCTCGATAATTAGCCTCTCTATTTAACCAGAACTGCGTATCTATTCCCAATACTTTTTCAAGCTGAAGAGCTGTATTGACCGTAATAGGTGCTTTACCCGAAATCATATCATTTACCTTACCGGGTGTCTTGCCAATCCGCTCTGCGAATTCAGCTTGTGTCATTTTTAGAAATTCTAATGTTTCCAAAATTGTATCACCAGGTTTTGATAATAATTCCTTCTCTATTTCTAAGTTCTTGTTCATATCTATATATTATTAGAATTAATGATAATCTATTGTATCAATAATTCGAATGTCTGTCACTTTTATTCTATCTATTTCACCAGTTAGCGTGAGCGGCATAGGATCGTTATCTATTTCAAAAATCATACGATGATTAGGTGAAATATTCACAGCCCATTCACCATCTCGATTTCCCGAAAGAGCATGGCAGTTAGCTGCTGGAATCTGTGTCAGTACATTGAGATTGGGCGATGCTTCAATATCGTCCAATCGTGCCTGCACTTTTTTTGCCATTGCCCCAAATGCTTTCTTGATCTCAGCTGCTGATGAAAACTTCTTTTTTATTTTATTAGAATAAGTGATACTCATTATTAAAATTTTTCATTACCTAAAAAAGGTAATAATATTATACAAATATAGATAAGATTTTGTAAAATCCAAAACATTAGTAAGTTAACGAAATTTGTAATCTGCTCATTTTTGAGATTATTATTAAATATTGTTGCACATTAAAATTTACTTGAATATGGGAAATAGGTAATTTAAAATATTTAGGTTAAATAATAACTTAAATATAATGAAAATAATTAATTTTTTAAAGGTTCAGTATATGGATAATCTAGGACTAAATGTATGAACATTTTGGAAAGCAATGGCTGTTTCTTTGTTACAACAAGCAAATCCAACATGAAGTACACTGTGATCAAAACAATTAGGAGTGAGGCTCTAATGAAAGGTGGAATAATTGAAGATCAGACCATCGAGCTTTTTGGATCACCTAAGGTATGGTATGGAAGGAAAGAAGATACGTCAGGTTCGTGTTTTGGACAGCACTAAAAACGTAGTTTATGAGTTCTTAACAAACAATTTTAGTTGGAAACCCAAGACAGTAGCATCTCTTTACAAGGAACGGTGGGAGATTGAAACATTCTTCAAACATTTAAAACAGAAACTAAAGGTTACCAGTTTTGTAGGCACATCCCAAAATGCGGTGTATATACAAATATGGACAGCATTGATCGGAATATTGCTCTTCAAGTATATTCAAAAGAAGGTTAAATACGATTGGAATCTATCGAATCTTGTCAACTTTATACGATTAAATATTTTTGTAAAAATAGACCTATGGAAATGGGCCGATGCTCCGTTCATTTCAGGAAGACCTCCTAATAAAGAGGGACAGTTTGTGCTTTTTTAAGCGAAAGGGTAGGGTTACTTTTTTTTCAAACAGCTAAACCTGCATTATTTGACGCTAATGTTAGATTTTTTATGCACTAAAATTTATTTAGGACAGTACTGATAAAGGACTATTTATTTTATAAATTAGTAGAATCAAATATTATCAAGATGAAAAAAATTGTTATTGAAGAGCAGGATATAAATGCTTTGCAAGATACGATATACGTTATAGGGGGTAAATGGAAACTTCCCATCATTTATTCCATTTGTAATGGAAATAAAAGATTTATGGATATCCAAAGAAGTATTCCAGATCTAACGACCAGAATGCTTGCCCGGAATCTTAAAGAGCTTGAAGATAATAAGTTAATCTCACGTATCATGAATGCGGATATCGGGGTAGCTGAATATGAATTCACAGAATATGCAAAAGAATATGGTACTCTTATCATGAATCTAATTGCATGGGGAAAAAAACATCGCGCTATGATTATTGAATCACTACGTTAGATTTAATTAACTTCTACTACTATTACTCTTGTTAACTGTAAATAATTTAAAAGTAGTAATTAATCATTTTTTAATACTGCATTCTTCAAATTTTGGTTATTATAGATGCAAGTTCCTGCATGTTTTTTCATTCAGCAACTACTAAGGCTGCTTCCATACCATTGTAAATGTCATAAATCTAGAGAACTATTTCATCCTTCAAAGCTTACTTTTATAATTTGTAATTCCAGTGTAAAATGATATTCAAATACCACTTGCCTGTGAATTTTAAAAAAAAAACACTCCAAATCCATACTGTGGAACATTATAATTTTCCCTCAAAATCTTTCATTTAATCTTCTAAACTTATATCAGGAATTATTTAGTACTTCTGTAAAAGTCACCTTACCAATATCATCAGTGATAGTATCAAGAAAACCAGATGAAATTCGAGATAACTTTGAAAAAAAATACAGAAATGAATATTCCAAATTTGATGAAACAATGGGAGCTAAGTGATTTCGGATTAAATAATTTGAAGCTGAATACAGTTCCGGTTCCAACACCCGGACCTAAGGAAGTATTGGTCAAAACAGCTGCGGTCTCTTTAAATTATCGAGATCATTTGGTTACCAGTAATGGTATGGGTATGCCTTTGGCCTTTCCATTCGTGCCAGCTTCTGATATGTCGGGTGCCGTTGTCAAGATCGGTAGCCGGGTTAGCAGATTTAAAATTAATGATAAAGTTATTTCTACAAATATAGCCGGATGGATTGAGGGACCTGCACCATCACCAGATATTGCGCCCTCCTTGGGTGGGATGGGGCCAGGAGTCCTTGCAGAGTACGTTTGTTTACCTGAAGACTGGTTATCACTTGCTCCCAAGAATTTATCTCCTGTTGAGTCTGCAACTTTACCATGTGCAGGACTCACTGCGTGGATGGCGGTTTTTGAAAAAGGAAAGTTAAAGTCAAATGAAACACTAGTTGTTCAAGGAACAGGTGGGGTTTCGCTTTTTGCAGCACAATTTGCCTTTAGTATTGGTGCCAATATTCTTTTAACAAGCTCCAGTGACGACAAGATAAACCGGGCAAAAAGTTTAGGTATTTCCGCTGGAATAAATCGGTTTAATAATGAAGACTGGCAACATAATGTATCACAGTTGACTTCAGGACGTGGTGCCGATCTTATCATTGAAATGGCCGGTAGCGAAAATCTTCAAAAATCATTAGATGCAGTAGCACAAGAAGGTCGAATTGCAATTGTGGGCGTATTAGAGGCTGCGGATGCGACTTTGCCAATCTTTAAAGTACTATCCAAACGATCATCATTATTAGGTATAGGAGTCGGTTCCAGGAAAAGCTTAGAAGCAATGTGTTCCTATATTGATCTTCATGAAATTAGACCGGTTATCGATGCCATATACAGATTTGAAGATAGTCCAAAAGCATTCGATCACTTAAAAAGAGGAGCCTTTGGTAAAGTGGTTATTGAAATTCAATAATCATAGTTATAAGAACAAAATCTCTATGCTATCCTTTTATGATTAAAACTGATAGGAGAGATTATTATATAAAATTTAATTAAAAAAAAGATGTTAAGTTTAAAAGGAAAAGTTGCCTTTGTTACAGGTGGAACACGTGGCATGGGGCAAGCAATAGTACAACGTTTAGCCGCTGAGGGAGCCTCAGTCGTATTTACATATGTTAACTCACAAGCGATAGCAGAAGACATTGTTGCTGGGATTGAGCGTGCAGGAGGGAGTGCAATAGCAATACAGGCAGATGGAGCAAAACAAGGAGCTGTTTCATTTGCAATTGAACAAGCCGCTGAAAAATATCAAAAAATAGATATAATGGTCAATAATGCAGCAACAGTTGTAGCTGGTAGTATTGAAACAGCGATAGACAGGGAGTTAGCATATAATCGTCAACTTGATACTAATATTCGTTCCGTTATTGAAGGAATTCGCAAAGTTCAACAGTATATGCCAGATGGTGGTAGGATTATCAATATTGGTTCGGTCGGTGCCCGTCGAATAGGAGGACCTAATATGGCCGACTATGTGGCTACCAAAGCGGCAATAGGTGGCCTTGGTAGAGGTTTAGCATGGGACTTTGCCCCTCGTAATATAACAGTTAATACAATTGAACCAGGTGCGATCGATACCGATATGATGCCTGCTGATCCCGCAATCCGTGAAGCATATATTAATGCCATTCCACTTAAAAGACTTGGCAAGCCAGAGGAAATTGCTTCAATGGTCAATTTTCTTGCAGGTCCAGAAGCTGGTTATATTACAGGATCGAGCTTTGTTGTGGATGGAGGAATTACAGCTTAAATATTACACATGAAAGCCATGATATTGAGTGCACAGGGAGGAATTGAGAATTTCTCTCTTGCCGATATTCCCGTGCCGTCTTTAAAGCATGATGAAGTGTTGATTAAGACCAAGGCCATCAGTATAAATCCTGCAGATACCATTGTTAGAAGTAACAATAATGTAAGTTGGGTATTTGGAAATGATAATCCTTTGGTTTTAGGATGGGATATCTCTGGTGAAATTGTAGATATTGGGTCATCAGTTCAAAATTTCAAAGTAGGCGATGAGGTTTTTGGTCTCTTAAACCATCCCTATATTGGCCGGACATACGCCGAATTTGTAGCCGCCTCCGTTGAACATCTTGCACTAAAACCAAAGAAAATAAGTCACGAAACAGCGGCAGTATCAACATTAGCAGCATTAACAGCTTTACAGCCTTTAAATAAAGTAGGGATTAAACCGGGCGATCGGGTATTAGTTACCGCGGCAGGCGGTGGAGTAGGACATTTTGCTGTCCAATTTGCAAAACAAGCAGGAGCATATGTGATTGCCTTAGCATCAGCATCTAAAAAAGATCTTTTGCTTCAACTTGGAGCTGATGAATTTATTGATTATAAAAAGGAGAAATTTGAAGAAATTATCCATGACATAGACATTGTTATTGATGGAGTTCGAGATGATCAGCATCTACTTCGAAGCTTAAATATTATAAGGCCAGGCGGAACTTTGATTAGTCTGTGGACGAATGTAACGGAAGCATTATCTGAAGAATTTCAACTTAAAGGGATCAATATATTTTATAATATGGTATTACCCAATGGTGTTGATATGCAATATGTTGCTGATTTGTTAGATAACGATCTTTTAAAACCTCATATCAGTAAAATATTTCCATTCGAGGAAATCCCTAATGCCCATATAGAAATAGAGAAGGGACATACCACGGGAAAATTAGCCGTATCGTTTTAAAATAGTAGTTAAATACGTAAATTTATCATATTTCAGCAGGAGGCCTTTCAAGCTATTTTAGCATCATATTTTGCTAAAGTTTAATAAATCTATTAAAAATAAATCTATTAAAAAAGTCATTCTTTTTAGAATGACTTTTTTAATAGTGTGGATGATGTTATACAGCATTTTGTTCCGACAAAAGTAAACGAACTATAGGCGTTTATGAGTGAATTTAAGGAAGAGTCTGCCACAATTGTGATCGAGCAGATCCTTGACATAGCAGAGAAAATGTAAGAAGGAAAATTCTTAAGGGTTTTTCGATTGATTTTTTTAGAAAAACTATACAGATGAATTTAAAGAAAATACACCGCGAATATATACTCAATCATCCTACAGCTGTAAGAACAGGTAAAAGTAGATCACAGTTAAGTTTTAGACAGATTGCCGGTATTCGAGAGTCTGGCTTGAATATATATCAGTCATTTACGATATCTGACTATCTGCATGACAAGATATAGCAACCAGTAAGGATAGAGTACAGTGCACCTGCGATTATTTATCAAAAGAAAGATAGGCTTCAGAAAACTTTTTGGACCATTATTTATTGACTCTTCTTTTATTAAGATGTGGTGAACAGACATCTCCTGGGCAAGTACCTTTATTTATTAAGGTAGTTATAAGTAAAATAGTTCCAAGAACTGAGATGTATATTTCACTGTCCATAATTCCTATGACAATGAAAAGCAGACCGAAAGCTATTTTAATCAGTCCAAGTATGGTAAAGTTTCTGAAATATTGTGTCATATGTTTCTCTTAATATTTTTTTATAACTGATTTATTGTCGTCATTAGCATTGATTTAGGATAAAATTATTATCAAAACCTATAGGTATAACAAAATTATTCAACAGATTTTTTTACAGTTGTAGCTAAACTTGCTAAGTAGTACTGTATCCTTTTCATAGCTATCCGTAAGGCTTCATCATCAAAACAAGTATATACTATTCTAAACATGCCTTTTTTTGTGTGACCGAAACCGATTCCCGGTGTTAATAAGACACCTGTGTTTTTGTAAAGATTCTCCCAAAATTCGATTTCCGCAGCCAAAGTTTCCGCGAATAAAAATTTAGAAAAATCAGCCCATATAAATAAGCTTCCATAGGAAGGAACAAATGGTACATCTAAAATTTTTAACATATCTACCACTACAATGTATCCCTTGGTTAAGGCTTGATGCTGTGCATCCAAGAAATTGCGCATAAACTCGTGATCTCCCAACACATTTTCCATTAACCATTGTGTATGATTTGAAACCATGTGTGGAAGGTTTAAATTATTAAAAGCAGTTAAGAAGGCTTGATTAAGCGAGTATACCATACCGACTCTCATTCCTGAAATCCCCAGATCTTTAGAAAGTGCATACCACTGGTGTAAATATGGACTGTTTTTATTATGGATTATTGAGAGGAAAGAAGAAAACTGACGATGATCGAGGTAATCACCAGCTATAGCTGGATCTGTTGTATCTATGGTTACAAGTCCATAGATCTCATTGACGATAAAATGAATTTTCCTTTCTATACACCAATCGGCAATAGCTTCCAGATGCTCTACGGTGTATAATCCTCCGGTCGGATTATCAGGATTAGTAACTACCAGAAGTTTGAAATTTGAACCTTGGAGCTCGATATCTCGTTTGGCTTTTTCCAGATGTTCAATCGACAGAATAGGTCCGTGATGGATAGCATCACTATCATGATGCGTGATTAAATCATATCTTTCTATGCCAGCCTTATTCATGATGTCGCGGCTGTATACAGGATATGCAGGGGCTGGAAATACCGCAACATCCCCTTTATCTGCCAGAATTATTGCGGATAGCTCGATCACGGCGGTAGCTCCAGCAGCCACTCCTATATTTGCAGGATCTAAGGGGCGTTTTGCTAAAAAAACACCCAGAAAATCTGCTAATGCTGCTCGGAAGGTTTCGTGCCCCAGGCCAGAAGTATAGCCTGAAACCCAGTCTGGAATTTCCTGCGTAGCAGCGATTTTTTGCAAGCGCTCACTCAGGATAGGCCAATTTAGATTGTTATCCGCGACATTCAATGGAAAAGTTCCGTGTGGATTATCAACAGCATGATATATATTTTTTGATGCTTCAAAATAAAGTTCAAAATCTGGTCTAACAACAGTATGGTAAGCACGATTGCCTCTTGAAGATATATAGGATAAGTCTGACATTGAATGATAATGGTATAAATTATATATCCCAAAGCTAAGCAATGGGCAACTTCGAAAACATGGACAATACTGAAAAAAAATGGTACTTATTGATCATAATTCTATCTATATCTTGTCAATTTTAAATTTAAAGTATTGATAGTGAAATGAATAATATTTTTATGAAAATACTTTTTGATTATCATAATTTTTAATGACTATGGAAATACTACTATATTTGCAAAATCAATATAGTAAGCATAAACTGAAGTCAAAATGGAAAAGCAGGAAAAGGAAGCGATCAACGAATATCATTTACATGCTGATTTTCCAGGTAAAATGCAGTTTGAGGTCCAGTCTTTACAAGATTTGATAGAAGATCATCAGGAAGATATTGTCAAACCCCATATCCACAGTTTTTATCAGGTTATCTGGTTCAAGTCAGGTACTGGGAAGCATTTTGTTGATTTCAATGAATACGATGTATCAGAAAATACGATATTCTTTATTGCTAAAAACCAGGTTCATGCTTTTGATAATAATCCAGATTACGAAGGATTTGTTATTCATTTCGCAGAGGATTTTTTGGTTCAAAAGGAAGATGATGTTGATTTTTTTCTCAAGTGTAGTATGTTCAATAATGCCTATCAAATTCCTTCTTGTTGTGTAGGCAGCGGAAACGAATATAAACTGGATGAGTATATCGTCCAAATGCAGACTGAACTTAAAGAACAGGATAAATATGGTCAGGAAGAATTGCTCAGACTTTATCTTAAAGCATTTTTAATTCAGGTTCAGCGTCGTAAATACCAACTTGAAGAACTAAATAAGGGCCATGCACCGTTTATTGTGGACGAAAAACGTACCCAATTGATCCACTTTGTCAATCTGATTGAAGAGAACTACACCAAAGGACTTCCTGCATCTAAATATGCGGAAATGCTATTTGTTTCCCTCAGAACTCTCTCAAATCTTACTTTGCAGCTGCTCAATAAAAAACCATCTGAAATGATCCATGAAAGGATTGTACTGGAAGCAAAAAGATTATTACTACATTCAAAACTAAATGTGAATCAGATCGCAGATAAAATCGGTTTCGAAGACTCATCTTACTTTATCAGATATTTTAAGAAATATACCAATCAGTCACCAACATCTTTTAGAAAATCCTTTCAATAGTATTTTCAGTAATAGATTTTAAATACCATGGCTATTGTATAACGTATTAAGCAGCATCCCAAGAGATTAATTGAGTGACTGGTCAGTTCTTCTTTTGAGCAAAGGAAAAGTCCACAATAGCCATTTTAGGTTTTTATATGCAATTAAAAATGTTCATATAGAAAACTACCAAATCCTAATATCAAGGTAAAGCTATCACCATTTCCACACCGGCCTTTAAATTTTAAAAATTCATCTTTAGTAAAAGCTGGGGCATTCGTTTTAATGGGGCTGTATATCGTTTTCTAAAATAATTCCTCAAATTCTCTTAATTGTAGTTGTCTCGTTTTGAATGCTATACAGGTGATGTCGATCCATCATCTGCGCGTATAATCTTGCTAATAAGTACCACTTGTTTTCAGTTTTGTCCATTTTCTTGATGCTTTCCAGCAATTACCTTTGTAGTATTAAATTTTAAGACAGATGAGTACTGATCTTTGAGATCCATGTTCTTTATTATTTTTCGATTATGAACAAATAATAGCATTTCAATAGTAAGAAAGAATATTAAACTCATCAGCAGCTGTAATTAATTATTAAAAAGAGGAAAA
This sequence comes from Sphingobacterium kitahiroshimense, assembly GCF_025961315.1. Taxonomy (NCBI): domain Bacteria; kingdom Pseudomonadati; phylum Bacteroidota; class Sphingobacteriia; order Sphingobacteriales; family Sphingobacteriaceae; genus Sphingobacterium; species Sphingobacterium kitahiroshimense. Next base: position 979,343 of record NZ_JAOQNK010000001.1, on the reverse strand, counting down.
TTATGATCCCTATATCATTATTAGAGTTAGCGTTTATTGGAGAAGATAGCAATGCTCGTTCTACATTCGAAAAAACAAAAGAACTGGCCCGATTGGTCGATACTTTAGGATATAAACGTCTCTGGTTAGCCGAGCACCATAATATGGCTCATGTTGCCAGTACTGCAACATCAGTTTTGATTGGACATCTTGCTGGTCATACGCAAAACATACGTGTAGGATCGGGAGGTATTATGTTGCCAAACCATTCACCTCTGATTGTCGCCGAGCAATTTGGAACCTTAGCACAACTTTATCCCGATCGGATTGATCTGGGGTTGGGCAGAGCACCCGGAAGTGATATTCAAACTGCTTTGGCAATCCAGAAGGATTTTTTCGAGCAATCTCAGCGATTTCCTCAGAATGTGGAAGCACTTGAAATGTATTTTTCCCATAAGAATCCATACGCCAAGGTGCGTGCTTTTATAGCCGAAGATACACATGTTCCGATCTGGATCTTAGGATCGAGTACAGAAAGTGCAGCTTTAGCCGCATCCAAAGGATTACCCTATGCTTTTGCCGGTCATTTTGCTCCTAGACAGATGTTGGATGCATTTGCTCTGTACCATCAAAATTTTAAACCTTCTGAATTACTGAAACAGCCTTATACGATCGCCGCTATAAATGCTACAGCTGCAGATACGGATCAGAAAGCAGAGAGGCTGTCAACAAGTTTGCATCTGATGTTTCAAAGTTTAGCACAAAATGCAGGAAAGTTTTTACAACCGCCAGTAAATTCCTTGCCGGAGCTATTAGATAGCATGTCTGAGCAGGTACGGTTACAAGTAAAGCAAAGGACAGCCTGTTCTTTTGTGGGAAGTAAAGAGAAAATTAGAGACGAATTAAAGGATTTTATAGCGCAAACAGGTGTGGACGAATTGATGATCCATTCACCTATCTATGACCATCAGGAAAAATTAAAAAGTATGATGATCATGAAAGAAGTAATGGATGATTTAAATCGTTGAGAATCCCTTTTTCCGTAATCAGGTAATGCTTGTTTATAATCATATTTAATGACTCACATGATCATTATACGCAAAAAATATCCAGCATAGCCTTAATACAATACAACTGTTAATAATTTAAAAATATAAAACAATGGATTTAGCAAATAAAATAGAATCGGAACAATTGACCATGGTTAATTTTCATGCGACTTGGTGTCCTCCATGTGTGGCCATGAAGCCAAATTTAGATGAAGTGGTTGCGGAATTTGATGATGTTATTCATTATGAACGTGTGGATATCGATAAATATCCAGATTTAGCAACTCTATTTGAAATCAGAAGTGTACCAACTACGATGCTTTTCAAAAATGGAGAAATGAAATGGAGACATTCCGGTATCGTACCTGCTCATGAACTAGGTCAGTTGGTAAAAGATAATCTTTAACATTATATACTTGAAATAAATATGAAAAGACTACTGCACATCATCAGCTCACCGAGAAAGGAAAATTCTAAATCAGGGGCCATCGCTCAGGAATTTATGGAACAGTATAAACTGTTGAATCCGGATGCTGTTATAGATGAACTGAATCTGTGGGACTTAAGCATTCCCACTTTTGACGGGGACAAAGCTGTGGCCAAGATGACTTTCTTCGGTGAAGGTACATTAAATGAGGAATTAAAAACATCTTGGGATAAAGTTGTGGAGGTAACAGAACGGTTTTCCTCAGCAGATGAATACCTGATCACTGTTCCGATGTGGAATGGAGGTATTCCATGGGTATTGAAACACTATATCGACACCATCTCACAGCCGGGTTTGACCTTTGGCTTTGGAGAGGACGGTTACTTTCCCTTATTGAAAGATAAGAAGGCTTGTGTTATTTATACCTCAGGTGTGTATGGTGCGGGTGTACCGATTGAGCTAGGGCTTGATTTCCAGTCTACTTATTTCAATTGGTGGTTAGGACTTGTTGGAATTACTGAAGTTCATTCCGTTAAATTTTTAGGAAATCTAGTGAATCCCGATACTGAAAAGGAGTTTTCTAATGCCTTGGAGTCTGCTAGCCGTATTGCTGATGAATTTTTTTCACAATAGCTAATTTATGCTTGATTTGAAGAATTTAGCTCTTATAAAAGATTTCTGTGAAGGAGTCAAGTGAGCTATTTATTCTGTTCTTATCGGAAACTAAATTACGTCATGCAAAACAGTAAAAGGCCTCTTGATAAAAAGGAAGTTTCCCATAATTTGGGGAACTTCCTTTTTTTATAAGTGCCAGGTATCTAATGATTTGATTTTTCAATCAAGTAGATTCGAATGGTTCGACCTATCTTTTCGCCAATATATTTTAGAAAGGAAATTTGAGTATCTAAAAGGGTGGAATCGAATCAATAAGTGCTATTTGTTTTCAGTTTTGTCCATTTTCTTGAAGCTGTCTAGCCAGTACCTTTGTAGTACAAAATTTAAAACAATTGGTTATGTTAAACAATGTAAATTTAGAAGCATTAGGAAATTATGTAGAAGTAATTACTAACAAACCTGCTGAAGCAATTGCAGCATTAGGTGTAACCGCAACCTGGAAAGGTGGTGTAAATACTGAAATTACCACTCATAGTAAAAAGATAGGAAGCGCTTTCGTAGAAAAACAATTCAAATATCAGATCGGGGAGCCTACAGAATTGTTGGGAGACAACCTGAATCCGAATCCTCAAGATTATATTTTAGGCGGTTTAGCCGGCTGTATGATGGTGGGTTTTGTGGCAGGAGCTACCAATAAAGGGATCAAGCTTGACAGTGTTAACTTAACTATTGTAGGTAACCTTGATCTCCGTGGATTTTTGGAAGTTGACCCGAATGTTTCAGTTGGATTTAAAGAACTTCAATTCAATTTTGAAGTTACCGGTAGCGGAACCGAAGAGGAGTATGCTGCTATTGCGGAACATGTACGTAAAGTATCTCCGGGTTACAGAACTATCGCAGAACCCGTAAAAATCAGTATCAATAAGAGCTTAAATGCTGTGATGTAGTTCAAGGTATGACAAGATTAAAAGAGTACCAACAACGATGCTATTCAAAAATGGTAAGATGAAATGGAGACATTTCGGTGTACATCAGCTTACTGAAATCGTGAATGAGAATCTCTAAATAAACTTAAAAATAACTAGACAATGAAAATACAGGTATGGTCGGACATCATGTGTCCTTTTTGCTACATCGCTAAGAAAAATTTTGAGCAAGCGTTAGCAGGTTCTTCATTCAAAGATGAAGTGGAAGTAGAATGGAAAAGTTTCCAGTTGGATCCTACTTTAAAAGAAAGCTCTGGAACTTTGAGTATCAGTGAGTATATGATGAATCGTAAAGGTTTTTCTAAAGCTCACCTTGATCAGTTTTTGAATCAATTAAAAGAAATGGGTAAAAATGCCGGTGTGACTTTTAATTACGATCAGGCCATTGCTGCCGATACTTTTCCTGCTCATAAGTTATTGCATTTGGCAAAAGAACATGGTAAAGCCGATGAGATGGAGGAGGCTTTGTTTAAAGCTCACTTTGTTGACGGAAAAAATATTGCGGATGTTGAATTTTTGGTATCCTTTGCGGAGGAGCTGGGCTTAGATCCTTCAAAAGCCCGAAAAGTATTAGCTGAAGATGAGTACAACTATGAAGTGAAACAGGATATCATGGAAGCACAAAATCTAGGAATAACAGGTGTACCTTATTACCTTCTAGATGGTAAATATGCTGTTTCAGGAGCGCAGCCTGTGGAACTTTTTGCTAAGGCCCTTGCACAGACCTACCAAGAAAGCATTGTTGATCTGTCAGAAGAATCTGGAGATAATATGTGTGGAATTGATGGATGTAGCATCTAATTTCAACATATAAGTCATTTCGTATTCACTATAAAAAATTAAATAAAATGTCACAAATAATAGCAACTACCTACGAAGGTAAATATCATTCAAGCACAAAATCACCATTAAGCACTGATCCAATCCAAGTCGATTTAAAATTTGGTCCTATTGATCTTCTTATGGGTTCATATGCAAGCTGTATGCTTGGAACAGTAGATTTTTATGCCAGAAAAAAAGATTTCGAAGTAAACGGCTCTAGAAGCGAGTTATCTTATGAAATGGCCGCAGAAGGAGGACAAGTAGGAACGATCAACGTGAAGTTGTTCTTTGATAAAGACTATACAGCAGAACAAAAGGAATTGATTGAAAATTCAGCAAAGAATCTATGTCACGTTGGCAACAGTCTTAATCCTGCAATTATAAAAAACTATGAATTTACTTACGGAGCTTAATCCGAAGGTAAGATCTCATAAAATAGATTTCATCTATTTCCATGACGGAAATAAATAAAAAATATAAAAATGGAACAAGCATTAATCGTAGGTGGTTCAACCGGAATAGGTAAATCCACAGCAGAATTATTAATTGGAAGAGGAGTAGAAGTTGCACTAGTAGGAAGAAGTGTCGATAGCTTGAATAAAGCTAAAGCAGAATTAGAAGCAAAAGGCGGTCAGGTGAAAATTTACTCGGTAGATCTTTCCGATATGGATGCTGTGGTTGACTTTAACGGAAACCTAAAAAATGAATTGCCAAATTTAAAGTACTTGGTTAATGGGGCTGGGCATTATAACCCAATTTCATTTTTTGATCATACAGAGAAAGACTATGATAGTTTTCAAACCTATACCAAAGCTTTCTTTTTCATTACACAAGCAGCAGCTTTAATTATGAAAGAAAATAAAAGTGGATCAATTGTAAATATTGGAGCGGCATTGATGCATCACGCACTTAAAGCAGGGCCGGCATCAGCCTATATGGTAGGAAAAGCCGGATTGGTAGCACTTACAAAACAACTGGCAATAGAATTAGCGGAATTTAACATCAGAGTCAATTCTGTCAACCCAGGATTTGTGGTTACCCCGATATTCAAGACATTTATGCCAGAAGATAAGATAGCTGAAAATCTAGCTTCATTTGATGCATACCATCCATTAGGAGGTGTTGGTCAACCGGAAGATGTTGCGAAGACAATTGACTTTTTACTTTCAGACCAAACAAGCTGGGTTACTGGAGCAACTTGGACTGTTGACGGAGGATTATTAGCAGGTCAAAACTAAATTTTAGTCCATTTCATATGGGGATTATTACGAAAGCGGCTGTACATTCATGTACAGCCGTTTTTTTGATGGAGTAAAGCAAACATTTTACTTCCGTACTTTAATAAACAAAAGTAAAATCTAAATTAACAGATAAGATGTAATTATCTTTTTAACTATCTCAATATGAGTTTATATTACATAATTTGATCATCGCGTAGCAATACTATTGCAATATTATAACCACTGGCAGCAAGAAAATAGACAAAGGGTTATTTTATCGCCATATGGATCAAGGAGAATGGTATTAAATAAAGTATTGATCAAAAAGTACCATTAATTTTCAGTTTTGTCCATTTCTACAGGATAGGATTTCTTTAGTTTTGTATAATCGGTTTCCACAAAGGAACAGATATTTAAATTACTTTAAAATATTTTATAATGAGAGCAAATTTTTTAGCCACATTGTTGTTGCTAACAGTTTTAATCTTCAGTTCAAATTACAGTCAAGCGCAAACCCAAACATTAGGAGCTAAAGTGGAATACAAAGGGTCAAGTAAAAAGCTTGCCGTTATGGTTTCAGACGTTCTACATTTTAATGTAAGTATTGAAACTATAGAATTACTTGATCTGAAGAAAAATGGATTAGCTTTTGAAATTGTGATTGTTGGTAAGTTAGCTAGAGAAATTGTTGAGAATGAAGAGCTAAAACAAGCTATTGATAAGGCTGAGAAAGTAGGTGCAAAATTGGTTATTTGTGAATATGCCTTAGATCTACTAAAAGTGGACAAATTGAAATTAGACAAGCGTATCCATATCACTCCTAATGCCTTAGTTTATATGTTTGAATTGAAGGACAAAGGATTTAATACCTTAGTTTACTAATAAAGGTAATAGCATTTATTTTTTCGTGAGTTACAATATGGTCGAACATTCAAGTTTTTTGTAAAAAAAACACTGATAAATAAAAAATAATTGAATTTCAAACCTATAATTATCAAGCTGATTTATTTTCCTTTGCTAATTTGGATCATTTAAAAAAATAGAAAATGGGATTAAAATCTATTCAGTTAACAACTGGCTAAATCGGTAAGGTTTTTTCAACACGAGACACTGTTGATGATAACAAGGTCGATAAAGATGTGGTAAATGATGAGTAGATCTGCCGTTGGTCACGTTAATTACGTGGAATACTTTGCTAGCAGTTTTTCTATCTACCATTATTGTTATTGTAAGTTTCTGTGTATCTTAAGTACCTGGATCACTAATCAGAAGAAAAAAATAGAGTTGTGGTGGCTTTATTGATTTAAAAGCTCGGCTTTATGTCGAGCTTTTATTATTTTTAGATATGGAAGAAGAAAAATTTGATAAGGTATTAGGAAAGATTTATTTACTTTATTATAAATCGAAAATTGCTTTGGGCGAAGCTCACCTTATGCGTAGTCCTAAAAATTACTTGCAAAAATTTAAGATAAATCTACCTTTTAATTGTGATTTAGATATTTTAGACTATCTGATTACAAAAAGATCCTCAATCCACAGTGAGCTATCAAATAAGAGCTGGATTTTATATGTTCTTGAGATTACTAAAATTCTTTCATATAATGAGTCATTTGGAATAGGTAAACTTTATAATCAAATTCTAAATAAAAATATTAAAGTTAATATTTCACTAGATTCTTTTAAACCAATATTAGCATTAATTGATACTCAAAACAAAAACCCTGTAGTTGAAAATTTAAAAATTTTACGTGATAAACATTACGCTCATACTGACACGGAAGTTGAATGTTTGACCAATAGGTTATTTCCTACATATAATGAAGCTTGGGAACTTATGTTTTTAGTAGAGGATTTTTTAACAAATATTTATTCTGAAAGAGATTCAGATATTGATTTGGGCATCGACAGACATTTGTTTAGTTATTTGAGTGAGTTTAAAATAACTTACCAGTATTTCAAAATGATAGATGATATGGTTGAAAAAAATCTTTTGAGACGTTATTTTAGTGAGGAAAGATGTCATGCCTATTTTAATTCACAAGAATAATTTTTTAAAAAGAACAACTTTGCTAAGTAGTTTATTGCGCTTGGAATGCTACAGGCCTGATACATTCCTCTCTGATAGCCCAAAGTTCGTCAAGAGAGTAAGGAATTTTTATTGCCTTAAACCCATGGAGTGAGGTATTCTCGATGAAACTTTACTTTGAAATCAGTTATTTGTTCTGCTTGCATTTCGATTTCTTTTAGTATATCGAGCTCAAATTTAGTTTCGTTGATAGTTATAAGGTTTTGATATTTAGCTATCTGCTCTTATAACTTGGATTCTTCTTCAAAATTTAGATAAGTCTATTATTTGATTGAAAGATAATAGTTTTTAGTACCAATTCTTATACTTTTTAAAGAATTTAATTTGACAATAGGGCGCAGAATATCTGTTAAATCTTTATTTGTGAGATTAAGTTTTAAGTATAATTCTTGTTGATTCAGCTTTTCAATGATATCTTTTATCGACTTTTTTGTATCGAAAAAATTAGAAGTAATTAAACTATCTACACCGAATTTGATATTTTTAATTCGTTCAAGGTCTGCTTGTAAATTTTTCTTAGGTAACGGCTGGTCTGTCGCAATGTCTGGGTAAAATTTACGGGGAGATATTCCGAGATCAAGAGCAATGGCATTTATTTGATCTTGCGTATACATTTCAGGTCTATTAGGGTTTTCTATGTGACCAATATAACCTTCTGTTACATCTAACAACATTGCAATATACGATTGTGTTTTTTCAAAGTTGTTTCTAATCTGGATACTGTTTTTTACAATTTCAAGTTCATATTGTGATTTCTTAGACATAGCAAAAATATTTTTTGCAATTTCTATAGTTATTACTATATTTGTCTATAGTAATAACTATAGAAATTTAATTATGTATGATTAAAACGTAAATAAACTGTATTTTCACTTTTCTATTCCTTTAGGAAAAATAGAAGGTGTTTACTTGTATGATCTCGTTCGAGCAATGTGGTAATTGATTAGGACACGAGTAGTAAGTAGACACCTCGGAACAATGATATTAATTATTGGGCCGAGGTCTTACTGATTGTGTCTGGTAGTTTTACTACCCCCGATTACCACCGGGAGCTCGAACTTTCAGTAGCCTCGGCCTAATTGATTTTTGACCTTGAGGCTCTAAAAAATTAGAGCTATGAACAAAAAACAAACCACCAAAAACATCATCAAGCCGGCAGATTAGATCTGTTGTGCAAAGTCACTATGTTGACTATCTATTCAAAATGCAATAATGTAGACCATTATATAACCAATTGACGACGACTTAGAATTGCATTTTTTCCATTTTATTTTTTAACTATTGAAAGTTGAATAGGGTGCTTATTGCTTAATTTTTAGCTCCTTATTCACTCTCAGTATAAATCTTTAAAAAATGCAAAAAACTTGCAATAGGGATAGCTATGTGCTGTACCAAAGGAAATTTACTGTCCTAAATCTTGAGTTATATTTTGGTCTTCCATCAAAAACAAACCAAAAAATAAACACATTGAAAAGTTCTATACTACAAATTGAAAACGTTAGACATGATTACGCTTTACAAGAGCATAATCAACTTACGGTTTCACATATAAAAACACATTGGAAGCTAGCGCTATGTATCCTGCTTTCTCCAATGCTGCATGCCTTTAATCTACTGTTATGTTTATTAAAGGCTATTAAAGTAATTGCGATATCCTGTATCATGATTATCGCAGTATTTCATAGTTTATGTTTATCAGCTCAGACACCCCGCAAGGACAGCGGGGTGAATGGGCAGGTAAAATATGAACTTACTGGTGGAGTTGTCTCTTCCAACGATGGTACACCACTACAAGGAGTGTCAGTCCGAGTCGAAGCCGAGAACTTACAGATTAAAACTTCCAAAGATGGAAAGTTTCAATTGACGGTCCATCATAAAAGTGGAAAGATCAGATTCTCATCTATCGGCTTTAAAAGCCAACAAGTTTATTATACCGCAGGAGTATTAATCACTGTGAGATTGATACCTGAAGATCATAAACTAGAAGAAGTGGAGGTGGTATCTACCGGGTATCAGAAAATACCGAAAGAAAGAGCAACCGGTTCTTTTGAATTTGTCGACAATAAACTTTTTAACAGGAAGGTATCGACAGATTTTATAAGTAGGCTGGAGGATGTAGTGCCGGGGATATCATCAATTAAGGTTTCATCAGCTAATAGAGAAAATCTATTGAATGTTAATATTCGTGGGGTTAGCACTTTAAATTCAGATAAATGGCCCTTGGTTGTTGTTGATGGTGTACCGTTTGAAACAAGAAATTCTGATCTAGGGATTGGTCTTTTTAACACTATAAATCCTAATGATATAGAAAATATTACTGTGTTGAAAGATGCCGCTGCAGCATCAATATGGGGTTCCCAATCGGGTAATGGCGTGATTGTGATTACCACTAAGAAAGGCAAGTTTAAACAATATAGTCAATTAGATTTTAATGCCAATATCAGTGTTAAGGCTAAACCTAACCTATATTATTATCCTCAGATAAGTACATCCGATTACATTGATGCCCAGCAATTTATCTATGATAAGGGGAGATACAATGGGGAGTTTAATGCCTGGAATTATAATCCTCAACCTGCTGTATGGCTGATGGAACAAAAACGTACTGGTGAAATATCTGAATCACAGTTTGATATAGAAATAGGGAAAATGAAAGGTATTGATTTAAGAGATGACTTTTTGAAATACATCTATCGTAATAGCGTAAATCAACAGTACAATTTACAATTGCAGTCAGGAAGTGAAAATGTAAATACTCTTTTTTCAATGGGCTATGATAAAAATTTAAAAAATGTCATCACGTCAGCATATAAACGGCTTAATATAATGTCAAATACCCAAGTAAAGCCAATTAAGAATATGTTACTGGATATTGGTCTAAAATATACGGAATCAAAAAATGTGGAGGCTTTATTCCCAGTGGAATATAATCGTTTAGGAAAAGGAGTACAAAATTATCCATACATGCAACTGGCTGATCAATATGGTAATCCAATAGCTATGAATATTAGCGGATTAAATCCTGTTTTTATAGATACTGTTGCAGGTGGTCGTTTGTTAGATTGGTCATATACTCCACTAAATGAATTAAATGAATCTAAGAAAACCCAAATGGTTCGAGAGTTTGTTGCACGGGTAAGTGCTTCATATAAGTTGGATTTTGGTCTGAATTTAAAGGTGCAATATGCTTATCAGCGATCATCTAACCCCATGGAAGAATGGCAGAGTATAAGAACATATCAGATGCGTGATCAAATTAATTTTCATACAGTGTGGGATGACAAAACTCTTCATTATAATTTACCTAAAGGAGACTATAAGGGTATAGTAGGTTTAAATAGCTATTCCCATCAAGGAAGATTTACTGCAGACTGGAATAAGAAATGGAATGATAGACATGAGTTAATTCTTATGGCGGGAGGTGAGATTTTAAAGAAAGGCAGAGATATCACTTTATCCCAATACTATGGCTATGATCCTGAATCTGGAAGTTTTAAATCTGTTCAGTTTGGTCGTGAAGTTCCCTATTTGAATGGAAAAAGTGGTGTGACAAATTTAATAGATAGAAATGTGTATGAATCATCACAAAATAACTTTGTATCCTATTTTTCTAATCTCAGCTATACTTATTGGGACCGGTATATATTAAGCGGAAGTTTTAGAAAAGATGCCTCCAATTTGTTTGGCGTTAAAAGTAATGATCGGGGACAACCGTTTTGGTCAATTGGTGGAGCTTGGATTCTTTCAAAAGAGAAGTATTTGCAGAAAAGTCCGTTTGATTATCTGAAATTTCGTGCAACATTTGGCTATAATGGCAATGTAAACAATTCAGTATCTGCATATCCTGTTATTACCATAGAAAGTGAAGCGCACTATTTAACCAATCAAAACTATGGTGTGATTATGACTCCTCCTAATCCTAGCTTACGTTGGGAGCGAGTTGGGATTACGAATTTGGGACTTGATTTTGCTTTAAAGCGAAATATTATTTCAGGTAGCGTTGAATATTATGTGAAAAATGCGAAGGATCTAATAGCACCCGATCGTATTGATCCAAGTACTGGATTTACAAATCTCATGGTAAATAGTGCCAATATCCGGACTAAAGGTTGGGATATTGGATTAAATGCTACCCTTCTTAAAACCGGTCATTTCGAATTAAATAGCAACTTCGTATTTTCATATGCCCGAACAAAGGTTTTGAAATCTTATGTGCAAAAGGAAATTGGTCAAGATTATGTTAGTGTGTCACAGGGCCAACGGATAACTCCTTTTGTAGGGATGGATCTAAATAGTTTGCTTACCTACAAATGGGCTGGTTTAGATGCTGAAACAGGGGAGCCTCAAGTATATCTGAATGGCGAAAGGTCAAAAGATTATTCCTCGGTTTTGGCGCAAAATGTCAATGATCTTGAAAATCACGGGTCATCTGTTCCGCTATATACTGGAAGCTGGCGCAACAGTATCCGGTATAAAGCTCTTGAACTGTCTTTTAATATTTCCTATCAGTTGGGACATAAATTTTTAAGGAGCTCGTTTGATAATAGTCTATTCTTAAGTAGCAATATCGGTCATAAGGATTACGCTTTGCGTTGGCAAAAGCCAGGGGATGAGCTAACAACTGATGTTCCCGCTTTTAGCTATCCAGCGACATTAGGAAGTCAAGTTTATATGCGCTCATCTGCTCTGTTAGAGAATGGTGGACAAATCAAGCTCCGTGATATCCAGTTTAGTGTCAGTTTACCTTTTACTTCTGGTCTGAAATTGAAAAATTGTTCTATTTATGGTTACATACAAAATGTTTGTACAGTTTGGAGAGCAAATAAACGGGGTATCGATAGTGAATACGGCATCAATATACCTGACCCCTTAATGTCTTCACTTGGGTTTAGATTTAATCTTTAATAATATTTATCATGAAGATCTATCAATTTATTTTTAGCATATCTGTTATGCTACTATTTGGAAGCTGCAATAACTTTCTTGATGTTAAACCTGATGTTAAAATGGTCATCCCTAAAAGTTTGACAGATGCTGAGCTCTTACTGAATGACTATAATACAATGAATGCCGGTTATCCAATATTTGGGGAATGGTCTGCAGACGAGTATTATATAACTCCAGAGACTTTTGACGGCAAACTGAATATTGACCAACGTAATGCATATACCTGGAAAGATGCAAATTATGATGAAACGGCACAATGGCAAAGACCGTATAAAACTATTTTTAATGCTAATCAAGTGTTGGAAATTATAAACAAATTAGGTTTCGAGGGAAAAAGTGAAAAAGCGACAAATCTTTCAGGTATAGCTCATTTCTATCGAGCTTTTGCATTTCATCAATTAGTGGAGGTATACGCACCGACTTATCAAAAGGAGACAGCTACCACAGAAATGGGAATTCCACTAAGATTGGTTCCTGGTATTGATGAAACGTCTACGCGTGCTTCGTTACAACAAAGTTATGATCAAATAATCCAAGATTATAACATTGCAGCACACAAATTACCAATCAGCGAATCGATTAAGGGTAGACCTTTTCGGGCATCGGCATATGCCGGTTTAGCGAGAACATATTTAGTAATGCGCAACTATCAGCAAGCATATAAATATGCAGATTCCTGTTTGCAATTGCAGGCAGAACTCATGGACTTTAGTAAACTGAATCAAACAGAAACGTTACCGATTAACCGGTTTAATGTGGAGGTCCTATTTGCCGCAATCTCAGTAACTTCCGGTCCAATGCATCTGAATAATGGTTTGGTTGATTCCATTCTATATAGGAGTTACTCGACTTATGACATAAGGAAGTATATCTTCTTTCGTAAAAATACTTATCCCTTGGATTCTTATAGTTATAAAGGTAGTTACGATAAATCGATGGCTAATTTATTCGTTGGTTTAACGACAAGTGAAATCTATTTAATTAAAGCCGAAGCAGCTTGTCAGATTGGACAAATAGAAGAGGCAAGACAGTTGCTAAACTCTCTGCTTGAGAATAGAATCGATAAAAGTCATTTTGTAGCAATTACAGAAAATAATCCGAATGCACTTTTGCATCTGATACTTCAAGAAAGAAAAAAGGAATTATTATTTCGAGGCCGTAGATGGTCTGACTTAAAAAGGTTAAACCTAGATCCGAGATTTCAAAAAACATTAAAAAGAGTAGTGAATAATATAGAATATCTACTTGAACCGAATAGCCGTAAATATGCTTTTCGACTACCTCAATCAGTAGTTCTCGTAGGAAAACTACCGCAAAATATCCGTTAATCTATAATAAAATGAACATGAAAAAATTAAAATTATTCCTCTTATCATTCTTCTTATTTATAATGACAAGTACTTTATATGCGCAGGCAGGTAAAAATATAGATTTGAGCAAAGCCCTTAAAGTGGGAGATACATTTATCCCACCAAACGAAATACAGAAGATGCGTGGTACAGGAAATGTGATCGATTTGGATGCAACGGAAAATAAAGTTATAATTTTAGATTTCTTTGATACCTTTTGTGGCACTTGTATTCAATCGATGCCGAAACTGCAACAATTACAAGATAAATTAAAGAGTAAACTGCAGATTATTAATATTGCCTGGCAGGATAAGGAAATATTGGATAAATTTTTTGCAAATAATGCTTTTTTAAAAGAAAATAAAGTCAATCTACCAGTTATCTATAGTGATTCCTATTTAAAAGAACTCTTTCCGCATCAGAGTGCACCACATGTTGTTTTTCTGTACAAAGGAAAAGTACAGGCCATAACGGGTAATAAATTGGTGACAGAGGATAATGTTCTTGCCCTTATTAATAATGGCAGGATAGATCTTCCACTAAAGGATGATTTTGGTAAGGTGAATCTGTTGGGACAAGCTAAAAATGAAATGCAAATAAAGGGAATGGTCATGCTGTCTGGTTATCAAAATGGTGTACCATTTGAATCCTTTAAAAATCAAAGAGATAGTGTATCGGGTTTACAAAAAATATCTTTTTATAATGTCTCCATTTATAGTGCAGTTTTATCAAGTTGGGCAAAGATTAAAATGCCTAATTACATTCCAAGACCAGAACGATTGATACTGAAAGTGAAAAATCCCGATCGTTATGAAGATTTATCGAATCTGGGTGATATTTGGGAAGTGCAAAACGCGATATCATATGAACGTTTGGATCCAGTTTTAAGATCTGATTCGGCTCAAGCGCATATTGTTTTAAATGACTTATATAGTTTTCTTGGGATTCGTACTTACAGAACAATGAAAAATATTGAAAGTCTTATTTTAAAACCCTGCGAAATAAAACCATATTTAAGACAACCGGGAGCAAAGGTGATGAATTATGATAATAGTTCCGTTCTAGCAGTAATGACAGATATGAGTGGTAAATATCCTCCTGTTTTGGATATGGTCAAAAGTAATGAGAAAATAATATTGGAGAAATATAGTAATCTGGAAGAATTAAATGACCAGCTTGCTAATTATGGTATTAAAGCTGAGATTGGAATAGGGGAACAGGAAGTATTGGTTATTGAAGAGATTAAATAAAGGATAAAAATATAGGGTATGATGATTCATACCCTATTCTAAATTTAGCGAACGCTTATGTTGTAAATGTCTATAAAAGACTTATCTCGCTTTTAATTTGACATTCGTACCATTCACCTGATTTTGTAATGAATTAATGATTTCATTTTTTAAAGCATCGGTGATTATAGGTTCGTTATTACTGTCGGCAGAGGCTTGTAGCGCGCACATTTGTTGTGTAGCTCCAGGACAACTAGGTTGTGTCGGAACTGGTGATGAATAATGGGTGGGATCCGATGGATCTGACCCTGTGAATGGAAACCAACTCATAATTGACAAGTTTTAAGTTTTTATTATGACATAAATATTTCGTATATTCATATCGGTTCAAATCGGTCTACCTGTGTATAACAGGCTGGCCACATAAGAGCTTCCGCGCATCGGAGGCTTTTTTATATTAAAGTGGACTTTTATTTCCTGCCCCGGCCACCGGGGAATGTCGCAAATTTGCGACGGTATCTTTTGATACCTGTTCTGTTAATCATGACATTATTTCAATTATATAAACCAACCTTTTATTTTTTAACTCTCTAAACATTACAATATCTAGCCTTTTCAATTTTCTCCGACCTTCTCTATTTTCTAACTCTTATACAATCTTTATCAAAGATAGAGCACATAAGTAGGTGCGCGTTAGGCTGAATGTTGTCTTTGAGTAAGCTATATGTTGTCAACAGTTCCTAACTATTGCTTTCTCAATTCTAACCTAAATCAAAGATAGAGGGTAATAGTAGGTGAGTGTTAGGCTGTATGTGTCCATTGACTGAGCTATATGTTGTTAGGGGCGAGTGGTGGGGTAGAGGCTTTGTGCTTTCTTTTTAGTGTTTTTGATATTGCGCAAGGGATTGTCCTTTCATCTTTTTGAAAAAACGGTTGAGTTCACTAAGCCCTGCGAAATTCAATTCATAGGCAAGACCCGATAGGTTATTGTGAAAATGATCGTATTCTCGTAATATCCTTTCAACCAGCAGTTCATTGCGGTAGGTTGACAGGCTGCAGTGGTAATATTCTTTATGAAGTTTATAGAGCCGGCTGCGGTCTACCTGTACACTTTCTGCGAGGTCTCCGATAAGAGCTTTGTTGCCGTATTGGTCAATAATGAGTCTCAATATTTCCCGGACATGTTTGATAATAGTAAGCGGTGTATTGATGGATCCGTCTCCCATCATGATTTTGAGTCTTGATAATTTGATCAAGTAAATCTGGTGCCGAATCAAAATATGCTCATTGTCCAACACTTTGGGGTTTAGATTCTGGAATATCGCATCGAGCTCGTATTTCGTTAATGTGCCGATCAAGAAATCCACACTCTGCATCGAAATACTATTGCCGGTACGCTTTGCCTCCACTAGAGGCATAACAAATTCAAAGCTCCGCGCAATGTTGGGACGGAACAGACCGGCATCGAGTGTGATGCCTCTCACGATGTAATGTCCAATGGGTAGCTCTAAGTGAAAGTCCGCAACGGCTAGGTAGAGATAAGATGCTCTATTTTGGTTCAGGGTTAACTTGATATCAAGCAGCTCATCATGCATGATCAGTGGCTGCTCGCCAATTTCAATCGGATAGCACAGGTGGAGATCTGGTGCATGGGATCGAAAAGTGACAGTAGTTGCTTTACTGATCCAAAATTCGAAATAATGAAGGTAGGCATATCGTCCATCGAAAGTCTGTTCGGCAACCAGGTTGCCGTCAAACTCCCAATAATATGTCTCTGTATTGCGCATGATATAGCTGATTTCTACTTTTGGGTTCATCACTTCCTTTGCCCCGAAGGGTAGGTTTAAAGTAATGGTTCTTTTCATAATAGACTTTTGTTAATTTATATCTGGTCAGATTGTTTAGGTCTTTTTTTATAAAGCAACGGAACGCTTGTTTCGTTCCGTTGCTTTATTTTTGTTGAAATTTTTGATGTTCAAATACACATTTACCTGGTATGGCGGGATGGAAATAACATCGATCGCAAGGTCATTTATTAATAGCTGATTACAAAGACAAATTCTCCCTCAGCTTGAAGTGCTTCACCAGTAGCAGCACTGCTGTTAATGGGATTGTGTGACTCACCTCTTTTTACTCCTAACACACTGACACCTGGACCAGGCTTTTCAGGTTTGACCAGTCTTATCGGCAATTCAAGTGTTAAGGTGAGTGTAAGCTGGTTGCTTATAACGAAAATAAAATCATCATCCAGTGCATCTAACCATTCTTCCTGCTCGCTTGTAAAGTAAAACATGGATTTTAATGTAAGCCTGAATGACTGCTGAAGTGCTTGAATCTGTTGTTTTTTTTGAAAATCATTTTGTGCGTAAAATTCGAGATTCCATACTCGAACACCTTCGGGTGTAAATTCTTTCTTTTCCATTTTAGTTTTGTTTTTTTAAGATTCTTAAATTTCGGTTTACTATTATGGGTTTGCAAATAGTTAAAATGGGTTTTTTACCGAATAGGGAAAGAATAAATACCGAAAAGGGAAAACATAAAATTGATAAAAACAACAAAGTGACTGCTGCAATTTCCTGCGTAATTGATATATTGTTTCCTATTTTTTAATTACGAATGTATTTTGCTTATCTAAGCTCATTTAATTATCTTTGAGTTAATCCTAAATTTATGTATAGTATTATCAATTTTATCTTCAACTATTTTTAGTCAAAATTATAACAGAACATTGAAATGTAGTTAACCTCATGTTATGAAGCGAACTGTAAAAAAAAACCATGTGGCTCGTATTGATTCTGCTCAGTGTTGCAGGTGGTCTTGTGATGTATCTCATCAATGAGCACGAAAGCTTATTCGAAATTTTAGATGATCAATATCTGATTAAAAATCTAAGTATCAGCATTGCCTCTGTCGCACTTTTTTTGCTAGTCTCTTATCAATCCAGCAGGTTAGTATCGAAGTTTGTTCCATATCATCAGTCAAAAGTTGCGCATTATTCATGGTATTTTGTTTTACAATTCTTGATCAGTGGGGGCTTAAGTTTGTTTACTGCAATCTTCTCGGCAACGGTGATCGTGTATGCAAATAGCGGCAGATGGTTGGGCAATACCTCTTACTTTAGTGTTGACATTTATTTTGTCCTTTTGTCTACTGTATTTGTTCAGATTGTACTGTTCCTGATTTACTTTTTTGTTAGTAGCGTGCAAGGCCGGCATCGATCTGAAAAGCTTACAGTGCTCTTAGAATCGGAATATATCAAATTATTGCAAGAAGTTGCTGTCCGCAAACTCGAAATGGATAGTCCGGCTCCTGAAAAGCAATATCTACAGGAATTAGATGGCATTGATCTAACCGATATTAATTATATCTATAGTGAACAAAAGATTCGCTACATCCAAAGTGAGGTTCGGGGTAAAACCATGTTTGAAGGGTTGACGCTCTCTGAATTAAGTAAAGTGTTGCCTTCGGATCAATTTTTTTTGGCAAGCCGGCACCTTATTATTAACCGCAGTTCTGTTAAATCTTATAAAATATTGAGCAACTATAATATTGAACTGGAATTAGATCCACCGTTTCATTTGAAAACGACTTTAAGTGAAACAGTAACAAGATTTTTTAAAACCTGGTATATGCGCGGGACGGATGATTTGGCCGATTAGGCGAAAATATAGATTGCAAGTTTGATGGTTTAACTTGCCAGTTCCGGACATTTTGCGCTGGGGCCGGTATCACTATGCTGTTTATCGAACAGCCGCAAACATATTGAATAATGAAAAAATGGTTACTAAATATACTTCAATGTATTCAAGATATCTATCAAATTCTGAAAGAAATAAAAGCGCTCTATAATCAATTTACAATAGTTACTGCTCATCTACAAACAATTATCCGACTCATAGAAAACTATAATCAACTCGCAGAAGAACGTGAAAAAACAGTTGACACTGATCAGCACCAGCGAGAGATT
The DNA here is from genome assembly GCF_025961315.1 of Sphingobacterium kitahiroshimense. NCBI lineage: Bacteria > Pseudomonadati > Bacteroidota > Sphingobacteriia > Sphingobacteriales > Sphingobacteriaceae > Sphingobacterium > Sphingobacterium kitahiroshimense. The sequence goes on along the minus strand of NZ_JAOQNK010000001.1, from coordinate 960,667 downwards.
AAACTGTTAGATATAGGACAGGTAATGAAGATACTAAATATATCAGAGTCAACTTATTACCGATGGGTGGAGAATGGAGAGCTTCAACCTAGGAAAAAAGGCAAGCGCCACTATTATTATTTATTTGATTTGCAGGATCAAATCGCAAAATGCAAGTTGAAAGGTCGGCTCTAGTTCTTCGACTGCTGTTTGACTCCTGTTCGAGAGAGCTTCGAGAGGTGTTCGAGAAGTATTCGAGACAGGTTCGGGACTTGCTCGGGACTTGCTCGGGTGAGGTTCGACTGCTGTTCGACTGCTGTTCGACTGGGCTTCGACAAGTTGCCGAAGCCCAGTCGAACACTTGCCGATAAATGGTCGAAGCAACCTCGACTCAGCCTGCTGACTAGGTCAAACTTTAGTCGAAAAGCAGTCGAATATTTTTGCTTTATGTGTCGCTATTTTTAATATTTACACCTTTTACTTTTCTATTTATGACAGAGAATGAAAGTCTTTCCTATCATGTGCTATCATGCCCTGTCATCACTCGTATTTTCGTGTTTTCGCCCCTAATTTAGCTCTCGATATCAGTAAAAACCGGCATGCAGGTTATAGTGTAAACAATTGAAAATTAGAACAATGGCAAGATTTTTAAAAGGAATTGTAGGAGCATATTCGGGTAAAGTGGGAAGTGTAGTGGGAAGCTCATGGAGAAGCGTAGATTATGTCAAATCGCTACCTAAATTTACGGGGAAAAAAGCAACAAATGGACAAATTGCTCAGCGCACAAAGTTTGCTCTGGCCGTAGCTTTTTTATCACCGATCAAAGATCTACTCAACCTGGGTTATTCGGATAAGCTGCAGGGCAAGGCGACGGGATATAACAAAGCGCTGCAGGCAGTGCTTAGCAACGGTATCTCGGGTGTCTATCCAAGCCTGGAAATTGACTATTCGAAAGTGGTGATCTCCAAAGGTGCTCTTTCCAATTTAATGGGCGTAGCATGGGCGGAAATCAATGCTGGCGAGCTGGAGCTTTCCTGGTCTCCGGAAATTAACAAGTTCAATGCTTTCGCTGACGATTCAGTAGTGCTTCTTATGTACAATAGGACGAAGAATTTCTTCAGTATTATGGAGTCCGGAACGCGGTTGGATGCGACCTTATCGCTGCCTTTACCGGCAAGTTATTCTGGTGATACTTTGGAAGGCTGGATCTTCACGGGGCACCGTGATGGTGTCAAAACTTCATTGAGTTTTTACCTGGGTCAGCTGGTATTAGCATAACATGTAGCTCTGTTTTTAGGGAGGTGAACCCTTGGTTTGCCTCCCTAATCTCTAAAAATCAAATTCCATGAATTTAACATTAATCCGTGTCAAGCAAGGGAAGGAAAGTACCTTGTCTGAACTGTATCTCGATGGACAGTTTGTCGGCTATGGTCTGGAAGATGCTGTCCGTAAAACTAAAATAAAAGGGAGCACTGCTATTCCTGCTGGTAAATACCGACTTGGCCTGAATACTTACGGCGAGATGAACGCGCGCTATTCAAGAAAATTTCCGAAAATCCACTGTGGGATGATCGAGATCATGGATATCCCGAATTTTAAGTACGTCTATATTCATATCGGTAATCATATCGGGGATACGTCCGGCTGTGTGCTGGTTGGAAATAAGATGGCCTTAGTGGATGGCGATTACGAGATCTATCAATCTAAAAAGGCGTACGTAGCGCTCTATGAGAAACTGGTGGAGATGATGGTGAACGGAGAGGTGTTTATTGAAGTGATCAGTAAACGAGTAACGCAGTGACGAGTAACCAAGTGACTGAGTAACGCAGTAACGGAGTGTGTTTCTAACCTTGTAACTATCTCACTTCCTAGCTGATTACTAACCTACTCACTCACTTTCTAACCTTCTAACATTAAATAAATGAAAAAGATAATTCAAAAAATAAGTGCGGCGTTGCAAGTGGTCTTGTTGGCGCCGATTAAACTGCCGGGAAAGGCATTGAATATTATTAAATACATCGCATTGGGTCTTGGTGTGGTGGAGACGGTGCTGGATGATAAAGACAAAAAAGGAGAGGAGGAGTCACCACCACCAGAGCAGATACTTCGAAATAAAGAAAGGGAGGTGCGGGATGAAAGGCAATGATATCCGGATCGGTACTTTAGGGGGTACGCTATGTTCCATCTGGGCGAGCTTTTCTCTTGGTGATGTCATGCAAACTGCTTTGATGGCGGCATTAGGTACAGTGGTCAGCTATATGACGAGTAGGCTTTTGGGAAGAATGCGACGCAAATAGTCTAAAAGAATAGGCTTATCTATTGTTGGATAAGCCTATTCTTTGTCGATCGTATATTTACTCTGTCAAATACATATCAGAGAAAAAATATGATACAGAGGATTACAATTAACTAGATAAGTGCCGTTAAATAAAACTTGTTTGTTCAAACGGACGATTTAGTATAGGAGAAATTCGGTAATCCTTTTGTCGTAGCTATTAAAACTTTGATCCTTATTTGTTGGTCACGGTTAAAAGAGAATTCGGGACACCAGTTTGCTGTTTTTTTTATGTTAAGAAATAATCTTTTATCGTACTTATTAAGAGCCTGCCTTTTAACAATGGCAGGTTTTTTTAACAACTTTTTTGGCAACTCACTAACATGATATTACGAGTTACAATATTATCTATTATTTTGTACATTTATGGAAGTTTAACCCGTTGGAGTTTTAGTATATGCATCAGGAAACGCAAGATAAATTTACAACAATGATTGATTTTTTTAATTCAATCATTCCATTGAAGGAAGAAGAAAAGGATTTGATCCGGCAATACTTCCATTTGCGTTTCTATAAGAAGCGAATGTATGTACTTCAGGAAGGAGACGTCTGTCAGTATCTCAATTTTGTACTTTCCGGCTGTCTGCGGATGTATAAAGATGATGAAAATAACAATCCACATATCTTACTTTTTGCGACCGAAGGTTCTTGGATCAATGATTTGGATAGTTATTACGAAGAAAAAAAATCGTTGCTGAACATTGATGTTTTGGAAAATGCCGAATTACTCCAGATCAGTCGAGCGGATATTGTAAAGTTGTATCTCAGTGCACCTAAATTTGATAGGATTTTTAGAATTCTCACAGAGAAAAACCTTGTTCTCTTGCAAAATCGAATGTTGGAGAATATCAGTTTGTCTGCTGAGGACCGTTACTACAATTTTTTATCCAATTATCCCGACCTCATCAATAGAATACCGCAGGTACATATAGCATCTTATCTCGGTGTCTCAGCCGAATTTATAAGTCGCTTAAGAAGCCGAAGGGCTAGAAATCCTTTAATGGGAAATTGATCCGGATCAATAGTATTTCTTGATCTGGTTCTACGTCGCGTGAGCAACCTTGTCCGTAAATTTGCATAATAAAGTAAATTTATTTTTATTATGGAAATTGTTAATATAAGTAAGTTGATAAAAACCCTTAATCCAGTAAATGGATGTACTGCAGGGTGTGTATATTGTTATGCACGAAAAATTAACAACAGATTTAAAATTACTCCTGATTTTGAAATCCCCGAATTCAGTCCACATCGTTTAAAACAGATCAAGCAAACTAAGAAATCCCAAATCTACTTCATGACAAGTATGAGTGATTTCTCAGATTGGCACGAAGAGTGGAGAACAATTGTTTTTGATTACATCAAAGATTTTCCACAGCACATTTTTATATTTCTTACGAAATTTCCAGAACGTATTCATTTCCAGACCGACCTTAAAAATGTATGGATCGGAGCAACAATTACGGCAAAGAATGAAAAACGAAGAATTGATGCGCTGAGAAGCAATATTAATGCTGTAAATTATTTTATCACATTCGAGCCATTGCTTAATGATCTAGGAGAGCTTGACCTGCACGATATCAAATGGATTGTTATAGGTCCGGAAACAGGAAACAGAAAAGGTAAGGTTACTGTTAAAAAAGAATGGGTGGAAAATATTATTAGACAGGTGGATAAGGAGAATGTTTCAGTCTTTATGAAAGATGGTCTTGCGTCTATTGTAAATTTAGCTGACATCCGCCAGGAATTACCTTTTAATGATCTGGCTGAAAATAAAGAAGAAGAGCTGCAGATTTCATTTGATTTTCAATAGCTAGAACCTTGACGAATAGATCGAATGTTGACCTAGATCAATATTAGAAATTGATTTAGGTCAAGCCGTACTATTAAAACTCGTTCGTAAATTAGTTAGAATTAAATTTTAAGCTTTTCAATATATCAACTAAGAAGTAGACAGAATCTTTTATTTTATAAACAGCATAATGAAAACACGAAGAAATATTGGCGGCTGGTTTGAGATATATGTCGAAGATATCCAACGGGCGATGGATTTTTACCAGTATGTTTTTGATGATGTAAACTTTATTGACCTTTCAAAGGGGGGGAGCCAGATGCAGATGTTTGAATGGGAAGATCACTATCCCGGAGCAGGAGGTGCATTGGTAAAAATGGAGTTTAATAAACCTTCACCAAATGGAACTGTTATTTACTTTAATTGCGATGACTGTGCGGTCCAAGAGGCCAGAGCCCGTGAAAAAGGTGTGGAGATTGTCGCTTCAAAAACGCAACTTCCCCACTTTGGCTTTTCAGCGCTCTTGAGAGATAGTGAAAATAATACGATTGGACTTTACTCACTTAAGTAGAAAAGAATTAGAAGGACACATTTAAATAAATTGATATGAAATTACAACAAATTAGAAATGCAACAATGGTTGTTAATTATGGTGGTAAGAAATTTTTAATTGACCCTATGTTATCCGATAAAGGAACATTACCTGCTTTTCCACATCCCGCAAGTGGTGATGAGCGTGATAACCCTTTAGTAGAACTGCCAGTATCAATAGATGAGCTGTTAGAAGATCTGGATGCCGTATTTTTAAGTCACCTGCATTATGATCATTATGATGATGCTGCAAAAAAAATCCTACCTAAACATATAAAAATTTATGTTCAGGATGCTGCTGATAAAAAGGAAGTTGAATCTGCCGGTTTCACAAATGTTGATGTACTTACTGATGGAACTGAGATAGACGGAATTCAATTATTTCAGACCCAGGCCCAGCACGGATTTGGAGAAACATTAAAATTAGCAGGAAATGTACATGGATTTGTCATGAAGCACATTGAAGAAAAAATATTGTACTTCATTACAGATTCAGTTTGGTATGAAGGAGTACAGCAGGAACTTGAAAGACATACTCCTGACATTGTAGTTGTAAACGGAGGTGACAATCAGTTCGTTGGCGGTGGCCCATTGATCATGGGTAAACTAGATATCAAAAAGGTGCATGAGACTGTTCCTGAGGCAACTTTGGTGGTAAGCCATATGGAGGGTGTAAACCATAATACATTATCTCGAAGAGAATTAAAGCAGTTTCTTGCTGATGAAAATATCTCGGAGAAAGTATTGGTTCCAGATGATGGACAATTTTATGAGTTGTAGTCTAGTATCAACTATGTATAAATGAGAAGATCCCTGTACTTGTTATTGTAAACATGCATAGGGGTCTTTTTTTTAGTAAAAATGAATTAAATTACTTCCTTTTGCTCCGTCTATGGTAGTCGTGATCTCTAAATTTATTCTTAAACTAAATTTTCCAGACCAAATTGAGCCAGTTGATCAACTATGGGCAGGGTTTTCAATCCTAATTCGGTTAGTGTATATTCCACTTTGGGAGGAACTTGATGATATACTTTTTTAATCACCAATTTATTCTCAACCAGCATATTTAATTCTTGAATGAGCATCTTTTCACTGATGCCGGTCACTGTTCTTTTTAGTTCGCCATACCGCACTGTATTTTCGTTGATCTGAAACAGGATCATCAGTGTCCATTTTCCAGCCAACAGAGATAATGACGCTCTTACAGGGCACCTCTCGTCACAAGGAGCAGTTGATTTTAATTTTTTTTCCATTGATATTCAGCTATTCTAACCATTTGGTAAGTACCAAACTATTTGGTAAGTACTTGTGCAAAAGTAAGTTAATTATTAGATTTGATCAAGATATAGAAAAAAAATATTAGCAAATGAGAATTTTAGTATTTGGAGCTACGGGCTCACAACAGTTCAATGTAATTGGCGAAGCGAAGAAAAAAGGTGCAGAAGTATTTGCTGCGACCAGTTCAGAAAAAAGTTTTGAAAAATTAACTCAAGCAGGTGCAACACCGGTATTGGCAAACCTGAATGACGCAGCCAAAATCCTAGAAATTACGCAAGGTATTGATGCTATTGCTTTTATGATTCCTGTTTCATTGCCGAATCCATTTGATGGTTTACAATATTCAAAAAATGTGATTGATGCAGCGAAAGCAAATGGAGTTAGTAAAATTGTTTGGAATACAAGTGGTTGGTTAGAGTCTCAAAAAGTAGGTTCTCCGGTAGATGACGTGAAATTGGATGTTCGAGATTATTTGAAAAATAGTGGAGTGGACTATGTTATCATCGAACCTACTATCTATATGGAAAATATGATGGGTGCATTTTGTGCACCGTTTATAACAAATGAGAAAAAATTGGCTTATCCTACTCCTGAGGCCATGCCAATTGGGTGGATTGCTTCTAGAGATGTGAGCGCTTTTGTCGTTGAAGCTATTTATAATGTTGATTTAAAAGCAGATGCTTTCAAAATCAGTGGTATGGAAAACCTAAAAGGGAATGATCTGGCGACGCAGTTTTCTAAGGGAGTAGATGAAGAAATTGTGTATTATCCTCAAAAACCTAATGAATTTGGTGATATATTAAAACCGTTTGTGGGAGAAGCAGGTGCAGCTAGTGTTGCAGCATATTACGAGAATCTTCAGAACGCAACTGAATTTCCACCTAAGTTTAATTCGAAAATGAATGAAATCTTGGAAAAACTTCCAGTGGAAATGACTTCGTTAGCGCAATGGGCTCATGATAATAAAAATTATTTCATTAAATAGTTATTAAATTCCAATATATGGAAGCGAAAGAAGTTGTTGCATCATACTTTGAGGCATTGGGCAAGGGTGAATTAGAAAAAGCACTTTCATCATTTACGCCAGAAACTAGATGGTGTCAGCCGGGAGACAATAAGTTTGCCGGATTGAAGAATAATCTCAGTGAAATTATCCAAATGTTTCAGGGCATAATGAGTCACACATCGGGGAATATGGTTGTGAAACCCAACGGAAATATGTTGGAAAGTGGAAATCTGATTGCAGTTCCAGTTTGGTTTACCGCAAAAACGGAAACTAAAGTTATGGATTTGGGCGGTCTTGACCTTTTCGAAGTAAAAGACGGAAAAATAATTCAGGTTTGGACATTTTCAGATGACCAGTCTGTGGATGATGATTTTTTTGGTAAGTGATATCTTAAATAATTTAAAATCGAATCTACAATCTATATGGAAAATATGATGGGCGCATTTTGTGCCCCGCGATTGCTTGCCAATACAGATCTTACGGTAAAGGAGATTGCTGTCCAGCTTGGATATGATGACCAATCTTATTTTGTCCGTTTTTTTAAAATACAAACAGAAAAATCACCTATTGAATTTAGAAAAATACAAAGCAAAAACTAAAGAATGGGCAAAATGTCCTATACAATGTGCCCAATATCCATTGTATGAAATTCTAAGAGCCGGTAACTTTGTACTATAAAATTTTATTAAAATTAAGTTTATGAAAACAAGTGTTAAAGCCGTTTGGCAAGGAAGTTTTAAACAGGGAAACGGACAATTGGATATTGAAAATTCGAAATTGAATAGCATAGCATTTAAACCTTCTTACGCTAAAAATGATGGCAGTTTTAGCAATCCGGAAGAATTGCTGGCTTCTGCTCACGCTTCGTGTTATACAATGACATTGGCTTATATCCTCGGAGAAAACGGACTTTCTGCCGACACTATTGAGACAAGTATTTCGCTGGTGATAAGCAACAATGTTATCAGCAATTCCAATTTGACATTACAAGCTAAAATTCCTGCAATAGCTGAAGAACAGTTCCAAGTTTTTGCACAGAAAGCCAAGGAAATGTGTCCGGTCGGCAATGCTCTTAAGATTGATATTTCTTTAGAGGCTATACTGTTAAAATAAAAATTGGTTAACCAAACAGAATACTTTTCAGCCCGTTTATTTTTATTGAACCAGGAATATTACCGATACTTTAATTGCTAACTGATGCTGTGGTTAAATGTTTATTTATCAAAATGGTAGTTTAATAATTCATTCTGGTATAAGTTAGACCTAAGTTTAGCGTTAAATTTGAAGAATAATATAAATAAAATAGTTATGAGTAAAGCTTTGATTATTATAGACGTTCAAAATGATTATTTTGAAAATGGTGCTATGGAATTGGTTAACCCTATTCCTGCTAGTGAAAATACAAAAAAATTGCTTGAGCACTTTAGAAAAGAGAACTTGACTGTAGTACATGTACAGCATGTATCTCCAGAAGGTGCACCATTTTTTGCACCTGGTACCAGTGGTGTTGAAATACACGATAATGTAAAGCCATTGCAAGGCGAAAAAGTAATTACCAAGCATTATCCAAATAGTTTTCGTGACACTGATCTGTTAGCATATCTGAAAGAGAACAATGTTACTGAACTTGTGATTACAGGTATGATGACCCATATGTGTGTAGATGCTGGTACTCGCGCTGCATTTGATTTTGGGTTTGATTGTACGGTGATCAGTGATGCCTGTGCAACTCGTGACCTAGAAATCAATGGTCAGCATGTAAAAGCTGCTGATGTACATCATGCTTTTCTAGCGGCATTGTCATTTTTCTATGCTAAAATTCAGGATACTGAAGAATATTTGTCAGCATAGGTGTTCGGTCAATACATAGTATCAATACCGATTATAAAACGCAAAAAAAGGGTCCAATAAAATGGACTCTTTTTGCTGGTGTTTTTTATAATTATTGCGACTTACATGGAAGGGATTAATCACTGTATTTTAATTCTAAAAGCGTTGGCTGACTATGTAAAAGATAAGGGGATTGTCGATAAAGTAATCATACCTGCCGATGAACAAATAATAGTTCTTTAAGCGATGTCCAATTGTTTTTTTAGATATAAGCATGTATATTCATGCTAGAAGGAGCACATGTATCATGTGCTCCTTTCTATATATCATCGGTTGGATATATGGTTGTCAAGTACCATCGATACGTTGGAAAATTGCCGTTTTATTTATTTAAATGATCTATTTATACAGACTATTTCCATGTGTTTTTGATCAATCTATACATCGATTTGAATAATAAAACTATGTGCACGAAAACCGAAATCTATATACTCCAAAAGCGTCTAATTTTGCGATTGAATCTGATTTACGTAAATCAACTATTTTTTATTTTTTAATTGAAAAAAAATGTGCAATCTTAAAACGTTATCGCTATTAAAATTAGGAGTAATGACGCTATTCTGTTTAGTCGCGATATCCTGTACTAAGGATACGATAGTCAATGGTTATCTACCTCCATTACCTATACCGGATGGCGTTTCCGTAACCTATGGTGACACCCTTTCTTATCAACTTCCTGAAGAATATAGCGCCGATGATATTTCGTTGGAAATAACTGTCGACCATCCTGGTCAACAGGTCGATAAGGATCACTCTTTGTTGGATCTTGTAAAGCAGTCAATTAAATTTGATCGTGAGCATTCAAGGATGTTTATTTATTCTGGTAAATTATATCCAAACAATACGTTTTCATCCGAATTTCAGAATACGATCCCAGAAAATTACCCTATTATCATTACTTCTAAAACTGAAAATGGTTTAAAGGGGTTTTCAAAAAAAATTAATCTGGTTGTAAACCCTGCTCAGCTTTATTTAAAAAATGAACCAAATGCCACAGTGGTACTGACTCCATATTGCCTGTACAACGATCCCCAAAATACATTTGATCTGGTAGTGGATAACTTCAATATGGAAGGTGCAATTTTTCAATTTGATCCTTCATACGGCAATAAAGATCAGCATGTCAATATCGTCAATAATCAGATTGTGGTATCTGATAAAGCTGGTGATCCGAATAAAAAGAAAGAATGGGTATATACTTTGAGACCAATACTTTTCAAAAACGGTTATAAATTGGCAGAAAGAGATCTTAAATTATCGATATTGCCAGAACCTAAACTGTTTTATGGGATCTATTATCAGGACTTTGACTTAACGATCATTTACAACCGTTTTGTTATCCCTTTGGGTAATTCTTTTAAATCTGATGCCCCGGTGGTAAATCCTGGACGGTTTAAAGGCAAATTTAGCATTAAAGCCATCACTCTAAATGATAATGGTTTTAATGATAGTAATGCTATTTTTTCTATTGATGAAACTTCTGGAATCATTCAGGTAAAGAAAAACAGTTCTTTAAACGAGGGAACATATAAGTTGATTATTGAAAGTAAATCTCCAGAAGGAGTAATGCTTAGTACAGATTTTAATTTAGTGATGCAAATTCTGTCCGATAATTAACAACGTAGATCAGGATCTATATAGCCTCAGAAGTAGGCTATATAGATTTTAAACATCTACTGAAGTACATGAAAAAAGTACTGCGATTTAAGTCAAGATGTTTCTAAATTGCTTAAAAATAGCGTATATTTGAACTTTATGAAAAGAGTACTTTTATATTTCCTATCTGTCCTCATGCTGTTTCAGGCATGCTGGGGAGTCGTGGTTGTAAGTGCTTTTTATATCAATCGTGATTATATAGCGCAATATCTCTGTGAAAATAGAGATGCTCCTCAGTTGCATTGCAAGGGCACATGTGTATTGATGAAGAAAATGAAAAAAGCGCGAGAAGATGAAAAGAAAAATATAGAAAATAAAATAAAGGAAGCGCAAGCCTTTGTTTTAATACCATCTACCGTGCTTAATATGCCTGCGATTTTTGTCGATCATACGACAAATACAAATTTTGATATGCGCCATTCTCATTATACTTTTAATCGTATTAATCGTATTTTGCGACCACCTAGCTGCTAATATCCTCATCTAGTCTTTCTGACTATTTATTTCGCTATCTCATTTTGAAATAAACCGATAGCTATACCCTTATTTATTTTGAATTTCTCGTGCTTGATAATTAATATTCAAGACTGTAGAACGCTATTATTTATTAAGTTTTTAATGCGCGCTAAATTATCGATACTTCTTGTCTTAGCCATTTTCATACAAGCAACGAGCTGTACCTGGATCTGTATGGGTTTTGAGCTCAATAAGGATTATATTACAACCCAATTATGCATTAATCGGTTTGAGCCGGCAGTGACCTGCAGTGGATTCTGTTATATCGATAAGCAGTTGGAAAAGGAAAGAGACCAACAAGATCCTGCTCCTAAAGCGAAGCAGATCGATCTGAATATTTATCTTCCTTTGACCTGTTTTTTACTGAAGTCTGACGAAGACTTTACTGATTTACGTGCTGCACATTTGTTTTTTCAGCGCTATCTTGTATTGGAGGGGACGGATAGATTTATTTTCAAGCCACCCATTTTGTTTTTTGTATAGTCGATTATCTCACTTTGCAATTACATTAATTATGGTTATAAAAACAGAAAATATTAACACAATATCATTAAACAATATTGATCCCGATCATATTGGCTTAATCGTATACAATCTAAAAGATGACTATAGTTGTCTTCAAAATCTGCATCTACCAAATCGAAGAACATTTTATACGGTTATTTATTTAACATCAGGACTTATTACGTTGAATATTGACAAGTATAACTGTCAATTACAGCAACAACAGGTTATGTTTTTCAGCCCTAGTACCGTATTGAGTTTGTTGACAGAAAATGATCAAAAAGACGGTTGGGTTATTTTATTTGAAGAGCATTTTTTTACGCAACGGTACAACGATAATGTACTGCATCATTTTTCATTTTTAAAAACGCAAAAGATGCAACCCCAAAATGTTGCTGTTGAACAGCAATTAGGTTGGCCTATGATTTTAGAAACAATGCATCGCGAATATTTATTTAGCCATCCTGACGCTAAAAATATACTGCGTTCCTACTTGAATATTTTTTTGGGAACACTCAGCCGCAATGTCAATACTGAAGGAACTGAAATACCAAAAAATGAAAAAGAGGAGAAGGTGATCTCTTTTGAACGCTTGATCAGCGAGCAATTTGCGCATGAGCGCTTACCTTCATTCTATGCTGATCAGCTTTTTATTTCCACGAATTATCTCAATCGTTTGTGTCAGGAAAGGAGAGGGATATCTGCTGGCCAACTGATAAGGGAGCGCGTACTGATGGAGGCTGAACGCCTCCTCATTCATACCTATAAGAATATTTCGGAAATCTCTTTTGAACTTGGTTTTGAAAATGTATCCTATTTTATTACTTTCTTTAAAAAGAAATATGGTGTGAGTCCTGAAGAATTTAGGAAAAAGCAGTAACCATTTTGCAGAACAGAAAAGGGATGAAATTGATCAATATTTCATCCCTTTTTTTGTTTTTATCAATTCTTACCGCCAGCTTTTTTAATGATGTCGGATGTGAAATTTCTTTCTATTTCGAATCTTCTTGTCTCAGGTATTCCAGAATTGCAATTGCTTCTTGAGGGTTTAAACCTAGAGCCGCCATTGCTCCATCGTAAGATTTGCTGAGTGCTATTGCATCTGCATCTTCTGCTAGCATCTTATCAGGGGTCAAGATCATGTTCATCATCCATTCTGGCGTTCTTTTTTTTGTGACGCCATAAAGTGCTGGACCTATTTTATCTTCCTTGATTTCATGACACATCGTACACTTAACAATGAATAATTTATTGCCCTCATCGGCTAATTTTTGATCGAATGGTTTGTGTTCAAAACTCGTGATGCCGCCTACACCTTTATTTCCTTCTTTTAGAAAATCATTTACTTGAAGCGTTACTGGAGTGGGTTCTTCAACAGCAGGTTCGTTTTTTTTTGCACCTGAGTCTGCAGAGTTGTTAGCATTACATGCAACCATGCTGAATATACAGCATGATACGAGTATGGATATGGAGCTAATAGATTTCATAGTATGTTATTTTTTTAGAGTTTAAGACAATCTTTTTGCTTTTTTAAAAGCTGTAGGACAAATGGGTCAGAAACCGATCGCCAGCTTCTACACGCCCGCCAGCAAGATTTTGGCTTAAAGGGGATTGATAGTTACCGCCGAATGATATTTTTCCGATATTGACTTCTATACCTATAATTCCTGTGGTGGAGTTTCCGCCAGACTGTGCGACATCATATTTTCCAAAGACGACATCCTGTGGCTGTGTCTCATAAGTGACACCAGCATTAGGTGCTATTCGTACCTTATCGCGTATATTAAATTTATAATATGCGAGTGCATTGGCAGTGAATTTATTGGCGTATCTGTAATCGTATTTGTTTTCGGTGTTCAATTTGTATGTGGTATTGACATTCAGACCTAGATCCATCAGCCTTACATCATAGGCAAGATTGAACATAAAGTCTGTACTGGCGGTACCCAATTGAAAGTTATTTGGTGAGTCCTGAGCCGCATTACTGCGTTCGCTTGCATCGTACTTGCCCGTAGGTGCTTTTACACCTGCGCCTATCCATAACGAGTGGACGAGCATTTTGTTGGATGCGGTGCCTTTCGCTTCTTCAAAAATTTTGAAATAGCCCATTGCTACGACATCACCCATTCCATTTTTCTTCCCCTGCTCTCCGCTGCCTTTTATGGTACGCGTGTTGAAGTTATAGGGCAAAATTGCCATTACCCGCCACCGCTGACCGATATTCCATGCACCCCACATTTCCATGCTCTGATAGGTTTCATCGGCGGTAATTGGCGTGCGATTGCCGGTAGGTCCTAAGTGTGTGAGAAGCGATTTATGTTGATAGCGAAGCCCAATAAAGCGTTTATTGAAGTCTGGTAAAATACCAATGTAATAACTGCCGACACCACATCCACAGATATCACATGCTTTTGAGATAGGGATCATCAGTCCGCATGCTAATACGGTCAATAGACCGTATATCGTATTTTTTTTAAGGTGTTTGTATGTATTCATTTGTCGCTGTTTTTATGATAATATGTCGAAAATTGTATATGCTTGTCATCTGTGCTTACTGTTGATCTACATGTTAAATCCGATATAGGAACGTAAGAAGAGGACCAATGCTGCTTGAAAATCAGATGATCAATTGACAACAAAGCCCGAATTTATTTCGGGTTCTGCCAATAGCTTATTGGTCAAGAAATCCCGGTCATCTAAAGTTTTTAAAAATGCAATCAGATTATCTTTTTCACTGTCACTCATTTTTATACCTAACGATCCATCCGCTTGTCTAAAAATGGGGTCAAGGGTAGGGGAATCAACCATTCCTGTCCGGTAATGTTCAATAACCCGATTTAAGGTCAGAAAACGTCCATCGTGCATGTAAGGTGCGGTATAGGAAATATTACGAAGGCTAGGCACTTTGAATTTATATCTATCGGCGGGATTTAAGGTCACAGAATCTCGACCGGTGTCGTTAGCCCGATTAGGAGAAAGTCCATTATTACGGTAGCTTCTATCGGTAAACAGGGGCTCGTTGTGGCAGGATGAACAGTTTTTTTGGTAAAAAAGATAGCCTTTTTGTTCTTGTTCAGTAAAGGCATATCCTGCTTCTTTGCGCATCACATGATCGTATTTAGCATTGTTGCTTACAGCCATTAACATATATTGCGATAGGGCTTTGAAAAAGCGTGCATCGGTTATTTCATCTGTCCCAAAGGCTTTTTTAAATAGCGCAGGATAATCAGGATGTGCTCTTAATTTTCTAAGCACATTGGGTACTGTTTCATCCATTTCAACAGGATTTGTGATCGCGTTGACTGCTGCAAGATCTAAATCAAAGACACCTCCGTCCCAAAAGAATTCTTTTTGCCAAGCCATGTTCATAATAGGCATAGGATTGCGTATGCCTAGCCGATCATCAATACCGTGACTCACATCGTGACCATGATGGGTAAATGCTGCAGACTGGATGTGGCAACTGCCACAGGCAACGGTATTGTTACGGGATAAGCGCGGTTCGTAAAAAAGACGCTTGCCCAATTCAAAGCCTTCTTTTGTAATCATGTTTCTAGAAAAATTATAAGTTGGCTCAGGAAAATTACTTGGTTTCAAGAAGCCTGTGAAGAGGTCAGGAATTGAGTCTTCACCTTTTTTGCATGCCCATACGAGGGCAACAATTCCAATTAGCACAAATATTTTTTTCATCAGTTATAATTCATCTTCACTTTTCACAAAATTTTCGGTATGATCATGTGTGAAAAAATGCGGGAAATTGTTGGCAATATTCACACTGTATTCACTGAACATGACATTGGGATGCTCCACAATACTGAATGTGTGTGGACCATTGAATATTTTCATGATATCGACAAATAGGTGGACGTTACTGCGTAACCCTTCTCTCACTTGTGCTGTTCCTGCAGTTTTCAGATCTACTGTAATGGTCTTGATATTGTTCAAGGTGGGGGCATTGTAACCTCCAAACCCACCGATATGATATTTGAACTGTTTATTTCCAGTGGGATCTCCTTGTTGATTGTCGGAGATCAAATCGCAGTAACCTTCCATCTTAAAGAAGATATAACCGCTGTTCCATCCCCAGTACATACCTCCACCTTCGTGTCCTTCTTCTGGATTAAATGATAGTACGCCAGTCCGTTTTTCTACAGGCATCGAACTTCTTGCACTGTCTACACCGATGACAAATTCAACTTTTTCATAGTTTCCTTCGGGCACTTTTACTTTGGTGAAACGTGTGGTACGATCGGCTGCGTTTACTAAAAAATAACTGTCATCCTGAGGTACTGTATAGCTACTGCCATCTGCTTTATAGAGCTTGATGTTGCTGATGAAATATTGCAACAATTTAATTCTAAAGGATTCTCCCTTTGCATTTTTATAAACTCGGGGTTCGAAACTCAAAGTTTCTTCGCCCATTATATTGTCAAATTCGATAGAGAATTGTCCAGTTTTTTCTTCATCGGGGGTAGGTGCTTCAGTTTTGCTGCATGCTACTGTTATTGTTAATAGCAGGATTATCATCGCTGTAAGAGCGGTTCTACTGCCTACATTTGTTTTGTCTTTTTTCATTTCTTATTTGGATTAGAAAAATTGGTTTCATTTAAAAATATATCGTCTGTCAATGCTTCTAGAAATGATTTTATTTCTGTCATTTCTTTATCGCTCATGGCTATGCCAGGATTTTCATTTTGATCGTAAAGAAGTCGGTCTGTTACCGGACTATGCTTAGTACCAGATCTGTAGTGCTGCAACACCTGATCAAGCGATTTAAATCTTCCATCGTGCATATATGGGGCAGAGCGTGTTACGTTTCTTAGTGTTGGTGTTTTAAAGGCACCCAGATCTATCGGATTAAAAGATATGCGATAACGTCCGCGATGTATCCATTCGTTGGAGTCATCGGTAAAGTCATCATCAATACCGTTATTATGGAAAGCATTGTCTGTGAACAGTTCTCCACTATGGCATGTCCCACATTTTTGTTTTACAAGATGCATTCCACGTAGTTCCCCTGCGGAAAGGGCTTTCAAATCTTGCCCACTTCGATAACTGTCATAACGCGAATTGCTCGATATCAAGGTTCGCTGAAATTGCGCCAATGCTTTTGCGGCACCTTGTGCTGATGGTTTTTCAGCAAAAGCTTGCTGAAATAAGTTGACGTAAAATTCACTAGCTATCAGCCGGTTGGCCAAAGTGACTAAGGACATTCCCATTTCGTCAGCATGCGTAAGCGGTCCAAAGGCCTGTGATTCTAGATTTGTTGCACCACCGTCCCAAAAAAATCCTTGATCAGCCCATGCTAGATTAATCAATGTCGGAGAATGCCGCTCAAGTGTTTTTCCTGATACACCTGCAGCCGTAAGTGGCACTCCATCTGCAAATGCTCGTTCTTGATGATGACAGCTTGCACAGCTTACCTGCATATTTGCAGATAACAAGGGGTCATAAAAAAGATGACGACCTAGATTTACTCCTTCAACCGTCAGGGGGTTGTCGAGCATCTTTGTTGGTGCCGGAAAATGGTCCGGGACTTTTAGCATCAAAGGAGTAGGAGTTTGATCCGGTAGCGGATTGTCCACTTGTACTTTACAACATGAGATCGTGCACAAGCTTAACACTATGCTTGTGAAAACTCCTACTATTAGTCCTTTGCCTATCATCATACTATTTTGCTATAGCAGTCGAACTTGTGCTTTTTAAGGTGATGGCCTTGGTAAGCAGATTGTCTTTTAACTGGGTCATGAGCTCCTTTTTGGATGCGCTGATCAATCTGTTGGACCATGGGTTTTCGATATCGATTACTTTTTTGACATCCAATTCTAAGTTGATATTTGATTTCATCTGCGCATTAATAGTGATCGCTTTATCTAGTTTAATTTCTTTCTCCGTATAGAGATCATTGGAAGCGAAGTCCCAAAAGAATGTTTGTAAAGCAGGAGCTTCCGGAGCTGCTTTTACCCAGGTCATTTTTCCATTTACCACAAAAAACTTATAACTGGTGAACCACATCCAATTTTCAAAAGCCATACCATTTAAGGAGGATAATTCGCCAGCACGTAGGGTTAAATTATCGTTGTATTTTGAATCTACTCCGACCGCAAATTTTATAGCAGTATAATCACCTGCTGGTATAGAACTTATCTGCACCTGTTCTCTTTTATTTGCAGGATATTTTTTGTCAAATGATCCCTCTTGTACAGGAATTTCCACATTTTCTTCGATGAGGTAGTAGGATTCTGGTACTTTGAATTCTTCGCCAGCAGCATTGACTAAACGAACGTTGCTGACCCAATAACGAAGCTGGCTGAACTCATATTTTAGATCAAACTGACCAGTAGCATTGCTGAGTTTGAAATCGTATGCTTTGTTCAATTCGAAGTCAGCGTCACCATATCGTGCATCAAAAACCAATGTTGTACTTCCTGGGCCAGAATCAACTGAAGTTTGAACAATTGTTTCTTTTTCACATGCTGTCAATAATAGGATGCAGGAAAATAGGCTAAATGCTCCTTTTTTTGAATAGTTTTTCATTTTATTATGTTATAATTTGTTTTGTTAAATTTTTGTGATTTATTATTTGATTTTGATAGGATAGACCAAACTATCTTGTGATACTGTTTCCCCATTTTTCAAAAGCTTAACTTTGATAACCCAGTCTCCAGACATCGTGAAATTGACTAAGCCGGAATAACGGCCATTTCCCTTGCTTTCAGCATCTTTATTCTCTGGAGAGCCATGTTTCATAGCAGGCATAAAAGGTTCTACTGCTATGGTATATCCATCTAGATTGGTAAAGGTCTCTTTGTCCATTTTGTGTAAGGCAAATTCGATATTGTGCTTACCTGACTCGACCTCATTAGGAATTAAACAGGATACGAATACGCGATCATCTGTCGTTGTTCCTGTAGCTATAGTGCGGGGTATAGTCGCTTGTTGTACTGGGAGGGCAAAAGTCAAGGTATCTGTTTTATCTTTTCCTTTGAGTAAAGTTTTGAATAGCCATCCTCTCCCCATATCCTTCATATTGGCCATGATAAATACCATATCAGCTTGAAAAATGCCGTTTCCTTTGTTGACTAGAGCGTCATAAGGTCCACCATGGGACATCATTCCCATATCCATTGTGATTTCGTAATTTACTTCTTGGTCATTTATTGGATTTCCTTTTCCATCTTCTAATCTCAAGTATAGGCTTTCAAATTTATTGGTTAGACTATCTGGTGTCCAGAGTGATACTTGATGACCTGCAAAGGTTGTGTCTCCAAGCATGATCATATTGGAAAGATCTATGCTATTTGAAGCATGTTTATTTTCTGACTGTGTTGCAGTTGATTTCGTCATATTATTGCAGCCGTAGAAAGATGTCTGTACTAGAATTAATGTGATGTAAAGGATCGTTATTTTTATTATACGCTTCATAATTGTTTTTATTAATGTTGTTGAAATAGGTTATCGCTGATCCAATAATTGTTGAATATCTTGTATGGCAACTTTTACGGAGTCCATCTCAATACCACTGTAGACACCTCTTATATGCCCTTTTCCATCTACGAGTGTAAATACACCACTATGATCAAAACCACCTGGTGCATCTGGGCTTTCTGTGGCAAATGAGAAATAACCTGCGGCTCCCGCAATGTCATATACTGTTGCTTTTGGGCCATTGACAAATTTCCATAGGTCTGGTGCGCCCAGTTTTTGAGCATAGGTTTTTAAAACCGATGGCGTATCATGATCTGGATCTATGGTATGCGAAAGGATGGCAAAACGTGGCTCGTTCTGAAAATGTTTGGCTACCTCAAGCATGTGTTTGGACATGATCGGACAGATGGTAGGGCAGCGAGTGAAAAAGAAATCGGCAAGATATATTTTACCTTTTAAATCTTCATTGCTGATCCAGTTACTATCTTGATCCACAAAACGAAATTGGGGTATACGATGATAGCTTGTATCACTTTGTGTAATACCATCTTTTGAAGTGGAAATGATTTCTTTCTCCCCTAAAATGGGCAGTTCTTTATTTTGGCTAGATGATGCGCATCCTACCATACCCATGAACAGCGCAATAGATGCACAGCCAAGAAGTGTATGTTTATATTTTGATAACATTTATCTTCGTGTTATGACTAATGATTTTTTATATGGCTAATCTGTGCAATAGCTATTGCTCAAAATGAATACGATACAGCGTATCTATTCAAAATAATGAATAGCTTGTACTGGAGCCTATATAGGTATCAATTAATGTGAAAAATGAAAAGACTCAAATGACAGATGATGTCACTTGTTTTTTGCAGCTAGATGGAAAAGAGGGGTGGGTGGAAGATTGTTTCTGCAAAAAGGAAAGTATAGCTCATATCTTGTGGATAGTGCTTGGTAATACGTCGTGCAATGCGATTATTTTTCGGAAATTCGAAGGTGTCAAGATGATGAATAGAAGCTAACTGCTCTAAGTTAACGGTTGCTTGTTTTGCTTCTTTTTCAGCCTGCTTCTTCAGCTTTTTCATGAGTACACATTGACCTTTACAATGCATGGTAGGTTTATCAATGTTTTCACACGATTTGAGGTATTCTTTTGTGTTTAATTTGTAATCAACGAGCATACCTATTCTACTAAACGTCTGGAATAAGAACGTTAGCAGGAGTAAGAATATGGTCAATTGTTTCAAATCAGTGAAATTTTCAACAAATATACCGCCCTATAATCTAATGTAGTTTTGATTTTCGTGCACATTATGTTGTGTTTCGGGACAACTTTGGGTTGTATCAGCAGTTCTTTTTGAAACTATTCTAGAATGCACAAAAGGTGCTTTGTGAGTAGTTAATTTTTTTGTCAGGTATTGTATATTATCAAATACATGACAATGGGTCTTGCACCGTGTTGGGTGATTTTTGGTTAAAGTAAACTGTGATGGAATGAAAATCCTACTGTTGTGCAGATGTTCATTAAGTGATATTTGAGGTATTTATTGTCCTAGATCGGGTAGTATGCCTGCAAACTTTGCTTTGTTCGAATTGTTATCTCTGTCTATTGTCATCCATGTTTACTTAAAGGATTTTTAAAATGGAAAATAAACGGAATATACTCATGATATTGAGCTCCCATGATAGAATGGATGGGACAGATAGTAAAACTGGGGTGTGGTTAGGTGAAATGACAGAACCATATTATAAATTTGAAGAGGCCGGATATCAAGTTCTTTTGGCCAGTCCATTGGGAGGTGAACCACCTCTTGATCCGATGAGTAAGTTAACCGAACACTTGACTAGTGATAACCGTAAGTTTCTGGATGATGAAAACGCACAGCAAAGATTTAAGAATACCGTTCAACTGGAAAGCGTTCAATCTTCTGCCTTTGATGGTGTTTTTATTCCAGGAGGGCATGGTCCTTTATGGGATCTGGCTCGACATCCTGAGGTGTCACGTTTACTGACGGACTTTATCAAAGAGCATAAACCGATCGGGGCTGTGTGTCATGGTCCTGCGGCTTTAGTCGCCCTTGCACAAACAGATCCTGATTTCTTGGTTGGTAAGCACGTGACTGCTTTTACCAATATGGAGGAAAATCTCGTGATGCGAAGTGATTATATCCCTTTTAAATTAGAATCCAGATTAAGAGAATTGGGAGCTTCATTCAGCTCGGCTCCGGTACCTTTTGTACCGCATGTGGTGCGCGATGGAAACTTGGTTACCGGGCAGAACCCACTATCCGCTGGTCCAACAGCGACGAAATTGATTGAAGTGCTTCAAGAGATAAGTCCTAAAGATATTTAATCATTAAGAAATGATAAGATTAGGGATGAAAGGGATGCTGTGTCAGTTAGAACGTTATTATTCTGTAGTTTTTTTTCAATGCAGTAATTGTATCACGGGTAATACAGAAACTGCTTTTACTTAAACAATTACTTGAAGAAAAATATTCCGCAGCCGCTGAAGCCAAAGATATTTTTATTCTCTAAATTTTGGGAGCTTTTATTTTTCCAATACTTAAAGTTCTAAAGGTTCAATCGAGGTGATTGAACCTTTTTTATGAAAATAATAGCGAACACTGTTTCATATATTTATTCGTTCCCCTAACTTTTTTTACATAAAGCTTCGTTTATTTTATTAAAATTATCAATGTTGTCCCCGCAGTTTTAATGAAAAATTCTGTCGTAAATCACTATAATAACTTTCATTCAAGCCTTTCTAAAGCGTTTTAATCGCATCTTATTGTTTTGGAAAGTGCTTATGCTCTTAATTGATATTTTAAAATAGTTAGCTTCTGAAAATTAGGTAAAGAAGTGCTACAGCAGGGAAGATGAATATGCCCAATATGACAGAACTGATGGGTTTTGCAAAATTCAATGTGTATCCGTGTATACTCGAGCGTGTTTTAGGTACTAATAGACGAGGGTCTGAAGGGTTATAATAGAATACACCGAACTTATAATTTTTTAAATTATCCATTGTTTGTAATTAATGATTTATAATTATGCGTGATAAAGCCTTTAAGTACAGCCCTAAACCCGCTTTTGGTTTCATACTAAAGGTAATATATTTCAAGGTTAATTTCAAATTTTGTTGCATTTTAATTGATTATGCCCATTGTGGACAATTAGATTTTATTTCCTTGATGAAATATTAAGAAATCCATGTAGCGTTATGTTTAACGACGATCCATTTATCTTTAATTTTGTTAAGGATAAAATTTGATCCTCCTCCACAAAGAGGCCCGCAATTGTAATCTAGGGATACAAAGGCTTTTTTTCCATTATGTGATAAGATAGGTATGTGGAAATCATATCTTGAAAAATAATATTCTGGCATTTTTAATTTATTACCGTCCAATACTTTATATACAATAGCAATTTCCTTTGGTACAAAAACCGTATTTAAATTGTTTGTTTGATTAAAATATCCGATAGAATCTAGAGCAGTATTACCTATTACTGTAAGTAATTCATTAATTGTTACACCATTTGGTGATGGTGGTAATTCATCATTAAGTGTATCAATTGAAATTTTGATAAATTGATTATTGATAAATGCTTGGGGTTTATTAGTTTTCATTAATTCATGGTATGAAGAATCATAGGTCAGTATAGCAAGTAATATCTCTTCATAATCTTTTTCTAAAGAGATATGGTTAAATGAGTTTTTTTTAATGTTTTCATTTATACCGGTTTGCTTCTCAATTTTATTTTGGCAAGCGAATAGAACGAATAAAAACGGCAGAAGGTATACTTTCATAAAAATTCTTTTAAAGGGAGATGATAAAATTAAAGAATTTTCATAATATAAATATGGTTCATTGATTAGATTGTTCGATTGTGAACATGTAGTGTCCGATTATGGTTAACCTGTTGTTTTTATTATTTCTCAACGACTTGTTAGTTAAGGAAATATGTTTTTGGTAGAATAGTTGGCATTGAGATTCATGAAAAATATAAATTAAAAATGATTATTCAATTTATTGACTCTACTCTTGGAAAAATCACTAATAATGCATTGATTATTTTATTCAGTTTGTTGTTCATGCTAGCATATGATCAGCAGGAGAAAACGATAGCGAGCACAAAGCTTGATGAAGGAGTTGAAATACTTAATTTTTTCTTGAGGGGTACTTATGGATTTGATGCCAGTTCTGAAGCTTCTCGAGCTATTGATCGAATTGTTGAGGATGATGCATCTTATGAGAATCACAAACTGATAAGCTTTTTTACGAAAATAAGGGCGGGAAATAGCATTGACTATAATGCTGTGATGAGCCTAAAAATATATTATGATTATGATTTAAATTTAAAAATAGTTTATAACGATGGATCGTCTGAAGCACAATGGAATAATTATAACGCGATCAAGTATTTAAAGTTATTGCAGTATTTCATGGTATCTGCGTTTTACTGAAAGTGATATAGGTGTGGCGTTATTGTGATATATTGAAGATGTTACGATCAACTATGCGTTACTTTTTGTAGATATTGTTGAATTCAAGTTATTAATAATTGATCATCTATAGATTGTGTGTTTTTTGGATCTATAATATCCAAAATCAAATATTTGTATTGTTAACGGGCAGGAGCAGGTTGGTACGGGACAGTTATTGTATCAATAATGGTTATATTTGGTCTGTTTGCATACTATTTGGAACCCGTTTTATCTACGTCTAATTATAATTTGCTAGCATAATCTTTTTGAGGTTGATGTCTTGGAATGCGCGTTCCTATAGCTAATCTGAAAAATTGATAAACCTAGGCCAATGATGCATACAAGTCATACGCATATTGAAAAGATGAATAACAATAAATCAAGAATGAAAAATATACTATTGCTGGTGGGCTTATGTGCTTCCTGCAATCTTTATGGTCAGAAAAAGGGAGCTGACTTTGAACCTATCGCACTTCAATGTGAGCATCTGGTCAATCCATTGGGTATTGATGTGGAGCAACCCAGATTTACCTGGATGCTGAAAGACGATCGGCAGGGGGCTAAGCAAGTGGCCTATCAAGTTATAGTGGGAACTGACTCATTGTCAATCGTCAATAATAAAGGAAATATCTGGGATACTGGCAAACTGATGAAAGACAATATTCTTGTCCGTTATGCGGGTAAAGATCTTCATGCTCTGACACGATATTTCTGGAAAGTTACAGTATGGGATAAGGATGGAAAACCAAGTAGTTCGGACGTTGCTTCTTTTGAAACGGGCATGATGTCAAGGTTCAACTGGAAAGGTGCATGGATTAGTGATCATGCCAACGAAAATGATAAACCCGCACCATATTTTCGTAAAAAGTTTACAACGAATAAAACGGTTAAGTATGCTCGGGCTTACATTGCGGCAGCAGGTCTTTATGAGCTTTCTTTAAATGGAGCTAAAGTTGGGAAAAACATCCTCGATCCTATGTATACACGCTTTGATAAAAGGCTGTTGTATGTTGTCCATGATGTGACTGCGCAGATTAAAAGTGGAAATAATGCAATCGGAGTGATACTTGGAAATGGTTGGTACAACCATCAGTCACTTGCTGTATGGGATTTCAACAATGCGCCGTGGCGCAACCGTCCTACATTTTGCATGGATTTACGTATTGTATATACCGACGGGACGGAAGAGACAATCTCATCAGAGCGCGATTGGAAAACTTCTTCAGGACCGATTATATTCAATAGCATCTACACCGGTGAACATTATGATGCGAGATTGGAGCAGAAAGGATGGGATGAAGCGGATTTTGATGATTCAAAATGGAATGGTGTGCGGTATCGCAGTGCACCTGCTGATTTGATTGTGGCGCAACAGACGGTTCCAATCCGTATGGTAAATACTTTTACGCCCAAAAGCGTTAAAAGAATAGATGATAAAACCTACGTTTTTGACCTGGGGCAGAATATGTCAGGCATCACTAAAGTGAAAGCCAGTGGGACAGCAGGAACGGTATTAAAGATTAAACACGGGGAACGATTACATCAAGATGGGCGTCTGGATCAGTCTAATATTGATGTTTATTTTAGAGGTGACAAAGAGACTGATCCTTTTCAAACGGATATTTTAATACTGAGTGGCAAAAAGCAAGATGAGTTCATGCCAAAGTTTAACTATAAGGGGTTCCGTTACGTAGAGGTGTCCAGTAGTGAACTATTGGACTTAAAAGATCTGCATATTACATCGTATTTTGTCCATAGTGATGTGGCTGCTAAGGGTGAGGTTAAGACGTCGTCAAAGTTGGTCAATGATCTTTGGAAGGTTACTAATAATGCGTATTTATCCAATCTGATGGGGTATCCTACGGATTGTCCGCAAAGGGAAAAGAATGGCTGGACAGGTGATGGCCATCTGGCAATCGAAACAGCATTTTATAATTTTGATGGAATTACTGTCTATGAAAAATGGATTGCCGATCACCGTGACGAACAACAGCCCAATGGTGTTTTACCAGATATTATTCCAACAGGTGGCTGGGGATATGGTGATGCAAACGGGCTGGACTGGACCAGTACAATCGCAATTATTCCATGGCAGGTATATATGTTTTATGGCGATAACAGGCTTTTGGAAGATTCCTACCAGAATATTAAGAATTATGTCGATTATGTGGACCGTATCAGTCCGCAAGCATTGACTACTTTTGGGCGTGGAGACTGGGTACCTGTTAAGTCTACCTCAAATTTAGAATTGACATCGTCCATCTATTTCTATGTGGATGCGACAATTCTAAGTGCTGCCGCGAAAATGTTTGGAAAACAGGATGACTATGAGAAATATGATCGCTTAAGTAAGAAAATCAAAAAGGCGATCAATGAAAAGTTTCTGAATATTTCTACAGGAATTTATGGAAGTGGAACGCAGACTGAATTGAGCATGGCCCTGCACTGGGATGTTGTTCCTGAAGATGTGAAAACAAAGGTCGCTTTTAATCTGAATAAAAAAGTTGAGGAATCCGGTTTTCATCTAGATGTTGGTGTTTTGGGAGCAAAGGCATTGTTGAATGCGCTCAAAAACAATGGTTATGAGGAGTCCGCTTATAAAGTAGCTGTTCAAGATTCTTATCCATCTTGGGGATGGTGGGTCGTTAACGGAGCTACTACGTTACTGGAGAATTGGGATCTTGATGCTAAGCGAGATATATCGGATAACCATATGATGTTTGGGGAAATAGGGGGATGGTTTTTTAAATCTTTGGGTGGGATTTTACCAGATCCTGAGCAACCTGGATTTAAACATATTCTGCTGAAGCCCATATTTCCGAAAACACTGGATCATTCCGAGGTTACACATGTTTCGCCGTATGGTGCTATTGTATCTAAATGGAAAAAGAATAAGAATATTGTTATTTATGATGTAACGATTCCGGCCAATTCGACCGCGACTTTTTCGCCGCCTAGCAATGCAAAAGATCAACAAGCGGTGGAGCTTGTGGCCGGTAAGCATCAAATAAAGGTGCAACTATTATAGATAGAGATGCACCGGATGTTACTTTTTTACTGTGAATCTATATCCGGATACTTGTACTGTTACTAGCAATTAAGACCGTTTTGATTATTCCAAACGTTATTGAAGTTATGAGCACAGTATGGCGGAGTTGTTGTCGAAAGGTATGTGATTACTTATCGTATTGAAAGTTCTAAACTGTTCTGTCATTCAGAATAAATACGCTTATCTATGATTGGGTAAGCGTATTTATTCTAGTAGTTTTTAAATTTGCGGAGCTATTTATAAAATGTGTATTTATCAGGTTTGAAAATGAATACTTCATTGCCCACATTTACGCTTGAATAGCCATGAAGTTTAGGTTTCATCTTCATTTCAAAAGATTGCTTTCTTTAATGATTCTTCTGATTTCCTGTTCAAAATGATAGGCAATATCAAAATTTTCATTCCCTACATTTTCCATTATGATAACACTGGTTTTTGTTTTTGGATAGTATAAATTAACCGCCGTAAAACCTTCTGATGGGTGAAATCCTGTATGGCCAATTTCAGCAATACTGTCTTTATCATTTATTCGCAAACCATAGCCGTAACCAATAGGATTTTTACTGAAAAGCTGATGTGTGTTGGTTATAACATAACTTGTCATCACTTTGTAGGTGGTAGGTTTTAGAACTTTTCCCTGATGTAAACATGCGTTCCATTTTGCAAGATCGGGTGCAGTAACAATTAAGTGACTGCCAAAAGTATGGCTAGCATCAAAACTTAATTGTTCGTTGCGTCTAAAAGTTCTGTCTTGTAGCACGGTATGTCCTTTTGTTAGTAATTCGCTATTGATTTCATTTGGATAATAGCTATCGTTCATGTGACAATTTTTAAATAGTGCTGTCACTAAAGCTTCAAAACTTTTCCCACTTTGCTTTTCAAGAACAAGTCCCGCAACATAATAACCCACATTAGAATAATTGAATGAAGATCCTGGTTTAAATTTCAATGGTTTGTCTATATCGTCGCTGTATAATCCTGAAGTGTTGTTGAGCAGTTGATGGACGGTGACGGTATCCGCCCAAGTATATTTCAAATCAGGCAAATATTTACGAATAGGTTTTTTCAAATCAATTTTCCCCTTTTCTACTTGCTGTAAAATAAGTGCTGCGGTAAATTGTTTGGCTATGGACATGGTAGAAAACTTGTCGTCCATTTTTAAGGGGATCTCTTTGCTGTAATCAGCTCGTCCATATGCTTTTGCATATTTTGTTATTCCATTTTGTTCAATGTAAACTGCTCCATTAAAATCTCGTGGACTTTTAGTTAGCAGTAAACTATCAATTTTTGTTGAATAGTTGTCTTTTAATTGTGCTGATGAATGGCAACTTGTCAATAGAACTGTTGTTGCAAGAAATATTAGTTTTAAAATTGGCTTCATTTAGCTTCGGGATATAAATATCAAAGTCTAGTTTTTAATGTCGGTCGATAATAGGTACTGAACGCGAATCAGTTCTAAAAAAATGGTTTTAGTATGCTTTTGATGTTATGATTAATAGTTGCGCTCTTTGTTTTGCTTGTGATCATCAATGGTGTAATTGTCTAATAATTACCTTTTAAGATCTTGTTGATCAATGCCATTGACAGTCTTGCCAGTCTGTTAACATATGAAAGAGTAAACCAACCGCAATAATTCGGGTTTTAGGAAAAAAGAGTAAGATAAAGTATACTGCAATTGCATAATAGGAGTGAAGTGGATGAAAGCCTATACTGCAACGATCTGGTGCGAATATTGGAGTCGCTAACAAATGATCGAGATCAACCAGCATTGTAGCAATCATAATTAACCAGGCACGTTTCCATTGTTTTCTAAAAAACACATACGAAAGTAATCCTGGAGCTAAAAAATGTAAGGTATAATGAATGAATGTCTGTAGGTAATGTAATGTCTCAATATTCATTTAATAAACAAAATAAAGTGATAGATGTAGTTTTTCGGCCTCTCTAATTTCTGCAAATATAAGGATCAAAAAGTAAAATATGGAAGGAAATCACATCCTGATTATCGGTCTTTTTTACTGGAAGAAGGACGACCAAAGATGACGTTTGATCCTACATAATGTAGAATTATTATTGAAGTGATCAGTAGCATTATCGCCCTCATTAATCGTTTCCTGTATAAATTTTGGAAAGTATCGCTATTTGGCGCAATTGCAATTCAGGTTGATGTACATATTCTCACCTATAAATTCCGTGTATTCACCGAGTTTTTCCTGAGCTTAGTCTAAATGTCATCGTGTTTGATTGATTTACAAACTATTTTTGAATCAATAAAAGAACGACTAACCATCAATATAAAATAAAGACATTATGAAAACTTTAGCAAACACATTCGTAGCAGTAGCCTTGATCGTAGTATCGACTTTCACTATGGCAACCGCAAAACCAAAAGTACCGAATAAAAAAACAGTTGTCAATCTATCGACAGCAGCGCTAGCTATCGACCATTACGTAGCGATTATGACTGCGGGTGAATCAGCAGGGCTGGAAAAACTTTTTACTTCAGATTTCACCCAAAAGATAAACGCAAAAGAAGGGCGGACCAATAGTCGTTCAGAAGTCGTCTCATTCTTAAAAAAACAAAAAGGAGATCAACTGAACTGTAAAACGAGTACCATAATCGTAGAGAATTCCGCTGATTATAAAGTAGCGAGAATAACAATGCAATTTGAAGGATTTACTAAGAATGATCTTGTAACTTTGGTCAATGACGGCGGTAACTGGAAAGTCTCCCAATCGATTACTACATATCAGTAATTCATTTGCAAATCATAAAGGAATTCAGTGTTCAATTTTTACTTTTAGCCAAGATAAATATGATGATTATAAAACCGCTCTCCCTTACAATTATTCTCGGAATGTTGGTAGGAACTGCTTCTGCACAGACCCACATGACGATTCAGGAAGGTATTTCCAAGGTCGAAGCTGGATTAATCCCACCAGTCCGTTTTGAGGGCGAAGCTTCTTGGGATATCGTTTCCCGGATGCAGTTTTATAACGTTCCAGGGGTGAGTATAGCTGTTATCAAAGATTCAAAAGTTATCTGGAGTAAAACGTATGGCTATGCAGATCTTGATTCTAAAACGCCAGTAACTTCAAAAACGCTTTTCCAGGTAGCTTCGATGAGTAAGCCTGTAAGCGCTTATGCGGCTTTGAAAGCCGTGGAAGAGGGAAAGTTAGACCCTGATAGTAATGTTAATGTATATCTGAAGTCATGGAAAGTTTCTGAAAATGAATGGACTAAATCGAAAAAAGTTACACTAAAAAATATTGTGAGCCATACTGCTGGTTTTACAGTAAGTGGATTTCCTGGTTATAAGGTAAGTGATCCTCTTCCTACTGCTGTTCAAGTGTTGAATGGCGTAAAACCTTCCAATACCCCTGCAGTTTTTGTTGATAAGCTTCCGGGGGCTAATTTTCGATATTCAGGTGGTGGATATACGGTGATGCAACAGATGCTTTCGGACCTCGAGGGGAAAGATTTTACGTCTATTATGCGTGAAAAAGTGCTTCTCCCTCTTGCTATGCACAACAGCAGTTTTGCACAGCCACTTCCAGCAGCACAAGCACAGTTCACAGCTACAGCCTATGGTGTCGATGGACGTAAAGTGGAGGGACGATACCATATTTATCCGGAGCAGGCTGCTGCGGGTCTGTGGTCTACGGCCGAAGATTATGCTAAGTTTGTCATCGATATTCAAAATACACTTAGTGGCAAAAGCAGTAGGGTAATTTCCAAAAAAATGGCAGAAGAATTTACGAGTCCGTTTATTGAACCTTTTATAGGTTTGGGCATTTTTCTAGAAAATTACAACGGAGAGGTTTATGTGACCCATGGTGGTTGGAATGAGGGGTTTAGTAGTAGCTTTATTGGAAGTAAAACAAGCGGTGACGGAGTTGTGATTCTTACAAACACCAACAAACCACTGTTTATCAATGAGCTCGTGAGATCCGTTGCATTAGTCTACCATTGGCCCAATTATATTGCACCAACTAATCAAATTCTGCCGTTAAGTCAGCATGATTTAAATGCTCATTTAGGGAGCTACAAGTTTGAAAAATATGGTTTTATCAAAGTCTATAAAGAAAATGGTAAACTGATGACAGTTCGCAATGTGGATGCTCCGGTGGAACTTATCAAAGTTGGAGAAAATACATTCGCTATGCGAGACTGGAATTTCAAGGTGAGTTTTGATATGGATTCAAGTTCTGGGAAAAAAGAACTTGTACATACTTTAGCTGATAAAACTGTTCGATCTAAAAGTCCTCAGATCGGCAGCGATGAAATTATACCCTTAGCATTAATTTTAGAAGGTCATTTTGAAAAAGGTGTAAAGGCATATCAAAAGGCAAAACAAGAGGATAGCCT
This sequence comes from Sphingobacterium kitahiroshimense, assembly GCF_025961315.1. Classification (NCBI taxonomy): domain Bacteria; kingdom Pseudomonadati; phylum Bacteroidota; class Sphingobacteriia; order Sphingobacteriales; family Sphingobacteriaceae; genus Sphingobacterium; species Sphingobacterium kitahiroshimense. The sequence continues at coordinate 929,788 of NZ_JAOQNK010000001.1, read as the reverse complement.
ACATGAGCAGCTTTCAGAAGGCTTTCTGAATGGTACAGGATATGAACTGCTCCATCAGAAAAAAAATGCTCAGGCTATTGCTGTTTTTAGCATCAACACGATCTTGTATCCAGAGAGTGAAAATGTCTACGATAGTTTAGCTGAGGCTTATCTCAAAGACGGACAGAAAGGAAAAGCAAAGCAGAACTACCGAAAAGTACTTGAAATCAATACTAAAAATGAAAAAGCCCGTAAAATCTTAGAAACGTTATAATCTTGAATGCCATAGTCAGGAAATTAAATTTAAGACTATGGCATTTAAACCTGTTTTTATGATTATGGTCTTAACGTGTAAGTAACTATATTTTCTATGTTTACGTGTTTGTTGTTATAAGTCTGGTTTTCAAATACAAAATTTAGCTTTTTCAATATTGCTACAGAACTGCTATTATCTGATGAAGGAAATGCCGTAATTACTGCTGCCTTCAAATTATTGAAAGTGAATCTAATAACGGCCTGTAAAGCCTCTTTCATATAGCCCTTTCCCTGAAATTCTGGTAACATTTCATAACCAATCTCGACCATATCAGATTCATGATCAAAGTTCCAGCAACAGACCGAACCGATTAAAGTATCATTGTTACTTAAGGTGATCACCCAGTACAGACACTCTTTCTTTTTTACCATTCCATTGATTCTTTCAATGTAATTGACTGCCTGTTTTAAAGTCGTCGCATTGTCCCGGCCAACAAAATTGTTTGTAACTGGATCGGAATGTAGTTTATAAATGAAGTTATAATTCTTCCTGAATATTTTTTTTAATGTTAACCGTTCTGTATGTAGCGTTGGAAAATCTGTAAAATTTAAGTTCAGCATATGTTCTGTTGAAATGATTAAAAAGGGCTTTTTAGAATTTCTTATTTAATACATGTATTGGAAAACTTTTTTTTATGATAAAATCAAACGTTATTATTTTTTGTGCTACTTATGAAATACCAAGAGCTTTCATTTTTATTAAAAATTCTTCTTGAGAAATCTCTCCAGAACCAAATCTGTGTTGCAAGAGCAGCTTATTTTCATTTTCAGTCATAGGTCTTTTATATAGATCTTCTACTCGTGCTTTTTCATTTAATAATGGTGTAGTTATGTGCTTTAATTTGGCAAAAGCCTCATAATATCGAACCCCTAATATTCTTTGAGATTTTGCATCGAAATGAAGCTGATCTTCATTTGCAGTCAAATTTTTGGCTGTTACATAATAACAATGTGCGTGTGACTGTGCATACTTTAACAATTCTTCATTGACTTTGGGGTAGCTTGTAAAATATTGGCCATAAAGCCCGTTTGTTAAGAAGTTTCCAATCTCACCAATAATCAAAGGCAGATGCGGAGCGTCCAATTGTGAGCGTAATTCAGCTATTATTTTTTCAAATTTATCACTATAATGTGCCGCAGTGTGGGCAAAACTATCGTTCTCGCCCTGATGCCAGAGTATGCCTGCTAAGTGGCTGCTGCGCATCGCTAACTTGGCCTGCGCAACTGCATGATCAAAAAGTGCACCTCCAATAGACCAGTCATCTAGGCTTGTGCCGCCATCTGCACAGGGGATGAGTCCAATTTCAAGTTCTTTGTTGTGCGCTTGCCATGAGGCTGCGAATGAAGAACTAAGGCCAACCCCTGCGGTAGAGCGGTCATTATGGATAGGTTCAAACATGATCTGCCACCTGCCATTCCGTAAAACTTTAATATTTTCATTTAATATCTGAGGTACATCATTTAAGTAACCTCGGCCTGCCATATTTGATTGGCCAATGAGTAAAAAAGACTGTATCATTTGACTGTATTCAATTATTCCTTATTATAATATCAAACCTATAGGAAAAATACGATATAAATGTAATAGCGATGAATTTTTTAATCGCTAAAGATGTTAAAGTAATTGCAAGGAACTGAACTGATGCATGTCTTAAAAAAGGTTTTGAAAGTAAAATAAAAGGTGCGGAATTTATTATCCCGCACCTCGTTAATTGTTTGCATCGTATTAATAGTTCTCACTTATTAATACCTGACTTGCAATGCGATCTCACCTAAATCAGCTAGGTCGGTCTGAGTTGTAAATACAACGCGACCTTTTTTAGACAGTACTTCCCAAGCGATATTGCTAACAATATCATCTATGGCATCTTCTAGGTTCGCATCGTCAACGAGATCAAATGTTCTTTCGTCTGTCATGACTACAGGCTGGGAAAAATCATTATTAATAATTAGAAGTTCCCCGCGACCATCCAGGGAAGCTTGATAGATTTCTTGCAAATCCGTCAGTACTTTACCTGTTCCTACGGCTTCTTTCATCTGACTGATGGCGTCGGTACGTTGCTGCTTTTGTAATGTTTCAATAATCTCCCAAGATTGCTTTACAATTTCATGAGGAGCAACGTGATTATAATTTATTGGAGCATGTCCAATATAGGCCGCTGGTATATCAGCTACTTCTTGTAATTTGACATAATTATCTTCTGTACTGATGACCACACAAGCCAATCCGGTATCGTGATGCAGTTTTACGAATGCCTTATCGACGGTATTTAAATATTCACGCACCATATTATCTACTTTCCGGGCATTACTGGCTTGATCTGCGTTGGCCACCTGAAGCGTATTCTCCGGAAAGGGAAAGTCATCATTCTTTATTTCAGTAACTATGCTATCATTTACGGCTTCATAAATTTGTACACCACTTTGTGATAGTAACATCAGCAAATAGTTTGTACTTCTATTATAGGATTTGATAAGTGAGCGAACAGCGAATCTTTCGGAGATATGTACGCCTTCATGACTTGTTTCCCATGCTGATTTTATTATTTCTTCGGTATCATTAGAGAGAAAAATATGGAGACTGTCCAGATTATAATTGAGATCGATCTGCGTAGTTATCGTTTGTATTTTTTCCAATAGGGGGACTATTGTTTTTTTATCAAACGTTGTTGTTAATCTATCTTCGGCTTCTTTAAGTAAATTCTTCAAGGAAACTGCATCTGTGATGTTATCCGGGTGAGTACGATGCGTATTCAGCGAGATGGTTACACAAGGATTACTTTTTACATTGGCGATTTTCTGTAATTGTTCTTTTAATATCATAACTTTTACATTTTATTTATCAGAAATTTAATTTGAAACTGATAATTGTTGAGTGTTTTGTTAAGATAGTTAAAAAATGTTTAATATCAAAGAAATCAGGGTACAATAATCACATTTCAAAGCTTGAAATTCTATTATCAAGCTATCTGAAAATAGCATTTTTATGTGCTCCAGGCCAATTACATCATGGACTATAGAGCTTCATACAGCCATGCATGCAGGATATGGATTCTGTGTGGTTGGTCTTATTGATGTAGCAACTGATAAAGCATTGGTTTTGAGGATGCAGGAAATATGCGAAATATAATTGATATATTTCAATTTGATATTTTTTTTGTTTTTTTGGAATAAAATATGGTTCTTTATGTATTAAATGTCTTTAAGACAAATAAACTAGAATGATGCACACCCTTTGTATTATCGCTCGATCAACCAAATTAACCAACAAATTTTAAACAATTATGACTAACACATCAAGAAGAAAATTTATTAAGAACTCGACAGCTGTCGTTACAATAGCTGGTCTAACTTCTATATTTCCTAAGCTATATGCTTCAGTGGGTGCAACGCAAAAAATTCGTGTTGGTGCCATTGGTATTAACGGTATGGGATGGTCCGATTTGAATGCGATCCTTAAACATCCAGACGTTTTCTGTACAGCACTTTGTGATGTGGACAACAATGTTTTACAGAAGCGGATAAAAGAGCTTGAAGGAAGAGGTATTTCGGTAAAAGGTTTTAACAACTACCGTGATTTATTAAAAAGTAAAGATGTGGATGTCGTGGTTATCGGTACGCCTGATCATTGGCATTGTTTACAGATGATAGAAGCTTGCCAGGCGGGGAAAGATGTTTATGTTGAGAAACCATTGGGTAATTCGATCGCTGAATGCAGGGCGATGGTGGATGCAGTAAAGAAAAGTAAATCCATTGTTCAGGTAGGGCAGTGGCAACGCAGTCAACAACATTTTCGAGATGCAGTAGCATTTGTGCATTCCGGAAAGCTGGGTAAGATCCGCTTGGTAAAAGCTTGGGCATACCAAGGTTGGATGAAAAGTATTCCTGTTAAACCTGATGGGCCGGTTCCAGCAGGTGTGAATTATGACTTGTGGTTGGGTCCTGCAAAGAAACATCCTTTTAATCCGAATAGATTTCATTTTGATTTTAGGTGGTATTGGGATTATGCTGGTGGCTTAATGACAGATTGGGGTGTTCATATGCTTGATTATGCACTGCTAGGGATGAAGGCGACTAAACCGATTTCAATTATGGCATCTGGAGGGAAGTTTGCTTATCCTCAAGATGCAGCCGAAACTCCAGATACGCTAACCACGGTATATGAGTTTGAGGGTTTTAATGTGCAATGGGAGCATGCTACAGGTATTGACGGTGGTCCTTATGGAAAGGATCATGGCGTGGCTTTTATTGGAAACAATGGTACTTTAGTGCTTAACCGAAGCGGTTGGGAGGTCATTCCTGAAAAGGGTCGCATGGATGGCATTGCTTTTCAGCGTTCAGTTGATGACGGCTTGAATCTGCATGCGGTTAATTTTATTGAAGCAGTGAAAAGCAGAGATTCATCGACTTTGAACTGTCCTGTGGAGGACGGGGCTGCAATCGCGATATTTTCGCAAATGGGGAATATTGCCTATCGTACGGGAAAGAAGATTTATTGGAACCAAGAAACCTGGTCTTTTGGTACTGAAGATGCTGATAAATTAATATCGGCATCTTACCATAATGGTTATAAGCTACCTACAATTTAAAATAGTATGATCAATTTATTTTTGTAATGCCAGCATACAGTGCTGATAACAGTAAGATGTTGTATGCATTTGAATCTATTAAATGGGGGGGCATTGAACATGAAATTAGAGACCAGGTACTTCCGGCTTTAACTAAACCAGATTTTTCGATGTTATAAATAGATTAGAATGTTTATAATTGTTACTTGGCAATAGAACGCGAGATGTTGATGGCTCTATAAAAAATTTTCTAATTATCCTACTAGTGTGTTTATGTTAAACTTTTGTGATATAAATTTAACTATACATTTTATTGATTGTCAATTTGTTATCATGTTTAAAAGGTGTTGATTAGGTCATTAGAATATTAATTTTATATCTATATATTTGTGTCAAAATTGTTGGAAATATGAAAAAAAAGGTTGTGCTTATTCAGGATGATGAAGATATCCTTGAAATCATGGATGAAGTTTTGACGGATGAAGGCTTTGATGTTACTTCATCATTAACAACCGAACCCATTGAAAATATCGACAAGATCGAACCCGATGTTGTGGTAGTAGATGAGCATATTCGGGGAGGGAAGAAAGGTACGAAAGTGATAGAAGAGTTGAAAAGTGATCCAGAAACAGAGGATTTATCGGCCGTGCTTACTTCAACATCATATGATTTGCCTCAAACAGCAAAAGATTGTAAAGCTGATGACTATATCGAAAAACCGTTTGATCTGGATCACATGGTTGATGTTGTCAAAAATAATTCTTAACGGCGGAAAATTTAAAGTTTGTTCCTGACATGATTTTATATATAACTGATTTGAACGTTTTATTGTAAACATATTAATCTGTTGAGATTTAAATAAGTTCAAATGGCTTATGATAGAAGAAGGAGATACAAATAGTATCTCCTTCTTCTATTTCAGGGGTATACTTCAAACTGAAAGGTTTTTATCATTTTTCGATCAAAATAACTTTCTTTATTCTTATTTCTTTAATCGTGTTTTGTTACTAAGTTTGTGGACGTTAGGTAAAATTGTACTGCTAATAAATGGGCAAGGGATGCGATTTTAAAATCTGTATAAACCTTTTACGTTTATTTAATACTATAAGTTCATCGAATTTTAGTAAATCATTTTACGATCTGAAAGTACAATACAATAAGGGAAAAAAGGGAATTTCCTATCTGACCAAGTTGTGCTCTTAATGATTTTATAGCTCTTTGGTGTAGCTTATAAGTACCTTTTATTGAAATTTCCAAAATTTCGGCAATTTCTTCAAATGAAAGCTTTCTGCAGATCAAAACCATGATTGATCAGATTAGAAAGAGGGCAGACCTATCTTTATTAAGCAATAGTGATTTGTCAGATCAGGCTGTTATGCGTAAATTGATTCGGGAAGAAAGACGGCATGAGTTTGTTGCAGAACATAAGCGATATTTTGACATATTACGCTGGAAAATTTCGGAAGATGTACTGAATAAAAATGCAGAGGGTATCAACAGTAATCAGAATGATCTGATCGGTAACTGGACTAAACCGAGATTTCTTGCCCAAAACCGAAAATTTGAAAAGAGTAAACATTACCTATGGCCAGTCACACAGAGTTCAATTGACAAAAATAAAAACCTACTGCCTCAGAACACAGGATGGTAATAAGGCATGATAAACTGTAAATAATGAACAGAAGAAATTTTTTAAGGAATTCAAGTTTAATCAGCTTGGGTGTTTTGGCGACACAGTTTCCGGCATGGTCCCGCAGCATTTTTGCATGGGAACAACCCATTCATAATATTGAAGCCGATAAGGCTATAGATCCCCAATGGCTAGCTTCACTATATGAGCGTGGAGAAAAAATCAAGTACTTTAAAAGTAAAAATGAGCTCAAATATATCGGTATGCCTATTGGAGGACTTCATACTGGTACTGTCTATATCGGGGGAGACGGCCGGTTGTGGCTGTGGCAGATTTACAACGAATCTTACGATGGTATGAAGGAAGGTGTAGAACCGAAAATAGTGCTATGGAACAACGGTAAAGAACAGGTTCGGATTCGTCCAAGAGATGGTTCTGCTTATATTGAGCCGGCTATTGCAGATAATCTACGCATACTGGAACAGGGATTTGCAATCTCTGTTTATTATAAGGGTAAGCAGTTGATAAAAGAGCTCCGCGAAAACCATTGGGACGAAATTGTATTTGAACCCTCGTACCCGACGTGTACAGTAACTTACAGTAGTGCTGATTTTCCGGTTGATGTAAAGCTTACGGCTTATTCTCCTTTTATTCCGTTGGATATCGAAAATTCTTCACTGCCTATGACTACGCTGCATGTTGAAGTCGTTAATAAAACTGATCAACCATTGGATGTACTGATTAGTGGCTGGCTAGAAAATGGGGTTCATAAGAATAGAAAAGACTTTTCATCGGTCCGTAAAGTGTCGGTTTCGAAAGATCTTATTGATGGGAAGGCTTTATTTTTCGAATGTCAACAGGTTCCGGAGAAAGATCTTATAGCCAGTGATTATGGCTCTATGGCCATATCGTGCCAGCACAGTGATGCGATTGCTGTAGCACAAATTAAAGAATGGCCTATAAACCCTGCTGATCTAATCAGTGAAGCAGGGTCTAGCAATATCGGTTTTAATGAGTTGCAGGTGGGGAGTCTTACAGTTAAAAGAAAGATACCTGCTGCTACAAAGGTTAAAATCTCTTATGCGATAAGTTGGCATTTTAACAATGTTCATCCTAAGCTGAAGGAAAGAATTAAAGATGCTCAAAACGGTTATTGGTACGGAACAAAGTTTAGTAATGCTTATCATGTACTGGAGTATTATAATCAGGAGAGAAATAAACTGGACGAAAACACATTATTATGGGCTGATACGTGGAATGACTCGACGCTTCCGTACTGGTTCCTGGACCGCACTTTTGTTAATATCGGAACTTTGGCTACAGCCAATACGTATCGGTTCGCAACGGGCCGTTTTTGGGGCTGGGAAGGTATCGGTGCTTGTGCAGGAACCTGCACACACGTCTGGCAGTACGGACAGGCCATGGGACGTATATTTCCAGAGCTGGAGCGTAATCTGCGTGAGATCACGGATCTTGACATTGCCTTTAAACCAGAGACTGGGGCGATTATTTTTAGAGCCGAATATGAAAGCCGTCCTGCTATAGATGGGCAGGCAGGTGTTGTACTTCGTTTTTACCGGGATCATCAGATGTCTAGAGACAATGTTTTCTTGAAGAGAAATTGGGCTAATTTAAAAAAAGCGATCCAGTTTATCATTGATCAAGACAAGAACGGTGACGGTATGACCGATACACCTATGGAAAATACGCTCGATGCGGTCTGGGAAGGTGAGATATCATGGATTGTAGGTCTTTGTCTGGCTGCTGTACAAGCTGGAGGGGCAATGGCTACGGAAATCGGAGACAGGAGTTTTGCAAAATTGTGCTACGATTATGTCAAGAAAGGCTCTGTGAATATGGATAAAGAACTCTTTAATGGTGATTATTATATTCATCGTCCCAATACAGAATCTGGCCGTAAAAATCTGGGTTCTTACAACACTTGCCATATTGATCAGGTGTATGGACAGGCATGGACTTTTCAATTGGGGATGCCCCGTATCAATGATCAAAAACAGACATTGGCGGCTTTACGTGCTTTATGGAAGTACAACTTTACAATGGATGTAGGCCCTTATATCAAAACGCATTTGAATGGTCGTCCTTATGCTCTTTCCGGAGAGGGGGGGATGGTGATGAATACCAACCCTAAAAATGAAGCGAAAGCTTATGGGGAAAATGAAACCTGGCAATTGGGTTATTTTCATGAATGTATGAGCGGATTTGAACATCAGGTAGCCGCGCATATGATGGCAGAAGGTATGGTGGAGGAGAGCTTAGTTTTGACCCGGGTCATTCATGACCGTTACCATGCTGCAAAGCGGAATCCATTTAATGAAATAGAATGTAGTGATCATTATGCCCGTGCCATGGCAAGCTATGGTACATTTGTGAATGCTTGTGGATATGCGTATCATGGTCCTAATAAATACTTGGCTTTTGCACCGAAGGTATTGCCAGAAAAGTTCAAAAGCCCTTTCACAACAGCGGAAGCATGGGGAAGTTATGAACAGATTCAACAAAATACTGAACAGACAAGTCAGCTGTCTGTGGCTTATGGAAATTTACAGTTGCAGAAGCTTTCGATAGGTAAGGTCAGAAATGAGCCTGTGCAAAAGGATCGACTAAAAGCAGTTCTAAATAATAAACCCCTAAAATTGTCGAGAGTAGAGGACGCTTCGGGTACGTTAACAGTAACATTTCAGAAGGAACTTCAACTGAACAAGGGGGATTTACTTCAGATTAGCTGGTCATGATAAGAAGATTGAGAACTATAATAGTATTGCTGCTGATACTTTCTTTAGTCGCTTGTCAACCCGCCAGTGTTCAGCAAAAGGGAAGCGTAAACAATAAGGATTGGCAACAAAGGTTAGAAGAGAAGCTGCCTTTGTTGGGACATCGGAACTGGATTTTGATTGTTGATAAGGCCTACCCAGCACCTAATAATTCGGATATTGTGATGATCAATACGGGAGCAGAAATGATGGATGTGCTGCGCGAAATGGACAGTATATTTCAGATGCAGGCTCATATCAAACCGATTATCTATCAGGATGCAGAACTCGATTATCTGGATGAGGGTTTAGTAAAAGGTGTAGATAAGTATAAAAAGGAGGTTAAAGCCCTCTGGAGTAAATATACTGTTCAGGATATTCCACACGAAGCGATATTCAAAAAAATAGATGAGGCATCAAAACTGTTTAAAGTGGTTGTTCTTAAGACGGAATCATTACAACCTTACACCTCGGTATTTATAGAGCTTGACTGTGGCTACTGGGATGCTAAACGGGAGGACTCACTAAGGTCACGTATTCGTTAAATATTTAAGGTTTTTTTGTCTATTAATAATTCTAAAGACATAATTGATAAAAGCGCCTTCTTTATATAGAAGGCGCTTTTGTGTGCTCAACTGAACTTAATCTCATTAGGAAAAATGCAGTTCTTCATGAACGTGAGGATTTTGTGGTTACTGTTTCATTATTTTTATAGCTTCTTTTATCTCAGGTAAATCCGTATTGTACTTTTCTATATTCCATCCAGGTACATATTCTACCATGGGTGGAAGTCCCATAGCTGCTCTTCTTTTGTCAAGATTATTAATGTCCATAATTGGATAAATAAAATTTTTCTTAGTCTTTTTGTCGGTGAATCCTTGACTTCCGTACGGCTGTTCTTGGCCTTTTCGGACGGCAATTCTATCTTTTAAGATGGCCAAATTACTAGAAAAGGTTTTACCGTTCTTTTCAGCCTCCTCGACTATTGGTAGATACTTTTCCTGAATAGTTAAATTTGCGTGCTGAATAACTAAAAATAGACCTTGACTGGCAAACATACCGATGTCCTGTGGTCCCATCCAGCCATCATGGTCAAGTATTTTTGTAACTGTTATCAGATTGAGCGAATCTGCAATTCGAATATTATTGGATGCAATGGCTAATTCATTTTTATCGGCACCATTTCTAGTAAGTTGTATATACTGTTTTCGATATTCTTGATCTTTAAAGAAGATCGAATCCAATTCCAATGCTACCTCTTTTTTGAATTTGGTGCTGTCAATGTTAAATGAAGTCACCTGTGCATATGAATTTGAAAACCCTAAAATGTAACTTGCTAAAAGTAATATTATTTTTTTGTCCATATATATGTTTATTTTAATTGATAAAAGGAGCTTTTTACATTTATGTTTGGAAGGTGATCGTTTCAATTTATGCATTGCTGTCAAAAATGATATTTTTATTGATGATTTTTATGCCATAGGTCAATAGTTCGCAGTACTGATTTAGGACTCAATCTGAAGTGCAAGTATTGTTTTTCCATTATTTGATCTGTAGACTAAAATGCTGGAAAGAACTAAATCTGCTATATCATGCCCCCATATTCCGTATTTACCATCTGTTTCATTTCGATTGTACATGGTCGTCCTTTTCTCCAATGGAACCGTTTTCACGGAAGCACTATTTTCTTCTTCCTCATAGAGGATGTAATATTGTTTACTGATTGCATGTAATAATTGTTCTCTCGTAAAACCCTTTTCTGATGTTATCGTGAACTTATATTCCTTGTTTAGGGGGTAGTCTATAAGTATTTCTACTGAAGAGTTGTTCAATACAATTTCATCCTTATTATGAAGATTGGCCATGTCAGCTTCGGGTTTTTCTAATTGTATCCAAGGAATGAAACCATCTTCATAATCATTTACATTATCTGTTTTTACTTGAAAATCAATCGTGTAAATCAGGTCTCCAAGTGTTGAATAGTCTTTGTTTAATGATAACTGTTCTTTTTGCTCTATGATTTCTGCTGGATCTTTATGATTAATCGCATGCTGTCCATGACAATTAATGAATACAAAAAGTGAAATGATATAGAGTAGGTTCTTATTGCTAAACATGTTACTTGATCTATAATAGGTATTATAAGCTATATAAATATAGGAATTGATTTCTTTAAAAATCACAAGACCATGAAATTAAGTTTGTAATTGTAGGGGAATTAAAAGCAGTAGCTTGTCAATGGTTGTATTTAAAGTAAAGCGTTAACTTCAAGGTTTTCTCTTGAACAATATGGTGTTTTTAATTGTTAATACTTTAAAGTATAATTATGGAAGAAGATAAATTAAATATGGACACCCGTATTATCGCTTATGATAAGCATTATGGGTTTGTTGAAAATCCGAATGATTTCAACTTTGATTATAATCCCCATCGTCTCATTGTCAAAAATTATGCTTTGAGAAAGAATGATAGAAAAGCGTATGAGAGTTATCTGACTACTTTTTTCCCGGAACTGGCTGCGATCGAATTAAAGAATTTTGATACAGAAGTTAATTACATCAGACATTTTGACAATGAGGAGCTTGCTGCCTGGTTGGCTAGCAACGATATACAAGTCGTAGAATCTGATATTAGTTGTTCAGATCCTGATGCAATCTTTAAAATGGTCTATGTTCCTGAGTCTGAAAGCCCCACGTCATATGTTATTAAGGAGGAGGACTTTATATTGAATAGAATATTGCCGGGAGACCTTATTAAGGAACCGAATAAAACATGGATCAACATTAAAAAACCTAAATTCTAATTTAAGTTCGTGATTACATTATCATTTCTAATAAGAATATATTTGGACGGTAGGTGCGGATCCTAATTTTCAAGTATATTCTTTAGTATATCAGGTTGGTTTAGTGTTTTTTATTCTCTTTCTTTTAGATAAACATTAAATTGGTTTCTTTATTAATACCACAATTGATAAATCTGTTGCAACTTCAAATCTAGCATTCCATGGTTGAAATAAGTCTTCTTTGGGAAATAGTATTATTATTACATTTGCGACTAATTATCTATTATTAATTTATGAAAAAAATAATGTTCTTCCTCTCATTATTTGCGGGGATGATAACGACGCACCAAGTTAGAGCTCAAGAATTGAAAGATTATGTGATCACGATGAAAGGGGATACGATTTATGGTGAAATTAGTTCGGTAAAAAGCAATAAGGTCACAATGCTTGTTGACAGTGAAAAGAAAACTTATTATCCGCCACAGCTTTACCGTATCTATAATCATAAAAAAGAGAAGCATTATGCAACTTCATTCATTGAAGTGGGGATTGAGAAAATTAGAGATTCTGACCCAAAAATGTATGTCATCAAGGAAAAGGTTAAGTTGAAAAAGAAACCGCTCTTTACGGAAATACTGCATGATGGTGATATTATAGTTTATAACTTTAGAAAACAAAGTGGTGGCGGTATGATAATGGGTGCTAACGGTAAGATGATGAATGGTTTTTCAACATCAAGTAATTATTATTACGCATTGAAACGTTCCACTGGTGAAATTGCAGAATTGAAAATTTCAGGTTTACTTATAGGTAAGATGTCGAAGAAAAATCGTTATCTTTATTTAGCAAAAATGATTGCTGATGAACCTGAACTTGCTGCAAAACTTGAAAATGAAGAAAAGCTGAACTATGATTTGTTCTCCAATTATATTAGAGAATATAATGCGATAAAAAAAGCGAATGATGTATATCCTATAATGATATTTTAATTTTAAATACATAAAGAGTACTTCCGGGGCTCTTTATGACAATATGATTTCTTCAGAAAGAAAGTGCAATCCCAGGATTGCACTTTCTTTGGTAAAACCCCCGATATAGTGCGGGGTTTATTGTGTTTAAATGATGTTCGTGTTTTTTAGTGCAAGTAATACAAGCGCTATAACCGCCCAAATGATTCCCCAATATTGCACAGGAATGAACCACATCTCGTGGCGCGCATTCTTATTCATTATTATACCAAGAATAAACAGTATCGGTGTCGAAGCAAGTACACTGTATAGGAAAAGTTGCAGACTTGAATTTCCATTGGTTCCAAAAAAATAAATACTAACCAATATTGCACATACAGGAATAAGAAGGGCAATACCCCCCCAGCCTTTATAAATCATTATGATAGATTTTGAATATTAATAGAGATTCTGAAGTTTGTAACTTCTGTTGGATTTCTTTTGTAATATGATGCCTCACATTAATTATAGTTGAATTGACTGAACTTAATCCCACTTTACATTCAGGTTATTTTCGGTTGCAAATTCTTTTCCAAGCGCTGTTAGTGACATGAGACGCCTTTCAAACTCAACGTTGTATTTTTTCTCAATTGATGTTATAATTTCATCTTTTTGTTGCTGGGGAGCTTTCGTGTCGCATAATTTTGCATAGGTTGTATACTCATTTTTATATACCGGTAATACAAATTCATAAAGAGCAATAGCTTGTTTTTTGATTTCTTCTCTATCATCAGTATTAGTTGATAGTGCATTTAGATCCTTAAGGACTTTTTCCAAGTAAAGAATTTTATTCTGAATAACAATTGATGCCTCATCGCCTTTCTTTTTACTTGAGGGGATGTCAGGATACTCAATCGTATTGTCATTAAGCTGTTTTGCTAATCTGGGCGTTCCAAAATCTGATATGGTATTGGTATTTAAAATCGCTACACCAAAGAATTTATCTGGAGTTTCAGAACAGGATTGTAGGACAGAAAATATCAGAAAGAGTGTACAAAGTTTGGTAAATAGTGATTTAAAGGAGTTCTTCATGTAATTGTTTTTTTGTAATAAAATTATCTGTTTTAATAATAGATTTCCCCTAAGAAATCAAAAATTGAGCCATCTAATTCCATAATTTCCTATGGTTAGGATATACTGCTCATATTAAGTGTTTTTAATTTGTGATATAATTCGTTCAATTATAACTGGAAATAAATATATTATTCAAAGTTGTAGTACTTTAAGTGATCTTAAGCGGAATTATTTAAAATTATTTTGACGCTTAATCCTCTTGTTTTTATCTCACCTGTTATCTATCGCGTCATGTCGGAAAATCTTTATTGGTATTGTTCTTTAAGACTGCTTCCATTGGGTGTTTACTTTGTGGATACTTATGGCGTATATTCGATAAAACGATGATTGGCAATATACTCAATACTAACTATAGTGAATCAAGAAGTTTCTTTCTAATGAAGCTGCAATTTTATATACCTTTTTGGATATTGGATGTGACTATGACAAAATTATGTTGACCGGAATTAAAGAAAAGATTTTGGCCAGTAAAAAACAAGTACACGCATGGGGTTTCAATAAGTATTATGCCCAAGGAAGAGTACGAAATACCTTTATCGTTTGCGTATCGGATGGTTCAAAACATGTGAAGCTCAATAATATGCTATCTCGAACCATGTGTTCTTTATTGTTCTGAGTTTTTTAGGAGTATAAAATTTAAATTATGATGACAGTATGATTGTTTTTAAGTGATTATGAACCTTAAGTGTAGTTGATTTCAAGGAAACCATTTAATTTAAGATCTCACAAGTATAGCCCAATTCTTGAAGGCAGGTGATGATGCAGTGGTTTTTAATTTCTACATTCTCGATCCGTAAGATATTGTCGCAGTCATCAAGATCGAAGTTAATATTATAATCAGGATTTTCTTTGGAAAGAATGACAGCTAGAAGTTTTGCTTCTTTTTTGTTTGTTACATTTGTTTTAAATATCTGTACCATAATTATTGCATATTTTGATAACCAAATATAAAATATTACGTTCTTTTTTTGATGTGAAAAAATGCAGAAACGGACAAATTGAGGGTTGAAACGTTGACGGTTCACGGCCAAATATGAGCGCCTCGCATAAATAATTGATTTATCGCACAGATATAATTGTATTTTTGAACTAAGCAAAAGTGAGAAGAAAGTAATCAAATTTTAATAAATCTAAAAGCTAAAAAAAAGTTCAAATGTCATTATATCGGTTACCCCTAAAAGGTCTTATTCGTCTAAATATAATCATCAGTATCTTAATTGCTACACTGATCATGATTTTTTTGGTGGCCGTTAAACATGATACCACCGACATTTTATACCGATTTATTCAAGGGATTGTTTTTACTTTCTCCGTTAGCTTTGGTAATCTTTTGTTGATTAGAACTTTACTTTTCAGAAATAAAAAACAGATCAAATTTGGACGGGCCTTATTTTATATGTCGAGCTATCTTTGGACTATCATATCGTGGAACTTAGTCATAGGTCTCTATTTTTTGTTAACTGGGAATGGCTGGGAGGGTGCCGGTGGAGAATTGCGGGCTTACGTAATGGCTTATCTCGCTATTTTTCTTTTTAACACGATTGTTCTTTTGATTCAAAACCTGTTTATCTTTCAGTACCAAAGTTCATTGGATGCGATCGAGAAATTGCAATTACAAGCCAATGTTAGTGAAGCGACTAATCTACTATTAAGACAGCAGATACAACCTCATTTTTTATTCAATGCATTGGCTACTGTTAAATCATTGTATAAGGAAGATACTAAAGTAGGAGAAACATACCTGGTGCATTTAGCAACTTTTCTACGTTCTTCTATTACAAACCCAAAAGCGCAACTGGCCTTTGTGGCAGATGAAATTGCATTTAGTCTCAGCTATCTGCATATGCAAAAAATAAGGTTTGGAACTTCTTTAATTTATGAGATCAATATTTCGGACCAGATCCGCAAATCTTTATACTTACCTTATTTTTCATTACAGCCCTTAATCGAAAATGCTTTAAAGCATAACGATTTTACAGAAGATAGTCCAATTATGATCCGAATTTTTACTTCTGATGGTTTTGTTATTGTTTCTAATAATATGCAAGCACATGGACAAAGGGAGCCATCAACAGGAAATGGCCTGTTCAACATTAAAGAACGGTACCGATTACTAGGTGATGAACAAGGGATGAAGATAACTGCAGATGGGAAATTTTTCAATGTACATTTAAAATTGTTGCAGCCATGAAGATCGTTATTATAGAAGATGAAAGAATTACAGCTAAGGATCTGGAACAGACATTAATAGAAATTGATCCGGATATAGAGATCGTGGCGGTGATCAGATCTGTAAAGGAAGGCCTTACGTATTTTAGTCACCAACCCGACCCCGCGTTGATATTCAGCGATATCCGCTTGGGGGATGGATTGAGTTTTGAAATTTTGAAACAGGTTAAAGTCCCTGTTATATTTTGCACGGCCTATGACGAGTATGCGCTGCATGCCTTTCAGGTAAATGGTATCGGCTATGTGCTGAAGCCGTTTACTGAAGAGTCTGTAGCTGCTGCATTGACCAAATACAATGAACTGACCCGAGCAAATGAAACCGAAATCGGTCGGCAGTATGAAAAAATGAAGGATATATTTGAGACCGTGAGACCAAAAATTTCATCCTTGCTCATCCACTATAAAGATACAGTCATACCAATCCGGATTTCTGATATCGCGTTGTTTTGTCTTAAAAATGAAGTGCTGACGCTTTATACTTTTGATCATAAAAGATATTATCCGAATATGAGTCTCGATGAATTAGAGGAATTACTTGGAGATCTATTTTTCCGTGCAAATAGGCAATACCTGATCGCCAGATCGGCTATAGTGCATGCTTCCAGTTTGTTGTCTCGCAAAATGTCGATTCATGTCTCGATCAAGCATGATGATATTATCACCATAAGCAGGGAAAAATCACCTCAATTTTTAAAATGGCTGCAGGCTAGTCCTGTATAATTATAGATAGGAATTTAGAAACTGATTTGGCAAGAAAATTCATCTTCACTTTTGATTGCCTTAATACTTAATTTGAACGCTTCACCTGCAAACTACTCCTGTTTTTTTTAGCCTTGGAATATCTTCGCATCGGTAAACTTAGTTTAAAGTGACCGATTTCTAAGCAAAAAAAAAATGATGTTCAAAATTTCTTTATCCCTTCTGGTTTCGTTTCTATTTCTGACAGATCTTTTCGCTCAGGATATACGAAGTACGGACCAAGCAACTCTATCAGATTCTCTAAAAGGAATTGCTATGGCAGAGCATGCCGCATTAATGTACCCAAAATTACGCCAGTTTACCATCACCCATGAAGAAAATGCATTTGGCCAAATTACTTCTGCTATGCATGGAAATAGGATTTTTGAAGGTAAATTTCGAACCTCCCGAACATATATCAATATGAATGTCCCGATTATGCAACGTGCCAATGATAATTTGATAGGGAGCTTGGGTGTTATCCATCAATTTTATGATTTGCATGATGTTAGAAATTATGATGCAGCACATGTGGTATATGATCAAAGAACTTATATCCCGATGATGTCTGCTGCGCTGACCTATATGCATAAAGATTCACTTTTTGGCAGACCGGTCAATTATATGGCCCATTTAAGTGGAATATTTGATCCTTCGATGTCTAGGGCACAACTTACATTCACAGGAATGGCGAATTTTGTTTTACGCCAAACAGCCAATTCGAGGTTGACGGCAGGTGCTGTTCTGGTTTTAGATCCCGCAAGTCCTGTTCCTTTCTTTTTGATGCTGAATTATTTTAGAAGATTTGAAAATTTAAATATGGATTTGATGATTGATCTTCCATATCGATTGGCTTTGCGAAAAGCAGTGAAAGAGCGTACTTCCTTTACCTTCTTTAATGAACTGCAGGGCAGTAATTCTTTCTTTAAATTTTCTGACCAACAAACGACATTGACCAATGACTATACGTTCTCAAATCTAGAAATAAAATCGGGATTGATGGCCGAATATCGCTTGACTAAAAAAGCTGTTGTCAGTCTGAGTACCGGTGTTAACTATGCGGTCAACTCCAGGATAAGGGAGGGAAGTGCTGAGCCTAACGATTATTTTATCAAAAACAAACATCAAGCAGTACCTTTTGTGCAGGTTGGTATCTCTTTGCTTCCTTTTTGGAAAGGCGTAGGTTTCTAAGTATTATTGACCGTACATCGTGATCATGCTTATCCTTTTATGGGAATAGGCCTTGAGGAGTTTCCATTATCCTAAGGCTATTCCCATAAGCGTATCGTAAGGTTGATGGTAAATTAATATTGGCGTAATATCTTCGACCTATCTTTGTCAGGTCATGTCTACCCAAAACAAGAAGGAAATCTTTTATTTGTCTCTATTTAAAAATGGAGATCCGCGAGCGTTTACCTATTTTTTTGATTCTTACTGGGAAGAGTTATATACAGTAGCTTACCGGCATTTGCAGGATGAAGCGATTTCAAAAGATATTGTTCAGGAAGTATTTATTCAGATTTGGGAAAAACGCCACCTGCTTAAGGAGGATTACGAATCGTTAAAACCTTATTTTTTTAAGGCAATAAAGAATAGGATCTTAAATCATTATGCAACAGAGAAAGTACGCGAAAACATCATGGAAAAGATGTTGTACCGGATGGATAAGTTTACAGCCTTGACCGATAATACACATGCGCAATACCAGGAACTAGAAAATATAGTAGATCGCTCTGTAGCCAGGTTACCCAAAACCATGCAGGCTGTATATCTTTTGAGAAATGATAATTACTCCATTCAACAGATTGCTCAAAAACTGAGTATTGCAGAGCAGACGGTCAAAAATCATCTGTATGAAGCAAAGAAAATATTGAAGCAAGATCTGACGCAACGATTCGCCGACCATGATGATATTTTACTCGTTTTAGCGAGCACCTATCTATTTCATAATTTCTTAACCTAAAGAAAACAGTTTCTTAAAGTATTTTGAACCTCTTCACCTGTAGTAAGTAAAACAACAGCACACAAGTGAATTTAGAAGAGTTTAAAAATATAATACAGCGTTACCTGGCAGATAAACTATCTGATGAGGAAAAAAAGAACGTCGATAGCTGGTATGATGAGGTGTCTTCTGGTACAACAGATCCTTTTACAGATGAACAGCATAAAACCAAAGTAAAGGAAGCGATATTCGCGGCATTTCCTCCTGCCATTCACGCAACTAAAAAACAGGCGCGCGTGGTACGGCTCCGCTGGATTTCTATTGCAGCTTCAGTTTTGATATTCGGTGTTTCAGGTTTGCTACTCTATCAAAGGTCGCAGCCTTTCCGTCAAGATACCACGGCGGCTTCAATTGTGTTCACACAGATTTCGACGCGCCCAGGTGAACAAATGGAGTTACAACTTCCAGATCATTCCACCATAATGCTAAATGGAAATACTCAGGTTCGCTATCATGAACAGGAATATCTGCAAAGCCGAAAAATTTATCTGGATCAAGGAGAAGCCTTTTTTAATGTGCAGCGCGATACACTACATCCGTTTTCTATCGAAACGGGAGCATTGACCATTGCTGTGCTCGGTACTTCTTTTAATGTCAATAATTCCGAGCAATCAAAAAATATTACCATTGCTGTTAAAACGGGACGTGTGCGTGTCGGGAGCAAGATAAATCCATCATTACACGTGCTTACAGCAGGAAAAAGTTTACAATATGAAAAAAATCTGGGGAGCTGTAAACTGTTTGATACTAATGCTGATCATGCCGATATCTGGACACGTGGAGGTATTTTAATGTCTGGCGCTAATTTTCAGGAATTGCAGGAACTTATTTACAACCGTTATGGCTTGATCTTACGCAGTGACAGCTTGTATACAGATCGTTTTAGCTATTCACTGCTTTTACCGCAGGTAAAATCGGTCGATCAGCTTCTTCATATGATCTGTCATATTCACCAAATTAATTTTAGGAGGGAAGGAAATGAAATAATACTACATCACTAAACTTAAAACAGTTAAAGTTGGGAAACGGGGGGAGTTTCTCAATAGAAAAGTGCTCATCTGGCAAACCGCAAAATCGACCAGTGAGCACCCTTAATTCATGTTAAATGATAAACATTAATGCAAATATATGTATAAAATTACGAAGCTCAGCACATTGGCTGCTGCATTAGCTTTCAGCTCATTTGTATTTATCTCTGAAGTTACAGCAACTTCAATTCATGCCCATAGCAGGCAAGTTAAATCAGAAGGAATCAATATCCATCTAAAAGCAGGTAATGCTTCGCAGGCGCTCATGCTTCTATCGCAGCAAACTGGTCTCGGTATCGGTTATGACAAGCAAGTTTTACAATTGGAGAAAGTTCTGGTAAAAGAGCGTACTTTTCAAAATGCAAGTTTTGAAGAAGTATTGCGCTATATTTTTAGAAATACCAATATCCAGTCAAAAAAGGTAAACGGTGCTGTTGTTTTGGTGACCGAAGAAGTGCAGCAGACCTTTAATTTGCGTCTGCATGTCAGCGATAATGCACTCAAGCCAATTGCTGGGGCATCTATTAAAATTAGATCTAACGGTCAAAGTGTGCTGACCAATGCTAAGGGAGATGCTCAATTGAAAGTTCCGGCGGGTACTTATAACATCTTGGTTAGCCATATTTCTTATGGAACCAAGGAAATAAGTGCGCTAAAGATAGATGCCAATTCTGCTGGGGTACAGTCTGTCATTTTAGAAGAAAATAAAAATGAACTGGGAGAAGTGGTCGTCACAGCTCTGGGAATCAAACGGCAGGACCGTTCCCTTGGGTATGCTGTAGGTACAGTGAAGGGGGAAGATCTGAATCGGGTGAACAATGATAATTTTATGATTGCGATGGCAGGAAAAGTTCCGGGGGTTGCGATCAGTGCCACAGGTCCTACGGGTTCTTCGGTGAGTATGGTGATTCGTGGTGCTTCATCACTTAGTAGTGACAATCAGCCTCTGTTTGTCGTTGATGGCGTACCGATAATGAATCAGCTCAATAACATCGGCCAAATCGGTGATGATAATAAAGTCGATTACGGCAATGCGATCTCCAATATCAACCCAGAAGATATTGAAAACATATCTGTTTTAAAGGGACCCAGTGCCGCGGCTCTGTATGGATCGCGAGCTGGTAATGGCGTTGTTTTGATCACAACCAAAAGCGGTAAGAATGCGGAGAAAATGACTATAAACGTGACCAGCAATACCGTTTTCGATATTCCGTATCATTACATTGACTTGCATAACAAATTTGCAAGTGGTACCATGCCCTGGAAACCCGGAGATCTTGCCGGCGATCTGAAGATTGAAGAGGAATCCAGTTATATGGTGGGGCCTGCTCTGGATAAAGGGTATAAGGCCATCCAATGGAATAGTCCACGTGATGCCGATGGAAATCAGATCCCGACAGAACTAAAGTCTTACCCGAATAATATTAAAAATTTTGTACAGACTGGAATAACGAGTACCAATGGCATTTCGTTGGCTAATCGCAGTGAGCGACTCGATTATCGTTTTTCTTATTCTAATATGAACAATAGAGGGATTGTACCTAACGCCGATTTGTTTAGAAATACGTTAAATATTAATGCAACGATGCGTCTACGGGATAATCTTTCATTGGGAATGTCTCTGGATGCGAGTCGAAACAATTCAAATAATCGTCCAGCTACCAATCGCGGAACAAATCCTTTGCAGGCGGCATATGAAGTTGCACCTCACATCAATATCTTGGATCTGAAAGATTATTGGATGCCTGGACAGGAAGGGTTACAGCAACGCTCGCAGTCAATTGGAAATTTTAATAACCCTTATTTTTTAGCCTATGGTGTCAATAATGGCTTTGTGCGCGATCGCGTATTCGGAAATTTACGTCTGGATTGGAACATTCGGAAGGATTGGAATATGATGGTGCGCTATGCGACAGATGTGTACTGGGAGAATCGGGAGACTAAAATACCCTATAGCTATACCAATGAACCACGAGGTGCCTATGGTATTGTCAATCTGATGAATATGGAACAGAATATTGATTTTCTGACTACTTATAATAAAAAGGTAGGCGACTTTCATGCAACAGGATCGCTTGGTGGTAATCTCCGTTATTCTAAATCAAATTCGGTACAAAATGCCTCTAAGAATGGTGCTGGCCTAACCACTCCTGGTTTGTACAGTCTTTCCAATATCAGTCCGCTGAACTTGGATTTTGCAAGTAGTCTTTCAGAGCGTGCTGTCAATAGCATTTATGGGTTGATCAATCTTAGTTATCGGGATATGGTATACCTGGATTTGACAGGTCGAAATGATTGGTCAAGTACTTTACCCGCCGCCAACCGTTCTTACTTCTATCCGTCGGCATCCCTGAGCGTATTGGCCGACCGTGTTTTTACGTTGCCAAAGGCTGTGAGTCTCTTCAAGTTGCGGGGTGGTATCGCTCGTGTAGGAAATGATACCGGAAGCTACAATTTGTTTAATGTGCTGAGTAATCCCGGAAGCTGGGGTGATGTGTTGCGTATCACACGTTCTGGAAAGCTTCTTTTACCCAATCTTAAGCCAGAACAGGCTACTTCTTACGAGGTTGGTGCTGATATCGGAATCTGGAAAAACAGATTAAAATTTGAAGGAACCTACTACACGCTAGACAATAAAAATCAGATCATTTCTACGACATTACCGAGCTCGAGCGGATTTAGTTCGAGAAATATTAATGCCGGACTACTGAGTAGTAAGGGGATAGAACTGGGGTTGTCTGGACGTCCCATTGAAAAGGAAAACTGGACTTGGGATTTGGGTGCTAACTGGTCACGTAATCGTACACGTATCAATGAGCTCTCGGAGGGTGTTGAATTTCATACTTTCTGGACAGATGGTCGAGGTGGAGCACGTACCTATGTAGGGGAAGAGATAGGTGATCTGTACGACTCTAAACTCGTGACTGTTGAAGATCCATCATCTCCCTATAACGGTTATCCTATTTTAGATAGAAATGGTTCTTGGCAGGCTGTACGTATTAATAATAGCCGTAATAAGATCGGCAATTTTAATCCTGATTTTAGTATGGGTATTCAGTCCTCACTGCGTTATAAAAAATGGACAATGCACCTTGCCGCTGATCTGCGTTTCGGAGGTAAATTTATGTCTCAAACTTACCGCTATTTTGAATCGAACCTCACTACACAACGGTTTTTGGATCAGTTGATCAATCCAAATGGACTGACAGGAGAGTCATTACGGAATTATTTGATTGAAAATGATCTGGTCCGCATACAAGGCAATCGTTATCCTATTGTTGGAGGGCCAGGTGATGAATATGGGGGCTATCCTGTCAGTGTAGGTGGAAATGTTGGAAATTTCGGCGTATTCAATCCAGGAGTTATTGCTGAATACGATGCTCAGGGTAATATCAAAGGATATAAGGAAAATCTCGGAGGTGAGGGGACAAAGTATATCGCTTATTCAGACAATTATCCTTGGGATTTTATGAATGCAGCCACATTTGACGCATCATTTATCAAATTAAGAGAACTGTCCTTTAGTTATGATTTGAAAGGAAAATGGCTTACCCGTATGGGCATCGATGGTGGAAGTGTAGGGGTCTATACGCGTAATTTACTTTTATGGACAAAGGCTAAGGTCGGAATTGATCCAGAAATGGCATTTCAATCTGAGGTCGGAGTCGGTTTTAAGCAGGGGATAGAGCGTTACAACGTGACTCCTTGGGCTATGCCTATCGGATTTAAAGTTAATATCACATTTTAATATAAAGCCAACAATGAACAATTATTTTAAAATTATAAAAATAGCATTATTTGTATCCACCATAAGTTTTTGCTTGTGGAGCTGTAAAGATCTCACGGAAATCAATATCAATCCAAATGGTGTTAGTGAGGAAGACGCAAATCCAAATTTACTTTTACCTACTATACTTGCTGGTGCAGGAAGTAAATATAATGATCTCAGTTTTACTGATCTAGGTGGTGTAGTTCAATACACCCAACTGGATGCCTGGTTTGATTCGCACAATGATTATGAGTGGACTGGGGGGATATTAAGTTGGGATGCTTATTATGGATTCTTACGGGATAATGAATTGATGCGTCGCCGGTCTGAAGAATTGGGACTTGATTTTCATCATGGAGTTTCACTGGTCATGCGCGCTTATCTGTTTGGCTTGATCACAGATTTGTGGGGCGATGCCCCTTATACCGATGCGTTGAAAGCTGAACAGGGCGGAGTGCAGTACAACTTCCCAAAGTTTGATCGACAAGACGTGATCTACAAAGGAATAATTGAAGAGCTGAAACAGGCAAATACCCTATTTTCAAAATCAAATGGCCGTTATGATGTTTTGGCAAGTGCAGATATCTATTTTGGGGGTAATGTCGCAAAATGGCGTCGTTTTGCGAACTCATTGGCGTTGCGTTACTACATGCGAATCGCTGAAAAAGAAAATACATTTGCTAAGCAAGGAATAGAAAATATGCTAGCTCATCCGGCTGATTTTCCCATAATTACATCTGCAGAAGATGAGGTTTTGATGAGTTTTATGGGAAATAATGCATCAGATTCTTGGCCTTCGAATACCGTTTATGATGCAAGTGGGAGTAATTTTCGCCGGATGAAAATGTGTGCAACACTTGTTGATCGCTTGCAAGCTCTTCATGATCCACGCATTGCAGTTTGGGCCAAAAAGGTGGAAATCCCGATTGAGGTTCGTACGACTGAACCAAATGGAACGGATAAAATTGTGAACGGTGTACGCATTGTTTCGCCCGATGTGGTGAAAGGTATTGCGGTGGATGTGGATGCTCAATATGTAGGGCTACCACCCAGTGGTTCTAAAAATCCATCGGCTTATAATCTCAATCCGAGTCCTGGACAAACGTCGATGAATCCGCATGTTTCTTACCTCAATGATGGCTATAAAGCAGCTAAGGGGGGAATACTGAAAGCTCGACTACTCGCGGCATCTGAAGTGAGTTTTATATTAGCTGAAGCGGCATGGAAGGGATGGGCATTGCCAGAGTCTGCAAAGGCCTATTATGAGCAGGGTGTACGCAATTCGCTCGCTACCTGGGGCAAAGAAGATGCGTATAACGTATATATCCAACAGCCTGGTGTCGCCTTTAATAACACCCAAGCACAGATTATGGAGCAGAAATGGATTTCTAACTGGTCAACAGCAACGCAGGCTTGGTTTGACTATAGAAGGACGGGCTATCCGCAATTGAAAGCTGGGCCTGCTGCGATTCGTTCTCAATTACCATTACGTATTCCATACATGCAGAATGAAATGAGTGTGAATCAAAAAAATGCAACAGAAGCATTGGCTAGAATTGAAAAAACGGCCTACTCACAAGCAGATAATGAAAATAGTGCATGGTCTAAATCTTGGTTGTTACAAGGAACGAACAGGCCATGGTAATTTTATATGTACACCATTAATATTGATGAAATGATTTTAAAGAATTTAATTTTATCCTTGAGTCTGTGCTGTGCCCTATATACAGGAACAGCACAACCGAGCGATCGAGGCCTATATCCTGATCGTATCACGTTGACTTGGTCAGATCAACCATCAACGACACAATCTGTAAGTTGGCGGATAAATGGTTATGCGACTAAAGCTGTGGGGCAGGTTGTAGAGGAGCAGAGCAGCCCTGATCTAGAGAAATCTGCACAGACAGTATTAGGTGTAACGAGTCCATTGAAAATTGAAGGTCAGACTGCGGATAACTATGGACAGGTTTCGTTTCAAGGCCTAAAGCCTGGTACAATCTACACCTATCGCGTAGGGGATGGTAAGAATTGGAGTGCGTGGAATCAGTTTCGTACGGCTGATGTAAAGGGTGATTTTTCATTTATTTACCTGGGCGATGCGCAGAATGATTTACGCTCGAAATGGTCCCGATCTATTAGAAAAGCTTTTCAACAGGAGCCTAATGCACGTTTTATTGTCCATGCTGGCGATTTGATAAACCGTTCAAACAACGATAGCGAATGGGGGGAATGGCATGAAGGAGCTGGATTTATCCATCAGATGATACCTGCTGTACCCACACCAGGCAATCACGAATACCGCAGAGACTCTATGGAGCAGCTGGTCTTAGATCCGCATTGGAAAAAGCATTTTAATCTTCCTAAAAATGGACCAAAGGGAATGCAAGATGCGGTCTATTATTTAGATTATCAAGATGTGCGCATGATCTCTTTAAATTCGCAATTGATCATGCTGGATTCTATTGCTGCTAAAAAACAGGAACAATGGTTAACAGAGGTTTTGGCATCTTCAAAAGCCAAATGGAATATTGTGGTGATGCACCATCCGGTTTATTCAACTGCAAAGAATAGAGACAATACCATTCTTCGAGAACGTTTTAGACCTATTTTTGAAAAATATGGCGTAGACTTGGTTTTGCAGGGACATGATCATACCTATGCACGAGGAACAGCTGGTAAAGTTCGTCCGGTATATCTCCTTTCTGTAGCAGGACCAAAGATGTATGGTTCCGATTCGGAACGTTGGATGGAAGTGTCAGGTGCGCAGACGCAGCTCTACCAAGTTATTCGGGTTACGGACAGTAAACTTATCTTTTCAAGTTATAAATTGAATGGACAATTATTTGACTCATTTGAACTAACTCACAAATAACATGATACATGTATTAACTATTTTTCGAGTTCTGTTAATCGTTTCAAGTATTTTGTTTTCAGTTGCTTATGGTCAATCTGATCGTTTGCTAGCCAAACTGTCGGAAAAAGAACAGCATATTGCTGCTCACCGTGGGGCACATAAGGAATTTCCTGAGAATTCAATCGCCTCCATTTTGGAGGCGATCAGGTTAGGAGTTTCTGTTGTTGAAATCGATATTCGCAGTACCAAAGATGGTGTGTTGATCTTGATGCATGATGCAACGGTAGATCGCACAACAACAGGTAAAGGAAAAGTGAGTCAGCTGACCTATGCTGAAATACAAACCTTGTATTTACGGGATACTCCAGCAGGTGCTGCCTCTAACTGTCATATTCCAACGCTTAAGGAAGTACTACGCTTATGTAGAGGTAAAATTATATTGGATATAGATTTTAAGGAAGAAAACGAAAAGTATGTGGCAAAAACTTTTGAATTGATTGCTGCAGAAAATATGGAAGATGAAGTTCTGTTCTTTTTATACGATCACCGACTTATCGAAAAGTTTTATAAGCTCAATCCTCGTATCACTCTTTTTCCTCGTGCACGGAGTATGAAGGATCTGCATGAGATACTAAAATCCAAACGGACTTCCATTATTCATATTGATGAGTCTTTCGATAATTATAATGAATTAGTAAAGCTTAAAGATCAGGGTGTTATTTTGTGGATGAATACGTTGGGCGATATAGATGAAAAAGCTCTTCGTGAAGGAAGTACTGTTTACGAGATCTTCCTGAAAAAATACCCTTATGTTAGGATTATACAGACGGATAATCCATCTCTCTGGAAAAATATGCTTTCGGGAATGCATCGTCAGTAAAGATTTTCGTAGGATGCGATTTAACAGCTAATCATTTGCGCTACTATTTTTTGATTCAAATGCATCATGCTCTTGTTGCAGTTTCAATGCTAATGAAAAAGAATATAAAATACACAAGGATCTGCGGATGCTTGTGTATTTTTGCAAAAAATAAGTTCAATGAGCGCAATACTTCGATATTTAAATCCACATGGTAAAATAAACTATAGAGTAGAGATTTTGGCAGGATTGACTGTGGCGATGACCATGATTCCAGAATCATTGTCATTTGCTATACTAGCTGGTCTTTCTCCTTTGACGGGTCTCTATGCCGCGTTTATAATGGGCTTGGTCACGGCTATTTTGGGTGGGAGACCGGGAATGATTTCTGGCGGTGCAGGAGCAACTGTCGTCACACTCATCGCGTTGATCAGCATGCATGGTGTTGAATATTTGTTTGCTACTGTTGTACTGGCAGGTATTTTGCAGTTTATGGTAGGAGCTTTCAAATTTGGGAAGTTCGTCCGACTGATTCCGCAACCCGTGATGTATGGCTTTCTTAATGGTTTAGCTGTAATTATCTTTATGTCTCAGGTCGAGCAGTTTAAGATTGTAGATTCTTCAGGAGTAACACATTGGTTATCGGGTGCTTCAGCCTATATTATGTTAGGGCTTACTTTATTTGCAGCATTAGTGGTCTATCTATTCCCTAAGATTTCTAAAGCGATTCCAGCATCATTAGTAGCCATATTGGCCACCTTCTTACTCGTGTATATTTTTAAGATCGATACCAAAACAGTGGGCTATATCGCTTCTGTTAAAGGAAACTTACCGGCATTTCATATTCCTTCTGTACCCTTTACTTGGGAGACACTAACTATTATCTTTCCATTTGCGCTGGTTATGGGCTCTGTGGGGATGATTGAGTCGCTTTTGACCCTATCAATGGTCGATGAACTGACAAATACGAAAGGAAACGCTAATAAAGAAGCTATGGCGCAGGGAACGGCGAATCTGGTAAATGGATTTTTTGGAGGGATGGGAGGCTGTGCTATGGTGGCACAAACGCTAGTTAATATTAATGCAGGGTCCCGTTCACGACTTTCCGGTATTATCGGTGCCCTCACAATATTGACGATCATCCTGATTGCTTCTCCTTTTATTGAACAGATACCGATGGCTGCTTTAGTGGGGGTAATGATGGTGGTGGCTATAGGAACTTTTCAATGGATTTCTTTCCGTATTATCACTAAGATGCCGAAGTCTGATGTAATCGTCGGTATGCTTGTCGCACTAATTACGATTGTGTTGCACAACTTGGCTTTAGCTGTACTGGTCGGTGTGGTAATTTCGGCACTTGTATTTGCTTGGGATAATGCAAAACGTATTCGAGCGCGAAAAACGATTGATGAAGCCGGAAATAAGGTGTATGAAATTTATGGTCCGCTATTTTTTGGGTCAGTAGCTGGATTTTTAGAGAAATTTGAAGTCAATGAAGACCCTGATCTTGTAATCGTTGATTTTAAGGAAAGTAAGATTACAGATATGAGCGCTATAGATGCCGTTAATAAACTTGGATACAAATACAAAAGTCAATCTAAAACACTTCGCTTACGCCATTTGAGTGCCGATTGTAAAGCCATCATGAGGAAAGCAAACAGTCCGGTAGAGATTGAGGCTTCTGAAAATGATCCGACTTATAAAGTAATGCCAAAATAATTTTTTACTGCTGACAATAGGCTGTCACTATTGCTTGTAATTTTGATTTATCAATTAAAAATAAAGCGATATGAATACAGTAGCAGTTATTACCAAAGAAGAATTATTGAAACATTGGTTAGGTCATAGAAACCTGACTAGAAGAACGATCGAGAAGTTTCCTGAAGCAGAGCTTTTCACTTATGCTGTGCCTGGTATGCGTACATTTGGTGAATTGGCAAATGAACTGATATCGATTGCTGTTCCCGGTTTAACGGGTATAGTCAATAGACAGGTGGAAGCATATGCTGAAGCAAATAAGTATACAAGCAAGGCCGCCATTTTAGAAGTGTGGGATCAGCATACGGAAGAGCTTAAGCACTTATGGGCGCAACTTAAAGAAGAAAATTTTCACGAGACATTTAATTTGTTCGGTCAATATGAGTTTCCTGTCATTGAAAATATTTTATATTTTATCGATAATGAGATTCATCACCGAGCGCAAGGATATGTTTATCTGAGAAGTTTGGGGATTGAGCCGCCATTCTTTTGGGAGCGTTAATACCGCTAAAACTTACGACCTCCAAGGAGCAAGCTGCTCTCTGGAGGTTTTTTTATGCCAGTCGTTCTGCCTGAGATTTCAGTAAGGACCTTACCGTGTCTTTTAAAGATTGGGGGCTAATAATGTCTGCACGGTCACCGAACATCATATACCAGCGTGCGAATCCCATGTCAGCATTTTTGACATCAAATACCATTTCGACCATACCATCATTCAGGCTTTCTTTTTTAAAACCAAAATATTTACGTTCCCAATGTAGATAATGCGCAAATTGTGGATCGACATGAAGTACTACGCGCGTAAAATTGGCTTCCTTTTCTCGTTCTGCGAGATATTGTTCAAGATCAGGATGTTGTTTAAATTGTAATTGATCCAATATTCTAATGTTAGAGATGCGATCTGTACGGAACTGTCTATAATCGTTTCTTACCAAACAGAAAGCATAGATGTACCAATAATTACTTTCATGAAACACACCGATCGGTTCTATGTCACGTACGCTAGGTTCTTGCTGATAGGTAGCCTGATAGCTAATTTCCAATACATTTTTCTGGGCGATGCATTGAAATAGAGTCGTCAAAGTATTGGGGAGTGCTGAGCTCAGCTGATTATGCGAAATAGATTTCATGACTACATGTTTATCAATAGTTTCCATCCAATCCTTATCGGAACTCCGTATAATCGCCTTCAGCTTATAGATGGCCGAAGAGAAATGATCTTTCATTTCCTTATCGATAAATTTAAACACCAGCTTCTCAGCGGCTACAAAACTCGTGATTTCTGCTTTTGTGAACATCATTGGAGGAATCTTATAACCCTCAACCAGTTCGTAACCTAATCCTGCTTCACCAATGATTGGAATGCCTGCCGCAGTCAGGCTTCTAACGTCACGGTAGATGGTCCGTAAACTGACTTCAAAACGGCTTGCTAGTTCTTGTGCTTTGACCGTTTTTTTGGATTGAAGTTGAATTAATATTGCTAGTATGCGATCAAATCGATTGAGCTGTTCCACTGTGATGTTTTCTTCTGAATGCTATTAAATATGGGTTTAAGATATAGAATAATTTTTGAAGACAACGATTGAAAGGGATAAATTTATTCGAACCTTTTGGTACACATCCTATTGAAAAAACAAGGCATCACGTGTGATGCCTTGTTTCAATAGGAATGCTGTGCTACCTTATTTTTTGATTGTTGTTTCTTCCAGATCCTTGATGATAGCAGTAGCATAATCTTCACCATTAAGTTCTGATGCCTGTAGCAGTGCGCCAGGACTAAAAACGTTGATTTCCATTATTTTGTCACCGATAATATCCAATCCTACGAAATACATCCCGTCCTGCATCAGTTTGTCGGCCACTTTCTGTACCATTTGCAGTAGCGCGGGACTGATCTCAGCAACTTGGGCTTTGGCTCCCTGGTGGATATTGCTCCTCAATTCTCCCGCTGATTGTACTCTGTGCACACTAGCGTATTTTCCATTAACGAGCAGGGGTTTCCCATTGAGTAGGAAAAAACGGATATCGCCATATTGTGCATCGGGCAAATATTCCTGAGCGATTAAATAACCGTCGCGACAGATCACCTCAACAATCTGTTTGAGGTTTTTACTTTCCTGCTCATTGACTAGAAAGACATTTTTTCCCCCCGAACCCTTTAAAGGTTTCAGGATAATTTTATTGTTTTGCTCTTCAAAAAACTGCTTCACGTCATCGTAATTTCGCGTCACGATCGTGTTGGGACGGATTTCTTCGGGAAAGTTTTCGAGGTAAAGTTTATTTTCCGCATCAACGAGAGCGCGTGGATTATTAAGTACGCGTACACCAAGATTTTGTGCGAGCTGAGCAAACTGTAATCCCATAGATGCTGCCCAAGGCCTATTGATCATGTCAAGAACGGGGTCAAATCGCAGCCAAATAATATCTAGCTCCCGTAACGATATTTTTTCCTTGGCGGTAGACCGTAATTTATCAATCAATTGATCGGTATCTGCTATACCATCGATCTGATGTACTGCACGGGCATGAGCGGCTATTTTATCCTGATCCAGGTAAACAAAATCAGCAAGACCGATGTAATAGACGGAGTGGCCACGTAGGAGCGCTTTGTAGGCTAACAATGTTGTTGTGAAACTGGCCTTTTCTTTGTGTGTCTGATTGATGATGAATGCGATTTTCATATAGGAAAGTGCTTTTAATGATTTGAAAGGTTGAAAATATTGTCTCCTGATTTGATTTTTTCTAAGTTCTGTAAATAAGGTTCTGCCAGGTAGCGTGGTTTTAGGATCGGATTGTTTAATAATCCTCTTTGTGTTAATTCTTCAACAATGGGGATATAGTCTTCCCGGATTTTACCAATGAGCAAAGGAGAGAGCTCTCTTCCCTCACGGATATAGGTAATGATGCTCATGAGGCCTTTTAGATAGAGAGCATCTTTTGTTAAGCCACCACCGCGGTATACTCTGGTGCAGATATGAAAGGCTATTTCTTCTGTGAAATGATAATGATCTACCAATAAGAAGAAGGTATCGCTGAAATTATGCCCTGCTAGCATATGGTGTACTGCCACTACACGTGCAGCTATAATCCTTAGACGGTCTCCGCTAAGCTCGTTGACCATGTATTCGGAGAATACAGCAAGTCCTTCCTGCAATTGCTCATAACCGGGTACACCCAGGCTGAACAGTTTAAATGGCTGAGACTTGCCATTGAAATAGGTAACAATGTGGGTACCTACTTCATGCTGTATGAGGGCAATGGCCCTGCTCGCTTCAACCTCATAATATTTGCTGATGTTCAATACACCTCGGTTGACCATGATGCCTGTGATATCTTCGCGGATCCGGACGCCGGTCTCCAGTGAAGGAAATTGTTGTCTGAGATAATGAAGCTCTTCCTTTGCCAATTTGGCGAATTCGGTTGCATTGATCATTTTTTTTGGAGGCACCGGCTTCTTGCTGTGTTGTTCGTATACCAGTAGTATAGCCTTTGCGGTTTCCAGTAAATTGTCATTGACATTTCCGAATACTTGGAGGCTGCCGTGCATAAAGCCTTCATTGCCACGATCAATCAGCATGGTCATCATAGCATCAAGTTCCTTACGTTTATCCCTAAAAAGATAAGCGATAGTCGGATCATCAATATCTTCAATACGTAGATTATAAAGATTGCGTTTCACCAGCTCCGGATCTATTGGCATGGGTCTATATCTAAATTTTGGCGATTTTAAAAATTTATCTTTCTTAAATTGTAACCATGCTTCACGGGTATTTAAAGGACTGACTAAGAGCAAAAAGTCGAATTTCTGACTTTCAGAAGCTAAATTCTGATCGATTTCCATAATAAGGGGTTGCAGTTCAGTTGTCTTGAGCATCCTGAACTGTGATACCTTTAATGATGTATATAGTCTGATAAATTCAAGAAAACTCTTGCGTAAACTTTTTGTAAATATTTCACGATAATTGCGCAGAATGAGCGGATATACCTTTCCAGTCGTGACATCATTATAATGCGGTTTCAGTGCAATACCCATGTAAAGTAATTGTTTAAATTCCTCTGCCAATGGATTGATAATGGGAGTTGTATCTCTATTTTTTGGTGACTTTGTCTCTTTTTTTATAGCAGTAGACAAGAACATATTCTGTTCATCCGATTCTAAATCTTTGATAAATTTTTGAGCAATAGGAAGTGCTGATTTCTGTGAAATATGGATGGCGACGTCTGTATCCATCTCTTTATCCTGCCAGATTTCGATCAATTGACATGCACCAAATTCATCTATAAGCTGTCTTATTATTGGCGTGATCACCGCATTGAAATCCAGATCTGATGATTTGCCTACTAAAGAACAAGATTCCGATTTAACCAAAGTGGAAATCATCTGATCTTTGCCTTCTACAGGGATCCGATAAACCAAAAGTAGCGGAATGATGCGTTTGAGAACAAGTTTACTATCTTTCGAAAACTGTATATGAACGGGCTCTTTTTGTATGATGGATGTAACTGCTTTCGTAATCGCTTTACTTTGATCCATAGTGACTTTGGTAGCTGTTTTTGATATACGATACAGAAGATCGTAATAGTTTTTTTAATGACTCGATATGATCAAGATTAGGAGTTCCTGTCCATTCATTCATAAAGTCTTTACGAAACTCAATAGAAAGTACACATCCTTTCTGACCATATTTACTGGTGACCCATTTGGAAAGATAACCACCTGAAAATTTGACGTTCTCACGTACGTCGATCTGGTTTTCATTTATATTGTGTTCTTTCAAGTATTTTACAAATGAGTCGATCAAAGGCCTCCAAATACCTTTATTGTTGATCGTTCCAATATTTATCTCTGGATTTGCGTAGGTGTCGACTGTTTCATCAGGACCCGATCGTTTAGCATTGTAACTATGGATATCATAAATGATAAAATACCCATTTTGCTGAATGCTTTTTTCAATCATGCCCGAAAGAACTTTTTGAATATAATGATAAGATTGTTTGAGTTGTGCTAAGATTGTCTTAGTAGGAGGTTGCTTCCATACATTAAGCCCCCATGCCTGATCAGGGCGTAGATATACGGAATCTTGAATAGGTCTATTAAGGTCTACTTGGAATCTAGAGGTTTTAATAATCAGCCGATTAGTATCTAGATCTGTCAGCATACCCGTGTAAGGATCCTCCTCTCGTAATCGTTCGGATTCTGAAAGACTCATGATAGGTGATAGTTGTGGGGCAATCTGATGTCCATCATGTATAGCTAACGCTAGAACTGGTCCACCTTTTTCTTCCA
This sequence comes from Sphingobacterium kitahiroshimense, assembly GCF_025961315.1. NCBI lineage: Bacteria > Pseudomonadati > Bacteroidota > Sphingobacteriia > Sphingobacteriales > Sphingobacteriaceae > Sphingobacterium > Sphingobacterium kitahiroshimense. The sequence goes on along the minus strand of NZ_JAOQNK010000001.1, from coordinate 895,135 downwards.
ATACATATTCTATTTCCATATTATTCTTTGCTTAAATTAAGTAGATCGTATATCTAGTAAACAATTTCGTGGACAAATAGTTTGAATAGTTGCTCATCAATATGCGATGTAAACTAATTCGCGGCATGCTTGTTATTAGAAATATATGGGATTGATAACTTTTACTAATCGCGGTATTTATTGTAAACAAGGTGATTTTTACGTGGACCCCTGGTTGCCGGTAGATTATGCTGTAACCACGCATGGACATGCAGACCACGTGCGCTGGGGCAATAAATACTATCTGTGCCACCATTTGACAAAGGCGATTATCAAATGTCGTATAAGCGAGGATCTGGTTGTCGAATCAATGGCATATGGGGAGAAAGTTTTTAGAAATGGTGTTCAGATTTCTTTTCATCCTGCTGGACATGTGATTGGCTCTGCTCAGGTTCGTCTTGAATATAAAGGTGAAATCTGTGTAATTTCTGGAGATTATAAAGTAGAATTTGATGGCATTAGTACGGCTTTTGAACCGATTAAATGCCATACGTTTGTTTCTGAAAGTACATTTGGACTTCCTGTATACAACTGGTTGCCTCAAGATGTCCTATTTGACGATATCAAGCATTGGGCAGCACAAAATAAAGAAAATAATAAAACGACCGTGCTTATTGCTTACAGCTTGGGGAAAGCGCAGCGTTTATTGCATAACCTAGCAGGATATCTGCCGATCTACGTGCATAATAGTATTGGTCGACTCAATGTAGCTATTGAACAGGCCGGAGTTACATTGCCTCCCTACAAAACAATAACAGCGGATATGAGCAGGGATGAGCTACAAGGGGGTATTTTAATTGTTCCACCGGTCATGCGAGATAGCAAGTGGATCAAAAGTTTGCAGGGTGCTGCTGTTGGTATCTGTTCAGGATGGATGCAGGTGCGTTCGCATCGAAGATGGCAGAGCGCTGATGCGGGATTTGCACTGAGCGATCATGCCGATTGGAATGGATTGATCACGGCCATAAAAGCAACTGAAGCTGAAAAGGTTTATGTAACGCATGGTTTTACATCGGTCTTTTCCCGTTATTTGACCGAGCAGGGAATACCTGCTGAAGCAGTGACAACACAATTTGGCATTGAGGATGAAGAAGCGGTAGCGGAGAAAGGGGGTGATCTTTGAGAAAGTTTAGCCGTTTAATTTCCAGACTCGAACAGAGTAATAAAACTAATGATAAATTAACTGCTTTGGTTGACTATTTTTCTGAAGCGGAGGATGCCGATAAAATTTGGGTTATTGCTTTGTTTACGGGGAAGAAGCCTAAAAGAACGATCAGTACCAACTTGTTGAAAGAGTGGATCACCGAAATCACTGGATTACCCACCTGGTTGTTTGTAGAAAGTTATCACAATGTTGGCGACTTGAGTGAAACGATTGCTTTGCTTTTGCCTCCTTCTACATCCACATCCGATATTCCATTGCATCAATGGATATTGGCGTTGAAGAACTTGTCGGACAGTAGCAATGAAGATAAAAAGGAATTTGTTTTCAACGCTTGGGAAAAGCTGAGTACGCAAGAAAGATTTGTGTTTAATAAGCTGATATCAGGTAATTTTCGTATCGGTATCTCATCTAAAAATTTAATTCACGCGCTCGCAAAATTATCAGGTCTGGATACCAATCACATCACGCATAGCATTATGGGAAAATGGGATCCTGAGAAAATTTCTTTTGGTGACTTGATAGGTGGTTTGCATGTTAATACTGATAGTTCCTGGCCTTATCCTTTTTGTCTGGCATATCCGATCGATGTGCCTGTCCATGAGTTAGGATCGGTGGATAATTGGCAGGCAGAGTGGAAATGGGATGGAATCAGAGGGCAGATTATTAAGCGGAATGATGAATTATTTATCTGGTCACGTGGGGAAGAACTGGTAACAGACCAGTTTCCAGAATTGCACGTTGCTTTATCTGGTCTGCCAAACGGTACCGTAATCGATGGTGAAATATTGGCTGTACGTGAAGGCGAAGTATTATCGTTTAGTACTTTACAGCAACGGCTCAATAGAAAAACAATCAATAAAAAACAACTGGATGAGGCTCCTGTCGCCTTCTATGCCTATGATGTATTGGAATATGGCGGTATGGATTATAGAGCTGAACCGCTCCATAAAAGAAGAGCTGTGCTCGAAAAGTTATTGCCAATAGCGGAGACAATTTTGACGGCTCCGATTGTTCCTTTTGATTCTTGGGAAAATTTAGTTGTAGAACGGAAAAAGTCTCGCGAACTGAATAGTGAAGGCATTATGCTGAAACGTCAGGATTCTTTGTATCATAGCGGTAGAAAGAGAGGAGATTGGTGGAAATGGAAAATAGAACCTTTTACCATAGATGTGGTGATGATTTATGCGCAAAAAGGAAGCGGGAGAAGAGCTAATTTTTTTACAGACTATACTTTTGCAGTACGCGACGGAGATCAGTTTATTACGATCGCGAAAGCTTATTCAGGTTTGACGGATAAAGAGATTAAAGAGGTCAATAGTTTTGTGGTCAAAAATGCCATAGAGAAATTTGGCCCTGTACGGACTGTAAAACCAGAACTGGTATTTGAGATTGCTTTTGAAGGAATAGCAGTTAGTAAGCGTCATAAAGCAGGGCTTGCGCTACGTTTCCCCCGAATTGTGCGCTGGAGAAGAGATAAAAAAGTAGATGACATCAATACGCTGGAAGATCTGCAGATACTATTAGAATCAACTATGAGGGATAGTGAAAGATGAAAAAAACGGTAGGCTATCAAAAAGTTGTGAAATGGTTGAAAACCCGAAAAAGAAAACCATTCCCCTTTCAAGAAGAGACATGGGCATCTTACTTGGAGGGATATAGTGGTTTAGTCAACGCACCTACCGGATTTGGTAAAACCTATTCTGTCTTTCTGGCACCCATCATTGCTTATCTGAATGAGGAGGGCAATGGAAGTAAAAGAAAAGGGAAATTGGGCTTGCGTGTAATCTGGATCACACCATTACGTTCATTGGCAAAAGATCTGGCACGTGCGATGGAAGAAGCTTTATTTCAGCTTGATGTTGACTGGAGGGTCGGCGTGCGGAACGGCGATACTTCAGTATCTGAAAAGCAGAAACAAAAACGAGCCATGCCACAAGTATTATTGATCACACCAGAAAGCTTACATTTACTTCTGGCTCAGAAAAATAACGATAATATCTTTGATGATCTAACCTGCATAGTTGCAGATGAATGGCATGAATTATTAGGCACTAAAAGAGGTGTCATGGTTGAGCTGGCGCTATCCCGAATCAAAGGTATGGTAAGTTTTAGGGAAAACAGGACGCTTCGCATCTGGGGAATTTCGGCGACAATCGGTAACCTCGAAGAGGCTTTAGCGGTTTTGCAACCTGATCATCAAGTGTTGAAAATAATTGTAAAAGCGGCAACTGAAAAGAAGATCCAGATTCAATCGATTATCCCTGATACCATCGAAATGTTACCTTGGGCCGGGCATCTGGGGATAAAATTGGCCGATAAATTAGTTCCTGTTATCAAAAAGAGCAAAACGACCTTGGTTTTCACGAACACCCGAAGTCAGGCAGAGATCTGGTTTCAGCATTTACTGAAGATCCATCCCGATTTTGCGGGTCAGATGGCGATACATCATGGTTCGATAGATTATGAATTACGCAACTGGATTGAAGAAGCATTGCATACGGGAGTATTGAAAGTTGTGATCTGTACCTCATCTCTTGATTTGGGCGTGGATTTTAAACCGGTTGATAATGTGGTGCAAGTAGGGTCACCAAAGGGTGTAGCACGTTTTTTACAACGTGCCGGAAGAAGTGGACACTCACCCTTTGAAACGTCAAAGATCTATTTTATGCCGACCCATGCGCTCGAACTGCTAGAAGTCGCTGCGATTAAAACAGCGGCTAAAACACAGCAGATTGAAAGTAGAGAACCTTTTATCCTGCCTTTTGATGTTTTGTTGCAATACTTGGTAACTTTAGCTGTAGGAAATGGATTTGATAATAAAATAATTTTTGAGGAGGTTAAGAATACCTATGCCTTTTCTGAATTGTTGGCTGAAGAGTTTGACTGGTGTATGCAGTTTATTACACAAGGAGGCTCAAGTCTGCAGGCCTATCCTGAATTTCACAAAGTGGTGTTCGACGAAACAGATGGCTTATGGAAAGTAACCAATAGGCAGATCGCAATGCGTCACCGCTTGCATATAGGTACTATTGTGAGCGATGCTATGCTGAAGGTTAAATTTATGACCGGAGGTTATGTGGGTATGGTTGAAGAGTATTTTGTGTCAAAACTAAAACCGGGTGACCGTTTTAATCTCGCAGGTAGAAGTTTGGAGTTTGTAATGGTCAGAGATATGCTTGTGCTTGTTAAAAGAAGTCAGCATAAAAAAACCATAACACCAAGCTGGCTGGGGGGCAGATTGCCCTTGAGTTCTAATTTAGGTGCTATCCTGCGTCAGAAATACAGTCAGGTATTGGTCGGAGAACATGAAGAGGAAGAGCTTAAGGTGATGAAACCCTTATTCGAATTGCAGGAATCGATTACACATGTACCTAGGGCGGATGAGTTTCTAGTAGAATTAATACATACGAAAGAAGGATATCATCTTTTTGCTTATCCATTTGAAGGGCGATTGGTACACGAGGTTATGGCGGCACTTATAGCCTACCGAATTTCAAGATTGATACCTATTACTTTTTCAATAGCGATGAATGATTATGGTTTTGAATTGCTGAGTGATCAAGAAATACCGATGGATGATGCTATTGTCTATGACGTTTTTTCTCCCGATAACCTAAGCGCAGATATCAGTGCCAGTATCAATGCCACGGAGATGGCAAAGAGAAAGTTTAGAGATATTGCCTGTATTTCGGGACTGGTATTTCAGGGTTATCCCGGTAAATATTTAAAGAATAAGCAGATTCAATCTTCTTCCGCTTTGTTCTTTGATGTTTTTGAATCCTATGATCCCAAAAATCTCTTATTGCGTCAGGCTTATGATGAAAACTTTCATTATCAGCTCGAAGAGCCACGTTTGTTGCATGCGCTGAATAGAATACAGCAAAGTACCATCGTTTTAAAGTGGGCAGAGCGTTTTACTCCATTTTCTTTCCCGATCAAAGTGGATAGTATGCGGGAGAGCATGAGTTCTGAAGAACTCGAAGCACGAATTGAAAAGATGAAGGCCGCAGTGTTTAAAAACTTGGATTAAGATGTACAGAATTATAAAAAGAGGAAAAACGATCATCCTGGATAAAGACCGGGCTCTCTATATACCGGAATATCACATGCTGGTCATCAGTGATATTCATTTAGGTAAATCCGGACATTTTAGGAAGGAGGGATTACAGATTCCTAAACAGGTGTCCGATACCGATATGCTGCGCCTGGATAAACTATTGGAAGTTTATAATCCCAAAACCTTATTGGTAACAGGTGATATGTTTCATCACGATCATAATCTGGATCTGGAAACATTTCGTGAATGGAGAAAGAAGTACGCATCATTAGAGATTATTCTAGTGAAGGGAAATCATGAAAGATTACCCGTTCTATTCTATGAGGAACTCGCCATAAAACTGTTTTCAGATTACTATGAACTGGGTGAGTTTTGTTTTGTTCATAATAGAAAAGATGCACCAGATCGGGGAAAGTTTATATTTTCAGGACATATACATCCAGGTATCTTGTTAAAAGGGAAGGCCCGACAACGGATAAAATTACCTTGTTTTGTCTTTGATGATACGGCGGCACTTTTACCTGCTTTTAGTTTGTTTACAGGATTGTCTCTTATCGAAGTTACTAAAGAACAGGAAGTTTTTGCGATAACAGCTCAACGGGTACTCCCAATGGGAACACGCAGAGCTGAAATTTGAATAAACTGACCTCACTAATCTTATTGCTATTCTATTTCTGAGCAATGATTTCACTTAAAAATAAAGGGTAACTCAAATTAACCCTTATCAAAATAATAGATCGTATTTCTGATTTGATGTAAATTATTTATAATATTATTTACTTCTCAATACCTGTGTTTTTTATGTCCCTATAAAAAATAGCAACCAAAACCTGTCGCATTTTAAGTCAATTAAATCCTTTTCGAAGAGTAATAAGAAATAAAAATGTTTGGAGATATGAAAATTTGTTTATACTATTGTAGTAGGATAGAATAGTATAGACTCCTGTGCTGCTTCATCTCATAAACCAACTATAAAATAATAACTAATTATGAACGATTATTTGTATCATCAATTCTGTAAATGGCACAGATTAGGTATTGTCTTTTTTTTCTTACTCATTTCTAACCTTGCATGGGGTCAATCACCATCATTTGAATTAAAAGGTATCGTACTGGATAGTGTGAGTCAATTGCCAATTTCAAATGTTACCATTGCAATAAAAGGAAAAAAAGCATTAGTATCCACAGATTCGCAAGGGCAATTTTTAATTAAAGAAGCGCATATTGGCGATGTTTTGCAATTTACTTCAGTCGGATTTGAAAGTAAATCCGTTAAAGTTGAAAATCAAACTAGGTTAACCATTTATCTCGCATCTTCGAGTTCTAGTTTGGATGAAGTGACTGTTGTTGCCTATGGCACGCAAAAGAAAACCAGTATGGTTGCTTCGATCACTTCGATCAATCCCAAAGAAATTAAAGGTCCCACTTCCAATTTGACTTCTATGTTGGCGGGGCGTGTTGCCGGTTTGATCGCTTACCAGCGAAGTGGTGAGCCCGGTAATGACAATGCATCTTTTTTCATCAGAGGTGTTGGATCATTTGGAGCAGGAAAAAAGGATCCACTGATCCTGATTGACGGAATGGAATCTAATACAACAGCATTAGCAAGGTTGCAACCAGATGATATTGCCGGGTTTTCAGTTTTGAAAGATGCCGCAGCTTCAGCATTATATGGAGCTAGAGGTGCAAATGGGGTTGTGCTTGTCAATACAAAAAGTGGTATCGTAGGAAAGGCTAAGTTTAATGCACGATTTGAAAATTCAATCTCGACCAACACGCGTAATTTTAAATTTGCAGATAATATTACTTACATGAAGATGGCCAATGAGGCTGTCTTAACGCGCGATCCTAGAGGTACACTTCCTTATAGTCAAAATAAAATTGACCATACTGAAAATGGTGACGATCCACTTCTATATCCGAACAATAATTGGATAGATCAATTAATAAAAGATCACACCAATAATCAACGTTTTAATTTTAACGTGTCTGGTGGTGGAAATTTAGCGCAATACTATGTTGCAGGTACTTTAAATAGTGATAAAGGGATTTTAAAAACGGAACAAGGGAATAGTTTTGATAATAATATTAATTTAAAGAATTACTCGCTACGTTCAAATATCACGCTTAATATTACGCCTACAACGACAGGGATTATTCGTACATCTGCTCAATTTGATGATTATACCGGTCCATTAGGTGGATATGATAAATGGGGTAATTTGATCAACGGCGGTCAACGTGTCTTTCGCGAAGCGATTTGGTCTAATCCGGTGATGTTTCCAGCCATCTATCCGTCGTCTTATTTGCCTTATTCGACACATCCGTTATTTGGTAATAATTATATTCCAACAACTAAGACCTTGTATAATAACCCATATGCTAATATGGTAAATGGTTTTCAGGAGTACAATAGTTCAACTGTTAATGTACAACTTGAACTAAAGCAAAACTTTGACTTTCTGACAAAAGGTTTGTCCGCGAGATTAATGGCTTACACGCAACGCTACTCTTATTTCTCCGTTATGAGAAGTTTCAAACCGTTTTACTATAATTTAGTCAAGATACCGGGAACTGATAATTCGATATTAAGTCTGCTGAATGAAAATGAAGGGACAGAATATTTAGATTATAATCAAGGTAATAAAATATTGAATACGACTACCTATGGAGAGTTTGCTCTTAACTATAACCGTACGATAGGTGAAGATCATGATCTAACCGGGATGTTGATAGGTATTATTCGGAATTATCAAACAGCAAATGGAGGAGATCTGCAAGCTTCTTTGCCCGCACGAAACCTTGGCGTATCGGGACGTGGTACATACGCCTTTAAGAATAAATATCTTTTCGAGTTTAATTTCGGTTATAACGGATCGGAGCGTTTTTCTAAAGATCATCGGTTTGGATTTTTTCCATCATTTGGTGTAGGTTGGAATCTGCATGAAGAAAAAATGTTTGATTTTATGACTTCTTCTGTCTCGAGATTGAAATTTAGGGCCACATATGGTTTGGTTGGTAATGATCAGATCGGAGATGAAAATGACCGGTTCTTTTACCTGTCTCAGGTCAATCCAAACAATAGCGGTAAGGGATTTTCATGGGGAAACAACTGGGATTATTCTAGACCAGGCTATTCTATATCGCGTTACGAGAATCGTGATATTACCTGGGAAAAAGCAACAACATTTGATGCCGGATTTGATCTGAATTTAAAAAACGGTTTAGGTGTCGTGTTTGATTATTATGATTCAAAACGAACTAATATTTTAATGGTGCGCTCTAATATTCCTTCGACTACTGGTTTTCAGGCAAATATCCATGCCAACCTAGGTAAAGTGCAAAGTAGGGGATTTGATCTAGCATTAGATTACAATAAATCTTTTGAAAACACGTGGTGGACACAGTTAAGGGGAAATATGACCTATGCCACTAATAAATTATTGGTCAATGAAGAGCCTAATTATCCTGATAATCTCAGTTACCTCACACATTTAGGACTTCCGATAAAGCAGGGATATGGATTAATTGCAGAAAGACTATTTGTTGACGATATGGAAGCCGAAAATTCGCCATTGCAAAACTTTGGTGGTGCTTTTAGAACAATGGGAGGTGATATCAAATACAGAGATGTAAATGGCGATGGTAAAATAACAGATTTGGATAAAGTGCCAATTGGTTATCCTACAGATCCGGAAATCATCTATGGTATGGGATTTTCAGTTGGTTTTAAAGGATTTGATATAAGTGCATTTTTACAGGGTTCGGCACGGTCTTCATTTTTTATTGATCCGGGTAACATAACACCATTTGCTATAAATGGACCTTATCAAAATGGACTGTTACAAGAAGTGGCGAACAGTTATTGGTCCGAGGACAATCAAGATACTCGTGCATTCTGGCCTCGGTTGACGGATGGTTTTAATAATAACAACAATCAGTTTTCAACATGGTGGATGCGCAATGGTGCTTTTCTGCGCCTAAAATCTGTTGAGCTGGGTTATAATGTATCGGATAAGTTTCTGACCAGACTAAAGATGTCAAATGTTCGCTTTTATGTCAATGCGATGAATCTCGCAGTATGGAGCAAATTTAAAATGTGGGATCCGGAAATGGGTGGTGAGGGCTTAGGATACCCAGTGCAAGCGGTTTATAATGTGGGTATTAATATTGGATTTTAAAAAAGAAATGTATCATGAAAAAGTTAACTATATTAAAATCAGTGATTGTGTCAGGGGTATTGTTTCTTCAAGCTTGTAGTTATTTAGATGTTGTACCCGACAACGTTGCAACTATTGATAATGCTTTTACGATGCGAAGTGAGGCCATTAAATATTTAGCAACCTGTTATTCTTATTTGCCTCAGGATGGTGATCCGACGCGTAACCCGGCTTATATGGCTGGAGATGAGTTTTGGTTAGACTATCCGACGCTCAGTATTGATGGGACGAACTGGAATATTGCCAGAGGTAACCAGAATGTCACGAACCCCTATGTCAATTATTGGGATGGCGCAATGTTTAATGGGATTCGTGACTGTAATATTTTTTTGGAAAACATACGCAATCCGGAAAAGGTACGGGACTTAACCCAAGATGAAAGAACGACCTGGGAGGGAGAGGTCTTGTTCCTAAAAGCTTATTATCATTTTATGTTGATGCGCCATTATGGCCCATTTCCGATTATGGATGTCAACTTAGATGTAAACACGTCTATAGAAGCTGCTAAAGTCAAACGTCAATCGATCGATGAAGTTGTTGATTATATTGTTAAAGTATTGGATGATGCTATAGTCAAGCTTCCCAATACCGTACAATCGCCTGTTACTGATTTAGGTCGTATTACCAAACCTATTGCTATGGGAATAAAAGCCAAGGTACTTTTGTATGCGGCTAGCCCTTTATTTAACGGTAATAAAGATTTTGCCAATTTTAGAAATGTCGATGGCAGTCTATTTTTTAATCAGAGTTTTCAAATCGAGAAATGGCAAAAGGCCGCACAGGCTGCAAAAGAAGCAATTGTAGCCTGTGAGAGTTTAGGAATTGGTTTGTATAAATTTCCAGGAACGGTATTCCCTTTGTCAGATACCACAATAACGCAGATGAGCATCAGAAATGCTGTGACTGAAAAATGGAATAAAGAAACCATTTGGGCTAATCCAACTTCTCGTGCTTGGCAGATGCAGTATTCTTCAATGGCACATATTGATCCTAATAATTCTGGAAATAATAGTGTTCATGGTACTTTAGCACCTACAATAAAAATAATTGAACAATTTTATACGAGTAATGGTGTGCCTATAGAAGAGGATAAAACCTTAGATTTTTCTAATAAAAATCAGCTTCGGAGAGGTAACCATAGTGAACGTTTCAATAATATTGAAAATTACCAGACGGCACGTCTGCACTTTGACCGTGAAAATCGCTTTTATGCAAATGTTGGATTTGATGGAGGCGTATGGTTTATGGAAAACAGTCCGAGCCGTAGTGACGAAAATACATGGACAACTCAACTACGCTTAGGGTTATTTGGAAGTGGGATTTCCATCCCCATCACGACATACTACCCAAAGAAACTTGTTAACTGGAAATTTGCTTTTAAGGATGGCAACAGCTCCCATATAGAGGAATACCCTTGGCCAATATTAAGACTGGCAGACCTTTATCTGATGTATGCAGAGGCTTTGAATGAAAGTCAGGGTCCTGCTGAAGATGTTTTTTTGTATTTGGATAAAATTCGAGCTAGAGCGGGATTGAAAGGTGTTAAAGAATCTTGGAGTCAATATTCATTTAATAGTAATAAACCAAATACAAAAGACGGTTTGCGACTGATCATCCAACGCGAACGAAATATAGAGATGAGCTTTGAAGGCTCAAGATATTGGGATTTAAAAAGATGGAAGCTCGCTGCGCAGGAACTGAATAAGAATATAACCGGCTGGGATCGAAACCAAGATAAGGACCATCCCGAATTGTTCTATAAAGAACTTACTTTCTTTCAGCAGCGTTTTGTGGCACCGCGTGATTATTTCTGGCCAATCCGCGAAAATAACCTGCTTGTTAATCCCAATTTAGTACAAAATCCAGGATGGTAGTATGATCTTAAATCTGAAGAAATTATGAAAAATTTAATATATGTCAAAAATATAGTGCTCTTGATAGCCTTACTATTTGCTGTAAGTGGATGTAAAGAGGAAAAAGGTTGGAACCTGCTGGAAGATGATCAAGCTAAACCGGGTGTTATCACAAACGTATCCGTGACCAACGGTTTTGGTAATGCCACGATTCGTTATTCTTTACCAGAAAGCGATAATTTGCTTTATGTCAAGGCAACTTATCAAATGGCTAATGGCGAAAACCGCGTCGTTAAATCATCGCAGTACAAAAATGAAATTCTTATTGATGGATTTCCCGATACACAGAAGCATGTTGTTAAACTATATGCTGTCAGTAAAGCTGAAATTGCATCTGACCCCGTTGACGTTACCGTTGAACCAAAAACGCCAATTTTTGATCTCGTATACGGTCAGTTAAAGGTTGTCGAAACTTTTGGTGGTGTTCGCATCACATCTATCAATAAGGAAAAAGGAAATATTGTTATTGTTCCTATGGTGGATTCTCTAAATAATGGGGAGTTCCTTCCTTTGGATAATTATTATAGTCAAGATTCAGTAATACTTTACAACATACGCGGATTAAAATCGAAGGAAATGAAATTCGCATTTTACATTCGTGACCGATGGCTCAATACATCAGATACGCTCTATAAAACATTGAAACCGCTGGAAGAAAATCTTTTTGATCGTCAGCAGTTCAGTTCATTGCGTTTGCCGGGTGATGCTCAAGTTTTATATGGTACAGTTGAAAGTATGTGGGATGGTAATATGAATCCTTCAAGATGGCCTTCTCTTTATACAGTAGAAAGTGCCGGTACTCCGCAGTCTTTAACTTTCTCGGTCGGAAAAGAAGCAAAGATGAGTCGGATTGTCGTGTTCCCGAGGAGAGAGAACGGATTCTATGATAAGGGGAATCTCCGTGATTTTGAAGTTTGGGCAAGTAATAATCCAAATTTAGATGGTTCTTGGGAGTCCTGGACCAAATTGGCAACTTGCACAGTTCGAAAACCTTCTGGAACACCATCAGGCACAAATACCAATGCAGACGAAGTCTATGGTATAGCGGGCTGGTCATTTGACCTTCCAGAAGACGCACCTAAATATAAATATTTAAGGATTAGAAATCTTCGCAATTGGAGAGGCAGTTATTTTATGCAGATCGCTCAAGTACAGGTCTGGGGTGTTTATTGATAATTAAAAAAATAAAGAATATGAAACTATATATATTCGTACTATCCTTATTTGGTGCTTGGATGTTGGCATCCTGTTCTAAAATGGATGATTTTACCAAGTACACAAATGGCCAAGAGCAAATTTATCCTGCGAAATTAGATTCCATTAAAGTCCGATCAGGTAAATATAGGGTACAGATTGAGGGTGTTTTTCGGGTAAGTACAGGAATCTCCGAAATCCGTGTCTATTGGAACAGTAAACAAGACTCCATGCGATTTCCGGTTCAGCTGAAGAACGCAAATGATACCGTTCGTTGCTTGATCGAAAACCTGCCTGAAGGACCGATGAATTTTGAAGTCAGAACATTAGATCCTCAAGGAAGATTATCGATACCAACAAATCTGGTGGGATCAATCTATGGCGAGCGATATCGCGAAGGATTATTTCAGCGTTCTGTAGTGCAACAAAATTTTGTTGCAGGTCAGCAGTTGCAATTGGTAACACAGGATGTTGCCGCTACTATGGGAGCTGACGCTATGCGTATCAAGTACAAAAAAGATGATGGAAAGATGATCGATACTTTAGTGAAAACAAAATCCCAGAATGCACAAATACTTCTTTCTCATTACGCACTTTATAGTGAACTGTCTTATCAGACTATTTTTAGACCGGATAGTAATGCGATCGATACTTTCGTGGTACAGCCGACGAAGTTAATACCCAAGGGAGATATTACGGCCTGGTATTTAAAAAACTTTAAGAAACCTTTTACATCTGTTGCTTATGATGGAAACCGATGGGGTACGCTGAATGATTGGATAACAAATTCAAGTATGAAAAATCACAATGGTTTTGGTGGTTTTGCTTCTGATGATGGGGGAGTGGTCAATGTGGAAGCTGGATGGGGAGCTCCTGCTATTGTAAATGGTAAAATTGAACAACAGGTTACACTTCTTCCTGGAAAATACAGATTTTTCTGTACTTTGTCAGCAACAAATTATGATCAACCTCCTGCATATCTGGTAATCAGTAAATCGAATAAAACTATCCCCGATTGGGAACAGATTAATGATGCACTATTGTATACAGAAGTGAAATCTGATGGGATTTATTTTGATATTAAAGAGAAAGTAACAGTCAATATGGGAATGCTGCTTAATTTTCAACCTGATCATTATATGAAAATTGATGCTTTTCAAATCACATTACAATAATAGATGATATAAATTATGAAAAAAATTTTAGGAATATTTTTAATACTCGCCACTTCTCTTCAAGTACAGGCTCAAATATTTGAAGTAAAAAAAAATGAACTGGTATTTAAATACGACCGGGGAACAGGGAAATACAGTGTGTCCCAAAATAATAATTTGATTATAAAAGATGCTGTTTCTTATGCAATTCTTTCAGATGGCACGCGTGTCAGTTCTGAAAATCTGAACGGAGTTTCAAAAATAAGTGAACAAGTTGTTGCTGATGCTTTAGGAAAAGGGAAACAGTATACAGTATCTTCAAAAACTAAAGCCGGTATAGAGATGAAGCAACATTTTTTTCTATACGACCAGAAACCGATTATTTTAGTTCAATTGGAAATTAACGGAAAAAACATAGCAAGTAATGATATGTCTCCTTTATATATGCAGGCGAATATAAGTGGACTTGGTAAAGCATTATATCAAGTTGCAGTACCTTTTGATAATGATACTTTTATTTCTTATGAAAATGAATCCCTTTCAAAAACAAATAAAGTAAGCGCTGAAGTGGGTGTTGTTTATGATAAGAATAGTAATCATGGATTGGTTATCGGTTCCTTAGACCAGTCTGTCTGGAAATCGGGTATATCCATTGGAGGAAATCAAAATAATTATGATTTTCTTGCAATAAAAACAGGATTTACGGATGTTAATATTACGCGAGATTCTATGGGACACGGGTTTATAAAAGGCAATCGTATTATTTCGCCGAAGTATTTGATTTCTTATGTGAAAGATTGGCGTGTTGGAATGGAGGACTATGCAAAGATCCATCGCCAACTACAAACACCTTATGTACAGCAGTGGACAGCTGCTACGCCTGTTGGTTGGAACAGTTGGGGCGTGATTCAGGAAAAAATTAATTTTCAGAATGCTACCGCTACTGCACAATATTTTGAAAAAGATATTCCTCATTTTCGCAATGCAGACGGTGATGCTTTTATTGATTTAGATTCTTTTTGGGACAATATGACACCAGGAGGTATGTCGGGAGATTATAGTCAACTTGAAAAATTTGTACATTATTGTGACTCTTTGGGTCTTAAACCAGGTGTATACTGGGCTCCTTTCACCGATTGGGGACATGGCAGTGGACCTAACCGAACAGCGGAGGGAAGTTCTTATAAATTTGGTGATATGTGGACCAAAACGAAAAGTGGCTATCACAACTTGGATGGTGGACGTGCTTTGGATCCTACGCATCCGGGTACATTGGCACGTATGGATGTCATATTGGGTAAACTGGTTGCGTGCGGGTTCAAGATGATTAAAATAGACTTCTTGTCACATGCTGCTATTGAGTCGACAGGGTTTTATGATAAAAATACGTCTACTGGAATGCAAGCCTATGCTGTTGGAATGAAACATCTGGTAGATGTCTTGAAAGGCAAAATGCTTATTTATGCGGCGATCTCTCCATCATTAGCAACCAATCAATTTGCTCATATGAGACGCATAGCATGCGATGCATGGAAAACGCTCGACCAGACTGAGTATACACTGAACAGTGTGAGCTACGGTTGGTGGCAAACGTATCTGTATGATTTTATTGATGCTGATCACCTGGTCTTTCATGACGAACCGGAAAATGTAAACAAGGCAAGATTTCTTTCCGGTATTGTTGCAGGTACGATTATCCTTGGCGATGATTTGTCGAAGAAAGAAAATTGGCAAAAAAACATGAATGTTTATCTCCAAGATTCAGAAATATTAAAGGTCATAGCAGATGGTAAAAGTTTTAGACCAGCTGGATTTGTGGAGGGAAAATCTGCAAACCAATGCTATTTTAAGAAATCGGGTAAGTATCTTTATGTTGCTATTTTTAATTTTAGCAATGAAAAGCAACATGTTGCTGTGGATTTCACACTCTTAGGTTTGAATCCTGCGCAACAGTATGTGGCAGAAGAATTATTTACCAAAACAAAGCAGAACATAAAATCTGATTTGCCAATTGCATTTAATGAAGGAGGCGGTAAACTTTTTAGAATCACCCTTTAACTCCTATTTAGTATTTATATATGAAAATATCCACAGAAGAAAATAGTGCAACTTTAATCGCGCGGATAAAACGGTTAGAATCATTAAATACACTTTCTAAACATGAGTGTATTGTTCAAGGTGTGCTGGATGCTATCGATGCAAATGAGCTAGAAGTGCATTCCAGTCTTCCATCAGTCAATAATATGATACATTACCTCGGATATGCCAGAGAAACTTTTTCAAAGGCATACCGGGATCTTATAGCGCATGGAGTTGTTGAGTCTAAAAATAGAAAAGGATATTTTGTCGTAAGTAATAACACCCAGATGAAACAAAAAGTGGCTGTCGTGTTGTATGCTTATGATACATTTCAAGATACGTTAGTATCGGAATTGCGTTCAAATCTTCCAGAAGAAGTATCCGTCGATTTATTTTTCCACCATAATAATATGGAGACTTTTGAAGATATTTTTAATCGTATCCAGGGAAAATATACGGTTTACATTGTAGCTCCTATTGAAAATAAAGCTTCGGTCCAGCTATTAAGATCCATATCTCCTTCAAAGCTTTTAATTATTGATCGTTTATTGGATTTAGGCGACGAGTATTCGTACATAGCTCAAGAATTTGAGAACTCTACTTATAAAGTTTTTGAACAGCTGTATCCTAAAATAAAAAAGTATAGAGAAATTATCTTTTATTTTAGAGAAAACACAGCAGAACCCAATGAAATCAAAAATGCATTTCTGAAATTTTTGGATAAGTATCAAATAAAGGGGCATATTGAAAAACAATATAAGCCCGGTAATTTAGAAAAGGATACGCTTTATTTTACGATTCACAATCCAGAACTGTACCTGATGCTGAAAGATATTTTGCAAAAAAAATGGAGATTAGGAAAGGACCTGGGGATTCTTTCTCATAATGATGATGTCATCAAAGAAATCATAAGCGGGGGGATTACAACATTTTCCACCAGTTTTCATACGATAGGTCAAGAAGCTGCAAAATTTGTTTCACAGCGGGTCCCTGTAAAAATGATTGTACCGACTGAGCTGGTAGATCGAAAATCACTTTAACAGATAAGGTAGACAAATTGATATGATAGTTGCAAGTTTTTGCTTTTTTACGGTTTTAGTAGCATTATGGTCTCTGTTAAAGTATAAATCGTATTATACGACTACATTAAGCGGTTTTTTTCTAGCCGGTAAAAGTAATAGCTTCTGGATGGTTGGATCTGCACTTCTGTTGACCAACCTAAGTGCAAATCAATTTATTGGTGAAAACGAATCTGTTTACATTAACAACTTATCTGTTATAGGATGGGGAGTGAGTTCGGTGGTCGCCATGTTAGTCGTTTCGGAGTTTCTGTTACCGATTTATTTCAAACATGGTTTTCGAACCATACCCGATTTTCTATCGCTGAGATTTAATGCGAAGACCAAGTTAATCGTTTCCGTACTTATCCTTGTTGGCTACATCGTTAATTTATTACCTCCAGTTTTGTATGGAGGGGCGTTAAGTTTGGCAATCATGTTTGATGTACCTGCCTATTTTCAGATTAGTTATTGGCAGAGTATCTGGGTACTTGTCTGGGCTTTAGGAATTATTGGTAGCCTGTATAGCATATTAGGTGGATTGAAATTAATTTCTTTATCTGATGTCAGTTTAGGTTTGGGACTATTTTTACTTGCTCTGATAATTCCAGTATATGCATTTTGGTATCTGGGCAGTGGAAACATATGGGAAGGAGTTCAGCAAGTATTTCTGAATAAAACAGAGCACTTGAATGCCGTGGGAGATAAACACGATGCGGTACCTTTTTCGACGCTCTTTACCGGCATGTTATTGATCAATTTCTACTACTGGGGTATGGAGCCATACATCGCCCAACAAACCTTAAGTGCAAAAAATTTAAAGGAAGCACAGAAAGGAATGACACTGGCCGCAGGGGGCAAATTATTGATGCCCTTGCTTATTAATCTTCCAGGACTTCTGGCCATACATCTCTTGCCAAAAGTTGAGCCCTCGGCATCTGTATTTCCTAATCTGATTGTTCATATTTTCCCTGATATTCTTGTTGGTTTTTCACTCGCACTTGTTTTTGGTGCCGCTATGACTACATACACTGCGGGATTACAAAGTTGCGGTAGTTTATTTATATTTAATATCTATAAACCTTATCTGAAGCAACGTAATATCATCGTGTCGGAAAGCCAGCTCGTAAAAAAAGGCAAATATTTTGAACTCATCATTTCTTTGTCAGCCATGTTTATTGCACCTTTTATCCTTTTTGCACATGATGGTTTCTATACGTATTTGCAGACGGTTTCAGGACTTTTTAATATGCCTATTTTTACGATCATGATGATGGGTATTTTATCCCAAAGGGTAACCCCAGCGATGGCTCAACTGGGACTGTTTTTATACATGATCAGCTATTTTACCCTTGTGTTTATTTGGAAACTAGACCTGCATTATCTGCATTTATTTGCCTTATTATTTGTCATTATAGCGATTATTATCTGGATAGGCAGTAAGGTAACACAACCTCATTATAAATCCACTTTTCAATTTGAATTTTCAGGATTGGATCGTACTTCCTATTGGAAAGGAAGGCATTTGGTCGGTACCATCCTAATTTTAGTGATGATAGCGATTTACATTGTTTTTTCACCCTTGGGCCTAGCCCAATAAATCTATTTTTTATGTTAAAATCACAAAGAGCATATATATTCATTGTAGTATTGATATTTTTTGTAAAAACGACTGTTTATGGCCAGCAGTATTTTCTATGGGATGATCAACCTGCTAAGGATTGGATGACTGAAGCTTATCCGATCGGAAATGGTCGTATTGGTGCCATGATATTCGGAGGAGTGAATCAAGAACATATTCAATTTAATGAGAACAGTCTATGGACCGGTAACGAACAGGAAACCGGAGAATATCAGGCTTTTGGGGAGGTGTTTGTTGAATTTGGACAGGTTGGAGCAAAACCTTTCTCAAACTATAGCCGAAAATTAGATTTAGATCAGGCCTTGCACCATATCACATACAATCAAGATAATCAAAAAAGAAGCCGCAGATACTTCGCTAGTAATCCGGACCAGGTGATGGTAATGGAATACACAAATGAAAATAAAAAATCACTAAATGCAACCATCAGACTTAAAGATAGTCACGGCAAACTAACAAAATCGATAGCCGGCGATTTGGTGTTCAGTGGTGTACTGTCCAATGGTATGGAATATGCTGCACGCCTCCACGTGAAAACGGAAGGGGGAGAGGTTTTGGAGACAAAAGGAGAGGATGGCGAAATATTTATCCAGGTTCAATCGGCAGATAAAATCGTTATACTTTTGAGTGCGGCGACAGATTATGCCAATACTCGGTCTACGAATTGGAAAGCGAATGAAAAGCCATTAGAAGCGAACAAGAGATATATTCAAGAGGCTGCTAAATATCATTTTGATCAATTACTTACCAGACACTTAAAAGATTATCAATCACTTTTTGCTCGAGTACAGTTACAATTGGGGACTGAAGATTTATCGCAGGAGCTAACGACAAAAAAACTGCTGCAGCACTATAAGCAAAAGCCATCACCGGCGCTAGAATCCCTTATCTATCAGTATGGGCGCTACCTGCTTATAAGCTCTTCTCGTAAGGGCGGACTACCCGCCAATTTACAGGGATTATGGAATAATAGTAATACCCCTCCATGGCGATCAGATTACCATTCCAATATCAATGTGCAAATGAACTATTGGCCTGCTGAGGTTGCAAATCTAAGCGAATCTGCATGGCCATATCTGGATTACATCAATAGTATGCGCGAAGTAAAGAAGGAAAATACACAAAAGGAATTTCCAGGTGTTCGCGGTTGGACGGTTCGTACTGAAAATAATATTTTTGGAGGAGAAAGCTTCTCCTGGAATACACCAGGCAGTGCATGGTACGCGCAGGCACTTTGGGAACACTATGCATTTAATCGTGACAAAGCGTATTTAAGAGATTTTGCTTATCCAATATTAAAGGAAATATGTCAATTTTGGGATGATAGACTTGTTCGTCGTGATGATGGAACTGTAGTGGCCCCCATGGGCTGGTCACCTGAACACGGACCTACCGAAGATGCTGTGAGTTACGATCATCAGATCATTTTCGACCTTTTTACGAATTATGTTGAGGCCTGTCAAATTTTACAAATTGATAAAGCATATGGCAAGCATATCGAAACACTTCGCAATGCATTATTAAAACCAAAAATTGGAAAATGGGGGCAGTTGCAAGAGTGGGAAACCGACCGTGATGATCCTAATGATAAGCATAGACATGTTTCTCATTTGTTTGGCCTATATCCAGGACGACAAATATCTAAATGGGAAACTCCAGAATTAGCTAATGCGGCAAAAGTAACACTAAATGCGCGAGGAGATGAATCTACAGGATGGTCTATGGCTTGGAAAGTAGCATTTTGGGGTAGGTTACAAGATGGTAATCATGCTTACCAGATCTTGAAAAATTTTATTAATCTCGTAGGAGGTGAAGGGATAGATTACGATAACGGCGGTGGGGTATACGCGAATCTGCTTTGCGCACATCCACCATTTCAGATTGATGGTAACTTAGGTTATGTTGCCGCTGTTAGTGAAATGATCGTACAATCACAGAATAATATGATCGAGTTATTGCCAGCATTGCCAGATAATTGGAAAGATGGTAAAATTAAAGGATTGAAAGCTAGAGGAAACATTTTGATTCACGAATTGATATGGAAAAATAAGGAGGTTGAATCTGTTGTTTTAAAATCTTTAGAGCATCAGACTATTCAGCTTTTGAGTGCAACTGTACTTAAAGACGCAAAATTGATGAAGGAAGTTAACGGTAAGTATATATATCAGATACAATTAAAACCAAATCAGAGTTTAAAGCTCACTAAGGCAGTTAAAAATTGATAATATAGAGTATTCCTTATGCTTATGTCAGGTATTTGGTATAATATTTGGGTGTAGAGCTTTAAAAAAAGAATACACTGCTACTTTTAATCTTTAATTTGAAAGTAGCAGTGCTTAAATAAAGTGATATATGAAAAGCATAATTTTTTTGGCAGTTTTGCCATTGTCCATTTTAGCAAGTTGTACGTCTGGTAGCAAGGGGAGTGAAGAAACTAAAACGGGTGATTCACTAACGGTAGAATTTATTGGTTCAGCACCGTTAGATATAAAAAATCCAGAAGGTAAAGTACAATTATATGCTGTTGCAGAGAATATAGCTGATGTACCAGCAACATTATTGGAAGAAAAAAATATTCAACAGTCTGGCGTTCCTTTCACAATTGATTTTGTTTTACCAAAAGATCATAAATCGCATATAAAGCCTGCGGTAGCTGCACATGAAGCAGTCAAATATTATGTTACTGTTAAATGGGATTCGGATGGTAACGGAAAAGTAGAAAAAGGAGATATTATGATTGACTATGACAAACAGTTCCCAAATGTAAAACTTGGAGCAGGCAAGCAACAAGTTTATTTGACCGTTATTAAATAATAGTGAGGTAGCACCGATCGTATGTATATATCCATTAATGCTATTTTAAATTTAAAATGATAAGTTTCTAACTGCTTTTCAGAGTAAATAGTAACTATTTTTATGAATTGTGATTTAGGAAGTATCATTATTTTAAAAAAATTGATAACCATTTAACGCTAGAAAATATGAAAAAAATAATCACATTATCGTTTGTTATTTTGACGATGATAAGTTGTAGGAATAGGGATTCAAAAACTGAAAACCGTAATGCTGCTTTTGAAGAAATAACAGGTAAAACAGTTACTTTCTCAGAGCCGGCATGTTATGCTTACAATGACGGCAATAATCATATTTCGTTGGAATTTACTGATATAGGACCAACTCTTAAAGGAAACCTTACGTACGCTTTCGCCGAGAAAGATAAGAATACTGGAACTTTCGTAGGGCAGCTGAAGGATAATGTGCTGCTCGCAGATTATACTTTCCAGTCAGAAGGAGTAACTTCTGTTAGGCAGGTTGCATTTAAAGTAAGTAAAGACACATTGATTGAAGGATATGGTGATATGAATGCTGAAGGGACGGCTTTCAAAGATATAAATCATTTGAATTTTACCTCAACTATGCCCTTGGTAAAAGGAGATTGTGCTGAAAAAAAACAAGGTTGCCTGTTTGAGGATGGAAAATCATACTCGGAATTGGAGCAAAGGTGCATTACATTAGCCACTTTAAAAACAACCTTAAACCCTTTGAAGGATGGGGCAAGAACGGAAGGTAAACAAGCCTATGTTTACTTTAGTTCGGACAATTCTAAAGCTGAAGTTTTTTTGCCCAATTCTAATAATGGTATAGTATTGGAAAAAAAAGGTGAAGGAAACTGGGTTTCTGGAAATTATATCCTCATGGCATGGAAAGGATATGTGTTACAGGATAAAGGTGTAGCTGTTTACGGCGGATAATTATTTCAGTTTAAAATACAAACAATTACAGCAACCTTACATGAAAGGTTGCTGTTTTTTTATGCTTATCATTGTAGTATAACAGCTAACCAATATGTATGTTTGACTTTTGACAGAAAATTGTCAAAAAACAAAAAGAGTAAAACAAAACTTATTTTAAATTTTAACTTAGACATGCTCTTTGTTAGCGTTTAAGATTATGGATCGTCGAATTACATTTTTTACTTTAAAGGAGTTTGTTGCCGAGCAGATGAACAAACAACAGTATGAGGGATTTACTATCTGTCATTTACAGAAAAGTAATATGACTGACATTCGCTCTTATGAGCCTATGCGCACTGACAGTTTTGGAATGAGTATTATCCTAAAAGGAAAGCTCGGCATGCGGATTGGTTTTTCTGAACAGGAAATCCAGGAAAATATGGCATTCTTACATTCACCGACTACAATTATTGAGTTTTTGGAAAGGAGTGATGATCTGGAAATGATCAGTTTTATGTTTTCTTTAGATTTTGCTAAAAAAATAGGCATGTTTTTTCAAGGCAGATCGTCCTTAGATTTTTTGTTTGACAATTATTTAAAGGTATTTTCCTTACGTGAACCTGTAGTTAAGCGATTTGTAGTTTATCTAGAACATTTAAGAGAAGTTAATCTGAGTCCTACACCAACTAAACATCAGGCGGAAATTATTAAAAGTACTTTTGCACTACTCAACTACGAAATAGAATCAGAACTTATGGATCATGTTATCGGTCAGGTAGTACTCAGTGGCCGAAAAGAAAAATTATGTTTGGATTTCATTACGCTGGTGGTAGATCAATTTCACGTTCACCGTTCAGTCCAGCATTATGCCGATTGCTTATTTGTGAGTCGAAAATACCTCAGCAGGGTTATAAAAGAAGTTACAGGGTTAAGCCCGCTGCAGATTATTGAACAAACATTGATGGCTGAAGTGACAGCTAAATTACGGTCTAATTTTTACTCAATCTCAGATATCATGCAACAATTGAATTTTAGTGATTTACCTACTTTTAGCAAATTCTTTAAAAAGAATACAGGTCAATCCCCGATTCTGTATCGTAAAGAATTATTAACTTAAATTTATCCCGAACTAATTTAGTGTCTTTTTGACAAGTTAAAGCTCCCTTTAGACTTTTTAACCGATTTAGTCAGATATATATTTGTATTAATTGTACATGAGGAGAAAAGATGGGGTCTGAAGTCCAATATTTTAGTGACTAACCCTTCTTTTCGAATCTTTAAATATAGCGAGAACATAATATATTTTAAATGAATCGGAAATTAGTTGTTCAATCAACATTGCTAGGCTTAAGCCTAGGATTCCTAACAAGTTGTGGTCAAAAACCAAACCAGGGAGGGGAGGCACCCGCAGCCTTAGAAGTTCCAGTGATGATACTTCAAGAAGAAAATGGAATATTAACAAAAACTTATGCAAGCAGCATTGAAGGAGTTGTAAATGTTGAAATCCGTCCACAAGTTTCCGGTTATCTGGCTAAGATCTTTGTTGATGAAGGTGCATTTGTCCGGGCTGGGCAGACTTTATTTCAAGTGGATGATCGTACCTATAAAGAGCAGTATAAAAATGCGCAAGCATCTATTTTAGCAGCTAAGGCGAATCTGTCCAATGTTAAAATAGATCTAGATAGGAAAAAAGAATTAGTAAGTAATAAACTCGTATCTAATCTACAGGTTGACCAAGCACAGGCAACGTACGAAGGTGCCCAAGCAGCTTTAGCGCAGGCAAATGCCGTTTTTGAAACAGCGAAAATTAACCTTGAATTCTGTACAATTAAAGCTCCGGTCAGTGGCACTATAGGTCGTATTCCTTATCGATTAGGAAGTCTCATTAATCCTGCTGCAGTCGAACCCTTAACGCTCTTATCAGATACGCATGCCGTATTTGCATATTTCTCAATGAGTGAAAACGATTTTGTTAATTTTCAGGCAGCATTACCGGGAAACTCTGTTGCTGAAAAGTTGAAGCAAGCCGCTCCTGTAACTTTAAAAACAGCTAATGGACAGGACTTTCCACATTTAGGAAAAATTGATGCTATTGAAGGTCAATTCGACAAGAATACAGGTTCGATCAGTCTTCGGGCAAAATTTGAAAACCCGCAAGGACAATTACGAACAGGAAACACAGGGAAAATAGCATTAGATCAACATATTGAGCAGGTTGTTGTGGTTCCGATCACAGCAACGACAGCCATTCAAGATAAAATTTATGTCTTTACGATCAGTAAAGAAGGAAAGGCGGTACAGACGCCAATTGAAGTAAGTGGTAAACAAGAATCTCAATACTTCGTCAAATCAGGTGTTACAGCAGGTGATCAGATAATTACAAATGGACTTAGTTTCCTTCAGAATGGTATGCCTGTTAAGGTGAAATCCGCAACCACAGTAAAAGATAGCGTGAATAAATCTTAACAACCATTTATCCTTAGTCATTATGTTAAAAAAAATAATTAAAAGGCCAGTATTGGCTACAGTTATATCCATATTGCTGGTTATTCTGGGGGTCGTGGCTATGCTCGGTTTACCCATTACCAAATTTCCTGAAATCGCCCCACCAAGTGTGACCGTCATGGCGACTTACCCAGGTGCCTCTGCCGAAGTAATTGCAAAGGCAGTAGCACCGCCATTAGAAAATGCCATCAATGGTGTAGAAAATATGGACTTTCTTACTTCTACATCGAGTAATGACGGTAGTTTGATGATTACTGTTGTTTTTAAATTAGGAACAGATCCGGATCAGGCCGCAGTAAACGTACAGAACCGAGTATCGCAAGCAACCAGTATGTTACCTGCAGAGGTTAATCAGATCGGTGTAAGCACACTAAAAAGACAGAATAGTATGGTGGCCATGGTAACGCTATACTCCGATGATAATAAATCAGACGAACTTTTTATAGAGAATTATGCTAAGATTAATATTGTTCCAGAGTTGAAGCGTATCACAGGAGTCGGTGATGCACAGGTATTCGGTAACAAAGATTACTCGATGCGCGTTTGGCTCAATCCAGCTCAGATGGCTTCCTATGATATCACGCCGCAAGAAGTGTCTGCTGCGATCCAGACTCAGAATATTGAAGCTGCTCCAGGAAGATTTGGAGAGAGTACCAAGGAAGCTGTAGAATATGTCATCCGATATAAAGGAAAGCTGGCTGAAGCAGCCGATTACGAAAATATTATCATACGCGCAAATGCAGATGGTTCCGTGTTGCGTCTGCAGGATGTGGCTAAAGTTGAGTTTGGGTCTTACACCAATACGGTTGCCACAGCGTATAATAAGAAACCGGCGATTATGATTGCCCTTTATCAGACAGCTGGTTCAAATGCCAATGCCGTCGAGATAGAGATGCAGGAACGTTTACAGGAGCTTTCAAAATCGTTTCCCGCAGGTATTAAATATACTACGCCGTACTCTTCGAAGGAATCTTTAGATCAGTCTGTTGCTCAAGTTATCACCACCTTGCTAGAAGCTTTTGTACTCGTTTTTATTGTTGTATTTATCTTTTTACAGGATTTTAGATCGACATTAATTCCAGCGATTGCAGTTCCGGTTTCTATTGTTGGTACATTTTTCTTTATGCAACTGTTTGGATTTTCGATCAATCTACTGACCCTTTTTGCACTCGTACTTGCAATTGGGATCGTTGTCGATGATGCCATCGTTGTCGTAGAAGCAGTACATGCTAAAATGGAGAAGAAAAAGTTAAATGCAAAAGCGGCGACAATGTCTGCAATGAGTGAGATCACAGGCGCTATTATATCCATTACGCTTGTGATGTCGGCAGTATTTATACCCGTTGCTTTTATGGAAGGCCCTACAGGTGTGTTTTATCAACAATTTGCTTTGACCTTGGCAATGGCAATTCTGATCTCAGCAGTTAATGCACTAACCTTAAGTCCTGCATTATGTGCGTTATTATTAAAATCACACGATGGGCATCATGAGGAGAAGAAAACAAATTTTAAAGAACGTTTTTTCGCAGGATTTAATGCAGCTTTTAATAAACTGACATTTCGTTACGGTAAATCTGTCCTTTTCTTAATAAAACGTAAAACTGTGGCATTCTCAGGACTGGCAGTGCTATTGGTATTGTTTGTATGGATGTTCCGTACCACACCGACAGGTTTTATACCCGATGAGGATCAGAGTTTTTTAATGGCCATGGTCAATACGCCACCAGGTGCATCTTTAGATCGGACAACTAAAGCCATAACCGATGCAGAATTAGAAATTCAGAAACATCCTTCTGTAGAATCGGTGATCAGTATTTCGGGTTTAAATATGATGAGTTTTAGTACTTCATCTTCTGCAGGGGTACTGATGATACGCTTGAAACCACTCAAAGAAAGGGGAGAAGTTAAAGATATCAATCAAATTTTAGTTGCTCTTCAAGGACAGTTACAAGGAAATCAAAGTGCAAACTTCTTTGTATTGGGTATGCCGACTGTATCGGGTTTTGGTAATACTTCAGGATTAGAAGTTGTTTTACAAGATAAGACCGCTGGCAGTTTAAGTAAATTCAGTGAAACGGCCAATGGATATATGGGCGCATTGATGCAACGACCTGAGATCGCATTTGCCTTTACCACATTTAATGCATCCTATCCACAGTATGAAATGGTTGTTGACGAAATGAAGGCCAAACAGCTTCACGTGAATGTCTCCGATTTAATGACCTTGATGCAAGGATATTACGGAAGTATGCAAGCATCCGATTTCAATCGTTTTGGAAAGTATTACCGTGTTGTCATCCAGGCATCTCCTGAGTTTAGGTCAGATCCTTCCTCTTTAGATGGAATTATGCTTAAAAATCAATTGGGCCAGATGGTACCGATTAACAGTTTAGTACAATTAAAACCTGTATCTGGTCCAGAAACAGTAGAGCATTTTAATTTATTTAATGCCATTAACATTACCGCGATGCCAAAACCTGGGTATAGTACTGGTCAGGCGATGCAAGCTATAGATGAAGTTAGTGCTACTTTTTTACCCAATGGTTTTGCGCATGATTGGAAAGGAATGAGCCGTGAAGAAAAATCATCCAGTGGCCAGACTGCTGCTATTTTTGGATTATGTATTGTTTTTATATACTTCTTGTTATCAGCTCAATATGAAAGTTATATTCTGCCATGGGCAGTTTTGATCAGCATTCCCTGTGGTCTGTTGGGCGTATTTGTAGGAATTGGTTTTGCAGGTCTATCCAACAACATCTATGTACAGGTTGCTTTGGTTATGTTGATCGGACTTTTGGCCAAAAATTCTATTTTGATTATTGAGTTTGCTATTCAGCGCAGACGCGCAGGAAAGAGTATCGTAGCCGCCGCTGTTGAAGGTGCAAAGGCAAGACTTAGGCCGATTTTGATGACATCACTTGCGTTTATAGCAGGTTTGTTGCCGTTGCTGTTTGCAGTAGGGCCTTCGGCGATCGGGAATCATTCCATCGGTTATGCTGCAGTATTTGGTATGCTTGCAGGAACTGTATTCGGGGTGTTTTTAACACCGGTCTTGTTCGTCGTGTTTCAGTACCTGCAGGAACGTATGAGTGGAAAGCCTGCGGAAGAAAGCGATTGGGAGTATGAAGAAACAGAAGTTTCACATTAAAAGTAAATCAAATGTTAAGCATTAACATAAATATGAATAAAATAAATATGACTTGCCTGTGTCTCACCTTAATGGTAACGGCTGCCTGTAAGTCTGTGAAATATGTTCCTAACCCAGTTGCATTACCTGCAACATTTACGCAGGATAATCGAGTTATTGAAAGTGATAGCAGTTCCATTGCATCACTGTCATATAAAGAGTTCTTTAGTGATCAGATTTTATTAGATCTTATCGATACCGCGCTTGTGAACAACAATAATCTACAGGTGGCTATTAAACAGATTGATATCGCAACCGAATCTATGAAACAGGCAAAATGGGGTTATTTGCCACAGATTGGATTGTCAGCAGGAACGGGAACGGTAACCAGACCATCTGATAATAGTATGAATGGTATGATGGCTGGTCAATTTATGGGAAAAAAATACATGGAGGATTACACAACTGCAGTAAATATTTCTTGGGAGGCAGATATATGGGGTAAGATCAAGGGACGTAAAGAGATGGCGCTGTCCAGTTATTTACAGACTCAGGAAGCCAGTAAGGCAATTCAAACACGCTTGGTTAGCACCATCGCACAGGGATATTATAACCTGCTGATGCTTGATTTGCAAAAAGATATCAGCTTGAAAAATTTGAGTTTAATCGACAATATTTTACAGATGACGCGGGTACAGCATGCTCTGGGACTCACGACACTTTTAGCAGTGCAGCAACAAGAAGGTAACCGAGATCTTGTGTTAAAATCTATTCCGGTATTGGACGAGCAGATTATCATTCAGGAAAATGCTTTGCAGGCATTGGCAGGTCGCATGCCGGGTCATATAGAAAGAAAAACTTCTTTAGTCACTTTAAAGGCAAAAGATCATCTCGCAACAGGTGTTCCTGCTATGATGCTGGCTTTACGTCCGGATGTAAGAACTGCAGAACTGGAAGTCCAAAAGTCATTCGCACAGGTGCATGTTTCTAAAGTAAGCATGTACCCGAGTTTAAATATTACAGCACAAGGAGGATTAAATGCTTTTAAAGCAAGTGATTGGTTCAATATCCCAGGTTCGTTATTTGGAGCCTTAACGGGTTCACTGACGCAACCAATAGTACAAGGTCGACAGCTAAAGACAGCTTTCAATCAGGCCAAAATAGCAAGTGCACAGGCGGAAATTCAGTTTAAAGAAAGTGTATTACTGGCAGTAGGTGAAGTATCCAATATTCTAGCCAGTATGGCATCTTTAAAAGAGCAGGAAGAAATATCACGCGGCCTGGTTGCCCGCAATCAGGAGATGATTCGAAATGCCGATATTCTCTTTAAGAATGATATGGCAACGTATTTAGAGGTGATAGCAGCGCAGCAAAGTAAGTTGCAGGCCGAACTCGATAATGCAGCTATTAAGAGTCAAAGGCTCTACACCGAAGTCAATTTATACCGTGCCTTAGGAGGGGGTAGACATTAAAAGAATAGTACGTGGTAAGTCTATTATATCTGTTTAACGATTGTCCTGAGCCCTAGCGCTTAGGACATTTTTAACAGTGAAAAGATAATTAAATTTTATTTAAACACAACAAAATCAAGTAATAAGTGTTTAACGATGTACTCTGGTAGCTTAAGACCAGAAAATCAATAATAACGAGAATTCTAATCCATTAATTTTAAATATCACTTAAATACAACAAAATGAAACAACAAGTGAATGAAGCAAAAGGTAAGCTGGGAATATTAATTCCGGGTTTGGGTGCAGTAGCCACCACATTGATCGCAGGTGTCGCAGGTATCAATAAGGGGTATTCAAAACCCATAGGTTCAGTATCACAATTGAGCCGCATTCGTTTAGGAAAACGTACAGAAGATAGAAATCCTTTGATTAAGGACTTCGTACCCTTGGCAAAATTAGAAGATATTGTGTTTGGAGGATGGGATGTATATGCCGATAATGTCTTTGAAGCAGCTTCAAAAGCACGTGTTTTAGAACCTTATCAATTGGAGCAAGTACGGGCGGAGTTGGAGCAAATTAAACCTATGAAGGCTGTTTTTGATCGTAATTTTGTTAAGAATCTCGATGGACAGCATATTAAAGAGGGACTTACACGAAGAGCTTTGGCCGATGCTGTACAAGCAGATATCCAGAACTTTAAAAAAGAAAATAACTGTGACCGTATCGTAGTACTTTGGTGTGGCTCAACTGAAAAATATATTGAAGGAAATGCTATTTTTGATAGTCTGAAAAATTTTGAAGATGCTTTGGATCAAAATGATCTACGTATTCCACCTAGTATGATTTATGCATATGCAGCTTTAAAGCAGGGCGCACCTTATGTTAATGGCGCACCAAATTTAAGTTGTGACGTTCCTGCCATTGTGGAGTTAGCACAGTTGATGCAAGTAGCAATAGCGGGAAAAGATTTTAAAACAGGTCAGACTTTGATGAAAACAATTGTTGCTCCCGGTTTACAGGCTCGCGCATTAGGAGTTGAAGGCTGGTTCTCAACCAATATTTTAGGAAATAGAGATGGACTTGTATTAGACGATCCGGAAAATTTCAAAACAAAAGAAGTCTCCAAGCTAAGTGTGCTTGAAGAGATTTTGGATGCTAAGAAAAACCCAGAGTTGTACGGTAATCTATATCATAAAGTACGTATCAACTATTACCCGCCACATGGCGATAATAAAGAAAGCTGGGATAATATTGACATTTTTGGCTGGATGGGATACAAAATGCAGATAAAAATTAACTTTTTATGCCGTGATTCTATTCTGGCTGCGCCTGTCGCATTAGATCTAGCGTTATTTATAGATCTGGCACAGCGTGCAGGTATGTTCGGTATCCAAGAGTGGTTATCGTTCTATTTAAAATCTCCACAGACTGCTCCTGGATTACCTCCAGAGCACGATATTTTTAAACAGCTCATCAAGTTGCAAAACACGTTGCGCCATATGATGGGGGAAGATCTGATTACACACTTAGGTCTGGATTACTATCAAGAGCTAGTGGATAGCATGTAACGCATTATACAATTTACAACACCCTTGAAGTATTTTTAAATACTTTAAGGGTTTTATCAATTAAGATGGAGTACGCAATTATAGCTGCCGGTGAAGGGCAGCGATTAAAGAAGGAAGGATTTAAAAAAGCAAAGCCTTTGTTGCCTTTGTTAGGTGTTCCGATGATCGAGAGACTGATCAATATTTTTGCCGCGCAGGGGGCCAGATCTGTTTTCATTATTATCAACGGAAAGAATAAAGAATTACATAAGTTTTTGGTCAAACATGAATTTAAAATTCCTATTCATTTGTTGCTCAAAGATACCGTGAGTTCCTTACATAGTTTTGTTGCTCTGCAAGAAGCATTTCCCCATTGGGATTCCTGCTGTCTTACAACAACAGACACGGTGTTTGAACCGGATACCTTTGGCCAATATGTAGAGGCATTTCAACAGGGAGATATGGACGGATTATTTGCTGTTACTCCTTTTGTTGATGACGAAAGCCCTTTATATGTGACCGTAAATAGCGATAATAGAATTGTTTGTTTTTCAGATAACAAATATCCGCAGGCAGCATTCGTATCGGGTGGTATTTATTGTTTACGAAAGAAGGCCATGCAGGCTGCTGTTGAATCCTTAGCAGCAGGCAATCAGCGCATGCGAAATTATCAGCGATTCCTTATCGATAAAGGATTTATGATCAAAGCGTATCCTTTTGCCAAAATTATTGATGTGGATCATTTACATGACAGGGAGACGGCTGAATATTTTTTAATGGAGCAAAAGAGCCAATCATGAGAGTATACGCAATACTAAGGAAAAATGATTTCTCGCCAAATCATGTTAATAATGATACAGCAATTTTTCAAGCAGTAATCGGATTACTGGAAAAAGAAGGTGTCAATATCACCCAGGTAACAGAAGATGATTTTCTTTCTCTGAAAGGTTATCAAAAAGAACCCATTATCACAATGGGAAGATCCAAAGCATTAGTGCGTTATTTGCAAGAGCTGGAGCGTAATGGCGTTTTGATTATCAACTCATCATTTGGAATCCAGAGCTGCTATCGGACTATTATGACTGAAAAACTGTTAGAAAATGATGTGCCTTATCCAGCGAGTGTAGTTGTTAATACCCACGATGATATAGGAGACCTGTTTGATCATTATGGCTTACCGGGTATATGGATAAAAAGAGGCGATTTTCATGCCGTTCATAAGGAAGATGTCAGTTTTGTAAGCACTAAGGACGAAGCAAATAATATATTGGCAGAATATGCTTTGCGTGGTATTGATGACGCTGTCGTATCGCAACATTTATTTGGCGATTTGGTAAAGTTTTATGCAGTCTCTGGAACCGATTTTTTCTATTGGTTTCATCCTTATGATCTAAATCATCATAAATATGCCGCTTATGAGCAAATAAACGGTGCAACAGCACATTACCCTTTTGATAATGAGGCTTTGAAACAGGCAGCGGAACGAGCAGCTGAAGTTTTGGGAGTCACTATCTATGGTGGAGATGCTATCGTACAAGCTGATGGAAATTTTCATATTATAGATTTAAACGATTGGCCAAGCTTTGCGCCTTGCAGAGAGCAGGCCGCAGAAGCAATAGCCACTCATATTTTTGGAAAATTTTCTGAATTTATAGATCGGATGATCTTTAATGAAGAAGATAAAGATGATCGGAATTATGTCTAAATCAGAACATACATTATTTGAACAGTCACTCAAATCGAATGACACAGAAGAGCGAATCGATATTTGGTTCTACAGGCCGATAGGTTACCGTATCGCTAAGTTTTGTGCCCGAATAGGAGTGACACCCAATGCCGTGACGATCACCAGTATATTTTTTGGTGTAGGAGCCGGGATTCTGTTTTATTACGGTGATTTATGGATCAATATCATCGGCATGTTATTATTGGTATTTGCCAATTCTTTAGACAGTGCAGATGGACAGTTGGCCAGGATGACTGACAATAAAAGTCGGTTCGGAAGAATTTTAGATGGATTTGCGGGTGATTTCTGGTTTGCGGCCATTCATATTGCTTTATGTTTACGCTGTATGAATGAAGGTTGGTCTGCCTGGATTTGGGTACCAGGTGTTCTAGCTGGAGTATCCCATGTATTTCAATCAGCAATGGCTGACTATTATCGCAATGTCCATTTGTATTTTATAAAGGGAAAAGCAGGTAGTGAACTAGATAATTCGAAAGAGCTTCAAGCAGAGTTGGACAAAATGAGCTGGAAGAAAGACTTCTTTCAAAAATTCGTACTGAATGGTTATAAGAATTATACCACCATGCAGGAGAATTTTTCGCCAAAACTGCAACAGTTATTGCAGATGGTTAAGCGTAAGTATGCCGACCAGATGCCAGCATCATTTGTCAACGCATTTCGTATCCGTAACCGTCCATTGATGAAATATACCAATATCGTACAGTTTAATACACGCGTACTGTTTTTGTTTCTATGGATCTTTATTGATCAGGTCTGGTTATATTTCTTTTTTGACATGTTTATTTTAAATCCGATACTGATCTATATGTGTAAAAGGCAGGAGCAAGTAAGTGCTCATTTCATCGATCAATTAGCGACAAATCAATATGATGAAAAACATATATAAGCTTATTTTCTTGATCATTGGAATAGCTACACTTGCTTATATGATTTTCAGTATTGGTCCAGTAAATATTTGGAACAATCTGTTGCAGACCGGGTGGTGGTTTGTGCCCATTTTGCTAAGTTGGTTGGTGATCTATGTAATGAATGCTTTTGCTTTTAAATCAATCATTGAAGAACCGAACGTTCCTGAAACGAAACTGCCCTTTATCAAAATTCTACAGTTGACAGTAAGTGGCTACAGCATTAATTATGTTACACCCTTTGTCGCTTTAGGCGGCGAACCTTACCGGATCATGGAATTGAAACCACATTTGGGAGAAGCAAAAGCGAGCTCCTCGGTGCTGCTGTACGGTATGGTGCATATTTTATCGCATATTGTTTTTTGGCTGGTTTCCATCTTTTTGATTCTAGCAGTAGTGCCCTTAAGTGCGAGCATGCTGATCGTCTGTTTATTTATTTTATTCTTTGGACTCGGTATTTTTTGGTCCTTCTCAAAAATTTATAAACGGGGATTTACAGTCACTATCGTACGCTTTTTTCAAAAGATTCCATTTGTAGGTAAGTACGCTCGTACATTTTATGAAGATAAAAAAACAGTACTCGAACATGTTGATCAGCAGATCCAAGATTTATATACACAGCGTAGACCACAATTTTTTGTAGCACTCTTTTGGGAATTTTTCGCTCGGGTTGTCGGTTGCGCCGAACTTTATTTTATTGGAGTAGCACTGGGACTCGATATGAGTGTGATTCAGGCTTTTATAGTTAGTTCAGGATCTTCGCTTTTCGCTAACCTGATCTTTTTTCTACCTATGCAATTGGGTACACGTGAAGGAGGATTGGCAATGGCAGTCACAAGTATTGGTTTCCCGGCATCAGTAGGTATATTTATGGGATTGGCAACCCGTATCCGTGAAATTATTTGGATTGGTATAGGGTTGATTTGGATGAGTATTGTCCGCAAAGATTATAAATTAAGATGAAGAAAATAACAGGTATAAAGGGATTATTATTTGATTACGGCGGAACATTGGATACCAATGGAAGACATTGGGCAGCTGTTTTTTGGGAATATTATCAATTTTATGGAGTAGCGACCGATAAGTCAGGTTTCTACGATGCATATGTATATGCTGAACGAAAAATGGCTACAAATCCTATTATAAAGCCACTTTTTAATTTTAAAGATGTGCTTTTAGCTAAGATAACAGCACAATTTGAATATTTAAATATGACCTCTCAGGTAGATAGTGTCGGATTGCAAATTGTTAATGCCTGCAATAAACTAGTAGAAGATTGCCTTGATCACGTTAGGCCATTACTTGATACTTTATCGAAACAATATAAAATGGTGATGGTATCTAATTTTTATGGAAATCTGGAACATGTTTTAGAGCATTATCAGTTGCTGCATTATTTTGAGGCAGTTGTCGAATCTGCACGAGTTGGAGTACGTAAGCCTAACCCTGAAATCTATACTTTAGGTGTTTCAGCTTTAGGTATACCTGCAAATGCCTGTCTGGTGATTGGAGATTCCTATACCAAAGATATGGAACCAGGAAAAGTGAACGGTTGTCAAACACTTTGGTTGAATGGAAAAGGTTGGGAGGAACAACCGCTTCATTCAACTTCATCAGCAGACTATACCATAACAGATATAGCACAACTGAAGGAATTCTTGGTATAATTCCTTTTGTTGTATTTTGGAAATCTCCTTCACTGTTGGCTTTCTTGATTTCCGCCGACAGTGATTGGAGATTTTTATTTCGCTATTATTTTAGTGCTGGTAAAGGATTGAATCCTTCGGCACGAATTGACCAATTTCCATCCTTAGGGAATCCAGGATTTTTTG
Source organism: Sphingobacterium kitahiroshimense (assembly GCF_025961315.1). NCBI lineage: Bacteria > Pseudomonadati > Bacteroidota > Sphingobacteriia > Sphingobacteriales > Sphingobacteriaceae > Sphingobacterium > Sphingobacterium kitahiroshimense. The sequence goes on along the minus strand of NZ_JAOQNK010000001.1, from coordinate 859,766 downwards.
AGGATGAACCATCCCAACCACCGGCCATCATGGCAATTGCAGTTAGTAATCCACCATTTGATGGAAAATAGGGAAATGGACCACCGGTAGCTAAACCATGCTGGTCAAATTGAAAATTATTACTAGGGTGTAGTAGCAAATCGATCGCCAGTTCCGGATAGCCACAACGAGCGGCAGCCATAGCTAGCATGGGAAAGTCCCATCCCCATGTGCGATCAAAGTTCCAGGTTTCCAACACTTTTTTAAGTGTAAGTTTGAACGTTTCTGGATCTACACCATCTCCAGGAAGCATACCATAAGTACCAATTAGTCCAGGGTGTTCGTAATTATATTTTTCCCACATGTCTGGTATATTTTCATAAGTTTCATATAAGCCATTTTTTTGAGGTAGGGGGGCGAGTTTATCCTGTACATTTTTCCATTTTTTATTTATTGGCATGCCAAGTCGCTCGCGCCACTGTTGTGCTAAGCGTAGTCCAGTACGCCAATAGCTTAATTCAAATGTCGGGTTTTTGGTTACTAATGGATCAGAATTTTCCGATACTAAGTATAGAGGAGGACCTAAATCAAATTGATTTTTTGTTTTGTCATACGAAGCATAATCTGCCATAAAATCTGCAGTTGCAAATACCACATCTCTCCATTTCGTTAATGTTTCCTTGTTCGTATGCAATCGGTAATCGAGTTCGGCAAAATAAATGGGATGGGGTTGTTGCCATACAAGTGTCGCATGAATTAAGTCTGGCCATTCTCGATCGATATCACCAGTACACTTGGGCCAGCGTACTCCTTGATATCCTTGATTGAGTGCCCTTTCTGTTGATGTTTTTAAAAAATTTTGATATGTCGAAAGACTTTTATCCCACAATGCCCATCTGTTCCAGAGCGCATAATGTACGCCATGCCACCAAATCATTTCAAAATGGAAGCGACCAAACCAGCCATTATTGACCAAACCACTTTCTTGTGGAGGTAAAGAGCCCGACTCATTTAGTCGCATCAGGTATTGCGATAGTACAATTCTCCGTTCCAACTCTTTCCATCGCTGATCTTTGCTCTCAGATAGATCGATAGCAGCTCCAGAATTCCAGAATGCTTTCCATGATTTTTCACTTTCTTCAAAAAGGTTTGAAGTGATGGGTATCTGAATATCGTTAGTTTGATTTGAATAGAAACAAGTGAAGGAAAGTTTTGCTGTATCTTTGGGTATAAGTTCAAAACGATGCATTTGTTTTGTCTTTATCATCTGAGCATCAGTCGCCCATTTAATGGAAGCGCTATAATGTGTGCTATTCATTGTACGGTCTATACGTACAGAATTTTTTTCTAAATTATGAAGTGTGGAGGTATGTTGATCACCGCCATCATATACACCTAGGTAATTCTCATACCCCTGTTCTATGGCATAAGGAAATGCAAAGAAAACGGCAAGTTGCCCCTTCCCGATAAGTGCACTTTCAATCGATACCCCAATTGCATCGCTATCTGGGTGACAAGCTGTTTTAACATGGACTGGTATACCTTCAAATACAAAACTGCTGCTAATGATTCCTGTCCAGAGATCAACTTCTTGATGGGTATGTGAAATATCATTCCGATTTGCCAGTTTACCATCATTTCGAATTAGTTTGAAACCTATACGTCCTAAATTGAAACGATGCGGATTTGCTGCAAGCCAGTTGGATAGTTGTTCCTGTTTTGGATTTGGAAGATCGTAAGGAACATCTTTGCCATTGGTTTTGAGAGTAGTCTTTTTGAAGTCACTTTCCTTCATACCTTGTGGTAAAGGACTACTGTGCCAACTCCAGTTTGATAAAGTGTTAAATGGTACAAATGTTTGTAAACCGGTAATATCCACTGCAAAAGCAAATTCACCATTACCAACCTGTGCTGGACTCAACAGATCAAGTTTGTTGGTTACAATCCGATGTCTATCTACTACTGCTTTTCGATCAATAGCAATTTGTCCAGAGGTTTGATGTAGAAAAAAAGGTATACATAGTAAGCAAAAGAAGAATCTTTTCATTATAATCGGTTTTGGACAATAAGATAAGGAATAAAACCCATTCCATTGTTAATCCAGTATGAATAAAAGGCTGTAATTTTTAATTTTTATAAGTATGTATGTACAATCTAATATTTATCCTTGCATATGTACGTACAAAGTTTTATTATTGTATTATAGATGAGACGCGTGATGCATATTAAGTGTAGTTAAATTTTAATTATACCTGCATGGCATCGATTGAAAAATCGATATTTATTTTAAATCTTGTCAAATAATTACCTTTTAAACCAGTGATGATTGTGTCTATTTTTAATTGAATATTTTCGTGTGATCCCATTTTTGAATTCGATCAGAAAGCAGATATTTTTTTAAGGATAACCAATAAACTAAACAGTATGAATAAACGAAATAAATTTTTAGTAGCAACAGGATTATTTTTTCTTGCTTTTGGACAGGAGGCCTTAGCACAGCAAAATGTAATTTGGCAATTGGGTAAACCTGATGGTTCGAGTGCAGAATTTGCATTAGCACCAGGAGATTATAAGAATTTTTTGGCTCATGATATGGGATATGAAGACAGACAGGTGATCATTGGTCAAAGCCAGCTAAATACGGAATTGCCCTATGTTCTTCCAGGGCCCGCAAACGAGTGGGGGGGTACAGGGCCTACTTCAGGTTTACGGACTCATTTCCTTAATTTCTATTACGCTTTGGATAAAGCATCTGGCAATGAGCCTTATGTATTGGAAGTAGACCTTGTGAATTCGGATCCTAAAAATCATCCAACCTTGCAGCTATCTATTAATGGTCGAAATTATAATTATGATATTACTAATGGAGCCGGTACAGGACAACCTGGAGTTGGAGCTTTGGGGAAGAAGAAGCTCATCATAAAACCTGATCCGTCTGTAATTCGCGCAGGATATAACCATATTACTTTAACAGTTTTGAAAGGTGGATGGGTTGAATTTGATTCTTTTCGTTTGCTAGGGCCGGCAAATTCAAAATTGATCACAAATTATGATGCTTTGGTAAAGCAGATCAAGGTTGCTGATTTCGAATCTAATGGTCCTAAAGGACGTGTGCAGAATCTTTTGGTAGAGGTGCTTCGTCTAAAAAATGCCCAGCGTATCCGGGTTCTTATAGATGGTAAATCCGTCTATCAAGGAAGTTTAGACAAGGGCTTATCCATGCTAGAAGTTCCCCTTGATCCCGTAAAAAAACGAAAGCAAAGTATATGTGAAATTTACATCAATGATAAATTAACAGATCGTTTGCAGGTGACACGAGAACAGAAAAGACTTGGAGGTGCCTCCGACTATGTTAATACCATGATTGGTACAGCTCATTCGCGATGGATGATTGCCCCGGGACCCTGGATGCCATTTAGTATGGTGAAGATCAGTCCTGATAATCAAAATATTGGTTGGCAGGCAGGTTATGAACCCTCAATAGAATCGATCGGTTCCTTTAGTCATATCCATGAATGGACAATGGGAGGGTTAGGAACCTTTCCGACATCAGGAAAACTGCAGGTTAAGGTCGGAGATCAATACGACCCCGAATCAGGATATCGCTCACAGATTGATAAGACAACCGAACGTGCTCCATTAGGATCCTATCACGTCAATTTGACCGATCACGATATCGATGTGGACATCACACAGACAACGCGAGCAAGTTTTCAACGTTATACTTTCAACAGATCCGATACAGGCCGGGTGATGATCGACCTCAAAGCTAACGGCGAGTATCCTTACCAGATTTTAGATTATAAACTAAAGAAAGTATCAGACACTAAGATCATTGGGTATAGCAGTCAGCTATCTGAAAATGTGTGGTCTACCGATGCAAAACAAGATTACATTGTTCATTTTGCAATCGAGTTTGATCGTCCCATTATCAACTTCGGAACATGGAAAGGTGACCAGGTCAGTTCTGGCCAAGATGGCGAAGGTAAGCAGGTGACAGAAGCCGGCATGTTTGTTGAATTTGATGTCAGGAAACAAAAAACAGTTCAATTGCGCACAGGCATATCCTATGTTAGTATCGAAAATGCCGAAGAGAATTTGCATCAGGAAATCACCCAACCTTTTCAATGGTCTTTCGATCAGGTTGTAGCACATCAACACGATGTCTGGAATGAGTTACTCGACCGCTTGGAAATCACCTCCGACGATTATTTGGAGAAAGAGAAATTCTACACCAATATGTACCGTGCACTTGCCAGTAGAAACACATTTAGCGATATTAACGGGCAATGGCGAGATTCACGTGAAGTAGTTCGTACACTCACGAACAAGAATGATCTAGCACTTGGATGTGATGCATTCTGGAATACCTTTTGGAATCTGAATCAATTTTGGAATTTGGTGACTCCTGAATGGTCAAACAAATGGGTTAAATCACAATTAGCGATGTACGATGCCGACGGCTGGTTAGCTAAGGGACCAGCAGGAATGGAGTATATACCAGTGATGGTTGCAGAACATGAAATTCCGCTGATCGTCGGAGCATATCAGATGGGAATTCGTGATTATGATGTAGAAAAGGCTTTTACAGCCGTTAAGAAAATGCAGATGACCAGCCCGCTGAAATTTGAAGGAGGATTTGCGGGCAATAGAGATCTGGATGTGTATTTAAAATATAAATATGTACCATCAGATCTGGGCCGTTTTTCCAATAGTTTAGAATATAGCTATGATGACTGGACGGTAGGTCAATTTGCCAAATCATTAAACAAAACTGACGATTATGCATATTTTAATGACCGGGGAACCTGGTGGAAAAATGCAATCGATCCATCAACCGGCTATGCCCGGATGAAAGATTCAAAAGGCGAATGGTTAAAAGACTTTGATCCATTCAAATCTGGAGCAAACCATCATTACGTAGAAGGTAATGCATGGCAATTAACCTTCTTTGTCCCTCAGGATCTACCTGGGCTTTCCAAATGGATCGGTGAAGATGTGCTGTTAAAGCGATTGGAATGGGGATTTGGAGAAAGTGAAAAATGGCGTTATAATGGGCCAAATGATCAATACTGGGATTACCCCGTTGTACAAGGTAATCAGCAATCGATGCATTTTGCCTATATTTTTAATTACATGAACAAACCTTGGCTCACGCAAAAATATAGCCGTTCTATCGCCGAAAGGTATTATGGACAAGGCATTTCCAATGCCTATCTCGGTGATGAAGATCAAGGACAGATGAGTGCATGGTATATCATGACTGCAATCGGTTTATTCCAGATGGATGGAGGTACGCGAAGCAATCCGGTATATGAAATTGGAAGCCCCATGTTCAAAGAGATCAAAATTAAACTGGATAACCGATACGGTAGAGGAAAGCAATTCGTGATCAAAGCCAATAACAGCAGCAAACAGAATATCTACGTGCAGGCCGCAACCCTGAATGGAAAGAAACTTGATACATTTTATTTTGATGCTTCCGAGCTTCTGAAAGGAGGAGAGCTTGTCCTAGAAATGGGGTCTGAACCAAATAAACAGTGGGGGCTTATGCATCATTAAACCATTGATTCAGGTAGGTTATGTATAACCATCATTAAAAAGCTCATCTGCAATAAAATACAGATGAGCTTTTTAATGATGTGTTCATCCAATATATGGGATGCTATCATCAGCTACTATGCCGATAGGTAGCGCTTTTGCATCATCTATCGCTAAATCTGCAACATCGTTTAATGCTTTCAATCGATCAGCTTCATCAAAATTTTCAAGAGGTCCAATAAAACTACTTTGAATCGAAGTGATACCACAGTATTCAAGAATACCATTTTTTAATTGAATCAATCCACTGGATCCATAAACCTCTTTATAAGTTTTTAGGTTTAGATCACCCACTGTGGTTATGATTCTAGCAGTCTTGTTTTGAAGTAAACCCACATTTAGACCCTGTTTAGACTTTCTAAATGTAATACCGGGTAGAAATGCTCGGTCAAAAAAACCTTTCATCAGAGCAGGCATGCCGAGCCACCAGAGTGGATGAATCCATACCTGATGCTCACCCCATTGAATGGTTTGCAGCGCTTGGAGCAGATCGGGCTCCAGTTCCATTCTCTGCCTATAGCCAAATTGTAAATTAGGATTAAAGTCCAAATCGGCAAGAGCAATATAACGTACTTCAGCACCTGATTCTTTCGCCGCTTTGATATAAGCATTTGCCAGAGCACTATTGAAACTTAATTTATCCGGATGCCCGTTGATAACAACTATTTTTTTCATTTTTTCTGATTGATAATTTTCTTAAACAGTTCGATTTGCTGTGCATAAAAGGTTTCCGATAATAGACAAGGGAAAAAATCAAAGGCATGTACTGCACCTTTTATTTCCAATAATTCGACCGAAGTGCCAGCTAAACATAATTTTTCCGCGTACAATTTTCCTTCATCTTTTAAAGGATCAAATTCACAGACAACGATGGTCGCATGGGGTAAATGATGAAAATTAACTTCATGCAATGGCACCCCGTATTTGGGGACATGAGTTCTTACGTTCCATAAATAATGCTTCCACATCCATGTAGCCGCTATTTTTGTTTGCATCGGTGCTTTTGCTAAACTGTCCATCGATGGACTCTTCAACGTATCGCACATAGGAGGATAAAGTAAATATTGATGTTGGATCATCTTATTCTTTTTATCCCGGGCTAGGTGAGTAATCGATGCAGCGATTGTCGCACCTGCACTGCTGCCACCGATAATGATCATATTTTTATTTCCGTCCAGTTTGCTCACATTTTCATAGAGCCATAATAAGGTATCGTAGCCGTCTTCAATAGCTGCAGGAAAAGGATATTCTGGAGCTAATCGATAATCGACAGAAACGATAAGCATACCCACTTCAAGTGCTAATTCAAAGAGTATAAAATCATACTGCTCCGGAGTTCCATATATAAATGCGCCACCATGAAAATATAACAATACCGGTAAATCTTGCTTAGCTTTTGGTTTGTAGATTCTCAAACGTATCGGTTCTTCAGACTGGGAAGAGGGAATTAGCATATTTTCAACAAGTAATTGCTCTGGTATAATCAAAGGCTCTTCGTTTAAAGACAAACGTAGTTCTTCCGCTCTGATTTTTGTAGGATCGTTTTGTAGCAGATATTCATATTTTATTTTACTGTAAGGACTAGCAGCAATAGCCTCTAATAATTCTGGATCTATATTCCCCAACAAGATTTCAAATTGCTTTAAAATTGTACAACCACTTTACCTACCGTTCTCCCAGATTCAATTTGCAGATGCGCTTCTCTCATCTGATCAAAATTGAAAACATGTGAGATATGAGGTTTCAGAATACCCGTTTCTAATAAATGCGCAATTTGTTGCATAGCCGCTCCATCACTATAGACAGACATAAAAAAGCAGGCGTGAAGATTTTTTTCACGAGCTTTTAACTCATCATCTTTCGTATGTCCCGATGGCAGGGCTACGATAGTGCCAAAAGGTTTTAAAACCTGAACTGACTTTTGAAAATTAGCACCCCCCAGTGACTCCAGTACAAAATCGACATTCGAAAGGACCTGTTCAAATTCCGTTGAGTTGTAATCAATATGTTCATCAGCCCCTATGTTGAGCAAGAAATCACGATTCTGTACCGATGATGTCGCGATGACATAAGCGCCCATATATTTTGCTATCTGTACTGCGAAATGACCAACGCCACCAGATGCGGCATGGATCAATACGACATCATGAGTGCGCAGTTTTCCATATGTGGTAAATGCTTGCCACGCTGTTAATGCAGCCAAAGTACTGGCAGCAGCTTCAATATGACTGATCCGATTAGGTTTCAAGGCAAGATGCGATTCTGGTGCCGCAACAAATTCAGCATAAGCACGTCCATGTCCGACGAAATTGACCATTCCAAATACTTCATCACCAATCCCAAATTTTTTAACCAAACTTCCAACCTCTATTACCACTCCAGAAACATCCCATCCCAAGATCAATGGATCATACCTGATTAAATCTTCTGCAAGAGGAGCTTGTCTACTGCGGACCTTAACATCCACAGGATTGACACCAATTGCTTTTACTTCAATCAGTACTTCATCCGGTTTTAATATAGGCTTTTCAATATCCTTATAAATCAGATTTTCTACCTCGCCAAATTTTTCTAACACAATTGCCTTCATATCTTAATTTTTATTAGCAAAAATAGACTGAAAAAGGAGGTGAAAACAGGTACAATTAAGTGTTATTTGGGTACCTTTGCATCATGGCAAGAGAAAATATCTATCAATCCTTAGAAGTTTTTTACGAACAAGTTTCAGTATGTCCTTTACGTGATCGACAGTTTAATTTCTTTGAACTCGTATATGTTATCTCCGGCAAAGGAAAACACGGTGTCAATGGAAATAAATTTGATTATTTTCCAGGAGACTTATTTCTTTTGACACCACATGATTGTCATGAATTTGATCTCGATGGAATGAATGAGTTTATGGTCGTACGCTTTGGCGAAAACTACATAAAAGAATATCAATGGAAAAGCATCGACCATATAGAATGCTTATTATACAATGCCTCTCATTTGTCGGGATCTGTGCTCGTCAATAAGGAAGACAAGCAGATGGTCAGCTTGCTGATGCAAAATCTTCAACAGGCATGCGAAGAGCATGGGCATTATAATGAAGATTTGAGAAGACATCTGGTCAATGCTATTATTGTCTTAGCAGCAAGGAATATTGCGATTGTTAAACCAGAGCATATTTCACAGACTGCAGATACACGCATACTGCAATTATTGGATTATATACAGGAAAATATACGGCAACCCGAATTTTTAAAAATAGGAGTAATGGCCGAAAAATTTGGACTATCTTCCACTTATCTCGGAAGCTATTTTCGTAAACAATGTCATGAATCTATACAACAGTATATCTCTTCCTATCGGATCCGCTTAATAGAACATCGATTAAGGTTTAGTGATAAAAGAGTTCATGAGATTGCACATGAATTTGGATTTGCGGATGAAAGTCATATTAATAAATTTTTTAAACGCCATCATGGACTGAGTTTAAAAAAATATAGAGAGAAAACGGCTGGATAACAAACCAGAAGCAGATATTTGAACGTAAGCTTATTGATTAAGAAAGAACTGAGTATGTAGTGTATTAAATTTACGGTGCCCCAATATACTAGTTCGTTATTTTTTCACTTGAAATCATTTTTAAAATAGGGTTATCTTGACTATAAGGATTATTGACCAATGTAATTGAGTCAGCCGCATTAACTAAAAATTCAAAACTATATTTATCATCATTCGTTACAAACTGCCATAGTGTGGTGTCATTCTCACCTCGTAACGTATATCTTTTACCTTGTGCTACGACCAATTTTTTATTCCTGTTATCATAGATACTGATAGAGAACTGTCCATCACCACTATATTCTTGATTTAGAACGATTAATGTGTATTGCGAAGATGAAGAAGCTTTTCCTTCAAAAGTACGGATCAATAATTTTCCCAGAGTGGAATCAGTTTTAACCGGTTGTATGGCGGTTAAATTGCCGATTATTGAACTATCTGTCACTTTGGATAAGCTATCAGTTGTCTTTTTATCGTTTACTTTAGTCTTTTGATTTGTACATCCCAAGGAGATTATACTTAAAAAAAGGAAGGTATTTCGTATAGTCATCTGTTTACGGAATTAATCTTATAAATAGTCTATATTTGCGCTCTTTAAGGTATTTTATTTTTTTAAGTACTTCTCACAAGGCACTTTCGAGCATGCTCTACACTTTATAAATATAACAAATTAATGCAAAAAAATAGGATGTCTGTCTTGATATTTAATTGATCAGGATTTAAATCTTTAAAGGAATATTTTACTTTTTTCTCCAGATACTCAATACATCCTGCCAATTGCTCATTTTGCTTTTTCATTCCAAATAATTTGAGCATTTTCGATCCATAAACCAATAGAAATGAAAAGAACACTTTTATTATTGCTGCTACTTTTATTTTTTAAAACCTGGGCACAGGACCAGCAGGGGAATGACTACTTTTTCGGAGATAATTTTCATTTTCATGGTTTTTCAACAGATAAGCGGATGATGGTACGCAATGATATCGTCTATGTCAAATCAGCTAAATATTTATGGCATGTCTATGGTAATTTTGATAATAAAGTAAAATTACCTGGAGCTGGCCTGAATAATGTTCCCAATTCCCCAATATTGCTTGGTATAAAATTGAGCCCTAAACTTAAAAACTATTTTACGGCACCTGTTCAAAACATATCCAAAGTCTACTATAGTTATATTGTACCCGATAGTTCCGATGCTATCATTGTCGCAATGGGGATTAATAAAGATAATTATAAGGATTATGTCTACCGGGTCGTAGAGCATGATAGCATCGAACTAGTACCCTGGTCTTCGATACCTAAATTGTCAATGGAGTATGGAGCCAAAGTTCCTTATGGTGCTATAGGCACTTTTAATTATCCCGGAAAACAGATCCTTGTAGAGGTCAGGAATAAGAAGAATTACGGCATCAGAGATGGTTATATCATTGACTGGCGTAAAAATAATCACCCCGTACTGAAGCAGCTGGTAGCAAGAGGATCAGGAGAATATGGGTATTTCAATGTATTAAACGACTCTTTGAATAAGGGGCAGGTTCAATCCTATGATACGCATACTGGAGTTCCGGTAGGATGGACCTTTCAGAAAGATAGTATTACTGAATTTGATCTAGAATTTGACAAGCATGAGACCGTTCCATATTCCATTCATTTAATTAAAAATAGCAATGGTCAGGTGGATACACTTCGTCTGGAGTGGTGGACACAGTTAGACAAGTTTACCATTTCAAATCAATATTTGAATGAAGTAGGTCAGTATGAACTGCTGGTGCATAAAACCGGAGATCTTTCGGAATATAAAGATAGCGAGATCTTGCGCATATCCTATCGAATAGTGCCGACAGCAATAAAGACCACACAAGCGGTGTGGCCTATCATATGGCCCTATCTTTTAGCCGGTTCAATTATGGTATGCGCTGGATTCTTCATGATGAGGTCTCGAAGTCGGAGAAAGATGAAACAAGTACAGCAGCAAAAGCAGGCGGTTACACTACAGATCAAGAATATTCAGGCACAGTTAAATCCCCATTTTATGTTCAATGCTATCAATTCCATTCAAAATTTGATTCAAAAGAATGATTTGATCGGAACCAATCATTACCTAAGTAAATTTGCATCGGTTACTCGCGCAACATTAGAAAATGCAGAAAAAGAAATGAACCCACTAAGTGAAGAATTACAATTATTGGATGATTATTTACAAATGGAACAGTTAAGATTTGGTTTTCATTATCAGATAGAAAATAAAATTTCTGTTCATGCAGATCTCATTGAAATACCAACTATGTTATTACAGCCTATAGTTGAGAATGCCGTAAAACATGGTATCGCTATATTAGGAAATACAGGTATGATCAGTATTATCATTGATCAGCTCGGACAGACCATGCGTATTTGTGTCGAAGATAATGGAGCCGGATTTGATTATACGGTTGAAAATAATGAAAGTGGATATGGTCTTCGATTGAGCAAAGAACGTCTAGATTTACTTAATAAGCTTTATCCAGAAAATATATTTCATATTGAGATTAAGACTACTAACAATAAAACTCAGGTCTGTATCCTGATTTCTAACTGGATTTCTAAAAATTAAGAAGATGATCAGATATGTAATTATAGACGATGAGGTAAACAACATCGAAATATTAAGTTCTTATTTAGAAAAGTATAGGGATAATCTACAGTTGGTCGGTACAGCTACCCATGCTGACGAAGGTGTTTTACTGATAAAAAATACACAACCGGAGTTAATTTTTCTAGATATTCAAATGCCTCAAAAAAATGGTTTTGATCTGTTACAGGAAATAGGAGAGCGTAGTTTTGAAGTGATTTTTGTAACGGCTTATGATAAATTTGGAATTCGGGCTGTTAAGTTTTCAGCATTGGATTATCTGCTCAAACCATTGAATATACAAGAGTTGGAAGAAGCATTGTATAAAGCCATTGAAAAAATTAGGCAGAAGAAATACAATGCCAATCTGGAGAACTTAATCCAGAATCTCAATAACAAGCAACATGATGAAGATAAAATTGCTTTAAGTACTGGAAGAGAAACCCGGTATATTCCCGTCGCTCAAATTGTTCGATGTCGTGCAGATGATAATTATACCGAGATCTACCTGTCGGAGGGAGAACCAATTGTGATCAGTAAGACCCTTAAAGAATACGATGAAATGTTAAGTCAATATGGATTTATAAGAACACATCAGAGCCATCTCATAAATCCGAAGCATGTGTTGGGGTATACCAAAGGAGATAATCCGGCAGTTCATATGCAACATAATATTTTGGTACCGATTGCCAGACAGAAAAAAGAATATGTATATCAAATTTTAAACCAGATTATAAAACCATGAAAACTCTTATTATTTACTTTTTTAGCATCGTTTTTCCAATAGCTTTATTTGCTCAGGGAAAAACTCATCCAATGCCACTTACAGATGCGGCTTTTGATACACAATCTACTCATCAGGTACAAGCTCAGATAAAGGGAAGAGTGTTACATGCAAGCCCGCCCGATCTCGAAAGAATTACGATTAAATATAGCATCGTGAATGCGGGAAATCCTTTTCAATCAAGTTATACAACCAAAGTAGCTCTAGATGGCACTTTTAGTATTGTCATACCAGATAAATTAATGAATCAGCAAATATGGTTCACGTTTGGAGAATATGCATATATCTGTATCTATTTAAATGAAGAACTGGAGCTCACTTTCGATCTGGACAAATTGAAAAAGAAATTTGTTTACTGGAATGACGAAGGAGTTACTTTTGGTGGTAAAGATGGTAAAAAAAATGAGGTGATGAATAATTATATATTATTCGATAAAAAACATAATGAAAGTTTTTCAACGAAATTGCAGGATCTAAATAAAAAAGATACAGCATTCTTAACCAATCTAGATAGCTTATTTGCTGTTCAGGATCGTGTTAATGACATGTTCTATACTACATATGGCGATACTTATCAATATTTAGTTGAAAGTGAAACAGCGGCCAGTTATTATGAAGAAAAATTGAAATATTTCCTTGAAAACAATATTCAAGTAAAACAGATAGAAGACTTACTGACTCCTGTTTACGCGATATCAAATAACTCACGCACATATATACAATTTTTGAATTATTATGTAAGATCCTCTTTTAAAACTACCGGTCAAAAATATAGTCCTGTCAATCTTGCTAATTACTGCGATAGCATATTACCGGCAGCTTACGCAGATTTAATCAAGTTACAGCTAGAAGATAGAGATGTTAAACTTCAGCGTGATCTTTATAAACAATTAGCAACGACCCTGCATTTCAAGTGGTCTAGCGAGTATGTACGATCTCAGATTGCCATGTTGAACAGTAAGATTGAGAAAATTGATTCAATCAACCAGGCATCAACTGTTAAAGAAAATGTCAAAGAAAATGTTGCATCAACGCTTGGAAAACATATATTAAAAACCGGATCTGGAGCATTACTTTATATTGATGAACATCAATCTGGGGCTGATTTTTTGCGAGATTTGAAATCTACATTTCCAAATAAAGTTGTTGTAATTGATTTTTGGGCAACCTGGTGTATCCCATGTATTCAAGCAATGCCTTATAGTAAAGAGCTACATAAACAAGCAAAAGAAGCTGATTTACCAATTGAATTTGTCTATATCTGCACATCATCCCGTTCAAGTGAAGAGAAATGGAAAAATAAAGTGCTTGAAATAGAGCAGCCCGGTATTCATGTATTTGTTAATGAAAAGGTGACAAGCGAAGCGATGAATTTATTTAATAAAGGTGGTTTTCCTTCGTATATTATGCTAAAACCTGATGGAAGCTATGATTCCGAAACGATCACCAGCATGCAGGGATTATCGTTAGATATGTTGAAAGCACAACTCTGATTCAGAGATCATGACGAATAGGATGATCATGTAATTCAGACCATTTATTATTATCTTTTGTGTTAATAGTTTAAAATGCCTTTACTCTTCGTATCTTTGTCCCATAAATATAATAACATGCCAAGAGAAACAAAAAGAGGGCTATATCAAGGAATAATTGAGCAAGACGAAAAGGGTAATTACTTTTGTGGTCCATATTTATTGGACTATCAGTTAGTAGAACTTCATTTTAGATTAGGAGATAAAGTAAGCCTTAAAAAAGTAATTGGTAATACCAGTAGAAAAAGTTTTGATGATTATCCTCAAAAATCAATCAAGTTCTCGCTAGCTGGAGAAGACCATGATGAAGATTAGTCATTAAATTATACAGATCAGCTGCGATATCCTCAATGTTGATCTGTATCTTAAATCTTTTCCTCATCATAATCCTTATCTACACCATATCAGTAGGAGTTATGGGAATTTTTTAACATCGCTTGGATATTCTGGGCACTTCTGTGATCTCGGTCTATGTTAGCCATATTTAAGAGTTTTCTTGCTTTTGAAAGAGACCTGGGTAAGTGAATTCCTTCCAAATACAATTTTGCCAATATATAATTAGCCTCTTCAAATTCGTAGGCGGAATAATACTTTTCTAACCTTAAAATAGATTTATAATAACAAATTGCCCTTTTAATGTCCTGCTTGGTTCCAATTCCATAATAATAACACGTTCCTATTTCTAATGCACAATATTTACCCATATTGTCCGCTAGATGATAAAACTCAAATGCTTTTTTATATTTCCCATTCGTAGTATACAAACGAGCTAAATTAAAAGCACCTAAACAGTCATTTGCTTTAATCGCTTCTTTATATAGTTTTTTTGCTAGCGCTTCGTTTTTGTCACAGGCATACCCAACAGATAAATAATTGGCGTAGCTTATCATAGCTTGTTTGCTACCATTCCTATAGGCCGCTTCTGTTAAATCGAATGCTTCTTTTTTATCTTGTTGCAAGATGGGTTCTTCATCAATCCATAATGCATCATCATAATAATTTGCAAGTAAATATTGACTATCTGAATCTCCATGTTGAGATTTATGCATAATTTCTTCCAAATCTTTAAGTGAAAAACGCTTACTTTTGTATCTGTACATGATGTGATGTGTTATAAAACAATTTCAATTTACATAATTCTAAAACACTTTTATAGTACAGCTTTCCGCAATATTTGATTTATAGTCATACACTTTACCCTCAGTTTGAAAGCTTTCCCCTATTGATTATTAATTTTTTGTTACTTTATTCTAGAATTTATTATTTTTAACAATCTTATTATTAACCCTAGTACATACTTTTTTATGTGGTAAATAATTTTGTCATTACAGGAGAAATTGTTAACTTCAAAAAACCAATGTTTTCAATGTGTTTAGAAAGTAGACTCAATCAATACTCCACATAAATATGAACTTAAATAAACGCGTAAAATTATTATCATTATCAGTTTCAACTGTTGCATTGCTTTTCAGTACGGCTATTTATGCCCAATCTGATCGTTTGAAAGTACATAAAAAGGTACTGTATAATATGACTTTTCAAATGGATAGTTTAAATACAGCATCTAAAACTACCGAGTTGACCGAGTTGCTGTTATCAGATACGGTTTCTTTATTTAGAACACTTCATAAAGCTGAGCAAGATGCCACTTATGCAGCTTATATTAATAATAAAGTTATCCAACTTTCTGCACCAGTGGTTATGACAATTGGAAAGATCAATAACCTGAATTATCAAATATTAAAATCTAATACTGGACAGATCAAAGTCTATGATGAATATTCAGGCAGCAATTTAAATCATGTTAAAGAAATAAATTATTATACAGAGCCTGCTACAGCAATGGACAGTTGGAAATTATCTTCAGACACAATTACCATTGATCAGTTTCTTTGTCAAAAAGCTGAAATAGACTTTGGCGGTAGGCATTGGACAGCTTGGTTTTCAACAGAAATTCCAATATCGGATGGGCCTTACAAATTCGGGAAATTACCGGGACTAATTTTAAGATTAGAAGATTCAAGTAAAACATGGAAATTTGAATTTCAGTCTATTCAAAATGTAGACGAGGATATAGAATTAAACAAAAAAGAAAATGTTGAAATTAAAAAAATCAACAAAGATAAGCTGTTCAAAGATAGAAGGTACTATCAAAAAAATATGCTTTCCATAATGGAATCAAATGGCGGAAGTATTGCTGAGGATAGAAAAGCGGCTCAAGAAAGGTTGAATGAGGTGATAAGAAAAGATAATAATTGGATTGAGCTTTAAATTGTATTATAAATTCAATCGACACCTTGTCCAAAAGTTAATAGATTGTTGTCAGGATCGAGCAACGAAAATTCTTTTTGCCCCCACGATTTAATTTCCAGAGGAGCATTTGGATGAATAGCGACATTATTGTCTAAGAACTGCTGATAAACGGTCTCAATATTGTCCGTTCTAATGTAAACCTGGCCATAATTTTCTTTCGGATCAAGTTCTTTAAATTCAAAAAAGTGAATTTCAATACCTTCTTTGAAAAGCATTAAATAACCTTCATAGTCGTGGTCGCCGAAAGTTTCAAAACCTAATTGCTTGACATAATAGTCTTTTGTTAGCGATTTATCGCGCATAGGTAACTTCGGATGTATTGCTGTTAGCATAGTTTTATTCTTTATTTAGCGATGTTAAACCTGTATGTATGACTAGAAAACTTTAACATCATATATACTGTATGTATAAAATTAACGATTTATTTTTGAACAATGATATACAGCCATTAATTATGAGGATGTTAAAAGAATAAAATTAGCGGATTTCAGGGGTGTATTTTTCGGTTGAAAATCTAGATATTTGGAGAAACGGGTTATCAATGAAGCATATTCTTATTTTTTCACTCTTATTATCAACTGTTTTAGGTTTTTCGCAGACAGTTCAGACTGCAGATGCGATAGGCTTCGGAGGTTCGATGTCTCCTTTAGTAAAAGTCAAAAAAGATAGAAAAGAATATTTTTATCATCTGGATGGCAATCATTTCATAGATGATGTGGAAGAACATGATGCAGATCTATTTGTTGTCGTGAAGAAGGGGCATTATGGTGTCTTGAATGATAAGGGAAACATGGTCGTTCCTATCGATTATGATGAAATTGAGCTCGCTACGGAATACGAAGGACAGTGGTATGCGGGAATACCATACGATTACAAATACATCATTTTAAAAAAAGATGGTAAAACCGGAGTCGCTGATGATAAGGGCAACATCATTATTCCCTTAGAATTTCAGAATACCACAGTTATTAATAAAAATAGTATTGGAATTGCCAAAAATAATCTTTGGGGCTGGGCTTCAGCCTCTGATGGTAAATTAGTACATGAGCCTGAATATGAATATATCACAAAATTTTTTTCTGACGAGTATGTGGAGGTTCGCACGGCGGATAAAAGTGGACTTGCCAAAGCTAGCGGGCAAGTTATCATCCCCGTCGAGTATGATGACTATTTAAGGTATATCGTAGGGGGGCAGCAGACCTATATTGAGGGAACAAAAAATAAACAGCTTTATTTAATGGATACTACAGGTACCATATTACTTTCAGGAAATACGGACTATAAAGCAATTAAAGGATCAAAGCTTCTGATATTTAAGCAAAAAGACTTGTTTGGAGTTATTGATCCCACTACCCAAAAAGTAATTGTATCGCCTGCATTTGAATCATTGGATCCTTTTATTAGAAATCTGGGAATAGCCAAAAAATCCGGTAAATACGGAGTGGTTGATATGCAGGGAAAAACACTTTTGGATTTTCAATTTGAGGAGATAAGATTTTTAGCGGCAAATGGCCATCATAAATATGACACCGGCTCCGATGCATTAACCGAGAAAATGTTGGCCAGAAAACCTCCAGAAGATGTCAGATTGAAGTTAATTTATGAGCAGCAGATAAACCAGGCACCCTATTTTATAGAAGTCACGAAGGCTGGAAAAAAAGGGCTGTACAGCTGGAACGGAAAAACAATTATCCCATGTGGTAAATACAAGAATATACAATTTCACTATTACAGAGGTAAGTCATTCTTTCTTGTAGACTCCGAACTAAAATCTGGAATTGTGGATGAAACTGGAACCGAAATATTACCAGTTCAATACACATTTAATGATTCTTATCAATATTCCAAAGAAGCAGTACAAAACGAATTCGATCTCGCGAATCGTTTTATTGTATTCTCAGAAGGAAAAGAAGAAGGAAGTATTGCATTAAAAATTGGATTGTTTGATCTGGATCAAAACGAGATTATTTTTGCAGCGCATGAACAGTATATTACATTACTGAATCACCGTTTCTTTCTACTGCGGAAACTGATTGCCGATTATAATTACGAGTTTTTACTCTATGATATCAAACAACGTAAGCTTCGTAAATTAGGAGCTGATATTACCGATGTACATGTGGTGAATGACAGTTTTCTGCAGATCGAAACGAAAGAAGGTGTTTATCAATTGACCACTTTTGATGGTACGAAGATCTATGCGAACCCTTCATGGAAGGTAGAGGGTAATTATCACCTTATTCGTTTCCCCAATTATAATAAGCATACTTTGAGTGGGTTTTATTTTGGGCTGAAAAAGATATATGCGGGAGAAGGAAATCTTTTTATTGATACCTTAGGTCAGGAGAAAAGATTTACGGGCATTGATCAAGTTGATTGTTTTTACGATGGATATGCTGTTGCAGCAAAGAAGATCGAAAACAAAGAAGCCTCTAGTGGATTCAAATACTTGAAAGGAATGATTGATTTGGAAGGTAAAACAGTCGTTCCATTTGAGTATAATGAAGTGTATGCCGCTGGCGCAGATGCTGAAATGTTAGTTTTTGCTAGAAAAGATAGCCAGATGTTAGTACGACGAGACGGTACGGTTATTTTAGGAGCAGAATACCATGACATAGAGACAAGTAGTGCATATCCTAATTTTACCTTTGCGAAAGGGAGCAAGTATGGATTGGCAGATTGGGCTGGTAATATCCTTGTAGCGCCCCTATATGATGATATTCGTAGGAATTATGAAGGAGATCAAAAAACCTGGCCCTTATTGGTAAAAGAGGGTGACTGGTATTACTTCGTTGGGAAAGATGGTCAAAAGTATTCCATAAAAGCAAAAGAATGCTCTTATTAATCTAAATATAATCGCTTATGACATCATTTTCATCATATTTAAAATACAAGAATTTGAATTTTATACTTACTACATGCTGTTTTGCTGCAACACTTTGTTTTTCAAATCCTGCAGCAGCACAAATAAGCAGTTCATATGTTGAAGAAGATCGTATGGCACCTTTTAGAAATGGCTTCGCGAAAATAACAGATAAAGGTCGGGTTTATTATATTAATGTGCATGGGGAGAAAATTGAACTTGCAGAAACTACCCCCGTAAGTTTTAACGATGCGTATTCAGTACAAGATTATCAACGTGAGATTAAAGAGGAAGCAGATTTTCTTCCAAAAAGTGTATTGAAGTATCTGAAAAATGGAAAAATCGGAATTATTTCGCCAAAAGGAGATCTTTTGTTAGCAGCAGACTACGATGATATTGATATCGAATTTCGGCAGTTCTGGAAGGTAAAGCGCAATGGAAAGGTCAGCTTATTTTTAGCTGATAAAACTTTTTTACCTTATTTCGATGATATCGGATATTTAGATGGTGAATATTTTGATGTTAAACAAAATGGGAAATGGTATTTATACAGTAAATTGCAAAATAAAGTAACGACCAGTCAGGGCTATGATGCATTTGATTATTGTGGTGGATGTGGCAATGGTTCAGCCTATGTATATGCACAGCAAAATGGTAAGTGGGGAGTCATGGATTGGAGTGAAAAAGTGCTCGTTCCATTTAAATACGAGCATGCACATTGGAATATGCGGAGTGATAACTGGGTGGCTTCCTTTTCAAAAAATGGACAACCGCTTATCATACATATACCATCAAAAAGAGAGTTTGTTGATGCCAAAATATTAACAGGTGTTTTACTTGTAAAAGAAAATAACAAGTATGGTGTATACGGGCAGGACGGTGATCTGAAAATACCATTTGATTTCGATAATATCGAACTGCCTAACGATAATTCATATTTAGGTTATTATGGAGAATATCTGTTGACCACAAAACAGCATAAAAAAGGAATTTCAGACCTAACAGGGTCAGTTATTATACCAAATGAATATGATGATATAAAAGTATACGACGATTATTTTGTTGTTAAAAAACAGCAAAAGTCTTATCTGATGGATAAGACGCGGAAGGTGCTTTTCGAAATCGAGAATGGAGAAATAACACATGTCAATGATTACTTTTACTCATCCGGCAGTAATAACCTAGCTACTTTTAAGATTAAAAAAGGCGCATATTATGGTTTGTATTTTGCCAATACAAACATCTATATTGAGCCACAATATTATAAGATTGATCTTTTTAAGTTTAAGAACAACGAACCAAAAGAGCAATATATCATTACCGAGAAAAATAAAATCTCCAGCCTATTTGATCAAGATGGACACCTGATGTTAAGCGATTTTGAAGGGATTTCCGAACTCTATGATGCGCCGAAAAATCTGATGACATTCATCAAAAATGGACAAATGGGCATTTACGATTTAGATACCAGAAAGGAAATCATTCCACCCGTTTACGATAGCTTTATTATGGGGAAATTCGGGAATAGAAACCTTATAAAAGCAAACAATGTCCGGAAAAAAGATGCAGATGATATGGATAATCAGAGTAGTGATCTGTATGATCTTGCAGGAAAAAAGATATTGGAGACAGCTATTCAACGAATAGACACCATAGGAGTTAAATACTGTTTAATAAAAGATATAAAAGGAAAATACCTTTTACTCAATATGGATGACATGGAGCTGCAGGCGTTTGATTATCAATCTGTTTATCCGATCAATAATCCCAATCTTCTATTAGTGTCGAAAAATGACAAAACCGGGGTTCTTTATGATATTAAGGCAAAAAAAGAATTCAAAGGAGCATTTAGTGTAACCTATGTAAAAGAAGGTTATCTGCCAAAGGATCCCGGTAAGGAAACGGTGATCTTGCCCTTTAAAGGTGACATGGCTTTGCTGTACAACGAAAAAGGATATGGCTATATCAACAATACGGGTGAGGTAATCGTCTCACCGAAATATGTTTGGGCATTTGATTTCCGGGGCGATGCCGCTATGGTATGTCGATCTGAAAACTCAGACAGCCGTGCACTGGTTTTTAAAATGGGTTTTATCAATAAAAAGGGAGCATTGATCTTTCCCCTGACATATGATCTCACAAATTCTAGGCTAAACCACGAAGAATCTGTGTTTATTAATAATTCAGTCTTTTTACCAAAAGTAAACGGTAATGAATATCTGTATGGATTGGGAGATCTTACCACAGGAAAAGAGGTGTTACCGGTTGAATACACACAGATTCGGGCCCTTCAGAATGGAACTTATTTTCTGCTTCAAAAAAATAACAAATTTGGCATATCGGATGCTAAAGGAAATGTAATCGTGCCTATTGAATTTGAAGAAATCTTATTTGATGCACCCACCTTCTTCGATTCACCTTTAGATACAAAGCAAAACATCTTCCCGTTGCTGGTTTATCAGGAAGCAGTCTGGAAATATATTGATGAAAAAGGAGATTATCTCAAAATAAAATAAGAGTTTTAGATTAAAAAAGTCTTGTAAATTCTCACGCTGTGAAAACAGCTTCAATTATCAATTGAAGCTGTTTTTTATAAATAATTAAAGCATAATATGATTAAATTTAGTGATGAGTGTATATCCTAATTTAATTTTTCTCTTGCTTAAATAATGCCTCTAGTATGGCGGCTTGTTCCTGAAATTGATCGAATACATTTATTTCTTCCGCAAGATCTTCTTTAAGATTGTAGAGTTGAGGACCATTTTTTCCAAATGGAGGTATATACTTCCAGTCTCCAGATACAATAGCAAGGTTGCTATATCCTTCTTGTATCAATGTCATTCTTCCTTGTTTCGCGTTGCCAACAAAGGTATCCCATAAATTTTGACTATCAGATGCTTGTCCATCTGGAAGTTTTTGATTGAAATAACTGGCAAAACTGGCAACGAAATCAATCTGACAAACCAATTCTTGACTTACACCAGGTTTAATGTGTGCGGGCCAGCTGATAATAAAAGGGACACGGGTTCCACCTTCATATAGGTCCGTTTTCCATCCCCGTAGTGGACCTGCGGGACTGTGAATTCCGTTTAGTTCTTCTGCTTTATCAGCATATCCATCATCCAGTACAGGGCCATTGTCACTGCTGAAAACGATCATCGTATTCTGTTCAATACCAAGTTCATGAAGTTGCTTTGTTATTTGACCAACGATCCAATCCATTTCCAAAATAGCATCACCCCGATAACCTAAGTTGCTTTTACCCTTAAACATGGTGGCAGGCATTCGCGGCACATGAATATCATGCAGTGCAAAATACAGGAAAAATGGTTTCTTATGATTTTGCGCTATGAAATCCTGAGCTTTAGCTAAAAACGTAGTTCCCAATTCTTCGTCTGTCCATCTTGTTTGTTTTCCACCGGACATATAGCCAATTCTTCCTATACCGTTTACGATCGTATGGTTATGACCAACAGAAGATTGTAACTTTAACAATTCAGGATGTTCCTTTCCAGTAGGATCATTTCCTATTTTATTTTTATAATTCACGGTAATAGGATCTTTAGGATCCAGGCCTATTATCCGATGGTTCTCCATAAAGACGGTCGGAACTCTGTCAGCTGTTGCAGGAAATATATATGAATAATCAAACCCGACCTCATTTGGCCCTGGTTTAATATCCGCATTCCAATCCTTATTAATTTGGTCACCTAATCCTAAGTGCCATTTACCAATGATAGCAGTGGTATAACCTTCATTTTTAAATACCTTAGGCAAGGTAATCTGATCTGTTGGTATAATCAAAGCTGCATCTCCGGGAAGAATATTTCTTCCCGGTTTTCTCCAGGGATACTGACCGGTCATTAAACCGAATCTGGAAGGAGTACAGGTTGCAGAGGTTGCATGTCCACGCGTAAATCGCAGTCCATTTGTGGCCAATTTATCTGTATTTGGTGTCGAAATAGCCTTTGCACCATAACAGCTTAAATCACCATATCCCAAATCATCTACGTAAATAAAGATAACATTTGGTTTGCTCTTTTTATTTTGTGCAATTATACTAAGCGGAATAAAAATACCCGCGATCATAAGGGTTAATAAATGTCTTTTTTTCAAGGTATAGTGTTTCGGTTCAATGCAAATATAATAATCAATCTAAGAAAATTGTGAAATGCTTTCAGAATAAAATCGGTGTAATAAGCGTATAAATAATTGGAAAGGACAAATAATATTATTTTTACTACATACTACAACGGTTTTTTATGAAAAAACGGTTAAAATATTCACGATCAACTTGTAATATAAAGCTTTAATTCTTATTTTTGAGTAGACTCCCAAGTAAGACTTAAATTATGGTTAGAAAAATCTGCTTATTACTTTTAACAAGCTGTTTACTAATTTCATGTTCTGACAAAGAACTTGGTTCACTTGTCGACGAAATTGATGTCGAACATCCTACTGGCGAAGAAGAAAAAGTACCGATCAGAATAGTTGCAGATAAGAGCAATCAAAATTTCTACGAGATGGTGATGTTTGAACTAAAAGATAGTACTTATAATGGACCAAACGGATCAATGCTAATTCCCTTAAAATATCAAAATTTAGATTCGCTCACATGGGAAGTTGAAGGAAGTCCCAAGAAACTGAATCTTGTCGTTAAACAATCCGGAGGATATCGGTTTACTACAGCTTGGGGGCATTATTTTTATTTACCAGGAAATTATAAAACCTACTTAAAGGGGTATAGAGGAAAGGACTTAGTTGTAAAAGATTCTGCAACAATCCGTATTTCTGGCGATGGAGACTTTTTGCACGTTAAATGGAGTGAGCTGAGTGGTGATCCGAATGAAAATATTGGCTACACCAACAATGGAACACAAGATTATGAATTTCAAGTCTACAGCAATAAAATCGGTAAAGAAATTTTCTCGAAATTAAATGTGCGATTTGAGCATTTGGATTATAGGAAGTTTAATCCTGAAATAGGAAAACGAGAACTGGAAGTTTTTACAACATATATATCCTCCCTATATGGAGAACCTAAATATGATGAAACCACTAAAGGTATCCATGCCAAGTTCAAAAAGCTTTTTAGGAAAGGTGTAAGAGCGGAGCAGGTGATCAAGATCTGGCTCGGTAAAACTTCAAATATGGCTCTTTTAAAGAAAGAGTCCTGGAAGGAAGATGGATTTGGCTATGAAATCCATGCTGAACCAAATCATTAAATGGAATAATAAAATTTGATCACAATTATACATGTTTTACATTTTAACAGTAAAAACAAACATGATAACGGCGATCTATAGTTGACTTAAAGCGCTGTTAGTGTTTATAAAGCATATTGTTTAGCGATCTTCTCTTCAGGTTTTTCAGTGAATAAATACAGACAAAAGATAAAAAAGTACTCCAGAGGTTTCATCAATCTGTATACCAAATTAGATTTTTGAGGCGTATTAATCTTTTTTGATAAAGGATAACCAAAACGATCATAAAATCTTCTGATGACTTGATGTACAGATGGAAAATGATCTGAAATTAGTTCTTCGAAAGCATTGGCAACGAGTAGTTGCCTGTTGACAACAACTTCATTTCCATGCCTTTTCCCTAAACGAAGTGGTTTTACAATCGTTGGATCTCCACAAACAGCTACAGTACATAAATAATGTCCCCTATGATCTAAAAAAGGTGGGTGAGTTTTGCTTGAAAAATTCCATGTAGTCGTTTCCGTAAATACTTTTGTTATGGAATTTACTTCCTGTCCAAATAAAACCAATATTGCAACAATAATCACAAAAACAGGAATAAGAAAGACGAGAACGTAAACGGGTTGATGGCTCACATTCGCCATTTTCATGTTCAGGTTGTTAAGAAATTTATTCGAGTAATGTTTATTTGTTGCGGATATAGCTTCTTCTCCGATACATCTAAAAATTAAAATAAACGCCGTTACCGTATATGTGACGGGTAGGAAAAAGAACAACCAGGAATCGTAGAATTGCGTATTCGATGAGATCTGTAGTAAGACAGCAACGCTCATAATTATTCCGATAATGACAAAGATCAGTGACAGTACAAATAGAAGTGGAGGTGCTGATCTTCCTTTTAACCATAGCTTTATAATTCCAAACATGGCAAGTGCAAAAAAAGTAACTAATGTCAAGCTATGTTCTAAAGCAAATGGCGAGTAACCGCCGTCGACAATATCTATTGCTTCCTTATAGTGCGAGCCATAAAGCATAAGTCCGAAAACAAATAGTAGAATCGAAATACAAAAAGCCACAATGATAAGGTATTCCGTAATTTTAGTAGAGGTATTAGCTTTCTTTCGCAACTGTTTATAAACCCAAAATCCTAGTAGTGGAAATGAAATTAGAAAAAATATGATCAGAAACTCCATTGGCTTTTCTACTTTAGTTTATAGTTAAGGGGTACAATTTTTCATGAATATAATCAAAATAAGGAAAGGTATTGCGTTCTCAATGAGTTTTATTACTGATTATATTCTTTTTCCTAGATGCCGTTTTAAAATGTGTAAAATTAATGGTTAGGACTTTTATAAAAAATACTAGCTGTACCTATGAAAATTAGTATTTCTGTATCTGTACCCAAAGAAATAGAGTCTTTAAATTTGCTTATCACCAATACAACAAGAAGATGAAGACTAATGAAATTAATGGATTTAAGATTGTAAATTTTTATTTGTCCGAACTCAGCCCTGTGGTTTCTTTATATAAAAAACACAAGGAGAAATCCGATTTTGAGGGAAAGGACGCAAGGATAAATATTTTGACCGCCGAATTTGGACTCCCTTTAGCTGTGATCATGCAGGCTAAAGAAGTTATTGGCTATGCATCTGCAATTATTAATCATTCAAACAAGGTGGAAATGACTTGTTACTTTTTATCAGAATTTCATCAAGTCGAATTTAAGGAAGCATTAGAAATCAAAGCAAAAAGAAATTTTATCCAGACATTCGGAGATGATGATCATAGCATCTCTAAACTTAAATTGGCGATTGAACGACTTATTGATTGGCTCAACCTTTAAACTGAATGAAAAAGTGAATATTTAAAACATATAGCATAGGTGCTGTTGGATACATATGATATCCTAAAATATGTAAATTGCAGCGTGTTCAATATCCAACAATTTGAAGGCAGTGAATAATAAGAAAAAAATAGCGGAAGATAATTTATTAGCATATAAGTCCATGAAGAAAGAATCCTTATACCTCAAGATTGCTCATATTATTGAAGAACAGATTGTCTCCGGAACGATGCAATTAGGTGATAAACTCCCTTCGCTGCGTGTGGTTCAGAAGATGTATCATGTGAGTATCAATACGGTTAAACAGGCCTTTCTAGAGTTAGAAAGCAGGTCTCTGATTGAATCTAGACCTCGATCCGGTTATTTTGTAAGTAAAATAGCGCAACGACGTTTATCACTTCCCTCAGTTAGCCGATTACAAGCCCCGAATAATGAGCATGACCAGGAAGATCTTATTGATAAAGTTTATAACTCGCTAAAGAAGGAAGATCTGACACAGTTCTCTTTAGGCGTTCCTGCACAAAGTATGCTACCGATAGCAAAACTAAATAAAGGAATTGTGAATGTGATACGAAAACTTGACGACGGTGGGACCAGTTATGAACCTGCGCAGGGAAGTATCAATTTAAGAAGAAGCATCGCTAAATGGAGCATGGAGTTTGAAGGACAACTTACTGAAGAAGATCTGGTGACCACTTCCGGAGCCATGAATGCTATTTTTAATTGTTTGTTAGCCGTGACAAAGCCAGGTGATACGATCGCAATGGAAACACCTGTATACTTCGGGACAATTCAAATAGCCAAGTCACTTGGACTTCATGTGATCGAAATACCTTCCCATCCGATTTCTGGGATCGATATGGACGCATTAAAGAAAGTTATTTCTAAAATAGATGTATGTTGCTTCACCGCAAATTTCAGTAATCCATTAGGCAGTCTTATGCCAGAAGAAAACAAAATCGAACTGGTGAAGATGCTTACAGAACGAAATATACCGTTGATCGAAGATGACCTTTACGGTAACCTTTACTTTGGCACCAATAGACCTAAGCCCTGTAAAGCCTTTGATGAAGCTGGAATAGTCATGTGGTGTGGTTCCTTTTCAAAGACACTTGCACCGGGGTACCGTGTTGGGTGCGTAGCGCCAGGGAAATTCAAGAAGAAGATCATCCGGCAAAAACTGCTGCAGACCATCTCAACACCTGTTTTATATCAGGAGGTTATTGCAGATTTTATGGAGCATGGCCGTTATGACCACCACCTTCAAAACTTTAGAAATAAGCTATATTCAAACTGCTTTCAGTACCAACGCGCTATCGAAGAATATTTTCCTGATAATACAAAAATATCACAACCTCAAGGCGGATTCGTACTCTGGCTTGAATTGGATAAGAGAATTAATACAGCGTCCTTGTTTGATAAAGCCATCCGTCAGAATATAAGCTTTGCACCAGGTAGAATGTTTACACTGCAGGACCGTTATCATAACTGTATGCGGTTAAATTTTGCATTAGAATGGAATGATCGGATCCATGCCGATTTGAAACGGTTGGGTACGATCGTGAAGAATGCATTTTAAACATTTCTTATGATTAAGATCCTACGTTAGTTCATCAAGTTCAATTTCATCTTTCTTAGGCCCAACCCCCAATAATGGTTTCAATTTCACGATCCAATATAAGCACCTTTTAACAACCTTCGTTGCTTCATATGCAGTTACGAGCCCCGATCACTTTCGATGATATATGTTACATATTGCTCCATGTCAACATAATTTAGTTTTTGAAGTTAAGAAATTTTGAACAGTTTAAACTTATGTTTTAAACTTGCTCTAGCTATTACTGAAATGATTTTTATAGATAATAGTTTCTCCCGATTTTAGAGATAATAATAAGTTATGAAGGATTGTAAACCAATTCCTGCAGCAGTTCTTGTAGACGCATTGTAAGAGGACCCACTTGTTTGCCAAATTCTTTATATCCCAATAAAGTAGTTACCGGAGTAATATTTTTGGTAGTAGAACTAATAAATGCCTCACTTGCCGATGCGATTTCCTCCACGCTAATGTTACGAACTTCCACGTCCATGATGGTTTTTGCCAATTGGATAATTTTTTTACGTGTTATACCCTGTAAAACATCGTCACCCGCAGTTAACAATTTGCCATCTTCACTTATTAAAAAGAAGTTAGCACGCGGACATTCCGATATCAAGCCGTTTTGTATGTAAACCACATCGTCAGCCCCCTGCGATTTAGCTGCCTTAAGCGCCTGTATACCCATAACATAATCGATAGATTTGACGAGACTAAATGGACGGTGATAGTGAAAAGCAAGTAGTTTCAAACCTGTACTTTCCAACACTAAATTTCTTTTTAAAGCTTGCTGACTGATAATTAAATTGGGCTCAGCAATACTATACCCATCACTACTATACCCTCCAGTCAATAAAATTTTAATCCCAGAATCTGGAATAACATTCGCTTCCATTAAAGTTATTATTTGAGCTCTCAATTCATCTCTGGAGTAATTTACTGGTAGATCCATCAGATTTGCCGATTGAAAAAAGCGATCAAGATTATCCTCTAGAAATATAGGAATACCATTCACCGTTTTGAAAAAATCAAAAATACCGTAGCCGCGCACAATAGCAAGATCCGTAATTGATAATTTAGCTTCGTTTTCAGGAATTAATTTTCCGTTGAAGATCACATAGAGCGTTTGCATAAACTTTTTTATATTAAATTTTCAGCGAATACAAACCTATACAATCTTATAGTGAAAAACAAGCTGTAGTTGCTTGTTTAAAATGATCATTTTAAATTAAAAAATTTCTTTTGGATTAAGAATCAACAGTATTATTTTTATAAGTTGTTTTAAAGTGCAATTTGAGTATTGTTTAAATACTTAGAGCTCTTTGTGCCAAACAGCTCTAAGTAAAATGTTTACGATCTTCTTTTTGTGTAGTTTGGAAGGTGTTGATACTTATGATTAGAATCGTTAGTAAAACCATTTTTAAAATTGTATTTTGAAGAATTTGTAATTATTTATAATCCTAAATATGAATTATAAGCTTCGATAAGAGCTTGTTTCTTTTTTTCATCCTTTACAAAATTATATATAGGTACTACACCGTCATTTCTAAAAAAATCAATTAGCGTATTGTTTTTTTCTGAAAAATTATTCCATTCTTGGGAAACAACTTTTTTACCAGTATAATTCGTTACATCGATCATCCATGAATTGGTATTTTGATTACTTCCGCCGATAAATTGAATTGATAAGTTCTCTTTTAATGGTACTTCATCTTGAGGTTTATCTGTCCACATAGAGGGGCCAGGTATAAAATATTTATTAATTGTTGGTGACAACCAGCTCCCAGTATGAGTTTGTTGATTATTACGATAGAGATAATCCATTCGTTGTCCAACTTTAATTCGTTTTAAAACATGAGTTCCATAAAGGGAAATGATTTCTGTGGCCGTTTTTGTTTCAAGGTCCTTTTTGAATTGGGCGGTTACATATTTATATTCAGTTTCGACAAAATTTAAATCATATATTTCAAAAAAAGCAAATAATATGACTTGCGAAACTCCTTCATAATGATAGGTTAATGATTTAAACGTGGTGTCATTCTTAAATGATGATTCAAAAGTCTCTTTAAAAATATGCTTATATTTAGCTATTTCATCGCTACTCAAGCCAGCTCTTTCACCCATAGTTCTGATACATTCTTCCCTTGTTCCACTTATTTCTAGTTCAGGACCACCCATTGAAACGAAACCTGACGAGATCCTTCCGTTATCATTATGAAGGGCTTCAATATCGATTACTTTGTTTCTTGTAAATGCCGGATGTGCATATTTACCAGTAATATCATAACCATAGCCAAGCATAAAATATTTTTCCGTAGGATCTATTCTTTTCCAATTTATAATTGAAGTATCTGATAGATCTATTCCTGTAAAATAAGGATTAATTTTTTCTTCGCGAATGACTACCTTATCATCAGTTGTTTTATTGCATGAAGCAAATAGAAATAAAGAAAGTGCGAAAAGAGGTAATTTACGTATCATGACATTATTTTGTGAGTCAAAGATAAAAAAACTTCTTTAAATATTACATATTTATTGAGTAATTGGTTATTATGTTGATTATTTTGTAAATGTCAATATAATCAATTTTCGTTTTGATAAATTTATAATCTTACATTTTTGCTGTTTGAGATTTTGCAATCTGGTAGACTGATAGCGCATAATTTTTACTTATAGTATGAAATAAGAAGAAAACGCAATGCTCAATGAGTGTGATTTAAACCATATTATAGACTAAATGATGGATGTTTTTAGATTGGAGTCATGAGATCCGATATTTAAATATTCTTTTGGACAATTAAAGGTTTAGATTTTTTTACGTTTAAGTGTTATTAGTTTTTTTAGATTTACCGCCCAGTTGTATAATAAACAAAGTTAAAGGTTTTGAAGAAATTAAAGATAAAAGATAATCAGCAGAAGAAGGAAGACCAAGAATTGTCTTTTAGAGTATTTGATTTGACCGATGAAAATTTGGATCAATATACAGAAGCGCATAAAAAAGATCATTTTTGCATCTATGTGATTGAAGGAGGAACTATGCAAATGAGTGTAGAAGATGAAATTCATAACCTCAAATCAGGTAAAATAGCGGTAATATTTCCAGAACAGGTGAGTTTAATCTCAAATCAAAGTATAGATCTAAAGGGTAAAATCATCCTATTTGAAGAAATATTATTCTGTTCCGATATTTTAAAAAATGAATTGAGTACATACAATGTTAATCTTTCTACCCAACTCAATTGCACGATGCTTGCTGCAAATGATTTTCAGCGTAGTTTAGGAATGATAGATATTATTCAAGATATTTATCAAAATCCTAGTCTTGTTAAAAAAGAGCAAGCAAGATTTTATATAAAAATATTCTTATTAGGGTTGATTGAATCGGTCCATGGTCTACATCCTATATTGTATCAAGAAAGTACAGATAAGCCCATTTACATTCGATACAAGAAATTGTTAAATATCCATTATAAACAACATCGTACTGTTCAGTATTATGCATCGCAATTGATGATCACAACAAAAAAGTTAAATGCCATTACTAAAAAACATTGTGGCGATACTGCTATTGAAACCATTCATCATCGCATTTTAATTGAAATTAAGCGACAGTTGACATTCTCAGATCTATCGCACAAAGAGATTGCTTTCGATCTAGGTTTTAATTCACCGTCAGCGTTGAACAAGTTTGTACGATCAAAATTAAAAGAAACACCAACACAACTGCAACAAGAACTGTCGCAAATGTATAACGGATAGTCCCATTTGTATAACAGTGCTAAGTACAGCTCATGTAATTTTGTCAAAACAAAAAAACAGAAAAATGAGTAAATTATTTATTGCAGGCGAGGTTTTCCATGGTGCTGGAAGTCTTGACGAATTGAAAAATATCCAAGGTAAAAAAGCTGTAATTGTAACAGGTGGCAATTCAATGCGTAAAAGTGGCACACTAGATAGAGCGATTTCATTTCTTACAGAAGCGGGCATCGAAGTCAGCATTTTTGAAGGAGTAGAAGAAGATCCTTCATCAACAACTTGCCTTAAAGGTGCAGAGCAGATTCAAGCTTTTCAACCCGATTGGATTATTGGATTAGGAGGCTGTTCCGCTATTGATGCTGCTAAGATTATGTGGGTTTTCTACGAATATCCAGATATCGATTTTGATAGTATTATAAAACCTTTTACCGTTCCAGTATTAAGAAATAAGGCCAAGTTCATAGCCATTCCTTCAACAAGCGGTACAGGTACAGAAACAACAGGTCTTGCTGTAATTACAGATCGCGAGAAAGGTGTCAAATATCCAGTCGTTTCTTACGAACTTACACCTGATATAGCTATTGTAGACGGAGAAATATGTGCATCGATGCCAGCTCACGTTACCGCAAATACAGGTCTTGATGTATTAACACACTGTGTTGAAGCTTATGTTTCCAATATCGAGAATAATTATGCCGATGCATTATCAAAAGGCGGATTAGAACTTGTATTTGACAATCTAAAAGAAGCTGTGGTTCATCCAGATAACATTACAGCTCGTCAAAATATGCATGATGCCTCTTTTATGGCAGGTTTAGCTTTCAATAACGCTTGGTTAGGTATTGTACACTCTTTATCACATCAAGTAGGTGCATTATATGGTATTCCGCATGGTGCTTCCAATGCCATTTTTCTACCCAATGTCATCCGCTATAATGCACAAGAAACTGCACGTTACCCAGAGTTGGCTAAAATAATTGGAGAGGAAACAGCAGAAGGTTTAGCAGTAGCTATTGAACATTTACGTTCGGAGGTGAATAACAAGGGTTCAATCAAAGATTTTGGTATCTCTAAAGAGATTTGGGAGAAAAACTTAGATTTTATTGCTCAAAATGCTTTAGTTGACCCATGTACAGGTTTTAATCCACGTGTACCTTCTTTAGATGAATTGAAAGCGATTTATAATGCTTGTTACGAGGGTGTTGTGTTTTCAGAAGAAGTTCTAAATGCTTAATTAATATTATAATTTAAAACGTTTTTTTACAAACATAAAAAAACGTTTTAAAGGTCTGGAAAAGCAGGGAGTCAAGATGATTCCCTGCTTTTTTTATTAATATGTATTTTATAAAATATCAAGCCAATATTTGATTCGACTTTATAAAATTATAATCTCTTCATAGCGTGTTTTTATTGTATTCCACAAGATCGAAAAGATATATTTTTTGATGTGAACGAGCAATATAGTCGCGAACAAGCAAAACGATCTTACTATATCTATAGTAAGATTACTTTTATGTGAAAATTATTAAAAAAATATCCTAACTACTGTTAGTTTGATCTATTTTGATGTTTTTGTTGCCATATAAAAATGATTTTGCAACTAAATTTAACTTACATATTGTCAAATAATGATTTTTTTGTAGGAAAAGTTGTATTTCCTATTGCTACGCACACGATTGTTAATCATTTCATAAGCTTATGATAATCCTCACTTAACACTCAACCTATAGCTTTGCCGCTAATCAATCTTATTTGTAAAGGCAAAACTCATGTACTTTAAATCATCTAGACTATTGTGGCTGTTATTACCACTTACATGCCACTCACTACCTACAGAAGCAAGCAATTTAAGAATAGCATTGTTGAAAAGTGAACTTAACATTCAACAGCAGCTATCCGGAACCGTGCTCGATGAAGCTGGTCAACCCATTATTGGCGCGACTGTCCGCAATTTGCGCACCCAACAAGACTATCAGACAGATCATAACGGTCGATTTGTGATGGACGGAAAAGTCGGAGATACCATCTCTATTCGATTTATTGGATATACGACCACACAACAGACCATTACTTCCCAAAGTGGATTTCAGATTAAGATGACCTCAGAAGGGCAGCAACTCGAGGAAGTAATGGTTTCCATAGGTTACCAAAAAATCCGTAAATCTGATGTGACAGGAGCTATTGCAAGTGTAAAAGCAGAAGAACTCAACCTGACATCACCTAAGCTGTCGCAAGCTTTAGTCGGTAAAATAGCAGGTGTGCAAGTTATGCAAACGAGTGGCGCGCCTTATGAAGGAACAAAAATTAAGGTACGTGGAATGGGATCTATCAATGCAGGATCGGATCCTTTGTATGTCATTGACGGCTATCCTTCGGGAAACAACTTAAATATCAATCCAAATGATATTGAAACCATTGATGTCCTTAAAGATGCCGCTTCTGCCGCAATCTATGGTTCTCGTGCCGCTGGCGGTGTTGTCCTTATTACGACCAAACGAGGTAAAGAAGGTCGTAGTAATATCGATTACGAAGTATTAGGTGGTTTTGGACAATTATCAAAAAAGATAGATCTATTAAATTCTGAAGAATTTATCGATTTACTGATTGATGGTCGAAATAATGCCTATAAAGATTTAGTTACAGGAAGAGGATTGGTTTGGAATGAAAATATGCGTTTAGATAGCAATGCCGACCGTGTTGCTCGCGTAAGTAATGCCGGTTCAGTATCGATTCCAGAAGAATACTACGATTTTTCGACAGGTTTGGCCAAGAAAGCAAAATATGATACCGATTGGCAAGATGCCTTATACCGAAATGCACCTTTTCAAAGACACAATATATCTGCCTATGGTGGAAACGATAAAAACAGATACTTTTTAAGTACTTCATATCAAAATCAGGAAGGTATTATGTTGGGTACAGGGCAGGAGGTTTTTAATTTTAGAGCCAATACCGATGCTAAGGTAAGTAAGCGACTTACTGTCGGAGCCAATGTCTCTTTCACCTACAACGATAACAACGAAGTGACCACAGGCCGCTATGATAGGAGTCCTTCTATGGCCGCATTAATTTATTTACCTACACTTCCTGTTTATAATGAAGATGGTAGTTACGCTAAATTTTTGATGGCAAATCTTTCAGGTAACAACTATGGCGTCCAAAATCCAGAAAATCCATTGGCCTACGTCACTGAGATCAAAAATAACAGACGCGGAAAACGCGGTTTATATAATGCTTTTGCAGATTTCTCAATCTTTGATGGTTTGAGCCTAAAAGTAAATGGTGGATTAGCAACTTATGACGAGAAGTACGATTATTATAGACCTACAAGTATTTCAAATGGTAATAATGCACCCTATTCAAATTCTGCAAAAGCCGCAGCATATGCCGACGCCAATACGCTTAGTGAAATTGATAAGTTAGTTGAAACGACCTTAAATTATAATAAGACATTTGCAGAAAAACATCAAGTGACAGCCCTGTTAGGTTATTCGGCTCAAAGGACAGATATCGATTACATGTCTGTTCGCGCCAATGGATTTCAAAACGATGCTATTGAAGAGATTACCAACAAAGGTGCAGATCCATCAAATTTTCAACTACTCGATGCATATAAAAGAATTACAACACTGCAGTCGTATTTTAGCCGCGTAAACTACAGTTATGCATCCAAATATTTTCTATCTGCATCTTTCCGTACGGATGGTTCATCTCGTTTTGGACCTAACACCAAATGGGGAACATTTCCTTCCGTTTCTGCAGGTTGGACCATCTCTAAAGAAGATTTTTATGATGCATGGCTAGGAGAGGGGTCTACTGCGAAGCTAAGAGTAAGTTGGGGTAAAAGTGGAAACAACAATATTGGTGAATATAAGGCTAAAACCACATACAATTCACCTACAGGTGTGATTATTGGTGACAAAGTGGAAACATCACTTGCTCCCGGAGATTTACGTGACCCTAAATTGGGTTGGGAAACCACCTCACAATACAATGCTGGCTTGGATTTAGGACTTTTCCGAGGACGCTTGAATATTATGAGTAATATTTATTTGAGTCGTTCGTCCGATATGTTGTTCGATCAACCGATCACCGCAGTATCAGGAGCAACAACGATCTTGACCAACTTGCCTAATAGTAAAGTTGAAAACAAAGGATTTGATCTTCAACTCGATGCTGCCTTAGTGCGTAAAAAAGACTTTGATTTAGGTATTAGCGGTAACATCAATGTCAACCGCAATAAAGTACTGGATCTTGGTGGCGGATCTACCATTATGACAAATGGGGCAGAACGCTCATATATCACGCATATTACACAAGAGGGCAGTCCTATTGGTATGTTCTACGGATTCAAAGTATTGGGAGTAGCTACCGAAGAAAACTATAAAAGTGTTGCCCCATCTGCAGGATCAACTAATCCTTTGCAACCAGGAGATCTTTATTTTGAAGACGTTGACGGAAATGGCATTGTGAATGATGAAGACAAACGTGTTATCGGAAGTCCACATCCTGATTTCACCTACGGATTTGCGATTAATACACGTTATAAAAACTTTGACTTGAGAGCCTCATTCAATGGATCACAGGGAAATAAAGTATTGGATGGTTACGACTATTACTTATATAATATGGAAGGTTCAGGCAATCAATATGCAGACGTTGCCCAACGGTACAGATCGGCATCAAACCCAGGCAATGGTGAAGTATATCGTGCTTCAAGGGGTGGTACGCAGAGCAACAGCACCCGTCTATCTACTTTTTACCTACAAGATGGATCTTTCCTTAGGATGACCAATATTATATTAGGTTACAGCTTACCAACTGCAACTGCCAATAAGTTAGCTCTTTCAGGTGTAAGGATATCCGCAAGTGTAGACAATCCATTTACCATTAGCAAATATAAAGGTTACAATCCAGAGCCCGACTACAATCAACGCGGTAATCTGACTCCTGGGGTAGATTACGGTTTGTATCCTTTGGTGCGTACATTCAATCTTGGATTAAAAGTTACATTTTAAAAAATCGATTATCATGAAAAAAAGATATTTATTACCCTTCGTTCTTTTAGCACTATCCTCCTGCGATAAAGGTTTTTTAAATCAGGATAACCCCAACGCGGTTACTATTGGCGCATATTTCAAGTCAGAAAACGACGTTTTATTGGCTGTTAATGGTTTATACCAAGCATTACGCTCGGGAAGCACTATCGGTGAGTCCAGTGCGCTTTACAGTGAAGAGCGTTCGGACAATACAGGCCGTGATGATAACCAATCTAATGCAGGCGAACCCTTTCAGTTTAATGATTTCTCCATACTACCGAGTAATTCCTATATCAAAACACATTGGTCAGCGATGTACGATGGCATTGCACGTTGCAATACTTTATTATCCAATATCGACCGTGTAACATTTGCCGACAATGCGGTCAAAGAACGATACATTGCCGAGACCAAGTTTGTTAGAGGCCTCTTGTATTTCCATATGGTACGCAAATTTGGTGATATTCCGTTGTCAACCGTCGAGATCACGACTAAAGAGCAAGCGGCCGAAATTGCGCATAGACAGAAAGAAGCTGTTGTCTATCAGCAGATTGTTGCCGATTTGACAGAAGCACTCAACAGCAACCTGCCCAATGTACAGTGGCAGTATGCCGTAGGTCGCACTTCCAAGGCCGCTATCAATGCTATATTAGGACAAGTTTACCTGACTATGGGAGCTACATTAACGGGTGACAAGCAGGCTAATTTTAAAAAAGCAGAGCAATATCTCGCGGCATCATACGGCATGCGTACTTTTGGCAAACTCACTGAGATCCCTTATGCAGATGTTTTTGATGTCAGTAAGAAAAGCACCTGTAAAGAATTAGTTATGCAAGTTCAATATTTACAAGGTGATCAAAACTACAGTTCCAGTATTGCACGCAATAATCAGGCAAGGGGAGAAAACATCAACTCCAAATTTGTATCAACCGGTATCGGAGGCAATGTCAAGCATGATCTTGTAAAAGATTATGAAGAGCAAGATTTACGTAAAAGTTTCTCTATCAAGTTTGCAGAACACGCTCAGGTTAAAGATTGGTTTATTACCAAATTTAGAGACAACAGCGAAGTAGCTGGTACCGAAGGAAGAGGGGGGAATGATTGGATATTAATTCGTTATGCTGACGTGATGTTGCTCTTAGCAGAGGCAAAGATGAATTTGGGTAAAGATGCAGAAGCGATTGCTTTACTCGATGAAGTTAGGCTTCGAGCAGGCTTACCAGCATACGCAAGCTCAAGAACTAATGCTAGCTACGTCTCTAAATACCCCACATTGAAAGATGCTATTTTACACGAACGTCGTGTAGAACTTGCCTTTGAAAATCACAGATGGTTTGACCTTATCCGTAATTACGATGCAAACGCTCTGGTCGATTATTTTAAAAAGAAGAATCAGTCCGATTATGGAAATGCCAAGCTATCCAATATCTCGATCAAGGATCGCTATTATCCGATTCCATTTGACGAGTATAAGTTAAATCCTGAGAAAATGTATCAAAATACAGGATATTAAAAAGTAACAAATCATTCTAATGATCAATACCATCACCATATGGCTTCTCACCCTAGGTATATTCTTTTCGAGTGTATCCTTGGGTCAGGAGTTTCATAGCGATAGAACCCCACAAGATTGGGTGATCGCCAAGAACTATTACGCCACCTATATTTTAAGTCAAGACAGCGTATTGACGGAAGAATTATTATCTCTGCCTGAAGTTCAAAATCTACTAAAACAGCGACATACGCGCTACCTCAATAATACTAAATGTGCAGACGTCGCCTGCTTTGTGGGTGCTTTCAAGTGGAAACAAGAGGAGATTGATCTCTTGGTCAACATTTTTGTTGCAAACACTAAAAGCCAGATAGGGCAATCATTCCGCAAGCGTCTGATGGATTCACAGACCTATGGGCTGTCACAAGGAAAGAAAGCCGATGAATACCTTGCTAGAGCCTTTAGGAAGGATCTAGAAGCAATGAACTATGTTATCGATGTTTATGCCGGAGGTAGGAAACCAAATTATCCTCGTATTGATTCGATTTCTTTTAATATTACCAATAAATCATATCTATACTTGCTTAAAGATGTGGCCCAAGACGTTCTCAAAGATGTGCAACAACCTAAGTTAGCCTTCTACGAATCACTTTGGACAGCTGTTAGGCTATTGGAAGTCAACGAAAGATGGGACGTGGCACAATTGGAACCTTTGATGGAGTTGGAAAATAAGAAAGCATATGAAGCGATCCGAAAAACAGATTTTAGTCGCTATCCTTACAGCCTGTTATTGACTTTAGGAGCAGGACCAGATCAATACGGTCAACCTATCAGCCCCGGCGGAATGTTGCGTTCCAGAATGGCGGCACGGAGTTACTTCGATGGATTGGCTCCCTTTATTGTGGTTTCAGGTGGGCGGGTACATCCCTACAAGACACCCTATATCGAAGCATTGGAGATGAAAAAATACCTGATGCAGGTACTCGGTGTACCCGAAGAAGCTATTTTGATCGATCCACATGCGCGCCATACCACCACCAATCTACGTAATACTTCCCGAATCCTGTTGACTTATGGATTTCCGCAAGATAAATTTGCAATTGTTAACAGCAGTGTACCACATATCGATGCCGTTCAAAATATGGCCGATCGCTGCATGCGAGAATTAGGATATGTTCCGTATGAGCTTGGAAAACGCATCAGTGACGTCATTGTGGAGTTTAAGCCTCGTATAGAATCTCTAACTATAAATCCGGATGAACCGCTAGATCCTTAGCTGTTTTGATTCTTTCTTCAATTTTTATATATTCCCATTGTTCAACCCATAATTACAGTAATTTACAGGTCTCTAAAAGAGACCTGTAAATAGCGTTATGAAAAAATACTTGAAACAATTATCGGCCAGCTTTCTAATAACATTAAGTCCTGTCTTGGTACTCTACGCACAGTCAAAGACTGAATTGACAAATGTATTTTTAGGATCTTCCGGAGATCACGGGCAATTATCTCCGGCAGCATCTTCACCTTTTCATCAGATGAGTATCGCTCCTCAAACCTATCCCACGTTGCATATGGGTTATGAGCACCTAGCTAAAGAAATACTGGGGTTTACCCACAATAGATTTGAAGGTGTAGGTTGTAAGGGGAGTGGAGGTCTCATTTTGGTAAAGCCATTTCTGGGACATCAGGATGATGGCACACCTCTGATTAAAGAGCAGGAAAAGGCCGGACCCGGATATTATGATATTGCCTTAAAGGATCGTATAAAAGCACAATTTGCCGTGCATGAAAACTTTGGAATTCATCAATATACTTTTCCTGAAGGAGAAAAAGGACTGACATTAGATCTTGCACATGCATTCAATGGTGCATTTGTATCGAACACCTATACCATTGACAAGAATGGTATCATCAAAGGAACTGTCAGATCAAAAACAACCTGTGGTGTAGGTATTTACAGCGTGCATTATGCAATCTCCGCCACATCTGGCAACCTTTGGACAGGAACGGATAATCTCTTGACGCTTCATCTAGAAAAGGAGGTGAAAAAAACAATATTACGGATCGCTTTTTCTGCTGTAAGTCCAAATTATGCTGAGGCCACTTTAAACGTTAATAGCAATAAAACTTACGATCAGGTAAAAACTTCTTCCGATAATCGCTGGGAAAGTTATCTGTCAGGTATTATAGTCAAAGGAGATCCTGAGCGCGAGAAGCTTTTCTATTCGTTGCTTTATCGTACCCTTCAGTCGCCCTATCAGATTGATGAATCAGACGGCACCTATAGAGGCACAGATGGACAAGTTCACCAGTCCAAAGGCAGACGTTATCATGGATGGGCCATCTGGGATAATTACAAAACACAGTTGCCCCTGTTAGAACTGCTCTATCCTAAACAGTATCAGGATATTGTTTCTTCGGTTTCAGATCTTTATCGTTATGGAAAATTTGATTTTGCGGGACCAAACGAGCCAGCAAATTCTGTTCGAACAGAACACGCTGCGGTAGTGCTTTTAGATGCCCATAAAAAAGAATATGATATAAATCTAACCGCTATCCGTGACTCCTTGTTGCACGACACGCTGCGTTTTGATTTTTCAAAACCAGATAAATATTTAGAAGCCGCTTATGATATGTGGGCTATGGCAGGTTTACTGCCAGAAGACAGTAAGCATTACCTGGACCGGGCAAGTAGTTACAGAACAGTTTGGTTAAAAGAATTTAAAGATCTCAATCGTCCGGATGTAGACCGTATGTCAGCAAGAAATATGTATCAAGGTACAATCCGTCAATACCGCTGGAATGTACCCTTTGATATGCAGGGATTAGTAGATCTGGCGGGAGGTAAAGAAGCATTCACGGAACAATTGAATGATTTTTTTGATCATCATTACTTTAATCGCGCCAACGAACCCGATATACAATCACCCAAATCCTATTATGCCAGCAGTAAGCCATCACGCTATCAATCATTGATACGGGAGCTGGCTCTAGATACGGTAATACAATATTACTTTAATGACAATAGCCGTGGTATCGATCCCTTCATAGATCGAATCTACAAGAACCAACCTAAAGCATTTGTACGTACCATGGATGACGATGCCGGCGCCATGTCAGGCTGGTTTGTATTGACGGCACTGGGTCTACATCAGCCTTTGATCGGACAGCCTATTTATTATGTCAGCGTCCCTTTATTTCCAGAGATCGTTGTACAGCGGGGAGAGCAGAAACTTAAGATTAAGGTGCTCAACTATAACGATAAAAACAACTATGTCAAACGGATTTTGCTCAATGGTAAAGATATCAACAGAATTTGGTTACATCATGAAGAACTTGATAAAGGTGGATTACTGGAGATAGAAGCCAGCGCCGAACCTTCTACTTATGGTACAGATAATATCTGGGTTTCAGATCTGAAAGAATGAGATTAAAATCTGATTGATAAAGCACCGTTTGAAATCACCAAACGGCAGCTTTATCGATTTGGTATTGAAATTTAGCCCTCATCGATTCTTTTATAAGTATTCGTAGCAATATCCTGATTCCCTGCAAAAGGAAAAAACACGAGAAAGCCACCTGCTGTGGTTTCTATCCCATAATCACTTAACAATTTGTTTTTAATCATTCGTCAAAAGAAGCTCACGTTAAACAGTTAAAGATAAAAATTATGTCGGAATTATTTAAAGTACAACAGAGGAATGTTAATACGTTATGCCGTATTTCGACTGGCAACATGCAGTTGATAAAAAAAATAATATTCTAATTCCAATAATTAGTTTATAATTGCTATTCATTATAAAAAAATGATTATGAATAAAGACTTATTACAGATTGGTGCCGAAGCATTGAGAAAAGCCGCGCTAAATGAAGATTCCAAAGCCTATATATTAGCAAATCCTGTTTTGTTCCAACTTTTTAAAAAAGCAGCTGATCGATACATCGGCGGTGAAACTCTTGAAGAAACGATTGTTAAAGTTAAGGCTTTAAATAACCTAAAAGCTTCAATAGAATTTATGGGTGAAAGTACCCGAACAGAGCAGGAATCAAATGCCGCCACCGAAGAGTTTATTCGTATCTGTAAACAAATCAGATTACTACAGTTGAATTCGACAGTATCTTTAGATCTGTCACATATAGGATTAGCAATATCTCAAGACCTTTGCTTACATAATTTAGATGCAATTTGTCAAGAAGCATCCAAATCTAGTATTGAAGTTATTATCAGTGCAGAAGGAACTGAAAGAACTGATGCAGTCCTAAATACCTATCAAAAAGCAATAAAAAACTATGATCAATTGGCAATTACCCTACAGGCATACCTCTATCGTACAAAAGATGATTTTAAAGAGATAATAAAAGAAACCGGAAGAATCAGAATTGTAAAGGGTGCTTTTGAAACAGCTAGTGGACTCTCCATGCCAAGAGGTGAGATGCTAGATGATGTTTATTTAAGCTATGTTGATCAGTTACTGGCGCAAAATCATAAATGTTCAATTGCTACACATGACAAAAATATACAAGCACATGCTCAAATATTGATTGAGAAGTACAAGCCAACGAAAGAAAACTATGAGTTTGAAAGTCTCTATGGTATTTGTAATGATCAACTTCTTCAGCTTCAGGAACAAGGGTACCAAACCAAACTCTATTTTGTTTACGGAAAAGAATGGTACTTATACTTATGCAATCGGATCGCAGAATATCCGATGAGTATATTTCAAGCCTTGAATGATATTACAAAATAGGGTACAAGAAGCGATCGCATGTTTGCGATTATGAGAAAAGTTGAATTCATGGGGCTGATTAAAGAATGATGATTTAAAAGAATAATTTATAAAATGGATAACAGGAGAGATTTTCTAAAAAAAGCGGCGATGCTAACAGGTGGTATGTCCTTGTCGCAACTGCTACCTCAATCTATTGCTAAGGCCATGGCTATAGATCCTACATTAGGGAGTACGTTTTATGATGCAGAACATGTTGTGCTGCTTATGCAAGAAAATAGATCATTTGACCATGCATTTGGTACCCTAAGGGGAGTTCGAGGATTTAACGATCCACGTACTGTCCGTCAGCCCAATAACCAGAAAGTCTGGTTACAGACGCAAGCTGATGGTAAAACATATGCTCCTTTTCGACTGGATATTAAAGATTCTAAAGTCACCTGGATGGGCTGTCTGCCACACAATTGGACAGACCAGACCGATGCCCGAAATCTGGGTAAAATGGATCGCTGGCTGGATGTCAAACGTTCAGGATTTAAAGATTTTAAAGAAATGCCCTTAACATTGGGCCATTATACGCGTGAAGATATACCTTTCTACTATGCAATGGCCGATGCATTTACCATCTGCGATCAACATTTTTGTTCCAGTCTAACAGGCACCAATCCCAATAGGCTTTATTTTTGGACAGGCAATATCAGA
Organism: Sphingobacterium kitahiroshimense; assembly: GCF_025961315.1. Taxonomy (NCBI): domain Bacteria; kingdom Pseudomonadati; phylum Bacteroidota; class Sphingobacteriia; order Sphingobacteriales; family Sphingobacteriaceae; genus Sphingobacterium; species Sphingobacterium kitahiroshimense. The sequence goes on along the minus strand of NZ_JAOQNK010000001.1, from coordinate 816,179 downwards.
GAAAAACTGACCGATAAAGCACTGGTGTGGAACGGAGATTCCGAGTTCAGTGGTAAAGCCACATGGAAAACTTTTCCTGAACGCCTGACAGAAAGCGGAGTGGATTGGAAAATATATCAAAATGAAATATCCTCCAGTAGTGCCGGTTACAGTGGTCAAGAAAACAGTTGGTTGGGGAATTTTGGGTGTAATGTAATGGAATATTTCCCTCAATATGCTGTCAAATATAGCAAGCGTTATCAAGATCTATTGATAAAAAAAAGAAAGCAGATCGACGCAAAGCTTGAGGAGCTAAAAGAAAAAGATATAGTAACTGGGGTAGAGTATGATAAATTGCAAAAGCAACTGCAAGAAACCTTAAAAGAGCAAGAGCTATATACGGACGAAAACTTTGAGAAGTTAAGCGCGCACACAAAAGAAATCCACCGACGTGCATTTGTCAATAACAGTGCTGCTCCCGATTATATGGAGCTCGAGCAGATGGAATATCAAGAAGGCGATGAGACCCGTCACCTCCAAATACCGAAGGGTGACATCTTGCATCAGTTTAGAGAAGATGTCGACACAGGTAAACTGCCAACAGTATCTTGGCTGGCGGCACCACAGCTTTTCTCGGATCACCCCGATTCACCTTGGTTCGGAGCCTGGTATGTCAGTGAAGTTCTGGACATCTTAACCAAAAATCCAGAAGTATGGAAAAAGACTATCTTTATCCTTACTTATGACGAAAATGATGGTTATTTTGACCATGTGGCACCTTTTGCGGCGCCAAACCCTTATCGTCAAGATTCAGGTAAAGTTTCTCAAGGCATCGACACACGGTTGGAATATGTAACAAAAGAAGAGCAATATCATCCCGAAAGCGGCCGTGAAAGTAACATCGGCCTGGGGTATCGTGTACCGATGATCATAGCTTCTCCATGGTCTCGTGGAGGTTGGGTAAATTCACAGGTGTTTGACCACACCTCACCATTACAGTTTTTAGAGCGGTTCATTAATCACAAAACACGCTCTGATATCAAAGAGACTAATATTACAGCATGGAGGAGGGCCGTTTGTGGAGATTTAACCTCCGCTTTCAGACCATATAACGGCGAAGTGATAGCAAAACCCGAATTTGTTCAGAAAAAGCCATTTATTAAAAGCATTCATCAAGCACAATTTAAAGATGTGCCCAAAGGATTTAAAGTCTTAAATCAAGCTGAAATAGAGCAGATAGAGCAAGATTCTCGAACTTCGCCCAACTTCCCGAAACAAGAGAAAGGGAATAGAGATTCATGTGGGCTACCTTATGAACTCTATGTTGATGGATATTTTGATCAAGAAAATGCAGCATATAAAATCTCCTTTGAGTCTGCAAATAGCGTATTCGGTGCCGCATCAGCAGGAGCAGCATTTACGGTTTACAGTGAAACTCCTTATCATAATGAACAGGGGAGAAGTTGGAACTATGCTACCGTCGCAGGAGACCGATTGTCCGATAGTTGGTCATTAAATGATTTCGAAAAGCCTGCTTATAAATTGAGCGTTTACGGTCCAAATGGTTTTTTTCGAACATTTACCGGAGGGAAAGAAAATCCGAAAATTAAAATTTCTTGTCGTTACGAACGTGATAAAAAAGGTAAAGGATTGACAGGCCGATTACTGGTCGAGATCGTGAATCAAGAAGACCGTCAGGTTAAAATATTGCTTCAAGATAACAGCTATGGACAAGCGGTACGTAACATGAAGGTGCGTGCCGGTTCGACCTCGGTTGCCATAGTTGATTTATCCAAACAGCATTTTTGGTATGATATAAAGTTAAGCTGTAATGGGTACTTGAACTATTTTGAACAGTTTGCCGGACGTATTGAAGTTGGGCAAAACGCGAAAAGCGACCCATTATTGTCATAAAAGTCGCAACGGTCTTTCCATTATTAAACAAAAAGCGTCATACATCTCAAATTGTACGGCGCTTTTATTTAGGTGCAAACTAACAGCGTATCATTCTATATATATGATTCCTTTTAATCGGGCATAAGTTTAATTTAATGTCGTTATTACTGCTGACATACTGCTGTCAGTCGCCATCGTTATCTTCGTTTAAATATTAAAAATCAAAAAATGAACAACATCACCATTCAAGAAAAGAAGATTATCGGTATGGCCATTCGAACTACCAATGAAAATGGACAGGCTGCAAATGATATCGAATTATTATGGCAAAAGTTTTGGAAAGATGAAACCATACATCAACTTGAGCAAAAGGTAAGTAACGATATCTATGCCGTTTATACAAATTATGAAACAGATTTTACGGGCTATTACGATACCATTATCGGATATGAAGTAAACACGTTAACGGTCGTTCCAGAAGGACTTAAAGGGTTAGTGATCGAAGGGGGAGACTATGCTGAATATGTGTCCAAAGGAAAGATGCCAGAAGCTATATTCAATACCTGGCTGGGCATTTGGGCTGATCAAGAATTTAATTCAAAAAGAGCTTACAAAGCAGATTTTACCGTACATGGTGAAAAATATAATGATGGCCCTGAAGCCGAGGTAGAGACCTATATCTCTGTTAAGTAGTGATCTTTATATTTTTTGCAGCAGTACCAAAAAATATAAATAAGATAGTATAAAAATAAAAAGCCGTTTGGAATGACCAAACGGCTTTTTATTATGGCAAATATACTGGCTTAAGAGTCTAATAATATTTCACAATTCTGTAGGAAGAGTTTGACTTACTTAGCATCGAAAACCTGTGTTAAGTCAACAAGTTCAAAGTTTTTGTCGACCTCAAAAAACTGTCTTAGTATAGCAGCATGTCCACTACCCACCAGAACAAGAATAGTTTTGGTATGAGGTTTTAATTGATTCTGAATATTAGCGTACATAACCAAATTCCTTTTATACCAGTCAGTAACAAGATTGGACCCTAAATAATCCTCATTAGTCATCACTTTATTAGCAAATGAAATATAAAAACCAATGTTTTTATCTAAGTTGGACTTTTTATTTATACATATAAATATATCACTCAGATTGCTTTTTTCTAGGCAGTTATCCGACAAAGAGGCATTAATTTTACTGAATTCTTCTTTCAAAGCTGGATTTGCATTCACCTCTTTTAATAAAATATCAAATCTCATTTCTATCATACTATCAATAGGATATAATTCTTGGTGTTCTAATTTTTTCGCTAATCTATAACCTAACTGAAAAGTTTCACCTTCGATATAATATCTTTTTAACCGTTCTCTTTTTATTGTATCTGTGAACTTGTGATATTGATCTTTTAAATATGATTGGTAGTTTGCATTCAATTCGTTCTTTTTGTTAAAATTACTCTCGACAAATATTTGATCGGGTTTATAAGCAGATGTCTTAATTTTATTCGTAATTTCTTCTAAATCTTGTTGGCTTTCTTTAGATAATATATTTCTGTCTTTTTGTTTGATCATATCATTTCCAGGATTATTAAAGTGATAAGTTCCTAATAATATGACTTTTACTTTTTCTTGAGCCGATACAAATGAGAGTTGAAAAATTAAGAAAAATAAGATGAAGTTAATTTTGCCCATGTTTATTTATATTTATTTAAGTTATTGATTTTTTGCAAATATATAAAATCACTTGCTTGTTAAATATAAAAAAGGGTATAATTTATAAAGTAAATGGAGCCTTTTCGGATCTGGAAAGAGTTGCGCCTGAGACTATCGATTTTGAATGTAAACAGTAAATCTGAACAGAATGCTACAAAGTGTCATCAATCTAGAAAGCCATTCCGTTAGGAATGGCTTTCTAGATTTTATAGCAGCGAACTAACTATTGCAAATGCATGATTACTTAGACTTGCATGAATGCTTTGTTGCTATTATCATTTATTTAGAAAGATGCGTTATTGGCGTTAGTAAAACCTTACGGAATTCAACTTCAGCACCTTCAGCTTGAAGCGCAATCTGACCACTGTTTGCGGTACAGTCGTAACCTTCATTTACAAGGTCACCATTTACCCATACTTTTATCTTCCGGTCTAAGCATTCAATCCTCATACTGTTCCATTCACCAAGAGGTTTCTCAGAATTGTCGGTAAGATTCAAAATCCGACGTTTTTTATCTTCTGTAATGCCCCATTCAGCAGGTTCACCTCGACGCTCAACCATATTTGGTACTTTAATGTCCTCCACAATACACCAAAAGTCTCCCGCATTTTCATGCATCATCTGTACTTCAATAGATTTTGGAAACATTCCATAAAGCGCGCGTGGAGTAGAGGCATGCACCAGTACACCGCAGTTTCCTGATTTTCCTGCAAAACGGTATTCGACATCCAGACTATAGTTTTTATACGACTTATCGGTTATAATATGGCCATTTGGATTACCCATACTTACCAGCATCCCATCTCTGACAAGAAAAGGGCTTTTTACAGTCGTATTTTTGTCCATTTCTGGAACATCGATATGCCAGCCAGCTAAGTCCTTGCCGTTAAATAGGTTTTTTGATTGCGCACACGAAGATAGGGAAAACGCTAAGCTGCTGACAATAAAAAGAACAGAATAATAAAAGTTCATATTTGGTTTAGGTTTGAATGATTATCGTTAAAACAAACATACATAATAATTTTCATAGGAATAAAATAGGAATATTAGTTTTTACTTAATATTTTGAAAAAACTAACTCCAATAAATTATCAGTTCACAGTCCAAAAAATCGAAGATCTGAAAGTTTCTATATCTGATCGTAAAATAAGAATTAGTTTTGTTTATAAAAGTCATGAAAATGATGTATTTACATTGAAATCTCGCAACTCAATCTATTTAAAAACCACTAGGTCTGGGGAATGAATTTGGACTTTCGATTAGTTTAGGTTATGATCCTTTGGAACTTTTGCACCCATCTCCACTTTAGCGGAAAATACCAAAATTTGAATTAATATTGCAATAACAATTAGGATCACGATTTCGATGTAAGACATTAATCTACTTCTACTCGTCATACTGATTACTTCGTCCAGCTTTACTTTTCCTTCTTCCAATTGAATCGAAGACAATGTTTCTAAAGTTTGTCGTGCTTGTTTGCTGATCTCAATAGCTTTAGCATGATCTGTGGCATTAACATTTTGCGCTATTTGTTGAATGTAGATTTTAAATGTATTAAAATTGACGTTTTCTTTATCTGTAAGCACAGTTTTTTCATAAAGTGTAGTGATTTGCTTGATTTTATCTAGTTCCAAATTAACGTCTTTAGATGAATATTGAGGTGCAGATAGTAAGACAAGCAATTTCTCCATGCGATTTGAAAGCTTGTGAATATAATCAGCCACCACTAATCGATCCGAGTATAAAGATGTTACAGATTCGTTAATTCTTTTGACCAAGTGTTGCTCTTGAATATTGGTCAACATCACTAAACAAAGGACAGAGAAAAACAACATCGCAGCCTTAATTTTATTTTTCACTGTAAAAGTCCACATTGGTCGTATATTTTGGTAAAAAAAACTGAAGAATAGCAATTTAATAAAAATTAAGCTAAAGAGGAAAAAGTTGTTTTTATGTTGAGTCTTTAAAACGAAGACCATATGGTTTATGATTCTTTATAAGGATTTATATTTCGTAAATTCAACTTTCGAAGTTATTCCGATTACAATATGCGAATAGCTTCTTTATGCTAATAAAATGAATCCATGAACAGCACGAAACGAAATAAGGGTTTTATCTTTAAGCAATATGACGAGCCGTTTCAAACGCCTTTTGACAAATTATTTGATATTTTCAAAGAGCTGATTACTCACACCTCCGGTGATTTTGATGAAGCTATTGATTGGTTGCGGCAATTGGACAAAGAATTTAAACTGACAACTCCAGCATATACCATTGATGATTTCATTGCAGATCTGAAGAATAAAGGATACATCAGAGAAAAATTGGAACTAGGCGGCAATGGTAGCTCTTCTATTACCTCAAAGCTGGAAAAAGCCTTACGGCAGCATGCCTTAGATCAGATTTTTGGAAAGATGCGAAAAGGAAAGTCCGGCAATCATAAAACTAATCACCAAGGGCGGAGTGACGAAAATATGGGCGATTTCAGAAATTATCAGTATGGAGATAGCCTCGAGAAAATAGCCTTGACCGAGAGCCTTAAAAATGCGCAGATTAATCATGGAATAGGAGAGTTCGCCTTATCAGAAAATGATCTCGTTGTCGAAGACACCCAGTTTAAATCACAGATGAGTACCGTGTTGATGATTGATATCAGCCATAGTATGATTCTATACGGTGAAGACCGGATCACACCCGCAAAGAAAGTGGCCATGGCTTTATCAGAACTTATCCTGACTCGTTATCCCAAGGACTCACTTGACATCATTGTTTTTGGTAACGATGCTTGGCCTATAGCGATAAAAGATCTACCTTATCTGCAAGTAGGACCATTTCACACCAATACGGTCGCAGGCTTGAAGTTGGCGATGGAGATCCTCAGACGTAAACGGCATGCTAACAAGCAGATATTTATGATTACTGATGGAAAGCCGAGCTGTTTAAACATGCCCGATGGTAGTTACTATAAAAATCCGATGGGTTTAGATCCTTTTATCACCAGCAAGTGCTATAGTATGGCCGCACAGGCCAGAAAGCTGGGAATACCCATTACAACCTTCATGATCACTTCAGATCCCTATCTGCAGGAATTTGTTGACGAATTTACGGCTTCAAATCAGGGAAAAGCTTACTATACAGGACTTGGAGATCTTGGAGAAATGATTTTTGAGGATTACGAAGAAAATCGCAGAAAAAGAATACGATAAAAAATTACGTTAACAATAACAGGATATACATCTTGCGCAGTATTTGCGCTTCATTATAAGAACATATGGATTACACGAAGATAACAACATTTGGCACACTGAAAGCTTCTGGCTACAAACCGAAGACAATAAAAGAAGAATTGCGTCAGAATCTGATTACAAAGATAAGCAACGGCGAAACTGTATTTACCGGAGTACACGGCTACGAGGATACCGTTATTCCAGAACTAGAAAGAGCTATCCTCTCCAAACATAATATCAATTTCCTTGGTCTTCGTGGTCAAGCAAAGACACGTCTAGCCAGGCTAATGATTAATCTATTAGATGAATATGTACCTGTGGTACAAGGCTCTGAAATTAATGATGATCCCTATAACCCAATATCGCGTTATGCTGTAGAATTATTAAAGGAAAAGGGTAATGATACACCAATCGATTGGCTTCATAGAAGTGATCGCTTTGCAGAGAAACTTGCCACACCGGATGTAACTGTCGCAGATTTGATCGGCGATGTAGATCCGATCAAAGCCGCAAATCTGAGACTGAGCTATGCAGACGATCGTGTGATTCATTTTGGCATGATTCCACGAGCGAATCGCTCGATATTTGTTATCAATGAACTGCCCGATCTTCAGGCGAGAATTCAGGTAGCACTTTTTAATATATTGCAAGAAGGAGACATCCAGATCCGCGGATTTAAATTACGTCTGCCGTTGGATGTCCAGTTTGTGTTCACTGCAAATCCGGAAGATTACACCAACAGAGGAAGTATCGTAACGCCCCTCAAAGACCGGATAGGATCACAGATATTAACACATTACCCTGAAACAGTAGCGATTGCAAAAACCATTACTGCTCAAGAAGCTAACCTAGAAGCTGCACAAAAGGAACAAATATATGTTCCAGAACTGGCTCGTGAATTGATTGAGCAGATCAGTTTTGAAGCCCGCAATAGCGAATATGTTGATGAAAAAAGTGGTGTCAGTGCGCGTATGAGTATTACCGCATTTCAAAACTTATTAAGTACTGCCGAACTGCGGATGCTCAAAAATGGAGCTCCGGCCACAGCAATAAGATTGAGCGATTTTATGGGTATTGTGCCGGCTATAACCGGTAAGGTTGAGCTCGTATATGAAGGTGAGCAGGAGGGAGCCGGTACTGTGGCAATTCAGTTGATTGAGAATGCCGTTAAAAGTATATTTCTTACTTTATTTCCAAAAATTGAGAAATTTGAAAAGGAAAATGAACGCTATCCCTACGATGATATTGTCCGCTGGTTCTCGGAATCGGAGGGTATTGAATTATCCGATGAACTCACTGATGTAGATTACGAACATGCATTGGACGAAGTGACACCTATCCGCAGTTTGATACAGCAGTATCAGCCACAGACGAAGCCTGAAGATTTCTATTTTCTGACCGAATTCATCCTATGGGGACTTACGCTCAATAACAAGTTAAGTAAATACAGAGTAGGTAGCGGTTTGCAGTTTCAAGATAAGTTTCAAGAATATTTGAGAAACAATCTATAGCAAGCTAGCACTGGAAAATCATATATTTTTTTCATTACTTACGTAAATGATGAAAAATATGCTTTGTTTTATTTGCTGTTTATTATCTTCACCGGGCGAGCTATGATGTAAAATTTTGATTCTAAATTTTGATAATATTAAAAATCAGCAAGTCACTTATATTGACTTGCTGATTTTTAACTTTTAGTGATTGTAGGCGCTCCTCCAAATCTGAAAACAATAGAGTCTTTTTTTAGTAAGAATTGGTGGAAATAGTAAACTTTATATGAAATGCAGTGATGAAAATAGATTATGCTTTTGTTGTATTTTTATATGCTTATATAAATCAAATTGATTTGTCTTTGGATAGAAGTAGATGGGAATCCATTGATAATTTGAGGAATTTTTATAAAAATCAAATTTCACCCAAAAATATTGTTGCTTATCTAATGAATAGATTGAATCTAGAAGTCGAAAAAGTGGATAATTTAATTTTTCTTAAGGAAGAATCTTTCTGGGTGAGAATTAAAGATTCCTTGCTGTCTTCTTTTAAAAGAAATATATTTTTGGAACAAGATAATGTCTACTTTTTGTGTAACAGGCTACTTCTTTTTGATCAATTTTTAGAGATGGATATGCAAGTTCATCGACTAGAATTAGAAAAACTAAGAATAGATTTCTCGAAATTAAATTTTGATATATTAATGTGGAAATTAACCAAAAAAGATCGCTTAAGGGCATATAGAGTAGAACATTTTTTACAAAACACATCCGTAAATACTCTTTCTATCAGTGAATTTAGTAAGAACTATTTTAAAAATTAACTTGATCTCCTTCGAATAAATTGAAGTCTATTTTTTGAAAAAATTAGTGTTAATATCCGCCGTTCATTATCATTGGCAAAAAATGAGAAGTAAGATTAAGAAAATCAGCGTTCAAATTTAATTTTTATCATTTATTATAGAATAATATTAATAGAAATGGAAGATTCAGTAATAGAAGGGTTTCTCCAAAGAATTTTAACTCATTAAAAAAATATCAAAATTTATTATGCCTCATAGCTTTTATAAATTTATCGATTGCATTGGTAATGGAATTTCCTTTTTCTTTTGAATCAATAAAAATGATGATTCAGACTATCTCATTAACTTTATTTTGTATTTGCATATTTTTGTTTATTCTGATTTCCATAATATTGAGAATTTCCAAAAGAATATCTTATTGCTATATAAATAGAAGTGTTCTGTATTTAAAAAAAGATAGTTGCCCAGAGGAAATCAGTATGGATAAAATCAGTTTAAATATTAGTTTATCCAATCTAGCTGAAAAAGATTCGTACTTAGATTGTGGACATTTTATAGAAATTAGCACTTCAGAGGGCAAATCCCAGTTTCCAATAAAATTTAACGCCAGTCTTCTATATGTATTTCCGGAATCTAATGTGAATTTTTTTCGTAAAAGCCCGATTTTGATGTGTGAAACTAAAAAATTACTTAAAAACTTACCAAATTTGACTTGGGCCACTTCATAGCAATTTGGAGAGGTTATTAAGATAACGGTTTATGTGATTTTACTAGAATAGCACTGAAAAAGAATTATTTTTTACAATCATATTTTGGTCATCATATATAAGTAGTAAATGAAGACTTCGCATTTTGGTAGACTTATTATTTTATTAAAAATCATCCGACAATCAAATATGTAGTTCCTAGGAAGAGTACATATTTGATTGTTAATCAAAGAAGAGCTGCTCTTCTTAATTCTATTTGATTTTTTCTAAAATAGGATATTTAGATAATATATCCCTAAGTTTATTACCACGTATTAGCTTCTGAACAATCTGAAGAGTTGTCCCAAATTCTGCCAGCAAATGCCCCATATTGATCATAAGTATCAATATCTTGTTGGCCTTGCGCATTCAGGAAGTTCGAATAAACGACTGAAGCGCCAATAGAACGACGGCCACCTTGTAGCATTTCCAAAGCTGTTTCATCTAACTTATTGTTTTCTAGTGAAGAGAAGCTCTTCATTCCACTTAACTTTTTCATAATTAAATTTTAAGATTTTATTAGCGATTACCTTACCCTGACCTAAGAGCTTTTGTTGCAATTGCTAGTTATTAAATCTAAAATTCGTTATATAAAGCAGGTGAAGCAAGCGAATTCTGATATTCGATGGTTTTAAAACTATAACTGTCGTTTATTTATGGATATTCGTTATAGAAGATATATTTTCGATAATTACTATTGGATTAGTGGTTGGTTTTCGGTATTCATGGTCTACCAATGCTCTTCTTGTGATTATTTTATATCAAAAAAATGCTAAAGGAGAATTTGAAGGACTCTTTAAGTCAGTCTCTTGGCGAAAAAGTCATTCATCATGGGGAGAGTATTGCGACACACCATCGACTACATTACTCTGTCGCTTTCTTGCGATTACTCGAGGAAACAAAATCCTCATTTGGAAGTACACCATATCTCTTTTTATAAATAGCCGAGAAATAGTCAGATTTTGAATAGCCCAGAGCATACGCGACTTCATATATGGTATTGAATTGACCACTTTTTACCATTTCTTTTGCTAATAACAACTTTTCAGATAGAAAGAAGCTATTCGGATTGCATTTATATATTTTTTTGAATAATCGGGTATATTTAGTCACAGACATACAGGCTATTTCGGCTAGCTTTTCAGTACCTGGAAATTTTTCAAACAACTGTTCCATGAGGTAAACTTGACTATTCACAACTTGTTGTACATCAAATTCAGATAGCTTACCTACTACAAATTTCTGTTCACTTAACCTTTCAATAAGACTTCCAAAAGCCTGTAAGGCGGCTCCTTTGAGAAATAGTTCGTAGGAACTGTCTTCATATTGACGATCTTTCAGTTTTAGAAGTAACACCCGGGTACGGCTATCCATGTGACTATAGAAATATATGGTATTCTTTTTCGCATACGTCTTTTCAACTATAGACTCTGGAACGATATTGCCCAGATGTTTATGAAGAAGCTGTTTCGAGATCAGTAACCGAAAAGAATACATTCGTTCTGAAATTGGGGGAATATAAGTACTGCTCAAACCCGCATCAACAAGCCCCATTCCTAATTTTGAATGATAACCAACTTTATTCTTCGTATCATTGACTTTGTGGATGCTGATTTGGTCACTGATATCATAGTATGCAATGCAGAAATCACCGGATGAGGCAACTTTAGTAAAGGATATGCTTTGATGAAAGGTGAGGTCTACCACAAGAACTGTCAAGCCAGGAATGACCTCCATAAGATAAGAGCCACCGCTAGCTAAATTTTCAGGAAAAACCAATTGCCGTTGATTAAGGTATTTTGCTCCAAGTTTTTCGATAAAATCTTGCCTCCAGTCTGTATCCATCGTTACCGTATGAGAAAATTGAATACTATTTTTTGCAGATGCCTCCATTATAATTTTGTTAAGTAGTCCTTGGGTAAAACGCCAAAGTAATTTTTAAAGAGATGTGTTAAATTGGATGCGGTTGGGAACTGCAGTTCGTGGGCGATTTCTCCAATGTTATAGTTCCCGCTTACTAATAGATCACGTGCCAATTCCAGCTTATTATGAAGGTAAAATTCATAAGGAGTAAGACCTGTGATCTTTTTATACAATTTTTTAAATTTTGTTTCGGACATAAAAGCCTGTTCAGCAATTGTTTTGATTCCCGGGAAAGAATCTTTAAGCTTACTGATCAGAAATTCCTGAGAGGAAATGATAGCAGTAAAATCAGTGTCGTTAAGTTTACTGACAACAAGGTCTTTTTTGATCAGTTCATCAAGATATTCTCCCAATAAATTATAGACCGTTGCACTAAGAAACAAATCAAAGGTTAGCGGGGCAATATTGCTATTTCGAAATTCATTAATATATTGTAAACTATTATTGCTCATGATATTATAGTGAAATATCGTATTTTGATTCTGATCAAAGACCCGATTGATCAGTTTTTTTATATGTCCAGAACCAATTAAATATTCTTTGAGAAGTGTTTTACGGAGGAAAATGCAAAAGTTGTATGTCTTGGTTCCAGCTTTAACACGGTAGTCGAGGTTTACACTGCTCTCAACAATGGCAAGATTGTAATTCCATCTTCCCATTGCCAATGCGTCATTATTTGTGATGTGAGACGAGTCCCCTTCAGTGAGATTAAAATAGATGCCAATAAAATCTGAATTTGTATTGCGGAGCTTAAAGTGAATATCTTGGTGGTAGAGGACATCTGCAAACATAACAGTGATGTCTGGATTTACAGATAGCACATAGCGGGTTCCGGTATGGACGGTATCCGGAATTAGCATATGGTTACCGCTAATGTATCCACCTAAAGCTTTTGCCATTGGCTCTACCCAGTCAGTTTCTATACCAAACTCATGAATGATTTCTTTCATATGTAAATAATGACTGTTTTATGTGACTAAATATTTTATAACAGCTGTCGTATCCAATGGACTAGAATTTTGTTAGGTTGTTCTGTTTGTACTCAGGTTAAAAACCTTGATTTATAACGTATGAAAATTGGTACATGATACACTATACTTCTTGAAATATTGCTTTATAATGAAATACTAGCCTATAGTTCTGATTATTAGTGCAATTATTTGACCATTATTTAAATAGTTGCAGTAAAAAAGTGTGTTAAAAGACTAAATTTTTATATACGTTTTTGGACAGAATCATAAATTAAGTGAAAATTGGTCTTCAGTTGATATTTTATAACGGTATGCTGGTATTCCTTCTTTGGAGTTGCATGTAATTTTGTCTTAAATAAAATTAATACATAAATATAAAGAATATGAAAACAAGAAAGATGCTCGGTCAATTATTATTAGTCTTAACAATAGCAATAGGAATTACAGCTTGTAGTAAAAATGATGCTGACGAATTGACTCCTCCCACAAATGCAATCACATCTGTAAGATTAGTATTTACAGATAGTACAGTCCATGAAAAATCAGCTGGATCAAAGGTAGATCTTACAAAAGTTGCTTCGGTAAAAATAAAATATGCAGTTACTGAAGGAGAAATAGGTATAAATGTAATAAGGGAAGCAACGCTGATGGTAAAAGGCGATAGTTCAAAAGTAAGTACTTTTGATCTTAAGACATTAACTTTTAAAGGAGGAAGTAAACTTACAATTTATGGTGCAACGTTATACGATAACAAAGATAAAGTAGTAGGGGGATGGTCAAAAGCGGACAATGATGCCTTTGAAGTAACGAGCCCCGAAGGTGTAGTGGTTATGGAGCGTATTTATGGAACTGTAGGTTTAGAGCGATTATAATCGTTAAGCTTATACTAAAATAGTGTCGGAAGGTGATGCTTTCGACACTATTTTGCTTTTATTTATACGTTAAAGATTATATTATGCCTTCTGATCATTATTTTTAGTTCGAGGGCCACGGTTATAGATAATTAATCCATTTAAGAAGTTCCGAAGTAACTGGTCTCCGCAAGGTTTGAAATTTGGATGATCTTCTTTACGGAATATGGCACTTAATTCCGTTTTTGTTGCCCTAAAATCGACTAACGCTAATACATTAATAATGTCGTCGTCCGTGAATTTTAAAGCTACTCGAAGCTTTTTCATGATATCATTATTGCTCATCTTATAAATATGTTACCTTAAAATTTTCTATATTTTATTATTCGTGCCCAAGCCAAAACGCTGTTAGAACTGAATATTCCTGTCAAACTTAGATATATTTGTCTTATAATACAATTATAATTACACCTTATATTAAACATAAATATCGGTTCTTTACAACAAATAATAATTATTTCTTGTGCGAGATCGATAATATGTCAGTGTATATGAATGGATTGAGCAACATTCAAGAGTAAATCATAATCAATACTACTGTAACTATAATTGCCCTTAAGTGTAAGGCAGATCTTAATTTAAATATTATACACAGTATTTTAATTATCCTTAGACTTTACAAATAAAAGATATGCAAGTCGTTGTTGTGTAAAATCAGCTTTAGGATAAATATCGCGTATAAGGTTTTTACAATCTTCGGCACTGCAGCCGGTGTCTAACCGAGCGATGTATTCAGTGATATCTTCTAGATTGATGTATTTGATTGCCACAAGAGTGGCGCAACCTTTACTTTCTTCATTTAATGTAATCTCAAATACTTGCCCAGTCTTATACCGTTCATTGGGCATCCGTAATGTTGTAAATGCCTCGCAGTCCAATTTATTATTCCAGTTTTTCGAAAAGTTAATGTGTTCCATTTTGGTATTAGCGAGTAGTTATAGTGATATGCCTATTTGTAGAGTCCGTACTCAGTACAAATATAGGTACATATAGGTATGCTTTAAAATTTGGTCATTTATTCTTTTAATAATATTCATCTATCACATTACGATTTAAATGAATATTTGTATAAGCCATCATGATCGCCAAATGACATGTTTTCATGAGTCTGTTGGAATTTCGTCAAAAATGACCTATTTTAAGGCATAATATACCAAGTTAGGATACAGGTGAATGTTAATTATTATATAATTAAGTATATTTGCTCAAACTGTCTAGTAACAAAATTTAATGCAAAAAAATAGAGTAGGGCTTATTGGTAGTGGTAGTTGGGCTACAGCAATGATTAAAATGCTGGGTGACAACGTCGTTGAAAAGGATATACATTGGTGGGTCCGTAAACAAGAAGATGTTGACTATATCAAAAAGCATAAAAAAAATCCAAGTTATTTAAGTGCTGTTGAAGTAAAACTGGATACAGATCATATTTCAACAAATGCAAGAGAAGTAATTCAGGTATCAAATATTATTATTTTGAATACACCTGCCGCTTACTTGAAAGCAGCCTTAAAGGATGTGACAAAAGCAGATCTGGAAGGAAAAATTATTGTTTCTGCCATAAAAGGTATCGTACCAGATGAAAATCTGATCATTGGCGATTATTTACAGGAGGTATACGATGTCTCTTTGGAGAATATTTTAGTTGTCGGTGGACCATGTCATGCAGAAGAAGTGTCTTTGGAGAAACTATCTTATTTGACTTTTGGTTCCAAATCTGAAGAAAATGCGAAGTTAGTAGCATCTTTACTGGAATGCCGGTATATAAAAACAATCATTTCGGACGATGTGTATGGGATTGAGTATGGTGCTGTATTGAAAAATATTTATGCATTGGCCGGAGGAATATGTCATTCATTAGGCTATGGTGATAATTTTCAGGCGGTTTTAATCTCAAATGCAATCCGTGAGATGGAAACGTATGTCGAGACCATTGATCCAAATCCGCTTCGCGATATAAATAAATCGGCGTATTTAGGCGATCTTTTGGTAACAGCATATTCGCAGTTCAGTAGAAACAGAACTTTTGGGGCGATGATCGGAAAAGGCTATAGTGTACAGTCTGCCCAGCTCGAGATGAATATGGTAGCAGAAGGTTACTATGCTTCTGCATGTATACAGCATTATATGCGTAAGCATCAGATCGCCTTACCTATCTGTGAAGCCGTTTACCAAATCTTATATCAGCATAAATCTGCTGCAACAATCATAAGCCAACTGGCTGAAAAATTAAGTTAATTCAAGATGATCGATAGATTAAAAATCGCTGAAACTTATAAAACAATTCAGGACGAAATATGTCAAGCACTTGAAAAGCTTGATGGTACCGCTAAATTTGAAGAAGAAATTTGGGAACGTGATGGCGGCGGCGGTGGCCGTACAAGGATTATGCAGCATGGCAATATCATTGAAAAAGGTGGGGTGAATTTCTCTGCTGTGCATGGAAAATTGCCGGAAATGATCAAGAAATCATTTGGTGTCGATGAAGATGAATTTTTCGCTACAGGTGTATCAATTGTTATTCATCCAAACAATCCATTCGTTCCTATTAGCCACATGAACATCCGTTATTTCGAATTGAATGATGAAATTCGGTGGTTTGGCGGAGGCATTGATCTTACACCGCACTATGTTATTGAAGAAGATGCACAATTTTTTCATCAACAGTTGAAAAACGTATGCGATATCCATCACCAAGATTTTTACAAAGATTTCAAAAAATGGGCAGATGACTACTTCTATGTACGCCATCGTGAAGAAACACGTGGTATAGGTGGGGTTTTCTATGATAAACTAACACCTGAAAAAACAGGTCTGTCATTTGAGGAAATTTTTCAGTTCTCATGTGACCTTGGACGTACATTTGCACCAACATATACCGAGCTGGTAAACAAAAATCGCCATAAAGACTATACAGAACACCATAAAAACTGGCAATACCTCCGTAGAGGAAGATATGTTGAATTTAATCTTGTTTGGGATTCAGGAACGAAATTTGGTCTTGAAACCAATGGACGTATCGAATCCATTTTAATGAGTTTACCGCCACAGGCAAATTGGGCCTATGATTTTCAACCAGAAGAAGGCTCGGAAGAAGCCAAAACACTTTCTCTTTTGAGAAAAGATATCAATTGGATACAATAAATTAATTTAAATAACCTGAATGGTTTCTTATCAGAAATTTGAACTAGAAAATGGTCTTCGCGTACTTGTTCATGAAGACAATAACACAGCAATGGCCTGTGTCAATATACTGTATGATGTCGGTGCGCGGGATGAATCTCCAGACCAAACGGGATTTGCACATTTATTTGAACACTTGATGTTTGGTGGATCAGTCAATATTCCTGACTATGATACACCTTTGCAACGTGTGGGCGGTGAAAACAATGCTTTTACAAGTAACGATATTACCAATTACTACATCACGCTACCTTCTTCAAATCTAGAAACGGCATTGTGGCTGGAATCAGATCGTATGCTGAGCCTTTCCTTCTCTGAACAAAGTTTGGAAACACAAAGAAGTGTTGTATGTGAGGAGTTTAAGCAGCGTTACCTCAATCAACCCTACGGTGATGTATGGTTGAAATTAAGACCCTTAGCTTACCAAGTACATCCGTATCGCTGGGCAACGATCGGTAAAGAACTTAAACATATTGAAGATGCAAAAATGGAAGATGTAAAAGCATTTTTCAAGAAGCATTATACACCACAGAATGCCATTATGGTCATTGCAGGTGATGTTAAGTTTGAGGAGATCAAAACACTGGTAGAAAAATGGTTCGCAGATATTCCTGCAGGAAATAAATACATGAGAAATTTACCTCAAGAACCAAAACAAATAGCAGAGCGTAGGGAAGTGGTAGAGGCTGATGTACCACTTGATAGTTTGTTTATATCTTTTCATGCACCTGCACGGATGGATGAAAACTACCATGCAATGGACTTAGTATCAGATCTACTCTCTCGAGGATCATCTTCTCGTCTATACCGTCGTTTGGTAAAAGAACAGGAACTATTCAGTGAGATCAATGCCTATGTGATGGGAAGTATCGACCCCAATTTATTCTTAATTGAGGGAAAACCATCAGACGGCATTAGTCTGGAACAAGCAGAGGAAGCCATCTGGAAAGAACTGGATATCTTAAAGTCTACACCTGTTCCGGCAGAAGAGCTTGAAAAAGTGAAGAATAAGATTGAGTCTACACATGTATTTGCCGAATTGTCGATCTTGGATAAAGCCATGAATCTAGCATATTATGAGCTACTTGGTGACGCCAATGAATTAAACAATGAAACAGCCAAGTATTTAGCCGTTCAATCAGAACATATACAGCAACAGGCAAACGAAATATTTAGAAAAGAAAACGCATCTATATTGTATTATAAATCAAAGGAGGTGGCAAATGCTGAATAGAGCAGTAGCACCTGAAGCCAAACCGATTGGTGATATTCATTTAAAAAGCCCAAAAGTACTTGCTTTCAACAATGGAATTCCTGTTTATGTCTTTCATTCGCCTGATCAAGAATTGGTACGCATTGAGTGGATTTTTAATAATGTCTTCAATGAAGATGAAAATCCGCTCCTAAATAGTGCCCTAAGTGCTTTGTTAAAGGAAGGAACAAAAAACTATAACAGCGCTGAGATTGCGGATAAAGTCGACTTCTATGGGGCTTTTCTAATGCCAGAATACGGATTTGATATCACTTCGCTGACATTGTACACATTAAATAAACATAGTAATGTGTTATTACCTTTGATCAAGGAGATTTTAACAGAATCAGTTTTACCGCAGAAGGAACTGGATACCTATCTCAGAAACAATAAGCAAAAGCTTCAGGTTTCTCTTCAGAAAAACGATTATTTAGCGAGAAGAACCTATTATAATCATGTTTTCGGTTCTGGAAACCGTTATGGAAAAACGCCCTCTTTAGAAGAATATGATTTGATTTCTAGAGATGCTTTAATCGATTTATACCATAAGCAATTTACTCCATCTAATTGTCGTTTAATTATTTCCGGTAATGTATCTGAATCTTTGCTCCAAGAGCTTAGCTTATATTTTGGTGATCAATGGCTGGCTACAGATGAGGTACCATTGACCGAACCGAATTTAACTGCAGATACAGGACAATTGATTTATGACGAAAGAGCAGAGGCATTGCAATCTGCCATACGTATCGGTATGCCGAATATAAATCGTAACCATGTGGATTATCCCGCTTTGCAATTTGTAAATACGTTACTGGGCGGTTTTTTCGGGTCAAGGCTCATGCGTAACATTCGAGAAGAAAAAGGCTATACTTACAGTATCGGTTCAGCTGTGGGTTCTTTAAAATATGGAGGTTTTCTGACTATTGCGACAGAGGTTGGTGTAGATGTAACCGATGCGACATTGACGGAAATCGAAAAAGAAATTGAAATTTTAAGAACAGAATTAGCGACTGTAGAGGAATTGGACTTAGTGAAAAATTACCTCTCAGGATCTATGCTAGGTTCTTTAGAGAGTATTTTTTCACATGCAGATAAGTTTAAAAATGTGCTACTTGCTAACATGGATTTGACTTACTATGACCATTATATGAATGAAATCAATGCGATGACTCCTGAAAAAGTAAAGGAAATCGCTATTCAGTATTTTGACTATAGTAAGATGATTAAAATTGTGGTTGGAAAAATGAAAACCCTAGAATTAGTCTCTGAATTGTAATTAAAGGCTGACAATAAATAATAAATCATTCATACTTTGTATTTTTGTTGTATACAATGATGTATGGAACAATTTAATAAATAAAATTCGTAATGGAATTGAAACTCAAGAAACCTTTAGCATTCTTTGATTTAGAGACTACAGGAATCAATATCTCAGCAGATAGAATTGTTGAAATATCAATATTAAAGGTGTTGCCTAATGCTGAGGAGCAAGTATATACGAAGCGGATAAACCCGCTTATGCCTATTCCTGCAGAATCATCCATGTTCCATGGTATCTATGACGAAGATATTATAGACGCGCCAACATTTCAAGCGATTAGTCAAGAAGTAGCAGATTTTATTGGTGACGCAGATTTAGCGGGTTATAACTCCAATAAATTTGATATCCCTATGCTAATGGAAGAATTCCTACGTTCAGGAGCTGATTTTTCGTTGGAAAATCGTGTTTTTGTTGATGTACAGAATATTTTTCATCAAATGGAACAACGTACTTTGAAAGCCGCTTATAAATTTTATTGCAACGAAAGCCTGGAGAATGCACATAGTGCAGAAGCAGACGTAAGAGCTACATATGAAGTTTTGAAAGCACAGTTAACCAAGTATGAAGGTGCTGTGTATGAAGATAAGCATGGTAAACAATCTGTACCTGTTGTAAATGACGTCGAAGCATTGTCAGATTTTACAAATATGACAAAACCAGTGGATTTTGCAGGACGTATTGTGTACAATGAAGATGGAGTAGAGGTCATCAATTTTGGAAAACATAAAGGACGTCCGGTTACAGAGGTTTTTGATGTAGAACCAAGTTACTATGCGTGGATGCAAAATGGCGACTTCCCACTTTATACTAAGAAATGTTTAGAAATAATCTGGAACCGTCATCGCTCAGCTAAAAAAGCAGCAAAATCAACAGAACCCATTCACGCGGCTGAAGATAAGAAGCAAGCTAAAAAAGAATTTCAAAAGCAAGAAAATAAAAGCCAAGCAACAGCGATCACAAATGATATGTTAGCAAGTCTAAAAAATAAATTTGGTTAGGTCATAGTACTCGTTAATTAGAAAACAATATTTTATAAAATAATATTATGTCTCAAGAAATAGAACACCTACAGTGTTTAATAATTGGTTCAGGACCCGCAGGATATACAGCAGCGATTTATGCAGCCCGTGCTGATATGAAACCTGTTATCTATACAGGGATGGTACCGGGCGGTCAGTTGACGCAGACAACAGAAGTGGATAACTTTCCTGGATACCCAAAGGGGATTACAGGACCGATCATGATGGAAGATCTACGTATGCAAGCAGAACGTTTTGGTACTGATGTCCGTTTCGGATATGCAACTAAAGTTGATTTTTCTGGTCCGGTACATCAGGTTGAAATCGACGGAATTAAAACTGTTACTGCAGATACAGTAATCATCGCTACAGGTGCAACAGCAAAATGGCTAGGACTTGATAGCGAACAAAAGTATAATGGTTTTGGTGTATCTGCATGTGCAGTATGTGACGGTTTTTTCTTTAAAAACCAAGAAGTAGCGATTGTAGGTGCTGGTGATACGGCAGCTGAAGAGGCTACCTATTTAGCAAAATTATGTTCTAAAGTACATATGTTGGTGCGTCGTGATGAATTTAGAGCTTCTAAAGCAATGGTTCACCGCGTGATGAATACACCAAATATCGAAGTACATTACAATTCGGAAACCAAGGAAATCTTAGGTGACGGTCAAGTGGTAACAGGTGTTCGTGTTTTAAATAACAAAGATCAATCTGAAAAAGTATTGGATGTAACAGGATTTTTTGTTGCTATTGGACACAAGCCAAATACAGAACTTTTCAACGGTATCTTAGATATGGATGAAACAGGTTATTTAATTACACAGCCAAATACGACGGCAACGAATATTCCAGGTGTATTTGCTTGTGGAGATGTACAGGATAATGTATACCGCCAAGCAATTACAGCTGCAGGAACTGGTTGTATGGCTGCTTTAGAAGCAGAGCGTTATCTAGCCGCTAAAGAGGATGTTGCGTAAATAATACGTAATCACATAAAAAGGCCAGGAAATTATTCCTGGCCTTTTTTATACCATATTCTTTAAAAATTTTATAGCTGAGCTTTAGCTTCTTCCATTTCATATACTGAATCAATCTTCCAAGAAGATTGATCTTTCGAAGCTTTTACAGCCAACTGGTCACACCGCTCATTTAAAGGATGGCCAGCATGCCCTTTTACCCATACTAATTTAACCTGATGTAGTTTGTATACCTGCATCAATCTTATCCAAAGATCTTTATTTTTCTTTCCTGCAAATCCTTTTTGAATCCAACCATATACCCATTTCTTGTCGATGGAATCTATAACATATTTGGAATCTGAATAGACTGTAACCTTTTGGTTGAGATTTTTTAAAGCTTCTAGACCAACTATTACCGCCATCAGCTCCATGCGATTATTAGTGGTCTTACGATAACCACCAGAAAACTCTTTCTCAATCAGTTTACCTTTATACGCTTCATTATCACCCGTATAAACTGTCCTTAATATCGTACCGTAGCCACCTGGTCCTGGATTACCGCTCGAAGCACCATCCGTGTATAATTCAATCATCAGTACAAAGATAAATTATTAAGCCAAAAAACCGACTTTAAGTTTGAATTGAACGAATAAATTCTTACTTTTCACCTTTTTAAAACCTGATATTTCAATAAGTAACTATGATTCGGAAGAAGTCAATATTAGCAGTGTTGTTTTTAGCGCTTTCTAGCTACAACGTTTTTGCACAAGAAACTAAAAACAAGAATGAGGACGTAAAAAAAATGGAATGGTTTGAAGATGCAAAATTAGGCATTTTTATCCATTGGGGAATTTATTCGGTTAAGGGGGTTTCTGAATCTTGGGCTTTTTTCAATAACTATATCAGTCATGAAAATTACATGAAACAACTTGGTGGTTTTACAGCCAACCAATATCAACCGGAAGAATGGGCAAAATTAATTCAGGAATCCGGAGCAAAGTATTCGGTCATTACAACACGTCATCATGATGGTGTATCTCTTTGGGATAGCAAATCGAATAATGCAATTACAACAGCGAAAGATGCTGCTGCTAAAAAGGATGTTCTGACGCCTTTTGTATCGGCACTTCAGAAGAAAGGTCTTAAAACCGGATTGTATTACTCATTACCAGATTGGAGTCATCCAGATTATGATGTCAATACGAGAATAAAAAAACGTTATAACGTAGGCGATGATGCCAATCGGTGGAATAAGTTTGTTAATTACTATCAGGGACAGTTAGCAGAATTGTCTAAAGCATATAAGCCAGATCTAATTTGGTTTGATGGCGATTGGGAACACAATGATCAGGAATGGCGTGCAAAAGAAACATTGACGCAATTGCGTAAGTATAATCCAAATATCATTATCAATTCCAGACTGAATCAACATGGTGACTATGATACTCCAGAGCAGGGTATTCCGGTTGTAAAACCTGAAGCACGCTATTGGGAGCTCTGCTATACCATGAATGACTCTTGGGGATATCAGCATTTTGACCATCATTATAAAACTCCAAACATGATCGTCCGTACTTTGGTAGATTGTATTTCAATGGGCGGAAATCTTTTATTGGATATTGGCCCCAAAGCCGATGGGACAATACCTACAGAACAGGTGCAGATCTTGAAAGAATTAGGAAGATGGACTTCTAAACATAAAGATGCGATCTACGGAACGCGTGCAGGAGTGCAATCTCGGTTTTGGAATGATAAAAATGCTTTTTCTAAAGATGGAAAAACATTATACATCTACTTGGATAACGTAAAAGATAAATTAGTTTTACAAGGTCTGAAAACCAAACCTGCTTCAGTTAAATTTGTTGGAAACCCAGATAAGATAGATTATCAGTATGATGACTATACACTGGAATTAAATCTACCTACAGCTAATTTCGATCCAGCTGTAACTGTTGTAGCCATTACCTTTAATGAGAAGCCAGCTATTGATTTGGAAAGAAAAGAAGTGAGTTATACTGCTTATGAAATTGCAGGCCAAAGTCAAGTAGCGCATGCAATTGCAACAATTAGTAAATCTACAGCCATAGGATCCAATTTGTTTAAAGACAAGATCAGTGCAGACGGCGATATATTAGATAAAAACTTAAAATTTACAGCTGCCGAAATTAAAGAGTGGGTAACGAAAAATGCAGAAATCTTACATGATGCTGAAGCTGGAATTGCTGATGGACACTACGCGGGATTAAGTGCACTATCTAAAGATAAGCAGACACTTTATCTTTTCGTTGAAGGAACTCCAACGGGGCCTATTGCATTAAAGGGGCTTAAGAATACCATAGCACGTATACGCATCGTAGGTGAAGGTTCTATGATCGGACATGATATATTCAATAAATTATACTGGAGCTCGACACCAGGTATTGTGTATATTGATGTTCCCAAAGAACGGATCGATAAAAACATGACAATAATTGCTGTTTTATTAGATAAACCAATTGAATTGTATCGAGAGCACGTAGGAGCTATTGAAAGTAATTTATAAATTTGTAAAGAGGCAATTAAAAATGCCTCTTTTTTTATGACTATGAAATTTTTATTACCACTGTTATTTTTACTACTGCTAATTTCCTGTAATAACGGAAACGGAAGTAAAGCGCAAAAGCAACGTGCCGATTCACTTGCCCTGGAAGTGGTAGAGCAACGCTTGGATATTAGAGATCTCGCAAATTCCGATCATTTCATGTATTATGAGGATAGCCAAGCTCAAAATACAACTGATATAAAGAAACTTACTGGAATCGAAAAAATAAAAGCTAAGGTAGTGGCTTATCGGATCTATAAAAATCTTAGTTTGGAAAACAACCGTTATGTTTTTAGAGCCAAATCTCCCTTAGAATTGCATATACCGAATAAGATTTTTGTGAGTTTTGAAAGAGCATTTATAACATCCAATAATAATGTCATCAGCAGTAAAGACTCAATTAAATTGGAATTGCCCACAAATTTCCAAGATTCGGTCTTAACTTGGTAGTAGATAATGAAGATATGAAGAAGAAAATCATTGTATTTACCGGAGCTGGTATCTCAGCAGAAAGTGGCATTAAGACATTTAGAGATGCGGATGGATTGTGGGAGGGCCATGATGTAGATGACGTTGCTAGTATTGATGGCTGGTACCGTAATCCCAAACTTGTTCAAGATTTTTATAACATGAGGCGACAAGTCGCTATGCAGGCTAAACCGAATGCTGCACACCAAGCTTTAGTTGTTTTGCAGAAATCATTTGATGTACAGATTGTGACGCAAAATGTGGATACACTACATGAACGGGCAGGTTCTGATCATGTACTTCATTTGCATGGAAGATTAGATCAAGCTTGCTCATCAAAAGATAAAAAGTTAATCTATCCAATTGACGGTTATGAGATCAAAATGGGTGACTTATGTGAAAAAGGTTCTCAATTAAGACCTAATATAGTATGGTTTGGTGAGGCAGTTCCAAATATGGAGACCGCCATTTACATGGCACGAGAGGCCGACATAATGATTGTTATCGGGACCTCTTTGGCAGTATATCCAGCTGCTGGATTAGTTGATGTAATAGCACCTACATGCGATTTATATGTTGTTGATAAACAAATTAACACATCGCGGATACCCAAAAGAGCCAGTACCATAGAAAGTACTGCATCGGAGGCAGTTCCATATCTGGTTGCCCAGCTAATAGAGCGATATGCTATTTTGTAAGCAATTCATTACGCTAACGTTTTCGTTGTTTGCACAATCGTTTGCATCCTCGATATTCCCTGAGATGATCAGCAAGAAGCATATATTTAAATTTTATAAATCGAATTAATACGTTGTTCTTTCTGACCACACCTTGAGAAAATCAAGGCGTAGTCGTGATAGGTTTAATAAAATTTTATGATCACAAAAAAACTGGGCAAAGCAGCAGCATTTATCGTCTTGCTTACGATTAACTATAGTGTTACGAAAGCACAGCTATCCCTAATTCCGAAGCCAGATTTTATACAGATGACGGAAGGGTCGTATTTCTTCCCTTCATTAAGTAAGATACAAATCGGAGATGAGGCTTTTGATACGGTTGGTCGGTATCTTCAAAAGCAGCTTTTATCAAAATTTGGTTATACAGGACTTATCCATCATGATAAAAAACAGGTTTCAGCAATTCAATTTGTTCGTAAGCAAAATCTTGAAAGTGAGGAATATGAAATTAAGACAGCGAGCAGTACGCTAATTATTTATGCAAGCTCTCCTGCAGGAGCTACCCATGCCGTCAGTTCGCTTTTGCAAGCATTTGGCTTTGGAAATAAATCTGCGTCTGGAATCACTATTCCTGCTTTTGAAATCAAAGATAAACCAGCATATCCGTGGCGAGGTTTTATGTTAGATGAATCACGTCACTTTTTTGGAAAGGAGAAGGTGAAATCCATTTTAGATTGGATGGCATTTTATAAACTCAATAAGTTCCACTGGCACTTGACTGATGAGCCCGCTTGGCGATTAGAAATCCAAAAATATCCTCTATTAACATTGGTCGGTGGTATTGGCTCCCAGACTGATCCATATGCTCCCGCGGCCTATTATACGCAGGCAGACATTACAGAGATTGTAGCTTATGCACAAGAAAGGAGCATCGAAGTCATTCCTGAAATCGATATGCCCGGCCATGCCACAGCGGCAAATCTAGCTTATCCCCAATTAAGTGGTGGTGGAAATGATAAACACCCAGATTTTACTTTTCATCCGGCGAAAGATATAACGTATTCTTTTTTAACTCAGGTGTTGAGCGAAACAAAAGCGCTGTTTCCTTCTTCGGTAATACATCTAGGGGGAGATGAAGTATCATTTGGCAGTGAGGCATGGAATTCAGATACCAAAGTGCAGGATTTGAAGCAGAAACATCATCTCAATGATAACAAGGCGGTAGAAAATTACTTCATGCGTCGCATGGCAGATTCGCTAAAAACAATGGATGCCACTTTGCTTGCCTGGGATGAAATGGTAGATGCCGATTTATCAAAAGAGAAAACTATATTCATGTGGTGGCGACATGATAAACCTGAACAGTTAAAAGAAATATTAAAGGCTGGCTATAAAACAATACTGACACCAAGATTACCGCTTTATTTTGATTTTGTACAGGAAGAATCACATAAGTATGGACGAAAATGGGGAAAGCTATACAATCCTTTGGAAAATGTTTATAATTTTTCTCCGGATAATTACGCTTCGTTGACCACCGAGAAAAATCAAATCTTAGGCATTCAGGGTAATTTATGGACAGAAACAGTTATCAATACCAATCGATTGGACTATTTAACTTTTCCACGATTAGCCGCTTTGGCGGAGGTCGGATGGACAAAAAGTTCAAATAAAAATTACGTGCAATTTTCAGAATCATTAAAAAAACATTTGAACTTGTACCGTGAAGCAAATTTATACTACTACGATCCATTTACGAATGCACATCCTGAACCTGTGGTGATAAAAAAGACACAACGTGCTTATATTGATAATCCTGAATAACCAACTAAATATGAATAACTTATTAAAAAAGTCTGTACTTGCTGTGGCATTGTTAGCTACAGTTAATTCAATACAGGCACAATGGACTGGACCTAAAATTAAATCAACAGAAATCAAAGAAATTAAGTATGGACCGTTGTCACCTGCCAATCGGACAGATGAGGCAATGGTTGCATTCCGCAATTATGGATTAGGTCAATTTATACATTGGGGTCTCTATGCAATACCGGGTAATGAATGGGAAGGAGTGAGTGCCCGTGGTGGTGCAGCAGCATCCGAATGGATCCGTTCATGGAGAGGATCATCAGCTCCAAAAGATTGGGTGAATACGTACGACAATCTTTACAAACAATTTAATCCCAAAGATTTTGACGCAAAGCGTTGGGCAAAGCAGGCAAAAGACATGGGAGCAAAGTATGTAATTTTTACGACAAAGCACCACGATGGTTTCGCGATGTGGCCAACCAAATATTCCCCTTATAATATCAGTAAAACACCCTATAAAAAAGATATAGTCAAAGAGGTAGTAGATGCTTATACTGCAGTAGGTATCGATGTTTACCTTTATTTCTCTGTATTAGAATGGAACAATCCAGATTACATGGGTAAAGAACCTAAAACGGAAGAGGAAAAGAAAAAGTTTGATAAATTCTTGAAATATACTAGAAATCAGTTACTGGAGTTGATGACAAATTATCCACAGATGAAAGGATTTTGGTTTGATGGCACTTGGGATCAGTCTTGGATAAAGTCTTATGATTTTACTTATAATCTTGAAAAAGAACTTCGGGAAAAGCACCCTGGTCTTATCATCGGCTCCCGTTTCCGAAATGATGAATTTGGGAAACGTCATTTTGATTCAAATGGTCAGATGTTGGGCGATTATGAACAAGGTTGGGAACGCAAATTGCCGGGAGATATTACTTGGCTAGAGGGACGTGATTGGGATTGTGTGATGACAATTCCACCAAACGGCTGGGGATACATGAAAGATTGGTCGGGTATTTATACCAAAACGACAGACGATATTATCGATATGCTGACCTATTCAGCATCCCTAAGTGGTAATTTTGTTTTAAATTTCGGTCCAGATGGCCAAGGAAATATGCATCCTGAGGAAGATAAAATAGCAAAAGAGCTTGGTGAATGGATGAAAATAAATGGTGAAGCAATTTATGGAGCCAAACATGCTGGGATGACCACTTCTAAACTAGGATACTTCACTAAAAAAGCTGATAACTTATACCTCACAGTTTTCAACAGGCCCGTCAACAATATTGTCCGGATATCTGTGCCCAAAACTGCGACAGAGGTTCCTGTGTCTGCCACGTTATTAGCGAATGGACAAATGTTAGAGGTGCGTCATTCAGATCTTGGTATTGATCTCGATAAAAACACCTATTATGACGTGCTATTGCCCAAAAGTTTCCAGTCGAATCAAGCGTTTGTCATTAAAATGAAAACCGGCGCACCTAAAGGAAAAGCAGAGAAACTAATGGATGCTAAGATGTAAAATCTATTATAAACGTCTAAAAAAGCCAAAATTTAATGATTTTGGCTTTTTTTTATTACTTTTAAAAATCAATTAATGCACCGCAAATGTTCAAAATATTAGTTACCATTTTTACTTGTACTGTTTTATTGTCATGCAACAATAACAACAAAAATCAAGGAACAACTTCTCAACAAACAGAAACAGAAAATAGCACAGAAGGAAAAAATCAACAGGTCGTACTGGATTCTACTGAAGCAAAAAGGATATTGGCACTGCCGTTACATTGCCTTGAACAGGAGTATCCAAATAAATTGGGGCAGGTCATCGGATCTGCTAAGGATCTAAAATCACCAAAACAATTACATCCCATTTTTTATGGCTGTTTTGATTGGCATTCATCCGTTCATGGTTATTGGTCCATCGTTAAAATATTGAAAACATTTCCTAATCTTAGTGAAAGTAAGCAGGTGAGACTGATCTTGAACGATAAAATAACTAAAACGAATGTTGATCAGGAAATTGCTTTCTTTCTAGACAGTAATAACACAAGCTTCGAACGCACCTATGGATGGGCGTGGCTCTTGCAGTTACAGGCTGAATTATTGACTTGGAATGATGCTGAAGGGAAACAGTGGGCCACAGCATTGCAACCTTTGGCAGATCTGCTCGTAAAACGCTACGAGGGGTACTTGCCTAAACTCGTTTACCCAATTCGTTCGGGACAGCATGATAACACCGCTTTTGGATTTACCTTATCAATGGATTATGCGAAGGTAACGCAAGATACAGCTTTTCAAAATTTAATTACACAACATGCAAAGCGCCTTTTTATAAACGATAAATCCTGCTCGCTCGCATATGAACCAAGTGGTAGCGACTTTCTTTCTCCTTGCTTAGAAGAGGCATTGTTGATGACAAAAGTTTTAAATGATGACGAATATAAAAAATGGCTAAAAGGCTTTATGCCTGATTTGTTTGTTAAAGAGTTTAAGTTAGAGCCGGGTATTGTTAAAGACCGTACGGATGGTAAGCTTGTTCATTTAGATGGACTGAATTTTAGCCGTGCAACTTGTCTAAATGGCATCGCGACAAAATTACCGGAATTAAATCATTTACATCAACAGGCGAATAACCACCTCACTTACTCGTTGCCAAATATCAGCAATGATGACTATATGGGCTCGCATTGGTTAGGAACTTTTGCATTATATGCTATTACACATCAGTAAGTTTATGATCAAGTTTATTTTTTCGATTATAATCGCATTGAGCATGATCAGTTCATGTAGCCCGATTTCTTTAAATAAGAAGGAGAGTGCTGCCGATGTTGTCGATCAGCATCCTTTACCACCTAAAGGTATGGATGAATTTATGCGCTATATTGGAGATAATTTTCATTATTCTAAGGAGATGATCGATAATCAAATTTCAGGTTTGGTGGAGATCTCATTTGTGGTTGAAAAAGACGGATCAATAGTCGACATGAAAGTTGAAAAAGATCTGGGGTTTGGTACGGGGGAGGAAGGAATACGGCTCATCAAAGAATATGGCAATTGGAAACCTGGTTATCAAAAAGGTAAACCCGTCAGAGTAGCCTACACACTTCCGATACGTTTAAATTTAATGGAAACTTCTGAAGCACCGTTGATTAATGAATCTATTAAGACGATATTTGATATGCCCTTATCGTGGAAAAAAGATGAAATCATCGGATTCGTAAATCAGAAGAAATTGTCCGTTCATGATCAAGGTCATACTGTTTTTGTTCCCAATTATAAATTCAAAGATCTAACAGCCAATTTTTTTGGAATTCGCGCTTCAGACGAAAAAAAGGTCGATGAGTTTGCACTCATGTATAAATTTTCTAATGATGGAAAAGACGAGATAATCTCTAATTACAATCGTTTTTTGCAAGAATTGATACTCCTTTATGGAGAACCTTCGCTTATAAAATTTAGGAAAATAGATCAGGATACCGATTTGAACCAATTGGAAGCAAATCCTGTTATTTGGAACTGTACAAATGCAGTAATTTCAATAGCATTTGATAAAAATGCAAATGAATTGTTGACGACAATAAAAAATAAAGATTAAGTCAAGCAATGAACAGCCCTGATATTGTCATTTTAACTTAAAATATGACATCTTGTCTCAAATTGACTGTTTGGAATATAGATTGATGTTTAACTGTGAAATCAATTAGCAATTAAATATAAAATATATATGAACACAGAAAAAGGATCTATTTCAATCCACACGGAAAACATTTTTCCTGTCATTAAAAAATTCTTATACTCTGATAATGAGATCTTCTTACGCGAGTTAGTTTCAAACGCGGTAGATGCTTCTCAAAAAATAAAGCGCTTAGCTTCATTAGGTCAATACCAAGGTGAAGTGGGTGATTTATTAGTTGATGTAAAACTTGATGAAGCAGCAAAAACGATTACCATTTCGGATAATGGTATCGGTATGACAGCTGACGAGATTAAAAAATACATCAATCAAGTTGCCTTCTCAGGTGCAACTGAATTTATGGAAAAATTCAAAGAAGCAAATGATGCAAATGAAATCATCGGTCGATTTGGATTAGGTTTCTATTCCGCATTCATGGTTGCTGATAACGTTGAAATCGAAACATTATCTTACCAAGATGGGGCAGAAGCTGCGCATTGGACATG
This sequence comes from Sphingobacterium kitahiroshimense, assembly GCF_025961315.1. Lineage (NCBI taxonomy): Bacteria > Pseudomonadati > Bacteroidota > Sphingobacteriia > Sphingobacteriales > Sphingobacteriaceae > Sphingobacterium > Sphingobacterium kitahiroshimense. The sequence goes on along the minus strand of NZ_JAOQNK010000001.1, from coordinate 785,070 downwards.
TGATGGTAGTACTTCGTATGAAATTTCTGAAGGTACACGTACGACACGTGGTACTGATATCATTTTACACATTAATGAAGAGTCTTCAGAATTCCTAAGTCAATCGCGTTTACAGGAGATCTTGGACAAATATGCGCGTTTCCTTCCTGTAAATATCCGCTTCGGAACGAAAACAACTTCTGAACCAGATGGCGAAGATGAAGAAGGAAAACCAAAATATAAATCTGTTGAAGTTGATAACATCATCAACAACACAAGCCCAGCTTGGACCAAAGCTCCATCTGAACTGACAGATGCAGACTATTTGGCTTTCTATAAAGAGTTGTATCCATATTCAATGGACGAACCATTATTCTGGATCCATTTAAATGTTGATTATCCATTTAATTTAACCGGAATTTTATACTTCCCGAAAATTAAAAATGAATTAGAAATTCAACGTAATAAAATCAAATTATACTCACGTCAAGTATTCATTACCGACGAAGTAAAAGATATTGTTCCTGAATTTTTAATGTTGTTACATGGTGTAATCGACTCACCGGATATCCCGTTAAACGTTTCAAGAAGCTTCTTGCAGGCAGATAGTAACGTGAAAAAGATCAACAATTATATCACTAAAAAAGTAGCTGATAAGTTGCAGGAAATCTTTAAAACGGATCGTAAAGGTTTTGAAGAAAAATGGAATGATATCGGTCTATTTATCAAATATGGTATGTTGAGCGATGAGAAATTTGCTGAAAAAGCAAATGAATTCTGTTTATTGACCAATACAAATAAAGAGAACTACACAATTAAAGAGTATTACGAAAAAGTAAAAGATATTCAAGTTGATAAAGATGGAAATATCATTTATTTATATACCCATGATGCTGCTCAACAAGATAGCTTTATTGCTACAGCAAAAACAAAAGGCTATGATGTATTGGTTTTAGACGGACCTCTGGATACGCATATCACTTCTTATTTGGAACAAAAAGGAGGTGAAAAGGTACAGTTGAAACGTGTAGATGCCGATGTCATCGATAAGTTGATTCAAAAAGATGAGAAGCAAGAATTGTCAATTTCTGAAGAAGAATCTAAACAAGCCTTATCAATCTTTGAAAAAGCAATCAGCCGTCCTGACATGAAAGTTGAAGTGGATGCCTTATCTGCAGAAGAATTACCAGTATCAGTAACGATCGATGAATTTATGCGTCGTATGAAAGATATGGCCAAAACCAATGGCGGTATGAACTTTTACGGTAACTTACCTGATAACTATAAGGTAACGGTAAATGGTAACCACCCACTGGTAAAACGCATTTTATCAAGTACTGAAGAAGAAGGTGCACAATTGGCAAAACAAGCGTTTGACTTGGCTTTATTATCACGCGGTTTGTTAACAGGTGCTGCATTAACATCATTCGTGAAACGCAGTGTTGAGATGATCTAATAAAAATTAAAAAATAATAGCTTAATCCTCATTACGATACGTTGTAATGAGGATTTTTTGCTTAAAAACATTTGGAGTATATCAAATAAAATTCTACTTTTGTAGCACAAACACGGTAGATGTAGCTCAGTTGGTTAGAGCATCGGTTTGTGGTACCGAGGGTCGTGGGTTCGAGCCCCATCATTTACCCAAAAGGCGAAAGATTTATCTTTCGCCTTTTCTTTTTTTAAACTTTTATGATACTCAAAATCCGATATAAACGATATGTTTGTAAATGCACTCGAGTGGTTTAATTCTTGCATTGCTATACTTAAGGTTATGATTTGAAACTTAGTATTAAGAATGGTTATCTTTATTACGAAAGATTGTAGCCGTTTCTAATAAGTAACTAATTCGACAACCAGCAATTATAAGTGATTAGTATCCGATATTATGAAAGAATTCATTAATAAAAATCCAAAACTGATATTTGTCATACCATTAGGTATTTTTCTGCTTCTTGGAATCCTGCTATTATTTTTCGCCGTGAAATATCCAGAAAATGTACCGGTCTATGGATGGATTACCATTATCCTGTTTGTACTTTTGCCAGCGATCTGTATTTATGGTTTTATATTTGGTTTCCACTTATCTGAAAAACAACAGCGATCTAGTGAAGCACATCGGAATATTATCACTTATTCAAAACAAGAAATTTGGATTCATAAGCCCATAGTTGACGGCACCTATAGCATTAATTGGTCTATTATTGACAAGATCGTCTATTTCGATTATCCCGGCGATGATCATGCTTATTATACCTTTTATCTGAACGATTTCCCTGAATTTATTAAAAATGAGAAGCAATGGTGGTTAAATAGACTATTTCCGGTGAATGTAAAGATGAGAAAGTTTACTCTTTATAATGATTGTCAAAATTTTTATGATTTACCGGAGAAGTTAAACGAATATTTAAATGTGGTTACTGATATTGATTTTGCAGATCCGCGTAAAGGAATACTCATATCGAAGAAAGAGATCTATAAATCTGGATATACTGAAACGATTGAACATTGGCAGCCGAGTCGTGATATCAAATGGGAGAAAATTTTATTTCAAAGATCTGACAACAATGCGTAGGAGCGAAGAGCGAAACGTTCGAAATGGTAGATCATTTACTACCCTATAAGATTAACAATAAAGATCGATGAAGGCTTAATAAAATAAAAAAGGAGCTATCCGGTTAAAGATAACTCCTCTAATATAAGGGGAAATGATATTATTTTAATTCAAATTTAGTAGCTAAAAGATCCTGCGAATTTTTACCGATAAATAAGGTGAAATCTCCCGGTTCAGCGACAAACTTGAGATCGTTATTATAGAATTTTAAATCTTCTTCCGAAACAGTAAAAGTTACGACTTTAGATTCTCCAGCTTTTAAGAATACTTTTTGAAAACCTTTTAATTCTTTAACAGGACGTGTAATTGAACCAACCAGATCTTTAATATAAAGTTGAACAACCTCTTCACCGTCATATTTACCCGTATTACGCAACGTCACCGATGCTTGGATGGATTGTCCAGCTTTAAAAGAAGACGTATCCAATTTCAGATCTGAATAATCAAATGTTGTATAACTCAAACCATATCCAAATGGATAAAGCGGGCTATTGATCACATCAATGTAGTTAGATCTAAATTTTTGGAAAGAACCACCTTCTGCTAATGGTCTTCCAGTACTTTTATGTCCATAATAAATAGGTAACTGACCAACATTTCTAGGGAAAGTTGCCGTTAATTTACCTGAAGGGTTAACATCTCCAAATAATACCTCAGCTACAGCAGCTCCAGTTTCAGATCCACCAAACCATGCATTTAAGATAGCAGGAACATGTTCATCTTCCCAAGTTAAAGTCATCGGTCTTCCTGCAAACAAAACTAAGACAACAGGTTTTCCTGTTTTTAATAGCGCTGCTAAAAGACGTTGTTGAATAGCCGGAATACCAATCTCTGTACGGCTAGAACTTTCACCGGACATCTCCGAAGATTCACCTAATGCTGCTACAATCACATCTGCTTGAGCAGCAGTTTGTAACGCTTCAGCAATAATATCCGACTCAGGTCTATTATCTCTAGGGATCGTACGTCCAAACATGGTAGCATGTTCTTGATAAACAGGGTCTTCAAGTAAATTTGAACCTAAATGTGTAACGATTTTCACTTGGTTGCCCAATACCGACTGCATACCCTCAACCAAAGAAGGGGTATTCACTAAGTCAGAGCTTACTGACCATGTGCCCACCATGTTCGCACGTGTATTCGCTAATGGACCTATTACAGCAACTGTACCTTTTTTCTGTAAAGGAAGAAGCTGCTTGTCATTCTTTAACAAGACAAATGATTTAGTAGCCGCATCACGGGCAACTTTAAGATTTGCAGGCGTCAGTAACTCGGTTTTAGCACGATCTTCATTACAGTAACGGTATGGATCCTCAAATAAACCTAATTTATATTTAGCCTCTAATACTAAACGGCATGCACGGTCTATATCAGGTTGAGAGACTTTCCCTTCTTTTAAAGATTTTTTTAAGGTATTTAAAAAACCTTCAGAAATCATATCCATATCCACGCCTGCTTTTAACGAAAGTGCAGATACTTGTTGTAAATCTCCTAAACCATGATCCATCAGCTCTGCAATACCGGTATAATCTGTAACCACCATACCGTTGAATCCCCATTCCTTGCGAAGAACATCAGTTACTAACCACTTATTAGCTGTTGCCGGGATACCATTGATATCATTGAAAGATGTCATAACTGTACCTGCACCAGCTTCTACAGCCGCTTTGTAAGGAGGGAAGTATTCATTGTACATGCGGTGCAGACTCATATCTGTGGTGTTGTAATCTTTTCCAGACTCCGCTGCACCATACAAAGCCCAGTGCTTCACACAGGCCATCATGGTATTGATTGCTTTTAAGTCATTGCCCTGATAACCTTTAACCATCGCGCTTGCAATCTGTGAGCCTAAGTAAGGGTCTTCTCCGGAACCTTCCGAAATTCTTCCCCAACGGGCATCACGAGAGATATCGACCATAGGAGAGAAGGTCCAGTTGATTCCATCTGCAGTAGCCTCTTGGGCTGCGATACGTGCAGTTTTTTCGATTAGAGGGATATCCCACGTAGCTGAAAGACCTAATGGAATTGGAAAAGTAGTTTTATAACCATGGATGACATCTAGACCGAAGATCATCGGTATTTTAAGTCTTGTTTTGTTGACAGCAAGTTCTTGAGCAGCACGAATTTTTTTAGGTGTAGTCATAGAAAAGATTCCGCCAATTTGACCAGCAGCAATTTTTGCTTCAACTCCAGTACTGGCAGTGGCACCTGTGGTCACCTCGCCTGCAGTAACTAGATTCAGCTGGCCAATTTTTTCGTCAACTGTCATTTTTTTCATCAGTTCTGAAACAAACTTATCCATTTTGGGATCTTGTTTGTGCGCCGGCTGTGTGAATGCCAGAGTCGGAACTAATGCAACAGCGACTAATAGGGAAGTCCATTGTTTCATGTTCTAGTAGTTATTTGTATGTGAATAAAATGCTTATAGATTCGGACCTTTAAAACCTAAGTTCTTCAATCCTGCTTTAACTTCGGGAGCCTGCATAAATAAATTCCAGATCAATCCAGTTCTGTAATTTTCAATCATGACAACAATAGGTCCCTGGTCAATTGCTAGATAACGCTGTGGATACCAGTTTTCTGTTTCTGAAAAAGCATCATAAAATCCATATTTACCAAAAAGCTCTGCACCTTTTTGTTCATAAAAATAGCGCATCGCTTGCAAACTCTCTTTAGGAGCATATGGAATTGATGATAGCGCTGCTGTAGGAGAAATAACACCTTTATCATTATCAGGATGGTGAGCATCGTATCCCTTTACAGAATAGCTCGCGGTCAATCCCCATGAGTTTTCGCCATATCCTTTAAATTGATGAGGATTTTGTTTAGCGTATTCAATGTTAATTTTAGTGTGATTAACGTTCACTTTCCAGTAATCAGCATATTCATCTTGTAAGCCCTTCGGATTTAAACCTAAGTAGGAGTAATGAGACCAGAATAGTGGACCGACAGCATTTTCAGGTGCATTGTGTTTTAGCACCAGTGGAATTCCAAACTTCTCAGCACTGGATACGATTGCACCACTTCTTGCCCAACCTTTATGATAAGTGGAGGCAGGGATTGGATGTGTCGGTGAGCTCGCGCCCAGCACATAGCTGATCAAGCATTCATCATAACCCTGTATCGCATGATTCATACCCCAACCATGTGTTGGACTCCAGTGCCAGTACAGAACATCTTTGCCATTGCGAAAGAAATTCCAATCAATACCTTTCCAAAGTGCGTCTGCTTTTTCAGCGACTTGTTTTTGTTGGTCGTTTCCATTTTGGTAATACTCACGTAGACAGATTAAGGCCTGGGCCATAAAAGCAGTTTCTACGATATCGGCAGCATCATCCTGATTTCCAAAAACCTTCGATTTTCCAGTAGGACCATCGATCCAGTGTGACCATGCGCCATGGTAACGATCGGCTTTTGCCAGAAAATCGACAATGCGATCAAACCTTTTAGTCGCTTCTTCAGCAGAGATAAAACCACGTTCGGCAGCTACGATTGTAGCCATTATACCAAATCCGGATCCGCCGACAGTGACAACATTAAAATCATTCAACGGATATTGACCATCGATATGGATTCTTTCCCTTGCCATTCCCGAATTAGGTTCTGCACCTTCCCAGAAATAGTTGAAGGTTTGCTTCTGTACCAAAGTCATTAAAGAATCATCAGAAATACTGGTCTTTTGCAAGGTCTGAGGTGTTTTACACGCAGTAATGCTTGTACCAATTAAGATTAAGCCTAAGATAAGCTTGGGATTAAATTTTAATTTCATAGTAGAGTAAGTAGAGCGATGGATATTAAAGAACTGGGACTTAGTGCTAATAAGTCCCAGTTTCGATGTTTTATTAAGATGTTGGCTTAAAAACCAGGATTTTGCACCATATCTGGTGTTTGTGTTAATTGTTCATATGGAATTGGGAACAAATAGTTTTTGTCGGTGAATGTTTTTCCATCCGCTTTCATAGCTTCAGAGGCTTGTTTCGTACGAACTAGATCAAACCAACGATCGTGCTCAAAAGCTAATTCTAGACGGCGTTCCTTCCAGATTGCTTTGCGTAAGTCCGCTTGATTGATCGCTGTGGTATTAGGCAATTTAACCCGAGTACGAATGGTATTAAGAGCAGCTGTCGCTTCTCCGGTGTTGCCCATTTCATTAGCTGCTTCTGCTAAGATCAAATATACCTCGCCTAAACGTAAATAGCGTACATTTTTATCCCCATCAGCCGCACCTGCATTTGCCGATGAGTATGCTTTCTCATTGTACATTGGATTTTCAACTCCTGTTCCAACAACACGGCCATCCCACAAAGTTTCTCCACGGAAGATAATGGTCGCGTCGCGACGGATATTATCTTTTTCCGCATTAAATGCGTTTAACAAATTCTCAGATGGTGTGTTGAATCCCCAGCCCCAGCCGGTAACACCACGTGCACCCTGTACTTCAGAATATTGTTGAACACCATGTGCAATCGCTTCTCCACGCGCCTGGAATTCAAAGATCGACTCGGTACCATTCTCAGAACTTGCGCGCCAAAGAACTTCGTACTTCGATTCCAAACCATATTGACCGGAGTTAATCACTTCTTTCGCTAACGTGTAGGCCTCATTCCAATTTTGATTGTATAAATATACTTTTGATAATAAAGCTTGCGCGGCGCCTTTGGTAGCACGACCCAGATCTTTAGATTCATAAGCAGATTTTAAAGGCAAAGCGTCTATAGCCTCTCTTAGATCTTTAATGATATAAGCATAAACTTCAGCTTTAGGCGCACGAATTATTAAATCCTGCTCTTGGATAGGGACATCACCCCAGCCACGCACTAAATAAAAATAATTTAAGGCGCGTAAAAACTTAGCTTCACCGATTAATCTATTTTTATAAGTTGCATCTTCTATCGTTGATGATTGAGTCACTTCAATAGATTGCGTGGCACGTCCGATTGATTTATACCAATGTGACCATAATGCTCCAAAGGAACCGGATGAACTTGTATACTCTAATCTGTCGATTTCTTGTTTGTCACCTCCTGGATCGGTTGGAGAAGAGCCTTTGTCGGCATTATCAGAAAGCATATCCGTAATCGCAACATAAGAAAAGGAGTAATTCCAGTCTGTAAACATACCGTAGATTGCATTCACATAACCCTCCGGTGTGAACGCTTGTTCCTTATCAGCTTCTTCTACAATTTCTTGAGAAGGAACATCTAAAAATGCTGAATCTTTACAGGCAGACATGCTCAAACCTGCTGTTAAAATTAAGGCTATATGTAATTTGTTAAATTTCATGATTTTTAATTTTTAAAAGTTAGAATGAAACATTGACTCCGAAAATAAAATTACGTGTTGTTGGATAAGCCGAAAGCTCAATTCCCGCAGTTTCCGAAGGAACACCAGAATTTGCACCTGTTATTTCAGGAGAGAAACCTGTATATTTTGTGAAAATAAAAGGGTTCTGTGCTGTTACGTACATTCTAATTTTAGAAGTTGAATTGTATAATTTTGGAATGGTATAACCTAATGTTAAGTTATTGATTCTAAAATAGGCTCCTGACTCTAAATAGTAACTGGAAGCTAAGGCATCATGAGCTGCTCCAGGATGTGTATTAGACGTTCCTGCGCCAGTCCAGCGGTTATCAAAAGTTTCTTTAGTTACGTTCTCACCACCATTAACACGGGTACCTTTTAGACCATTGTAAATTTTATTTCCTGCAACCCCATAACCTTGAGCTGTGAAATCCCATTTTTTATAGTTGACACTTAGATTTAAACCAAATGTCGAAGAAGGAAGATATGATCCGTGGAATGTTTTATCTTTTGCGTCGATAACACCATCTTCATTTTGATCTTTGTATTTTAGGTACCCAGGTTTTGCTCCGGTTGTTGCAGCGCCATCTGCAATTTCAGCTTCGTTTTGCCACACCCCAACTGCTTCGTACATGTACCAAGCATAAATAGGTTGATTAGCTTTTAACTGTTTTGTAAGCTGACCATTATTTAAACTTCCTCCCTCAGTACCATCATAGGCAGGTTTAACATCCTTTAAAGTATTTTTGTTGTAAGAATAGTTACCACCAATACTATAGGATAGGTTTTCATTAATTTGATCGGTCCAATTTAAACCAATCTCCACCCCTTGATTTGATACTTTTCCGCCATGATCAAAATATTTTTGAGAAAATGGCGAATTCAATAAAGGTTTTACTTCTAAAATAGCATTAGTGTTGGTCTTATTATAATAATCCACATTACCACTTAAACGGTTATTTAATAAGGTGAAATCAACTCCTAATCCTGATTCTTCAGTTACTTCCCATCTTAAATTTCTCGCTGGACTTCCATATGCTGCTCCAAAAACAAGATCTTGGTTCGGGCCAAAGACATAATTGTAATTATCGGATCCTGGCGATGATAATATCTGAGAAACGTTCAAAGGGATGTTTTGGTTACCTAGTCTACCCCAGTTTGCCCTTACTTTTAAGAAATCGATGCCTGAGCCTTGCATAAAGCTCTCATTGGATACGGTCCAACCCGCTCCAAAGGAAGGAAAGATGTCAAAATATTCGCCAGATGCTTTAAATTTACTAGATCCATCACGACGTACAGTAGCAGTTAAATAGTATTTTGAGTCGTAATTATACTGTGCACGAGCAAAATAAGAAATTAATGCAGTAGGTGTGTAAGAAGTTTGTCTAATTTGCTTCTCTTTGTTTTTTGCTAAGTCAATATTCCAGTATTGTGATTGAGTAGGAACATCATATCCGGTCAAATCAGACATATTTCCGATATCGACTTTCTCTCTTGAATTTCCTAATGTTGCATCTATATTATGCTTACCGAAACTTTTTTGGTAAGAAACAAAATTTTCCCATACCCATCTGAATGTTTCTGTTTTAGCAATATTTAAGCTATTATTTGCATAGGTCAATGAATTCGGGTTTTGTGCTTTTAATCTTTCAAATTCTGCAGCAGTATTGAGAGGATCTGTATTTAAGTAGCGATCCTTGATATCATTAAAACCTCTATTTTGTGAAAAGTATTTTGTTACGCCCAAGCGAGAGGTGAATTTTAAGTCGCTGGTGATCTGGTATTCTGCTTGAAGTCCACCTTGGATGCTCAGATTCTTGTTATACTGCTGTTGCATTTTGTTCTCGTAAACAGGATTGCCCACATCATTTAACCTTCCTCCCTGCTGACCTGCAGCCAGAATATATGTAGCCTCTCCGGTTGTTTTATTGTATATAGGTCTTCCGTAGCGTCCGTTTTCATACATAACAGGAACTAAGGGTGACTGACGGTAGGCCGCATCAAAAGCACTTAGCGGTTTATTACGGTCGTTAGCAAAAGAGATGTTTAAAGTCTGACTAAGTTTTAATTTATTATCAAAGAATTTGTAGGTATTATTATTACGGATCGTGTTACGTACATATTGAGAGCCTTCCGTAATTCCTTTTTCCGTAAAGTTGTTATAACTAAAGAAATAATCTACTGCATCTGAACCTCCAGATAAGCTAACGACGTTATTGGTCACTATACCAGTCTGTAAAAGTTCGTCGTACCAATTGGTATTGTTTTTTTGATTTAATGCTAAAGGAGATCCATTTTTTTCAACTACTGCTAAGTTTTCATTGTAATGGGTCACATATTCATTCGCATCAGCCATTTTAACACGGTTTAGAATGCCTTTGGCACCTACATAACCATCATACGTAATCTGAGCACGTCCTGCTTTCCCCTTTTTAGTTGTCACTAAGATCACACCATTTGCGGCACGCAGACCATAAATAGAAGCCGATGAAGCATCTTTTAGGACATCGATAGAAACGATATCTGCTGAGTTGATATTGGTGATATTTTCGACTGGAAATCCATCAACAATATACAATGGATTACGACCACCTGAAGCTGTTCCTAGACCGCGGATAATCACTGTTGGAGCAGAACCCGGAGCTTCATTAGCAATGATGTTAACACCAGATATCTTGCCCTGTACAGATTGAACAGCATTCAATGCCGGTTGTTTTACAATGTCACTTGAAGTAACACGGCCTATAGAACCAGTTAGATCGACTTTCTTAGCTGTACCATAACCAATAACCACGATTTCATCTAAAGCCGTATTTTGTTCTTCTAGATTGACTTGTACATTGTTCTGTTGACCAATTACAACTTCTTTTCCATCATAACCGATATAGCGGAAAATTAAAACCTGATTAGGGTCTGCTGTAATTTTAAATTCTCCATTCGCGTCAGATTGCGTAGCAACGCTAGTTCCTTTAACCGCAATGGTTACTCCTGAAAGTACAGCGTTTGAAGATTTAGCTGTAATTTTTCCAGTAATCACTTTTCCACTCTGTGCATAAACTGACACATTGAATTGGCAAAATGCTGGGAGTAATAGTAATGTAAATAACTTCCTCATAGGTGTGACTTTTGTGTTATTTTAATTTATCAATTCCAATTAATCTGAATGTTTGTTAACAAAATTTAACCCTTTCATTAAATTTTGATACAGCAAAGATGTGATGTAGTATGCGAAATGTATAATTTAACACTTATACATTAATACATCACCATTTGAGCTAAACGTAAAAATTCAATTTAAAGAAATAACTTTGCTGATAGTCAGATTATTAAAGTAAGTGATATATTACTTTATTTAATACTAAGTGTTTAAAGCACACTATAGCGCGTGAGAGGTAATGATGTAGTGTTTTAGTGTGTTTTAATAACAAAATGATCTCATGTCGTAGATAGGGTTCCACGATTAAGGGCATTTTTCTAACTAATATTCATTAAAAAATCAGTTAAATTCTGTTCAGTTGTTATATTCAATTTTTTACGTAATCGGTAACGTCTAATCTCGACACCACGTGTCGTTATATTTAATAAGCTGGCAATTTCTTTACTGCTCATGTTCAACCTCAGATAGGCACAGAGTTTTAAATCATTGGGCATTAATTCGGGAAATTGATGCTTTAACTTTTTAAAGAAATTCTCATGAGTTTCATTAAAACTCTGCTCAAACAGATGCCAGTCCATATTATCTTCATAAGCATTTTTAAGGATCTTGGCCACTTTTTGTAATTGCTCAGGTTGCAGTTTATTTCCATTTTCATCCTTCAACTGTAATAATTCGTGATTCAGTGCATTTAATAATTCATTCTTTTGCACAATATTCATCGTAGCATTAGTCAGTTCCTTATTCTTATTATATAATTCCTGTTCCAGTTGCTTATTTTTAATTTCGATCAAGTGTTGCTGTGCTCGGATTGCTTCCTGCTTTAAAAGTTCCTCTTGTTTAAGCAAATAAGCCTTTTTTACCTGTTTCTCATGTTTAATTAGCTTTTTGTTGTACCATTTACGGACTTCTTTTATTGCTAAAACCAGTAATATTAAATACCCTAAATAAGCATACCAGGTTCTATACCATGGAGGTAGGATTTCGATTTCAACTTTTGTTTCCTTAGTGATAAAACCGTTTGGCAGTTTTGCACGAATTGTAAATATATACTGACCAACTGCCAGATTCGTAAACTCCTTGTAGGGTAATTTAGACCAATCAGACCATTCCTCCTGCGTGTTTGTTAATTTAAATTGATATTGAACAGCAGTTTCAGTGTAATAAGGTAGCGCATAAGATACTTGTATACTGTTGTTTTTGTATTTTATCTCAACTATTTCTTTATCATTATTAAAATCTATACTGTCCGTTGAGAAAAGAGATCTAATATTCCTGATGAGGGGAGCCGGCACATCAGTGGGTTTAAAATTATCCCTTCCCAAATTGAGCAAAGAGAAGCCATTATCGATACTGATCAGGTATTGATTAGGATTGAGAGCCGAGATATTTTCATAATATTTCATCATATTATCTTCTAGAGAAGCTAATTTGATGGAATCAACCCGAATTTGCCCTCCTTGTAATAAATCGACTAAAGCAATTCTGGTTTTATTAATAAACCAATAGCTATTATTTCCTGCTGGTATGATCTTATTTGTTTTGGAGAATGTGCCCAATTTGTTGTTTAATTGATGATAGGGCGTGAATTTATCAATAAGCTCATCATAAACATATAGCCCACTATCAGTCGTAAAAACATTGATGGCGGCCAATTTGTAAACACCTAAATAACCCGATTTGGGTAAACCATTTTTTTGGGCATAGGGTTTAATCTGTTTAATAACACTAAAATCATCTGAAAATTTAAGTAGATTCAGTTCATTGTAACCTGCCGCCCAAACCGAATTTTTACTTTGTGTTTCTAATAATTGTACGCCAGATCTGAAATTAGGATATTGCGTCTGATAAGTTAATGCATTAGGTAAACTATTAAATAGGGACACACCTGTATAATTTCCCTGTAGTACATATGGTGCATGAGGGGAAAGCAGTTTGATAACCCAACCACCTGTTTTTGGTGATAGTAAGGACATCGCTGTACCTTGAATTTGAAAGGTACCTGTATTATGTCCACATACCAATACGTTATTGATTACTTCTAGATTCCATACTTGGCCCTGAGAGCCATGGATCATCTTAAAGTCTATAGACTGATATTTTTTGTTCGGATTCCATGAAGTATAAAATAGACCTTGGTTAGTCCCTAAATAAAGATATCCTTGGTAAATTTTTGCAGAATAGATGGTACCAAGTTTTCCTGAGTTATCCGAATAATAGTAGAGATCAGCATTAATCGCAATGCGGTCAATACCATTGTCCAGACCAGACCATATATTTGACTGTTTATCTACTGTTAAACTAAGAACGGTATTATTTTGCAAACCAACACTTTTATTAATATGCTGAACAAAAGATCCATTTTCATCAAGAATGTAGATACCGTTTAAGATCGTTCCGAATACGTAATAATGGTTGAGTAGCTTGATCCCATTGTTGATCTGTACATTTTTTAATTCTTCATTGATGTCATTTTTCCAGGGCGTTATTTCTCCAGATTTGCTCATTAAAAATAATCCGCCTTTAGCTGTTCCAATTAAGAATGACGCTGCATCAAAAGGAAGAATACTTAAAATGTTATGTCCCTTTAACTGCTCTTTACCCGAAACAGGAATGAGCTTATTATTTTTTAGTTCATGAAGTCCACTCGGTATTTTTTCTACGAAAATTCTCTTATTTGCTTGAAATGCAAATAGAAAAGGCTCTCCATCTTCAGTAATAGTTTTGATCTTTTCATTTTCATAAATATAGATCGTAGAGAAAGATTGGAAGATAATCCGATGGTCTTGAATGATTATTTTCCAGATCTCATCATTAAGATCTTTAAGTAAGCGCTTACTTATGGAATGGTAGGTTAAACGACCATTATTATTTTTCAGCCAATAGCCAAATTCTGATTGGCCTCCCGTATAGATTTTCCCATCTGGATGTACCTGTGCAACACGGACGATACCTTTATTAGGATGAGGATAGAGATTCCAGTATGCGCCATCATACTCTAATAAACCATCAGAATTAGCGGCGTAAATCAGACCATTCTGATCGACACTCAAGCCCCAGTTTTGATTGCCGGCTTTGTAAGTAGATTTTGTAAATTGCTGTACCCAAGGGCTAGCGAGATATTGAATATCATTGGCCTTGCTTTCACCAAAGAAGATCCCGAAGATTATAAAAAAAAGAAAAAATATTTTAAATAAAAATTTCATGCACAAAATTATGTTTGCCTTAGCAATAATTCTACCATGCTAAAAAGACGAAAGTGTCTCTGAGCGTATTTATGTAATAGAAATTGAAAGAATTATTCCCTAGACAAATTTAACAATAAATTTAGCTGTATGAGTCATTATAAAGTATTAAGATGTCTATTCAGCAATTCCTTAAGGATCTAAGCACACCGTTTTCGAAACTTTTAGCTACTCATGATCGTGTTTAAAAATAATTAATAAAAATTTAACATAAATTTTGTTTAGTTTTAATGAACAAAGTTTAGTTTTGTTAAACATATAGAAATGTGAGATCGTATTTGAAGGAAGATTGTTGTGTAACAGGGCTCATGTAAGTTCATACATAACTGTATGGAAGGAAATTAAAGGCTATAATCGACTTGTTTTTAGATTAGAACCTTTTCTAAAAGGTTTGTTTTACATCCTCTTGACAGTATAGCGCCTGTAAATACTGAGAATAAGGAATACGGACATGCTTTGAGGACAAAGGTGGAAATTAATTATCATTGAGTTTTAAATGTAGCCGAAATAGGCATAAAGGCCTCATACAGCCTATATAGATTGATTAAAATAAATAATAGCATAATAACACAATAGAAAGATATGGAAAGTAAAATTAAGATGGTCGTATTTGATATGGCGGGAACAACTGTTAATGAAGATAACATCGTTTATAAAACACTTAGAAATGCAATCAATAGCGTTGGTGGTTTTGATCTTAGTTTAGAAGAAGTTTTAGAGCATGGTGCAGGTAAAGAAAAGTTGGAAGCTATAAAAACTATCTTGAAAAATAGTTTAGATTTAGAAAATGATCAATTGGCAACAGAGATTTTTCAATTGTTTCTTGTGCAGCTTAAAAGTGCTTATGAAGTGGAAACCATTTATCCATGTACTAATGCGGCAGCACTTTTCATAAAGTTAAAAGATATGGGTATTTTAAGAGTACTTAATACTGGATATGATCGATTGACAGCAGAATCATTATTGAAAAAACTGAATTGGGAAGTAGGTAAAGACATTGATCTTCTCATTACTGCTTCGGATGTTGAACATAATCGACCAGAACCAGATATGATTCAATTAGCAATGGCGAAGATGGGTATTACCGATGCTTCAAGAGTTGCAAAAATTGGCGATTCAACGATTGACATTCAAGAAGGACAAAATGCAGGCTGTGGATTGAGCATAGGTATCACCACAGGAGCACATACCGCTGTACAATTGGCTACTGCCAATCCGGATCAGGTTATTAGTGATCTGTTGGATATCCTATCTGTAATTGAAAACTATAGTAAGAACAGTACCGCAGTATCATAAAAAAACTGATGCTGTGATTTTTAGAAATGAAGATCACAGCATCTTTATTCATAACGAGGGTTTATTTTAATGATTATGCAGTCTTTAATATGCCTGATTAACGTATGATCCTTAAAAAGGAAACAAGCAGAAGTATTTTGAATATTTGTAAATCAAAGCATCTGATTTGTAATTACACTTCTTTAACATCATTAGCAAAACCTTTAATAAGGGCCTTCCATTGCGGATAAGATGCCCCCAAAACCGCACCAAGTCCTACCATAAAGTTTCGGACATTATCGATGATATGCGTATTTTCGGTATTTAAAACCTCATTTCGTCCAGCATACTGAAACAATAAACTGTTATTTCTTTGCTCAACAATCAAAGTCGAAGTCGCTATTCCCTCAAAAAAATGTGCTGTTTCTTTATTTTCAGGATCAGTAGGATCTGGACATGGCTTTAGACTGACTGATAGGATTTTAAATTCGGCCATTTCCTTAGATTCCATATGCACAACGTTAACCCAGTCATAACCTTTTGTTCGGGGTAATCCAGGTCCTGGAATATCAATTTTGATGTAATCGTGTAACTGAAGTGGACGATGCAATTCGAGACCATTGTTGTCAACAAGCTTAAATACCGCCGCAGGAAGTTCTGCAATTTTGTGCCATTCATTGACCGCCAATAGGTTGTAGGATGCTATAATAAAAGCCTCGCTGGCAATTTCAGTGCTTGTAAACTCAACTGTTTCAAAACAGTCAAGTTTATTGCCTTCTTTCTGGGTTGGAATAATATTCTTCATCTTTTTAATAGAATAACAATTAAAAATGAACTTATGTTCATGTGAATCAATAGATTTACTTGGGTTGAGGAACTATCTGATTTTGTAATTTCTCCATTATGTAGAAGTATAATAGACCCAACCCTGCAAATTTTCATATGCATCTGCCTGCTTCAGATCGATTAAAATATTACTATCCATAAATAAGAGGCGTTTTGTGTCCGTATTTAAATCGTAGATAGGATAGAAGATGGCATTCTCATTTGGAAGTTCTACATTACTCTGTAAAGCAGTATAACCCTCTGCAAGTAAATTGTCAATAAGTGTTGGAGTAATTGCGTTAAGGTATCGCATCATCTTACCAATCCATTTCTTTTCGTTTTCTTCATTGCCAGGGTAGTGTTCAGTTGTAAAATCTAAGATTAATTTTTCGCCTTCTTTATCCAATCCATCTCTGATCATGCGCAATCCCATGCACCTCGTTTCTTCCTGATAATAATCATGTCCATACTCAAATTGAATATCACCTGCAATGGGGCTATCTTCAATTTTTGCTCGAAGTGCCATCTGGCGATTCAGCAATTCATGTACATATGCATAAGTCTCATCCATAGTGATTTGATTTATAGCTATAACGTATTTATGATGTCATCACCAAAAGAACAATTCTGAAAGACTAAAAGTTTGTTTAAGAATACTTTAGGATAAGTAGAAGGATACGTGATGCACGTTTAAAGTATATTTTTGAAGCATTGATCAGGTATACTGTCGTTAATTTCAGGTATTTGTTACGGTAATTGAAATACAAACTTTTGACATAGCACCACGTTATATCATTACAATAAACTAAATGAATACGATTATGGCTACTAAAAATGAAAATGCAAAAGTCGGTATTGTTGATAAGGACAAGCAACCGAAGAAAAAGAAAACAATTACCTCAGTTGTAGATAAGAGAAATAAAAAGCAGGAAGGTGACGGGGAGGCCGGCGTTGATCCTCAAAATGATCAATTGAATGATATGCCAGAGCCAGATACATTTCCTCGTGAGCAGGTAAAACCTTAGTGCAGAGGACGTATGTTTGAAATGAAAAAGATAATTTGGGAAGGCGCGGAATGGGATTTCCTTTTAGAAATTGTGGGACGGTCAGTCATCATGTTTATCCTGATATTGGTGATTCTTAGGCTTTCAGGAAAAAAAGGTGTAAGGCAATTAACGCTTTTCGAGGTGGCGATTATTCTGAGTCTCGGATCGGCGGCTGGTGATCCCATGTTTCAAGAAGAATTACCCGTTATTTATGCCTTTGTTGTATTATTTTCGGTTATCATTATCTATAAATTTATAACTTGGTTATCATCAAAATCGGTGTTTATCAATAAGATTTTAGAAGGCGAAGCGATGGTAGTTGTGAGGGATGGAATGTTTGATTTAAAACATGAACATGATGGTGACTTTTCAAAAATGGAATTCTTTTCCGAACTACGTAATCAGTCGGTTGAACACTTAGGTCAAGTGAGAATGGCCTTATTAGAAATTGATGGTTCGATGAGTATTTTATTTTACCCAGAAGATGAGGTGAAGTATGGTCTGCCTTTATTTCCAGATGATTATAAAAAAGTTGAATCATTTCAGTTATATGACTTTCACGCCTGCATGTATTGTGGTTTTATCGAACAATTGCATAATAGAGAATCAAAATGTCCACGATGTAGACATACAGAATGGAGTAAAGCAATCAACACAAAACGAAATTAATCTATTCTTTTAAAGCCATCATGCATGCTTCAGTATTTCCCCTAGGGGTTATAAATACGATTCAAATGTTCTAAATACCCGAAATGATTATGATTTAAACTATTTCTGCCTTGAGGTTGTTTTCTAGATAAATCAAGAGTTTTAAATTTATATTTCAAAAAATAGAGCTATGGAAAACAGAGCAAATGATCCGGCAATTATCAATGATCTGATAAAAATTAACAACGATAGGATAGCTGGATATAGAGAAGCATTAGATCTAGCACATAGTATGCGGATCGATGATCTAGGTGGTATATTTGCCAAATATATCCTGCAGTCAGAACAGTTTATTACCGAGCTTACTCCATATGTCACACTTGAAGGTGAACAACCTACAGACAGTACGTTGTTGAGCGGTAAACTTTTTAGACTTTGGATGAATATAAAAGTTAATATTTCGGGAAATGATCGTAAAAGTCTATTGGAAAGCTGTGAAAAAGGAGAAGATGCTTTTAAAGCTACCTATAGGAAGACCCTTGAAGAAGATCGGGAGGCTTTATCCATCCATGTGGTCAGCTTAATTGAAAATCAATTAAGTAAACAATTGGTTGCGCACGACCAGATTAAATTGTTACGAGATACCATTTCCGATACGATTTAATTATATCAAGCGTTTAGTATAAAAAATCATTTCAATATTGAGGTTAACAGGGAAAAGGGGCAATTGCCCCTTTTTTTTATAGTTTGCACGATGATCAAATGTAATAGGTTATTTTTCACAACGTGATCTGATAAATTTCAGCAGCGCTTTTTCGGTCGCACCATCTGTATTTTGCACCATTTTCCGTTTAAGTTTTAATAATTCATTTTTTAAATCACCATCTACATACTGTTTCTGCAATTCCGGATGAATATAATAGTTCCTTGTAACTGATCTGGTATTGCCGAGTTGTTTAGCGACATGATCAAGGATGGTGACCAGTACTTTTTTACGTTCAGAAATAAGTTCGCCATAAGGCTCATTAGCCATCATCATAAAGGCAAGCGTGCAACCTGCCCATGTACGAAAATCTTTACAGGTATAATCTTCTTGCATCGCTTGTTTTAAATAGCGGTTCAGATCTCCTGAATCAAGCCGTTGAATAGCACCATCATGATCGTAATATTGAAAAAGCTCCTGACCGGGGATTTCTTTGACGTTTTTAAGCATTTTAGCTATTTTTGCTTCCTTGATATAAACCTGCTGAAGTACGCCTTTTTTCCCTTTAAATTTAAAAAAGATTTCATTTTTGTCAATTTTGACATGTCTGTTTTTCAATGTGGTGAGCCCATATGAGCCGTAGTTATGTTCATAGGATTTGTTTCCTGCACGTATGTAAGTTGCATTCATGGTAGAGATTGCAATCGCACAGACTTTTTCTTTGGATAATTTCTTTTTCCGTAGATCTTTCCGCAATTGCGTGCGGAGTAATTTCATCTTATTTGCAAAGCCCAGTAAACGATCAAATTTTTTGACATTGCGTATGGTTGACCAGTCCAGATGATAAATATATTGCTTCCTACCACGCTTATCAATACCTGTTGCCTGTATATGACCATTTTTAAATTTGCATATCCAGACATTTTCCCATGCTGGTGGGATCACAAGAGACGCTATCCGCTTTAAGGTATTTTTATTTTTGATTGGCTTGTTCTTGGATAGATAAGTGAATTTGCCTTTTGTATATGTGCGGCAATAACCAGGTTCCGTATCTGTAACGTAACGTAGATTTAGAGCGACAGATGGGTGAGATGAAGGTGTTAATGTTTTCATGTGCTCCAAATTTGTGAAGGAAATGTTTTGTTAATATTCAATTCCGCCGCCACATGTAATATGCGGAAGAAATTATTTTGATTAATTGAAATAAATTTAATGGTTCCTAATAGCCTTTATCAGTTCATCTTTTTTCATTGAATGCCTACCGGCTATGCCAATTTTTTTTGCTTCTGCAAGTAGATCCGATTTTGTCCTCGAATCCAAGTCAGTAGCTTCTCCGCCTTTCTTGCTGGCATCCGGAGAATTTGCAATTCGTGCGGATTTTTCCTTACTCATTCCTTTCTTGCGTAATGCTTCATATTGAGCATCGTCTTTAATCTGTTTTCCGTGATCTTTTGCCATTGTTTTACATTTTAAAGTTTACATTACTCTCTTCTTAGCTGAGATTTCCCAAAGTAAGAACGGCTTGAAACGAACAATGTTTAAGAAGGCGCTTCGAATGCGTAGTATTTGAAAAAAACAGGTATTTTCTTACTCTTCTGGACAGAAAGTTATGATTTTATCAATCAGGTATTTTGACTTGTAGTCTCACGTACATACAATGATTTCTTACCAAATTATACCTGTTTTAAAATATTTTATTAACCACTTTTATTTCACTTTGTTTTATAATAGTATTTCCGTTATAACTTTTAAATATGAAAAACCTGATTGTACTTTTATTTATTCCGGTCCTGTCATTTTTAGGCTTAGTGATTAATCTGCTTATTGCTATGCTAACCCGTATCAGACTAAGGGCATATTCATTTTTTAAATCAGAAGACAAGGGTAAGAAAAATTTTATTACTGCAGTCCTGATTAATGGAATTTACAATAGCGACATGATCTTTATTTAACAATCGGCCATTAAGAATGCATCGTATTGTGATTATTATCATATTAATGAACCATTTAGGTAAATTTCAAATTATTAATATAAAATTAGAGTGAAGCTGGTAGATGATCACGTATCGTGATCATCCATAAGTTTTGCGATATTATTATCAGCTTCCTTTTTTGCAAAATGTTCTCGCGCAAGCTTTAGTCCTATTGCAATAGCCGTTCCTTCACTGGCGCCTTCTTTTAATAGCGCATTCGCAATTTCTACAGCTTTATCACGAATTTCAACGGGCTGGTTTTTATAGGACGGTGGATAATCATTGTTGTACCAGGGCATAAATTCTCCTTTCTAATAGTTAAATAAACAATATCAAAGCAATGAGTTCCAGAAAGTCGGTGACTCACTAAAATCTTTTGTGAACTGTAATTGAATAACACATAAGCGCTTATAAAGTTGATTCTTATATTCCAGATAAAAAAGAAATTATAAATTTTCTTCAAAAACCGTATAAAAAAGCAAACAACTTGAATTACAGATTTGTTCTATAATAACAACAAACTACTATGAAGTAAAATTTTTTATTTACCTAATCTCCTACATGTTATGCGATTCACTTCCTTATCCCGACCCTTACTTCTAGATCTCAAGTGCAGAGGATATAACTTATTGACGTCCTATAATTCTCTTGATTTATCTAACTCGACATGGCAACCTCTCCGGGTTCACAATGTACACGAATATCTTCTACAAATGAATTTTAATGGAAGTAATACTTATCTAAAAAAGCCGACCATTCTCGTAATAGATCAGGTTTTAACACACATAGATGATAATAAATTTGGTGGAGAAGTATTTGTAGAAGATGATCATTCGCAACGTTTGCAGCAGAAATGTAGACTATATGATCTTCGTTATCATTTCACAGCCAATCCAGAAATTTACGATTTTTCATTCGATCCACAACGGCTACTGATCCGGAATCATGCCTTACGTACGGGTGACCACGACATTTATTTTAAATACCTAGCGATGTACTATCAGGAGCATGTGACTTATGAAAGGCGGGATATAGAAGAACTGACCGAAACGCTAATGTGTCTGGATGCAAATCAAGCTGAAAAATGGTTTAAAAAGCATCATGTAACCGTTATGGAATCAGATATTTGGATATGCGACGAAGATGCTATTCTGAAAGTACTTGCTGTGAAAGAGCATGACCATCATTGGGGAATTTTAGATGATACAGAGGAAATGATCTATAATCTAATTAACCCGCAAGAACTCGTGTTATTACGTGATATTTTCTGGATAGATCCCAGGATAATTTAATGACTAATTGGACGTTTCTATTTATGTTTATTCCTAGCTAGGGATTGGATCACCGATCTCATCAAGTGAAAAGTAGAAGGTCGTTCCAGATCCTTTCTCGCTTTCTACTTCAATTGCTGAATCATGATAACGCAGGATCTCAGAAACAATGTAAAGCCCGATGCCGAACCCTGATATGTGTGCAATTTCATCATTATCAACTCTGTAGAAACGGTTAAATAACTTTTCTTGATCTTCTTTAGCAATTCCGATACCTTCGTCACTAACAAACAATTTGACTTTCCCGTCTTTTTTCTCACAACCAATCGTGATGGTACCACCGGCAGGTGAATATTTTATTGCATTTGAAATCAAATTGGTAAAGACCTGTGCTATTTTATCATGATCTGCAAAGATTGTAATTGGTTCTGCGCAGGCAAACTTAATTTTATGCTTAGATATCATCAATTGCGCTTCCTCTCGCACTTCCTCAAATAAAGATAGAAGTGTTATGGACTCTTTATTTATTTGCAATTGATCTTCTTCAATCCTGGCGAGGCTGAGGAAATCCCGTATCATGGCAATCATTTTTTTAGATTGGGTTTCAATTTTGTTACTCATCTGTTTACCCAGATCATTTTTATTGTCCTGGTAATTTTTCTGCATGATCTGAGTAAATAATAAAATGGAGGTAAGCGGAGTTTTCAGTTCATGGCTCACCATGGAGATAAAATCATTTTTCCTCCTTTCTTCCTGTTTTTTTTCAGAAATATCCCTAGCAATTTTTGAAACTCCTATTATTTGACCAGCACTATCCCTGATGGGTGATATGGTTAGAGATACGTCCAGCAGCTGTCCCGTTTTAGAGATACGAATAGTCTCAAAGTGTTTTAATGATTGACCAGCTCGTAATTTCGCAAGGATATGATCCTCTTCACTTTTGCGGTTTTCAGGAATTAACTTCAAAATAGGCTGACCGATTATTTCACCAGCTTTAAACCCAAATAATTCTTCTGCTGCAGCGTTCCAGCTTGTTACGATGCCTTCTAAAGTTTTACTGACAATGGCGTCATTGGAAGAATTAACAATTGCCGCCAGTTCAGCATTTTTAGTTTCCGAATTTTTAAGTTCAGTAATATCAAGTACCGAACCAATAATTCTATGCATCTTATTTGTATTATCCATATAGGTAGCTCCTTGAACGCGTATCCATATGGTACTATTTTTATCGCTCTTTAATACCCGGCATAGAAAATCAAAGTGTGAATTGGAACTGCTTTCTTTTAGCTTTTGTATTATAAAGTTAACGTTATTTTGATCCTCTGGGTGAAGGAGCTCTAAAATGTGGTGGTAGTTAAGGTCATTGAGGTGTAGCCCAAGAATTTTTTCGGCTTGTTTAGAAATATAGAGTTTGTTTTCTTCAAAATCCCAGTCCCAAGTGCCTAGATCAGTGGCCTCAATGGCCAGTCTAAGTCGTTCTTCACTCTCTTCCAGTAAAGTCATGAGCTTGTTTTTCCTTTTTTCTTCTTCAACCAGCGGCGTTACATCTTTTGTAAAACAGCGCGAATGTATAAACTTTCCATCTTTGAAAAGTACATTTGAACTGATTACAACATACTTAATAGAACCATTTTTACATTTCAATCTTGCAGGAAAATCCCGTATGGTTTCTTTGGCGGTAAGGCGGTTAAGAATTTCTTCGATTACTGCTGCATCCTTATGGAAATCACTGATCGGATGGCCAATATATTCTTCTTTGTCATAACCCAGTAGATCTAATTCTGCTTGGTTTGCCCAAATAATAATCCCGCTCTCATCCACCCAATGTAATGGGACAGAACCATTTTCAATAAAGTCGGAGAGTTCAGCAACGCGATTTCTAAGTTCATTATTTTCCTTTTCCAGAATTGCTAAATTATCAGATATATCAATCTTATTCATGCTGTACGTCTCTTTTTGTATTTAAAGATAAAGAATAACTGCACAATTATGTACTAATAGTCATATAAATTAGCAATTAAGGAAGTTTTTGGAATTGCATTACGCTTCGTCCTTGGTGTTTTTAACCAAGCCTATTCCAGAGAAGAAAAAGATTAGTCCAATAATTCCGACTACGATGAGCGTCGTATAAGCCGTACTCTTATTAACCAATTCATAGCCCGTATAAATCATTCCTACAACACCTAATAGCGTCAGTATCGTTCCGAAAATTCGTTTTACATTCATCTTTTTTTATTATAAGTGATTTTTTTTGAAATTTTATCTTACCAACATCATACTTCCACCCAGAATAGTAAACTGTTATGGATAGCAATTAAGATTACCCTTATTCGGTTGCTGTCTTTTGGTTGCTAGTCATGGTTTTTGTTTCGTATTGGTTTTGATGCATTTCTTATACAACAACTGATAAAGCAAAAGGTTCGAGTTTTAGAGATTAGTAAAAAAGTAAATAGGTAATAAGGAGAGAAGATCCTAGTTGCTATACTTATTTGTCCTTAAATCTCAGGTAATAACTCAGTAAAAACAAATTGACTAGGACAGCAAAAGCGTTTGAAATAATAATCGGTAATTCATTCTTTATTATTCCATACCACACCCATAAGGATAAGCCCGTTATCAGAATAATGATCATGGGCAAAGAAAGGTCTTCAACGGTTTTTTCCTTAATCACTTTTAAAAGCTGAGGCAACATGGATATTGATGTTAAAATTCCGGCAGTGATTCCGATTAAATTTTCTAGGATCATAATTTTTATTTTTATAAAGTGCGTGAATATCCATTTTCTTTATGTTCGCTTTCGTATTTGTACCGTATGTTTAAATTAAATACGGGTTTTAGGACGCATTGTTGAAAATAAGAAGTAATAGTTATTAATTTTGATATTCGGTTCATCACCGTGCTATTAATTTGGTATATAAAAGGGTCTCAGCTTTGAACAGGCTGTGACCCTATTTTTTTGGCGAAACTATCTTGCTATAGAAATATGATGGTTTTCAAAAAGATTTACCAGGTAGAGCAACGTGTAAAAGTTATGTTTTACTTAAAATAAAATTCATGCTTCTCAGTGAGAATTATACAATTGACTAGAATTGCTTACGCTATCTTTCTGCACTAGGCAAAGTCTCGAATTCATCGAAAATTTGAATACAAATTCATTTGATCCCATCTTAATTATATTTCTTTTATCACTTTAGAACCTTTTTAGGATCAAAAAAGTTCGATGAAGTTGAAATAAATTGGCAAAAGAAGCTTTGATCCCATGAGGTGTAAATTTTAACATATGAATGGCAAACGACTACGTTGTTTGATTGTTATTGAATTATAATCAACATACTATGAAAAATATTACCCTTGCGATTACTAATCTTGTGGCTTTATTAACTACGATCGTTATTAATTACTTATCAAATACCGGTTTCATAAATGGCAGAACAATGAAAACTGTTTCCGATGACTATCATAACTTTTTTACTCCCGCGTCGTTTGCTTTCTCTATCTGGGGACTGATTTATTTGCTTTTGATCGGTTTTGTTACGTATTCATTTTTCATATTGAAAGCAAAGAAAGAGAGCCAAATTATAGATCGGGTAGGAGCATGGTTTACGGTTTCATGCCTGTTAAATAGTATATGGGTTATTGCTTGGTTGACAGATTATATCGGAATTTCTGTATTATTGATGATTTTGTTACTGCTAACGTTATTGAAGATTGTTGTGAATGTTAACGTAGCACTGACTAATCCTCCATTTCGTATTGTCGCATTCGTTTGGTGGCCATTCTCGCTATATGCAGGGTGGATATCGGTTGCATTAATCGCAAACATAGCCGCTTATCTCGTTAAAATCGATTGGAATGGATGGAATATTTCACCGGTATACTGGACAATGATCATGGTAATTGTAGCGGGTATTGTTAATGGTTTTATGACCTGGAAGCGTAATATGCGCGAATATGCTTTAGTAGGAGTATGGGCATTAATAGCTGTAGCGGTTGCCAATAGAGATAACGGAACAGCTATCTTCCTTGTTAGCATGGGTACTGCAGCAGTTATTGCTACAAGTTGCTTGATTCATGGCATCAAAAACTTTCGCGGCTTTGGAAATGAAATTTAAACAGCAGGATTAAATGGTCAGCTTAAATTTTAGAACTCTAAGATAGCTCTTTTCATGTCGTGATACAGAAGCACTTTCCAATGCTGCGCTTTTGCAAGTTTTTCCCATTCAGTACGTTGCTCCATGGCTTTCTTACCATCGAAATCGCTCTTAAATGCAATTGGATATTTTAAATAGCCTGCTGTTGGGAGGTTATCAGCACCGTAGAAGGCAATGCTTTCTTTGTCGCGAATTAAAAACACCTGATGAAAGGGCGTATGGCCGCCTGTCACTTCAAAAGAAATTTCTGAGCATATAACACCTCTATCATCGTCCATCCAAACAATGGTGCCATTTTCGGTAATAAAATCCAAAATGTCAAAATCAAAAGAGGGATTATTGGTCTTACTTTTAGCAAAAAGATATTCTCTTTTCTGTATATAAATCTTTGCATCAGGAAAATTCAGAAACCATTCATTTCCTTGTGTATTGACTAAGCCAGCAATATGGTCTTTATGGAGATGTGACAATAAAATAGTTGTAATACATGAGGGATTGAAACCGAGGGCTAGTAGGTTATTAAGTATTACGGGAGATCCTTTATGATATCTCCCTAGCCCTGCATCCAGCAAAACAACATGATCCTCAACCTCAATTAGAAAAGGCTGGACAGCCATTTTAAGGCCTGTCGCGCTTGCTAATTCTTCCAAAGGAGTAAATACCTTGTTTTTGTCGACGCAGAAGTCACCATCTTTTAATACATGAATTTTCATATAACAGCAAAATACTTTTATTCAGGGATATTAGCAAGCAGAAAAATACTATATCTTGCTTATGTTTAATAAAAAAAAGTTATTTTTGAATCAATCATGAATAGAAAAAGTAGCCTTCCTCCTCCAATAGCGTAATGTCCTATTAAAATAGATTGACATACTTTCGGCTGATAAGCCGTGTGCATCAGTATGTCAAAAATTTAGATATTAACTATAAAAAAGAAATACGCTCATTTTCATGAAAAAATCATATTTACGCTTACACATTGCTGTTATATTAGCCGGTTTTACGGGAGTTTTTGGTAAATTAATATCCTTAAACGAGGGTTTATTAGTGTGGTACCGAGTACTTTTATCAGCAATTATATTGTTCTTTGTTTTAAAGTTTTTTAAAAAAGATATCAAGCAGTCGATGCCCGAAAAACTTACTGTAAGTTCTGTAGGCATGTTAATTACCATCCATTGGATATTTTTCTATGCCAGTATAAAATATGCAAACATATCAATCGGAGTGGTCTGTTACTGTTTGACAAGCTTATTTACAGCAATTTTCGAACCTCTGATCAACAAAAAACCTTTTTCAGTCCCACAGCTTTTATTAAGTTGCCTAACTTTATTAGGCATCAGTTTAATATTTCATTTTGATTCATCTTATCAGCTTGGGATATGGCTTGGAGTTATATCAGCCGCATTTGCAGCATTGTATACTGTATTTAATGAGCGGTTGGTAAAAAAGCATGATAGCATCGTCATCAATTACTATCAAATGGTAGGAGGGACAATCGGTTTGGGAATACTATTACCATTTTATCTCTATTTTTTTCCAGTGACAACGTTGCTTCCTTCTACAACAGATCTACTCTACCTATTATTGCTAGCCGCTTTTTGTACCGTCACGTTGTATGTCCTGTTTGCGGAAGTTTTACGGGTAATACCTGCCTTTACGGTTAATTTAAGCTTCAATTTAGAACCTATTTATTCCATAATCTTAGCATTTATATTTTTTAATGAGGGTAAAGAGGTCAATACTTCGTTTTATTTAGGTTGTGCTTTTGTTATGTTATCTGT
Source organism: Sphingobacterium kitahiroshimense (assembly GCF_025961315.1). NCBI lineage: Bacteria > Pseudomonadati > Bacteroidota > Sphingobacteriia > Sphingobacteriales > Sphingobacteriaceae > Sphingobacterium > Sphingobacterium kitahiroshimense. The sequence goes on along the minus strand of NZ_JAOQNK010000001.1, from coordinate 757,104 downwards.
TATCTTACAGAGTGTATTTTCAAAACCAAAGCAGGTCTAAAGGTAAGAGCCGATTGCAATTGATGTAATCGGCTCTATTGTTGTGTTTTAGATTATTTTGTAACCTTTTGTGTGTCGGGCTATTCAGCTCGGTAAAGGCAACAACTTATTCCTGTATTCTTTTGATGGCATCTGAAATATCAAGTTCAACGTTGTTGTCATCAAAAAATGCATCTGCTACATCAGCGGAAGAAATCATAAAATATTTTTCATTTTTAGAATTAATAAAAGTTGTTTTCACCACATTAGCTCCATCTATCAGCAGATTTTCACTAAATGTAGGAGTAAGGTCGTAAGTGTCTTCGTTTAAAATATACAACATCGCTATAATTTTTAAGTTTACTAGAATAATAAAAAGACTTTTCCAACATGAAGTTGCTTATGATCCTGTATGTGGCAATTTAATGTTTATCCACACCGGATATGGGAATTCTAATACATCAAGCGGTAATATATGATGGAGTATCAGGTGATCCTTTGCTAAGTAGTTATCTACATCATCTTCAGCAGGGATTGCAACAACCTTAAAAATGGCATCTTTATCTGTCGAATTAATATCCGATTGCAATAGGCGTACATTATAATCGATCAGCCATCTCGCCAATTCATCCTTTCCGAATCTTTTGAGATATAATAACTCCTTATCATAATTTAAGAGCTCTTCCTCTTCCTTATCAGGAAAAAAAGTATTGAGGAATTTAGCGTAAAGAGATTTATCCTTATTTCGTAATGTGTAATTTTTAATAATTAATCGCTGCTGACTATAATCAAAGCTAAAAGTTTTAGGTTGTTCTAGAGCCTCATAATACTCCTGATAGTTGATAAGTCGACCTTCCAAATTCATTTTTTCCTCTTCCATATATGTATTATTTTATAATTGTCATCTATAAAACAAATAGGACAAGAAGTGGTTTGCTTTTTTCTTATCAATTTTTCTTATATATTATTATTCTTAATAATACTTCGCTTTCAAAAGTCATTTGAAGACGAAGTATTAAATTTTTTATAACGAGATTTTTACCTAATATCTTCTTTTTTATACGCGTTCTATATTTCGTAATGAACTATTATCTGTCCCATAAGTTATTAGTGTAGTTTAAATTAAAACTTAAGATCATGGCTAAAAAAAACAAAGATGGCGAAATGCCAAATGCGCACTTACATGAATTATTTGTAGATGAGTTGAAAGATATTCTGGGTGCGGAAAAGCAACTGCTTAAAGGTTTAAAAAAGTTAGCAGACGGAGCTCATAGTGATAGTTTAAAAGAAGCATTTAAAACGCACTATAAACAGACAGAAGGGCAGATTGAAAGATTAAAAGCGGTATTCTCGAGTCTGGATATGACCGCTCGTGGTAAAAAATGTAAAGCGATGGAAGGCCTATTAAACGAGGCTGATGAAATTTTGGAAGAATTCCAGGATAGCCCTGAAGTACTGGATGCTGCTTTGATCGCCGCTGCACAAAAGGTGGAGCATTACGAGATTGCAACCTATGGTTGTCTTGTTACTTATGCGAAATTGATGGAACACAGTGAAGCAGAAGAACTGTTAGCGGCTACATTAGCGGAGGAAAAGGATACAGATGTATTATTGACTGAAATTGCAATGAGCGAAGCTAATCTCGGAGCAGCAAAATAAATTGATCAAGAACAGGCCGGTATATACTACCGGCTTCTTAATTTTAAATCTAATATTACTTTACTATGGGAAATATATTATACACAATCGCCGTAATTTTGATAATTATTTGGGCGATCAGTTTTTTTGGAGGATTTTTTACTGGTGGGATTATTCATATTCTATTAGTGATTGCCATCATCGTTATTTTATTGCGTGTTATCCGAGGGGGTGTTTAATCCCCCTTTATAGCTGAATTTTAGATTTTTAGTGCTATGAGAAAACCCGATATTTACAAGGAGTTAAATAATGGTAGACAATTTTTAGCTTGGATATTACATGATGATTCAAAAATTGTTGAAATCAGAAGCCCGGTTATAGTGGATGGCTTAATCGTAAATGTTGAAGTTGAGCGATATCATGAAAATAGAAAAATAGCGGTTTTAGAAATGGAGAATCTTTTAAATAAAGAATAGTATCATTGGCTTTAAGTTGCTTATGCTCAGGTTTCTATCATAAATGTGCATTGCCGCTAGATGAATGAGGGCCAATTGAATACAGTTTTTTATGAGTTTGTAGAGGTTTCGCAGGATAAGCATATGAGATATGCACCATACTATTTGTGGGTGGGAGTGGTTATTGTAAAAAATGTAGTTAATTAGCATAATTGCTAATCACTACATCAGAAATAGAGAGAATTACAATATAATTCCCCAATTCTTTTATCTTGCTACGCGTACATTGAATGCGTTAACACCTTTTTGACCGTTTTCTACTTCATAAGTAACACGCTCGTTTTCACGGATGTCATCTAGTAAACCTGTTGAATGTACAAATACATCTTGACCACCATTTGATGGTGTAATAAAACCGAAACCTTTGGTAACGTTAAAGAATTTTACTGTTCCTTCTTGCATTATATTATAGTTTTTATTAAAAATTATTTAATTCTGTGCCACCCTTCATGTCATAAGATATAACTTGATAACTTGCGGAAGTCGATCGATCTGCTAGCAAGAAAAGGATGTATGTATTAGTAAAGGTTGATTGGAATCAAGCTCTACAGAGTACTGCGCACTTTTTATGAATAACAAAAATCGGCAAGTGATGTGGTGAATGATCACGTAAGGTACTTACTGGGACTAAATAACCACTACAATGCCCGATACTATCTCAAATATAAATATAAATAAACTATAATCAAATTATTTTTTCAAAAGTTATCAGTTTTTATTTAAGGTAAAATTGAAAAATACATAAATTAAATAGCAGAAGACTTACTTTTACCGATACAAATTGTTATTATCTTTACTTGGCGGAATGGAAATGTGAACGTACATTACTCCATGTTTTAGATGTCCAGTACAAGATCTATCATGTACATGGGGCATGGATAATACTTATTGACGTTGTATTTAACGGGCTGACTCTTGAACGATCACAGGACGCTTGAAGATAATTCTATTACGAAGTGGTGGATTATATGTTTCTTAATGAAAATCTTTACTGATGAAAATACTATTGACAGGAGCCACGGGTTATATTGCTCAACGCTTACTTCCAGTCTTGCTTGACAAAAAACATCAAGTTGTATGCTGTGTTCGTGATGTGAATCGCTTTGATAGGAGCAAATATGAAGGTTTTGATTTTGAACTGATAGAGGTCGACTTTTTGAAGAATGATTTTTTGGATCAAATTCCGCAGGATATTGATGTCGCTTACTATCTGATGCATTCGATGTCATCCTCAGAAAACGATTTTACAGAGGCCGAACTTACTGTAGCTGCTAATTTTAAAGCAAGTATCGAACAAACAAATATTAAACAAGTTATTTTTTTAAGTGGTATTGTTAATAGCAAAGAGCTTTCAAAACACCTGCAATCACGTTTAAATGTTGAAGAACGTTTACAATCGCACCATTATGCTTTAACTACTTTAAGAGCTGGAATTATCGTAGGGTCGGGTAGTGCGAGTTTCGAGATCATAAGAGACTTGGTCGAGAAGCTACCGGTTATGATTGCTCCGAAATGGTTAAAAACAAGGTGCCAGCCAATTGGCATTCGTGATGTCCTCTCATTTTTAGAAGGAGTGCTTATGAAGGAATTTACCTTTAATAGAACCTATGATATCGGTGGGCCTGATGTAATGACATATAAGGACATGCTACTCCGTTTCGCACAAGTGCGAAAACTTAAACGCTGGATCATTACCGTTCCTGTCATGACACCCAAGTTATCTTCTTATTGGCTATATTTTGTTACCTCTACTTCGTTTCCATTAGCCAGTAGTTTAGTTGAGAGTATGCGGGTAGATGTAATAGCAAAACCTAATGATCTACAGGAAAAAATTAATGTAAAACCTATGCGTTATGAACAAGCTATTGAATTGGCCTTTGGTAAGATCGAACAAAATCAAGTCATATCGAGCTGGCGAGATGCACTGAATATAGAAAGGTATCCCAACAGCTTTGTTAAACTTATTGAAGTTCCGCAAGACGGGTGTTTTAAAGATGTCAGATCAATGAAAGTGGATGATGTGGATCTTGCCTTGCGTAATATTTGGTCAATAGGAGGGAAAACAGGATGGTATTATGCAGATTGGTTATGGGGTATTCGTGGATTTTTGGATAAACTTGTTGGCGGGGTTGGTTTACAAAGAGGAAGAACAAATTCAGATACGTTGTCTACAGGCAGTGTCATTGATTTTTGGAGAGTAATTCTTGCAGATAAAAAAGAACGTAGACTACTGTTATATGCCGAAATGAAATTGCCAGGAGAGGCCTGGTTAGAATTTAAGATTGATCAAGATGATACGTTTACCCAAACAGCAACTTTCCGGCCATTGGGTATATCCGGCAGATTGTACTGGTATTCTGTTTTACCTTTCCATGCTTTCATTTTTAAGGGTATGATGCAAAACATAGCAAAAAAAACGACTAAAAAGATGTAAAATTATGCTTTATATTTGTTTATGAACCTCTTAAATAAGATGTAAAGCTGGAATTTAACACCCCATATCATGAACTGGAAAAATAATATAACCAAACTATTAGACGTTGAGTATCCCATTATACAAGCACCAATGTTTGGTGTTACAACTCCAGCAATGGTAGCTGCGGCGACTAATGCAGATTGCTTAGGTACTCTTGCCTTGGGCGACCTGCCTGCTGAAAAATGTATTGAACATATTCGCGCAACAAAGCAGTTGACAAAAAATAACTTTGCGGTGAATATTTTTGTAAATGATATACCTGAACTGACGGATGCGTTAAGAGAAAAATATACTGAAACCAAAGATTTTATTGAAAATATTGCACGTGAGCACCATCTCGATGTTCATCTGCCCAGCATTGAAGAAATACAGATCAATAGCTATCATGACCAAATTGATGCTCTTATTGCGGAAAAATGTAGGTTTGTAAGTTTCACTTTTGGTAATCTTGACGAACCAAGTATTTATAAGTTAAAAAATAATGGCACCATGCTTCTGGGAACCTGTACATCTGTTAGCGAAGCGGTTATTTTAGAAAAATCTGGGGTTGATATTGTTTGTGTGCAGGGACTTGAGGCTGGCGGACATCGGGGTAGTTTTAGTAGCGATGACATACCTGCCATAGGAGGTTTATCTTTGTTACCTCAAGTTTATGATAGCGTCAATATACCGATTATTTATGCAGGAGGTATCTACAATGCCAAGACCTTACTGGCTACGCAACTCCTGGGAGCACAAGGATTTCAACTCGGAAGTCTCCTCTTGGGATCTTCAGAAAGTGCGTTAGAACAATTTGAAAAACAGCGTTTAAGGGATGTCGATGAAACAGCTATTGCGCTTACTAAAAGTTTTTCGGGACGTTATGCACGAGGTATCAAAAATGTTTTTACAAATCTAGTAGATGAAGGACATATATTGCCTTATCCTTATCAGAATAAGTTAACCGGCGAACTGAGAAGAGTCGCAAAAGCGAACAATAATAGCCAGTTTGTTAGTATTTGGACAGGTCAATCTAATAATGGGTATAGTGGGAAATCTACAGCTGAAATTATTCAAAAGCTGATCACAGAAGTGGAGAGTTTATATAGCATTAAAGAGGATAGAAAATAAGGAGATACGATTTCTGATCGTGTTCCTTAAAGATCAAGACAAGAAGAATACATTATTCAGCATTCTGAAATATAATCTCAAATGTTGTTCCTTTTCCTACAGCACTTTCAACCCTAATATCCGCTCCTAATCGATCAATAATTCTTTTTACAATAGAAAGTCCGATTCCAGAACCATCATATCCTGAGGAATTTGAAAGTCTTTGAAAGATATCAAAAATATTATTTTCTTTCTGAAGATCCATTCCAATACCGTTATCTACAATAAAGTAGGTTACCATCGTTCCAGATTGTTTACTGTATACTTCAACTTTTGGATTTTCTTGCTTACTGCTGTACTTAACCGCATTTCCGATAATATTTAAAAAAAGTTGGTAGATCAGAGTTCTCTCGCCTCTTACAGGAATAATTTCCCCCATTTTAAAATCCAGACCATCAACGCCGTATTGATTTTTCGCAATATCAGTAATGGAAATGATATTACTTTTTGGATCCAAGATTTCAAGGTTTAATGCAACCGAATTCGATTTGGATAATTCATGAACCTTATCGATCATTTCGGTAATAAGTGCTGATGCATCTAATATATTGTTCGCCAGTTTAAGTAAAAGCTCCTTTGGAATATCATTTTTCATCAATAACATCTGTGCTCCCAGTTTGATGGATGACAAAGGATTTTTAAGATCGTGTGTCAGCGTATAGCTGAAAGTATCGAGCGCATTATTAGAACGGACAAGATCTTTGTTCAGTTGTTCAATTTCGGCATTCCTTTTGGCTATTGCTTGTTGAATAAGGAATATAATACGTTCTAAGAATGATATCTCGATCTTAAGCCATGGTGAGGATGTATTGCCCGTTATTTGTTTCCATGCATCAAAAGAAGTTCTTGGAGAAGGAAAGGTTATTTTTTTTGTTGCATCGTACTGAAGATGCTTTTCAGGTTTTCCAGCCCATATCTCTTCTATTAAGCGCTCTTTACGGAACAGGTATATTTTCCAGTCTGATTGTGGTAATATCTCCGCGGCCATCACACCAGGAAGGTGGTTTATGCCACTGCTGAATTTAAATTGATTGCTGGAAATTATTCCAATGTCATTTTTTATGAAATTATGGATTTCTTGCAATTGATTTCTGTCGGGAATTATGCCGAAAGATTTTTCATTTTTAGCATATTTTAAATACAGTCCGTCAGCATTCATGATGTGCATGATCTTCTCGCCAAACGATTCAAGAACATCATGTGTATCTCTGTTTATTAAAAGATCACCTTTTAGATCTTTCTCTAGAATATGCATTGTATTCTGCAATTCTATATCTTTTTTTAATAAATTAGAAATATGATGATTCGTTGCGTATTGGGTCAAAAAAGTACAAAGATGCCTCTGTGCGAGATCCACATGTAGTGGTGTTTTATTCTGACAAGTAACCAATCCCCACAATTTTCCATCTTTTATAATAGAGAAGCTTGCACTGGCGCTAACTTTAGAATTTCTTAAATATTGGAGATGGATGGGAGAGAGCGCTCTAATGCTCGTTTTTGTTAAATCGATATCCGCGCGATCATTACTGATGATTTTATGTGTAGCTCCATCTATATCTGCAGTATGTCTGGCAAGAAAGATGGTGTACAATTCGCGGGCCTGCTTGGGTATATCAAATTCAGGATAGCGATAACCTAACAGTGAATGTATGTTTTCCGATTTTGATTCTGCAATAACCTTCCCGCTGCTGTCTTCCAAAAATTGATAGACCATCACCCGGTCATAATTGATAATCTGGCGTATGATATTCGTAAGCGATTTCCAGATATCTGTTTTATTTTCTTCTAAGTATTTAGCATAATAATACAATCGATTAGGTTTTAACAGATTTTTATTGCAGATCTCCGCTTCCACATAGGTATGATCATTATAGCGATAAATACTTAAATCATAATTTTCATTATTGATAATTATTTTTTCTGTAAATCTGTAAAAAATAGAGGTATTGAAACTATCTTCTACGGTTTCAAAGACTAATTTGTCATTGCCCGTTAATGCAGCTAGAATGATATCGATATTAAGATCTAAATATTTTTCTAAAGGAGTATTAGACAGTAAAGTAACATTCTCACTAGCAGCTATGCATCTTTTATCGTTATTGAACACAAATAGAAAACCGAGATCCTGAATCAGACCACATAGTGTAATTTTCTCATCTTCACAATCTAAAAATTCCATAAGAGCTATTAAAAACGTTCAATAATATATTATTGTTATTTTGATGTAATATCGAGGAGGAATTAGATTTTTTTACAAGCTTATTCTTTCAGAATATTATTTCAATCAGAAACAGAGAGTAAATTTAAGAAATAAAAATGAAATCATTTTAAGCGTCACCCTGATCGTACTACTATAATACGAATTAAAACGTGCGGTAAAAGTATAAATACGTATATTTCACAAATTTTTTATTTATAGTTCTACAATAAAGATATTCATGATATTTTTGACCAGCAGAACATAGCATAGCAGTTTTTTTGACATTGACCGTTTATATTATTTGCCTAAGAAGGGCAGGCTTTTGGACTTTACTATAGCATAATAGCAAATTTTTGATACATCTCCTGCGCGACAATCAGCTACTTTCGTATTTTATTTTGTAATGAATGAATTTTAATGATAACCATCTACTAAAAGCCTTGGTAGACACTGCACCATCTGGAATTTGTATTCTCAATTCGGACGGTTTTATCGCCGAATTAGCCAATGAGAAGTTTCTCCAGATAGCAGGTAGAAGGGAAGAGGATTTAATCGGTAAATCTTACTGGGAAACCTTTTCAGAAGTGAGGGAGCAATATGAGGATATTTTATGTCATGTTGTTTCCAATAATAAGGCCTATCATGCCGATCAGGTGCCAATGATTCTTATGCGCAATGGTAAGCAGGATCTTATTTATGTAACATTTGTTTATGCACCGATGGTAGATCTTGACGGTAAAGTGCATAAGGTAGCGATCTGGGTTCAGGAAAATACGAAAGAGGTAATGGAACGTGAAAAAGATACCGCTTTTAATAATGCAATGAAAATAGATCGTGACCGTCTGCACGATTATTTCCTTCAGGCACCTGTTGGGATTAGTGTCATGACTGGCGAGAATCTATTAATAGAATTTGTAAATCCCAATTATCAAGCCATGTTGCCAGGTCGCTCACTTGTTGGCCGCCCGTTTTTCGAATCTCTTCCCGAAATTGTTGATACCGATATTGCACAAGCTTTAACCGATGTCTTTAAAACAGGTCTTCCTGTTTCTTTTCGTGATCGCTTAGTCGCTATTTCAAAAGAAGAAGATGGACCGACAACAGACCGTTATTTCGATTTTAGTTATGTTCCCCGGTTTGATTCTAACGGAAAAGTAGACGGGGTTTTTAATTTTGCTTTCGAAGTGACCGCGTTCGTTCACAGCAGAAGAAAAGCGCGACAGGAAAGTAACAACATGGCACAGATACTGGATATGCTACCCGCTTCTGTAGTCGTGATCCGGGGATTTGATCTTGTTGTAGAAATGATTAATGACTCCAATCTTGCCTATTGGAAGAAAACAAGAGAAGAAGTGATCGGTAAACCCTTTCTTGAAATCCTTCCTGATCTTGCCGACCAACCTTTTGCAAGTCAGCTTCGTCAGGTCATGGAAACAGGGCAGGTGATCGATGTCAAGGAAAGTCCGGTTATTTTTACAAACGCTGATGGATCGATCAGAGAAACCTATGTAGACTATACCTATCAACCCTTATCGGATCTAGATGGAAATAGAAATGGTGTGCTGGTGATGTCTTTCGAAATTACGGACCGCGTTCACGCAAGAAAGCTATTGGAGCAATATGCAAACGAGCTTACAGCAACAAATGAACTGCTTGCCCAAAGTGAATCCAGATTTAAGTTTCTCATTCAAGAGGCACCCGTGGCAATTGGAGTCCTTCAGGGTAAAACACTGATCGTGGAGACCGCTAATGAAAAAATACTTGAAGTCTGGGGTAAGACCAGGGAAATTGTGGGCCTTCCATTGGCGTCCGCATTACCTGAACTTGATGGTCAGCCCTTTCTTGAAATATTGGATGATGTATTTGCAACAAGAGAACCATTCTATGCTAATGAAATACCAGCATTGCTTGAACATGGAGGGAAATTAAAACAATTATTTTTTAATGTCGTCTACCAGCCTATTTTTGATCAGCATGATAACGTTTCTGATATTGTAATTGTAGCAGTTGATGTAACCGAGCAGGTAAATTCACGAAAAGCATTAGAGATCAGCGAGCAGCATTTTCGCAAGTTATCTGATCTTGTTCCTGTTAAAATATCCAATGCACTTCCAAACGGAGAAGTAACTTTTTTCAATCAGGGATGGCTTGATTTTTCAGGACTGAGTTTCGAAGACCTCCGTGATTTTGGTTATTTTCAGATGATACACCCGGATGAAATAGAGAATTTTCAACAAGGGCTCTTACAAGCATCCAAAACTGGAGTTCCATTTATTTCGGAGATGCGGTTTAAGAATAAAGAAGGTCAGTACATCTGGCACATTAATATAGCTTCTCCTGTACTCGATGCTCAGGGTAAGTTGATCATGTGGGTCGGCTCTACCACAGATATTCAGGCAATCAAAGAAGAGGAGCAACGGAAGAATGATTTCATCGGCATGGTTTCTCATGAATTAAAAACCCCGCTTACATCCTTAAACGGTTATCTCCAGATCTTACAGTTGAAGTTAAAGCAGGATGATGGTTTAACATTCGCCGAGCATGCGTTAGAGCGTTCACTAAAACAAGTCCGGCTAATGACCTCCTTGACAAATGGTTTCTTAAACGTATCACGTCTGGAATCTGGAAAAATGCACATAGAAAAATCAACATTTGATCTTCGTGGATTATTTAAGGAAACCTGTGATGAATATCGTATTCTATTTCCGAATAATAAAATCACATCCAAATTTAGTGACGAAGAAATTCCAGTTTATGCCGATCGGCAGAAAATAGCACAGGTATTTAACAATCTGATCGGAAATGCAGTCAAGTATTCACCAGCAGCTAGTGATATTTGGGTAACTGTTGAGCAAATTGGTACAAGGGCACGGGTTATGGTATCTGACCAGGGCATCGGCATAAAACAAGAAGATTTATCAAGGCTTTTTGAGAGATATTACCGAGTGGGCGATACGACTGTTTCTGGATTCGGTATTGGGTTATATCTAAGCATGGAAATTATTGAGCGCCATGGGGGCAAGATCTGGGCAGAAAGTGAATTAGGAAAAGGTTCTAAATTCTTTTTTGAACTGAATATATATCAAAATTGATAAAAAAGATCATTTTGCGATCTTCCAAACAGCTATCGACAATAATTTTTCATTAAGGATTTAAAAACAGAAGGTATTCAACAGAACAATGACAGGAGCTATGCACAGTGCAATGAAATCGAATCAATTTCCTGAAATCTATAGCTGTTTACTAAATAGCCATTTCTGAAGTTCATCTGTTAGTAAATAAGGGATTACAATGTTGTTATGATCGAGATTTTTAAACGTTGTGAAGACAAGCTTGGCATTACCATCTAATTTTTTGTATAATACTTCGCTTCCGCTGTATGGATTACTTGTGTCTTTTTCTCCATGAATTAGCCAAATATCCTTATGCTTTAGTTTATCAAGGTTTGATAAGTCAGGAACAGCGGCTATAGAAACTATTGCGGCAAATTTTTCAGGGGCTAGGTTGATCAAATTTTGAGCTGTTGATGCGCCCATAGAATAGCCAATTAGATAAATTCGATTCAAGTCAATATTGGGATGTCCCTTTTCTAGTTTTTTAATCAGAGTCAAAATTTGAATAGCATCTTTTGATGGACTAGCTGTCAACATCCCTTCCGCATTCTGCGAATAGGTAGAGGAACGCTGTTCAAATTGAGGTGCTAATACAAAGCAATTAAATTTGTCAAAGATATCATCCCTTACCCAAGTTCGTGCTAAATGTTCCAATTGATTTTTGTTATCATTGCCTTGTCTTGAAGAATTATGAAATGTAATTACAAGCGGATATTTTTTAGTTGTAGTAAAGTTCTTTGGAAAAAGGAATCGATAGGGGATTTTAGTACTTTCATTTGTAAATACTTTTTTTTGAAATATATCTACGGGTAATGCGCTTAGTATATTTCTAGTCTCTGTAAACCTGGTGCTATCAATAGACATTTCGTTAAATAAATGTGTTTGCGCATGGGAAAAATTGCAAATGAATATACTTAAAAAAATGATGATTTGCAGTTGGATTCTGTTGTTATACATTTAGTTTTCTATTTCGGTTGACTAAATTACATTTTTTTATTAATCTGAATATATCAGATTTTGTTTACGAGCAGCTTAATCAACCTCACGATGGTTGGTTACGATCAAAAGACATACTCCTTCAAAAGGATTATGTGAATTGGAGTGCAATGAGCGTGAAGTGTAAACAAGTAAACCTGATCAAATCGTAAAAGGGATAAAACGTATTGTAAATAACTTCTTGTTTTATCATTTCATACATTAATTTAGTCCTTGTTAAGGATTATATCTGAGCCAGTAACAATAAATTACCAATAGTTTAGATCATTAAAAATTTAGAAAGATAAATATGAAAAGAATATATCAAATAATTATTATACTTTTTTTTCTAACCAGCAGTAATTGTTCAAATGGTCAATCCAAGCAGGAATGTCTTGATATGCTCAATGATAATCTACTGTTGCTTGATAACTTCTTGCATGCCGATAAATATGAACCCTCGGATCTCCGAGATTTACGGGCTAATTTTAGTGATCTGCAAGATCTGACGCAAAATGATAGCAAGATAGAGGAAAGCTATTTTTTTCCCAAAGGATATCCGCCAATAACAAAATATGTATATCCTAATACATTAATTGAAATCCGGTTTGATCGATTTAATATATCCAATATCCTTGGAGATGGATATAATTTTACCTTAGATTTCTTAGATAACATCCCGGATGCAATTTTTAAAGTAAAAAAAATATACTTTTTAGATGGAACAATCGAAGGGGGCGAAGACATTTCGGTTGATAAAATAATTTCCCCGCAATTTGGTCATCAAACGTTGGTACTTAAAGGCACAAAACCAATCAAAAGCTTTGATTATAGTATGGAGACCAATTTAAGCAAGGAAATTATTTATGAAATTAGTACAGCAGGACAAACCATACAGACCTCTGCAGGGCAAATCGAAATCGTACACTATGGCAATGGATATGTACGCGTCAAAGTTCCTGAATCAATGCGGCATGTCATAAAAATTGAAGCAGAAAATGCACAGGGTCACAAATTGTCAAAAGTGATGTCTGGAAATGGAGCTGCTTATAAAAGTGAGTACCTCAGACCTTATATAGCAGCTATTAAAAATGCCATAACACAACTTGAGAATGATAAAATTACATGTGCAGAAGCCTATAATAAGTTTTCATATGAGCAGATTATTGCAGACTTACAGCGCAAGGAGAACTCTTTGTTTCTAACTGAATATTTTGTTTCTGATTTTAAGAAAGCATCTATCGTATTTTGGGATAAAACACAATTAGACAGAAAGCACTATTTGCGTAATTCCGTTGACCAGTCTGATGGAGTGCCTGAAACCTTTTATGAAAGATGTGCTTGCGCTGTCGCACAGGATAAAAAGACCGAATTATTTGGAATTATTGGTTTGGATGGAAACTGGATCATCGCACCAAGTTTTTTAAAATTAACTCCCAACTGGGGAAATAAGAATTTATTTAGAGGACAACCATCTGATGAAGAGAAGAGTTATGAATATAGGTATGATAAGGAAAAAAAATCCTTGACCAAAATGTAACCCCTTCCTAAGTAATAAGCGACTCTAAAGAATACATACAATAAAAATATCTCCTTTCTTTTGGCATTATATGGAAGTGTCCTATAGTTTAGAGGAAATGTATGGGTAATGATATCAACAAGTACGGCATTACCTTCATTAATCAGTATATCTTTATTCCTAGAGAAATTGCTTTGATAGCGTTTCATGCAGATAACTTACCATCTCCGGGTTAATTATAAAAATACATATATGGCTCCGTTGGTATGATATTTGGTTTAAAAGAGAAAACTTTATATGGAAAGAGCTATTAAAATATTTTTGATGGTGTGTGTCGTTAGTTTTATTTGCGGCAGTTGTTCAAAAGAATCTGATTCAGATTCATCAAGCTATCAGATCACTTACACTTTAAAGGGACCTGCCACAACGGCACAAGTTCAATATACCCCTACAATTACAGATCCTTACAATATTCCAGATAACTATGAAGAGATTGTTAGCGTTCCTTGGCAAAAGACAGTAACATTGATAGATGCTGTGGGGGGAGCAGGCTTTTCCGTATCCATCGACGGCGGAATACCCGGAGCGAAATATCAGATGTCAATTCTAGGTAAAGATGGTAGTATCTTAAAAGATGGAGAGTTGGTTCTGGATAATGAAGGCTATGGGGTCTTTTTGATAAACTATTATAAATAGTTAAAGAGATCAATACTAAAATAGAAATGAATAGAAAAGAGCTTATGAAATTTACAATTCATAAGCTCTTTTTCTATACTTTGATTTTATTTATAAAATTGACAAAACTTAGTTTATATTCACTTTTGATTATTTTTATTGATAAACATAGTTAAACAAACAATGGAACAGCATATATTAATTGTGGGATTAGGCGGAGTAGGCGGGTATTTCGGTGCCATGTTAGCACGAAAGTATGAAAACAGCGATATTTATATTAATTTTTTGACACGTGGAAATCACCTTAACGAAATACAGCAACAGGGATTAACTGTTGTTTTGGAAAAAGAGACCTTTACAATCAAACCTTATAAAGCTTCGGATCAGGTGGAAGAGTTCAATACGATGGATTATATATTCCTATGCACCAAATCGTATGATCTTGAAGAGACAGTGAGTTCGTTACATACATGTGTGGGCCCAAGCACAGTTTTTATACCACTGCAGAATGGCGTCGACAGTAAAGAGCGTATTAAGAAATACTATCCAAATAATTTAGTTGTCGATGGTTGCGCCTATATTGTATCTCGTTTGAAAGCGCCCGGAGTTATTGAAGTAACGGGGAAATGGGGTACCATGAATTTTGGATTAGATGGAGAACATGATGTACGGCTAGAAAGGTTACATGATCTTGTTCAAAAAGCCGATATCCATGTGAATTATTCAGATAAAATAGAAAAAATAATATGGGATAAGTTCATATTTATATCTTCTATGGCGACGGCTACCTCTTATTACGATTGCTCGATTGGTCAAGTTATAGAAGATCCAGAAAAAAGGCATGCTGTTATTAGGCTTATTCAAGAAGTTGAAGCCTTAGCACTACGAAAAGGGATTGTGGTTTCAAAAGATATTGTGAATGAAACGTTATATAAAATGGAACAGATGCCCTATGATGCGACATCATCTATGCATACAGACTATATCAATAAAAAACCACAAACAGAGCTGGCATCGCTAACACATTATGTCATTTCTGAATCCACGAAGAATAATCTTCCAACAATAGTCTATCAGTGTATGTATGATGACCTTCAACAAAAGACAATGTCTGATCGTTAATTTTCGAAGATATTTAATTTATATCAATTCAAAAATTAATATAGTATATAAGCAGCGGGTCATTATATGTGGCCCGCTATCTAATAAGATCAGTCCCTACAACACGCGTCGATAAGTTTTATGAAAGTTAAAGTAGAAAAGCCACATGCGCGGAGTTTCATTTTAGAAATATAAAATATGCAGATAACCTTAGTCAAATATGTAGCAGCAGATTTTGATTATTTCAAAAGACTGGTCAGTGATTTGGAGACAATGAGATACATAACTGGAATCGAGTGGGAGGAAATCGAGGCTAGATTACAGTTTGACGCAATGCTTGAAATCAATGCTGTAGAGGAAAGTTTAGGATTTTTTAAGGTAGTTAATCAGAAAAACGAATTTATAGGAAATTGTTCATTGGAATGCTATAAATACGATGCTGCAATTCTTGAAATAGGATATGTTCTTAAGAGAGAATTTTGGCGAATGGGTTATGGATCAGCAATTCTACAACGGCTCGTCCATAAAGCTAATAATTCATTCCCAGGCATGGATGTGATTGCCATTATCGATCCAGAGAATCAGGCATCAAGAAAATTACTTGAGAAGAATGGTTTTGTTTGTTATTTTAAGGGGGTGGAAGACAGTAAGTTTGCTGAAAAGTTTATCCTTAAAAATTTTCACACATACTAAACCAACATTTATTCGTTTTTTATACTTTTACTTTTATGGTCAATTTCAAAAATATGAAGTACATTTTAGTTGTACTATTGTTTATTCCACAGCTGATGCTCGGTCAACAAAAGAAGTTTATTCAGCAACTTCAAGAAAGGATAAAACACATTATAGATACTACTGGAGGAAATATCGGAGTAGGGGTACAGGGAATGGATTTTAAAAGTGGTTTCATCATAAACGGGAACCATGAGTATCCAATGATGAGTGTTTTCAAGTTTCCGCTTGCTTTTGCTATTCTAGATAAGGTAGATAAGGGCGAACTGAAACTCAGTGATAAATTTCATATGCCGAAAGCATCTTTGGATACCAACACATGGAGTCCGATGGTAAAAGATTTCCCTAATCAGGATCTTGATGTCACTTTAGCTGATCTGTTAACTTATGCCGTTTCAAAGAGTGATAACAATGCCTGTGATTTTCTATATACAAAAGTCGCTGGTGGCCCAGTTGCGGTAAATCAATATCTCCATCATGCAGGTGTAAAAGATATCTCGATCGTCTATACCGAAGGAGAGATGGAAAAAGATTGGGCGTTACAATATAAAAATTGGTGCAAACCTGCAGGAGCGATTAAATTGCTGCAGCTCTTATATAACCAGCAATTACTCTCAAAAACGAGCAACGATTTTCTTATCCAGATAATGAGAGAATTGCCTGATTGGGGCAAAAGAATTACAGTTCTTCTACCACCAACAGCTGAATTAATTCATAAAACGGGTGCGTCAGGAGTTAACAAAGAGGGGATAATGGCTGCATTTAATGACATCGGTATTATCACATTACCCAATGGTCAACATCTCGCAATAGCAGTATTTGTCTCTGATTTTAAGGCGCCCCAACAAAGAGGCATAAATGTAATTGCAGCAATTTCGAAGGAGATCTGGGATTACTATGCATCAAATCCATAAGGAGAACCATAATTTTTTTAGTAATGGCTATCTTTAATGAAAAGTATATGCCCTTCATAAACATCAAAGGGGTCTAATTTTCATTAGACCCTTTATCTTGGCGTTTAACTGCACAGTAATTTTTGTGTTTCTTATCGTTTCCTCTTTTTTGTTTCGTCATCCAAAAGATTATGGGTCAATTGGATTTATTACTGTACTACCGTCATTTATCATTTTACACTTTTTTGGGAAAGTATGTTTGTTATTGTTTCTTATAAAAAGAACACCTGTTGCCTAAAATAGTTTGAAAAAATTTGAAAGAATTACATCAATCTATTTCCTTCATTCATCGAGTTTTCTTTAATAGTTGGTCAGAGGCATTTAAAGCAGTTTTTAATTGATTATTTTAATATGCGGTCAAATGTTATGTGGCACCACCAGAAAGTCTTTCGGTAATATCTTGTTCTACTTGTGGCCGTATAAACGCTTAGCATTACGGTCATCATCAATTTGAAATGCTACAAAACCTTGCAATTTAAGTTCATTATTGAATTCTGAAATTCTGGAGACCATTTTCGTTTCCATCGGTAAAAGTTAAGAAAATCAAATTTAATAGTCGTTATTACAATTTCACTATAAAACGATTTGTATTTTTTAAAATTCATATTTCCACTCTTTTGAGACGTAGCTAAAACTACGGATTCCAATAAATCCAGTTGTTTCTATATATGAAAACATCATAATCATGAACTTTTTAAACATTAATTTTCCCTTATTTGAGAGTATTCTATTGCATTATTAATTTAAAGCTTTATTTTTGTGGTTGTTACATTATAATGAACAGGATTACAAAGTTGTTTTTTGATGATGGATAATAATTGTGATTTAATCTTAGGATCATTTTATACTAAAAAGTTAGTAGATCAACTTCAGCTTTCGATGTGTATATTTCTAAATAAAGAAAGACGTAAGGCAATTGGTTTATTTTTGGCGGCAGATAAAAATGAAGAAGGGGAATTATTAATTAGTTACGTACAAGATAATATTGGTAAGCCTTTATCACTGATTATAAATAAAGATGTGGTATTAAGCAATATCAATCATAAAAAAGAAAACTTTTATTATTGGCAGGGCACTGTCGGTACAATTCGAAGTTTGTTGCAGCTATTGGATTTCTATTGTATTAATGAGTTAGGCCAAAAACCTGTTATTTCAATTGTTAGTCATCCCTTTGTTATCGAAATCATGCATATGTTAGAGGAAATTGAAAAGAGAAATCTGCAGATTGAAGCAAAGCTAAAGCTTTAAATTCGTTTGGATACTAAATATCCGACGTTAAAAATTGAAGCTTTGATGGACAAAAATGAGCTAATCCTTTTCCTTTGTTGGCCAAATAAATTTTTAACTGAAGTCTTTTTTAAATAAGTTTCAATACGATTTGGTCTTTAGTAAGTAAGTTGTATATTAGATAATTAACTGTTTTCGCCTTTAAATTCCTTCTATATGAACAGAAATCAATTTGTATTCATTTTTATGGCAATTTGTATGCTGACCATGTTGTCAAGTTGTAAATTTGGTCGTTTCATATGGTATAATTTTGCAGACATTGATGATTACAAAATTTTTCCCACCCGGGAGCTACAAGCTTCTACAAAGCCTTTTACTTTCTATACTGCAAGTAAGGAATCGGTTCCGAGCAATAGAATATATGAAGAGGTAGAGCTTTCGTTTGATAATTTTTTAGATCAGACAAAATCTGTCGCTTTTTTGGTTATCCGCAATGATAGTATTCTTTATGAACGTTATTTTGATGACTATGATACCGCTTCAATTGTGCCTTCGTTTTCTATGGCTAAGTCCGTTACTTCGATGCTCATCGGTTGTGCCATTGACGACGGGCTTATCAGTTCTGTTCAAGATCCGGTAAGTAAATATGTCCCTGAAATGGCAAAAAATGGATTTGATAAGGTGACGATAGAGCATTTGTTACAAATGACTTCAGGTCTTAAATTTAATGAAGGTTACTACAATCCTTTTGGAGAAGTCGCCACATTTTATTATGGCCTTGGTTTGCGCAAGAGTACCGAGAATCTAAAGCTGGAAGCAGAGCCCGGAACCCGCTTTGCCTATGCGAGTGGTAATACCCAGATTTTAGGGTTGGTGCTGGACCATGCATTAGCAGGAAAATCAATTACTGATTATCTGCAAGAAAAGATATGGCAACCAGTAGGGATGGAGTATGCTGCCTCCTGGAGTATCGATCAAAAGAAAGACGGTATAGAGAAAACCTTTTGTTGCCTGAATGCGCGGGCACGTGATTTTGCAAAATTGGGACGGTTGTACCTTCATCAGGGGAATTGGGAAGGAAAGCAGTTGGTTCCCGCAGATTGGGTGAAGGAATCTACACGAGTTGACAGTACCGGTGGAAGCTCTAAAAACTATCAGTACCAATGGTGGTTGCCTACACAGAATGGCGATTTTATGGCGCGGGGTATCCTTGGACAATATATTTATGTGAATCCACAAAAAAACTTGGTTATCGTTAGACTGGGACACAAAGTAGGCACCAATTGGAGTGAAGAGTTTGTACGCCTATCTGATGAATATTAAGGTGGGCTACTTTCTTTCTAAAATTCACCTATCTCAACAGTTTTAAAACAAGGAGGCTTGGGGTAGGATTGGTATTCCTTGAGTATTCATCAAAATTATAGAGAAGCGTTATGCTATCCAATATTGAAATTACCCAAAGTACTAAGGAAGTGCTCATTTTTTTACTGCTTAACAACCCTGTTGAATTCCTCCAATAGTATTTCATTTTCTGTTAAGACCATATTTTCTATATGAAATTTCTGATTGCGAAATTGCCAGTTACGTGTTCCGTCAATAACTTTTGTTAAGTCCATTTTCTCGACCCTTACAAGTTCTTTATGAATATCGATCTTTAGGAAAGTCTTAGATGCAGGTGCAAACGTTTTAATTTTCTTTTCTTTACCATCTTCTTCTGTAGTCATGCTGTTAATTTCCAAAAGCAAAAGATGATCATAAATATGGTAATGGCAGAAATACGTTCTTTTAACATCTGTTTCCTGTATTATAGTAGCTTGGCCAAATGTTGTAAACTGAATTAAATCATGCGATGAATTCGGACCTTTGAACCAGTATTGGTCTGTTGTTAACCCAACGGTTCTTCCCATTTCGATTACATTCAAGCGATCATTTCCAAATAATACCGCTACTCTGGTATCGTTAAAGTCTTTCAACGTTAATTTGCTCGGAGTTTCTTCTTTAGAGACAGTTAGTCCGCTGCTATACTTCTTGTTTACACGCAGCCTAATTTCTTTTATATAGGGATCGTAGGTGTACGTTCCTTCACTGGTATTTACAGACCATATAGCACCAGAATATCCATTGTTGTAGACAAAACTTCCATCATCAGCAAAATAAAAGTTTTTAAAGAGTGGGCCTTTAGACCATGACCAAAATTCATTAAATAAAAAGCTGTTTTTCATTTCAAATGTATTTTTCATTTGTCCATACGCTACCATATTTAGTAGGAACATTAATTTTAGTAAACAAATTTTTATCATCTTTAAGCATTTAGTGAGCATGTCTACTCGTGAATCCCTTTACCAAAATTAGGATTATTTGACCCATTTCTATCATGCTACTATCCAATGGTATAAGTGCAAATATAGTATATATCACCAAATCATCTAAAATTTGTAACCCTTAATGCAGCGAGTAGCATCACTTTACTTTTGTTCAATACGTAAGGCCTGAAAGCAATTCTTTAATCATCTTAGCGTTTCCCTATTCATTTTATGAAAGTCCTAATAGATTTGTGTACAGATCTACTAAAAAATCAAGGAGCTCGACGATTAAATTTTTTTTCAATTTCATTAAAATTTAACGTTTTTTTCTCAAAGTGTATTATTCGTTTTTTGTAAAAAACCTAAATAAAGATTTATCTGAATACATAAATCTTTGCAATGCCTATTTAAAGCACCTTATTAATTCATATTTCTAATAGATTTCTAATTATTTGCCTCTATATTCCAAACTAAATTTGTCTTAACAAAAGAATCAAATTAAAGACAGATTATCATGAATAAAAAGCCGCTATTAGCGTCGTTGTTGTTGACCGTAGGTCTAACTGGTATACATACAAGTAATGCGCAGACAAATGATTTTGGAAATCCAAAACTCATACACTATCTAAATAAGGAGCATACCCGTTATGTTAGCTTCAGTGGCTATGCAGAACTTTGGGCACGTTACACACAATTAAATCCAGGCAGTCTTGTTAATAATGAGCAGGTAGGTAGTATGTCCGATTTGTCCCTTCGTCGCATTCGTGCCAAGATGACGTATAAACCAACTGAAAATTTATATTTCGTATTACAGATGGGGCCTACAAATGTTAATGTGAACAGTAAAAATAACACCTATATGGATTTACTTGATGCGTATGCAGAATATAGCTTTAGTCCAAAGCTTGCAATAGGTGCCGGACGTTCGACCTGGAGAGGACTATCCCGTTTTACAACAGGCCCGCAAGCAACTTTGCTCTATGATCTACCTCTATATGCTACATCAAACACCGGCATTACCGATATGACTGTTCGTGAGATGAGTGCTTATATTAAAGGTCAATTGGGACGATTTGATTATCGCTTAGTCCTTGCTGATCCCTATACCGCTACGACTGCAGATCCAGCATTGAATGTTGCTAAATTCAGTAAAAATGAAGCCCGCAAAGATGTATCCGGCTATTTTAGATATGCCTTTTTTGACAAGGAAAATAATGAAACACCTTTTAATGCAGGAACATATGTAGGAAAGAAAAAGGTGTTAAGCGTAGGTGGAGGTTTTGAATATATGCACAATGCATTATGGCATTTAGATGCTGATAAAGCAATACAAAATGATGATATGAAAAGTGTTGCTCTTGATGTCTTCTATGATGCTCCTGTTAATAAGGAAAAAGGAACTTCTATCAGTGCATATGCTATGGCCATGCACAATGACTATGGCCCTAATTATATCCGGTTCTCTGGAACAAATAATCCAGCTACGGGAATAGTTGCAGCGAATGCAAGTTTAAATGGATCCGGAAATGCATTACCTACTGCGGGAACGGGTAATACATTTTATGCCCAAATAGGAGGTACATTACCTTATTTCAGTCGCAATAATCACAACCTGCAACTACAGCCAGCAGTCTCCGTACAATTTGCAAACTACAATGCTTTAAAAGATAATAGTGCAATATACGATGCCGGGATATCGCTATTATTTCACGGAAGTAGTAGTCGCTTGACTTTTGATGCACAAAATAGACCAATTTATAATTCGAATGCGGTAAACGAAAGTTTGGTAACAGATCATAAATGGGCATTTATTCTTAAATATCGAATTGATTTTAATTAAATATATAACATGAAAAGGAAAAATTTCATACAAACATTAGGAACAGTTGGCGTCTTAGGCGTTACAAGTTCTACCTTATTAGCTGCTGATCATAAAAAAAAGAAACCTGTGTTTTTTCATTATTTACTTTTTTGGTTAAAACCTGAGCTTTCAGTAACGCAAGTTGAAGAATTTAAAGAATTTTTTGAAGGACTTAAAAAATTGCCATATGTCAAAAATGTGCGTTACGGCAAACCAGCTGCTTCAAGTCCACGTACGGTTTTAGATAATAGCTTTACCTATAATGCAGCTATGGAATTTGATAGTCTCGAGGAGCTGGAAGCGTACGGCAAATTACCACAACATCTTGCTTTGGTGGCTAAGTACAAGCCCTATTTTGACCGTATGATGGTTCATGACACTGTATTTGAAAATTTGTAAAAAAATAATAGATCTTAAAATTAATAAAAATGAAAATTATCTCGAAAACAGTACTATTTTTCTGTTTAGCATTTATTGCTCCATCTTTACATGCTAAGGAAAATCATCGAAACATCAAATCGGTAAAAGTTGAAGAATGTGAAGGTAAAATGCCTGCTATTCGATTAATCAATAATGCAGATGGAACTTGTACTTTTGAAAAAGGCTATATTCCAACCTTGAAACACGCGAGTACAACCACTTTTTGGTCGAGCAATAAGACCGAAGATTGGGAGAAAAATGCACATCCAGCTCCAAGACGTCAATACGTCGTAACATTAAAAGGCAATATTCGCTTTAAGGTGAGTGACGGCTCTACATTTTTGATCAAGCCAGGTGTTATCTTACTTGCTGAAGATTTAAAAGGTAAAGGCCATAGTTGGGAAATGGTACACTCGAAAAGCTGGGAACGTTTATATATACCAATACAAGATGGAGCTGACGATCTGTTTGTCTCAGATCACTAATCAAATGAATCATTAACTTTTGCTTTCCTTGCTGTTAGGTACATCAAGGAAAGCAATTGTATGTCACTATTTATCTGAGATTTCAAGATTTATTTTATTTAAAAAGTATCTACATTTGTTAATATGAGGGTATTAGTTGTAGAAGACAATCAACGGGTGTGTTCGGTATTGCAAAAAGGATTAGAGAGTCAAAACTATCAGGTAAATATTGCGCTTGATGCTGAATCAGCTTTAAAACAAATAAAGTTGTTAGATTACGATCTTCTTATTATTGATATCATGCTTCCTCGTATGAGTGGTATAGAATTGAGCAAACGTATGAAATGCACTTATCCTAAAATCCCGATTATCATGTTGACAGCCCTAGGTCAAATCGATGAAAAAATTGCAGGATTTGATGCAGGTGCAGATGATTATATGGTAAAACCTTTTGATCTTCGCGAATTATATGCCCGTATTGCAGCTGTTTTAAAAAGAAATAAAGAGTTTGGCAGTTGGGAAAATAATGAATCTTTAAACTATGATTCTTTAACACTGAATTTGAGAAGTAAAAATGTGAGTCGCGATCACATCGATATTAAATTGACTCCAAAAGAATTTGACTTACTTGTATTTTTTATGCGGCATCAAGAAACTTTATTGAGCCGTGATGAGATTGCTAGAAATGTATGGGGAAAGAATTTTGATACCGGAACCAATTACATTGATGTTTATATCAATTATCTCAGGAAAAAAATTGATAAAGACTTTATTACTAAACTCATTCATAACAAATCGGGGCATGGTTTTATCTTATCAAATAAAGAATGAAAATAGCTTCTCGTACTTCCTTAGTATTAACGTTATTCTCTGCGGCGATACTATTTCTTTTCGCCTACAGTATCTATTTCTTTTCTGAAAAAAATAGAGAGGAAGAATTTATAGACCGCTTGCGGTATAAAATTACCTGGCGTGCTGAATTTATTTTTGATGCCAAAGTCAGTGAAACGCAACTGCGTCAGATTCATGAACAAAATAAAAAAAAGATTAATGAAGCGCAGATAACAGTTTTTGATAATCAATTTAAAGAACTCTTTGTTGATGTTGGCGAACAACATTATGATCGTGCCTTATTAGAAAAGATTCGGAATAAAAATTTTATGACCTGGAATCAGGGCGATGAGCTCTTTATGGGCATGCATTATCCTTTTCAAGGTAAACAATACTATCTGATTGGACATGCATACGACCAGACAGGTTATGCCCATATGCAACGTTTGAAGCAGCTCCTCATCAGTATTTATTTTGTTGCCATTATTTTTATATTTATAACCTCTTTTTTCTTTGCCCAGTACATTTTAAAACCCATCAAACATATCATTAATGAAATACGGGATGTCTCCGAACATAATCTTAGTAAAAGGGTATATTATCGGAAAGCAAAGGATGAGCTCTCTGAATTAATTGATACCTTTAATGGAACATTCAATCGATTAGAAAAGTCATTTAACAACCAAAGGCATTTTGTTTCCATTATATCCCATGAGTTTCGTACTCCCTTGTCAGCTATGATTGCAGAACTCGAACTCGCAAAAGAGCTAAATACAACCTTAGCAGATTACCAGCATTCTATTGATACCGCTTTATTAGATGCTAAGGAAGCAACAATATTATCCAGTTCCTTATTGGACTTTGCCCGTGCCAATTATGATAGTTCAGAAGTTAGCTTTAGTTCTTTGAGACTGGATGAAATTCTTGTAGAATCAAAATTTATGGTCCAGGATAAAGATAAAGATTACCGTGTTAGCATATCTTTTAATTATGACCTGTTGCATAATGCAGAGGATCAAGATGAAATTTTGGTCATGGGAAATGCCTATTTACTTAAAGTAGCTTTTGCTAATTTAATCGAAAATGCCTGTAAATACAGTTCAGATAAACATTGTCTAGTAGATATTATATACCATGAAGGGATAGCTATTGTACAGGTTTGTGATAAGGGGAGAGGCATTTCGTCAGAAGACTTACCACATATTTTCGAACTTTTTTACCAATCTGCATCTTCGCCAGGTCAGCATGGACATGGTATTGGACTTTCTATTGTTCAGCGAATTATTGATATGCATAAAGGTCAATTACAGGTGCAATCCGAACTTGGTCAAGGCTCTACATTTACGGTACAATTTAATAGAATTTCTTAATTTGTGGGAAGGATAAACGTTATCGACAATTTTATTCAAACCTTACCAAGGTAAACCATATTCAATTCGGTCTCAAGAGATGATATTAACACATTTGTTTTAATTTGTAAAATTATGTCAAGATCAGTACGGAAAACGAAAATATTTGGAATTACAAACGCAAAGACAGAGAAACAAGATAAGAGAAGATGGAATAGAACTTTTAGAACAGTTTGTAGAAAATTAATTCGCCTTGAAAAAGAAGCTCCTGTTAAAATTCACAGTATCACTAATGTCTGGGATGGTGCAAAAGATGGAAAACGATACTTTAAAGATGCCACAATAAAACATATGCGAAAATAATCCGTCATACCGTAATCACGCAATTTTTTTATACAATATGTAGCACTAGCTGTTGCACCCCCGTTTATTATGATAACACTAGCGCAATGTGTATTTTTTAAATATAAGATTTAAGTTAACATATTATGAAAAAATACTTAAGATTACTAAGTTTAATAACTGTTGTTACTGCAGGAATTTTTGTGACCAGTTGCAGCAAAGATAAGGACGATCATCAACCTGTACCAGCAGCTTTATTTACGATGGTAAATGGATATAGTGGAGCAAAGGCTGTACTGTATTATGCAGACCGAAATATCCTTCAAAATCCTAATTTTCCGCTGTTATATAAATCGCAGAGTAAAGTAGCCCTATATCCGGGATCACGCAAAATAACCGTTACTGCTGGAGAAGGTAATTTGATCGATAGTACGATTGTGGTTAAAGACAGTACCATTTATAGTTCTTTTCTTTACGGAAGTAAATTAAAGCCAGTACAGGCAATTACGACAGACCGCGTCAACAAAGAGATCAAAAAAACAGAATCTGGATTACGCTTTTTTAATTTCTCTGAAGGTAGTGATCAAGTAACGCTTCACATCGGAGATCAAGCAGCGCCTGCAGCATGGACCGACCGTGCTAAAGAAACACAGCAATCTGTGACTGCAAATGAAGGTTTTATCGCACAAAAAAGTGGCACTTTCACAGTAGTTGCTAAAAATAAAGCAGGTAAGACGCTCGCAACACGTGAGCAAATTAAATTAGCTGAAAATCACTATTATTCTTTTATTCTGGTCGGTGATCCAGCTCAGGACAGTCAATCCGTATATTTAGGGTTAGTAGAGCAACATGCAAATTAGTCAAATTTAATCTCATCTATTTTAAAAGCAAACAAAGCCCTTATTTAACCATAAGGGCTTTATTTTTAGAGTATAAAATTATAAGAGCTTCATATACGCCTCGTTTAAATCATATGCCGGATAAAAGCATCTGGACTATCCGCTTTATTCAAACTGGATGATAAAGAAAGTCTTTTTTTAAGATAAATTTACATCGGAAGGAATGAAGCAATTGACTTGGCAATCAAAATATATAAGTTGCTGTCTAAGATAGAACCTTCAAATTATTCAACCTTTATCGGACAAATGATTTGCTGGTCATTTATAATATTTAGGTCAAGTAGCTGCATCCAAATATTGCAGCGATTTCTCATTTAATAAAAAAGAAGATATGATAGCAGTAATATTTGAGGTAGTTCCCAAAGAGGGAAAAAAAGAAGAGTACCTGAACATAGCAAAGGCATTAAGACCAGAGTTGGACAATATTCCGGGATTTATCTCCAT
Source organism: Sphingobacterium kitahiroshimense (assembly GCF_025961315.1). NCBI lineage: Bacteria > Pseudomonadati > Bacteroidota > Sphingobacteriia > Sphingobacteriales > Sphingobacteriaceae > Sphingobacterium > Sphingobacterium kitahiroshimense. The sequence goes on along the minus strand of NZ_JAOQNK010000001.1, from coordinate 729,900 downwards.
AGAGCGGTTTCAAAGTCTTGTTGACCCCAAAAAAATTCTTTCACTTTCGTTTTGGGAAAATGAAGAAAGTGTGAGAGAATGGCGTAACCTTACGAATCATAGAAACGCACAGCAGGCAGGCAGAAGTTCGGTTTTCGACGACTACAGGTTACGTGTAGCAGCAGTAATTAGGGATTATGGTATGACTCCACGAGACGAAGCTCCTGCAGATAATATTTTTTAACGTAACCATAAAAAAATCTGAAAATGCTAACATACCAAATTGAAGATACAGTCGGAGCAGAGGAATTTAAAGAAGTATTAATAAATTCCACACTAGGAGAGAGACGACCAGTCGATGAGCCTGAGAGAATAGCAGGAATGCTTAAGTATGCAAATCTTATTGCCACCGCAAGAGATTCTGGAAAATTGATAGGTGTAGCAAGGTCTTTGACTGATTTTGTTTACTGCACCTATCTCTCAGACTTAGCAGTCGATGAGAACTATCAAAAGATGGGAATCGGAAAAGAATTAATACGTCTTACAAAAGAACATAGCCCAAAAGCAAAACTTATTTTATTAGCAGCACCAAAGGCTGTGGGTTATTATCCTAAAATTGGTATGACCCAATGGGAACAATGCTACGTATTGGATAATGTTGAGGATTTAAAATAAGTTGTCAAAGGATAATGGAAAAGTCTGTAATAATTAGGGAAATGCAAAAGGCGGACATCCCCGAAGTATTAAGATTAATGGAGGCAATAGTTGTTTTTGAGGGGGACACCGATTTTAGTCTTACGGAAAATGACCTGTTGAAACGTGGTTTTGGTGATAGACCCGAGTTTGGGGCAATCGTTGCACAAGGAGAGAAGAACCAGCTCATAGGCATAGCAGTTCACTATAACATTCCTTTTATGCATAACCACAAACCTTCATTGATGCTCAAATGGCTGTACGTTGATACCAATCACAGAGGAAAAAGTGTAGGTCGAAAATTGCTTAGGGGTCTTGCACAATATGCCATGAAACATGGATATAAAAAATTCAACTGGTTTGTACTCGGAAGTAATGTTGATGCCCAAAAATTCTATCAAAGCATTGGAGCAAACCCTGACAATAAATGGATTCGCTGGACAATTACACCGGACAATATGGTGCAACTGTTCAAAGAATAATAACAGTTTTTCTATTTTCTGAAATTCATATCTGGATAGCCATATTCTGAAGGATGATTTTACTAAATCCGCTCATGTACATGCCGTAGAACTAGGGTTGAAAGAAGCTGTCTTTACAGATAACAGCAAATGCCATGGTATACAACAGTTATTAGAAATAAATTTCGGCTATCGGATCTTCAACAACCACTTTCGAGAAGAAAAGTAGGATAAGCGTATGTACGAAACTAAGATTATAGGGCTACCTAAGTACACAACTACCTTACAAGGAAAGATCTGATCCATATATCCTCTTTACCCTTGAACATGGTCGCGTATGGACTTTCATCAGCGACTGCCAGATACAAGAGAACGTTAAGGCTCTAACTTATCAGTAGAAAAAACAAATGTACACTTTAGTTTGTTTAATAATAAATATATTATCAATTAAAGTAACAATGAGCCGAAATATATCACTCCATACTGATCTGCAGATCGTAAAGAAAGCATTCCCTAAGTTGCGAGACGAGCTTAAGCCACTCGAATATGACTACCTTACTTTGAAAACGATCAGGTCATTACTTTTGCCGAATATCCCATTATTTATAAAGACAATGAAGGAGCGGAGTTATGATTACGTGAAATGGAGTGGTGAGTAGTAAACATATCCGGTGTCTTTGAACTTCGAAAAGTGCACGGATGGGACAAGAAAGTTCCCTATTTTATGGGAGACAAAAGAAAAGAAATCTTTTATAACCCAGGACGCTATCAATGATCAAACTTCCTCCTTTGGGACAAGATGACCTGATACAGCAAAACTTGTTTTAATTATATCAATAAGATTTTATGAAGTTTGTACCCTTGAGCCAACTCATACTTTTAGATTTAAAGCGGAGCGGTTATAACATTTTGACATCTAAAAATCCAGTTGAAGACGAAAACCCAACATGGTATCCGTTAACTGTGGCTGATGTTAATGACTACTTGTTAAGCCTGGACTGTGAGGGGAGCATTTTTCCAATGCAAGAGTCTGCTCTGTTAGTTATTGAAGACGCCCTTAATCATATAGATGAAGTGCAGTTGCAGGGCGAAGTATTTATTGAAATAAACCATTTACAAGAATTACAGGATAAAATTAATTTTTATGGCAAGCGATACACATGTATTTCCGATCGGGAATATTACGATTTTGCATTCGATCCAAAGCGGGTTCTCGTGCGTAATTATGCCTTGCGGACTGGCAATCATCTCCTATATTTTGCTTATATCAGCTTAAATTATAACAATCATCTTCTAGGTGAAATCAAAGATCTTGAGGATCTTACCGTTTCGTTAATCTGCTTAGATCAAGACCAGGCTAGGGAATGGTTTAATACACATGATATTACTATGGTGCAATCAGATATCTCGATATATGACAAGGATGCTATTTTAACCATTTTTTTACGTAGAAAGGATCAAAAAATAACGATTCCTTTAGAAGATAAAGATGAGCTGGTTTATAATTTAATGCACACAGAAGACCTATTGCAACTCCGTGACCTATTTTGGATAGATCCTAGAATAAATTAGCGGTTCATTATTTTAATATTCATCCAAATTTTATTGCGAGATTTGGCCAGATCTCGGGCTAATATAAGATTATAGATGCGGTCTCCATCTGCCACGTTATATTCTGCACTTTCAGATTAATGTATAGAATTGTTAACCTATTTATCAGTGTTAGAGGGCTCCATTTTTTGTTTATTTCGACCACGATATATAATTAGTAATTCGTTCAAAATACTTTTATCTATTGCGTAGTCATTGATTAATAGTTGCTCTAGACCATTTGGATGTTTGTAAGTTAAATAGAATTATGAATTTTCATCAATGACTTTTCCGTTTTTGTTGATATACCATAGTTCAGTTTTGATGGCTACTTATATTCTACCATGGTTATTTTCTTATTCGTTTTTGCCGCTTCATTTCCCCACTCAGCTATAGAGTGAAGTAAGGGAATAAGTGTTTTACCAAAATCAGTCAGCTCGTATTCCACTTTTAAAGGTGGCTTGCTAGTATAAACGGTTCGGGTAATCAATCCGTCGGCTTCCATTTCTTTTAATTGCAGACTCAACGTTCTTTCGGTTATAACATAACAAGCTTTTCTCAGTTCGCTGTATCGTTTTTTTTCGATTAAATGAATGAGTATTGTTGCTTTCCATTTTCCACCTATATACTTCATTGTGAGGCTGGTATTGCAAGGGTATTGCTTATCGTCTATATTATACATCTGTTACTATCAATTTTGACCGTTATTGCAAAGGTAAAACACTATACTTAGTTTTGCAACATTAAAAAGTATAGTTTAATCTAAATGTAAAAATGATGAGTTTTTTAGACCTTGCGAAACGTAGATACGCAACCAAAAAGTATTATCCGGCGAAAAAAGTTTCGGCAGAGCAAATTGAGGAGCTGAAAGAGATAATACGGTTAAGTCCGTCTTCCATTAACAGCCAACCTTGGAAATTTACATTTGTTACAAACGAAGTCGTAAAAAGGGAACTGGCTTCCAAATCCTATATGAACGAAAATTCGATTAACGATGTTGGTCTTTTAGTTGTGTTCAGTGTAATGGACGATATTGAACATTTTGAGCAACGCAATATTTCCATTTTGCCTGAACTTTGGCGGACGGCTTTTTACGAACCAATTGTAAAGTCGAATGGTGATATAGCCACAAAATCATGGATGGAAAATCAGGTCTATCTTTCCTTGGGCTACTTTTTGAGTGCGTGTATCAGTATGGGATTGGATGCTACGCCGATGGAAGGTATTGACCGCAGTGCCTATAAAGGGATTTTAGCACAAGACGGTTTTTCTCCGCTATTCGCTGTTTCGGTAGGTTATGCCGATAAAACTGATTGGGCTCACCCGACTATTTTACCAAAATCACGTTTTGAATTGGACGAAGTGGTGCAATCCATCTAAAAAGATGAATAAATACCTTTAGTTTGGTTTTCAAAATTGCGTTAGCACCTTTTACATCTGTTCACATTTAGGTTGTTCATTGGTAAAGGGTGCTTTTTTAAACCGTTTTAGTTTAAATTACGAGATCTGTTTTTGTAAGCATCCTATCAATCAGTTAAACGACTATCTAAACTCGAATGGTGTCTGGTTCGTTTTGTTTTTAAACAATTTGCTGAACGACTGCTGATAACGTTAACATTTTTTTAAATTCTTTGACAGATTCCGTTTCATAAGTACCTTTTAATGAAATGATCTTTGCATATCTCATCAAACCTTCATCCTGAATGGCAATAGAAGCCAACTTAGTCCCCAAAATACTTGGTTTAATGAAGATACTGTACCAATTTCCTGAGTTGACGAGTCTAATAGCTGTGGGTATATCATTGACTTCAATCGTAAATTTTGGACTTAAACCTTTTGCTGAAAAAGCCTTGTGAACGGTATGAGTCATATCATATCCCATTGTTGCAATAACCAAAGGAAGTTTGCAAATCTCTTCGAGGGTAATATTAGTTTTATAGGATACTTCCGTACCCGCTAATGCTGCCAGTACCATTGGACAGCTGAATAAATTTTTATAAGTAAAATAGGGGGCTATTTCGGTTTCATGAAGAGCCAAAACAAAATCTACCTGAGCTTTTTGAAGCTTCTCATACAGACTGTGGGAAGGCTCATAGATAACTTTAATTCTTATTTGAGGAAATTTTTCTGCAAAATCTATTAAAGTTTCGACAAAGAAATCCTTAAGACCATAAGCAACACCTATGGTTATCGTGCCAAACTTTATCTTTTTTAAATCTTGGAGCATCAATTTTCCATCTTCAGCTTTTCTGACACTCTGTTCGGCATATTCAGTAAATAATCTACCAGGTTCTGTTAGCGTTATTTGCTTGCCAATACGGTTAAAAAGAGATACATCCAATTCCATCTCCAGTTGTTTGATTTGCTGTGATAATGTACTCTGGCTGATATTTAAGCGTTTTGCAGCTTCAGTAAAACTCAGTAATTCTTGTGCTTTAAGAAAATATTTAAGTTGTCTAAGTTCCATTTTACTTGTATGATTTGCTCGTCCAAAGGTATAAAAAGTATCATTAATCCATCGAAAAAACCGATCGATGTGATAGAATAAAAACGTTTTGCCGATTTGAAAAAAGGACAGAGATTTGTCATTATATGAAATCAGCATCTGAGTCTATAGAAAGTGAAAAGTTGGACTTTTTTAAAGTTCTGAATTTGGGTATAGCGCAAATCGTACTTTGGGGAGGTTCGTATTTTTTACTGTCTGTCTTAGCAAAGGACATTATAGCCGAAATGAGCTGGTCTTATCAGCAAGTTTATGGTTGCCTTTCACTTGCCCTATTGGTTTCAGGATTGCTGTTACCTTTAGTGGGTAGGACTTTACAGCATACTGATCGTCATGATGTATTACTTTTTTCGGGATTAGTGATGGCGATAGGTTTGGTCATCATCGGCAGTTCAAGTAATTTTCTGATGTTTGCTGCAGGTTGGGTGATTATCGGTACAGCAATGGCAATGGGTCTATATGATGCATTGTTTGCTGCAATTGGTAAAAGATACAGTTTTAACGTAGCAAAGTCAATTGTTTGGATCACTCTGGTATCTAGTTTAGCACCTTCTGTTTCTTGGATATTTACCAGCTATATTTTGGATATTTTTGGATGGAGAAATACCTGCTATACATATGCCATATTGTTGATCATTACTATATTCCCGATTCATCTGTATGTTTTCAAAAATAAAGAAGGAAACAAAAGCATACTAAAGGATAAGACCTTGGAATCCTCAGTCGAGCTCTTACGTTCTAAATTGTATTATTTATTATCAGCAAATTTTACTCTTGGTGCGGTCATAACCACCACCGTTATCATACATTTAATCGAAATATTATTACACGGCAAGACCGAGATGTCAATGGTGTTAATCGTAATTGCTTTTTTAGGACCAAGCCAAGCTATGGCACGAGTTATTGAGTTGATCATTGGAAAAAGGACCGCTATTGAAATGTCTTTCATTTCTACTACAATCATTTTTTTGGGTATGATATTGATTTTTGTATCCCCAATACTTGCAATACCAGGAGTAATAGTATTTGGTATAGGAAACGGGATGCGTTCAGTTTTGAGAGGAACATTGCCATTATCTATTTATGGTAGGGATAATTACGCCTTGATTCTTGGAAGACTTGCAAGGATGCCGTTACTAGCACAAGCAACAGCTCCTTTTCTTGGAGGATATCTTATTCAACAATTTGGTATGGTAATTTTCTTATGTGTAATCAGTTTTATGGCAATCGTAAATATTTGTTTAATTGCACTAATTAAACAAACAATAGAACAGTATAAATTAATTTCAATCCATGAATAATATGAAATATTCTTTTAGACAGGCTACAGCAGGAGACGCTTTTCAAATTTGGAAAATTTTAGAAAAAGCGATCAATAGACGAAAAGAAGATGGTAGTACGCAATGGCAAGATGGCTATCCCAATCTATGTGTTATCGAAAATGATATTAAGAACACTTTTGGTTACGTATTGGTTGATAATGATATTATCATTGGTTATTGTGCTATTTTGATAAATGATGAACCAGCGTATGCTAAAATAAATGGATCTTGGTTGACTAATGGTGATTTTGTGGTTTACCACAGGGTTGCAATTTCTGAAAAGTATCTTGGTCAAGGATTGGCTCAGATAATGTTGCAGCATATCGAAGATTTTGCACTTAAACATAATATTTATAGTGTAAAGGTTGATACTAATTTTGATAATACGGGCATGCTTTGGATATTGCAAAAAATGAGCTATCACTATTGTGGTGAAGTAATATTCAGAGGAAGTCCAAGAAAAGCCTTTGAGAAAATTTTAAAATAAGGTAGATTAAATTGTCTTCGTAATCGTAGCATTCAGAGGTTTCCGACTATTGCATCATATTTGAAAAATTTATCATGGAAGCCAAGTTTCAAAGGAATTGACTACACTGATCAGTTTATACTTCCCAAAAAAGCTTAATCCATTTGGATTACATTTGTGAAATTGATAAGTGACTTGCAAACGTTATAAAAAAAAGTAATAGCAGTCGATTTATTTTTAATTCGTTATCTGTGACAAACCTTGCAAAGGGAAATATTTGAACCCATCTAGCGTTAACATCAACGATCAGCTTTTTGTGGAATTAAGAGAAGCTTAAGATTTCTGATCGGGTAGCAAGTGTTTCGCTCATCTCTAATAAGTATTTCTTTTTGCCTGATACTTTGAAGTTTACTATTAAATGATCGTTTTCTTTTACAATTTCCATCCGTTCTAAAGTAAGTCCTTTTGTATTTAAAATATTTTCCAATTGTGGGATCTGATTAAAGTCAGGATCACGAAAGGTTACACTCAAGAGCTGTTCTTTTTGTAGTTGTGCAATCATTCGTTCCACTCTGGTAACCATTAATAATACTCCAAGAGTAATTAAAGTTAGGCATAGCGCAAGCGCGTGATAACCTATTCCTGCTGTCATTCCGATTGCTGCAGAAGTCCAGATTACAGCAGCAGTCGTCAAGCCACGAATAGAAATTTTGTCTTTAAAAATCACACCTGCTCCAATAAATCCAATACCTGTAATAATATTTGCCGAAATTCGGTCATCAGTACCTGCACCATGCTGGGAAACAATGGTGAAAATTGTCGAACCCAGTGAAATTAGAATTATTGTTCGAAAGCCGGCAGACTTATTCTTGTATTCCCGCTCAAAGCCAATGGCTCCTCCACATATGATAGAAATAACCATTGCTACCATGTCTTTAATTTCTACTGTAAAATCCATTCGTAAATTTTCTTATATTTGTTGCTTCTTTTAACTGTTTTGACTGAGTGTGTTAAGGTTGCAAAAGCAATTAGCTATTTTGCAAACCTATTTACAGAGATGTCCAGGAATCAAGCCCGTATTTGTTCAGAGACATTTCGGTCAATATTAGTACAAGTCGTAAAAACTGCGACCCATTTCATTTCTGTATAATGATGAAATTATTTGAAATATATAGTTCACGAATATAACTAAATCAGTTGAAAATTATATTCTATGATATGTTTTTAAAAGGCAGCTGATAATGTTTTGAGTCTGAATATTTATTGGTAGGTCACTGAACTTGTCCCACCATGTCGTCCGATCTTTATAACCATTCATCTAGCCTGTGTTCTTTCTATCCATTGACTTACAGACATAATAAATCTATTTGTTCCGGCTTCTTGTCCAATTACCCCGAATTCGAGGTAATTAAAACTTGAATTATTTTTATCAATAGCATTCGGATTAAAATAATAGATAGTTAGCTTTCCTAAAGCTATTAGTTTTTTATCATATTGCATTGTACATATTAACCTTGATCTTTTAAATTACTCCCTATGAATATCGCATTTTTCTCATCTGATGATAGGGACAAAAAACGTTCATACTGTTTCAGCACATCACTAATAATTTCGTTTTTCGTAAAATACTGAATGTCATAACCCTCGCGTTCGTCACCAAAATAAGTCATGGGTACATGTGTTTTCATTGTACCGATATCGGGCGCATTTTCTTCTTCACGTAAAAAGTCTGATATTTTTTCGAGTTGACTTTTTACGCCATATCGAAAATCAGTCATAGCATCGTGCTTGATTTCGATTTCAACAGATGAGGGGCTTTCAGATTTTAAATTTACAGTAGCGATAATCCCTTTAGAACCAAATTCTTCAGCGAGTTCTTGGAAAGCGGGAAACACGGTATTTTTTAAGTATGCATCTATTGTATTTCGGTCTTTGTAGGATAGAATACGTCCTAAGCGCTCTTTCCAGTATTCACCGGACCAATTGTTTGTGGAGTGCGAAAATTCACGCGCATGATATTCAGTATCGATGGTGAGTGCTTTCATGAGACAGTAGCAAAACAATAACATAATGATAGAAAAGGGGAGGGCTGTGATCAAAGTCATTGTTTGTAAAGATTTTAGGCCGCCGGCATTTAGAAGTACTAAAGCAAGTATGGCCAGTAACACCCCCCAGAAAATATACTGCCATTTAGGTGATTTTGCGGCATTGTTTGAAGAAATGCTGTTCATCACATAAATGCCCGAATCGGCTGATGTCACAAAGAAAATGAAAATTATAAAAATGGAAAGTATGTTTGTTATCTGTTGTAGCGGAAAGAATTCAAAAAATTTGAAAAGAAGTACATCAGTATTAGCAACTATAGCGCTAAGAGCACCATTAGCCTGGTGTTGATCCATCCATATGGCACTATTGCCAAATATAGTCATCCACATAAAATTAAATACTGAAGGTATAATGAGCACAGCACTGATAAACTCCCTAATTGTCCTTCCTTTGGATATTTTAGCGATAAATAGACCTACATATGGAGACCAGGATATCCACCAGGCCCAATAGAGTATAGTCCAATTGAAGAACCATTGCTGACGCTCGGGTTCATGTGCATGGGTATTAAATGTGAGATGAAAGAAGGCATTAATATATTCACCTAAACCTTCAGAAAATGTTCCCAATAAAAAAGTAGTCGGACCTAAAATAAGGACAAATAATATCAGAACCAATGCCGCTATTATGTTTATTTGACTTAATATTTTAACACCTTTTGTAACTCCAGATGTAGCCGACAGAATGGCGATGGTCATGATTACGATGACGATGATAACCTGATACATAAAATTACTTTCTGGAATTATTCCCAGATGTACTAAGCCGGCAGTGAGCTGCACTACACCAAAACCCAATGTGGTTGTAATACCAAAGAAAGTGCTGCACAAAGCAAACATGTCAACAATATCGCCAGCGCGACCTTGTATTTTGTCTTTTAGTATTGGATAAAAACAACTTCTTAATGATAAGGGTAGTTTATACCGATACGTGAAATAAGCGAGTGAAAGTCCTACGACTCCATATATTGCCCAAGCATGTATACCCCAATGGAAAAACGTGTATAATTGAGCGTCTTTAGCACGTGCAGCGGACGTTAGTCCGGCTACCGAGGGATCTGTGTAGTGGGACATCGGTTCTGCGACACTGAAGTACATTAATCCAATACCCATACCGGCTGCAAATAACATAGATATCCATGAGAAAAAAGAGAACTCAGGTTTCGTATCATTGGCACCTAATCTTATGCTTCCATATTTGCTAAATATTAAAAAAAGTAGGAAGAGCACAAAAATAGTTACAACCATGACATAGAGCCAGTTCATATTTTCAAACAAGAAAGTTTTTAGAATATTCAGGTAGTAATTTGCTCTCACCGGGAAAAAGCTTGATAAAAAAGTAATACCAAGTATAAAGATGAGACTGGGTAAAATAATACCAGGCACAAAGGTGCTCTTTAGCTTTAAGAGATTAGTTAATTTCATTAAAGTTTGATTTTAAGATTCAACGTATTAAGCTTATGTAGTTGAAATAAAATAATGTTGTGGTCTGTTTTTGTTGTTAATATTGCATGATGTCAGTGGGGTATTTTCTTCATATTAAAAACCCATAATACTAGAACGGAATCACTCCAAATAAGTTTTCATTCTTTTCAGAATTTTATAAGTAGATCTTTTGCTATGGCAAAATCTTTTAGAAATAGGTTGCACTAATGAATTGAATATTTTTTTAGCTCCAGATTAAAGAAATGCTACCGTATGTTCTGGGGCTTTGAAATTGATGGCACATGTTTTTGATTTAAATGCATCCGAACATCATCAGATGCAGGCAGTTCAAAGACTTCTAAGTCAAAAGATTTAATAGCTGCAAATAAATGATCAAAAATATCGGACATCGTATCCTCAAAAAATGACCATTGTGTTCCTTTAGTAAACATATACAGTTCCAAAGGAAGTCCATATTCATTTGGCGCCAACTGACGCACTAATAGGGTTAATTCCTGGTGAATGTCTGGATTTTGTATTGCATAGGCTTTAATATAGGCCCTGAATAATCCAATATTTGTCATTCTTCTCCCGTTTACAAGAACTTTGGGGTCAATTTTGTTTTTTGTATTATATTCTTTTATTTCTCTTTCTCTTTTTTCAATAAAAGGTGTTAAAAGTACAATCTTTTTAAGTTCCTGAATTTCTTCATCGCTGAGATACCTAATGGTGGATATTTTGATATAAATGGATCTTTTAATTCTTCTTCCTCCGCTTTCCTGCATACCTCTATAGTTTTTGAAGGAATCGCTCAGCAAGGTATATGTCGGTATGGTAACAATTGTCTTGTCCCAGTTCTGCACGCGTACATTGTTTAGATTTATTTGGAGTATATCGCCATCAACACCATATTTAGGCATTTCTATCCAATCTCCAACACGTACCGAATCATTAGCAGAGACCTGTATACTTGCTACAAAACCAAGAATGGTATCTTTAAATACCAGCATCAAAATAGCAGAGGCAGCTCCTAGTGAAACAAGAAATGACCAAGGAGAATTTCCTGTAATTACAGAAACAATAAGAGTTCCAACAACAAATATCAAAAATATCTGTAACACCTGAATATAACTGTCAACAGGTTTATCTACAAAACCTTTAGATGAACGAAGTATATCTCTTGCAGTCTTTAACAGTGCATTAGCCACACCATAAATAGCGAAGATCATCAAAATACCAAGCAGTTTTGTTAGTACGTCTATAAAAGAAGGGAAGCCGATAAATATGTTAGGTAGAAACTGCTGTGCAATTGCTATCAATATAAAACGGCTTAAGTGAATCTGGACCTTATTTTGAAATAATTTATCATCCCAATTAGTTTTACTTTTTTTAATAAACCTGGTAACGATTGAATTGAAAAAGAAACGTAGAAAATAATCTAAGAACAGCAAGAAGATAAAAGATACAATAATGAGAAAAGTGGCACTTAGAATATGTGCTGTTTTATCGTGTACTCCTATTGTCTCAGCAAGGTTAAATGTCCACTGGTAGATTGAACTTGTTGTTTGTCCGGTAATGTTAATACTATTTGATTTCTGCATATTAACAAACAAATCTACAAAAAAATAAATAGATGGTTTTTTGATCTCATCTACAGAGTTCTCATCTTTAGATCTAAAGTGATTGATTTTGAATTTGTACATTACAATCTCCAATCTACGGGATCTGGACAGCTTTTTCTACCTGTAAAAGTAAAAATCAAGAAATTGATTAATAAGCAGGAGGGAGATCATGTATAGATAGACCTCTAGAAGGATAATTATGCCATCGATGTCCCAAGCAATTTTCGCTTTACTTATTGGATGAGCCCGGTGTTTTTGCATATTTTTCAACCTATTCGGAAGGCGAAAAGAAAACGATCATTGAAGGGATTTATGCAGCTAAAACTGAGCTGAATTATATGATATGGAGAATGATCTAAAGCAGTATAATAATTCGTTGAAATAGCCGGATTATTCAAGTGTAGTTGAAAAGACAGTGATGAAACATTGTGCTATTCTATTATTAGAATAAATACCTGAAAACAAAATACTTTAGCATAAGTGGATAGTTAATCCTATTCAATATTAACAAAAGCAACACTTAACATTAACTTAATATATGGCTCACCTTTTGTTCATACCTTTGCAAAAATAATAACTATGGACAATTATTTATATCTCGTAATTATTACGCTGATCACTTTAGGGATTATCGACCTCATGGTCGGCGTAACCAATGATGCTGTCAATTTTTTAAATTCGGCTATTGGCTCCAAAGCTATTTCTTTCCGCCTGATCATGATTCTCGCTAGTGCGGGTATATTGTCTGGGGCGGTTTTCTCAAGTGGAATGATGGAGATTGCAAGAAGTGGAATTTACGTTCCTGGTATGTTCAGTTTTAATGATGTTATAGTTATCTTCCTCGCCGTCATGATTACAGACATCATACTCCTTGATGTATTTAACTATTTCGGACTCCCGACCTCTACAACAGTATCCATCGTCTTTGAGCTACTAGGGGCTGCGGTCTGTCTAGGACTCTATAAAATAGTAAGTACCTCAGGCGATTGGTCAACGCTTTCACAGTATATTAATACAGAGAAGGCCTCCGAGATTGTTATCAGCATCCTCTTATCCGTGGTCCTGTCCTTCACTGTAGGTATGGCGGTACAATACCTTTCTCGACTCATATTCACCTTTCAGTACGAACGTAAGATCAAATCCTTCGGAGTTATATTTGGAGGTATCGCCTTAGCATCCATAAGTTATTTTATCCTGATTAAAGGAATGAAGACCGTTTCTTTTATCGATAAAGCGACGAAGGAGTGGATTAACATGCACGAGCTGCAGTTGATCTTGGGAAGCTTTGTGCTGTTCACGGTCTTTAGTTTTATACTTATCAGGTTAAAAGTGAACATCCTTAAGGTCATTATCGGTGTTGGTACATTCGCTTTAGCTTTATCCTTTGCAGGAAACGATCTGGTTAACTTTATCGGAGTACCTGTAGCAGCCATTCAGGCCATCGGTTTCTTCCAGGCATCTGGTGGCAATCCGGACACCTATATGATGTCAGAATTAGCTTCGGCGGATATTGTTGCCCCAGCTTGGATATTATTTATCGCAGGTGGTATCATGATGATTACCTTATGGACATCTAAAAAAGCCAAAACCGTTATTGAAACGGAAATGAGTTTAAGTAGTCAAGACGGTGGTTCCGAAAAATTTGAGCCTAACACCTTATCACGTTGGATAGTACGCGGCTTTGTAAATATTGGAGGAGCAATTAGTTATCTGATGCCACGAACCTTACGATCTCGTTTAGATAGCCGTTTCGAAAATACTTCCTTAGGGAAAAAGAATAAGGAGGAGGAGCCAATGTTTGACATGGTGCGCGCTTCTGTCAACCTAATGGTGGCCAGCAGTCTTATTGCTTTAGGAACATCGATGAAGCTTCCTCTGTCTACAACCTACGTCACATTTATGGTTGCGATGGGAACTGCTTTTGCCGACAGAGCTTGGGATAGAGAAAGTGCAGTATACCGTGTCTCTGGTGTATTCCATGTCATCGGAGGCTGGTTTCTTACTGCTGCTACTGCTTTTGCGGGTGCGTTTATCATCGCATATTTACTTAAAATAGGAGGGATTATTACCTTTGTTGGTGCACTTATATTCTTGGCCATTCTCTTAGTATTTAATGCTAAAAGCCATAAAAAGAAAGTCGCAGCACAGGCAGAGCGTAAATTGAAACTTGGTAGAGAAGATATCCATACCTTACAGCAGGTTTCTGACGCTAGTGCCAATCAGATCAGTGAAGTTTTTGCCAAGTCCAATATCTTCTATAAAGAGATTGTAGACGGTCTTACCAAGAACGATTTGACGACGCTTTCGATGAACAAGAAATTGATTAAGAAATTCTTGCGTGATCTGGATTCGACCAACGACAACCTTTACAACTTTATTCGCAATCTGGATGACACTTCCGTTAAAGGAAGCAGATTCTACATTATTTCCTTAGGTTATCTGCAGGATATCGTCGAGAATCTTTATGTAATTGCTGGCAATGCACACAATCACGTCGATAACAACCATAAACTGCTTAAGGAATATCAGGGGAATGATCTGAGGTTAGTTGCTGATGAGCTGGGTAACTGGTACGCTGAAGTATATAGTTTGTATAAGCGCCGTGACTTCTTAAAGCTTGATTCAACCATGAAACAGCGCGATCAGCTTCAGAAGGTTATTAACGATCTTTTGGACAAGCAGATTGACCATATCCGGACAACAGAAAATAGTCCTAAGAACAGTAAACTTTACTTCTCAATCCTGTTAGAGACAAACGAGCTGATCAGCTCTACATTTAAACTCTTACGGTTATTCAAGGAGTTTGAAGAGTTCAAAATGAACAATAAAAAACAAAACTAACATCAGTTAGTTATCAAAAGCCCGAGGTTCCTTCGGGCTTTTCTTTTTTTTAACAATTATTTTTTTACAATTTGCTGTAATCTACTGTGACGATAGTCAGGTCAAGGATGGTTTTTTTTGTTTAATATCATCGATGGGAGAGAAGTCCTGCGTTATTTTGATCCGATTTCAGCAACAGCTGTTAGTGGAGCCAATCCTTTGAGTGGGAGCGAAGCTAGCTTTGTAAACCTCTTCGGTGGCCGCTCCCGCAATTATGAAAACAAAAACTATAAAAGAGCGTAGTGGAGTCTTTAAAAGCAAAATGTAGATAGCTTTTAACTGGCAAAACTATCGGAATTTCAGACGGCGTTATGGGTTGAATGGTAAGATAAAGGAGAATATACTTCCTTCATTTTTTACACTCTGGACCTGAATGGTTCCATCATGCAGTTCGATGATTTCTCTACAAAGATAAAGTCCAATACCGAACCCCGATATCACGCCGCCACTAGTTTCCTTCACGCGATAATAGCGATCGAATATCCGTTGCCGATCTTCCTCAGCAATCCCTTTTCCAAGATCTTGAACATTTACTTTTAAACTGTTATCGTTGGCAGCATAATCTACTCTAATCGTCGATCTGAGAGGCGAATATTTGACCGCATTTCCAACAAGGTTATGGAGTACCTGCGCTATTTTTTCACGATCTGCATGTATCATTATTTTTTCAGGTGCTTTAAACAGAAAATGATGAGTTTTGATCGTCGACAGCACTTCATCTTCAATTTCGGCAAACAGTGATTGAAAATCAAAAACAGTTTTCATTAGATGCAGCTGACCCGAATCAAGCCTGGATACGTTAAGAAACCCATTAATCATGGTGTTCATATATTGTACTTGCTTTACCGATTTCCCCAGCATATTTTGCGACATAGGATCTTTTGTAGGTAAGTCCATCCGTTGCAGTATCTGCAGATAAGCCTTAAGAGAGGTAAGTGGTGTTTTCAGTTCATGGCTTACCATTCCAATGAAATCATCTTTTCGCTGTTCCTCTTTTTTTTGTTCAGTAATATCCCTCAAAGTACCATTTAAGCTGAGTGGATTACCTTTACTATCATAGAAAACTCTTCCGTTGGCCTGCAGCAGTCTAATTTTTTTATCAACATTATTTTGAATCCGATATTCTATGAAATAATGACCATCAGAATCTTTACTTAACACGTGCGCGATGGCCAGCGACACCCGATCCCGATCTTCCGGTAAAATAACTGCGATGGCCAGAGAGAGATCCATGTTTTCGTCCGATGAAAGTCCAAACCATTTCTTAAGAAGCGTATTTCCGGAAAAGAGATTTGTTTCAGTTTGGTAGTAGAAGGTCGCGAGCTCGCCCGCATCTACTGCTAGGTTCAGCATCTGTTGATCCTTTTCATTCTTTTTACGCAGCATTACCTGCTGGGTAATTTCTTCAAGAATGACCAAAACACCTGAAATACTGCCGTCATGAGAAAATATAGGCTGATAGATGGAATTAACGATCGCCTCTCTCAATCCGGCTTTATCAAGCAGTTTTACTGTAAATTCTGTGTTTATCTTAGGCTCACCACTTTGGTATACGTGTTTAAGCCAATTGTTAACAGGCTGTGCCCGCATTTCCGGACGGGCACTTTCGTGCGGATATCCAATGACTTCGGACTCCTCTCGTCCCCATATCTTAAGAATCGCAGAATTGGCGATTTCAATATGATGTTCAGGCCCTTTTAACATAGCGATTCCAACAGGCGCCTGTTCTATAATTGTACGAATGTATTCCCTGCTGTCGGCCAGTTGCTTGATATATCTATTGAGCTCTTCGTTAGTAGATGTCAATTCTTCAAGAGTCGCAGCCATTTCTTCGTTGAGCGCCTGCTCTTTTTCTTCTTTATGTTTGATCTGCTCTAAAAACTCACGGCGAGAGGTCACCTCCAGTGCTGTATTCAGTATGCACCAAGTTTTATTGTTTTCATCAACAAGAGCTCTATATTCGTAATCGAAATAATCAAGCGTCTCCTTTCCGTTCTTTATTAACTTTGCAGGAGCCGAAGAAACAGAATATGTTTTCCCAGTACGCCACACCTCTTGCAGCAGCTCTAAAAAAGGCTGTCCTTCCAATTCAGGAATTGCCTCAATTAAGGGTTTGCCTATCACAGAAGCGTCTTTGCCCCAAACCTCCAGCATTCCTTCATTAGCAAAACGGATGATCATATTCTCACCGCTATAAATAGCTGTAGGTGAGGGCGAGGAAGCCAGTGCCTGAATAACTAAATCAGAGCTAAAGGGAATCATATTTGGACTTTCTTGGGAATTCATTACAAACAAAAATATGAAAGATAATTCATTTATATATAATGGTTTTAAAATATGATTTTAGTCTAACGACCTATGCCTTTATGGATACAAATGGACAATACTACAGCCGAATTTATATCCATATCTCAACTGTCCGAATTTGTACCCCTGTTATTCAAAGAGATGAATGAAATATTGGAGGATCAAGTATTTATAGATAGTCAAGCCGCGCTCTTCCGTTATTTCGATTTCCTGGACAAAGGTCAAGCTATAGCAAGTACAGATGAGCAATGAAGCAATTTGGAAAGATGATTATTCGTGGCGGATATAAAGATATTTGTTGGTGCATAATTATTTTTTCTTGATGTGGAATGGTAGATAAATGTATTCGTCAACCTTTAGATCAATTGCTAGCAATTCTATTTATCACCCTTTAGCAAATAAAAGATTTCTTCTATCGAATAATCAAGTGCATCATGCGAATAGATATCTTCTGAAAAAATTGATTAAACTAATTGTATTTTAGTGGTAAGTTATACGTTAAAAAGCAAATGAGAAAAAAATTAATCAAGCATTTATTTGTAAGACTTTTAATTGGTGCAGCACCTATGGTTTTTTTTGCAATAGGAATGTTTGCTAAAGGACAGAGTGGCAACAATGGTATGTCGCTAAACTTGGAGAAATTTTTACCGGTTTGCCTAATTTTAATTTATGTTTCTTTTCTAATTATTGAAGGGCTTAATCATTTTGTAAAAGGTAGAATCGGTTATGGATTGTGTAGTATTAGTACAGTTGTCATTTTAGTTGTGGTATTTTTATACATTATGTATTTAGAACATCTGGTATGAAAAAATGCTCAAAATATTTATTTTACTGATAGATTTTATAGCAAGATCTGTCGCGCATATATCGAAAAATATCGAAGCTATTGGCAATATTTATCATGTAAGTCCCAAATCCGAAGACAATATTACAGTTGTTGATTTTTTTGAAATTCTTCAAGATGAATTGGGTATAGAATTGGAAGCAGTACCCCATAAGGAATGGCTTTCTTTGTGGGAGTCGGATGAAGATAGTCCACTCTATCCACTTTTAAGTTTATTTGCTTTCAAAGTACATGATGATAAATCTATCATTGAGATTCATCAAAATACACCTAATTTTGATATCAGCAATACGTTAGCATTCCTATCGAATAGCAACATTCAAACCACTAAAGTGGTTAAAGAAATGTTATCACATTATTGTAAGTATTTGGGAGTTTTAGAAATGAACTCTTATCTATCCAATTCGCAAGAAACGGAATAATTTGTTTTATATAAATCTCATTAAAATAGAACGTCACTTTACAAAGATGAGATATATCATGATACCAACAGTTCAAAACCCTTATGTGACACATGTTAATTTCCCTATCATCATCTGTTCGAATTTTATGAAGTGGTGAACAATTGGTTTACCATTATCTAGCATGACCTTGCCAATTGCCAAATTTTGTAATCGTTTCGACCTCAACTTGCAATTTTAAAGTTTTAATAGTAGAATTGCCCGGTTAAATTCATATTTTAATTCATAAAACTAATTAAAATATTTCTTTTAATAACCGTTTATAATTTTTGACAACATATTTCGTTTATATTTGTTTATACTTGATCCCAACCTAGACCGAAAAGTATATTTATTATTAGATATATAAGAACATGAATTCAAAAACTGAACAGTTAAAAGAGCTGAGTCAGCTTAATGACGAACTCGAAAATTATTTCAGAAATACGATTATACCACAGCTTTTTGTGGATGCAGATCTCCTGTTACGTAAGTTTACACCTCCTGCTATGAAGCATTTCGTGCTTAAAGAAGAATTTATCGGAATGCCAATAGCAGATATCCAGGATAATTTTAAATATCCTAACATAATCAATAATATTCACTCCGTTATTGCTACGGGAAAAATGCTGGAGAAGGAAATCCAGACCACAGATTTGCGCTGGTACCAGATGAATATATTACCCTATATTACCTTTCGGGAAGGTAAGACAAATGGTGTGATTATCACTTTTGTAGACATCACTGCACGAATTAGAGATTTAAAAGAGCATGAAAAGCTGATTTTAGAACATGAATTGTTATTAGACCAGCTCGCTCATGATATTAAAAGCCCTTTAGCAGGTTTAATGCTCACATGTGAATACTTTAAAGTACTTCCAGAAAAAAAGAGCACCAAATTCTTAAAGATGCTTGCTAATCTAGAATGCGGACTATCCAATATAAAAAGAGTACTTTCAGATTTCACTGAAAGCCACTGGGGAAAACAAAAATATCAATCGGCAACGGAACTAGTCGATTTACCTCATATATTGGATGATGTCATGTTAGCATTAGCGCCACAGATTTTAGAATTTAATGCTAAAATAGTTCATAGATTTGAAATCACAGAGATCAATTTTGTGAGACGTAAGCTTCGTAGTGTGCTATATAACCTATTGAGCAATGCGATTAAATATACACCGGTAGATCGTAAACCTGAAATAGCGATTTACACCTTTGAAGAAGATGGGTTTATGGTTATCAGTGTTACAGATAACGGAATAGGTATGTGCAACGAAGACTTATTAACTGTTTTTGAAAAATTTAAAAGAATATGTGCTTCTGTCGAGGGTACGGGAGTAGGGTTATATTTAGTCAATACTATTGTTAAAAATGCAGGTGGTAAAATTACTATAACAAGTACACCAGGTGTTGGGTCAGAATTTAAAGTTTATTTAAAATTGGACAGTACTCAATAATTTTTAAGATTTATAAGTCTAGGCTTATTCTCTGAAATCATCGGTATCAATCCTATTAATAGTCAGATGTGCCACCCTTAGACAGGATGGCCCTATGCAGCAAAGTTTGTTTTAGTTATATGAGTAAAATCTTATGAAATTTGTACCCCTGAGCAGAGTCATACTATTAGAATTAAAACGTAACGGTTATAATATTTTAACATCTAAAAATACAGTTGACGACGAAAACCCAACGTGGTATCCGTTAACTGTACCTGATGTTGATGATTATTTGTTACAGCTAGACTGTAGTGGAAGTATTGTTCCTGAGGAGGAGCAAGTGCTATTAGTAATTGAAGATGCACTAGACAATATACATGAAGGTCAGCTTCTGGGAGAAGTATTTATAGAAATAGACAATTTAGGGGAATTGGAGGATAAGATTCAGTTTTATGGCAAGAAGTATCAGTTTATCTCAGATCCAGAATATTATGTTTTTTCATTCGATCCGAAGCGGGTCTTAATTCGCAATTATGCCTTGCGGACTGGAAATCATCTTCTTTATTTAGCTTATATTGGCGTAAATTATCCTACCCATATCATCGATGAGATTCGAGATCTTGAAGATCTAACCCGTTCCCTGATTTGTTTAGATCAAGAACAGGCTAGAGAATGGTTTAGCAAACATGATGTTACTATGGTACAATCAGATATTTCGATATTCGAAAAGGATGCTATTTTAACTATATTTTTACTTGGAACGGAGCAACAAATAAAGATTCCTTTAGAAGACAAAGACGAACTGATTTATAATTTGATGCACATAGAAGAGCTACTTCAACTCCGTGATCTATTTTGGATAGATCCGCGCATAAATTAACGGATCATAATTTTAGTATTTTTGTCTCAGTTAGTCCAGTTCATTAAGGGTTCTATTATGGGTATATATTGTTACATATTGTTACATATCTAAATTTAAAACATCTCGCTTTAGTTTTATTTCCATTCAGGGAAATTGAATTAAAAACGAAAAGGGCTTATGATTATAAAAATTCATAAGCCCTTTTTTTAAAGATAGTTTTTCATTGCCCTTGAAATACTGACCATCTTTTTTATAACCATATTTAAGAAATATAGTTAAGGTTTAAGTACCACCTTTACACAATCTTCTTCTTTTTTATCAAAAATTTTATAACCATATGCTGCATCATCCAGTGATAGGCTATGTGTAATAATATCATCAAGTACAACCTTGCCATCATTAACCAGACCAATAAGTTTGTCAATATAATTCAGTACAGGAGCTTGACCCTGCTTTATGGTGATGCCCTTATCAAAGACCCGGTGGAGGGGGAAGTTATCGTAAGTCGAGCCATACACGCCCATGATTGATACCGTTCCCATTCTTCTTACCGCCTCAAAGCAGAGATCGAGTACCTTCATCGAGCCCATTTCAAAATTGACGGTTGCTTTAACTTTATCCATAAAAGTACGTTCTGGTTCAAATCCAACTGCATCTACACATACATCAGCCCCTCTTCCTTCAGTCATTGCCCGTATTGCTTCTACGACATCGACTTCATTAGGATTAAGTATTTCAACGTTGTTAACAGCTTTGGCTTTTTGAAGCCTATAATTTAACGGATCGATAGCTATAACACGTGCTGCACCATTAAGCCATGCTGCCTTCTGTGCCATTAGTCCAACAGGGCCAGATCCGAAGATAGCTACTGTTTCCCCGCCCTTAAGTGCGGCCCAGTCAATTGATGACCATCCTGTAGGAAAAATATCCGTTAGGAAAAGAGCTTGTTCATCGCTGAGATGATCTGGAATTTTACGTGGACTAATATCAGCGTAAGGAACACGCACATACTCTGCCTGGCCGCCAGAATAACCACCATACAGATCGGTGTAGCCAAATAATGCCCCACCTTTCTGGTCCATCAAATCGCCATTAGGACCGTAGTGTTTAAAATTTGAGTTTTCACATGCAGGAGAAGCCTCATGTTGACAGAAGAAACACTGTCCACACGAAATCGGAAAAGGCACAACAACACGGTCACCACGTTTAAGGTTCTTAATTGCAGATCCAACTTCCTCGACTATCCCCATGAATTCATGGCCCATGATGAGAGGTTCTTTTTGAGGAACTGCACCGCTCAGAATATGTAAATCCGAACCGCATATCGCCGTTGATGTGACTTTGAGAATAACATCTCTGGAATCAAGAATTTTTGGATCAGGGACATTGTCGACTCGAATATCACCTGGTTTATGGAATACTGCTGCTCTCATATATTTATACTTTAGAGTTTATTAATCAAATTTTGTATTTTATTGCCACTATCTTTCTCTACCCATATTTGCGAGCAGAATGCTGCATTATGGTTGACCTCCGCCACCAGCAGATCCATAAATCTGTCCTGTGGCATAACTGGCATCATTGGCTGCAAGCTGTACATATATGGAAGCCAATTCTGCAGGTTGACCAGGTCGTTCAAGTGGTGTGTCACCGCCGAAATTGACAAGTTTTTCCATTGTTGCGCCGCCGCTTACTTGCAAGGCGGTCCATATTGGACCTGGAGCTACACCGTTAACACGGATTCCTTTAGGTCCAAGCTGTTTTGCCAATGAGCGTACAAAACTTGTATTGGCAGCCTTTGTTTGTGCATAATCGAATAAATCTGGAGAAGGGTCTGTCGCTTGCACAGAAGTGGTAGCAATAATAGAAGATCCTGGCTTTAGATGGGGTAGAGCTGCTTTAGTAAGCCAGAAAGGAGCATAAACATTGGTTTTCATTGTAGCATCAAAATCATCCGAACTGATGTCAAGAATAGATGGTCTAGTTTGTTGTCGACCTGCATTGTTGACAAGAATATCAAGCCCACCAAGTCCATCTACAGCCTCTTTAACCAATTTTTTACAAAAATTTTCATCTCGCAGATCACCAGGAATTGCCAATGCTTTGCGGCCTTCTTTTTTAATCAGCGTAATGACCTCTTTGGCATCAGCTTCTTCAGCAGGTAAATAATTAATGGCTACGTCTGCACCTTCCCGTGCGTAGGCAATCGCAGCAGCTCTGCCCATTCCGGAGTCGCCACCTGTGATCAATGCTTTACGTCCTTTTAGTCTACCTGAACCTTGATAAGACGTTTCGCCATGGTCTGGTCTAGGACTCATTTGGCCAGCAAGTCCTGGCCATGGCTGAGATTGTTCTTTAAATGGAGGTTTGGGAAACTTCATTCTCGGATCTTCCATAGCATATTCAAGTTTTTGGACATTTGACGCACCCGCGTTTCCCACTAAAGGTGTAACTGCTAATGTAGCAATTCCAGCTCCTATACTGCCGATTACTTTCCGTCTACTGATTTTGTTTTCTTCCATCATCATAGCATTAGATTTTATTAATAATTTCTGGATGTTTCTGACGTTCAACACAGTAATGAAGATCGTCGTATAAACGCATTTTAATTTGCAGCTTTACCATCCAATCAAGTTTTTTTATTCTATCATAAAATAAACATGCGGAAACACTTGAAAGTTGTAAGGTTAAATACTGGTTTTAGCGATTTATATACCCTTATTGAAGGAATAAGGTGATATCAAAACTATAGATTTTAATAAAATATATTCCCCAGAAATTAACATTTAATTGGTCCTACACATATTTCGATATTAGCTTATACATAATGACGCTTTCGAAATGGTCGTTTAAATCTAACGATCTCGGAAGTAAAATATTTAGATCATGCGATCTTTAAGAATGTAAATGTAATTTAGAAAACCGTAGTTTTTACCTGACATTAGAATTTTATACCCAATATTAATCATCGGCTAAACTATAACCTGATTCAAGCGGTTCTTACTGTATCTAAATATTAAATTAAACTATAAGATTATGGCTAGACAAAACAAATCTAACGAAATGCCAAATGCACATTTACATGAGTTATTTGTCGATGAATTAAAAGATATCCTAGGTGCTGAAAGACAATTGCTAAAAGGACTGAAAAAATTATCGGAAGGAGCACATAGCGATACACTGAAGGAAGCTTTTAAAACACACTATAAGCAGACCGAAGGCCAGATAGAAAGGTTAAAATCAGTATTTTCCAGTTTAAATCTGACCGCGAGGGGTAAAAAATGCAAAGCAATGGAAGGTCTCTTAAACGAGGCTGAGGAAATTATGGAAGAATTCCAGGACAGTCCCGAGGTGTTGGACGCGGCCTTGATCTGTGCAGCTCAGAAAGTTGAGCATTACGAAATTGCAAGTTACGGTTGCTTGGTTACTTATGCCAAATTGATGGAACACTCGGAAGCAGAAGAACTTTTGGCTGCTACACTTGCCGAAGAGAAAGAAACGGATGTTCTCCTAACCGAAATTGCGATGGACGAAGCCAATGTCGAAGCTGCTCAGTAAAAGTTTGACGGATAAAATTTTTAAATAAAAAAGCTGGTTCTATGTAGCCAGCTTTTTTTATTTTTAACCACCAAAAGTTAAACAATTTGTTCAATTTCCCTTAAGATTGAAATCTTTATCACCTACACATACGTTTAAAAAAATCTCCAAGCACTAATGGTGATAACATTGTCTTGGAGATTAAAATATACAAACTACGTAATAAGCTAAGTTTAGTAGAGCAAGAGAGCCGTTTTCTTACCAGAGGATTGATGTTTCCTTATCGAGTGGTTGGGAGGACACCATTTGATGATTCCGCCGAATTTGAATCTCGGTACTCAATGGTGCTACTCGTATCTTGCATGCTGGTATCCGGATGCAAGCCTGTATCCGAAGGCAAACTATCCATATTATTTTGATCTTTATTATTTGTACTATTACCACAGGCTGATACTAAATTTATACCCATTAGAGCAACCAAAATAAATTTCATTTTTTTCATGATTAAATTGTTTAGTGAAACCTTATTATTATTTTATCGAGTTATAACTTACTGTACAGATTTTGATCCTAACGATGCTTTGTCAGCAACCTCGTATCAATTGATCTCATACATTTTCAATTTTTGCTTTAACGTTTTTCTAATGACATGGATGCGCGATTTAACCGTTCCTTCAGGAAGATCATAAGTTTCCGCTATTTCCTGATATTTGTAGCCTTCCAGATATAATCGAAAGATGTCTGCATTTTCCTGCGATAAACATTCGAGGGCTCTGTTTATATCATCTTGTATGGTCTTGTTTTCTGTTTGATTGGTTGCTAAACTATCGAAATAATCGGTATGAACGTACTCATCGTAGATAGCACTTTTGCGCTTTTCGCGGCGGTATTGATTGATGTAGATATTTTTCATAATGACATAGAGCCATGTCATTAATTTAGGATCATTGATAAATTTATGAATTGATTTTAACGCCCGGATAAAGGTTTCCTGAACCAGATCTTCCTTTTCATCATAATCGGATGTAAACTGACTGGCAAAGTGGTTCAGCTGTTGTCTTTTTTCTTGGAACAAGATATTTAAATTTACATTTTCCATATAATTTACCTTATTAATATATTACTTAATTGATATTAAAATAACGTCTAATAAGCTATAATGGTTTAAGCTCGATAATCGTGAGGAGAAAAAAATAGCACAATGTGTATAAAATACGGTTGATGGTGTTACGACAAAAAATGTGTATCATTTCAATTCCAAAGTGGTTTTTGAATTGGTTGATCTTTTTTAAAGCATTTGAAAGTGAAAATGAAAATAGGTGTTTGTTTTTACTAAATACGCATTTAACACATAGTTGGTGTAACACACAAAATTAATACTTTACGTGTTTAAAAACAGGTTCTTATGTAAAAAATACTTTAAAATTATAATTAATGAACTTTTATACGAGATAAGGGATTCTTTGGTTAGAAATTTAAACAATATACCTATCACATTTAGTAAAAAGAGTAAGATGGAAAGTTTACAAAACAAAAATCAAAAAAAAACCTTTATGTATCGCAACAGTTTGTCTATTGTATTTATAGCGCTGTTTGTTATCGCGATAGGGGCACAAGTTTATTTTGGTTGGCAGGAACATAATCAGGAATTAGTTGAGCTGGGAGCACCATCCATAGCGTTGACCACCTATCTAACTAGTGGGCATTTTTTTTCGGCAACTTTTGAAAATTTCCAAAGCGAATTTTTACAGATGGCCTTATATGTTATACTTACCATTTCGCTCAGGCAGATTGGTTCCGCCGAGTCAAAAGATATCGAAAAACCCGAAGAAGTAGACCGAGACCCGGACCCCTCAAAGCCGGATGCTCCCTATGCTGTAAAACGCGGCGGCTGGAGATTGTCGATTTACCAAAATTCCCTCTCTATTGCTTTTGTCTTGCTATTTCTTCTCAGTTGGGCAGGACATCTATACGGCAGTTTTATGGATTATAATCAAGAGCAAATCCTTAAAAATGAACCCGAGAAAACTTTAAGCGATTTTTTAAAAGAACCTCTTTTTTGGTTTGAAACATTTCAAAACTGGCAAAGTGAATTTCTATCTGTGGCATCAATTGTAATTTTAACTATTTTTCTCCGTCAAAAAGGTTCTCCTGAATCCAAGCCCGTGGATGCCGGGCATCTGGAAACAGGTAAATAAGGACCATATCTTAAAGCTGGACATGGTTTCTTTTGGTAAGACCGTACATTTTCCACCCATTTTGGTTCAACATCCTTTAAGAGGCACAGTCATCTGCCTCATCCAAGGAAAGGAGCTATCTCCGTAGGCGCCTCGTTTAACTTAATTTTAAAGAGACGCCATTAACTATCTTGAGAATGTTGCTTTTTATACAGCTCTACCAATTATCAGCAGACAACAAACATTACGGCTTTTCATTTGTAATATTATTATTACAAATAAGAGTGCTGTACGCTGTTATTCGGTGATGATTTAACTCTTCAGTGTGGCAATCTTATATTTTTTTACTAAAGAAGATTAAGATGATTAACATTATTTTAGCTGATGATCACGATGTTGTACTGACCGGTATGAAATTATTAATAGAATCTCAACAGGATATGACAGTTGTAGGAGAGGGCAAGGATGGTCATGCTGTATTAGAGATTTTGGAAACAAAAAATTTACCAGATCTACTTATTACAGATTTGAAGATGCCAGGTATGGACGGCTTGGAACTGGTCCCTCGGGTAAAGGATTTGTATCCGAGTCTAAAAATCATTATTCTTAGTATGGAAGATGATATTTCAAATATCATGAAAGCTTTCAATTTAGGAGCGAATGGGTATTTAACGAAAAATGTAGATTGACGAATTGTTTTTTTGCATTAGGCAAATCATGAAAGGTTTACAATATGTATGTGCTGAAATGACATTATCAATCCTTTCTAATCTTCAGAAATATCCAGCTACATATCAAGAGCCAAAGCAAATTATAACAGAAAGTGGACTGACAGAAAGAGAAATTGAAATATTACATCTCATCGGAGAAGGATATAGCAATATCGAAATTGCAGATAAACTTTTTCTGAGCAAACGTACCGTAGAGGGACATAGACAACGTTTACTTGAAAAGACTGCTCTTAAAAATACCGCCTCTCTGATTAAATACGCCGTGAACAGCGGGCTTATTGCTTAGACTGAAGTTTCATTTATTTCTATTAACTACCTTGCTGTAGGAAGCTCTCCCTTATATATAAATATGCCATTCAGAGCTTATGTTTATTTAAGGATCTTTAAATATGTGATTAGCTTTGGCCTTTTGTGTATGAAGTAAGTTTTTAAATTCATCTATCTGTGTGTCGAATCCAGGAGCGCGATTCTTGGTTAGTAAGCGCTGGGATTCATGGATTAAATTATAGATCAGTATTTTATCGCTCTTCTTATCTAATAATAACGAAATGGTCTGGATGCGCTGACTGATTTTTTGTAGTAAGCGCTCAGCCTTGTCTTGCTGTGTAAGCGTATTATTTTTTTCAATTTTTTTCGTTGTAACTTTTTTTTGGAAAGCATCTTCTGTCGATGCACCGGGTATATGGTTTACAGGTAGGGTTTCTGCAGTAAATGCTTGGATGACAAGTTCAGTTTTATTTGCTGCATTCTCAAATCTTCTGCTACTACTTACGTGCCAGCCATCGCATGCGATACAATAGTAGCATCTAGTTGGTGCAAATCCCGATTCTTCAATCATCTCAGCATGATTAAACTTAATAAAGTTCTGGGCTTTATTTTCCGTTTTAAAGAATATTTTAAATCGTTGCGCATCTTTACAGTAAGCTCGGCTTTTGGACGGTCTCATAAGCTGGTCGTTTATATATATTAACAGATTTCTTAGTTTTATATCGGTTTAGGTAATATACGAATAATATCTTTGATAAAATTTTGAATTGTAAGAAGTTGAAGATGACATTGTTATTCTCTGGCTTAAGTCTTAATCCGGTGATTTGAAGCAAAATAGATTTTTGTAGCGCTCATATCCGCACCGATCCTTTTCAAGAAATGTATCCAGATGCCGATGCTACGTTTGATCTCGGACGTGGATTGACTTTTATGGACAAAGAATTGTTGGGGATCGTTCCCTATCGTGAGCGTAAAAAAGGGAAGCGTGTGGCAGATCTTCTGGTCAAGGTTTATTTAAAAGACGGAAGCGAGAAGTGGATTTTGGTGAATACCGAAATCGAAGGCGGACATGATTCGGATTTCTCACATCGTATCTTTCAATATTTTTACAGGCTATTAGATCGTTACCGTGTCCCTATGGAGACCATTGCTGTTTTTACTGGAGGACGTTCGCAGCCATGTACTGATGAATACCATTTTACAGTTTTCCGTACCTCGTTACGCTTTCAGTATTTGAGCTATCAAATTTTTGATCATGACGAATCAGAGCTACTCGGTATGGACAATATATTTGCTTATATTGTCTTGGTATGCCAGAAAGCTTTAGATGAAGATAAGATTCCAGAGCAGGAGCTCGCCGAGCAGCGTAGTACAATCGCACGAAGGCTTATCGAGACCAATAAGTATAGTAAAGATCGTATAATGAGCTTTTTAGTTTTTTTAAAGAGTTTTCTTTTTATACGAGATAAAGAAATAAATAGTAACTTTGATCAATACATTTATCAAGTGACAGGAGGCACAATTCAAATGGGTGTAATAGAAACAATCAAACGACAAGAAAGAGAAAAGGGAATCCAGACTGGTAAAGCTAAAGGTTTTGCCGAAGGCGAACGTAAAAAAGCCCTTGAGACAGCTTTAGAATTCAAGAAAATGGGCTTGCCTATTGCAGATATTGCAAAAGGTACAGGTCTTACCATTGAAGAGATCGAAAAACTGAAATAAAACTCAGATCATATAAAAAACGTATACAGCCATTCTGTTAAGAATGGCTGTATACGTTTAATACCATCCTTACGGCTTCCCGTATTTTTTAATCAAACCGATCACCACAAAATCCCATTTCAGCAACAGCTGTTAGTGGAGCCAATGCTTTGAGTGCAATCAGGAGCCAGCTTTGTAGTTTACTTAGCAGATTCCTTTGGGATTTTTCGTTGCGCTCTCCCGCAATTATAAAAACAAACTTCAGGAGCTTTATAAGAGCGTAGTAGCGTCTTTAAACAAAATACCCGTAACTACCGGAAAGATGCCGTTATAGGCTTCAGCGCCAATATTGATGAGCTCTCAGGCAAAGGAAAACCGATAGTTTATGATCACCGCTATCGATACACCAGTATTGCTCAATCAGATTAAACATATACAAGTAGAATCAGTAGGTGGAGATATCGATGGATCTGTTATTAAGCTTGATGATAGAGCGCCCTACCGGTATCTTTACCATGGACAATGCGACAGCCGAGTTTATAGCCACATCCCGATTGACCGAATTTGTACCCTTGCTATTCAAAGCAATGAATGAAAGAGTGGAGGATCGAGTATTTAAATACTAATTTTTTTTCCATAATTGAATCCTCCATTATAAAACCATCACCAATATCAATGTTCTCTTCGCCGACTTTCTTAAAACCTATACCCCTATAAAAATCGATAGCAGAATTATCTCTATTCACATTTAAAGAAAGACTGTGATTTTTGTTTTTCATTGCAATATCTGTAATTGTTTTCATGTCTATAGATCACTTATTTGATCACGCTAATACGCGTTACGTAATCAAACAGTTAAATACTATTAATGGTAGCTTGAGTAAGATAAAACGAACGATTGATCATGATATAATGCGACTTCATTTTTTCAAATCTGTTGATGAAATAACTAGAAGAGCTTTTGTGCGAGATGATAGTGCTCTTTTGTTTTCAGAAACACGTAATTCTTTAGATATATCGATAGATCATCTCCTAGATTATTTAGTTGGACGAATGTTAACAGTGGGTTGGATAGAAGTTGATCAAGATATTAAATCCGATAAGGAAGTATGGACAAAAATGTTTAAATATTATTTTGATGAATTTAACATTTCTACTTTTTTAAGCTCCCGTACTGTAAAGACCAAATATGATGAGATACCATTTGAACATACCTGGAAAAATGGTCATATCAATTTTTTTGAGTCTGTAAACTTTGATCTTCAAAAAGAAGATACAATTAAGAATAAGGTACGTCGTTGGGCAGGCCAGATTGATGAGCTTAAAACTGTAGGAGAAGATTTACACCTTTATCTTTTGGCTAATATGCCTGATTCAAATGACCAGATGAGTACGTATATTTCATCGTTTTATCAGATAAATCGACAGATAATATAAAAGTGGATAACATTACTTTTTCGGAAGCAGATAAATTTGCGAAGGAATTAAACGAAGAGATTTTAACTCATGAGGATTAGTTTATTATGTAATCCGATCGAAGGAATGAACCTCAAGCGCGTGAAATTACAAACGCTAAGGCACATTCAGTTTTAAGCAGGCTCTTTGAAGTTGATGTTCCTGATAATAAAGGAAATCTCTGAAAAATGGACAATGCCAATGCACAATTGGGACTGACCATATCAAAAATATATATTAAATTTGGTGATAGACTAAAGCTGGATTTAAACTTTTAAAGAGAAACCAATGGCACAGTTGCTGGTACACTCACTTATTATAATTAGATTCAATTCATGAAAAGTTTTCCTAATTTACAATTGTAATCGTAAATCCTTTACTCTTCAATTCATCAAATATATTATTTTTATTGTCCATCGCATTTGTCAATTCTAAGGAAAACAATGCTCCACCATCTTTTATTTCTGAAATTAATTTCGATATTTTTTTAATGTGATTTTGTGCAATTGTTGCATTCTTATTTTTTGGAGCTTAAAAAACTACTTTTAGCAAACAGTTGCTTAAGGGATTCTAGATTTTCAATTTCATAAAGATGTGCTTTTTCTTTTATTTCTTCTGAGATTTTAGGCTGATTATTTAATAACTCTATTATTTCAGCGATATAAAAATCTGTACCAAAGGAATTTAAATAGCCAAAAGTCTCGTTGATGTCAAGTAATTCTTTTGTTGGAATTCCATGTTCGTCTGCATATCTTCTAAAAATCTGTTGCACAACACTTGGAGTATTACATTCAGGAGAGACTTTTTTCATTAAAAGATTGTAGATTAATAATGGCTTTAATCTATTTAAAACTTTTTCATCCATATGCTGCTCTGACATCCTATTTTTCAATTTTAGGTAGTCATCAGCAGAAAGTAATTTTTGTATAGATGGTTCACCTTTTTTTAACATAAGAAACCCCTCGCTCAAATTGTCATATTTTTTATTACCCAGAGCATTTTCAGTATAATATACTTTGATTTCCCGAGATAGCCCAGAAGCCTTATTAAGAACTTTAGCAGGAATATCACAAATGCCAGAAGTTGTTAATACTATGTAAGAACTATTTTCAACACCATCTTTTGATATTTCCCAAACCAGCGAATTATTATTTGTATCCTGTGCTTGTGCATAAGAAAAAGCACTCAGCACTATTAAAATCATGGAATAGTTTTTTATTGTCATTTCGTTTATAATTAATATTATATTAATGTGCTTGGAGACTCTCTTTCTGCAAACCTTTACTCGGACTATAATTATTGGTATAATGAAGCACAATTGCTTGTATCAATAAAACTTGTTTAGGAGAATTTTTCCCTTGTTAGAATCTAAAAGTACATTTTTTTTCCTGTTTAACAAGTACTTATCTTTTACTGATTCTCTGTTTTGAAAGAAAGCTTTTGATTGTCCTCCGTTTTCTGTGAAGTGTATGCTCCACCTCCGTAGAAATAGAATACAGAAGAAATCTTATTTTCTACCTGCTCCCTCAAAACATGCGGGATGATCTTGCACAGTTTTTCCGATTATTTGCTCAATCCACTTCTTTCAAAATAAAATACATTGCCCTATCTTTTAGTTTTTCTATGGTAAGCTACTATAAGATTTAAATTGAAATTTACTGAACGTAAAATTTATTATATTTTAATTTCTTTATAGTGAATTAATTTTGCTATCTTAAAGGTTTTATATCAGCTGATAAATATTATTTTATTTAAAATAACATTATGAACCAACAGTCATATAGCCAAGATTCAATCTTACAAGTTTTTTTCAACGATAAGCCAGAGGTTCCAGAGTCTGGGAAAGATTCTAGCTTCCAAAACCAAGATCCCGACTTGAATTTCAAGGAATATATTGTTGGCAACTCTACGATTAAAAGCCATTACGTTTTCGGTAAAAATGCCACGCTGCAAAAGTCATCCTGCTTTATGGAACATGAACAAGCAATATATGCTGTTCCAGCACAGCCCGTTGTTACATTTCATATACAGGTGTCTGGAAACAACAAGATGAAATTTGTCAATGGGCAAGACGGGAGACTGATTAATGAACTGCAATATTGTTTATTATGGCAGAATGATCGAATCCTATCTTATGAACTATCGCTATATGAGGCAGATTATTGTAGTTTACATTTCCGGCCTAGCCACTTTTTAGAGATGTCACACCGCATCCCTCTTTTAACAGAATTGGCAATGGAGGTCACTAGATCTTCACACAGTGCGCTCGATTTCTATGTCGGCAGGGCTGACGAGGGACTGCTAGCTTTTATTGACGCTATATTACTTGAAGTTAGGCACTATCATATAAGCGACCAGCGCTTTACTCATTTATGTGAATGCCTATTACTCAAGTCCATGGAGTTGCCTGTAGAGGTACAGCCTTTTCCAATAGATGCCTTAAAACGCACTTCGAATAGTGCTTTCTCAGATTTGGATGACGATACATTTACGGACGAGCAGAAGTTAAGGTTTGAATCTATTTTCCGTTATTATTCTAGAGATGCGTTGATAGCGAATTTTTATACGATCAAGCAAGAATATCTATCGCTGAAAGAAGAACGCGCCAAGAATAACGCCATTATGAAAGAGGTTAAGGACTGTTATCACAGTGTTATGGGAGATTCTGCCGATCTTTTGGCGGAGAGCTATTTCTGGGTAGCTGTAAAGATGGAGGAACAGATGAAAAGGTTCAATTTAACCGAGAAAGAGAAAGGTACGTTGGTAGAAGCGATCATTACTGTCTGTGACCAGTCTTTTGAACTGAAAACACCTCGTGCCGATCAGCTGCAATTTTACACGAATTATACTGGGCAAACATATGTCGGCGATGTGGGTATGCAAGAGTTTGGGGAAATATTAAATATGTTTATCCCGAATATGAATCTCCCAACGGATAAATTGGATGGAAGCAGGGAATCCAGAGCTATTTTGGATCAATATATACAAGATAGTTGCAGCTTTACACCGCTATCGCATATAACAGAAAAAGGAGAAATGGATAAACCTCCGAAAGTCGTTGAACTTTACCACATGCTAATGCAGCGGATGGCAGATGAGCTTACCATAACCGATACAGGCGACTTCCAAAAGAGCGATCTTATTCGAATTCTTGATCATGCCTACCAACTAAATGACCTTTCCCTATTGCTTATGGTTGAGATTGAGCAACTGACAGATGATGGAGATTATGTTGAAAACCAAAAGTTCAATAAAATATGTTTGTGGCATTCGGTACTTGAGGAAGCCATCGATGAATGGTATGATACAGGTTTTTCCAAAGAAGAAGAGCTGATAAGCAATTTAATGCCTTTATATTTTCAATCACCAGATAAAATTAAAGCTGTGGAGCGTAAAGTGATGGAAACAAAAGCAATATACGATGCTATGGTACCAGTTCTTGTTGATGTGGGCTTTACTATGGAATCCCTTCTGAAAAAAAACATCTTTTTACTAACCGCCGAGTCATTGATCGTTGCAGCGGAGAATCCATATAAACAGAAGTAAATAAAAGTAAATATTATAAAAATAACTTCTTACCTCACTCTTCCGATTTTATTTTTAAGTTCAGAGTGAACATGCAAGCTAACCTATATTTTTTAATCGTACACCAAAGCTGTACAGTTAAATCGTAATTAGTTAGCAAGCAACGTTGTAAGAAAAAGCTAATTTTCAAATTTTATAAAATTCATTTAATCAATTAGATATGAGCGAAAAATCTTTACTGAAAGTATTCCTAAATGACAAGCCAGTCGTTCCTCAGGATAAGCTAAGTCTTCATATGTATGAAACTAGTACAGATGTTATTTTTCACACTGTTGATCATGTGTTTGATGATGCACAGTTGACAAGCCATAATTTTTTGAGCAAGGATGTGAGTATGCGCGCATTTAAGTTCGAACTTAACAAGCCCATTACCCTCTATTCAATTCCATCGGATCCAGTACTAACCTTTCATTTTCAGGTATATAATAGTCAAAAAACCAAGTTTGTACAGGAAGATAAAGGCACGTTACTTTTTGAGCAAAATAACCAGATATTCTGGCAAAATATGGAAACTGTCAAGTATGAATTTGAGCAAGGGTTATTTAGTCATTTTAACCTGTTTTTCAGACCTCATGTAATTTTAGAATTGGCGGAAAAGCACCTGGTTTTACGGGAACTGGCTATGGAGATCGCAACCAGTAAACGCACTGATCTAGATTTTTTTGTTACTGTTGCAGGAGCGGATATAGATGTATTGATCGATCAAATATATGATGAATTTCATCAAGCTTTCGTCAGTGAGAGAAGATTTAAGCATTTGGCAGAATGTCTGCTGCTATGCAGTATGGGTATTGATATTACTGTTGATCCTCCTGCTCCAGGTGATATAAAAAAGAATGATGAATTTTTAGATCTTGAATCAGATGTTATAGGTATATTGGCGCGACAAGAGTTATTTACAGAAGACCAGAAACATTTTATTGCTCAGTATAAGTATTTCACTAAACAAATGCTTTTAGACGACTTTAATTTAAAAAA
The DNA here is from genome assembly GCF_025961315.1 of Sphingobacterium kitahiroshimense. Taxonomy (NCBI): domain Bacteria; kingdom Pseudomonadati; phylum Bacteroidota; class Sphingobacteriia; order Sphingobacteriales; family Sphingobacteriaceae; genus Sphingobacterium; species Sphingobacterium kitahiroshimense. The sequence continues at coordinate 694,531 of NZ_JAOQNK010000001.1, read as the reverse complement.
GCAAGCCTATATACAAAGGAAAAAAGCTGTTCGTATAAAGCAGAAACACCTTGCAAAGGTAAAAGAATGCCATTATGAAATAATGAATGATGTCTTAAATGTGCAGGCTTCAAAATTTTTCTTGATGGCAGAGCTCATTGATCATCAGGTTGATAAATATGAATGGAATAATCAGGAAAAAGCAATAATAGGAAAGGTTATTATTTTAGCATGCCGATTTGCTTTCCAAGATGTTCCGCCTTTAAAATTTCAGATAGAGCTCTATAACAAGTGGAGTGAAAAGCCCTATATGAACCCACTCGGTTTTAATCATTTTAAAGAACTGCTAAAAAAAATTAAACCCGAATTTACTATTGATCTACCTGATTTGGAGGTATCCTACGAAAGTCAGGCAATTTTTATGGATCATGTGCAAGACCTATTTGGATATAGGCCTTTGGACCATTACAAAGGACTAAAAAATATCGAAAAACCGAAGGAGCTGACTGTACTTTATCAGAGGCTTATGCGAAAGTTCTTGGATGAAATCTCCATTAGCGATGCAGGCGAAATTACAAAAAGTGATGTGATCCGTATTCTGGATTTTAGTTATGACACGAATGATCCAATCTCTATGTTGATGCTCGAAATCAAGCATTTTTCTGACGATAAACAGTATGTCTTTGCACAGGATTCAGATCTTCTGAGCGGTTGGTTATTGGCTCTGGCCACATATGATGTCGAACTGGATGAACAACTGTTTTTATTGGAACATGATCCGCGATTTGAGCTGATTACTGTTTACAATAATTCTCCTAAAAAGATGGGAGCCGTCGAGGAACATGTTAAGCTTGAAAGAAATCTAATTTTGCAGCAGACTGACTTAGTTGATAAGCACATTAAGCATCTCAAGGAGTGTCAAAGTAAAAATATGCTATTGAATATTATAAACCTCTTCAATTGTTGATTATTTTGAATACAGCTTTTAATAGCTGGGGCAAATTTTCATGATATCTCCTTGTGTAATAGAGATTCAGGGCAAATATTTTGCTGAAGAAGTTTATTGTTTTTGTCAGCAAGAGCCTATTCTTACTGTTGCTTAAGTAGGAGACAGTAAACTCAATTAGCTTTACGAGGGCTTGGGGTTTATTTATATGGAACCCCTAAGGGCTCTGTCATTCCGTGAAGATAAATTATATATGATAAATTGATTAACTTTAGAGCAAATTGCTGAAGGTAACGGGCTTACCATCGACGAAATTGAACAGCTTTGAGTGAAATAGGAGCGGGCTTCGTAGGATTTTTCGTTGGGCGCTCCCGCAATTATGAAAACAAACTTCAGGAGCTTTATAAGAGCGTAGTAGAGTCTTTAAAGCAAAATGCACGTAGTTATCTGGCAGATGCCGTTATAGGCTTCAGTGCCATATTGATGAGCCCTCGGGCAAAGGAACACGGATCGTTTATAGTCACCGCTATCGGTGCACCAGTATTGCTCAATCAGATTAAACATATACAAGTAGAATCAGTAGATGGAGATATCGATGGATCTGTTATTAAGAACAAAGTCAAAGCAAGCTTGATCATAGACCGCCATACCGGTACCTATACAATGGACAATGCAACAGCCGAGTTGATAGCCACATCCCGATTGACCGAATTTGTACCCTTGCTATTCAAAGCAATGAATGAAAGAGGGGAGGATAGAGTATTTAAATACTAATTTTTAGTATATATGATTACGATAGACTCCTAAATTTAAACTAATTTTTTTTCCATAATATAATCCTCCATTATAAAACCATCACCAATATCAATATTCTCTTCGCCGACTTTCTCAAAACCTATACCCTTATAAAAATCGATAGCAGAATTATCTCTATTCACATTTAAAGAAAGACTATGATTTTTGTTTTTCATTGCAATATCTGTAATTGTTTTGATGAGTAATTTTCCGACACCCTTTCCCTGTGATGCAGGAAGAATGTAGATTTTATGAATTTTTGTTTTCGATAAACCTTTATAATTCAATTCGTAAGAAGCATAGCCCAAATGCTTTATTTCATCTTTTACGATTAGAAACTGATGGCTCTTATTTGTGGTCTGTTCAGATAATGCATTTGTGCTGTACATCATATCAAGCATATAATTGATCTGTTCCTCTGATAAAATAAGGCCGAAAGTATCTGGCCAAGTTTCATGAGCGATCTTTTGGATAATAGGATAATCACTTGAATTTGCAGTATAAATAGTAAGCATGATTATTTTGAATTTTTAAAATCTTTATTTTTTATTATCATATAGTAATTGTTTAAATATAATAAATCATTGGTATTCAAGGCGAAAAAAATAAACCGCAATAAAACTAAAAAATATAGCAAGAAAAAGCTAATATATTTAGTTTTATTATTTATCTTTGGATATTGAATAAGGATGGACACGATACAAGATAACCGGTTGCTCAACATTCTTTCGTGTTCATCCTGTTCAATATTAAATTAAAGCAGGGTAGGGTTCTGTAAGTTCACTTTATAGTAAAGAGACTTAAGATCGCAATGTCACCTCTGTTGGAAGAAGGCAAAAATGATAAATATTAATTGCGATGAATGTACCATTGACAATCGAGATCTTGAAGGACTTAAAGCATAAGGGATATAATATCCTGAAGTCCGATAATAGTGTGGATGATGTTATACAACATTTTGTCCCAACAAAAGTAAACGACCTATGGGCGTTTATGAGTGAATTTAAGGAAGAGTCTGCGACAGTAGTGATCGAGCAGATCCTGGATGTACCCGAAGAAGTGTTAGAAGGGAAATTCTTGAGGGTTTTCTGATTGATCTATTAATTTTTAAAAACTATACAGATGAATTTAAAGCAAATACAGCAAGAATATATACTCAATCATCCTGAAGCTGTAAAAATTGCAAAAAGCAGAGCACAGCTAACTTTTAGACAGATTGCAGGGATCCGAGAGTCTGCCTTTAGCATCTCCCAGTTATTTACCATAGCTGATGGTGAAGATATTATTAGACAAGGTTTTGCTAGATGGCCAGATGTCATCGCAGTAGAGTTGGAACTGCTGAAGAAGAGATTGGCCGATTAATATGTGGTGATTGGATATTTTTCTTCTCATCCTAGAAGTTTTTAAAAAAAAGAGAACATTGACGCTTGACTTCTGAAAATTGACTAGGCAGGTGTTCAAGAATCAGAATTATGATCTAAAAAACTCCTTCACTAATCTTCGGATTTTATTTCTAGCTGCAATCGAAGTGCGCATCAAATTGCCTCCATCAATTGATCATTAAAAAGTTGTGGATAATTTTTAGTGAGTTCAGATTTCCAATTATGCATTTGGAAATCATCATTTCTGATTGTACCATCCGGGTCCATCAAAACATACCTAGGGATACCGTTAAACTTAAATAGTTCGCGCAATGCCATATACTCATCTGCAGATACTCTATATGATTCAGACATATCATTTTCAACAATATAATTCTTATAAAAATCCACATCTGGTGTACCTACATTATCCGTTACGAAGACAAATACCAAATTCGGATTATCTTTGAGTTTTAACCGTTTTTCCTTCATTGATTCTATGCCTTGGCGACACGGTCCACACCATTGTGCCCAAAAGTCGACAACCACGACCTTGCCACGATATTTATCTGTCATCTTGGTAAAGAGTGCACCAGCAGGAGTATTTGGTAATAAATAACCGTCTTTGGATATTTTTACACGCTCCGCCAATTTAAGTGCTTCATTTTTTAAATCTTTATTGGTTAATACTGTTAACAGATCATCTGTCAGATTTGTAATCTTTATGGTGTCTGTAGCATAATCTAATTTAGACTTCAAGGTACGCAATTTAGCAACTTCTGTAACTAAGGTATTGGCTATTGTCGGATTAAACTTTTTATTTGCCGAATCCAACACCAAGTATAGGTTGCCTTTAAACTGACGATTCAAGGCATTATAATACTCTTGCGTACGAAAAAGTGGTGAAAATTCGAAGAGATTGATAAAACTTGAAAATTCATTTGGTACCAACAAAGCAAAATCGTTTAGGTTTAACCGAGTCATAAAATCAAAATAATCGGTCGGAAGAGGTTCTTTAAGAAAAGAATTTTTAGGATCATCTCTAAAAAGACTTTTTTTGGACATTTGGAGATCCATTAATTGTGTCGCATAGTAAAGTGCAATATCTGTATGGATCAGATTTTTTAATTTGGGTAAAAATCCGGATTTCCTAAAACGTACGTCTACTTCATGTTGCACCGAATCCCAAGCAGAAATAATTTGCATTTTTGTTTGTGAAATAGGTTGTTCCTTCAATATCTTTTCCTGATTTTGATAGAAAGCTCGAGGATTCTTTCCCCAATCAAAATCTTTTAATTGCTGGTTTTCGACAGCAAGAGGCCCCTCAAAACCTATTAATTCTAAGTTTTGATCTTGAGTAACTTTGAATCGCAAAGCTAACGTTTGCCCAGGTTCAATATAAAATGTAAACCTGTCATTTCTATATTTTATATAGGAAATTTCAGGATGTGTCACAGGGTAGCTCGCTTCAAAACGACCATCAGGAAAGATCTGAACGGTAGTTGGATAATCTTCCCAAGTCAGCTGATTGCTACTATATATTATGCCACTTGTAAATTCCGATTTAGGATTATAACCCTCAATAAATCCAATTAGTCTTACGGTATCAAATTGGAAGAAATTGTCCTTATAACTTACTTTATTTGTTTTTACTTTAGCCTTTGCTAGTTCTTTTAATATCCAGCTGTTCGGATCGGGTTCAGCTGATTGGTTTAGTGACATCTGTGCAGTAGCACAATACAAAGAGAATAAGGGAAAAAAAAGGCACAATAAATATTTCATAATTTCAGGTTATCGGTGGTTATAAAGTTAAATAATTTTAACGAAAAAAAGAATATAAAATCGATTTTTTTATTTCCCTTTCCAATATGTGAAATACAGTAAATAGTTATTAGCGGTCAGTAACGTCCAAATAAAATTATATGATCAAAGAGCATAGTTGCTTGTACACTCACGGATTTAGATAAGTTAGTTTCCTGTGTAGTTTCGCATTGTTTTTGGAAGTAAAATTTGTACACTGCCATCTTTTTTTAATTTAATAAACATTTTTAATTTCGTGTCCATCGGCCTTCCGCTGTTGTACATTATTGCTGCTCTCCACTTAGGTTTATACTTGCCAAAATCTCTGTTCCTGTCCAGAAAAACAGCCCTTTCAGCAATATCGTTAAGCTCAGAGTTTTTTCCTCCAATTGATTTTACATCTGTAACCTTTCCAGTTTTTAAAATGATTATTTCTAACACACAAATAGAATCATTAACAGCATCCGATTGGATTACACTTAATTCTTTTGCAATCTGCTGTTCCCGTGCCTCTATACTGCCCAAATATTTTGCAGGATAACCCCATAATGGCATTATCTGTCTGTAGAAGTCTTTATGTGTAGTAAAGTAATATATAGTGCTATCTCTATAAATGGAGATTTTACTTAAGTAATTTATCTCATCATTTTTAGGTAGATTTTGAGGATGTATGTCCTTGATAGATGGTAAATGAAGCCACGGATAATTTTGATTTAAGATATATTTATCACCCTCAAAATTTAGATCAAAATAATAGTTATTTTCTATATGCAGAAAAGATTGTGAAGTATCTCCATTTTTTCTATCAAATATTGTGGTCTCTTTTGTAAATAATTTAGTGAAGAATGCTATTTCATTTGAATATCCTATATCGATATGAGTTATATTATCATCTTTAATACTGTTCCTTTCAGAGGAAAATATTCTTGTTTCAAGGAATTCATTGTAATCCCGTTTAGCGATTTTGTCTTGTGATAATACATTTAATGACAGTAAAAGAGTGCAGAAAAATAGGAGATATTTCATATACAATAAATGTTATTATAGATTATAGACAATGATTTGGATGTCATTACAGATTAATAGATTCTCCTGAATTTCTTTAAGCTCCATTAATTTTCTGTTTCGAATTGAATAAAACAATATCCCAACTCATTAAGGTGATATTATATGGAAGTATTATATAACTAATATAGTATAAATTTAACAAATCATTGGTATTCAGAAGGTATAAATAAAAATAGATAAAAACTAAAATTTATAGTATGTAAAAGCTGATATATTTAGTTCTATTATTTGTCTTTGGATATTGAATAAGGATGGACACGCTTCAAGATAACCGGTAGCTCAGCATTCTTTCGTGTTCATCCTGTTCAATATTGGATCAAAGCAGGGAAGGATTCTGTAAGTTCGCTTTATAGTAAAGTAATTCAACTGTGTTACCCGATAACAAGCGTTTAACATCTGGATAATATTTAGGATTTTATAAAGTCGGATTCAATAGTGATTACAGCTTTTAGTTTCTTGGCAATTCTATGAACTGATCATCAGTCAAATTTCTATAACAACAAGACTGTGATGTAATCAATATCGCTACGTCAGTTATACAAGGTCACTTGCATTAATTTAGGAGACCTTTCTATTTTTATTACCCAGTCATGGTATTCAAGAATTAGCTCCAATGAGGGCCTTCTCAATATATCTTCTCTTTTCCAGATCTCTGGAACCTTTCGAATAACAATCTAATGTGTTTTACCTAAGACAATTGTAGCACGGTATGACAAGACGAACAAATGCATTTAATATTTGTTGGTAAATAACGAATGTTTTTATTAATTTGTAGTGTAATAATGATGTGATTATGGTAAATGTATCGATAGTAAATTTCAAAGATATTCTTCGTTTCAATCAAGAAGCTATTTACGATTTTGAAGAGAGTATTCTGGTAGCAGATGTAGGTATTCGTGATTTGCATATTACTCGCATGTTTCCTATAAGAACATCTTTTTTTATGTTCGTCCTCGTTGAACAAGGCACTATGCGTATTGAGCTCGATTATAGCATTCATCATTTATCCAAACAAGATTTTCTTCTTATCCTACCCGAGCATATCTATCAAAGCATATCAGGTAGCCCAGATACCCGATATCGACTTATTTTTGTAGAACAGGCATATTTTGAGACAATGAACAGGTCAAAAAACGATGTGCTAAAAACTAGTTTTTTAAATATCCGTAAAGATCCTGTTATCCATCTTTCAGAGGAGGAATTTAATGTACTCGCTTCTTGTCATGAAAGACTAGAGCAGCGAATGCCGGCCATACATCATTTCAAGAAAGATATTATTAATGCACTCTTGCTGGAATATGTAATCGAGGCCGAAAACATGATGATAAATCATCATGAACATCAGGTAAAACAAAGTAATTTAACCAGGCAGGATATTATTTTTCATAATTTTTTAACATTATTGAAAAAAGATGTCATCCATCAGCACCATGTATCATTTTACGCTGATAAGCTATATATCACACCCCAGTATTTAGCTTCGGTATTAAAACAGCTTACAGGTAAAGGAACTAAAGATTGGATTGCTGATGCTTTATTGGTTGAAGCAAAGATTATGCTCCAACACTCACAGCAATCTGTACAGCAGATATCCGATGCTCTTAATTTTTACGACCAATCCACATTCGGTAAATTTTTCAAAGCACGTACCGGGCAAACTCCCAAAGCATATCAGAATCTATAATTTTTAACTCCAAGTGTTCACGTACCTTCGATTATTACCAATAATGTACTGTTAATTCACACCTATTACCGTATTGATTTGAGATTTTTGTGTTTTATATATTCCTTCAGTATTAGAAGAGAAATATAGCATAATGAAAGTAAAATATGGAATTGAACGAACAGGAAGTAATTCGTCGTGAGAATCTCGAACAATTACGAGAAATGGGGATAAATCCTTATCCAGCCGCAGAATTTAAGATAAACGCTACGACATCCGATATCAAGCAGGGTTTTAAAAAAGATGAAGTAAAACAAGTCACTATTGCCGGCCGTATCATGAGCCGTCGTATGATGGGAAAGGCCGCATTTGTAGAACTGCAGGATCCGTACGGTCGCATTCAGCTTTACATCAACCGTGATGATATCTGCACAGGTGAAAATAAAGATTTATATAACATCGTATTCAAAAAACTATTGGATCTAGGCGATATCATTGGTGTTGAGGGACATGTGTTCAGCACCAAAACTGGTGAGATCTCCATTCATGTAAAACAGTTGCAGGTTTTGTCAAAATCACTACGTCCTTTACCTGTTGTAAAACATAAAGAGGGCGTTGCATACGATGCGTTTCTTGATCCTGAACAGCGTTACCGTCAACGGTATGTTGATCTTATTGTTAACCAGGGAGTCAAAGAAGTTTTCCTTAAAAGAACGAAAATCTTTCAGTCAATGCGCCAGTTTTTCATTACGAAAGGTTATTTAGAAGTTGATACACCAGTTCTTCAGTCCATTCCTGGTGGTGCAAGTGCAAGACCTTTTGTTTCTCATCATGAAGCATTAAATATACCTTTATATCTGCGTATTGCCAATGAATTGTACTTGAAAAGATTGATTGTCGGCGGATTTGATGGCGTATTTGAGTTTTCACGTAATTTTCGTAATGAGGGTATGGACCGTACCCATAATCCCGAATTTACCGTCATGGAGATTTATGTCCCTTATAAAGATTACAACTGGATGATGGCATTCACAGAGCAGCTATTGGAAAGGATATGTCTTGAGGTTTTGGGTACAACTGAAGTATTGATGGGAGATACTGTTATCGATTTTAAAGCACCTTATCGACGAGTAACCATGGCTGGTGCCATACAAGAAAATACGGGTGTGGATATCAGTAATATTACCGAAGAAGAATTACGTCGTACTTGTATTGCCCTCGGCATAGCACAAGATGAAAGTATGGGTAAAGGCAAACTAATAGATGAAATTTTTGGGAAGACCAGCGAAAAGAAATACGTGCAACCGACTTTTATTATTGATTATCCCATAGCAATGTCGCCACTATGTAAAAGTCATCGTGATGATGCCTCATTAACAGAAAGATTTGAGCTTATCGTCAATGGAGTAGAATTATGTAATGCTTATTCGGAATTAAACGATCCGATCGAGCAGCGCTTAAGATTTGAAGAACAACTTCTGCTTCAGAAAAAAGGAGATGATGAGGCTATGTACATTGACCAAGATTTTCTACGTGCATTAGAATATGGTATGCCTCCCACATCTGGGATGGGTATTGGTATGGATAGGCTAACGATGTTACTTACCGGCCAAACGACCATACAAGAAGTATTACTATTTCCGCAGATGAGGCCAGAAGCATGATTTAATTTGTCTTCTGGATAGTCAGTAATGATTACAATATTGTTATTCACGAAATAAGTTTTTAAAAAGTCATAGCCTGAATCAATATGGTCAAACATTATGCGTCTAAAAACAACACCCATTGGTGCATCTGTATTTGCAAGTTCAGTTGCACCTATTTTTTTGCTGTCAAGAATTATGTCGTAAAGTTTTATTGTCATTGCTCGCGTGGATGCAGTTTGGAGGTTTTTACTAAGACCGATTTAGTGACTTTGGTAAATGACGAAGGTAACTGGAAAGTATCTCAATCGGTCAATTCGTATAAGTAAGCAAGTTTAATCGATATATTAAGTAGAAGCCATGTCGTAAGATATGGCTTTTTTTGTGTCCGGAAAGCAAGACTAGGTTAACATGTTAATGCTTTTGTTGCTTGCTAGCCGACAGCAAACGTTTAAAAACGACTACAAACGTTTAATAACCGGCTAATAATTTTAGTTTTCCTGATGCTTGCTTAGCAATATTAATTATTTAAGCAAAGCATATTATTATGAAAAAGACAAAAAGTAGCATGGGCAAGTATGTTGGTTTTAGTGGCGACTGGAGCTTTAAATTCTATTTTGGCAGGGAAGAAAATAAGCCGATTTTAATTTTGATTTTTAAATGGGCTGTTTGAGGGAGAGAAAGTTATTCAGGATCTTCATTATCGGCCAGTGGAGCAGGGTGGCGATGTTGAAAATGAGCGTAAGGTTATTTTCGATCTCTATTGTACCGGTATTGATGGGGAGCATTTCATTATAGAGATGCAACAGCTTTATCAAGATTTTTTTAAAGATCGGACCGTTTTTTATACATCCAGGCTTATCAATAAACTTATACCCAGGGGCTATAAGGGAAATACATACGAACTTCCCGAAGTATATTTTATTGGTATCTTAGAATTTGAGTTAGGAGAAACAGAACCGGGAAAGTATTTTTACGATGTTGCTCTTTGCGATAAGCAGAGTAGTCGTGTTTTTTATGAAAAGCTTGGTTACAAGCTCTTAGTATTACCAAATTTTAATAAGAATGAGGTTGATATAAAGACAGATATGGATATGTGGCTATATCTATTGAAAAACATGAGTAAACTTGATAAAATACCTGATTTTTTGGATAAGCGGGTATTTGGTCTTATCTTTGACATAGGCGAAGTCGCAAAATTAACACCGGAGGATAAGATGGCATACGAAGCAAGTTTAAAACATAAGCGTGATGCAGAGAATACCTATTCTACTGCTCAGCGTCTTGGACATGATCGAGGTTTAAAAGAAGGTTTAAAAAAAGGTATTGCTCAAGGCCAACATCAAAATGCTATTGAGACAGCTTTGAAATTTAAAAATATGGGTTTACCTTTAGAACAAATTGCTGAGGGTACCGGCCTTACCGTCGACGAGATTGAAAAACTGAAATAAATCAAATAGGTCATATAAAACACATAAAGCCATTCTGTCAAGAATGGCTTTATGTGTTTTATACCTTCCTTACGGCTTCCCGTATTTTTTGATCAAACCGATCCCCACAGAAAATCCCATATCAACAACAGCTGTTATTGGAGCCAATGCTTTGGGTGCGATCCAGAGTGAGCTTCGCAGATCGTTTGTGGATTCTTCGGGGGGAGCTTCCGCAATTATGAAAACAAACTACAAGAGCTATATAAGAGCTTAGTGGAGTCTTTAAAGCAATATGGTAGCTACCGGGCAGATGCCGTTAGAGGCTTCAGCGTCAATATTGATGAACTCTCGGGCAAAGGAATCCCAATCGCTTATGATCACCGCTATCGGTACACCTGTATTGCTCAACGAAATTAAACATATACAAGTAGAATCAGTAGGTGGAGATATCGATGGATCTGTTATTAAGAACAAAGTCAAAGCAAGCTTGATCAGGGAATGCAATACCGGTATCTATAACATGGAAAATGCTACAGCCGAGTTTATAGCCACATCCCGATTGACCGAATTTTTACCCTTGCTATTCAAAGGGAAGAATGAAACAGGGGAGGATCAGGTATTTTTCGGTCAACTTCGATCTTTTCATCTGTTTTCCTCCTATTTAGAATTAGTAATTCATCTCTGAATTCTATACTTTTAAAATGTCCAATTTTTTGGAGGAGGTCAGAGGTCAATCTTTTTGAGGGTAAAACGATAGGGAATATGCTAATGTTGCTTTCGGACAAAGACAATATAATCTGTGCTGACCGGCTCAAGACCATTCTTTCTCATCTCTGTTGCTATTTGAGCTCTATGATAAGTTCCGTGATTAAAGGTATGTAGCAATATCTCTTCAATGGAGTTTACAAATTTATCATTTTTAGTGTTTTTATATTGAATGCTATGTTTGTCATAATCGTTGTGTTTTTTGATCTTTTCACCTAAGCCAGCTGAAGCCAAATTATGGTATTGTTCGCATTCCATAATACTATGTTCATCCCAAACGCCTAGGTATGGTTTTTCACCATTTAATCTACTTAACCAGATTATTTGTGCATTAACAATATGACTCATTAGTCGTAAACAGGAGGGAGGAATTATACTTCCTTGAGATTTTATTGTACTGATGACAGATTTATTGGCCCAGTCATTATATAACCATAAATGTTCAATCGGATTTGACATTGTAAATAAATTACTTTGATTTAAATATACGCAATAATTTCTCTAAGAATTCATTTTGTGAACGGACTTCTTATTTACTTTGGGCAGTGATTACTTTAAAAAAGATGGATAGCTTATCATTTTATTATAAATGTGTTATCAAGCCAAGTGGAGTAGGGCTTACCATCGACGAGCTTGAAAAGCTGTATAGCAATATGTCAATTAATCATAGCAAATATTCAAACCTAAATAATAAATTGTAATTTTACAATATATTCAAAATGCAATGGAACAACGTTTTATAGATGTCATTCAGCTAATCAAACAATCTCGTATCAAGGCGATAAAAGCAGTAAATACTGAGCTGATCAATCTATATTAGAATATTGGCGAGTACATTAGTAAGCGCATAGAAACTACTGAATGGGGTCAATCTGTTGTAAAAGAATTGGCACAATATATCCAAAGAACGGAACCAGAAATAAAAGGCTTTTCTGATAAGAACCTTTGGCGTATGAAGCAGTTTTATGAAACCTATAAAGATTTTCCGAAACTCTCAGCACTGTCGAGACAATTAAGTTGGTCGCATAATTTGGCTATATTTTCTCGTTGCAAAAGCATAGAAGAAAGAGAATTTTACCTTAATATTTCTAAGCAAGAAAACTATAGCTTTCGTGAATTAGAACGTCAAATATCAACAGGTTATTTTGAACGTACCATGATTGGGAATACAAAACTCTCAACAGTGTTGAGAGAATTTAATTTTGGTATAATTAATGCGTTTAAAGATAGTTATATTTTTGATTTTCTGAACCTTCCAGAGCCATATAACGAAAGTGATTTACAAAGAGGTTTAATTCATCAAATGAAAAATTTCATTTTAGAATTAGGAAAAGAATTTTTGTTTATTGCCGAAGAATATAAAGTACAAGTTGGGAATAGTGATTTTTATGTTGATTTATTATTTTATCATCGAGGATTACAATGTCTGGTCGCTTTTGAGTTGAAAGCCGACAAGTTTAAACCCGAACATTTAGGACAATTGAATTTCTATCTCGAAGCTCTAGACCGTGATGTAAAAAAAGATAATGAAAATCCTAGTATTAGCGTTTTACTGTGTAAAGATAAAGATAGTGAAGTGGTAGAATATGCTCTAAGCAGAAGCCTTTCACCCACAATGGTTGCCGAATACCAAATGCAATTACCTGATAAAAAATTACTACAGCAAAAACTGCACGAGCTGTTTGAGAATAATCAAGCATAACAGCAATAAAATGCAGTGGGAACATGATCATAAAAAACGTATAAAGCCATTCTGCCAAGAATGGCTTTATACGTTTTATACCTTACGGCTTCCCGTATTTTTTAATCAAGCCGATAATCACAAAATCCCATTTCAGTAACAGCTGTTATTGGAGCCAATGCTTTGAGTGCAATCCGGAGCGAGCTTTGTCTTGTTTGCTTCGCAGATCCCTTCGGGATTCTTCGGTGGGCGCTCCCGCAAATATGAAAACAAATTACAGGAGCTATATAAGAGCGTAGTATATGCCATCACTATTAAGTAGTACATATATCCTAATTTTTGATTCTTTAGGTCCACGATCTATAGTAGCTGGAAGCCAGTTTACATTATTCGATCTTTACAACTCCCTACGTTGAGATTATCGATTATAACCACAGGTAAATACTTTTAAAGCGCCATTTTGGACTTGTGCAAAAATTTCAATATAGCTTTTCACAATTCGACCTCCTAGTATCCTTGGCTGCCATACAGGTCCAGACTGCTGTAGTGAACGAAGTATTTGGTTGCCTACTTTGTCATTACCCATTAACATTTGCATATTGTTTATATATCCTTTCTGATCAACTATACCTTTAAAAAGATAATGAGTTTCTTTATTTATATTTCTAATGCCAGGAATATCCTTATTTAAATTTTCTTCTAAGACAGCGTTACCCTTTTTGTAACTAGCATTGAATCCTTCATAAGGGATACTGGAAAGTTCACGTTGAACTTTTGTTCCTTTATGCAACCATTCTGTTAGCATGTATTTTAGACTATCTTTTGTCAGTATTGCAGTTATTGTGTAGTTTATAAGTTCATTTTTTTCATCATATTTTTCATCAATTATTTTTAAGTCATATATTGGATAATCTGGTATTTTTAAATTGGGATAGTCTCTTTTTAAAAGGAATAAATCACCTGGAAATTTTAAATAGAAGTAGGATTTTCTATTTTGTCCGGCTTTCTTATTTTCATATTTAAAAAAAAGTTCTATAGGTTCATTTTTGTCGTAGTTAATAATTAAACTATCTAAATCTTGATTTTTTTCAAAATAATCTGAGTGACAATTATTTAATCCGCTAATAGTCAGATCTTTTAGTCTGTGAGATTGAGCAATACAAAAGTTACCATTTAGAAATGTAATGGTAAGTAGTAAAAACAAAAATATTTTCATAAATTTTTGTTCTATATAGTATTTTCGGTTAGTCATATATTAAAAGTTATATTGTGTAATACACAATATTGTAGGAATAAAGATTTGTATCATCACCAGCTGGAATATAATTTTCTGTAAAAGCTGTGAATGATACGTTGTCTTGAATACTATCATTATCCGTTTTTTATGAGTGTAATTATCTGTACCATTTACTATTGCTGAATTTGCTATAAATCGATCCCCTGAAGATTTATATCTGTATCTATATTCCAATGATCAATTTTTGGTCAATGCATTTTAACTTAATTATTATTCAATAATTTCGCTAGTTTTTTTGGTGTACTAATACTCATTGTCCCGTCATCATTTTTTTCTTTTATGAAACATTCATAGTTTCCATTAAAATACCAAAAGAAATCAAGAGTTATATTACCTGGGTCTTCATCAAAACATTGTTCAACTGTCGGATAGATTGCTACGATAACGTCTAAGATATCAGCTTCTGAAATGGGATATAGAAATGCAGTTCCTTTTGTTGGTAAAGCAATCAAAGTTCCAAATTGTCCAATAGTGAAGTCTAAATCTTGTTCAATTAATAATGTATATGAACTTGAAAAGTCGCCATTAAGTAATACAAAGACATAGTATTTATCTTCATATGTGTATTGTTTAATTTCTATTTCTTCTTTTCTTAAGTTATTTTTTGCAATTTCAAATAATTGGATCTCATCTACTTCCCAAAGATGTACTTTGCTTTTTTCTACATAATGAAATTGATCTTCAAAGTCAAAGACCAAAAATGTCAATAAATTGGGATAGCTTTTTTGATAAACGAAATCTTCATTGTTGGGTAAAATATCGTCTGCTTTCAGTAATATTTTAAGAAATTGCTTTGCATAATCAAAATCCTTGTAAAGGTAGGTGTATGCTTTTGATTGGTCTTTTAATTTACTGAAGTGCGTTTGTATTACAATATCTTGTTCCTCATTATTTACTTGTAGGTATTTCCTTAGAAGGTTGTCTAAATAGAAATGTGCTTCTAGGCTGTTTTCTTTTTCATACACAATGTCACCATTGTTAAAGCTTATAACTTTATAACCTAGATACTTAAGTGTTAACAGACATTTCTTCAGAAAGATTTCATAAGATTTTTCGTCTATAAGGTTTGAGTAATCTTCAGGAAGAATGGTTCTCTTTTTAAAAATATTAAACATTGTCTATTTTTGCGATCAGTTTTAAATTAATGCCAAGAACAATGTTGGTGAAACAGAACTTTATATTACCCTTGTCACTTACTCATGTATTGGTAAAACTAATATATAAAAAAATGATCAATGTTCGTAAAAACTAATATAACACTCACATAACACAAAATTTATTTATGTTTCTTCTTGTCTTAAATCCCAACTCTTCAAATCTGATGATAAATGAATCAAATGCACGGATGAGGAATAGTTTTTTCGCAAGAATAGGCATTTTCGTAAACGTTTACAGTTTTATCGTCAGTCACTAAATCCTCAATCTTTCCATTTAAAGATCATTTCTTATATCGTGTTTGACTAAATATTTTAGTCTTGTAATTCAGCTGTTTATCAAAATGTGTAAATTTCACACTTATTTTAGCTAAATATGTTAGTATATTTGATCGAGTATTTATACCTTTAAAGTATAAACAACACGGGATAGAGATGATTTTTTAGGAAATGGAACGGAATATAGTGCATTGTGATCTTGACACATTTTTTGTGTCCGTAGAGCGTTTGCTCAACGTAGGGTTGGTGGGTAAACCAGTGCTTATCGGTGGGACTTCCGATCGGGGTGTGGTCGCATCCTGCTCGTACGAAGCCCGGAAGTATGGAGTACACAGTGCCATGCCCATGCGGCTGGCCCTGCGCATGTGTCCCGAAGCAATCATTGTTAGGGGCGACCATGATCTGTACAGTCATTATTCCTCCATAGTCACCGAGATTATCGAAGAGGTGACGCCAGTGGTTGAAAAAGCCAGCATCGATGAGCATTACCTCGACGTGACCGGTATGGACCGCTTCTTTGGTTGCTGGCAGTGGACGCAGGAATTACGGCAGCGCATTATAAAAGAAACAGGATTACCCATCAGCTTTGGACTGTCCGTCAATAAAACCGTCAGCAAGATCGCTACGGGTCAGGCTAAACCGTCCGGTGAACTGTTTGTCAACAGCGGTACCGAAAAAGGATTTTTAGCACCGCTTTCCATACGGAAAATTCCGATGGTAGGCGAGAAGTCCTATACGTTGCTCCGAAATATGGGTATCAGCAAGATCGGCACCCTGCAGCAGATGGAAGCCTTCACCATGAAACATGTGATGGGGGAGAATGGAGTCACCATCTGGCGAAAAGCAAACGGTCTCGATGATTCCCTTGTATTGCCATTTCGGGAGCAGAAATCCATGAGCAAGGAAACAACTTTTCAGCAGGATACCATTGATATGGATCTCCTACGCCGTACACTGATCGGTATGGTCGATACCCTTGCATTTGAGCTTCGCAAAGATCAGAAACTCACCAGCAATATCACGCTTAAGATTCGTTATAGCAATTTCGATACCCATACCCAGCAGGTCAAGGTAGCCTTCACCAACTCGGATAAGCTTATTACCGAAAAAGTAATGGCACTTTTTAAAAAGCTGTACAGCCGGCGCATGCTTATCCGCCTTATCGGGATTAAGTTTTCCAACCTCATCTATGGCGCCTATCAGACCGATCTGTTCAATGACAGCAGTGACGAAGTCAACCTGCTACAGGCCATGGACAGGATCCGCATGCGTTACGGTAGCCAGTACCTGATGAAAGGTATCTGCGCTCCAGAACCACCATCAAGGAAAGGAGGTGACCATGCTCCTTAATCTGCACAGCTATTACAGCTTACGCCATGGTACGCTCAGTCTCGACGAACTGTTGGAAGGCATGCTCGCCAATGGCTACGATACTGCCGTGCTCACCGATATCAACAACAGTACCGGTTCCATAGACTTTATCCGCAAAGGCCAGCAGGCAGGACTCAATATTCTGGCCGGTATGGAATTCCGTCAGGACGACACCTGCTGTTTTATCGCCATTGCACAAAATGAAGGGGGCTTTAGCGAGATCAATGCCTACCGTACACAGCTCAACTTCGAGAACGCAAAAGTTCCATTGCAGGCTCCAGAGTTCAAGGAAGTATTTGTCATTTACCCGTTAGAGCGCATGGGCAGTTTTGCGCTGAAAGACTACGAATACATCGGTATCCGTCCGTCGGAGCGAAGTAAAGCCATCCTGATGGATAAGCAGTTGCTTTCCAAAGCCGTTATACTGGCACCCGTAACATTCCGCACAGCAGATCATACCTTTCATCGGCAGCTCAGAGCTATTGATCACAATCTGTTGATCTCACAGCTCTCGGACGAACAAGTAGCACCTGTCGATGAAGTTTTTGTGCCCAAAGCACGGCTGATGAAAATCTATGCCGATCTGCCACAGCTCTTGCACAACACCCATCGGCTGTTGGCACAATGCCGCTTTCAGATGGATTTCCAGAGCGTTAAGAACAAGGCCACCTTCACCGGAAATCGGTACAACGATAAACAGCTGCTACTCAAATATACCGGAGACGGATTTGAACACCGCTATGCCAAGAACGACCCCGTAGCCCGGGAACGTATAGCACGCGAACTCGAGATCATCGAACAGCTCAATTTTTCCAGTTACTTTCTCATCACCGATGATATCTGCCGTTATGCCCGTCATCGCGATTACCATTACGTAGGTCGCGGTTCCGGAGCCAATTCCGCAGTTGCTTACTGCTTAGGTATCACCGATGTCGATCCCATTGCCCTCAAATTACCTTTCGAACGTTTCCTAAATCCCAAAAGGAAAAGTCCACCCGATTTTGATGTTGACTTTAGTTGGCGGGACCGTGACGATATGTACGACTATATTTTCAACCGTTATCAGCACGGCTATACCGCCCTGATGGGAGCCATGAGCACCTTTCGGTCGCGGAGCATCCTGCGTGAACTCGGCAAAGTCTATGGTCTTCCCAAATCCGAAATTGACCGTCTGGTACATGAGCCCGAGCATATGCTCAATAAAAATGAAGTGACCAATACCATCTTGAGCGTCTACAACCGTATGGCCGATTTTCCCAATCAGCGAACCATCCACGCCTCCGGAGTGCTTATTTCCGAACAGCCATTGGTCAGTTATTGTGCGCTCGACTATCCGCCGAAAGGACTGCCGACCATGCAGTTTGATATGTATGTTGCCGAAGAAATCGGATTTGAAAAATTCGATATCCTATCCCAACGCGGTATCGGTCATATTAAAGGCTGCCGGGAGATCGTGCATGCCAATCAGGGCATCACGATTGATACCCGTCAGCCAAAACGTTTTTTCGAAGACCCCCATATCGCCCAGCAGCTTCGCTCTGCCAATACCATCGGCTGTTTTTATATCGAGAGCCCCGCCATGCGGCAGCTGCTCACCAAACTGCATTGTGACGATTACCTTACGCTCGTTGCCGCATCCTCGATCATCCGGCCAGGAGTGTCCAGTAGCGGGATGATGGCTGCCTTTATCCAGCGGCACCATGACCCCAGTCAGGTGGTATATCCGCATCCCGTATTCAAAGAGCAGCTGGAAGAAACCTATGGCGTCATGGTTTACCAGGAAGACGTGATGAAGATCGCCAATGCTTACGGTGGGCTGGATATGGCCGATGCCGATGTCCTCCGTCGTATGATGTCCGGTAAATACCGAAGCAAAGATCACCTCATCGAGATCGAGGGGAAGTATTTTGACAACTGCAGAGCAAAGGGGTATGACGAAAAAGTCAGCCGGGAGATCTGGCGTCAGATGGAGAGTTTCGCAGGATACTCGTTCAACAAAGCCCATTCCGCTTCCTTTGCTGTCGAGAGCTATCAGAGCCTCTACCTCAAGACCTATTTTCCACTCGAATTTATGGTCAGCGTGCTCAACAATTATGGCGGTTTCTATAACCGCAAAGTCTATGTCAACGAAGCCCGTGTCGCGGGCGCTACCATCTGTCTGCCCTGTATCAACCGGTCGGAGTATCAGACCAGTATCCATGGGAGCGATATCTATCTCGGTTTTGACTGCATGCAGCACGTAGAATCCAAACAAGTTGAACGATTAATAGAAGAACGCACACGTAATGGACTTTACCAGAATCTTGAACAGTTTATCAGACGAACAGGTACTGGGCTCGAGCAGTTGATCATTCTTATCCGTATCGGTGCATTCCGCAGTTTCGGTAGCAGTAAGAAAGAACTGCTCTGGGAAGCACATCTTTTGCTGAACAAGCACACAAAAGCGAGTCCAAGTGCCGAACTGTTTGAATCCAATAGCCGTAAACCCGTTTTGCCCCCTTTGGATAGTCATATCCTGGAGGACTATTATGATGAGATGGAGCTTATCGGTTTCTGTGTCAGCGGTACCCTGTTTGATCTTGCCCGGAGTGATTTTCGGGGCGATGTGCAGAGCCGTGAACTGATGGATCATGTCGGTAAGACCGTTCGTATGGTAGGTGATTTTGTGGCCGAAAAGTTTGTGAAGACAAAGCGTGGTGAACTGATGAAATTCGGGACCTTCCTCGATATCGAAGGCAAGTTTTTCGATACCGTGCATTTTCCGCCCACGTTGGCGCAATATCCTTTAAGAGGAGCCGGCATCTATCTTATCGAAGGGAAGGTCGTGCAGGAGTTTGGCTGTCCGTCACTGGAAGTGATCCGCTGTGCCAAGATGCCCCTTAAGCCAGACCCGCGGAGTATATAGCAGTTCAAACTATAAAACATATGGGAATGAGCAGCATATAATACTGGTGTCTTATTCGAAAGTTTGTTGGTAGATACGAAAGAGATATACAATTAAAATAAATTGCACCAGGGATAACCCTTTATTTTATCTCCATACGATTGTGATGGACAAATAAAAATTATAATTTTTCAAGGTGTATCTTTAATAAATCAAGTATAGTTTGTAAATCAATCTGTCCACTGTAGTAAAGTGCATTGCTTTTAATATACAGTTGATTGAGATGTTCTTTTACTTTACTATCTTCTAATAAAAAAGCTTCATTTTGTGCAATTGGAATAGCAAAATCCAAATTAGGGAATCTACGCTTTTTATGAGCTAAATATTCGGGAGTTCCAATGAAATCTATTACTACTTGTTGATTAAGAAGTTGATAAACATCATAATATTGACGCATAAAATTCACTTGGTTGTCTCCTGAACTTTGCATATTCCTAAATTTTGTCGCTATTGTTTGCAGTTTTTCTACAAAAGTATAACACATATCATAACATGCAACTTGTAGCGCTCTATTATCTGTTAAATCAATCGATGCTTGTACCGCTTTCTCAAATGCCCATGATGATATATCTATAGGACTATTTGGGGCTACATTATCAAATCCTACTTCTAACAGAATACCCTGTTTTAATCCTGGCAATTCGTTAAAAAAGGAATTGTAAATTAACCTAATTCCTCCACTTCGGTAATATTGAGTATCATCAAAAACAGTATCCCTTTCAATGCCTATTATTCCATCTATTTTTATTTGATCGGCTAAGCTTTCATAGAAAGCTAATCTTTTTGCAACATTTTTTGGATTGGTATTTTTCGGATTTTCATTTATTCCCAAAGCAGCAGCGGGGTGGATATGTATGTCAATATCTTCTGAAAATCTATCAATTATTTTATAAGCTTTAGATAGGGAAGTACCGCCTTTTAATTCAAATTGAAAGCCTAGTATTTGAAGACCATATAAGCAGTGCATAATCCAATAATCCTTTTCGATCAGTATCGGATCAATTGCTCGTATTTCAGATTCTGCCAGGATAAGATCTTTGAAGTTCTTGTGCTGATGTAGATACATAGTTCTATACTAGTTCATTTATTATTTTTTTAGCTTTTATAGAGCCATATCTATCTGCATTCTTTTTAAGAAGCTCTTTATTAAATTGCTGTACCCTTGACTTTAGATTATGTAATAGGGTTTGCTCGTCTTCTTCCAAGCTTTTTAAATTGTTTAATAAATCAATAACTAAGTATTCGGATGAAAGCTGTTTTGGAAATTTGGACTTACGTCTAAACTGATAAACTTTATTTCCAAGTTTGACATCTTCATGCTTTTTATGATTATATATACTTTTACTATTATACAATTGTGTTGTTCCCAATCCTATTGAATTGTAATAATTGGGAGATGTTATTAAAAAATCATCACCTTTCAGATATTTCTTTATGACATCTTTCTCTTCGGGAACCGAATCTCCAAAAACTGTTTTTTTAGGAGCATAGTATAAGCCTTGAGCTAGTTTTTTAAGACTACCTTCTTGCACTAGGATAGCTAGATCACGATCTATTGATTTTGATGATTTTGCCAAATCCTCTCTACGATAGACTTGTCCTTTTCGTATTGATTTTTTTAAATTATCCAACTTATACATGAATCAAATGTATGAAATAAAATTCAAATTTCATGCAAAAATATTTATATTTTCATTTTTAAAATGTTTTTAAGTTGTTGTTTTCAAGTGTTCTATATTGTGGGTGATCCGCTGTGCCAAGATGCCCCTTAAGCCAGATCCACGGAGTATATAGCGGTAAATGCCGTGAAATTTCTATTGATATTCCTTATATTCGTATCAACAACACAATACCGTTATGCTATACATTCCATTTGAACAGCTCACCCGTGGTCCTTTCAGGAATTTCTGAAACAGGGCTATCGTCAGTTTTTGTATTAATTAAACTTCACAGATACCTTTGTTATAATCAATTCCAAGAAATGAGAATATGATAGTTTTGTAGGAAATTCTTCAGGCTTTATAAGATCAGAATTAATATGGTGATGCAATGATTTTTGATATGTATCGTTTTCAAAATTACTGTTTTGTAATTGGTCAGACACTGTCTGACTAATTAGATAAACTTTGTAGCAGATACGCTCCGTTGGTATCTCTTTCAAAGTATCGTTGCCAGAACGACTACATTGTCGCTCCAGTTCTAAAATCTTATTTAAACCTTATAAATTCAAAACAAAATACAATTGAGTCATCCATAAATGATATTAATCAAAGTTTATATTGAAGAATTTACACGCAGACTAAACCGTCATTTTCTTATATTCGTATCAACAACGCGATACCGTTATGCTATACAATCCATTTGAACAACTCACCCGTAGTACCTTTCAGGAATTTCTGGAACAGGGTTACCGTGATTTTGTACTGCAGCGGTTCGAGTGGCCCGATGTTGTCAAAGGGACAGGTTTTCTGCTTTCGCCGTATTGGTCAGCCGAAGAAGCTCATGCCCATGCTGCAGAACTGGGCCCCAAAGAAGGGAAAGCCATACAGATACCGGCAGACGCACATAGCATACAGCAGTTACTGGAAACCAATTCAGGCTATCGCATTTTCAATAATCGCTTTCGCGAAGAAAAGTGGGACAAGCGCATGTTGCGCATGTACGAAAGCAAGATTGTCGGTTACCTCCGTAACCAGACCACCTTCAAGAGGAAAGATCCGATCGATATCCTCTTTACCCTCGAGCATGGCCGCGTATGGGCGATCATTACCGATGGTAAGACACAAAAAAAAGTTAGGGCTATTGATCTCATCAGTTAATAGCCACAGGCAAAACAAATGAATACATCACCGTGTTTAACAATAAACATACTATCAATATAAAGAACTATGTGCTGGGACATATCACTTCATACCGATCTTGAAATCGTCAAGAAAGCATTCCCTAAGTTACGGGACGAACGCAAACAGCTCGAATACGACTACCATTATTTTGAAAACGTGCAGGCCATCACCTTTCCCGCATATCCCATCATCTACAAAGACAAAGAAGGCGAGGAGCTGGGCTTACTTGAAATGGAGTGGGGCGTATTGCCCACCTATATCAAAGATCCCAAAGAACAGGAAGACCGCCGTCGCAATATGATCAATGTGCGGAGCGAGCGGATCCTTGCCGATAGTAAATCCTATTGGCATAGACTCAAAAATCAACGTTGTCTTATCCCCGTATCCGGTACCTTTGAGCACCGTAAAGTACACGGATGGAAGAAGAAAGTACCCTATTTCATTGGAGAGAAAGGAAGAGAAATCTTCTATATCCCAGGATTGTATCAATGGCATGAGATCGTTGATCAGGAAGGAGAGATCCATAAAATAGGAAGCTTTGGTATGCTCACACGTGAAGCCAATACCGTGATGGGCCAGATCCATAACGATGGGCCGAACAAAAGGCGCATGCCCTTATTCTTAACACCTGAACTCGAGCAGCAATGGCTATCCGCCAAAGATGAAGAAGCGCTGATACCTATTTTCAATTACGAAATCTCCGATCAGGAACTGGATTATTATCCCGTTTACACTTTAAGAGGATATCCCAACAGGCCAGATGGCAAGCATCGGTACGAACCCTATCAATGGTCAGATCTGCCACCTTTAGGACAGGATGGACCCATGCAGCAAAGTTTGTTTTAGTGATATGTGTAAGATCTTATGAAGTTTGTCCCCCTGAGCAGAATTATACTATTAGAATTAAAGCGTAACGGTTATAACATTTTAACATCTAAAAATACAGTTGACGACGAAAACCCAACATGGTATCCGTTAACTGTACCTGATGTTGATGATTATTTGTTACACCTAGATTGTAGTGGAAGCATTGTTCCTATGGAAGAGCAAGCGCTATTGGTCATTGACGATGCACTTGCCAATATAGATGAAGGGCAGCTTTTAGGAGAAGTATTTATAGAAATAGATCATTTAGAAGAATTGGAGGATAAAATTCAGTTTTACGGCAAGCAGTATAAGTTTATCTCCGATCCAGAATATTATGTTTTTTCATTCGATCCGAAGCGGGTTTTAATACGTAATTATGCCTTACGCACTGGCAATCATCTTATGTATCTAGCTTATATTGGCGTAAATTATCCCACTCATATGATCGATGAGATGCGAGATCTTGAAGATCTAACCCGATCCCTGATCTGCCTAGATCAAGAGCAGGCAAGAGAATGGTTTAACAAACATGATGTTACTATGGTACAGTCAGATATCTCGATATATGACAAGGATGCTATTTTAACCATTTTTTTATTTGGAACGGATCAACAAATAACGATTCCTTTAGAAGAGAAAGATGAGCTGGTTTATAACTTGATGGACATAGAAGAACTACTGCAACTCCGTGACCTATTTTGGATAGATCCAAGGACCGAATTTCTTTAGCCAACTAAAATAATAACAGTAAAAAGACTCTTTTCACAAATGTTTAGGTTCAGGCGAGCTGAAGAGCAAAGTTTTGTCTAAATATTTTAGATTGATGTGATGAAGGTCAGGTTACTTTGAAAGTTAAAAATTGGAG
This sequence comes from Sphingobacterium kitahiroshimense, assembly GCF_025961315.1. NCBI lineage: Bacteria > Pseudomonadati > Bacteroidota > Sphingobacteriia > Sphingobacteriales > Sphingobacteriaceae > Sphingobacterium > Sphingobacterium kitahiroshimense. Next base: position 669,780 of record NZ_JAOQNK010000001.1, on the reverse strand, counting down.
AATAGTAAATGGTTAGTACGACGTTTGTAATTTCTAAAGCAAGTTTGTAGATATAGAGGAAATTATAATGATCTCATTTTAGAAGCCATCTTACTTGTAGATCAATTTCTGAATAAATACTATTTTTTTGTCCGCCAAATTCCAAGTTGAAACTTCTTGATCTACCAAATTTTTATGCTTTTTACTGATATCCCGCAAAGAATTACCGATTGATCTTCGTAAATATTCATTATCGTCTGACCTAAATTTTGCAATCAGTTTAATGGCATTTTCAGGATTCTCTTTGAAGTAGGGTCTGTTTGTCCAAATTCTTAATCCTTCGATAACGGCTCTTTTTACATTGGGATTATCATCGCTGATCCATTTTTCAATTTTGGGCAAAGATTTCTGATAGCCAATAGTGTGACAGTAATAATCAAATGCTTTGGCTAACATTTCCTGTACTCTCCAGCTAACATCCGTTGCAACTTTAGTCTCAAGGATTTCAAGTGCGTTTTCATATTCAACTGACAATTGCCCTACAAGATAAGTCGCCAACATTCTGATCTGATAAGCGTCATCATCTAGCAGCTTTTTTGCAAATTCCATATGATTGATTGAAATGTCCTTTAATATAAGATCACCTGCTTCAATGATATGTTTGAAGCCGTGTTCAATACTTTTTAATTTTTCAATGTTTGCATCCATTGTTTTTAATGTAAATAATTTCTACTTATAAATTCATTAGTTATTAATCCTTAACAGCCGATTATTTTTTCATCTTTTACCAAGAGATACCACTAAAGCAGGGATTGTATCACATTTCCAACAGTGTAAATGTGATCTTCATAAATTACTGTTGAAATTTCAGGCCAGCGTTCATGAAAACACTTAATTGCTCTGTCATTATATTCTGGATTTTTTTATTGATTTGATTTTCATTTTTACTTCACATAAAATAGGAACAGTTTGTTTCGAATGTTTACGATTTCCCTTTTTCAAGAATATAAATATAGCCTATCGAAAATACTTAATCTCTATAAGTCGTCTATGTTCTGAGAATCGACCTTCACGTCTCCATCTTACAAGACCAGTATTATCGAATACTACATTGTTATCTTTATTGTATACCCAGTCGAAATTCAGCTGATCCAAAATAGGTAAATTTCGGTTGTGTATAATGGATATTTGATCCTTTCTGTTGTTTTTAGAAAATTCAGCACCATTACTTATCAATTCGTCGATTTGAGTGATTATTAGATTATAGTTGTCGTAGAATTCTATAGCACCCTCGTATGTATCGATATCAGGAATTTTTATATTTGCTAGAGCCTTTATATTCTTGATAATTTCTATGTCTGGAATCTCACTTTTATAAAAATTACATCCTGTAACTACTTTGCTTAAAGCTGAAATGCTATAAATGGTTCCGTTGTAATCATTAATCATATCATTTAAAATTAACGCTTCGATGCCAGATTTTATGCTTACAGCTAAGTGTTTATTGCTTGTGCAGATTGCAAAACTTTTATTATATTGGAGACTTGAGTACTTATTCAGCTTTAAGCTTTTAAGATCCTTAATCTTTAAGGCTATTGTCGAATTATCCGTGTCAATTTCTACGAGAATTATATGTGTAATAATCATAACAGAAAAATTTTGATTTATGCGTCTAGTACAAAATTTTCCAGACTATCATTATTATACGTTTTGACATAAACCCATCGAACTGAGTTTATAAACTTTACTGCTCCCTCGAAATCATACCGTCTAGTTTTTAAAAGCTCTACCTGCTTATCTTTAGGGAGAAGTATTGCCCATTTTGCAAAACTCAATATCGCTGGATTGGTATCGATCCGTAATGCTAGATGACGATCTAAATCTGTCACAACAGCAAGTAGCTTTGGAGCAGACCATTCAAATCCCTGGTCTAGATCAATTTCAAAACAGGCTGCCGGGTCAAGGTGCCGGAATTCTATACCTGCCGCTGATAAAATAAATTTTAATGTATCAAATATCTTTGACCCCTGAAAGGTGTAAAATTTGTAGGAATTTTCGCCAATTAAAAGCGGACGATCATCTTCCAAACTCTCAATAGGAATATCTTGAAATACCTGGCGCATATCATCTAATTTCGCTGTGCAAGTTTCATCAAGTTCAGGATGAATAGACGAGGTCATCAAAAGTTCGAGCATTTTCTGCCTAACCAAAGGATGCGTATTACCCGGTTCACCACCAAAAATCGGAGGTTTACCATCGTTAGTCGGTTTGACAAATATTTTCCTGCTTCTAAAGTCTATATCAACAACTTTCCAGATCTTGGCGGCCAATAAAATATTATCTTCGATCATGATCGGCGAGGAGGAGGGAAGATCACCGATGGATTTGCCATCATGTAACACCTTAAAATGTATTTCAGTGGCAAATACTGAATAAAAATCCCGAGAATTCACAATGCGTTCACCCTCGAGCCCTATGATAACCTCTTTGCCCAACTGTTCAAGCATATCAGTTTCGATAAGGTGACTTAAAATAGCTTCAAACTCTTCTGATGTGATATCCTTAAATGCAAAGTTTTCCTCGAGCTCGGTTTTTAAAACCGGAATAGATAAGCAACTATATTGTTTTACTACAGCCAATAGCTGATGCGCAAATAGATCAAACGCCTTTGATGCTACGAAGGGCGGCTCTATAAATTCCTGCTTATAAAGTTCCCAGCAAGCCAGGGACTGTAGCAGGCTCCATTTTCCAGTTGCATATAACAGTAAAGAACTTGCTTGTCCATCCTTGCGCCCGCTTCGACCCACACGCTGTATTAGTGATGCTATAGAATGCGTAGCATCTATTTGAACTACTTTTTCTACGCTTCCGATGTCAATACCGAGTTCAAGTGTCGAGGTGCAGGATATCACAAATGGATGATACTTATTTGTTTTCGCAAAATGTTCAATCCATTCCCTCAACTCACGATCGACTGATGAATGGTGCGAATAGTAAGCCGTATGTCCATTTACCTTTTCAGCAATCCTTTTAAGTTTGACAGCTACCTCTTCAGCCCGGCCACGGCTATTGGGAAATACCAAAACTTTATTGGAGTAAGTTTCTTTGTATAGATCTTTCAGAAGGTCTATTGAAAGTTGATTTGGTAAACTCTCGAAAAATCGGAAAGAAGTAGTCATGCTCTTTGCGGTTCGGTCACGCAGTACAACAGTGGCCTCTGGATAGCCTGTCATAGATTTAGCTTCATCGAAATCTCCGAGTGTTGCTGATAGGCCTACGATGGTGGGCTTCACGCTAGCACTTTTTTGAATGCGGTGCAATATAGATTTCAGTTGAATACCTCTGTCTGTACCGATAAACGAATGAATTTCATCAATTACGATATATTTCAGATCGTTGAATAAGATCCTGACGTTTTGAGGTTTATTGACCAGCATGGCCTCCAAAGATTCAGGTGTAATCAAAACTACGCCGTTAGGATCTTTAATCAGATGCTCCTTTGCTGTTCTATTTGCTTCACCATGCCATTTAGTTACTTTGATATCTAGATAACTGCATAGGTCTTCCACCCGCACAAATTGATCATTAATCAAAGCGATCAATGGGGAAATGTATAAGACTTGAACGCTCTTGCTCCGAGGACTTATTTTAGATAGGATAGGGAGGAAGGCAGCTTCCGTTTTACCAGAAGCCGTTCTGCTTGCCAATATCACATTGTCATCGCTCTTCATGATTTTACTGATTGCAGCGACTTGTATCGGTCGAAGACTTTCCCATCGCTTGTCTTTCACATAGCGTCTGATAGGTTCAGAGAGCAGTTCAAATGCCATATTATAGTTCCTCTATACTGTCTAATAAAACATCGACCGGGCGTTCATCCTTTATTTGAATATTGCTAAAGAGCGAAGCTTTATCCAATTCCGGATTTTGACGCAGGATGCTCAAAATATTTAGAAAATCACGTATTACTTCCCTTGGTGTCAAAAATTCACTTGCACCAGGTTTATTATATATTTCCTCCATAAAATTTTGTATCTCACTGTTAGAAATATCAATTTCCACCTTATAATGAAACTCAAACACATCTTTAAGTTTGTTGAGCAATACAAATATTTCGTTATGATCGATTGGCATCAATCGGATCACCGGCTGTGCAAAATCGCGTATCTGCAATGTTTCAAATTTATTTGTTTCTAATCTTGATTTTAAAGCTTGATAACTAAATAGACCACGACGCTCATTTTCAAGAAACTCACGCGTACCCGCTATATTGATAAATAAGTTGCTGACTTTACCTTGGAAACAATCGTTATAAATTGTTAGTATCTTTTCATAGTTCTTTTCACGCATAGTCGATGTAGAGATCTTATACAGATTGATAGCTTCATCCAGATTAATCATAAAACCACTATATCCCATGCTGACAAATAAGGCTGTGAAATTTTTAAGCATGTCGTAGAAGTTCAAGTCGTTGATCACCTCACGGACACCAAGATCTTGTCGCGCCTCAGTCTTCGTCTTATATTGCCCCTTTAACCATCTTAGGGCATTTCTTTTAAGTAGCTCATCATCATTTATATATCCTTCATAGTACTTCATGATGACGCTTGCTAAATCAAATCCACCGACATCAGTCAATTCATTGATTGACTGCATAATCTTGTTTTTCACCAATTCTACATATTGCTCTTCTCTTATTTGGACAAGAGAAAGGTTATTTTCCGAAGCAGTAGAAGCAACAACTTGCTCTATCCACTTTTCCAGTAAAGTTGCTAGAGCACCACCCTCAGGTTTGGTCTGTATAGCAATGTTATCCATTAGAGCTGTGTACAGCACCAGCGCTTTACCATCATTTGAATACAGGCGATTGTCAGGTGTAAAGTCAGCTGTTGATACCACAAATTTTTGTTTTAATGCTACCGTGTTAAGTAGATGTAGCATAAAAGATTTTCCCGAGCCAAAATCACCGATCCAGAATTTAACCATACTATGACCATTTTTTACATCGTCCAATGCTTTGATAAATGCATCGACTTCATCTGAACGTCCTACGGTAATATGTTGTACTCCGATTCTTGGCACCACGCCACTGAGTAGTGAGTTGATAATTGCGGTTGCTTCTTTAGGCTTTACTGTTAGTTTCATGCTTTAATAATCATTTTATAATAATCCTCATTCATGTCCATATATTCTTCGTCGCGCTCTTCGATGAGCGTATCGTCTAAAATTTCATAACAAATTTCGTTGACGTCATTAATAATAGGGCCTGATCGCAGGCCTCTTGCTTTACAAAAATCTGTTATCTGCTCCTGAGTCAGTTCAAAACTATTGGTTGTGAATAGACCGATCAATTCACGCTGATCTAATGACAGATCAATCTCTTCAATAAATGGGTGAGCAAGGTCAGATTCGACTGTCCCATGCTCTGTTTCCATTGACACCTTCTCCATAATCATTTCTTTTAGAATCAGGGTATCTTTTACTATTTCTTCTTCGTCTTGCAGGTAGTTATTTAATAGCTCAACAGTACTTTTATCTTGTTCTTGTACGGTTTTTATAGCGTCTATATTCAATTCTATTTTTCTTCGAATTGGTGCATATATAGAATCTACTTTTTCGATTGCAGAGGCGAGATCGCGATCCTCTTTTAATTGTTGTATAATGTCATTAAATGCCTGTTCATGATGATCATTTTTAAAGAGTGACTTATGTATTGTTTTTGTTAACTGTTTGTCATCAATTTTATCCGATTTTAGATCAGCATTTAGATAATATAGATAAAGCTTTATAGCCTCCTGTTTGTCAATAGTGTAGGCAACCTTGCAAGCTTCGTAATAGATGTTCTCTGCTGATGAATTTTTTTGATTTTCTTTAAAAAGCGAATGAATTTCTTTTGCAAAGTCCTCAATGTTGTCACTGTTTAATTCATATTTTATTGTATCAAATTTAGATTTCCAACGCGTCGTATTCATCCTGTTCAATTCGATCTCAGTTACCATGTCTGGATCTTGGATAGAGGTTCTTAGGTTTTCTAAAATCTTATTGACATCAAGCCCAATTCGTTCTTCAAAAATAGGACTTAAGCCCTTAAAGTATTGGATAAAGTCAGACGAAACTTTTCGCTTATGATGCCATTTCTCCCGAATCAGGTTTTCTGCCCGTTTGAATATTGTATAGTAGACCTGTTTTTCGAAATATTCATTAACATGATTTTGCCCGTAATAATCTTGGAACAGCCATTCGCCATCCCTAGTTTCTTTATGGATTCTTCGTGCGTTATCAGAGAGGTTTTCAATCTCTATTTTTAAATCAGATCCCTTTTTTGTTAGCGTAGCTTTTAGTTTTTTGACACAACTGAGAAAAAGGGTAATGGTCTCTATACAGCAGCCTTCAACCTCAGTGAAAACATTATTTACTCCAGATAATTTATTGACCAGGGCAACTTGTGCTTTTGACAACCCCATTTTGTCTTTATAACGTTTACCAAGTAAATAGTCGTCATAGTTGTAATTATCTTCAAATCTTCTTTCAGTATTTTCTTCAATAGGTTTAATAATCACTTTTTCTTCTTCCGCTGGAAAAAGATTAGAATCATCTAAACGCGCAAGTAATTCTTCGATATTTAAATCGTTAAGAGATGGAAAACTTGTACCCGTGTTCTCGCTAGTAAATTGTTGAGTTGATATAATTTTTTCGTGATGATCCGGAATATCAATGATATTACTGTTTATTACTTCAGAATTGTTACCTACTATTAATTGATCTAACATAGACTGGATTTCATGATGCTCTTGTGGATCGCTTCTATTATCTTCCTTTTGAATTGGCATTTCTAATTCAGTAGGTCTATGATCAATAGTTTCCTCGTTAATTTTTAATACTTCTACCTCAGGTAATTGCTGAACAGGGGGTATGATATTATCCATTACTACATTTTTATTTTCTTCTACGGCTAAATGGGAAAGTTTCTCTTCCTTCATCGGTGGAATAGGGGGTGTAGAAGATGTTAAAGAGTGTGTTTTAAGTGTGTCAATAGCAATTCTGTATACTTTGTAAACCTTATCTGTACTACAATGACGGTTTTGCAATAATCTGAACGTAAGATTATATAACACATTTGGTCCGACTTTACTATTGAAAAATTTTTTAAGATCATACTGTTCCTTAATGGAAAGTTTACGTAGCGCAAGTGCAGCAGTTTCCAAAAAGTTATTTGGTAACTCATACTGACAATTTTGTGTACTTAGGTAGTTCCGCCAATCTTCTCCATAGTAGAAAATCGCTGTCTTCATTTCCCCTGATATCGGTTTTTCATCCGCTCTTATTCGGGGTATGGATTGGCGCTCCTGCTTTTTGTTTTTTTTACTTGAAGCAACCAAAGCAATAATAATCACAATTAATATTATAAAAAAGGTCCCCATTAACTTTTCATACTGAATGCCTGCAATAATGTTGGATAGAAGTTTCTGTAAAGAACTCCAACACGGTTAATAATTCTGTTTTCTAATTTATCAATGTTTTTCCGTAAAAGCAATATTCATTCATTAATATTTAACAATTTGTTGTAACAAAAGTATCGATTGACTGTATGTAATTTTTACGGTTAACCGTATGTAGTAATTTAGTTGATTGGATTAACAGCGTATTTACAGTTTACTCATCCAATAGAAGAAAGCAGTTACGGCAATCAAAATGACTAAATATAATAATAGCTTGCGACTGCTTTGATGTGGTGTATGTAGTTTATTTATATTTTTAGGGAGAGCGGATTTGGTTTCATCATTTTTATCCCCGTGCACTTTTCGTTCAATAGGATTATTTATGAAGTTTTTATCCTTATCGGATGAACCTGAGGGCGTATCAATCTCGTAATTATTTTTTGCAAGTGAGTCTAAATATAGATTCAAAGTGTATTCATCAGGATATAAAACCTCTCTAGCCTTACTTCCTTCAAATGGACCTACTATACCTGCTGCTTCCAGTTGATCCATGATTCTACCGGCTCGGTTGTAACCTAGCTTAAGTTTACGTTGTATTAAAGCTGTTGACCCCTGTTGGTGCATAACTATTAATTGCGCAGCCTCTCTAAATAGTTGATCTCTCATCCCTATGTCAAAGTCATCAATACTTGGCGATTCTATTTCGTATATAGGTAATAGATATACAGAAGGGTAACCTCGCTGCTCACTTATAAATTTACAAATAGCAGCTATAAAGTTATATTCGACATACGGTTGAGTACCTTTTCCTAGTCTTTCCCCCTGTTCATAGATTAATTCCCCAGGAGATGCTAGTTTCTCAGCACCAACACGATCTAATATTTTTTTTGATTCATTTTGAGACATCAGCTTCATGCCGATACGCACACTGAAATTAGCTCTCAATTGAGGTGTTATGATGCGCGACATAATTTGGCTTGTTACAGCGAGTAGATAGATTCCTGTATAGAGATTCATCTGGGTAAGTGCTATAAGCGATTTGATCGTATTTTCATCTAAAAATGTCTGAATATCATCCATTACTAACACAATGTTAGGGAGGTATCTATGTCCTAGATTAGGATCAAGAGTTCTATTTATGAATTTGTTATTATAATCCTCAACCCCTTTAACCCCTGCTTTTTGAAACAAATTCAATCTTTGCTCACACTCTAATATAATTGCATCAATAGTTGAGCATACTTGCTTTCCTTCCACTAAAGGTGTTTCTACACCTGGTAAAGCTGCTAAGAAATGTCTCTCCAATATAGCCAACGTATTATAATCAACAGGCTTACTTCTGCATATCACGAGTTTTAATTGTGCCGGGTGGTATAAATACAGCCACATGACCAACTGATTATAGACGAATTGCGTTTTGCCAGAAGCTATGGTACCTGCTAATAAAATATTAGGATGATGGTAAAGCTCACGAAGTTTTAAATCTTCGGAACCATCAAGAAGAAGAGGAAGTTTATACTGAGAAGCTTCTTGTCCCATTTTTGAAAATAAAGGCTGGAGTAAACTTGGCAATAATTCTAATGTTGGATATTGGTAACTAGATAAATCCATCTTTTCATCATATACTCCAAATTGTTCTAATAATGCCACCGGATCAGTAATTACTGAAGGATTCTGGTAGTATTTGACAATCGTTTGGATAAGCTGTTTGAGATCTTCCTCTTGATATTGTTTTTCTGCAATGTCAAGCAATTCTAAGAGTGAAGCGGCAGATTCTTTTCTCCATAAATCCTCACTAGAATCACTTGTGGTTTTACTCAATATTGCATCTTTAGTAATGGGTGTCCCAAAATAGTTATGTAACTCTTCTATGTATTCATTGATATTAGTTTGATTTTGGGATGGCCAATCATTCATCGCACTTACAAACAACGTAGCTATCTCTTTTAGAGCATGTTCATTCGAGTCTGCTTCAATAAGATTTGTTAATTGATCTATGTTTTCAAGTCTCGCTTCGTCTTTCATAGTTTCCTACCATTATTTTTTAATCGTTTCTATTTAAGTTGATTTGGTCGTGATCTTTTATTTCTATATAAGATTTAGATGTTCATAATTGGTAATTAAAGATAACATTAAATTCTGCTTGTTTCGTCTTCAGTTTTTTTTAAATAACTATTCAATATATTTAGAATACTAATCCTTCAACATAGGAGGCATTGGCCAGTTATGTTCCAATCCTTCGAGAGCTATTGCTTTTAATCTTTTTTCATCAATATTATATTTTTTTTGGATTGTGAATTTGAGTTTTTTTACTAATTTTTTTTGATAATCGTCATTCTTGTCAAAATTATTAGTACTCGTTCTCGGATACTTTTTGTCTGCCAATTGCATTGATTTATCTTCAGCCTCGATAATCTCTTTGAATATCATCTTTCTATCATTTAGAGAAAGTGATTTGCCTTCGTCTTGTGCAAGGTCGTTCTCGATGTTAGTTTTAAAATTCTGTACGGATATAGTAGGCCCGTTTTCAATTTTAGCTTTCGAAATCCGGGCAATCCATTGTCCCATACCACTCTCGCTATGTTCTAAGGTCTGAAACAAAAATAGATTGATAGCATTGGGACGATAGCTGGTATTTCTTATTGAATCGTATATATGGAGTAGAAGTTGCCTATTCTTTTCTTCATTTAAACCATCGTCATCTTTTAAAATGATATTCGCCCTGTATAGAGTCCTATTTGAACTTGTAGAAATTGTTGGTGGCAAAATTTCATATCCAAGAAGTTTTATTTGGTCATTTTTAATGGTATCTATCGATGAGCTTGTATTTACCTCACGACTTGAGTTTATACAGTTGGTGCATAACATTGCTACTAGAGGAAATAAATAAAGAATACTGTATTTCATAAGATGATATATAAAACCTTTAAGGTTACATCAAAATTATTGCAATTAATCTGTATATAAATACGGCTTCCCGTATTTTTTAATCAAACCGATCCTTTATTTTCGGGCTTTTAAAATAGTATTTATCATAGATCATGATCGTTACCATTACCAATACCATTGAGGGGAGAGAAGTCCAACGATATTTTGATCCCATTTCAGGAACAGCTGTTATTGGGTCCAATGCTTTAAGTGCAATCCGAGCAACTGAAAATTGGACTGTTATCACCGTATAAATCTTAGATTAGGCTAATTATGGAAAGCGATCTAAAATATTCTTTACAAACTATCTTCATCTTAGTTGGTCAATATGACCGTTATGCAATATTTGACTTTAAATTTGGTTCAAATGCATATAAAAAATATGGGGCAACTGTATATGGATATATTATTTATACTCCTTCTGAAAGAGCTGATTTGAAAACTGAAATTAACTCCGATCAGATTGGATATGATGATGGTCTGATTTTTCTAGATGGTGCTTTACAGGATGATATCATCAATCAATTGTTGAAGAGTGACGGTTTTTATGTAAAAGATATTCATCGGGTAAGCACACTTGATTTAAAGCCAATTAGTAACCAATATGACAACACTGATATCAAAGTTATTCCAAATACTATAAATGTTAATTTTAGTCCTATAATGTTTGATGCAGAACGGATGCAACTGCAGTTATTTAAAAATCGAATTAAAATAGGTATTCCATTGATTCTTGAAGAGAAAAGACAATATTATGGGCTGAAATTATTATTGGAACATGATCAAGTAACTGAGGTAGAGAGGAAAAATATTTTGACTAATCCTGCAACGAATCAATTTTATGATGATGTTATTATTACAGCACTTAAATCTATCGCTGAATATGATGATAAAGGAAGTATTATTAGGTTTTTACTGAATCGATCACTAGCAAATCGAAGAATAGAACGAACTAAATTTATTTGTAATCATTTGGGTATTGCTCAAAAAAATATAGATAAACTTAAGGTCGAGAATGAACAGGCCTGGATTGAATTGATGAGATTAGTATATGGTTTTGAAGCAGAGACATTAACTTTGTGGGGATGGAGGCACCATATTTATTGGGATTTTGAACGATTTATTCATATATATCTTAGACATTATAAAAATTTTTTAATTAATGAATCTTCGAAGGGACAGGGGACAGGTTTTCAATACTCCTTAAAAGATATAAGAAGAATTATTTCCATTGTTTTGGACAGTAATCAGGAGATAATTGAAAAACGTCTAGATCAGAATTTGGGATTTCAAATTCAAAAAGATAAAGGTTACTATTATAATGGAAATTATTATTCGCTCAAGATTGCACCAGATGGAAAGTTGATGCAATTTCATCCACAAGATAATATATAATAAAAATACGCTACTTCCAGAGAATATTTTCTCAATTGGTGGGAGTGTACCACCAACTATGTCATTGGTTACACTGTATCAGGGCGACAGTGTAATAAAAACGATTGCCAGCATTCTAGGAATGAGTAAGAAACGGTTCGGTCCTTCCTAAAGAAGGTGGCCGAAGGGCAAAATGAGAACAATAATTTTAGATAAGCATTCAATTGGTCTTGTTTAGCCTGAGGCTGTGGGGATCGAAACAACTTCTTCTTAATTCTAGATCTATAATTGGTTTAGCCGATTGGTGTCCCGTCGGCTTTTTTATTAACCTGGGCTATAGCCAAATTTTTTAAATTAATTATTGAATATTGAAATCTTTTCGTATGCTTTGGATAAGATTTTCTTTTAAATTTGAGTATTTTTCACCTCTAGTAAGCTCTGATAATTTTTCCATGTATTGCTCAATTTTAGAGTTTTTTATATCTAATTGTTTACTAAAATGATTTTGAATAGATAAATCAAATACTTGCTGGAAATCATTTCTAATTTCAGAAATATTTTGCTTTATGATATCATTAAAGAAAATAGCTCCATGTTCATTTAGTCTTATAAATTTATTAAATTCATCCATTATTTCCTGTTGGGAAAAGTTTGAATTATCGCCTGCATGCCCATAATTCACAACCTTAATTCTAAGATTTTCCATTGATTCAAGAATAGTTTTATATAAATCTAATTTCTCTTTAAATATTCCAGAATATGCTATTTTATATGATTCAAGCCTTCTATCTAAATCTTTTTTTACCATTGATATATAAATTGCATTTGCAACCACAGCTGCAACAGCAGAAACTATAGGAATAATGAAACCATCCATATTTAAATTATAATTGTGAGTTTAAATGTAAGAATTTAAAAAGAATACTCACGTAAAAAAATTGATAACATTAATGCAGAAAATCTACAAGATACAATCAAGCAATGTTAGCGGATAAATTAGGTGTCAATAGAAGAATATTAAAAAAATCTAGGAGTGTAAGTGTGTCAATATGTCATGCCGTTTTTATTGTCATTAGTAGCGCGTTTCTTTAAATTCGATGTTTTGTAGTGTATTTATACCAGTGACTGCTACGTATTGTCAACCCAGTAGACATCAACAAGTCTTTTCCCAAAATCTCCATTTTTCAATTTGATTGGCTTCTTTTCACTTTTTAACGTTTTCTTGGTAACTGCGTACCGAAGTGCCTTAGAAAGCTGATCATCAATGTATGATTTTTGAAACTCTGTTTTGATATATGACTCTATTTCGTTAAGAAATCTAGGCTTTTTAAGGAAGTCTGATTTAACAAGAACTTCCGAAACAAAAGCATCTATACTTCTGTCAGTTTTGGAATGTAAAAAGTATTCGGGATTATCTTTATTATCCCGTTTGAAGTTAACGACCGCTTCCGTTTTGGCGATACTTGAGGGGATAGTAACATTCAAATTAAGAATCTTAGCACCTTTAATCTCTAGTTTTTTACCAATATGTTCGGCAAGCGTGTCATTAAAGGGTCTAGACTGGTTAATAATTCCATAAATATGAGAGACATCTCTCTCTACAAACTCGGCGAAACCAACAGGCGTCATATCAAGAATATTCATGATTTGAGACAATCTCTGTGCTAATTTCTTATTATAAGTTTCATCTTGGTCTAACATTAAACAAAGACCGATAAAAAGTTACGCTAATAATTATCATGAAATTACTTTTTTTGTAAAAAATTTTATGTATATTTGTTGTAATACTTAATTGATTTATACCTTTTTAGGTATGGTAGTGTAATTAACGAGTCTCGTTTCCCAAGTCTCACAAATAAATATCGAACACGAGAGCGGTAGATTACACCCAATAGCCTTTATTTTGCTATATTAGCAATATATAAAGGCGTGGGTGCTATCGTTTGAAGCTGATTTCGAAGGCGTGAGACCCAGGGAATAATGCTAGATAGTATCCCACGTTTTTATTTCGAGGGTATGAGACTCATCATTTATAATTTTAAAAAGATGAGTATGTCAAGATTAGAACAACTCCAGAAAAACATCATTAAGCCAGCAGATTAGATCTGTTGCGCAAAGTCACTATGCTGACCATCCATTCAAAATGCAATCACGAAGCCGATTTTTAACCTTGATGTAGACCAATAATTGCATTTTTTCCAATTTATTTTTTAACTATTGAAAGTTGAACAGGGAGCATATTGGCAAATTTTTAGCTCTTGATTCACTTCCAATATAAACATTAAAAAAATGCAAAAAACTTGCAATAGGGAGAGCTATGTGCTGTCCCTAAGGAAAAGTACTGTCCTAAATCTTGAGTTATTTTTTGGTCTTCAATCAAAAACAAACCAAAATATAAACACATTGAAAAGTTCTATACTAAAAAGTGAGGACGTTAGACATGATTACGCTCTACAAGAGCATGATCGAGCTACGGTTTCATATATAAAAATACATTGGAAGCTGGTGCTATGGATCCTGCTTTCTCCTATGCTCCATGCCTTTAATCTACTTGTTTGCTTATTAAAGGTCATTAAAGTAATTGCGATACCCTGTATCATGATCATCGCAGTATTTCATAGTTTATGTTTATCAGCTCAGACACCCCGCAAGGACAGCGGGGTGAATGGGCTTGATCAGATTATTCCACTTAAAGTTGGAGATACTGTCCCTGATGAGCTTTGGGATATGCCAATACAAGTCATTAATGAGCTTGAAGATAAAAAGAGTATTAAGTTAAGTGATTATAGTAACAAGAAGCTAATACTGTTAGATTTTTGGGCCACATGGTGTGGCAGCTGTATCGAAAAATTTGGTGAACTGCAGAAAATTCAGCAAGATTATGATGGGGAGGTTGTTATTATAGGGGCAACAGAGGATGTTAAAACGAGGGTGGAAAAATTTTTCGAAAAAAGGGGTAAAAATGATTATAAGTTGCTTACCACTTTTGGTAGTAAGCTACTGGCTTCTTATTTTCCACACAAAATGATTCCGCACTATGTGTGGATTACCGCTGATCGGAAGGTCGCGGCCATTACTTCTGGCGAATCTGTATCGCTATCCTCCATCAAGGAATTCATTCAGAATGGAACGACACCAGCATCCAATAAATATGATATGGATATTCAGTCTCCTTTGTTTTTATCGGAGCACTATCCAACACAAAATCCTTTAATGCATTATTCAATATTGACAAAAGGAAGTTTTAGAGGATATCCGCAGGGAAGTAAATTTAGATATGATAATAATAGTGTCATTGGAAGATCATTTACCAATACCTCCTTATTACTAATGTACGAAGGCATCGCTAGAGCACTTTTTGAAGAAATGAACGATCGTTATACGGGTAAAAGAATTGTTTTATCTGTCAAAGACCAGTCGCTCATAAAAGAAGGGGAGTATAGTTTCGATTTTATAAACCCACCTGCTAGGTCATCCACTCTGTACTCCGATATGCTGAAGACACTGAATAATTACTCCGGCTATTATGGAAGGATAGTACCTAAAGAACGAGATTGTCTTACATTGGTCGTTACTGATTCTGTCCGATCTCGTATTCTGATCTCAAAAGGGGGCAAAGGAAAGAACACCCTATTTCGTCATGATCGATCAGAGCTTAGCAATCAACCTATTCAAAATTTTATTATTCGGACCGAAGATCTGGATTTTATAAAGCTGCCAATATGGGATATTACGGGCATCAAGTATAATGTCGATATAGTATTTGATCAAAAGATAACATCTTTAGAGGCACTACAAATTGAATTAGCTAAGTATGGACTTGGACTCCAACAGACAGTTAGATCATTGAACACCTTTATTTTAACGGACAACATAGACCTTGACTATTAAATACTGAATCATGTTAAAAAAATACAGCAGCATAGTTGTCCTATACTTAGTATTTTGTTGGACAACTGCATTGGGACAAAGAATAATTAATGGAAAGGTAATCTCGGATCTTGATACGACACCTTTATTTGGAGCAACAGTGTTAATAGATGGTAAAACGCGGACAAGTACCGACAAATCGGGTGCTTTTTTAGTACAGACCAACTTAAGGGACACCGTTCTAACAATAAATTATATTGGATTTATACCTTTCAGAGTTCAATTACAAGCTCTGAAAGATAATAGCACGTTCAGATTGACGAAAAATGAAGCGGTATTGGATGAGGTACAGGTCAATACAGGATATGAGATTTTGTCAAAAGAAAAAACTACAGGTTCATTCACAAAAATAGGTCCTGAACTATTGGAACAGCAGGTTAGTACTAATATACTTGACCGACTGGAGGCTGTCACCAACGGAATCATGGTTGATAGAGGTACAAATGCTGGAGGTAGAATTACGGTAAGAGGAATCAGTTCAATTCGTGGACCAAAAGAACCTTTGATTGTGCTGGATAACTTTCCGTACAATGGGGACCTTGACAACATAAACCCGAACAATATTGAAAGTATTACAGTTCTTAAAGATGCTTCAGCTTCATCCATCTGGGGGGCAAAAGCCGCCAATGGCGTGATTGTGATCACCAGCAAAAAAGGAAAGAAAGGACAGACATTTGGAATAGACTTTAGCTCCAATACAACTTTTGGAAATAAACCTGATCTGTTCTCCATACCGAATATTTCAACGACTGATTTTATTGATGCGGAGTTGATGCTGTATGAAAACGGCTATTATAATTCATGGATAAATTCTAGCAATAAAATGCTCTTGTCGCCTGTAGTGGAAAGGTTGATATATAATGATCAAAATGAAAAGGGCGAAAGGTCTAAGGCATATGTAGATATTGATAAATTAAGAGATCGTGATGTCAGAAATGATTATTCCAAATATATGTATCAAAACTCCGTCAATCAGCAACATATGCTTTCCTTAAGTGCAAGGGCTGATAAGATTTCCAACCTGTTATCCATAGGGTATGACCGCAATAAAGATGTTTTGGATGCTAATTTTGAAAGAATAAATGTCCGAAATTTTTCAAGCTATAAACCTATAGCGTCGCTGGAATTAAGTACAGAACTTTTATACACTAAAAAGCAACAGCGTAGCGGCAGACCAAGATATGGCGCTATCATACAAAACGCTAGCGGCATACTACCATATACTTCTTTTGCAGATGAAATGGGTAATCCTATAGCTATAGGAAAAGTCTATCGACAATCTTTTATCGATAATATAGTCGATCAATACAATTTGTTGGACTGGAATTACTATCCTCTTGAAGATCATAAACATACTAGATCTGAGAATGGAGTGAACGACCTATTGATTAATGTAGGCATTGATTACAAGCCTATTGGAGATCTGAATTTATCATTTAAATATCAATTTGAGAAACAGTCCGGTGAAAATAGACTGAATAATGATATTGATAGCTATTATACCCGCGATTTGATCAATAGTTTTACTGAGATCAATAGCAATGGTGGGTTGAAATATAATATCCCTGTCGGTGGAATATTGGATAATAGTTTTTCAAACTCAATTTCCAATAATTTTAGAGGACAGTTGTCTTATCTAAATAAGTGGAAACGACATGAATTCAGTTCGCTGATAGGAGCGGAGTTACTGACAAGAAGCAGCACGGGTAATGCAAATAGATTATATGGTTTTAATAAAGATATCCTCACATTTGGAACGGTAGACTATAAGACTCAGTATGCGCATCTAATTACGGGAAGCAGACAATTTATCAAAGATAATTCCAGTATTTCTGAGTTTCATAATAACTTCCTTTCATTTTTCGGAAGTTTCGCTTATAATCTTAAGTCTCGATATTTCGTCACATTGAGTGCAAGAAGGGATGCTTCTAATCTCTTTGGCTTAAGAACTAATGATCAATGGAATCCATTTTGGTCTGTGGGAGTTGCCTGGAAACTCTCCGATGAATCTTGGTTCAAACTGAATGAGCTTTCACTTTTAAAGATCCGTAGTACAATGGGATCAAGTGGAAATATTGATCCAGCAATGAGTGCGGTCACTACGATCCAGTATTTGAATAATTCACCCTATACTGGCGATCCGTTCTCAATTTTTGTTAACTATAACAATCCTGAACTCAGGTGGGAGACAGTTAAAAACTTAAACTTTGGGCTAGATTTCGCAAATAGAAATGACAGGATCAGCGGTAGTTTAGATATTTACAATAAGTATGGAAGTAATCTTTTTGGCAGTTCACAGCTCGACTATACAACAGGGATTTCAACTTTAGTAAAAAATACCGCTTCAATGACCGGCAAGGGATTAGATATCCAATTAAATACAGTTAATCTAGAAAAATCTTATTTAAACTGGAAGAGTACTTTAAATTTTAGTATTTATAAGGATAAAGTGACCGAATATTATCTTGGTACACAAGCAGCAAGTAGTTTTCTTTCCTCTGCTGTTCCAATTTCTGGAATAGAAGGGAAACCAGTATACTCCATCTTTGCCTATAAGTGGGCAGGCTTGGATCCGAATACCGGAGATCCAAGAGGGTATTTGAACGGAGAGGTGAGTACAGACTATCGTGCATTGGTAGGGAATGGTACCAAGATTGATGACCTTGTTTATTTTGGATCGGCACTGCCTACTTATTTTGGTTCTTTTCTCAATTCGTTTTCGGTTAAAGATTTTACTTTAAGTCTGAGTATTTCTTACAAAATGGGGTATTACTTTAGGAAAAGATCAATCAACTATCAGAATCTTTTTTCGAGATGGATTGGAAATGAGGATTTTGCCAATAGATGGCAACATACGGGAGATGAACAATCGACATATGTGCCATCAATAACATACCCCGCTTCTACGCAACGGGATGCATTTTATGGAGGAAGTGAGCCCTTGATTCGTAAAGGAGATCATGTCCGATTTCAATATATTAATTTAGCATATAGCGTTCCTGAAAATATAGCCACGAGGCTTTATCTTAAACATATCAAGGCTTTTTTCAATGTGAACAATATTGGTGTGATATGGAGAGCAAATAAGGAGAAAATTGATCCTGACGCCTATTACATGGATTATTATATGCCAACTCCAAAGAGCTTTACGCTGGGCTTAAAACTAGATCTCTAACTATTAAAATAAGATAATATGAAACATATCTTAAAAATGATAATCGCATTAATGCTATGCGTTAGCTTTTA
This sequence comes from Sphingobacterium kitahiroshimense, assembly GCF_025961315.1. Classification (NCBI taxonomy): domain Bacteria; kingdom Pseudomonadati; phylum Bacteroidota; class Sphingobacteriia; order Sphingobacteriales; family Sphingobacteriaceae; genus Sphingobacterium; species Sphingobacterium kitahiroshimense. The sequence goes on along the minus strand of NZ_JAOQNK010000001.1, from coordinate 650,884 downwards.
TTCTTGCAACAAAATATTGGAAGAGAAGTCTGATAATAAGCTTGTAGTTCCTACGACGCTTATGGATCTACAATCTATCTTAGATAATGCTTCAAGAAATGTGTTTTCAGATCCTGGAGAGGGAGAGGTGAGCAGTGACGACTATTATCTTGCTGAAAAGGATTATATGTCATTGACAAGTGAACAATATAGAAGAATGTATACTTGGGAGGCTGATTATATCTTTGAAGACCGGAGCAATAGTTGGACTTACAGCTATGCTTCGGTATACTCGGCAAATACCGTATTGGAACGTATACAGGAAATTCAGCGGAATTCAGCTAATGGAAATAGCTATGACGATATTAAAGGGCAAGCATATTATCTGCGAGCTAAATCTATGCTACAGCTGGCGGCATTGTTTCTTCCAGCCTTTGATGAGCAATCGGCCCAGAACGATCTAGGTCTTCCGATAAGGCAGAAAACAGATTTTAACATTCCGACAACACGTAGTTCAGTTAAGGAAACATACCATGCAATTTTAAGTGATTTAGAGCAGGCAACGATTTTATTACCGATTACCCCAAAGCATGTGATCAGATCTTCCAAGCCCGCGGCTTTCGGACTTTTAGCTCGTACTTATTTATGGATGCGTAAGTATGACCAAGCAGAAGTTGCCGCAAGTTCTTGCCTGCAGTACTATAATATTTTGTTAGACTACAATAAAATTAGTAATGCACCTGAATACCCATTTAGCCAGTTTAATGGTGAAAGTATTATCTTTTCGGTAATCGGTATGCCAACGAATATACTACAACCGGATATTGCTAGAATCTCTGATGAGTTATATAGTCAATATAAAGAAGGTGACCTCCGAAAAGAGCTTTACTTTAAGAAAAATAATGATGGAACCGTTCGGTTCAGAGGTAGTTATAGTGGAAATTTGACCTTGTTCGGTGGAGTTTCTACTAATGAAATCCTACTTATAAAATCCGAATCATTAGCAAGACAAAGCAAATACCTAGAGGCTCTAGCTACATTACGTGAGTTAATGGTTAAAAGATGGAAAGTGGGCTATGTTGATGATCCATTGATAGAAGGTAAAATAAATAATGCAGACGAGGCACTTGCTGTAATTTTAAAAGAAAGACGGAAAGAACTCTTGATGCGTGGACTTAGATGGATGGATATTAAAAGATTGAATAAAGAGGGACAGAATATAAGTTTGAGGCGTTTTATTGGGGGTATCGAGTTTATACTTAAACCAAATGATAAGAGATACGCTCTAGCAATTCCAGAAGATATTATTTTACTGACTGGAATAAAACAAAACCCACGATAACTCGTGGGTTTTGCCCCTAATTATATAAGATTATTAATTACGCTTTGAGGCAGCATATATATCTCGAATATCGGAACCCGATTTTCCGTCTAAAAAGGTTTGCAGTGATTCTTCATCAGGTGCATTTTCTACTGGAAGTTCACATGGTAATTCTGAACCCACGTTACAGTTAGGATGAGGAGTCTGCGAATAGTTCGATGCATCCTCAGCTTCTGCTAGAGAGCTTCCCTGAAAGTACCACGTGGTTGACAACTTAGGCTCTTCTGTTTCGATTTGTTTGTCCATTGCATTTACTACGTAAAATGCTCCAACAATTAATGCAAATAAAGTGGCGACAAATAGTCGCGTGTTTTTTAATGTAATCATAACTAGTAATGCACTTAAGTGCTTTGAATTCTTAAATTTGGTTATTTGATAAGCTTATTATTTTGTGCGCTTCGAGCTTGTCATAACGAAGCTTTGCCTTGAAGTGGACATTGATTTCCTAGAAACCCAATAATCCAATTTATGGGGAAGGGTGCAAATTTTTTCTTGTACTGTTTCATAATTTGTTTTTTTCATGAGCAGATCGGAAAAAATGGTATGGATACAATTATTTTTGTGTTTTACAGGACAATTAATTATTTCATCCGATCTGCTATTACAAATATCAGCAGCATTGACTGTTATATTTTGGGAATTTGGACACTATGTTTTGGGAATTGTAACCCAAAATGCGGGGTGTTAAATCCCAATAAATGGGGGTTTTTTCTATATTTTTTGCATTTGAAAGCATTAATTGCATTCTAACATGTTGGTTACATGATTATATTTTTCAGAGGTATACACAACAAAGCCGCTGTACTTTTACATACAGCGGCTTTGTTGTGAAATTTTCAATCTCATTTTTATTTCATGGCATAGGTAATATAACCACCATCTACTAAAAATTCGGTTCCGTTGATAAAGCTTGCTTTATCGGAAGCTAGAAAAAGTACTGTGTTTGCAATTTCTTCTGGTTTTCCGATACGCTGAAGTGAAGTGGCAGCCGCCAGATGATTCATCGCTTCTTGAGGTACCGCATTTTGCAGCCCAGGGGTTTCAATAGGTCCCGGACTAACCACATTGACACGGATATTTTTAGATGCTAGCTCATTGGCTGCGATCTGCGCTATTTTATTTAATGCACCTTTTGTTGCGGAATACACTGAAGATTCTAAATTAGACGCTGTAGCAACGGTAGAAGAGGTAAAGATAACGGATGACCCTGTTTGAAGGTGGGGAATCAGTTTTTGTAAGGTGAAGAAATGTCCCTTAACATTGGTATTGAACTGAGCGTCAAAGTCAGCTTCTGTAACTTGCTCTATGGGAGCAAAGGTTGCTATACCGGCATTCAGAAACAGTACGTCAATCTTGATATTGTTTTCCGTTACTAGTTTTTCAAGAGCGGCGATTCCTTCAAGATTTGATGTGTCTGATAGGACGGTTGTTAATCTCGGGTTATCGATCTGACGAGCAGCAGCCTGTAGATTATCTTCTTTTCTTCCTGTTATCCATACATTTGCTCCAGCTTCGATAAAGGCAGTAGCTGTAGCGAAACCAATTCCTGTGGTTCCGCCTGTAATTACAACGTTTTTATCTTTAAAATTCATTTCTAAATTGTTTTATTTACTGCAACAAATGTATTGTGTTTTTATTTACTTTTGTAACTTGGTAACTAAAAGTAACAGTAACATTTGAGTAACTAGGTAACTTATGGAAGAATATAATTGCACCGAAGAAATTAATAAAAATCAGATCAGGGCTGTACATGATACAATGGATGTTTTAAATGGTAAATGGAAAATATCTATAATGTCTGCTATCTGTTATTACAATAAGAGAAGATTCTCTGATATTTTGAACGATGTCAGTGGCATTTCCAACAAAATGCTCAGTAAGGAGCTAAAAGAACTGGAAATGAACAAGCTGGTGAGCCGTACAGTTGTGGATACACATCCTGTAACAGTGGTATATCAGCTTACGGACTATGGCAATACGCTAAGAACTATTATTGAGAGCCTTGCTGCATGGGGTACTGAACACCGTAGGGTCATAACAGGTAGATAAACTGTTGCGACCTTTAAGCTGTAATTTGAAAACCCTGCATATGGGTTAACAAGTTATTCTCTTTCCCGAAGCATCCGGCGAAGCAGCTCTTCGCCGATCCCCATAAATCGGGCTAATTCTTTGTGCTTGATATATTGGCGTATGTTCGGATATTTGTCAAACACAAAGTCATATTTTTCGGGATTGGGCAATGAAAGCAATTTTGCCCGATAATCGAGATATTGTTGCTGTTTGTCCATAAGGCTGGCGTAGATCGGGAAAAGCTTTGGGTTTTTCGAATTGATCGTATACAACTGTTTCCGTGTAGTCATGAAAGTCCGGCAGTCACTCAGCGCGATAAACTGATAGTCATGCCTGTGGTAGGGTATCATAAGCGATTCGCCACTAATGGCATACCGTACCGGACAGGTCTTTTCATACTTTCCAAATAAACCCTCGGCTATGAGGTAAAGCTCCCCCCAATTGTTGGTCAGGTGCTCGCCTTTTACAAAGCGGATCTCCTCAAATACATCCGTTAGTTCAGGTATGGCAGATACCCATTCTGAATGCATGTCCTTTAAAAAACTGGCTAAAATCTCTTCTTTACTTTTCCTCATGGCTTATTTTTATAATGGTTTTCTGGCTAAAAAAGACCTGTAAGATATAAAATGCTTTGTTATAAAGGGCTATTCAGGGAAAACTAGCCTATATGAGGGGTGAATGTTTCAATACGAGGGATGAATAGTTGCTTCAAGTGCGCTTTATAGTGACTGCAACCATTCACAGTGGCCAATCAACTATGTTTCCCTCAAATCCATATTCACCAAAATCTTCTGCATTTTTGGATATCAGCTGATGAATTAATGTTTACTACAAAATTTAAAAATTATGAAAAATGACATGCAAACTAGTGATGAAATTTTATTGGAAGGTTACACCTTCTTCGACCTGCTGGATAAAGAACCTATACTAGGGGATATCGATGATGATAAATGCTGGCCGGTATCAATTTAAAGAATTGAACTTTTCACTAATCGATCCATCTGCCGCTATAGGTGGATCGGTTTTTAATCTCGAGATATGAAGGAACAAGAAAAAAATAATTTGAAACGTCTGCTGTGGCTGGGCAATGTACATAGCTTCTTCCCGGACAGATCTGCAATGGATTTGCAACAGGGTTATAACCAATGGCTTTGTCACAAACAAGCGTTCCAAAAGCTGTATGCTAAAATGGATCTTGGTCTATTAAAGGAAGATCTGGACAGAGCTCCACGTGTAGATCTAAAAGCAGGGATCATGCTCACCTTTCATTATGGACCGTATCGCTTAGTACCACGATACCTGTTGGCTATGGGTTACAAAGTGACGCTTTTAGTATCTGCAGATGTGCTGCTACGTGAAGAAACTGATAACCGGCGAGAGCTGGCCAGCATGGGTCTGTCTAAAGATTGTTTTGAGTGTTTGGATGCCCAAAATCCAATGGTACTGCGCAAGCTTTGTCACGCTGTAGAGACCAAGCGGATGGTCGTAGTATTTTTAGATGCTCATGAGTCCCTGGCAAATAATGCTGACAAGGATCGGGAGGGAAAGCTGAGGATAGTATTTGGTGCACATTATTTCTATTGGCGAACTAATATACTAAAGTTAGCCCAACGTCTTGGCATCTCGGTATCTGTCGCGCATATGGAAGTGAGACAACAAGGTGACCAACAATCATGGCAAATGCGGATGCCTCAAATAGTGCTCAGCACCGCAGATAAAAATCGACAGGATGCCTTATTAAAAGCGTTTGAGGTATTACAGCAAACTTTTCAGGACATGATAGCTGACGACTGGACCGCTTGGGAAAATTGGACACTGTTGCATCGGTATACAGTGGTTAAAAAGCAAAATAAAGCTGCTTGTATCAACAGCACCGGCGGTTGGTTAATGCCTTTTACTTTGGGGCATAAAGCTTATCTATTTGATATAGCTACTAAAGGCTTTTTTGAAGTGGTTTGTAAGAATAAATAATATTTTGTAATTTAGGTTAACCTTAAACCTTTTTATCGTAATGTATACACGTATTAAAAACACAACATATCTTTATAATTTATATTATCGCTGTTTGCTGGTTATGTCCATTTTTTTAATGGTGATTTACATACGCAATATCGGTACATTCACAGGCCAACCAATTTATGTTTTTCCACTATTTGTAGCGCCATACCTCGTGTATTTCTGTATATGCTATGCGCTGTTTCATTTAAGTGTGCGCTTTCGTTTAAGACAGCTCGGTTGGTTGGTTCTTTGTGCTGCATTAGTTTTAGGCAGTTTTTGGATCGTCAAATCTTATTATTACACGCTACTACCTACAATAAAGGTAGTTTTTTATTCTGCTTGGCAGAATAATCATCAGGGGATATTATTAAATAAAATCAGTCAGGGTTTATTCTATATTTTACTGTTGATCGTTGTAGACTATTTCGTCTTTAAATGGTTAAAAATTAAAATTCAAAGTACGCGTCTCGAACGTATGATGAGGGACCGGGCGGATAGCAGTTTGCTGTCGGGCCATTTTTTACGTCGGCTATACCAATTGGCATCTAAAGGAAAAAAGGAGGTAGATGTGGAGGTCCTGGATTTCTTTCAATCGATAAGCAACAAGTTGGTAGCGCAAAATGTAAGAGTAGCATTGGAAGAGGAATGGTATTTTGTAAAACGCATGGTTGCTTTGTGTCATGATCGCCATTTTGAAATTAATGGGGAGGAACATGTATCGCAACAGATCTGGAATCGCTCCGTGCCATCACTTTCACTGGTGACGTGGATTGAAAATGCTGTAGCCTACAGCATAGATGGCGCAAATAATCCGATTACGCTCACCTGGATCAATCAACCTGATAAGCTTGTGTTGGAAATCAGGAACAGGATGCACACCACAAGTATAAAAAGAGGGACTGGTAATGGGCTGAGACTGGTGAACAGACTCTATGAATCGTGTAAAAACGATCGTGTAGAGCTGCAATATACCATCGAGAAAAACACCTATTTTATTGTCAAATTATCATTTTTTTAATAGCTCATGCCTAAATATACCATTGTAGTCATTGATGACAATAAAGCGGATGCCGACAGCTTAGTACAACATCTAAAAGAAATTGATGATGTAGGTCATATTGAGGTCTTTTATGATGGCGTACAAGGAGCAAAGTACCTGCTTAAAAATAAGCCGGATATCTTATTCCTGGATATTGAAATGCCGAATATTTCAGGCCTGGAGCTGTATACCTTATTGCCGGAAAAGGAGCGGCCTGCGCTTGTTTTGGTCAGTGTCCATACGGAATTTGCGCTGGATGGATTTAAATTAGCTGCGGTCGATTATCTGCTGAAGCCGGCCAAATATGCTGATGTCACCAATTCCTTTTTGCGCTGCTTAAAGGTCATGAATGTTTCGGTCAATATCTATACGCAATATGAGCCGGAATACTACCTGTTTGAAGTGAAAAATGTTTACTCGAAGATTGTTCATTTTAAAAATATCATCTATATTACCAGTGCTGATAATTACGTTGATATCGTGACCCGGGACGAAACGATCACCGCGCGTATTACCATTGGCAGAATCGAAAAGATCATGCCCAAGTCCTATTTTGTACGGATCCACCGTGGGTTTATTGTCAATTTCAGGTTCGCAATTGAAGTACAGGATAAAAAGCTGATTCTTTCGGAGGGTCCGGAGACTGAACTTCCGATCAGCAAGAGTCGCAAACCGAATATCAGCGGCTATGATAAATTGGAATAAACGGCCTATTCTTTTATAAATCTAAATATATAACTATGCGTAAAAATCGCTATTTGAGGGGCTTTCTCGTAAGCCCGGGGTATTCCTATGCCCAAAAATTAATTTTGTTGGAGCTCCTAGCTACCAAGCGTAAGTTGGCCAGCTATCTTGAACTTCGTGAGCAGATGGAGGAGGACAACATGCTGTTGCGAGATGCGGACTATGTCAAATCTTACGTGGGTATTTCGACAGAAACGCTCTACCGTCTGCAACGGGACGGGTATATCTGCGTTGCCAAACGCACCCGAAACAAACGCTATTATCGTGATGTAGATGTGGAGCGTCTGCGGAAAAGTTACCGTGGATAGCGTAAAGGATCGCCCGATCTTTTGCTATTCTGAACTACATTTTGCAATTCGTCTCTCTTTTTGGGGGACGAATTTTTTGAAAATTGTACCCATCTTTCAGCGTGACATGATTCTTATTTTCTTATAACCAACTTCTGCTTTTACTTCAGTTTTCTTCGACCTGGCTTCGGGATTTCATCGGCGGGTATGCATGAAATCTCGAAGCGCACCCGAGGCCGAGCCGATAAAATGGTGGAATTGGTTAGGAATTAATTACCTGTTGATGTCTCATTTTTTAAGTGAATTTTGCAGTGGTTTTAACCTCAAGTTTTGTTCAAGTCGGCAACGTATCGGTCAAAATACCGATGCTCTTCGGTCAGGTATCGGTCTATCATTACATATCTATTTGTAATTGTTTTTTAGTGTTTTATGTTTGTTATGTCAATCGATAGTACCGGTATAAAAGAGATTGATTTTAATTAAAAAAAAATATGGGAACAATCGTAAATGGAGCAAATGGAGGTTTTAAAGGTAAAGCCGGCTCAGTAATAGGAAGTAGTTGGAAAAGTATCAACTATATCAAGGGACTTTATAAAAAGAGATCAAAGCCCGCTTCAGAGTTGCAGATGATGCAACAGGAAAAATTCAGAACATTGATGCGGTTTCTGCTTCCCATCAATATGTTTTTGAAAATCGGTTTCGGACGTAAAAATACGGAACGTTTAACGCCGATCAATGCAGCTTTTCAGTTTAATCTGAAGCAGGCCATTACGGGTACGTATCCGGCCTATGCCTTGGATTACTCCAAGGTCAGCATATCCGATGGCGGATTATATGGAGGTGGCACAGTGTCTGTAGCGCACGCCGCAGGTGAGCTTACTTTCACCTGGGATCCGACCGCCAATGATACTTTTGAGACTTTTGGTGATGATATGGTCTTCGTGCTGGCATATCATCCTGAAAAAGATGAGTTCATGTCTTCACCGGCTCCGAGTACTCGGGCAAGTGGGGAGATCAGCTTTATTATTTCAGAACATCTTCAAGTAGGTATCGTACATACCTGGATGTTTTTAACCAATAGATCTAAAACTAGAGTATCAAAAAGTGTATATCTGGGAGAGGTATTACTTAACTAATTAAAACCCCGGGTCAGGCCTATCCGGTCTGACCCTTTTTTCTAAGGTATTTTAAAATATGGCAAAAAGAATCGTTAGTCCTGCTCAGGAGAGCGTAAGGACTGCATTTAAAATGGCTGTTGCTTTTTTGACTCCGCTGAAAGGGGTGATCAAAAAAGGTTTTGCCGAAAAGGCTAGACGTAAAAAATCGGTTGCGTCAGCTTTGGCGCTCGGGCATGTGCTGCATTCCGCAATAAAAATAACGGATGGTAAGCCTCAGGTTGATCCGTCAGAGGTCATGTTAAGCGAGGGTGCATTGGCGACTATTCGGGTAGAGCAAATCGTACGTTCTACTGATCGTATAGAAGTGCTGCACAACTGGTTTCCTTCAGACTTTAGTGCTGGAGATGATTGTCTTACGCTTTGTGCTTATCAGCTCGACAAGGGTTATGCTTTTGTGAATCAGCAGATCTGGCACCGACAGGAAGGAAAGATAATCGTTCAGTTGCCAAAAGGTTTTCAGGACGACGGCCTACATCTATATCTCATGGCTAGTGACCGTTCGGGAAGCAAATATTCCCGTTCTCAATATTTAGGGTATTCAACAAAATGAAAACAAAACATATCCTGCTGCTCCAACGGATTTATGGAGCTAAGGGAACAAATGGAACCATTACATACAAAGGCGAGCACATCTGCCATACCATCGAACTGCCGGATCGTAATAATATTCCCCGCATAAGCTGTATCCCCATAGGTCAGTACAAACTGGAGAAGTGTCGTTATCCAAAACATGGGGAACAGATCGGTATTCCGCATGTATTAGGACGAGAAGCGATCCTGATTCATGCTGCAAATGATGCTCTTAAAGAGCTCCTAGGGTGTATTGCTCCGGTCACAACATTGACTGGTGAAGGTAAGGGTGATTTCAGCGGAAAAGCATTGGCGAAATTAAAGGCTTTAGTCTACGAAATGTGGGATAAAGGGGAAGAGGTTTATTTGGTGATTAAATAGTGACGGAGTGACCAGTGACCAGTGACCAGTGACGAAGTGACCAGTGAAGAAGTGAGTTACTTGTTGTTGTGCCTCTGTCGCTGGCACAGGGCGAATTACTTTTTTCGTTAATGATTTGATTTAACGAGGTACTCAAGTGTCTCTTCAAGAGTTTTCTTGATAAAAAGTAATCAAAAGCCGACCGGAGGGAGACCATGGATACCGAAAAAATAAACATTAATCCATAACATCAAGGCTGCATTCCTTTATGCTATTTCACCTTGAATAGGCTAAATGAATTTAAACTCGTTTCACTCAGACAGAAATTCATTTTTAACGCCTCTTCATCGGTGAAATTACGCAGTCGGAATACTATGCCTTTTGGGTTAAGCCTGCGGCTCTCTGGAGTAACCAGTGACGAAGTTATAATTTACTTACTCACTTACTCACTATTTTCTAACCTTCTAACATTAAACAAATGAAAAAAATAATTCAAAAAATAAGCAGAGCACTACAGGTAGTATTGCTGGCGCCGATTAAATTGCCGGGAAAGGCACTAAATATTATAAAATACATTGCTCTGGGTCTTGGTGTGGTGGAGACTGTGCTAGAGGATAAAGACAGAAAAGCAGCGGAGGAATCACCACCAGATCAGATCCTACCTAAAAAAGAAAAGGAGGTAAAGGATGAAAGGCAATGATATCCGCATCGGTACTTTAGGCGGGACACTCTGTTCGATTTGGGCAAGCTTTTCTATTGGTGATGTGCTACATACTGCCTTAATGGCTGTTGTCGGGACTGTAGTCAGTTATGTGACCAGTCGGTTACTGGGAAGAATGAGGAAGAAATGATAATTACAGGAGCATGCTTGTCTGTTGCTTGCTCCTGTAATTATATGAAGAAAGCACAAAACTTCTTGAACTAGTTTAAGGTTATTTCTTAAACTAGTTTATGGGTTTAGGTTCTTTTTTGTTCTCACTTTTGTAGAAGTAGATCGGAAGCTGAGAGATGAACCTATATTACATGCTTCGATCTTAATAGTACAGTTGATAAATGATTTATTAAAACTTTAAAAGAAAATATATATGCCACACGTAGTTGTTAAAATGTATCCTGCAGATTCGGAGGAACAAAAAGTAAAACTTGCCGCAGAGATTACAAAAGTAATCATTAGTGTTACAGGAAAACCAGATGCTGCTGTATCAATTAGAATTGATGAAGTATCTGAAGATAAATGGATGCAGGAGGTTTATAACAAAGAGATAATTCCGCACCTAGATGATCTTTACAAAAAACCCGGATATTAATCATATCCGGTATTATTAGAGTTTAAATATAAATATATCCGCTATGGAAAACCAAATAGAAAACCAAATCGCCGAAGTATTAAAGGGATATGCCCTTGCAATCAATGATGCACAGACAGCATCAATTGCGGCGTTCTATTCTGAAGAGGGGCTGTTCATGCCCGAGGGTTTTAAAACATTAACGAAACAAGACCTATCTCCCGAAAAATCATCAAATTTTCTTAGGAAAACTGATTTTAAGATTGAATACACCATTGAAAAAATTGAGGTGGAAGAAAATTTTGCATTTGTATCGGCGACAGCAAAAACCAGTAAGAAAGAAAGCGCTACGAATGATGCTGTGATGAAACAGACCCGTGATTTATTTGTGTTGCGAAAAGAAGAAGGTAGCTGGAAAATATACCGTTATATTTTCAATAACAGTACAAGTCACATCATATAGTTCGAGTAGGATGAAGGCAATTGTTTTATATCAGACCGGTGCTGCCGAAAATTTAAAACAGGTGGATCAACCCTTACCTGGGGTAAATCCTGGTCATGTTTTAATAAAGGTGAAGGCTTTTGGATTGAACCGCTCTGAATTGATGACGCGGAAAGGACTCTCTCCCGATGTTTTATTACCACGTGTGTTAGGAATTGAATGTGTAGGAGAGGTTGAACATGATCCTTCCGGCCAATTAAGGAGGGGGCAACAGGTGGCGGCATTTATGGGGGGTATGGGACGTGATTTTGATGGCAGCTATGCTACATATGCAGTTTTGCCGTTGTCCATTATTACTCCATTTGAAAGTAAGCTTCCATGGGAATTACTTGGGGCACTTCCAGAAATGTTTCAGACCGCTTATGGTTCTTTACACGCTGCGCTTAAAATACAAAGCGGAGAAACGCTTTTAATCCGTGGGGGAACCTCCTCTGTAGGGCTTCTTGCTGCTCAGCTTGCCAAGGCATATGGACTGCATGTGGTATCTACCACACGAAGCTCTGATAAAGAGAAATTTCTTTTGGATCATGGTGCCGACCTGGTCCTGATCGATGACGGGAACTTAGCCATGAAAGTTAAAGGTCTACCTGAAATTGACAAGGAGCTGGAACTCGTTGGTGCTGGGACTTTAAAAGATTCTTTACAATGCGTTAAACTAGGAGGAACCGTGTGTATGACAGGGATGCTTTCTGAAGAATGGTCTATACCCGATTTTGCTCCAATGGAATTTATTCCAGCAACGGTAAACTTAACTATTTATGACAGTGGGCAGTTTCGCGTAGACGGTCAACATTTTCAGACGTTTGTTGATGATATTGAAAAGGGTTTGATTGCTCCTGTTATTAAACGAGTTTTTCAATTTGAAGAAATTGTGGATGCGCATGTTTTTATGGAAAGTAACGCAGGTGGCGGTAAAATAGTTGTACTGGTCTAAATATTTAAAAATTTTTGAAAATGGAGTTATCTAGTGCAATACAAAATAAATATCATGTTACTGGTAAAGGCGCCGAAGAAAAGTTTCAGGCGGAAATTATCGCGGGCTTAACGGGTAATCCTAAACGGCTTCCATCAAAATATTTTTATGATTCTTTTGGCGATAAGCTGTTTCAGCGTATCATGGATATGCCAGAATATTATCTGACGAGATGTGAAATGGATGTATTCCGTAGCAAGACTGCCGAACTCGCCGCAGCGATTTCAACACATGGAGAACCTTTTGATCTGATTGAACTTGGTGCCGGTGATGCCACGAAGTCATCCTACCTGTTGCAATATCTGATAGATAGTAATGCCGACTTTTCTTATATGCCGATCGATATTTCCAAAAATATCTTAACGGTTTTAGATAATAAGCTAAAAGGAGCAATGCCTTTACTGAAAATTACCTGTCTACAAGGTGAATACTTTGATATGCTTGAGGAGGCGCAACGCCTTTCGAAACGTAAGAAGGTTGTTCTTTTTCTGGGCAGTAATATTGGTAATATGGAGTTAGCAGAAGCGCATGAATTTTGTAAACAACTAAATAGAAAGCTTGCTAAAGGTGATATTATCTTAATTGGATTTGACCTGAAGAAAAATCCACATACAATATTAGAAGCCTATAATGATAAAGCGGGTATTACTGCTGCTTTTAATCTCAATCTCTTGTCGCGTATAAATCGTGAGCTTGGAGCTGATTTTGATCTAAAGCAATTTCAGCATTATCAAACCTATGATCCTGTGACAGGTGCCTGTAGAAGTTTTTTGATAAGTCTCCATGATCAGATGGTCCAAATTGAAGGGCATACTCTATCATTTTATCGGGATGAGCTGATACATATGGAAATTTCACAGAAATTCTCTTCATCTGAAATCAAACAACTTGCTCACGATACTGGTTTTAAAAGTATGCGTGAAATAACGGATGACAACCATTGGTTTTTAGATGCCGTTTGGCAAGTAATCTAACTTTAATCCATTTGTAATTATGACAATACGAAAGACAGATCGTTTATTAACTCTAAAATCACGGTATTCAGCGGTACGCAAACATAGTGTTTCTATTTGTACACCGCTTCAAATTGAAGATTATGTTGTACAGCCCATCGGCGACGTAAGTCCACCGAAGTGGCATCTGGGACATACAACCTGGTTCTTTGAAACCTTTATACTGCAGCCAAACTTTCCGGATTATAAACCATTTGATCCTCAGTATAACTTTGTATTCAATAGTTACTATGAAACGATCGGTGCCAGAGTGATCCGGACAGATCGTGGTAATTTGAGTCGTCCTTCTGTTGAAGATATATACCGGTACAGAACTTATGTAGACAGCAAGATGCAATTATTTTTAGAAAGTGATTGTATGACAGCTGCTTTGGAATATCTGGTGGAATTGGGGCTCAACCATGAACAGCAGCATCAGGAACTTTTGTTAACAGATATAAAATTTATACTGGGCCATAATCCGTTGTTTCCAGCATATAGTCAGGAAATTAATTTATACCCAACCAATCAAGATCCGGCTTCGATGATTAAAATTAATGCTGGAGTTTATGAAATAGGATTTTATAAAGAAAGCTTCTGTTTTGACAATGAAAAGGGGCGGCATCAGGTATATCTCAATGATTTTGAAATAGCCAGTGCACTTGTTACAAATGCGGAATATCGGGAATTCATGGAAGATAATGGTTATCATGATTTTAGATACTGGCATGCAGAGGGATGGGACTGGGTTAAGCAAACCGAAACCGCAGCTCCTTTATACTGGCATTTTATAGACGGAAAATGGATGAACTATACTTGTAATGGTCTGGAAGAAGTTAAAATGGATGAAGCCGTTTGCCATATCAATTTTTATGAGGCTTCTGCCTATGCTGCCTGGAAAGGATTTCGTTTGCCTACAGAAGCAGAATGGGAAATCGCATCAGAACATTTTAACTGGGGGCAGCGATGGGAATGGACCGGTAGTGCTTATCTTCCTTATCCAGGATTCAAGAAAGAGGCCGGTGCAGTGGGTGAGTACAATGGAAAATTTATGATCAATCAGATGGTATTGCGCGGAGCATCTCTTGCGACACCCAAAGGGCATAGCCGAAATACCTACCGCAATTTTTTCCATGCAAGCCAGCGTTGGCAGTTTACGGGAATTAGACTTGCAAAATAGTGTTTTTACGCTTAAATACACAGATCGCAATAATATCAACTTTATTAAATAATGGAACTACAATACAACTAAAATGAATAGAAAATTTCTAAAACATATTATTCTGACAGCTTGCATTTCGCTATGCTTTCTGGGATCATCCTATGCACAAGTTGCAAACGATATGCGTTATTTTATGCAGGGTGAAGGTACAAGTAGTCAGATCACATACGGAAATAATGCTGTAGCGGGACATTATGTTCAGTCTGGAGATGCTAAAATTTATTATGAGCTCTATGGAAAAGGTAAACCCATTGTTGTTTTACATGGAGGGATTGTTGGATCTGCTCTTGAAATGGGTCAGTTTATCGATAGTTTATCGCGCAATTATCAGGTTATTGCTATTGCTACACGTGGGCATGGTAAGTCCGAAACAGGTTCGGTTATTCCTAGTTATGAGCAGAAAGCGGATGATGTCGCTGCTGTTATTCAGGAAGTAACCGAAGATAAAGTAATAGTACTGGGTTTTAGTGATGGCGCTTACACCGGATACTATTTTGCTAAGCATTATCCTGAAAAAATTAGTAAGCTTATTGCGATTGGTGCCGGAGAATGGAAACAGGGATTCAGATCATTTGATATGACCCTCGAAAGACTTTCTGCTATGGACACGCAATTCTGGAAACAGCAATTGGCTTTGAGACCCAATCCCAACACAACGGAACAATGGCTAAAAAGTGTTAATCGTTATTATAATGGTTTAACTATTGGAAGTCCAATTTTCGAAAAGATTTCCTGTCCAGTTTTGATTATGGCAGGGGAGAAGGATCAGAACGCACCACTTCATACTGTGTTAGATGCGTACCACATGATTCCACATGCGCAGTTAAGTATTATACCCAATGCACCGCACCCGGCATTTATTGCCAATTTTCCTGCAGTGTGGGAAAGTATGGTCCCTTTTATGAATCAATAAATACCGAAAGAGATTTTGGTAAATTATTGATTCGTCAAAGATGCAGTCTACAAGGACTTTGAACTATACTATCAAAAAAATATATAGCAGATAGATGATTGTAAGTGCAATATGCTGGAGGTTGTTCATCTAGAAATGATATATTTACGTATACTAAATGCGAATTAATTGGAACAGCCATATACAGAACAGCTATTTGTTAGATTGATAGATCATTTTAAGCAATTTTTTCATCTTAATAATACTGAACAAGAAGAAATTGAAAGACTTTTTACATCGAGGGTAATCAAGCGTAAGCAATATTTATTACAGGAGGGTGAGGTCTGTCAGCACTATTCTTTTGTTGTGTCTGGATGTTTTCGGATGTTTGCCGTTGATTCCAATTTCCGGGAGCATAATCTTCAGTTTGCAGCTGAGGATGATTGGATAACGGATTTTCAAAGTTTTTACGACCAATCACCCAGCAAATTGTATATTGAAGCGATTGAACCTTCAACTGTCCTCCAGATAAAGCATGAAGATCTGCTTTACTTATATATCAATTACCATAAATTCGACCGTAATTTTAGAATCATTACCGAGCGGAAATTGATCGATTACCAAAATCGGATATTACAAAATATTAGCTCTACAGCCGATGACCGCTATGAGGCGTTCTTAAAGCAATATCCACATCTGATCAATCGTTTACCCAATACACAGATTGCTTCTTATTTAGGGATTACTTCGGAATTTCTAAGTAAGATCCGAAAAAAAAGTGTTGGTAAATAGTCATCTTTTCATATTAGATCTGAGTTCGTTTCAGATTATTTCTTAAACTAGTTTATGGGTAGTATCCGTAAGAACTATTTAATTTTGTGTCTTAATGCATTGTCGTAACGAAAACAACGTTTCAAATATGATAAAGAATAGAACACAGCAGATTAAAACTCCTATTGTTAAGCGCATGGTATTTGTGCTTATATTAGTTTTTACAGTATTTTCGATGACTAAAGCTACGGCACAGCAGATTAAGCTAGATGAGGATCGTTTAACTGCTGTACAGACGTCAATGTCGATTACACAAATTAACGGTAAAAAAGCTGTACGGGTAGTGAAGTCTGCCGCAGTCAAAGAAGATGATGAAGCAACTTATGTTAAGATCAATGATTTCAATTTTAAAAATGGCGTGATCGAGGTGGATGTGCTGTCACGTTTGCTTCCTGATGCACCAGCACACGCCAGAGGTTTCATAGGTCTTGCTTTCCGTATCAATAAAGATGATTCAAAATTTGAAAGCATTTACGTACGCCCTACCAATAGTACAGCAGACGACCAGCTGAGAAGAAACCGCACCATTCAGTATTTTTCTTATCCTAATTTTAAGTTCACACATTCCAGAGCAACCGCTCCGGGACAATATGAATCTTATGCGCCAATAGCGCTTGATAAATGGATAAAACTAAAGATTGAGGTAAATGGTAATCAAGCCAAATTATTTATTAATGGCTCGAAGCAACCATACTTAATTGTAAGCGATCTAAAAATGGGTGCTGATCAATCCGGATCTTTAGGGCTTTTTGTCGATATAGGCACTGAAGGATTTTTCAGGAATCTGAAAGTTACTTCCAGATAAATAAAATGTCCCATAAATGAAACCGTACATGCTAAGATGTCATTTTGGCTAACAATTTATGATTTTTGGCGAATTTAAGATATTACGGAATGTTCAATTTTGTATGGTACAATTAAAACAAAAGACCATGCAAAAAACAATTTTTATTACGGGAGCTTCGTCGGGATTAGGAAAAGCAGCTGCTAAATTATTTCAGAAGAATGGATGGAAGGTAATTGCAACGATGCGAAAACCTGAAGAAGAAAAAGAATTAACGGAACTTCCGAATGTATTTGTCGTGCAATTGGACGTTATGGATATGGTAAAAATTAAAAAAACTATCTCAGAGGTCTTGAAAATCCATGAAATTGATGTGGTCTTGAACAATGCCGGATATGGGCTCATCGGCCCATTAGAAGCTTTTACAGATGAGCAGATCCAGACGCAGATCCAGACGAACTTAGGTGGTGTAATTCACGTAACAAAAGCCTTTGTTACGTCTTTTAGAGAAAGAAAAAGAGGCACATTTATTAATGTGACCAGTACGTTTGGTTTATTAGGATATCCTACCTGTTCCATTTACAATGCTACTAAATTTGCAGTTGACGGATTTTCAGAGGGATTGGCATATGAATTGGCGCAGTTTGGAATTAAAGTAAAAGTAGTTGCTCCGGGGGGCATGCAAACCGACTTTGCAGGAAGATCTTTGCATGGTGCGATGCATACTGCATATAGTGAATTAATATCGAAAGTAAGTGAAGGCTATAGTGAAGATCAGGTTGCAAATTACTCAAAAGCAACAGCTGTTGCTGAGGTGATCTATGAGGCGGCGATTGATGAGAAGGATCAGATGCGCTATATTGCTGGGGATGATGCGATCCAACTTTATAACGAGCGACTTGATTTAACGCCTGAGGGTCAGTTCGAAAAGATCCGTTCCCAGTTCATATTTTAAACAGGTTCTGTATTTTCCTGTTTCAGCAATACCTTGGACTGGGACAGGATTTACTTTTATAAATTTCTTAAATTTGTCTTATGAAAAAACTGCCGGTCGTATTTAATTCTTTATCTCAGTTACATAAAGCCATGGGCCAACCGGTTCCTTCGCATCCTCTTGTCAGTATCATGAACTATGGTGATGCACAGTTTGATCCAAAGGATTTCGAACAGGGTATTATTCTGAACTTTTATAAAATCTCATTCAAAACCAGTTTTTCTGGAAAACTGAAGTACGGTCAAGGCTACTACGATTTTGAAGAAGGAGGTATGTCTTTCATCGCTCCTGGACAATTATTGAAGATGCAAGATGAAGAAGCTAATTATGAAGGTATGACCCTGCATTTTCATCCGGATTTATTAACCCACTATGCGCTAAATTCGAATATTAAACAGTATGGATATTTTAGCTACGCAGCTGCTGAAGCATTATATCTATCTGAAAAAGAGAAGGTAACGATTCTTGACATTTATTCATTTATACAAGATGAACTGAATGAACGTATTGATAAATTCAGTCAAGATGTTATTATTTCTCAGATTGAATTATTGCTCAATTATGCCAATCGTTTCTATGATCGTCAGTTTCTGACGAGAAAAGTAATTAACAATGATATTCTAAGTCGATTAGAATTGCAGTTGCAAGACTACTTTAATGAGGACAGGTCAGTGATTATAGGATTACCATCAGTTAAAGATATAGCACAGAAAATGAATGTTAGCCCGCGCTACCTGAGTGATCTGTTGCGAAACCTGATCGGATTAAACACGCAACAATTTATCCATGAAAAAGTGATTGAAAAAGCAAAAGAATATCTGGCAAAAGACGCTTTAACCATAGCTGAAATTGCCTATCGTTTAGGTTTTGAACAACCACAGTCCTTCAATAAGCTTTTTAAAAAGAAAACCACTTATTCTCCTTCTGCATATAAGAAAAGCTTACAGCATTGAGCGTATAAATACTGAAAAATAGAGGAAAACTGCAGAATAGAAAATCTAAGATTGTCAAAATGATAATAATTAGACAATTTCTGAAATGAATGTTTCAGAAAATAATTATCTTTGTAATCTATTATGGCAAGAAATATTGAATTTGATGAGCAGTTAGCAGTATCCAAGGCAATGGATGTCTTTTGGAAAAAAGGGTATAATGGTACTACCATGAGAGATCTAACTGAAGCGATGGGTATCAATAGTAGTAGTCTTTATAATACTATCGGTGACAAACACGAACTTTTTGTAAGAAGTATTAAACATTATACAGAATCTAGAATGAAAGCTGCAGTAAAGCAGTTAGAAATTATCAAATCACCGCTGAAGGCAATTGAAAAATTTATTCAATCTTCAGTGTATGCGATAACAAATGATCCGAATAGCTGTCTGGCGATTAAAACAACTTTTGAAGTTGCGACGCATGATGAACAGGTACAGAAAGTTATAAAAGCGGATAATGATTTTACTTATAATCTTTTATACAACTTAGTCAAAAAGGCAATTGATAGCGGAGAAATCAGGATACACCAAGATGCCGCAATGCTAACGGATTATATTATAAATCATTTTAGCGGCTGGCATGAATCATTTATTATCCATAAGGACAAAACACGAATCAAAAATATGGCAACATTCTTAATCAAACAAATAAGTCAATAATTTTATTTGTTTTAATCTGAAACAATTGTTTTACAATTATGAATATATCAAAAAAATACAGTACTTATTTTACGGCATCTGAAAAGCCTGAAATAGTGGAAATAGGGCAGGCTAGCTACGTTTCAGTTCGAGGACAGGGAAGTCCCGGTACCGCTGTCTTTTATCAAAAAAAACAGGCAATCAAAGAATTTGTTCATGCATTAGAGCTCAAATATGCTTTAACAGCCTGTTCATTTACTAGCCGTATAGTGGAAATATTTTACTGGTTTGATGAAGAAGAGAGGGCAGATGTAAATATTGGAAATTTCTATACTACTCTTGATCTAAGCTTACTTCATTATCGTATTGCTATTCGAATCCCAGATTATATTACTGCGGAAAATATTGTTGAAATAGCACGCAATAGAAAAGATATCTTTATGGTCGAGGATTTTGAACTTTTTAACTATACCGCTGGAACATGCGTCCAGATTCTTCATTTAGGTCCTTTTGCCGAAGAACTGCAAACACTACCCGTGCTTCAGCAATTTGCTTCGGATAAAGGTTTAAAAAAATCAGGGATGCATCATGAAATTCATCTAACAAATTTTGAACAAGGACAGAGCCAACAACACCTACAGACTATTCTGCGTGATCCTGTGATAAAACAAGCATAATTTTTTTACCCATATCTGAAACAAATGTTTCAATATTAATAAATAATCAATCATGAAAAAAACAGAAACACTATCTGGTAAAGTAGCTTTAGTAACCGGAGGAACAAAAGGTATTGGAAAAGCCATTGCAGACAAGTTGGCTTCTAATGGTGCATTAGTTGTTGTTACAGCAAGGAAATCACCCGATACAGACATTAAACATCATTTTATAGCTGCAGACTTAACAAATAATAGCGATATAGCTGCGCTATCATCCAAAATAATAGCGGAATATGGTATACCGGATATCTTGATTAATAATGTTGGAGGTACTTCGTCTCCAGCTGGAGGCTTTAAGATGCTTAGTGATGAAGATTGGAATAGAGATATCGAGCTCAATCTGATGGCCGCTATAAGACTAGATAAAGTTATTGTGTCTCAGATGATGGAAAAGAAATCTGGTGTTGTTATTCATATTTCTTCAATAAACGGAAAGATTCCTTTGCACGAATCCAATTTTTCCTACGGAGTGATGAAGTCCGCTTTAAATGCTTATAGTAAAACGCTTGCTAACGAAGTTTCCAAAGAAGGTATCCGGGTAAATACGGTTTCTCCTGGAATGGTCAGGACAGAAGCTATGGAATCTTTTTTGGAAAGCTACGCAAGTTCTATAGGAAAAACCAAAACGGAAGCAGAACAACAGGTAATGGCTGGCCTTGGTGGGGTACCTATGAACAGATTGGCAGAACCTGAAGAAATTGCTCATACGGTTGATTTTTTGGTATCAGACGGTGCTGGTTACATTACCGGAGCAAATATCTTGGTCGATGGGGGTACGTTTCCAGTTGTATAATCAGCATTAAAAGTATGAAATATAGTAGAAATGATATAACGTAATCTTTCCCTGTATTTCGTTTTCATAATAATATTTTAAAAGAATTAGACATGACCCAAAAGAAAAAAATGCTCCTTTATGGAGCTACAGGATATACTGGTAAAATCATTGCAGCTAGAGCAAGAGAATTAAATATTGATTTTGAAATAGCTGGACGTGACAAGAGCAAAATTCGTTTTTTATCGAATGAACTAAATGTTGGATACCATGTTTTTGAAGTACATGATAAGAGCTCCTGGCAGATTGCGTTGGCTGATAAACAGGTCTTGATCAATGCTGCTGGACCATATGCCTCCACAGCCAGACAAGCAATGGAAGCATGCTTGAAAGCTGCTGTCCACTATTTGGATATCAGTGCGGAATTAGAATCTTATCTTTTGGCAGAGTCGTTTGATGACAGAGCTAAAGCAGCAGGAATCCAACTCATATCCGGGGCAGGTCTTTTTGTAAGCTATGATGCGATTGTTGCCCATTTATCTAAATTAGTAATCGAGCCCGAATACTTGAGTGTCGGTTTTCGTCACTATGGTGGATTCTCCAAAGGGTCAATTTTAAGTAGCAAAAACATTGCAGATTTGGGTATATTAGTTCGTAAAAACGGTGTAATTATTAAGAATCCAGATCCTAGATCTAGGATATTTTCATTTGGCGATGAAGATGTAGCATGTATACCGACTTCTTTGGGAGGAATTATCCTGAGTTATAAAACTACAGGTATTCCCAATATCGAAGAATATTTCTCTTTAAAACTACCTGCTATGGATTTACCGGAGTTAACATCTGAAAATCTTCCGGACGGTCCAACAAAAGAAGAACGAGCAGCAGGACGAAATGGAATAACGGCAGAGATTATAGGAAGAGACGGTGAAGTAGTGAAAGCATATCTTGATACTCCATCGGGTTATGAACTTACACCACTTTCTGTGATAGCAGTCGCAAATCGTATATTAAGTGATGATTTCAAAATTGGTTACCAATCACCAGGTTCTGCCTATGGAGAATATATTTTAAATGATATTCCCGACGTTAAGTTAATTGACCTAGCTTAGTATTATACTAGAAATTGTAAATATGGCAACGAAAACCACCATTTAGACGAATTTTAAGCACTTAGATGTAATCATCTTTGTATCAGTATAAATTTTAAATATTACGTTATGAGTTATTGCGAGTATATTTCAACGATGATAGAGCCTCGACGAAGTCTTCATCAAAAGTATCATGATCATTATTACGGTTTTCCTATACATGATGACAATGAGCTTTTCGGGCGTTTGATTATGGAAATTAATCAAGCAGGGCTGAGCTGGGAAACGATCTTAAAAAAAGAGGACAATTTTCGTAAGGCGTATGATAATTTTGATTTAAAAAAAGTAGCATCCTATTCAGAAAAAGAACAGCAACGCCTTTTAAACGATCCAGGAATTATCCGCAATAAATTGAAGGTGAATGCTGCTATTGAGAATGCAAAAACTATTGTAATACTGCAACAGGAATATGGCAGTTTTGAAAAATGGCTAGAACTCCATTATTTAAATACTAAAGAAGAATGGGTAAAACTTTTTAAGAAAACATTCCGTTTTACTGGCGGTGAAATTGTAAATGAGTTTTTAATGAGCATCGGTTATTTACATGGTGCACATACTGAAACATGTCCAATTTATAAGAAAATCTTAACAATTACACCTGTATGGGTTAAAAAATAAACAAATGGATATAAAACAGTTTATTACTGCATGGATTGCTGCGAGCAATTCATTCAATACTGAAAAATATCTCTCATTTTATTTACCTGAAGCGATCTTAGATGATGTGTCTTTAGGAATAAAATTTGAGAAATATGATGGTATTAAGGTATATTTTGATAAATACTTTATTGGGTATAATACGCAGATAGAAGAAATGAATTTAATGGAAATGGGACAAGAGCATGTATATCTGGAGGTACGATTTACAGGTGATTTTCCAGAAGGCAAAATCGGGGGATCATTTGATATCAAATTTAAAAATGGTAAAATACTGTTTGTGAAGGCAGATTTGTTGCAATATAAAAATATATAATCATGGAGAAAGATAATTTTGACGAAATCATTCGTCGCTCAATAGAAATCAGGAAAAAGTACCACGAGCTGGAGATGATGCATCATGGAAGCGAATGGACTTGGGAAGAAGATGCTTTAGCTTACTTAACCGACGCTGGACTGATCGGTCGGAACATTATGTCGCAACAGAAACGCTGGCCCAAAATTGGTTCGGAACCTGAACTGGAGCATAAACTTGGTGAAAATATTTGGTGGTTGATCGTATTAGCAGAAAGATCCGGTATCAATATAAAAGATGCTATTCAGAATTTTCTGACTAAAACAGAAACACTATTGAAATAAAGCTGTCTTTTAATTCGTGAATTAATGGTATGTCGCGCTGGGGTTACGTTTACTGGAGACAATGCTGGATATTAAATTTGAAAAGGAGATTCTGTCAGGAGTCTCCTTTTTGATATCATAACTAGCATTTTCATGATATCAGATTGTCGTCTTTGTTTCTAGTTATGTTGTTCGTATTTCGATTAAGGACGATAACTAAATAGCTTTAAATAACATGAATTTAAAAGAAGCGACGGTATGAGAAATATCCTTTCTTTTTTTACTCCTCTGACTCGGTATATGTTCATTAGTATTTATTAACAATGATTTACATACAGTGTAATATCATTGTACTATATATATGTATGCTAGCCTAAAAGGTAATCGAAAAAAAAAATTGGAAATACTACATAAATATTAGTATTTTAATTATCGTTATAATGTGGTTGAGTGCATAATATAAATTATTTTTAAATTAATATCTGCGTAGAATTCATTATCTTTAAAAGTCATTATAACATTTTTAAAAAATTGTCGTGCCTGCTACTTCTTTTGAAGAAAAAGCAGACTGTTAGACAGTTACTTATGACTTAATATGCAGTTATAAAAACCTGAAGTCTTAAAATTATTGATAATACTTGATATTGAAGTTATGAATAAGGGACCAGTAAAAACAAATGAGTCGGAGCGATTAGATGCACTATATAATTACGAAATATTAGATACACAGCCCGAAGAGGATTTTGACCGTATTACCAAGATCGCTTCGCTGGTGTGCGGTGTACCTATATCACTGATTTCCTTAATTGATGAGAACCGGCAATGGTTTAAATCCCGGGTTGGCCTTGATGTCGGAGAAACTTCCCGAAGCTTGGCATTCTGCCAGTATGCCATTAAAGATCGTAATTTTATGGAGGTTCCAGATGCTCAACAAGATGAACGATTCAAAAATAATGAGCTTGTTACCTCGGATCCCTACATCCGGTATTATTTAGGATTTCCTTTGGTTGATCCAGACGGTTTTGCTCTGGGAACGCTTTGTGTTATAGACACGGAGCCTAAAGACTTAAGTTCAGATCAAAAACAGGTGCTGTCGCTGCTTCGTGATGAGGTCGTGTCCCTGATTATCAATCGAAAAGAAAAAGAAAGATATAAAGAAAGCGAACGGGAATTAAAAGCATTTTTTGATAATTCCCAAAGTCTGATGTGTACGCATGATCTGGAAGGTAATCTGCTTAAAGTTAATAATGCGAGTGCATCTATCTTAGGTTATACTAGAGCTGAAATTGAAAAACTGTCTCTTTATGATATTATTCCTACTAAAGGACATAAAAATTTAGATGCATACCTCAACCAGCTTGTTAAAACCGGTACGGCAAAAGGAGAGATGCGCACTAAAACAAAGTCGGGTGAATTACGTATCTGGTTATTCAATAACATTCTGCAACCGAATGGTGATAAAAAACCGTATGTCATCGGTAATGCTGTTGATATCACAGAACAGCATTTTCTTGAGAAAGATTTAAAAAATACTCAGGCGATGTTAACGCGGACAGGAAGAGTGGCCCGAATAGGTGGGTGGGAGTATAATCTGCTTGAAAAGCATCTGACCTGGTCTGATATAACAAAGGAAATTCATGGTGTTCCACCTAATTATCAACCTGATATCGCTCAAGGATTAGATTTTTATAAGGAGGGTGACAGTCGAACAAAAATAAGCCAAGCTATTGATGAGGCTATTACTAAGGGGATTTCATGGGACCTGGAGATGGAGATCGTCACGTTTACAGGTGAAGAACTGTGGGTACGGGCACTTGGAAATGCGGAGTTTGATAATGGTCAATGTATTCGTTTATATGGTACTTTTCAAGATATTGACAAACGTAAGCGTATTGAAGCTGAATCTTTAAAATCTAAAAAGTTACTGGAGGATGTTCTGCAAGCGACATCTGCTGTAGGTATTATTGCGACAGATAACCACGGATTGATCACCCTGTTTAATAAAGGTGCAGAAAATCTTCTTGGTTACAGCAGTGTGGAGATTATCGGCAAATTTACACCTTCACTTTTCCATTTACAGGATGAGATTCGGATACGTGAGAATGAACTGACTATGGAATTGGGACATCCAATAGCAGGATTTCGCGTTTTTGTTGAAAAACCTGAGCTCTATGGTGCCGAGCAGAGAGAGTGGACTTACGTAAGAAAAGATGGACAATTATTATATGTTTCGCTTGCGGTTACTGCCATTCATGATGTTGAAGAAAATATTATCGGTTATCTGGGTATAGCGACCGATATCAGCAAGATTATACATCAACGTGAAGAATTGGAAAAAGCAAAAGTTCTTGCTGAACAGGGTAGTATTGCGAAATCTGAATTTTTAGCAAATATGAGCCATGAGATCAGGACACCTCTCAATGGAATTATCGGTTTTACAGACTTGATGACCAGAACCACGCTCGATGATACCCAACGAGAATACCTGTCAATTGTAGATCAGTCCGCTACTTTACTGTTGAGTATCATTAATGATATTCTCGATTTTTCAAAAATTGAAGCCGGGAAGCTGGAGCTGGATATTGATAAATGTGATCTTTATGAATTGCTGACGCAAGTGTGCAATTTTTTAAATTTTCAAGCGCAGGGAAAGAATCTGGAATTTTACCTTAATATCTCGACAAATGTTCCGCAATATATCTGGGTGGATTCCCTTCGAGTTAAGCAGGTATTGATGAATCTACTGAGCAATGCTAAGAAATTTACGGAGAAAGGTGAAATTGAGCTACGTGTCGATTTCTTATGTAGGCAGGATGATCTGACCAGCTTGCGCTTCAGTGTCCGGGATACGGGCATTGGTATAAAAGCAGAAAAACAGGAGAAAATATTCGATGCCTTTTCTCAAGAAGATGCCTCGACCACAAAACGATACGGTGGTACGGGCCTGGGACTAACTATTTCTAATAAACTGCTGAAGATGATGGGTAGCGGGCTAAAGCTTGAAAGCACATATCTTGTTGGGAGCCGTTTTTATTTTGATCTCAGTGTGCGCTATGATGATGGTGAAGTACGTGAATGGCTAAATCTGCAAACTATTCGAGAGGTATTGATCGTGATCAATGGTGCTGCTAGCAGAACGCTTTTAGCACAGATGTTAAAATTGCAGCATATTAAAGTTTCCGAAGCGGCGAATGGTTTTGAAGCGTTGCAATTGTTAATGAAAGGAAATCAGTACGATGTTATTATTATTGACAATGACCTGCCAATAATGAACGGTATGGAAACCATCAAAAAGATGAAAGAAAAATTATTTAGTATCGACAATAATCACGCTGTGATACCGATCTTTGATTCTAGCGAGGGAAGTATGAGCAGCATCTGCGCATCCTTAGGTATCCGGCATTGGCTTGAAAATCCGGTAAAACTTGATGATCTGTATACTGTTCTTTCAAATATAGAAGCTCAGGAGACTGAAAAAGACATTATTCCCGTTTCTCAGGATTCACGCAATGGAGAAGGCCTTAAAATTCTTATTGTTGAAGATAATGAATTTAACATACGTCTTGCAACTATCTTGATCCGGAACATCATACCGGAAATCGAAGTTCTGGAAGCTAAAGATGGAAGACAGGGGCTTGCAATCTTTAAGGAAATGCATCCTGATCTGGTTCTGATGGATATTCAGATGCCTGCTATGAACGGCTATGAAGTAACTGAAGTAATCCGTAAGGAAGAAGTAGGAGCTAGAACACCTATTATTGCTTTAACAGCTGGAAATGTACTAGGAGAAAAAGAAAAATGTCTATCGGCAGGAATGGATGATTTTGTTGTTAAACCTATAATTGAACAGACATTACGTGCCGTATTGACCAAATGGCTTCATTGGGAATAGTTCGTTAGAACCGATTAATTTGTTAAAATTTAAAAGTAAGGATAAAAAATAATAGCATCTGGTGATCTTATGGTATCATGACGGGATGATCGGATATAAAACTTTTTTAGGTCTTGATCATAGTTGCGCCAGTGGCTTTCTTTCAGAAAATACCCGGTTTTTTTTGGCCGGATATTTTTTGTAAAAAAGTTTTCACGAAAAAGCTGTGTCGCTATTTTGGAAACTATTTGTTAACCGTAATTTTTTATTTCAGCCTTGTTAATGCTTTGGAATTTTTCAATAAAAAAACATATTGAAAATAATCTGTTGTAACAGTGCCTTTTTGAGGTACAATATTTTCTCCAAAAACTCTCGATTTTATACTGATTAGGTGTTGCGATTTTAGAAAGGGTGAGTTCTCTGAATTTAACTTAAATAGAGTAATTGAATTTGGTTTACTCAATTCTTTTAAATCATTGATTCCCTTTACAAGTTGTAATGGACCATCTGCATTACTCCAATCCACTCGTTCATTTTCTGGCGTGGGAAATTGCGGAATTTTAGGAAGGTACATTTCGCTGTCTAAGGTATAGCTAACAAAACTCGTGGTTTTTATACCCGATTTTTTTAGCTCAGAAGCGAATGTTTGTTTTCCATTTTCAGTTGTGTTTTGCAATACATGGAAATAACCAAAAAGACCATAGAATTTTTCATTTTTAAGTTTTAAATTTTTGATTGAATTCTTAAAATTATTGGCCATTGCCGAATCTCTAGCCACTTTTGAATGGTCATCAAAATCTTTGTCAACTCCTATTACTGTAATTCTTGATGAGTCGGTTAGTTGTTGATTATAATCATAAATAGCATTCCATTTTTCCAAAAGCTCCTGACTTGATTGTTGCGGAATTCTTTTACGGATTGCCAATACAACGTCCTTTAAGGTTTCTTGATTTTTGATACTATCTGTCAGGAAATTATTCAGTTTTGTAGCTGTTATGCTATCCATTTCTGCAATGTAATATTTAACACCCACTTTTTTATTTAAGAAAAAAAGCAGCTCCCTGTCCAATGTCTGATTGTCAGCGTAGCCATGAATTTCTCCCAAAAGGAAAACCTTTGATTGATAAAAATCATCATCAAATAATTTGTCATTAATTGAATTTGTGATTTCCGTACTATTTTTCATCAGATAGCTTATATTATCCTCATTTTTAGATTCTAAAAATAATTTATTGCTGATAAAAAAATATAAGATAAACAGTAAGCAAATACTTAAAATAGTGATCGATGTGAACTTAAGGACTTTTAAAAATTTCTTCATTGTGTATTTTGTTGATTTTTTGATTCAAAAGTATTGTCAATGAAACGAATACTTAAAATTAATTACTGATTGTTATTTTTGAACAGTCTTTAAATGTGATCTTGGCTAGAGTTACCACCAAAGGTCTTGGTATTTACGTTTGTATCGAAACTATTTGTACAGGAAAAACTACTGATAAAAATCGCATTTAGTAATAATCTTCTCATTTTTTTTAAGGCCATTTTTTGGTTAATGTTGTACCCACACAAATATCTGAAAGTTTTACTAAACAGACAAATCAATCATTTATCTATATTTCAATAACTTATAAAGTTATACGTTTGTATTGGTAAGTGGTTTGTCATCTGTGCAACATAAATTTGTGCAGTATTGAGCCACGTAATGTGGACGAGATGTATGGAGCAGAATGAGCTAGATTTAACTGCAGTAGGAGGTATATCTTATGTTGTGGTTGCTTCTTCGGATCAGACTTTCGTACAGTGGTTTATGCCCGTTATGGCGATAAAATACCCGATTTCATGATCATTAGAACTATACGCGTAATAGGTGTGTTCTTAGATCAATATGGAACCTGGTACTTATTTATAATTACGGTATGTCATTAAAAGAGCCAATTTTAAAAATTTTAGTAAAACAGTATGCCCCATTAACATTGATGGAGCAGAAATTCGGACGGTACGATCTGATGTTTAAAACGGATGATGAAGGGAGGCCAATTATGCTTTTTATAGGGAAGAAGAATTCTAACGGAAATATTATCGGAGACCGATATGCCAGAAGACTAAAAATCGACGATGAGGGCAATACCGTCAAAGATCATTGGGAACATAAAGGTAAGGCTACTTAGTGGTTTCTTTTTCAACGTATAACTCATGAATTATGACTTTAGATAAATATCGTGAAAAACGATCTCAAAAGAATACGCCAGAACCTTTTGGCGGTAAGTCTTCTGGTAAAGAATTAAGATTTGTGGTACAAAAGCATGCTGCTTCCCATCTGCATTATGATTTCCGCCTAGAAATGGATGGTGTTCTTAAGAGTTGGGCTGTACCAAAGGGGCCATCGCTCGATGCTGATATTAAACGACTGGCCATGATGGTCGAGGATCATCCTTTAGATTACCGGAATTTTGAAGGCGTGATTCCCAAGGGACAATACGGTGGTGGAACAGTCATTGTTTGGGATGAAGGAACTTATGAACCTGCTGATTCTGTAGGTGGCGATGTCAAAAAACAGGAAAAAGAGCTTTTAAAACAGCTAAAAGCCGGTAAACTTAAATTTAAGCTTAACGGCAACAAATTGAAAGGCGAATTTGCCTTGGTCAAGGCGTATGGCAAGGCTGAAAATAGCTGGTTGCTGATGAAGCTGGACGATAAATATGCGAGTGATAAAGATATCACCCTAAAGGATAAATCTGTTATTTCTAAAAAGAGCATCGCACAGATGGAAAAGTCCCCGGATCGTGTTTATGGACAAAAAACAACCCAGAAAAGTAGTTCCAAAGATAAGCCTGCTGGCAAGAAAAAAGCTTCCGCAAGTATCGAAGAAAAACTTTCGACTTCGGATGAAACTGAGGGTGATGATATCGACCTAGCGATGCTTCTAAAAAAAACGCCTAAAAAAGATTTCTATGAGCATGTCGAGCCTATGCTGGCCACACTGACTGATCAACCTTTTGATGACGATGAGTGGCTTTATGAAGTGAAATGGGACGGTTACAGAGCTGTTTCTTTTTTAAATGGCAATAAAACAACTGAAATTAAATCTCGTAATGATAAGAGTTTTAACGAGAAATTTTACCCCATCTATGAAGAGCTAAAAGCGATGAAGCTGGAAGCTATTTTGGATGGTGAAATTGTTGTTGTGGGTGAGAACGGGCATGCCAATTTCGGTGCACTGCAGAACTGGCGTAGTGAGGCGGATGGAGATTTACTCTATTATGTATTCGATATTTTATGGTATAAAGGAAAGGACCTGACCAAATTAACTTTAACTGATCGCAAAGCAATACTTCATGAAATTTTATCAACGAGCGAAACCATTAAGTTGAGTACGCCATTTTATACTTCAGGGATCAAGTTTTTAGAAACTGCAAGAGAAATGGGGCTGGAAGGGATTATGGCAAAACGTAAAGATAGTGCTTACCATGTACATGCTCGAACAAAGGACTGGTTAAAAATTAAAGCAAATAAGCGGCAGGAAGTTGTTATTGGAGGCTTTACAAAAAACGATGGTTCAAGTAAAGTATTCAGCAGCATTCTAGTGGGCGTATATGAAGGGAAAAAACTGGTTTACACCGGTAAGGTGGGGACTGGTTTCAGTGACAAGCTGCAAAAAGAGATGCTGGAAAAGTTTAATCAAGTAACTGCTGATAAATCTCCATTCAGTACAGAACCTGATGTCAATAAAGCCTCTAGATTCCGACCTGACCCGCCACATGCAAATGTCACCTGGCTAAAACCAAAACTAATCTGTGAGGTTAGTTTTACCGAAATGACGACAGATGGCGTGATGCGTCATCCTTCATTTATAGGATTGCGGGAGGATAAAGATCCAAAAAGTATTGTTCTGGAAAAAGAGGAATCTACCAAGAAGATTGTAAATGATTCAAAGAAAAATATTATTGTTGCCCAAGGTAAGATGAAACGAAAAACTTTATTAAATCCGACAGAAAAAACGCAGGTCAAAAAGGTCAATAAACAAGATCTGAAGTTTACGAATCTGGATAAGATTTTTTGGCCAGATGAGAAAATTACCAAGCGCGATCTCATCAATTACTATTACCAGATCGCGCCTTATATATTGCCCTATCTCAAAGATCGGCCTCAGAGCATGAACCGCTTCCCTGATGGTATAAAAGGAGAAGGTTTCTATTTTAAGAATGTGGCAGACAGCGCACCCGAATGGGCTGAAACTTACCTATATAAAAGTGAGACAGATCAAAAGGACAAACTGTACCTTGTCGGGAAAGATGAAGCGACCTTACTGTATATGGCCAACCTGGGCTGTATTGAAATGAATCCCTGGAATAGCACCGTTAAAAAACCAGACAATCCGACGTTCTGCATTATTGATCTTGATCCTGACCAAAATTCATTTAATCAGGTTATTGAGACTGCCCAAGTTACCAAGCAATTGCTGGATGATATGGGTGTGCCAAGCTATTGTAAGACTAGTGGATCTACGGGTCTTCACATCTATATTCCCTTGAATAATAAGTATACCTACGAACAATCCAAAGAATTTGCACGCGTTGTCGTAACCTTGATCAATCGGGAACTTCCAAATTTTACGAGTCTAGAACGTACAGTAAAAAATAGGAAAGGACGGATGTACCTGGATTTTCTACAGAACAGACCGCATGCAACTATTGCCTCGGTATACTCAGTAAGACCTAAGCCAGGAGCGACTGTTTCGATGCCTTTATATTGGGAAGAGGTAAAAAAAGGTCTTAAGATGAGTGATTTTACCATATTTAATGCGATTGAAAGACTGGAAAGTGTAGGTGACATTTTTAAACCTGTACTTGGTAAAGGAATCGATCTCAAAAAAGTAATTGATAAATACTCAGCAGAATAGGTAAATAGCACCGGTAGTTACTGTTTTTCACCAGTAAAATAATCGGTTATCATGTACATTAAAAGAAAGAATCCATGAAAAGAGACGGATCTAATTTAAGCTATTGGCAAGATACAAGTCAATTGAATGATCATAAAGACACAGTAGCACAACACGATTATGATGTAGTCATTATCGGTGCGGGTATAACCGGAATTACTACGGGGTTAATGCTGCAAAATGCGGGTAAAAACTGTTTAATCTTAGAAGCTAAAACCATAGGATTCGGAACAACTTCGGGTACTTCGGCACACCTGAACACTGTTCTTGATACGCCTTACTATGATCTGATTTCCAACTTTGGTAAAGAAAATGCCACCTTAGCAGCCAGTGCGGCAAAAGAAGCCTTGACAATAATTTCCAATCACGTGCAACAGTTTAACATTTCATGTGACCTGGAGCATTGCAATGGCTATATGTATGCTACTAATGAAGATGAAGAGAAAGAATTAAAAAAAATATATGACGCCATTCTGGAGGTAGGTTTACAGGCGACCTATGTCACTGATATTCCTGGACCGATGGATATGACAAAAGCCATAAAGTTTGAGAAGCAGGGACGTTTCCATCCTTTGGAATATCTGAAAGTGCTTTTATCCCAATACGAAAATGCTGGTGGCGTAATTCAAGAAGGGGCAGCAGTCAATGAAGTCAAAGAAGAGAATAATAGACAAAAAATAACTGTTGGCGACGATCATCATTACTATGCAGATGCTGTGGTTTATGCTACCCATACGCCGCCGGGGATTCATCTCTTAACGTTTAAACTTGCTCCTTATCGAAGTTATGTCATGGGATTTCAGCTGGAAGATGAGCATCAATATCCCGATGATCTCATTTACGATATGCAGGAACCTTTTCATTATTTTAGGAAAGCTACTTATCAAGACCAAACGATCTTATTGGTTGGCGGACAAGACCATAAAACCGGTCAACATCCTAATCCCGAATTCAATTTTGTAAAATTGGAAGCATTTGTAAGAAAGCATTATGCTGTAAGGGCTGTGCTGTATAAATGGTCTTCTCAGTATTACGAAAGCACGGATGGGCTTCCTTACATTGGTTATTTTCCTGGAAAGAAATCAAAACAGCAGTTTGTAGCAACTGGATATAGTGGTAATGGAATGATTTTCGGAACATTATCCGGTAAAATTATTGCAGATCTTATTATAAATGGTACCAGTGAATATGAACAACTGTTTTCGCCGGGGAGGGTTAAGCCCATTGCTGGGTTTTCGAATTTTATTTCGGAAAACTTTGATGTTGCTAAACATCTGATCATCGATCGCCTTGCCGTTGATAAAATTGATGGCTTAGCTGATCTTGCTAAGGGAGAAGGGAAAATTATCGATTATGATAAACACACTTTAGGCGTATATAAAGATGATGAGGGAACATTATTTGCCTTAGATCCCGTATGTAAGCATGCTGGCTGCATTGTGCAATGGAATAACACCGAAAAAAGCTGGGATTGCCCTTGCCATGGAGCTCGCTACGCACCAAATGGGGAGTTACTTACGGGGCCTGCTACGGAGGGCCTATCTACACATAACCTAAAGAAGTAGGTGGTAAGATTAAAAATGAAGCACTGCATGGTTAATAATAAAAAACAAATTTGGCTCGTAACAAGAATGCTATGACCTTTATTTGTTTACTAAAATAAGCTACATGGTTGTGCAAGCTTTTTAACAGTTTTATTTGACTAAATCTATGTTCCGTACTGGTGATTAATACGTAACTCTTGTGTAAATACCCGAATTAGAAACTGTATTGAACTATCGATTCTAAGGTATGTTCTTTTCCTATAACTGTTAAATCAACTAAAAAAAACATTATGGAAAATAATTTAAACAATCCAGACGTCATCCTAAACAATCCAGACATCGTCAACGACTTAATTAAAATTAATAATGACCGTATAGCGGGTTATAAAACTGCCTTGGATCTTGCGCATGGTTTAGGTCTTGATACGCTTCGTCATATGTTTGCAAATAATATTTTGCAATCTGAACGCTTTATTGATGAACTCACACCCTATGTGCTTCAAGAAGGAGAGCAACCAACAGAGGAAACCATGTTAAGTGGTAAACTTTTCAGAATGTGGATGAGTGTGAAAGGAAATATTGTCGGAAACGATAGAAAGAGCTTGCTTGAAAGTTGCGAAAAAGGAGAGGATGCTTTTAAAAAGACGTATAAAAAAACGCTCGAAGAGCATGTCAACGATTTATCAATGGAGGTCTGTAATATCCTGTTAGATCAATCGAGTAAGCAATCTGAAGCACACAACGAAATTAAAAGTTTACGCGATAATGCCTCCAAATAAATAAAATGTTATGAAAAACGAAACTGGAACTATCCCGAAATTTAAAACTAAATCATCCATTACTGCAGAGCCGGCATTGCTTGAGCTCTTTATGGATGGAATCATGGATCTGTATTGGGCAGAAAACCATTTAGCCAAAACGTTGCCAAAAATGATTAAAGCAGCTACTTCTCCAGCTTTAGTTGAAGCCATTACTAATCATTTGAAAGAAACTGAAGGGCATGTAACACGTCTGGAGCAAATATTTCAGCTGATGGGCAAAGTACCAATTGCTAAAAAATGTGATGCAATGGAAGGTTTAGCTAAGGAGGGCGAGGGGATTATTGAGAGTACAGAGCCCGAATCTGCAACGCGCGATGTTGGTATCATACTGGCCTCTCAAAAAGTTGAACATTACGAAATTGCTAGTTATGGTGGTTTATTGCAACTGGCCATTACCTTGGGATTAGCAGATGTTGCCACTTTACTTGAAGAAACTCTTGAAGAAGAGAAGGCTGCAGATAGTTTGTTAACAGAAGTTGCTGAAGATGATGTTAACTATACTGCAGCGGAAGAATCATAAATTATTTAAATCTATGGTGATGAAAAAAAATGATATTCAAGACCAGTCTGCGGTTTCAGCAGAAAATGATAAGATTAAATCTCTAGCTCCTCATACAGTAGATGCAACAGGAAAAATGATGACTACCGATCATGGCTTAGCCATTAATGATGATCAGAATTCGCTTCGCGCCGGAGATCGTGGTGCTACGCTGCTTGAAGATTTTATTTTAAGAGAAAAGCTCACGCATTTCGATCATGAACGTATCCCTGAGCGTGTTGTTCATGCCCGGGGCTCTGGCGCTCACGGCGTATTTAAATTATATGA
Organism: Sphingobacterium kitahiroshimense; assembly: GCF_025961315.1. NCBI lineage: Bacteria > Pseudomonadati > Bacteroidota > Sphingobacteriia > Sphingobacteriales > Sphingobacteriaceae > Sphingobacterium > Sphingobacterium kitahiroshimense. Next base: position 615,253 of record NZ_JAOQNK010000001.1, on the reverse strand, counting down.
ACCGTTGGAAAGTGTCACCAAAGCTGGGTTTTTAAATGACACTGAAATTGAAACTCCTGTATTTGTTCGTTTCTCAACAGTAGCTGGCTCTAAAGGATCTACCGATCTGGCGAGAGACGTGCGCGGATTTGCGGTTAAATTCTATACGCAAGAAGGAAATTTCGATCTTGTCGGCAACAATATGCCTGTATTTTTTATCCAGGATGCGATGAAATTTCCAGACCTTGTACATGCTGTCAAACCTGAGCCAGATAATGAAATTCCGCAAGCGGCATCAGCGCATGATACATTTTGGGACTTTATTTCAGTAATGCCCGAATCTACCCACATGATTATGTGGTTGATGAGCGATAGGGCTATACCGCGCAGTTATCGGATGATGGAAGGTTTTGGTGTGCATACTTTCCGTTTTATCAATGCTAAAGGTGAAGCAAATTTTGTTAAATTCCACTGGAAGCCTTTATTGGGTGTACATGCTGTAGCCTGGGATGAAGCGCAGAATATCTCCGGCAAAGATCCTGATTTCCATAGAAGGGATCTCTGGGAAGCAATTGAAAGTGGTGCGTTTCCAGAATGGGAATTAGGGGTACAGATTGTGGCAGAAAAAGATGAATTTAAGTTTGGCATTGACCTCTTAGATCCGACCAAGATTATTCCCGAAGAACAGGTTCCGGTACAACGGATCGGAAAGATGACCTTGAATCGCAATCCTGATAATTTCTTTGCTGAAACGGAGCAGGTGGCATTCCATGTCGGAAATGTAGTGCCGGGTATTGATTTTACAAACGATCCTTTGTTACAAGGTCGCTTGTTTTCTTATACCGATACGCAATTGATCCGGTTAGGTGGACCAAATTTTCATGAGATCCCAATCAATCGCCCCATTGTTCCTGTTTATAATAACCAAAGGGACGGTTTTATGCGTCAAACGATTAACCGAGGTAAGGTCAGCTACGGACCAAATTCATTGGGTAATAACGATCCGCAGCAGGTGAAAGAAGCCGATGGTGGCTTTACTTCTTATGAGGAACGCATCGATGCCAGAAAAGTAAGAAATAGAAGCAAAAGCTTTCTTGATCATTTTAGTCAAGCGAGGTTGTTTTTTTACAGCCAATCGGAGCCCGAAAAAAACCATATGATCGATGCTTTCAGTTTTGAACTCGGTAAGGTTAAAACGGTAGCTGTTCGTGAAAGAATGGTCGGCATCCTGTCACTGGTTGATAAGGGATTGGCCGCCGCCGTCGCTTTCCAATTAGGTCTTAAAGTGCCTGAAGTGTTGGAAAAACCTGTTAACCGTAGTATACCGGCAGATGGAAATTCGGACGACTATAAGCCGATACAGGTGGATGGTGAAGTAAAAAAGTCACTGGCATTAAGCATGGTAAATACGGTGAAGGATAATATCAAGAGCAGAAAGATTGCTTTCCTTGTCGCTGATGGGGTAGACACGGAATCACTATTTTCGGTCAAAGAAAGAATTGTTGCTGCCGGAGGTGTTGTTCATATTATAGCTCCTAAACAAGGGGTGGTCGTTGCTTCCGATGATACTCCTGTACCGGTCGATGAAAGCTTTTTGACCGCGGCATCGGTATTATATGATGCTGTCTATGTACCTGGTGGAACCAATAGTGTGGCTACACTGGAAGCTGAAGCAAATGCCGTTCACTTTTTAAATGAAGCATTTAAGCATTGTAAAGCCATTGCAGCTGATGAACAGGCTCTACAGGTACTCGAGGCGACTTATTTCTTTAAGAAAATACCGGAAGATTTTTCTGAGGAATCTGTTTTGGCAGAAGGCGTGGTTGTGCGTGAGAATGGGGAGGCTATTGCTCCATTATTTATTAAAGCGATAGGACAGCACCGTTTTTGGAACCGCGAAAAAGCAAGATTGGTACCCGCATAATGCGGTTAGAATTATTGTCATAAAAATACCCGGTCATGCCGGGTATTTTTATAATAACAAATGAGCTTTTAATTTTGTAATATCTCTAATGCTGCATCATTACCTTGTTGAGCAGCTAGATCCGCAACTGATAGGCCTCTAGTATCGAGAATACTTTTATTAGCACCTCGCTCTAATAAAAGCTGTAGCACCTCGTTTCTTCCAAACATAGCTGCAAACATGAGCGCAGTTCCTCCATTTCCATGTTGTAGATCGAGATTTGCTCCATGATTGATCAGTAGTTCGGCAATATTCTTATAACCTTTAAATGCCACGCCCATCAGTGCACTATTTCCGCCGTTATCCTGTGCATTAACATGTGCGCCTGCGTTTAATAATAATTGCGCGGCTTCATATTGGTTATTATAACAGGCAATGATAAGTGGCGTATAACCTTTATCATCTCTACTGTTAAGATCTACTTTCTGACGAATCAGTTCTTCTAGTACTTCTATGTTGCCTACCCGTGCGGCATGAATAATAATGTGCGCATCATGTATCATATAATTTTTATTTAAGTCTGTCCTTTTATTTAAGTTTAACGTCCTGCTTCCTACAGAAATTTAGTGCCATCATCCCAAAATCCTTTATTTTCTCTTCGCAAGCTATTACTGATAGCTTACAATGAAAAAGGCTAGCCTAACATACTTATGTATAGTGGATTCCTGATTAACAAGAAGTACAAAATTTCTCCATATCAATAACAAACTATATCTGTTTTAGTTGCCATAAAAATTAAATAACGGTATTTCATACGAAAAGCACAGATTATTAAAATAATCAAAGGAGGTGCGTAAAGCAATGATCACTTTATATATTTTAGGAGTTGGGATCTGATGAAGGGATTTATACGTGTTTAAATAAATATTGTAAAAACTTTCAAAAATAAAGTAAATTTAAAATTTTAAATAAACCATTATAAGTAACTATTTAACAATTCACTAATTGAATCACATGAAAAAACGAAAAAACAATGTTTATGTTGTACCAACTATACAGGTATTACAAGTAGAGTTGGAGCAGGGGATAGCCGCGGGATCTCTATTAAACGCACCTGAAGAGCCTATTATTAATAATTGGGAATCAGAAATCGGAGGCACTCAAAATCAAGATTTATAATTGCACCAGGTTATAAAACGTGACGCACGGATTTCTAAATAATGAGGGGACATTGTGTATATGTTTTGTTTTTAATAGCAAAACATACAGTAATATAATATAAATCTTATGTTCCTCAAAACAAAACCATTTCCAAATTATGAAAAAAACGACCCATTACCTCTTGATTTTTTTAGGTATAAGTATCTTTGCCTCATGTTCAAAAGAAGGTAATAACGAAGCTCCTGTCACAGTAAACGAAACCATGCTGGTGGTTACTGTAACCGGTATTAAGGAGGTCCAAAGTTCCACAGGTCTAGGACAGAAAAATAAAGCCAAATTAACGGCGAAGACCCAAGTTTCTAAAATAATACAGCATAACGCATTTGATGTACAGGTGAGCATGCGTGATGAAATACTACAACGACAATTCGTAAAACAAAAAGGAGTTTCAAATAAAGCAACATTGACAGGTCCTCAAGCGGATGTTCCTGCTAGCGGAATAACTTATCGGCTCTACCTCTTCAAAAAGGATGATGGTGGCTTTGTCAGCTCCGCGGCTCTTCGTTTTGGAACTCCTGGACAACTCCAGGTGTCCCGAGGTACAAGCTACACCTGGCATGCGCTGTCCTATAATAATACAGAGGAAATTCCAAATATAACAGGAGAAAACAGTATTGTTACGCTCCCTGAGAATAAAGATGTGCTGTACGCTTCGGGAGAATTTACGGTACCAGATACCGAGAATGCCCAAATTGCACTACCAATTACATTTAGTCATAAATTTGCACGACTGGCCGTGGAAATTAATGCTATGGGATTATTTGCTGATATGACAGCCTTGACAGCGGGAGTAAAAATAGGCGCCGGTTCTGCTGGAACAATTAATAACGGAGCGCTGGATATAAAAACCGGGATCCTTGTGCCACGCGATATCAACCACAACTTGTCAACTCTCCAAACCAGAGACTTTATTGATATTGAAAGCGGTTTTCAGGATAGAAAATTAGCTTACTTTTACGTTCCAGTGATGCAGGGTAATGAAGATCTTAAGGTTGATGTGCAAATTAATGGTTTAAGTATACGTTTGGATAATGGCACAATACGTAATTTCGATGAGAATCTCCTTGCTACTCCTTTTACTTTCCAACAAGAAATTGCCCTGATTGAAGAGGGTAAGAGCTATTATTGCCTATTCAATATTTTAGAATCACCAATAACAAAAAATGGCTTACGCTGGGCAAGGCAAAACCTTTACGTACATGAAAATGCGCATAACCCATACCGATTTTTGCATACTCATCAATCTACTGCAGTGAAATCAAGCTGGAAGCCTCAGGAACTGATTGATCAAGGTGATCCATGTTTAAATGTTTATCCCCAAGGTACATGGAAAATGCCCTCACAGGAGGAAGTAAAAAGTTCCATAACACCTATTGGGTATATTAATAATTTTCCTTTTCTGAATGATTCACAAAGTGGTTTAAATTATTATGAATTTGCTGCCAGCGGTACGGCTTCCCCTTATCCTGATAATACTCTGCGATTTAATATTACACCTTACAGACCGCTACCAGAGAAGAATTCCAATTATTGGACTTTACCATTTCCGTATATTGGTGATGGAGGTGATTTAGAAACGTACATTATCATGTTAAATGGTGATCGACTCAATTCAAGATCAATTACGATTTCAAGATTTACACAAGGTGGTGGTATAACATATCACAACATTAACTATCCAGCAGGATTTCCAATTCGTTGTGTAAGAGTGTCGTAATTGATCAATCGGAAGAGGTGTTTTAATTTTCTATCGGCGTAATTATTTTTGAAATCGTGGTATATACGGAATTTTTGTGTTAATACTTGAAAATCAAAGTAACGGTGAACTCCTGTTACGATGGGTTGTTTTTCTTGTATAAATATTTATAAAGTAACTCAATGTATTATGGAAAATCATTTGAACAACCCAGAAATTATCAATGACCTGATTAAAATTAATAATGATCGGGTGGAAGGTTATAAAACAGCATTAGATCTTTCGCATACACTAAGTTTAGATAGCTTACAGCAATTATTTGCAAAGTATGTCTTGCAATCGCAACATTTTATTGAAGAGCTGAAACCTTTTGTGGTTTTGGAAGGTGAACAACCGACCGATGCCACTATGCTGAGCGGTAAACTGTTCAGAATGTGGATGAGCGTAAAAGTAACGATTGCAGGTAATGACAGAAAAAGTTTATTGGAAAGTTGTGAAAAGGGAGAGGATGCGTTTAAGGACACGTACAAAAAAATTCTTCAAGAGGATAATGATCAATTATCTATCGAGGTGAAAAATATACTTTTAAAGCAGTTGGATAAACAGCTGGAAGCACATGATGCCATTAAAATGCTACGTGATGAAGTAACATTGTAAAAGTTTTAACTAATTTATAAATATGAATGTTATCATTTAAAATATAAGGTCCTGTCGAAGTAGGTATTTAATCGGTAATTTTATTTTATATACTGGTATTACAATCTTTGTTTTGTTAACGTATATTTTTATTCTTAATTTTATAATACGGTTCATCACCGTGTTCATTAAAGTGGTTAATAGGATAAAAGGCTGTAGTATTTTCATACGCAGCCTTTTATTATTTTTAATATTTGAAACCGCCTACTTATTTTTTAGAATCGATTGGCATGTGGTCCATGGCCCCTAACTTCGCAATACCATCGTCTTCTTGAATTTTTGCAAAATGCTCTTTGGCTAATTTCAGCCCGATCGCAATAGCAGTATCTTCAGGAACACCTTCCTGTAGCAATGTATCGGCCATTTCAATGGCTCTAATACGGATATGAGTAGGCAAATTTTTATAAGTTGGCGGATAGTCATCATTGTACCAAGGCATAGTCCTCCTTTTTTTTATGAGATTTTACTAAAATATCGTTGTTATCTAGGTCTATAACAATTAACCATATAGGAAAGTTGATTTTATTTTAATTAAATAGTAGAAGTAAGTGTTGTAGAATCTCTTCGAAAAATCAAATCAGTGTGCTGTTGAATTGTTTAGGACTGCTTAACTTACGTAAATTATGTTGGGTTGATGCGAGATTTTAAATAATGGTACCAAGAGTGAACCATCAAAATACTGATTTAGTATGAAAACACTCTTTTTTGAAATATTAATGATATTCTTTGAAATACTTGTACACAGATCGCTACAAAATTCAAAACAAAATAGCCTTGGCGGAAACAGATATAAATAAAGTTTGTTAAGCTATTATGATCTTAAACTCTTCTAAAATTCCCTTTCGTTATATGTTTAACAAAGTTAAAAGGGAAGTGGCTTTGGTGGCCATTATCGGCTTAATTTTTAATGGATTGACTTATATTTTACACGATAAGCTTCCGAATATGCCCTTGGGGGTTCCTGCATTTTTAGGTACCGCCATATCGGTTTTATTGTCTTTTAAAATGAGCCAGTCGTACGAAAGATGGTGGGAAGCACGCAAAGTATGGGGCGCTATTGTTAATGACTCCCGGTCGCTTGTCATCCAGATGCAGAGCTATCTCGCTCCTGAATATGCAGGGGTGATAAAGGATATTGCTTATAAGCAGATTGCCTGGTGCTATGCATTAGGGGATTCACTTCGCGACCTCAACCCGTTAGCAAGACCATTGGAGTTGACGCAGGATGAACTTGATCTATTGCAACAGCATCGCAATGTGCCCTTGGCAATTACCCAGTTGCAGGCGCTTGCTATCAAGGATCTGTCCGAAAAGCAGGCAATTCCTGATTTTTTCCGTGTTCAGTTGGATCAAACCTTAGTCAGGCTGGTGGATGCGATGGGTCGGGCTGAACGGATCAATAATACCGTATTTCCGGTTACTTACCGCCTTTTTCTTCACGGAGCGATCTATCTCTTTCTGATTACCTTATCGATAGCTATACAGGATGTCAGCCCGATTTTCGAAATTCCGCTATTGGTGCTGATCGCAGCATTGTTCTTCCTGGCAGATAAGACGGCCTATAATCTACAGGATCCTTTTCGCAATCGGCAAAGTGATGTGCCCGTAACCGCGATAGCACGTAATATTGAAATCAATATCAAACAATTGCTTGGAGAAGAACATATTCCTGAGCCCTTGAAGCCAAAGACATTTTTTATACTGTAGTGGTGGGAATAGGAGTTCGAAGATCAGGATAGCAGTTCCTAGGATACGGAGCTAGGAAGATCAATTCACGTATTGAAAAAATAGCTATAAAAGCAAGCATCGGTTGGTGCTTGCTTTTTTTTGTGCATGGCCACCTTTCCAAATCATCTTAAAGAATCAATGCCGTAATTACGGACAATCCGCTAAATTTTTGTCCCGCAGGCTTTTAATATGATCATGAGCCTGAAGCTGCAGTATCGCCTGATGCCGAATGAGATGTTCTGCTTCTAATGTCAGCACTTCTTTTTCTTCTAAAGTGTGATGATACACACGCTTGTAGATGTCTTCTCTTTTTTCGCAGTCATTTAAGATGCTCTGGATCGTATTCTCAACAAAACTATTCTTCAGATCCAGCCACATGTTGCGTAATTTGCTCGATATAGTTGTGCTTAGCTGTGGAAATTCGCTTGCCTCATAAACGAAGGGTTTGAGGTCTGTAATAAATTGTTCAGACTGATCCCGGTATTGCCTAAGGTACTTATCAATATCGTTGTGCGTATCTTTTGGTAACAGTTCAATATATTTGGTATAACCCGCAATTCGGTCATTATTGGCCTCTACTAAATTATTTAACAGATAGGCCTGTTCCTGCAATAAATTTTCCATCGTATATGCTCTTCATGTTTATTTAATAAACAATCTAAAAGAATGTTAGTTCATTATTTAAACTTATGGTGAATGTTAAAGGGTAAAACATGCCATGAAGCTGAAAGATGATTATGCCATCTGATTGATTTCGCGCATTTTTAAGAATTTAATCGTTATGCCCATCTGTCCGAGATGGTATAGATCATGATGGATAAGTCCTGTTACTAAATATTGGTAATCGTGTGGAAATGCAGGATCTGCATAAGGGTAGGGTGTCGATAGAAATACATCGTCTTTGCCTTCCAGAAAGTAGATGATGCTTTGTTGTGTGCCGTGAAATTCCAGAAGCATATTTTTCCATTCTTTTTTGGCAAGTTCTGTATTGGTTCGCCAATTTGCGGTATCGGTCATTTCAAGTCCACGGGGATTTCCTTGGAGACGGCTGAGGACTTCCTTTCGCCATTCTATCAAATGCGACATCAATTCGGCGATGCTGTGCATGTCCGGAAGCGGACGCTCGAACGCTGTCATTTCATTTACTTCAGCAAGCTTCTTTTCGAAATTTTCATCGATCCATAGATCAGCACTTTCGATATCTCGCAATTGCTGCATCATATTAGTTATCAGTACTTTTTCCATGATTTTCGTTTTAAGTGGTGAAATACTAACTGTTATTACCCTACCTGCATCGGATCTCGACCCTCTAGCAAATATCAGTATTCATCTTATGTAGGCTCCTTTTAAAGCCTTGATATTAAAGAGTACACTAGATAGTCCACTTTTGTTCTCTAACCGGGATAATAATGTTTTTATTTCAATACCGTTGTCGGTCAAACTTTGGTGAGCGGTGTTTGTTTTAATGTGAAGTGATCATAATGATATATGCTAAGTCATGATTAAAATAGCAACCTATAATATCAATGGTATTAATGGCCGTCTACCTGTATTGCTTCGATGGTTAAAGGAGGAATCTCCTGATGTCGTTTGTCTGCAGGAATTAAAGGCTCCACAGGAGCGTTTTCCTATACAGGCTATTACCGACGCTGGTTACAAGGCAGTATGGCATGGTGAAAAAAGCTGGAACGGTGTTGCAGTGCTTTCTAAATACGATATCACAGAAGTCTCACGCGTATTGCCTGGAGATAAAGACGATACCCATAGCCGGTACCTAGAGGTTATTGTCAATCAGCTCGTGATCTGCTGCTTGTACCTGCCTAATGGGAATCCCTATCCAGGACCAAAGTTCGACTATAAAATCAACTGGATAAAACGGCTAACCAAGCGAACTAAGGCCTTGTTAGCAATGGAGATTCCCGTCATCCTTATTGGAGATTTTAATATCATTCCGACGGAGATGGATACATACAAACCGGAAAAATACACCGATAATGCTTTGTTCAGAATTGAAGTTAGGAAGGCATTTGAGCATCTTGTAGCTCAAGGATGGCTGGATACTATACGGAAATTATTTCCGGATCAGAAGGTATATACCTTCTGGGACTATTTGCGGCATGCATACAGCCGGAATGCCGGTCTCCGTTTGGATCATATTTTACTTAGTCCCTTATTGGAAGACAGACTTTTAGAAAGCGGAATCGACAGGCATGTAAGAAGCTGGGAGAAAACAAGCGACCATGCACCGGTCTGGATATGTTTAAAAGAGCAATAGTATGAAAGCTATTCGTATTTCTCTTAATGAGCTCATGAAAATAGGTAAACAGCAAGAAATAGATGGTGATTCTAATGGCGCTATAAAAAGCTATAGGGCAATAATTGGAAAAGATCCATTACATGTGCAGGCATATAATAGACTCATGATTGTATACCATCGCCAAAAAAAATATAAGATGGAAATCGCAATTATAAAAAAGGCACTTCAAGCTTATGAGAAGGATGTGCAGCAGGATCTTTTAGCTTGGAAAAGTGAAAATAGTACATCTGCAGCTCTTAGTCACAATTTAGCTAAAGCATTGGGTCTAGTTGATGACAATGGTTTTCCTATTTTCGAAGAACCGCAGATAATGCGCTGGCGTAAACGTTTAGCGAACTTGGAGCGGAAAATAAAACTAGAAAATGATCCTCGTAAAAAAAAGAAAGTTCGCTAAAAGAATTAACCTAGCCACTTAGTATTATTATTACATGAGATCTTAAAAAAGTCCTCAGCTTAGGATCAGTAATATTGGTAGCAGAAACAGTAATATATGTACTTATTAATTGCGGGCTATTCATGAAATTTGAAATAGGTAGAACAATATTTTTTAGTTATGCGTAACGGTCGCCGTTTAATATAGGCATATGAAAACTTTTAACTGCTTTAATTTGTTCTAAAGTTATGCTTTGGCTACTTAATTTGGCTTTACTGTTCAATGGTAAGGACAAAAAAATATTCCAATTATGAAGAAAAACAGTAATTTCAGCAGAAGATTTTTTTTAAAGACCACTGGCGCCCTTACTTTACTGGCGACCCTTCCGGCTTCTTTAAAAGCGGCCTACCTACAGGTGAAACAATTTATTGTTCCTGCCAAGCGCACAGTTCCTTTGACGTTACAGGTTAATAAAAAGGCTTACACGCTTGATTCGGATACAAGAACTACCTTGCTGGATCTTTTGCGTGAAAACCTTGGCCTTACCGGTACAAAGAAGGGCTGTGATCACGGTCAATGTGGCGCCTGCACGGTCCATGTGGATGGCGTAAGGGTTTTAAGCTGCCTGACTCTTTCTGCCTCTACGGTCGGAAAAGAGGTAACCACGATTGAAGGAATTGCCGATGGTGAGCAACTGCATCCGATGCAGGAGGCTTTTATTGCATGTGATGGTTTTCAATGTGGCTATTGTACACCCGGGCAAATTATGTCGGCTATTGCCTGTGTAAAAGAGGGTCACACGCATTCCGTTGAGGAAATTAAAGAATTTATGAGTGGCAATCTTTGCCGCTGTGGAGCTTATAACGGTATTGTTCAATCTATTCAAAAAGTAGCGCAATCATGAAACCTTTCGAATTTATAAGAGTAACCAATACCAAAACTGCACTTTCTCATAAAAAAGATCATGTGCAGTATATCGCGGGCGGAACAAATCTGGTCGATTTGATGAAAAAGAACGTGCATCTTCCGGATACTGTTGTAGACATTAATGATGCGCTTATTCGTACAATAGATACACATGACAAAAATATTCATATCGGTGCTATGGTTCGCAATACTGAAATTGCGACCGACGCGAAGGTATTAAAGGATTTTCCGTTGCTTGCAAAAGCTGTTTTGGCTGGAGCTTCTCCGCAGATCCGAAATATGGCTTCTACAGGAGGTAATATCTTGCAACGTACCCGTTGTCCATATTTCTACGATACCACGACCCACTGCAATAAGCGTGAACCGGGTACCGGATGCAGTGCATATGCTGGAGAAAATAGGATGAGCGCCATAATTGGTTATAGTAAAGATTGTGTTGCTGTACATCCATCTGATCTCTGTGTCGCATTTGTTGCATTGGATGCTGAAGTACACGTGATCACAAAAGATCAAAAAGAGACTGTTATTCCGTTTCAGGAGTTTCATCGTCTTCCGGGAAATGATCCTCATCTGGACAATAATTTACCGGATCATGCTTTAATTTCATTTATTAAAATTTCAGAAAATCCATTTGCGAAACATTGTGCTTATCTTAAGATCAGAGACCGGGCTTCTTATGCCTTTGCTCTGGTTTCGGTAGCTGCTGCACTGCACTTGGACGGTGACCGTATCGTTGAAGCTCGGCTAGCCTCTGGTGGTGTAGCACATAAGCCTTGGCGCTGGCTGGAAGCTGAAGAGTTCTTGATCGGTAAAAATGCCACTGCTGCTGTATTTAGTGAGGCCGCCGCCATGATTGTCGCGGATGCGCATCCCTTGGCACAAAATGGTTTTAAAGTAGGCATGCTGAAAGGTGCTGTGGAATCTGCACTGGCACAATGCCTGCTGGCTTAATCTGTAGCAAGGAATAACGTTTTTTAATAAAAATGAATGGGTTTTTACAAAATAATGTAAAATGAAAGACTTGAATCAACAAAATATAACCATACCTGAAGGGCGCGTCGAAGCACGGGATAAAGTGACCGGGAAAGGAAAATATGCAGCCGAATATGCGGTGGATAAGATGTGCTATGCTGTTTTAGTGGGAAGCACGGTTCCCAGTGGCAAAATTAAAAATATTGATCTGTCCAAAGCGAAACAAGTAAAATCTGTACTTGGTTTTGTATCCCATCTGGAAAAACCTGCAGTTCCTGGGTTTGCGACGGAGGCGTTGATGAAAGAATCGCGTTTTGGTCTTCCTGTATTTCATACAGACACCATTTATTTCAAGGGACAGCCGGTCGTACTGGTTATGGCGGAGACACTTGAGGATGCCACTTATGCGGCATCGCTGGTAGAGGTGCAGTATGAAAAGACAAAATTTAATGTTGATTTTGACTCTACCTACGCACAGATCCCACTGCACGAAGCGGGTAAAGAACGCGGAAATCTCGAGAGCTGGCGAGATGCACCTCATGTGGTGGAGGCCGAATATGAAATTAAAACGGAGGTACATCACCCCATGGAAATGCATGCCACGATCGCTGCATGGACTGGTACCGATCATCTAAAACTCTACGACAAGACACAGGGAGTGAATAATGTACAACAGGTGATCGCTCCTTTGTTTAATCTGAAAAAGGAACAGGTGGAGGTCATGAGCGAATTTGTCGGTGGTGGTTTTGGCTCTGGTCTACGGGTTTGGCCTCATGTGCTGGCTACCGTTATGGCAGCCAAACAGGTGGGACGTCCCGTAAAATTAATGCTGACAAGACCGCAGATGTTTATCGGTACCGGTTATCGTCCTGCTTCCTGGCAGAAAATTAAGCTTGGAGCAGATGATCAGGGAAAATTTATGGGTATCCATCATCAGGCCCGTAATGAAACATCGTTATATGAACGGTTTTCAGATCAGATCACACGGATAACGCGTCTGATTTATGATTTTGAACATCTTAAGACTGAGGATGCACTAGTGCCGTTAAATATCAATGCAGCGACCTGGATGCGTGGTCCCGGTGATTGTACGGGAGATTTTGCAGTTGAATGTGCCATCGATGAATTGAGCTATAAATTGAATATGGATCCCGTAGCGATCCGAGCAAAAAATATTGCTGTAACGCATCATCCGGATTCTAAATTACCCTGGTCATCAAATTATTTAGTAGATTGTATGAACTTAGGTGCCCAGCGTATCGGTTGGGAAAAGCGGAATCCACAACCTAATAGCATGCAGGATGGCGACTGGTATATTGGCTACGGGATGTCTGTGGGAATGTGGAATGCCGGACGAAATAAAACGAGTGCCGCCATAAAAATGAAAAAAGATGGAAGTCTGATCATTCAGACTGCAATGACCGATATCGGTACAGGAACAGGGACGGGTATGAAAAATATTGCCCATGAGATAACCGGGATTCCGAAAAATAAAATAACAATCGAACTTGGTCATTCAAATCTCCCTCCAGCGCCCAGCCAAGGTGGAAGTACTGGAATGTCTTCTGTAAGCGGGGCTGTTGTGGAAGCAGTCCGTCTGCTGAAAGAAAAGCTGTTAGCCTATGCCGCTAAACAAGACCAAAGGTTCAAGGATGTACAGGAAGATGTCTTAGTGCTGTCTGAAACTGGTTTATCTTTGAAAAATGATACAACTGCAACTATTCCTTTGGATACCTTGTGGAAGCAAAATAACTTAGATGAATTAGTGGTAGAAGCAACCTCAGGTCCCGGTGAAGAGCGTAAGAAATATGCTTTTTGCTCGTCTGCTGCTCATTTTTGTCAAGTAAGGGTCAATGTGAAAACGGGAAAGGTCATGGTGACAAAAATGGTCTGTGTGGCCGATGGAGGTAAAATTGTAAATGAAAAAGCGGCGGCCAACCAGATGTCAGGTGCAGCTGTAGGTGGTATAGGAATGGCACTTATGGAAGAGCGGCTGCTGGACACGCGGATCGGTGGAGCTATTGCTGATGATCTGGCAGGGTATCATTTTCCTGTTAATGCCGATGCACCGATAATTGATGTCAGTTTTATCGGTAAAGCCGATCCCAACATCAATCCGACAGGGGCAAAAGGTTTAGGTGAGGTGGGAATTATCGGTACTGCCGCTGCAATTGCGAATGCGATTTACAATGCCACGGGCAAAAGATTACGCAGTTTACCCATTACTCCTGATAAAATATTAAGTTAATCATAAACATTAGTTTAATTTATTTATTCTTTTGTAGTATAAGTTTTTATATAATTGTTTTAATTTGAATTTTGTTTGATGAGTGAATTAAAAACCATAATTGCCGCATACGATACCGCTGAAGCGCAGGGTTATAAAACTGTGCTGGCCACAGTGGTTAAGGTAGAGGGTTCATCCTACCGGATGCCAGGTGCACGCATGCTGGTATCCGAATATGGAGAGATGACCGGAGCGATCAGTGGGGGATGTTTGGAAGGTGATGCGCTTCGCAGGGCGATGCTAGCGCTCCAGCAGCAAACTAATAAATTGGTAACTTATGATACCACAAATGAAGCCGATGCAACCCTCGGTATACAATTGGGCTGTAATGGTATTGTACATCTACTATTTGAATATATTGACCCGAGCGATCCTCAAAATCCGATTGCCTTATTAAAAAAAACAACCAATAAACGGGTACCAGCACTTGTGGTCACGATCTGCTCATTGGATCGCTATGCTGAGCAGCCCGGTACATGTGGTATACGACTGGAAAATCAAACCGTTTTAAGAGCCAATCCGCTTATTGCAGGTGAAGATATGCTTGCTTATATGGAGCAGGTATGCAGAAGTAAGGCAACGATGCGAACGGTTTTAGAATATAAAAATGTGGATTATGAGCTATTATTGGAATACCATATTCCGCCAATTCATATGGTCATTGTGGGGGCGGGAAATGATGCACAACCGGTAGCTGCGATGGCGGCTATGCTTGGCTGGGAAGTAAGCATTGTTGATGGTAGGGCCAGTCACACAGCAGTTGATCGTTTTGCTGCAGCAAAACAAGTGATCACTGCAGCTGCCAGTGAGTTTCTGCATCAGATCGATATCGATGCCTATACCGCAGTGGTTTTAATGTCGCACAATTTCAATTATGACAAAGATCTTCTCAAGCATTTACTACAGACATCTGTTTCTTATATTGGCTTATTAGGACCTAAAAAACGGTTTCAACGTTTGCTTAACAAATTACAAGAAGATGGTTGCATCATAGAAGAAGCTCAGCTGGCAAAAATGCATGGCCCTGTCGGTCTTGATATCGGAGCTGAAACTTCGGCGGAGATTGCACTCTCGATTATTGCGGAGGTAAAATCTTTTTTCCACAGCCGATCTGCGGCATCTCTTCGTGACCGCGCAGCTAAGATGCACGAGAATATTCCAATCCTTTAATCATTATTATGCTATTCGATAAATTTGGCCGTCAACATACTTATCTCCGTATATCGCTTACGGACAATTGTAATCTGCGCTGCTTTTACTGTATGCCAGAAGAGGAGTATGCTTTCGCCGCGCATGCCAAACTGATGCAACCCGATGAAATTTTATCGATCGCTAAAACTTTTGTATCGCAGGGGATTACAAAAATACGCTTAACAGGTGGGGAACCATTTGTACGGAAAGATGCAGCTCTGATTTTGGCAGGACTGGCCACCTTACCGGTGGAACTGACCTGTACCACCAATGGGGTTAGGGTAGATGCTTTACTGCCTGTAATCAAAGCGGCCAATTTTAGCAGTATCAACATCAGTCTAGATACCTTAAATACCGAAAAATTCCATAAGATAACAGGCAGAAATCTTTTTGACCGTGTTTGGTCAAATATTGGTCTGTTGCTGGAATCCGGAATAACCTGTAAATTGAATGTAGTGGTAATGAAAGGGTTGAACGATAATGAAATTATTGATTTTGTCGCGCTTACCGAAAAATGGCCATTAGAGGTACGTTTTATTGAATTTATGCCTTTTTCTGGTAATAAATGGACCAATAATCAGGTGTTTACTTTGCGGGAAATAAAAGATGTGATCCAAAAAAGTTATACCATCCACGAACAGGTGGGGAGTATACACGATACAGCAAAACATTTTCATATCGCAGGTCACCGTGGATCATTCGCCGTCATCAGTACCATGAGCGAACCTTTTTGTGCAGGCTGCAACCGGATCCGTTTAACGGCAGATGGTAAATTGAAAAATTGTCTCTTTTCTACTCATGAAACAGACTTACTTACCGCCTATCGGCAGGGACAGCCAATATTACCGTTGATACAAGCGAATATCGAGGCAAAGGCTTTTGCTCTAGGGGGCCAATTAGCCACTGATTTTACGCAAATAGATGCGGATAAATTACAAAATAGAAGTATGATAACTATTGGAGGATAATGCAGGATACAGGTATAATAATATTAGCAGCGGGTAGTTCCTCACGCTTAGGGACTGCAAAACAACTTCTGGATTATCAGCAGAAGCCATTAGTTCAACATGCTGTAGAACAGGCGATGTCGAGTGACCCTGCTTGTGTGATCGTAGTGGTGGGCGCTGATGCCGAGGCCGTTGCAGGAACACTTGTTGACCATGATGTAAAGATCTGTTACAATGATGATTGGTCTACAGGAATGGCCTCGTCTATCAGGAAAGGAATAGAGGCGTTATTAAACGATCATCCATTGTTAACTCGGTGCATCTTTTCAGTATGTGATCAGCCCTTTCTTGAGGCTCATCATTTTATGCAATTGCATGAAAATCAGTTGGAAAGTCAGAAAGGGATTATTGCATCGGCCTATGCGGATACCTTGGGCGTGCCGGTGCTGTTCAGTAACTTTTATTTTCCATTATTACAGCAGTTGCAGGGAGATCAGGGTGCTAAAAAAATCATAGCCGCATATCCTGATGATGTTGTTGCAGTTGCTTTTGATAAGGGATCAGTCGACATTGATGAACCTGCTGATTTAAGATATTTAATACAGGAAATGGTTTCAGTATCGGAAGCAAAAGCGATCATTAAAAAACATGCCCATTTTGTTCGCACTGGAATAAAAACTTTATCTGAGTCTTTAGGATATACTGTTGCAGAGCAGATTATATCAAAATATGATATTCCTGGTTTTAGGCAGTCTT
Organism: Sphingobacterium kitahiroshimense; assembly: GCF_025961315.1. Lineage (NCBI taxonomy): Bacteria > Pseudomonadati > Bacteroidota > Sphingobacteriia > Sphingobacteriales > Sphingobacteriaceae > Sphingobacterium > Sphingobacterium kitahiroshimense. The sequence continues at coordinate 598,260 of NZ_JAOQNK010000001.1, read as the reverse complement.
CGATGGATGGCTATGCGTTGAAATTTGAGGACCACAATAACCGATTGGAAATTGTGGGCGAAATGCGTGCTGGAAAACAGTCGGATGTAACGCTATTGTCCGGACAGGCGATGCGCGTCTTTACGGGTGCACCCATACCAACGGCGGCAGATACCGTGGTCATGCAGGAACGGGTATATCGCGAAGGAGATTGGATCACGGTTGCTGATGAGCAATTAACTCTTGGCATGCATGTCCGTGAAAAAGGTAGCGAAGCCGAAAAAGGCACATTGGCCCTTGCACAGGGAACTGTATTGACGCCTGCTGCACTGGGTTTTTTAGCAGGTATCGGCTGTGAGAAGCTGCTGATTTTTGAACCGCCAAAAGTTGCCATCATTGTGACAGGTGATGAACTGAAGGAATTGGGTCAGCCACTTTTCTTTGGACAGGTATACGACTCAAACTCGATTCAACTACGTGCTGCACTTCAAAAAGCAGGTATCGAAACGGTTCAGGTTTTTCACGCTACAGATGATCCTGCCGCATTGGAAAAGATCTTGGGACAGGCATTGTTAGCTTCGGATCTGGTGCTGCTGGTGGGAGGCGTGAGTGTGGGTGATTATGATTTTGTGGTGCAAAGTGCTCTGGCGCAGTCGGTGCGGCCTCATTTTCATAAAGTGAAACAGAAACCAGGAAAACCATTGTTTTTTGGAACTAAGGATGAAACAGTGGTTTTCGGATTGCCAGGAAATCCTTCTTCAGCGCTAACCTGTTTCTACCTGTATGTTTTACCGGCTATTGACCGGATGATGCAACGACCTGATTCCGTTTGCTACAGCAAAGCCGTGACTACAGTTGATTATCCAAAAAACAGTGGATTAACACATTTTATAAAAGCTCATTCAATGGAGGGTAAGGTATTGCCCCTGCATGCGCAGGAATCTTATCGTCTACAATCTTATGCCCAGGCCAATTGCCTGCTCGTGATACCGGAAGAATCTACTGGTATTGTGGCAGGTGAAGAAGTCCAAGTAATCGTATTGCCTTAAAAATCTATGGATACCGAAATTTTTTTTATTATTTTATTTATTGTTGCTTTTTTATATGCCTCTGTTGGGCATGGCGGAGCGAGCGGTTACCTGGCTTTAATGGCTCTTTATGGCGTGGCGCCGCAAGAAATGAAACCTACAGCGCTGTTTTTAAATTTATTTGTTTCCTTGACTGCCTTTATTCAGTATTACCGCGGAAATCATTTTAAGAAAGAGATTTTTATACCCATAGCGCTGGCATCTATACCTTTTGCTTTTCTGGGCGGTATGTTATCGATCGATGATCATCTTTATAAAAAAATATTAGGAATTTTACTGTTGCTGCCGATCGTTCGATTTTTCTTTTTTAAGAATGTGGAAGACGATCGTCTGGTACCTCCAGTAAAATGGATTTCGATATTGTTGGGTGCTTTCATAGGGCTTCTGTCAGGAATGATCGGTATAGGTGGAGGCATAATCCTTTCACCTATTTTGATCTTGTTGCTATGGACCAACCAAAAGCAAACGGCGGCAATCAGTGCCGCATTTATTTTTGTCAATTCTTTGGCTGGACTGGGAGGAATGTTGACGCAGGGTATTACGTTGACTTCCAATATGATTTTATATATTGTGGTAGCATTCAGTGGTGGGCTTTTGGGTGCTTATTTAGGTTCTAAAAAGTTTAATCAGGATGTTTTAAAATATGTACTGGCAACAGTGTTACTCGTTGCCGCCTATAAATTGCTCTTTACTTCGGCATAGCTGCGCGGTAAGAAAGCAATAGTGATTAGAATTGGATAGATGTGTCTTGACTTTTGACGAGCATGATCCCTATGGGATGTCTCATCAGATAAAAAGAATGCTTAATTTGAATAAGAGATGAATAAGATTAAAGTACTTGCATTTGGACCGCTTGTAGAAATTATAGAGAAAGAGTTCTTTATGGAAGCAGTGGATACGGAAAATTTGTTAACAAGTTTGATCCAGCAGTTTCCTTTACTCGAGAACCGTAAAATGGTGCTTGCAGTGAATGGAAAGATTACAAAAGAGGTGGTTCTGTTACAGGAATCAGATACGGTAGCACTTCTGCCACCATTTTCGGGAGGGTAATATGCATTGGGATCCACGATATGAGCGGCATTACAGTTTACCAGGTTTTGGTTATGAGGCGCAGGAAAAGCTTACCGCGGCTCAGGTACTTGTTGTCGGAGCTGGAGGTTTAGGCTGTCCGGTACTGCAGTATCTGACTGCGGCAGGTGTAGGGCGTATCGGTATCGTTGATTTTGATTCGATAGAACTGAGTAATCTGCAACGCCAGACCCTATATAGCACCGCAGATCTTGGGCAGTTAAAGTGCGCAGTTGCTGTGCGGAAGCTAAGCGAAAATAATCCGTCTATCACAATCGTTGGACATCCTGTTTTGCTTGATGATAGCAATGATAATGCTATTGTTTCACAGTATGATATAGTTGTTGACTGTACGGATAATTTTGCGGTACGTTATATTATAAACGATTGTTGTACACGTTTGAAAAAACCGCTTGTTTTTGCGGCGATCTATCAATACGAAGGGCAGATAGCAATCTTTAATGTCGCTGATGATGATGGAACTGTCTGTCATTACCGCGATCTATTTCCACAAGTCCCGAGTGCTGAAGAAGCTCCAAACTGCTCAGAAAATGGTGTATTGGGTGTTTTGCCGGGGATTATCGGACTGATGCAAGCCACCGAAGTGTTGAAGTTAATAACGGGTATAGGAGAGCCCTTGGTCAATAAGTTAATGACTTTTAATGTTTTGACCTATCAGTCCATGATCTTATCGATCACTCCGAATTCTGAAAGGGCTAAAGTTTATGCTACAGAAAAGAGGGTGGCTACTCAGCAGGACCGACACTTGGGACAGGATATCAGTTTGATCTATCCGCATGAAATTGAATTCTATCTGCAGGATAAAAACGTCAGTCTGGTTGATATCCGGGAAACCTATGAGGAACCTCCATTTCCGATCGCGACACAGGAGATCCCTTTGTCTGCACTGTTTGACCGTTTGGATGAATTAAAGACCGCACATATTATTATGGTGTGTCAAAGCGGAAAACGCAGTTTACATGCCGCGGGAAAGCTGAAAGCGCATTTCGGTTCCGCAAAGAGGGTAAGTCACCTGGCGGGTGGCATTATTTCATATTTAAGTACTAATAAAGCAGAATAAATGAAAAATATATTTGTGCAGGGAGCCATTTCGCCACATCAGATCGCGAAGAGTATTGCAGCACATAGCAGTAAAACAGCTATCGGTGCCCACGAGTTATTCTTGGGACAGATCAGGGCCGATGTGGTAGACGGTAGATCCGTAGCCGCAATTGAATATACAGCTTACGAACAGATGGCTATAGAAAAAATGGATACCATCAGAGAGGCAATGTTTGCCAAGTATAAGCTTATCTGTATGCATGTGTACCATAGTTTAGGGACGGTGCCTACTGGACAGCTGTGCCTTTTTGTATTCGTATCTTCTAAACACCGTGCAGATGCGCAACAGGCTTGTCATGAGATTGTGGAGCAGATTAAAAAGGAACTTCCGATCTGGGGAAAAGAACTATTTGAGGACGATACACATCAGTGGAAAAAAAATAATTGAGATGGTCGATATTACACATAAATCCGCTACGTTGCGTAAAGCGGTAGCAACAGCATCTGTGGTTACTTCACATGGCCGAACGGTAGATGCTATCAAAAATGGTCAGGTTCCAAAGGGTAATGTTTATGAGTTTGCCCGTGCGGCGACGTTGCTTGCCATAAAAAAAACAAGCGATATCATCCCGGACTGCCATCCGTTGCCGATTGAATATGCGGCAATAGATTTTGAGATTGAAGAACTTACAATTAAGATTTCGGTAACTGTGCACACGATCTATAAAACCGGTGTAGAAGTCGAAGCGATGCATGGTGCTTCTGTCGCCGCACTGGTGCTGTATGATATGTTAAAACCGATCGATAAACATGTTGAAATCGGCTCGATTCGTTTATTGCACAAGTCGGGCGGAAAAAGTGACCATGCGCATCTGTTAGAAAACAGGAAGATCAAGGCAGCAGTTGTTGTTTGCAGTGATTCGGTCTATTCAGGTGAAAAACAAGACCGCTCGGGATTTGTATTGCAAGAGTTACTGGAAGATTATGGTATAGACGTCGTACGATTTGAGGTTGTGCAAGATGAAATTGATGCTATTCAACATCAATTGACGGTTTCCAGGGAATTAGGGGTCGATATGCTGATCTATACGGGTGGGACTGGAGTGTCTTATCGGGATGTTACGCCAGAGGCTGTGGAGCCTTATTTAACCAAGAAATTGCCGGGTGTAATGGAAATCGCAAGACAGTATGGACAGCAATTTGTAAAAACTGCTATGCTTTCCAGAGCGGTCGCAGGTTTTGCAGACCGAATGCTGGTCTTGACCTTGCCAGGGTCAACAAATGGTGTGAAAGAAAGTGTGAAAGCTTTATTTCCACAGATACTGCATGTTTTTCCTATTCAGGATAATCAGGGACATGGATAGCTTTTTAGCGCTATGCACGAAGTTTGGTCACAATTTTCTTGATCCTATCCAAGGTATAATCGATGTCATGGTCAGTTGTAAACCGGCCTAAACTAAACCGTATTGCACTGAGATTATCTTCATTCTTTAGTCCCATAGCCCGCAATACCGGAGAAGGTCTGTTTGTTACGGATGAACAGGCTGAGCCACTGGAAACAGCGATATTGCCCAGGGCTAGTATCATTTCTTGGGAATGGAGACCGCGCAAACTGATATTTGTGGTATTGAATATACGTTTGTCCAAGTGGCCGTTCACAAAAGTCTCATTGATTTCCAAAATGGATTTTTCCAAGGCATCGCGTAACTTTAAAATCAGTTTATTCTGATTTGCCATCTCCTGGTTTGCGATGGCAGCGGCAGTTCCAAGTCCTACAATACCCGGGACGTTGAGTGTGCCACTTCTCATACCTTTCTGTTGCTGACCACCATGCAGTAATGGTCTGAGTGATCCGACAGCAGGATTGGTATATAAAGCGCCAATACCTTTGGGACCATAAAATTTATGTGCTGAAATCGGCATAAAATCGATTTGCATCTGCTTTACATCGATAGGAATCTTGCCGACAGCCTGCGTTGCATCGCACAGAAACCATGCTCCGGCCTGATGGGCTAGGGTGGCAATTGATGGTATATCTTGCATAACACCTGTCTCATTGTTCACAAGCATGACACAAACCAGCGCCGTATCTGTTGTAATGCTATCCTCCAGCGTTTTTAAATCGATGATGCCATCTTTGTCTACAGGCAGATAGGTGACAGCATATCCCTTAGTTTCCATGTAACGACAACATTCAAGTACGGCATTGTGTTCTGTGGATGCACAAATGATATGTTTGCGGTGACCATAGGTGAGCCCCTTTATCGCCATATTGATCGCTTCTGTCGCTCCTGAAGTAAAGGTTAGTTCGCTTGTATGGCAGTTAATTAAATGGGCAAGATCTTGCTGAGCAAAATCAATTTCTTCCTGAACCTGCAATGCGAAAAGATGGGGACTGCTGGGATTGGCGTACTGCTGCTTGAAAAAGGGCAACATCCGTTCTAATACCCGATCATCAACGGGTGTAGTGGCATTATAGTCGAGGTATACGATTGATGACTGCATAGCCATAAATGTACTGAATTAATTTGAGAGGATGGGTCCAAAAAGCATCGTTTTGCTTGTAATCAACAACCCCATTTACGGATTCTTCTACCAATATTACTGTTTTGTGCTGTGCTCGATAATGTATAGGTGAAAAATACATATTTTTAAGACTAAGATCATGATGTGATGGCTTTTGAAAGTGGAGAGCCAAAGCATCTGAAAGAAAGAGGATAAGCCCAAAATAAACAAATGATGAATACAGACTGTTATATAACAACTAACATACACAATTATGGAAACCATTCGCATTAACAAAAAGGAATACGAGGTCGTTATTGATAAAGAAATGCCACTGCTGTGGTTTTTACGTGATGTCGTCGGTTTGACTGGAACAAAATACGGCTGTGGAGTAGCACAATGCGGTGCTTGTGTGGTCCATATGGACGGTGAAGCGGTAAGATCCTGTGTTACAAAAATGAAACGCGCAGTTGGCAAAGAGGTGATCACGATTGAGGGTCTTTCTGAAAAAGGTGACCATCCATTGCAAGTTGCCTGGAAAGATGTGGATGTGCCCCAATGTGGTTACTGTCATGCCGGTCAAATCATGTCGGCAGCTGTATTATTACGTGAACGGCCGAATCCAACTGATCAGGATATTGATGATGCCATGACCGGAAACATCTGCCGTTGCGGAACTTATTCTCGAATTCGTCAGGCCATACATCATGCTGCATCATTGCAAAAGAAATAAATGGTTATGTATAGATGTGTAATCTGCTAAAAAATAGCTCATGAAAATATTAAAAAATATAAGAAGCAAAGGTACTTACAAGCTTGCATTGACTTTGGGTGTCATCGGTCTGTTTTTAACGGTTCTGGTTTCTGCTTTTACAAGTGATTCCCGATCTGAAAATACATTAGAACCGAATATCAGGGTCAAGAAAGATAGCATACAGTCTGTTGAAGCGTTTAAAAAAGTATATGCTGTGCTACAGAGTCCCCGATGTGTGAATTGCCATCCAAGCGGTGATATTCCGCTTCAGGGTGATGAGCGCAAGTTGCATGCGATGTTTCCGAAACGCGGGCCTGAAGGAAAAGGAATGCTGACCATGAAATGTAATAACTGCCATCAGGATGAAAATACAACAGGATTGAAAACTCCGCCAGGAAGTCCGAATTGGCATCTTCCACCTGCGGATATGAAAATGGTCTTTGAAGGAAAAAGTGCATATGAATTGGCTAAGCAGTTGGTAGACCGAAAACAAAATGGAAATAAAGATCTAAAAGCATTGATAGCGCATGCGGATGATGGATTGGTAAAATGGGGCTGGGAGCCCGGAGAAGGAAGGACACTGCCTCCGATTAGTCATGCTGCTTTTAAAGAAGCTTGGATTACCTGGTTGACAACAGGTGCTTATGCTCCCACGAAGTAATTATTTTTTCAAAAAATCAAAGAAATAAGCGATGACAACAGATAAAACGACGCTAGGCAGAAGATCTTTTTTAAAAGCCGCGCTTTTAGCAGGTGGCGGAATGATTTTACATTTCAACTGGCCGGGTGCTGGAGCGATGGCAAGTGAGCCAGGACCAGTAGCCGATGCTATAATTGAATTGAACAGCTATATCAAAATTTACCCAAATGGTGATGTACTATTATTTAATCCCAATCCTGAATTTGGACAGAATGTAAAGACATCTCTTCCGATGATCCTCGCAGAGGAACTGGATGTAGCCTGGGAGAAAGTAACGGTGGAGCAGGCTGATTTTTTTCCAGAAAGATATGGACGCCAGTTCACTGGTGGTAGTCAGTCGGTTCGTCAGGCTTGGCCGGTGTTGCGAACAGCGGGAGCTACTGCACGGCAGATGCTCATCATTGCAGCTTCTGAAAAATGGGCGGTACCGCTAAGCGAAATTCATACAGAAGCTGGTGTCATTTTCCACAAAAAAAGTGATCAAAAAATAACTTACGGTGAAATTGCCTCTCAGGCAGCCCAAGTTCCGTTACCAAAAGATGTGAAGTTAAAGGATGTGGCTGATTTTAAAATAATAGGTTCGTCAAAGCAGAATGTGGAACTGGATAATATTGTAACTGGTAAACCCTTGTTTACCAGTGACTATAAGCAGGAGGGTATGCTGATTGCTATGATTGTACATCCTCCAGCCTTTGGGCAGGAGATCACAGCGTTTGATGATACTGCAGTACGTCAAATGCCGGGGATAAAGGATGTTTTTCTGATTGAACCGCTCGCAAAGGACTATACGCGCAATTATTTTGATACGATGAGTTTCGGCAGCTTAGCTGTAGTTGTGGGTACTTCTACCTGGGAAGTGATGCAAGCAAAGAAAAAACTGCAATTGGAACTGCAAACGGCCTCAAAAAGGAAGAATAAAGACACGCTTCAACTGGAGAGTACAGCTGGTCATTATGCAGATATGGATCGATATGCGAAGATTCCAGGGGAAGTTAAACGTAAGGACGGAGATCCGGATGCTGCATTTAAAAATGCTGCCCGCATCATTGAGCGAACGTATACAGCACCATTTTTGGTTCACAATACCATGGAGCCCGTTTCCTGTTTTGCTCATGTAACGGCAGATCAAGCGGAATTATATGCGCCTATCCAGGCACCGGAGGTCATCACAACGACGTTGGTGGCCCGATTGGGGTTGCCTAAAGAAAAGATAAAGATTAAGCTCGCCCGTATGGGTGGCGGTTTTGGACTCAGGGCTTATGGACATCATCTGGTGGAGGCCGCCGTGATCTCTCAGAAATTAAATGCTCCTGTGAAATTGATGTATACCCGTGAAGATGAAGCGACCTATGGTATTTACAGACCTACTTACAGTGCAACATACCGGGCGGCTTTAGATGAAAATAACCAGTTGATCGGATTTCATGTCAAGGCTGGGGGAATACCGGAATCTCCGCTACATGAAAATAGATTTCCGGCGGGAGCGGTTGATCATTATCTTGCCGAATCCTGGGCGGTTGATTCCGACATCACGATCGGAGCTTTTCGTGCACCGCGATCCAATTTTATGGCTAGCGCAGAGCAGTCATTTTTGGATGAACTGGCTGTTGAAATGAAAAAAGATCCGATCGATTTTCGTCTGGAATTACTTAAAAGGGCGAAAGAACGTCCTGTTGGACAACGTAATGATTATGATGCATCAAGGTACGCAGGTGTCCTGCAATTGTTGAAGGAGAAAGCCAGTTTACTAAAAAAACCCGATGGTACAGGGAGAGGCATTGCGGCTTATTTTTGCCATAATACCTATGCCGCGGCTTTGGTCGATATAGGCGTTAAGAATAATGAACCCTATGTTGTACAGGCGATTGCAAGCGTCGATTGTGGTATTGTGGTAAATCAGGATGCAGCCGTCAATATGGCGGAAGGTGCGGTGATTGACGGTATTGGAAATGCACTATACGGAGAACAATTGTTCGCAGATGGAGTACCGCAGAAAAGCAACTTCAATACTTATCGGATCATTCGTATGAGTGAGTGTCCAAAACATATCGAAGTTCATTTTGTGCAAAATCAGGAAAACCCCACAGGTATGGGAGAGCCGGTATTTCCGCCGATGTTCGGTGCTGTTGCCAATGCTCTTTTTCACCATACTGGTAAACGATACTATAACCAACCTTTTATGAAACAATACTTAGCTCACGGAACGCAGGGTTAATTCTCTATTAGCCTTTCGTCTAATTGGAGGATTGATCGTATTTATGAAAATTAAAGAACATCAGTTTTAAAATAAAAACAATAAAAAATGAAAAAAGCTATTTTTGGATTACTCTTATTTGTCTTGACAATACAGTTGTCTTTTGCACAAAAAATGAATGCAGTAGAAGAAGTGAAGGAACTGTCGAAATTGAAGTGGCAGTGGATGGCTGATAAGAATGTCGATAAACTCGCAGCATTATTCGATGATAAGTCAAAGTTTGTTCATATGAGCGGAACATGGAAGAAGAATGAAGAACTCGACATTATAAAAACCGGTAGAATCTGGTATAAGAATGCCGCTATTCATGATGTAGCGGTCGAGATCGTAGGCGATGTTGCAATTGTTTGGAATAGAATTACCTTAACAGCTGATGTGCGTGGAAATGATGCAGTAACGGAGTTTACGGTAACGGAGGTTTACAAAAAGCAAAAGAAAGATTGGAAGATGCTGGCCATGACGTTTAGCAGTGTGCGTGATACGCATAAAATCGAACATTAAATAAGAACTTAAATTTTATACAGCAATAAGTTTTACAATATAAAATGACATAATAGAAATTGAGCGTAAATCTCTTTTTCTATTATGCCATTTTTCTAATCATTTCATTATAGATTACAAGAATGCAGGGTGATCCAGTTTAACCGCTATGCGGTTTGCTGCATTGACCAGTCCCACATGACTGTAAGCCTGTGGGAAATTGCCCCATTGACTACCGTCTTGCTCATCGACATCCTCACTGAATAATTTAAGGTGATTGCCGTAACCGATCAGCTGCTTGAATACCTGTTGCGCTTCTTCCAAACGCCCTACACAGGCCAGTGCTTCCACATACCAGAAGGCACATACTAAAAATGTTGATTTCGGTTTTCCAAAATCGTCTTTATGCAGATAACGGTAAAACAGCCCATTTTCTCCTTTCAGCTCTTCTTCCAAAGCTTCGAGGTGACGTTTTGCTTTATCACTAGCGGGATCTAGATAGTTCATCATGATCAGCTGTAGGGTAGAAGCATCTAAATTGGGGTTTTTCGTAGCCGTTGTGTACACACCGCGCTCTTCATCGTAGCAGCTTTCAATATGCACACTGGCGCGTTCCCGTAATTCTTGTGCCTTAATTTTGATTTCCTCAAAACCGTACTGTTCGGCAATTTTTAAAGCTGCTGTCGCACCGGCCCACTGAAACAGATTGGAATAGCAGTGTCTGTTTTCAAAATTCCGGAATTCCCAGATCCCCGCATCGAACTCATCGATGGTGCTTTCAATTTTCTTCAGAATATAGTTGGTCCAGGATTTGGCCAAACCGGTATTCTGATGACTGAAGCGGTGGTCGGTAAACATCGGCAACAGGGCAAGCAGTGCCTGTCCGTAGACATCATTCTGAATGTGCTCAAAAGCCTGATTACCCAAGCGTACGGGCTTATTTCCTAAGTATCCTTCCAGATGATCCAGTGTGGTTTCTGTCAGCTGATGCTGACCCATGATGCCGTAGAGCGGTTGCAGCCGTCCGCGATCGGTCTGTGTAATGTTGGCAATGTAAGAGGCGTATTTCTCCATCTCTTCAAATTGCCCGATGTGGCTCAGGGCAGTCAGTACATAGTAGCTGTCCCGCAACCAGCAGTACCGATAATCCCAGTTACGGCCACTTCCCGGATGTTCAGGAAGACTTGTCGTACTGGCCGCGATCAAAGCACCTGTATCTTCATATTGATGCAGCTTGAGCACGAGTGCAGAACGGATCACTTCTTTCTGGCAGAAGGACGGTATAGAGGCATTTTTTACCCAACGTTGCCAATAACCTTTGGTTCTGCTTAAAAAATCTTCTGCGGTACGTTCAATCGGAGCCTCAAATGGGCTCCCGAATGTCATGACCAGATAAACCGTACTGCTCAGCACATGTGGAATATCATCGAAAAAATGGCTGACCGGCATATTGGTGGCCAAGCGCATTTTGATATCCTCCTGTTCAAATTGGATATGGTTGCTGCCTCGGTTTTTCGTGAATCCCTGTTTTCCGTATTGATATTTGGGTGTACAGCGCACACGGATCTTTGGCCTACCGGTGAGCGGTTCTACTTTACGCACCAGCATCAACGGTTTGTAATAGCGTTCGTACTGCTCAAAACGTGGGGCAAAATCGGTGATCCGATAACTGCCTTCTTCGGTTGTCAACGTCGTACATAAAATATTGGTGTTTTCAATATATTGCTGATCGGTATTCGTGATTTCTGAAGTGGGGAGGATCGAAAATTCACCGCCATTCTCCTTGTCCAATAAACTTCCAAATACAAATGAATCTTCAAAGGTCGGCCAACATAGCCAGGTAATATTGCCGGTGATATTGACATGGGCAATGTAGGAACAATTGCCGATGATACCACTATTATATTTATGCTTCACTGTTTTGGTCATAAGTTTCAATTTTTTTAATTTCTGAATCTGATCCGTTGATCTGTTGTTGTTTTACTCTATTGTAAGCAAAGTATTCTATAAGCTGAACGGCTTCTTGCTGTGTATCTACATAAAACTGCGCCGCGGACTTTTTATTGCCCACCTTGATGGTAATCGCATCGGCAGGGAGCTCTAAAAACATATCTTCATCCGTAGCATCATCACCGATTGCAAAGATAAAATCGGGGTTATAGCTGTTGACAATTTCCATTGCTGCTTTACCTTTATTGAGCTCACTATTTTTGACTTCAATCACTTTATCGCCCATTAATAACTGTAAGCCATGCTGTTGTACTAAATAGCGTAAGCTCTCCACTAATTCCAGCGCGCGAAGCTGCCCAAGCCCAGGCTGTGCTTTACGGTAATGCCAAGCTAAGGAATAAGATTTTTCCTCAATCACACAACCAGCTGTATTGTTGGCAAACTTGCTCATGATATGTTTCACCGGGATTTTCCATCGCGTAGATAAGATTGCACCGCTTTGCCATTTGTGCGTCGGATAGTTGCTCCATGCGCCATGTTCTGCTACCAGAAAATACTGTCTATCGGAAAACCAGGTGTCGAGTGTCTCATGTGGTCTGCCACTAATAATCACGACTTGACTGGCATCATTTTCTTGCAGCAGATTTAAGGTGTCGTAAAGCGATTCTGTTGGTATTGCCGCAGCGGCATCGTTTTGAAAACCGATCAGGGTTCCATCGTAGTCGAGGAAGAATAACCTTCTGGTGGCTCGGTTATATTGATCGAGTATCGCGAGTTTGGTCTGTTCATTGATTCTTCGGGCCATTTCATTCTGCTGAAATAACTTGATTTCGCGGAGCCTGTTGAAAAATAGACGCACCCAGTGTCTAACATTAAATTTCTTGACAATTTCAATGCTGTCATTGAGTCGCATACGCTGTTCAGAAACGGGCATCTGTAAAGCTTTATAAATGGCTTCGGTAACCTGATCTGTTGCATTGGGATTAATATGGATGGCCTGTGTCAATTCTTTTGCCGCGCCTGCCAGTTCGCTTAAGATCAGCACACCATCGGTATTCTCCTTACTGGCGATATATTCTTTACACACCAAGTTCATACCGTCACGTAACGAAGTGATCAGGCAGATATCTGCTGCCACATACAAGGCCGATAATTCCTCCAATGGAAATGAATTGTAGAAATAGGCGATTGGGGTCCATTCATTGTTACCAAAAACAGCATTGATATGGCCTACAGTTCGGTCTATTTCATCCAGTAATTGTTTGTACTGCGCAACATGATCCCGTGAAGGAACTACGATCATATAAAGAACTACCTGTCCTTTTAACTCTGGATATTTAACCAATAAATTTTCGTAGGCGAGCAAGCGTTCAATGATGCCTTTGCTGTAGTCAAGGCGATCGATGCTGAGTATTATTTTCTGATCTTTATAATAATCTTTTATTGCTTGCGCCCGTGTCTGAATGGGCTCGCTATTGGCGAGCTGCGAGAATTTATCAAAATCGATACCCATCGGGTAGACCTCAGTAAAAATACTTCTTCCATCTGTATGCAGGCAATTGTTCTGAACATTTAGGCCAAGAATATGTGCACAGGAATTCAAAAAGTGCTGGGTATCATTGAAGGTATGGAATCCGATTAGATCGGCACCAAGCAGTCCGTTTAGGAGCTCATTGCGCCAAGGGATGCTCCTAAATACCTCATCATTTGGAAAGGGGATATGTTGGAAAAAACCGATTGCAATAGTAGGATACGATTTTCTGACTAATTGCGGCAGGAGCATTAATTGATAATCATGGATCCAGACTTCATCTTTTTCCTGCACATTTTGCTGATCGACTACTGCTGAAAATTTTGCATTCACTTTTTGGTACATTTCCCAGTCCGGCGTGCGGTATACAGCATAAGATGGTCTATAATGAAAAACGGGCCATAAGACTTCATTCGAAAATCCTTCGTAGTATCCTTTTAATTCCTCTTCGGTCAAAAAGACTGGAATAAGATTATGTTCGGCCAATCCTTGGGTAATGATCTCTTCTTCTTGTGTATTTAAGGGAATAATTCCGGGCCAACCAATCCATATGTTTTCATCGCTCTTGTAAACGGAACCTAAACCTGTTGCCAGTCCACCTTCACTTGGGATAAACTGAAGTTCATTGTCTTTACGTTCAATACGTATGGGTAATCTATTGGAAACGATAATTGTTCTTTTCTTATACATGGTTTTCTCAGATTTTGGACGATCTTGTAATGTGTAGGCCGTCGGTTTTTAACGCGCTAATTATTATTTAAGTTTTGTGCTACAATGGGGTGTTTATTATTTGGATAAAGCCTGGACTACTGCACATTTTTGTTCCATGCTGCAGGTTCAATGCCCATATCTTTTTGTAGACTGGCCTTGGACAGGGAGGCAAGTCATCTGTTTTTAGTGTTTTGAATAGTGTTGATGTGTTCATAAATATATGATGTTCTATAGTATTTTGCGATCTCGTGCGCCTGGAGAGGCTTTATACGGATTGCTTTAAATCACAGCTGTATACAAGCGAATTTCCAGCCAAAAAAGCGTTTAAAAGTTTAATAAAAGCCATCTTTAATATAGCGGGTATTTATACCTGTTGTATAGTCATTTTATCTATAGGGATGTGACTGATAGTGTATTAGCAATATAGTCTTGCTCCTAAAGGACCTTAGGCAGTGAAACGTCTTTGGAAATGTCAGTATTATTTGCGTGCTGGTTGCCAAAATTGGGTATTTATACCCCCTGAAATAGTGCGGATCTCTGCTATTAAAATAAATATTATCCTATCTGGAAATGTCTATAATGAACTATTGGGGTGTCCAAGTTGTTTGTAAATAAAGTTTTCACTTCATCACCACTAACAATTAACATATATGATGGAATATATTGATACGACAACATTAGACAAAGTTGGTCAGTTTTTAAAAGATAACCAGCTCAAGGTCTTTATAGGAGAAAGTATGACGGGTGGTTTTCTCGGCAGTGTGCTGAGTATGCAGACGGACTCTGGATCTTATTTCTTAGGAGGAGTGACGAGTTATGCGACAAGTGTCAAAAAGTCTTTGTTGCAGGTGGATGATCATAGCATTTCTTACTTTACTCCAGAGTCATCGGAAGTCACGTTTGAAATGCTGGAGGGGCTTAAAAAATTAGTGGAGGCCGATGTTTATGTGGCGATAACCGGGATGGCTTTTCCGGATTCATCCACTGAACATCAAGCTGAGGTGGGCGATATCTTTATAGCCATATGCTTTAGTGGTATCCATATGCGAAAAACACTGCACTGTGTAGACTGCGATGCTGCCCAGATTTATATCACCGCAGTCAACCATATTATCCATGAACTGTACCGGTTCACCCTTGATCTGGATGATTAGCAATTTTTTTACAGATCATCTAAAAGCATACTGGGTGGGAATTCTTCAACAATAGGGAAGTAGAGGTAAACGGTCGTTCCTTTTTCTTCTTCAGAATCTATTTTGATGGTTCCCCCTAATCTTTCCATAATACGCTTCACTAAGGAAAGACCTACACCTGTTCCTTCGATGTGATCCACATTTTTTCCCCTTTTAAAAATCTCAAATATGCTGTGCAGGTTTTCTTTGGGAATACCGATACCCTGATCTTTTATCTTATAACAGACCTGCTCATCTTCAAAATAGCTGTCAATGTGAAGCTTTACGCCGGCGGTGCCAGGACTGTACTTGATCGCATTGCCGATGATATTACTGAAGATCTGATACAAAGCACTTTTCTCACCCCATACCGGAAGCAATTTACCGTAATCAACCGTTGCTAAAGCGGGATTGTGCAGGATAATACTTTCTTTATAGATCTGATCCAATGTGTATGCCATCGGAATCGGATCTTTCGTGAAGGTTCCGGTTTTACGTTGGGAAAGTAACACGACATTGTTGATGATACTTTCAATACTTTCCGTGCTGGCGATCAGATTGCTGTACCATTTTTGCAGTGCTGCGGGATTGAGAGACTGTTTACTGTTCTGTAAAAATTGGATCCCCATTTTGAGAATGGATAATGGATTTTTTAAATCGTGGGAAAGTGTAAAGGTTAACATCTCCAATTCATTGTTGAGTGCTAACAGCTGTTCACTCCATTGTTGTTTGTCTTTTAATTTTCCAACAATGGATTCCTTTAAAATTTGATTTAGGCGTAGTACAAAACTGATTTCGACATCGTTCCAAGGGGTAGCGATATCGTAATTAACACTTTCAGTGAGGTCTATCTGTTTAATCCCATCGTTGCCATCTGTTTCCGGAGTGACATGCATCTCCATTACATTGCTCACGGTTTCTTTTCGGAACCAAATCAGGACCTGATCACTCAAAAGCCCTATCTTAAGATACATAAGCCCTGCAAAAGGTAATTGTCCTTTAATCTTTTCCCCATGGCTTTCTCTAAAATTATTATCCTTAAATAAGGCTTTTTCGGAGTGGGTCTGAATAAAGGTTATGATCTCATATAGCTGTCCTTTATTCGGACAGATCCCGTGAAAATAAACATCACCCTGATTAAATATGGCCAGACCGTCTGCATTGACCATGTCCATGATGGTACCCATATGTTGCACAAGGGCACAATTGGCCGTCTTGTATTTTAACAAATCAATTTTCAGATTGACTTCCACGTCTTTTAGAAGTTTGCCTCGCTCCAACAGATCCTGATTGATGTAGTTTTCATATTTACTGGTGGCATTTTGGATCATAAAAGTACAGAGCTTTCGTTGCTGCAGATCGATATTCTTTTCTTTGTGATGATGCCCAATTAAAAGCCCCCAAAACTGTCCACCTACATGTATAGAAAAAAACAGGGCACTTGTAACTTCCTTTTCCGATAGGAAGAGCCGGTGCAGTTCAGGAACTGGAGCCAACTGACTCTCCAGTAGATTGATCTTTGGATCAATGGAATAGAACTGTTGCTGGTTATCCCGTAGATTGGGACTATAGCGGTATGAACACATGCTGTAATAGGGGAAAACCTCTTTCGGCATAAAGCTTTTCGAGAATTCCATATTCCTGTAATATGCTTTCCCGTCTAACGTATCTTCTGCAATGACCTGGCTATAGCCCGTTTCCTGCACCTGAACGACAAATACATGGTCATAATGAAGGATCCGGTTAATAGCGTGGCAGACCAGATCCCAGTTGTTGGGTTTTATGGTGTCTAAAAGGAAACTAAACTCATTTATTTTTTTTGCCGAAGTATATTTTTTATACTGCTCCTCCCATTCGATAAACAAATGATCATCGTGTAAACTTAATTTGAGATAGATTCTTTTATTTGGTAATTTGAGGGGCAAGATCTGTCTCGGATATTTTTTATCCCGTATATTTTCCAATACCTGACATATTTTTACAAAATGTTTTCCAAATAAATCAGCAAAATAGAGATCAAATTTAGATCCTAAAATGAGATTATGTTCTGTTTGATTGACCGTATGAAGAACATTTTCGCTTACTCCTGTGATATGAAAATCAAAATCAAGGACAATGAGACTACCAAATTGTTGAATAAAGTTAATGGGTAAAGGCACGTTGTTTTCCATTTTATTAATTGCGTTGGAGCATGCTAAATTTAATAAAAAAAATGAATTACTTCCATCAGTGGAGGCAGTATTGAATTATTAATTCTTAAAAAAAAATTAAATGTTTCCTAAATATAAGGATTAAAATAGGAAAAACTCTTTTTTTTATTTTAATCAATTTTTTATTTGATTTTTTTGTTTGAACATTCATACACATTTTTAATTGAAAATGAATTCTTTATGCGACATAAATCTTAGAATCAGTTTTCAGCGTATATATACGTATTGTAATTAAGTATTAATTTTTGTAGTAACGGTGCGATCTTTGCTTAAAGCTATCTGCATCTTTAAGTGTTATGCAAATAACCTTATTTCATGACATCAGAGTATGAACAAACGGGAGGAATTTTATAAAATAGTAATCAAGGAATATGAGAAGCGGAATTTGAAGTATGGACAGGTTCTGAGGGAAAATATTGCCCAGGATCTATATGCAATACGCTTGAATTTGCAACGCTATGCGATGGAGCATGGTAACTCGGTTGAGTTGGATAATACCAAAAATATGGTCACCGACACGATCAGTAAAGTACAGCATTTATCAAACATTTTGTTAAATGGTGTTTTACGTGACTTTGGATTGAAAAGAGCCTTGGAAGATCATTTTCTGGTTAGCAATCCAAATAACGATATTGCTGTGGATAAGCAAGTGAACGACTTGGATTTTAGCTGTCAGTTGCTCATCTTTCATATGGTCAGGTATGTTGTCTCGGCAATTGTAACAGATGAACTACCATTTTTAGGGATTCATCTATATGCCGATGATCATGATTTATATCTTGAAGTATATGGACTTAACAATAATTATATAGATAAACTTAAACAAAGCAATAGTAAAAAAATTAAAAAACTGCAAAACCGCGTTAATCTGCTTGAAGGATCACTAACATTTGCAAGTGACAATCAAGAGAATAAGATAGTAGTTATTGTAAAACTAAATTAAATATGGTTAAAATTGTTATAGCTGAAGATCATCTAGTTGTCCTCAATGGAGTGAAACTATTATTGGAATCGCAATCTGATCTGGAAGTTATTGATCAGGGAACGAATGGTAATGAGGTATTGGAAATCATGAGCAAAGGGAATATTCCAGATGTTCTGATAACCGATATTAATATGGCAGATATGGATGGGCTGGAACTCATATTGAAAGTGAAATCGCAGTACCCGTCTGTAAAAATAATTGTTCTCTCCATGTTGAATAGTTTACAGCATGTACTGCAAGCTTTTAAGAATGGTGCGAATGGCTATCTCGTCAAAAATGTAGGATACGAGGAAATGCTGTATGCCATTAGACATGTTGCCAATGGTGGACAGTTTATCTGTGAAGAGATTGGAGGTATCATGCTCGATACTTTACAGAAGTCACCAACTGCTTTCTTAAACATTGAACAGATCATGGAGAAGATGGGGCTTTCGGAAAGAGAGATGGAAGTACTGGAGCTCATTGGTGAGGGATTTACGAATATGCAGATCGCTGATAAACTATTTTTAAGCAAACGTACTGTAGAAGGGCATAGACAAAATTTACTTGAAAAAACCGGTGTGAAAAATACCGCTGCGCTGATTAAATATGCGATTAGAACAGGTTTAATGCAATAATGGAACAAAGAAGGTTAACAATAATAATAAATGAAAGGGAGCACAGGTATTAATACCTGTGCTTCTTTGTTTTAATGCGTATATCGTGATATTGAGCAAACAATCACCCTGATACAGTCGTTATTTATGTATACATCAATTTATAACACTATGAAAAACTTCAAATTAGCGGCATTATCGGGAATTATAGTTTTAGGTATAATGGGTTCATGTCAGAATGACTCAAAAAGTAACAACAGTGAAGGTAATAGTAGTACAATTGCTCCCTCTGCAGGTGATGAAACACGCTACAATTTAAGCGAACAGCAGGAAATGACTTTGCAGGGCGATACGATTAAAATAGATTCTACAAAAAGTGATTCTATTAAATAACTTAAGAAATCATGGAAAACAATTTTGATAACAAGACTAATTTCTCAGAGGAAGAAGTCCCAAAGGAAGCACATGAAGAACAGGGTGATAAACCTGCTGCCAAAACGATCCCATGGGCAATTTGGATTGCAGTAATTGTCATGATCATTGTCTTCCTTTATATGTGGCAACGATAATTTTGACATCAGGCATTCCACATCGGCATTGTTTTAAATCTTTAGGTTGTTAGCGCCAACCTAAAGATCAGGTAAAGCACAGTGCTGATTGTGGAATGCTTGCTTTTTGCACGCGCACAATACGATTCTTATAACCCAATATAAGAAGTTATACCTACCTGCTTTAATCTCTTGTATTGGGAAGATTAACAAGTTCACTAAAAATTATTCTTATGAAAGTTACGACATCAAAACATCCTGCGTATCCGCAACCGCCATTTAAGAAACAGGATCAGCCTGTGCCGGGCGTATCCAAGAAAATGGATCCCGTGCCCGACCATGGAGAGAAATCATATATTGGAAATAATTTGCTAACCGGGCAGGTCTGTTTAATCACCGGCGGAGATTCAGGTATCGGCAAAGCGGTTGCCATAGCCATGGCAAGGGAAGGTGCTGATATCGCAATTATCTATCTGGATGAGGTCGAAAGTGAAGATGCTGCAGATACAGCGAGCTGGATTGAAAAGGCTGGAAGAAAAGCACTGCTGATTCAAGGAGATATACGGGAAGAATCTTTTTGTGAGTCCGCTATTGAGCATACGATCAAGGAATTTGGAAGACTGGATATTTTAATTAACAATGCGGCCTATCAGATGAGTTATCAGTCTGTGACCGATATCTCTGCCGAAGAATGGAATAAGACATTTGAAACAAATGTGAGCGGGATGTTTTATTTGACCAAACATGCCAAGCCACATCTTCCCAAAGGTGGGAGTGTGATCAATACGACTTCTGTTAATGCTTATGATCCTAATCCATCTTTGTTGCCCTATGCAGCGACAAAAGCGGCGATCCAAAATTATACCGCCAGCCTTGCCCAGCAATTTTTTGAGGATGGTTCAGATATCCGGGTCAATGCTGTTGCACCCGGACCGGTGTGGACACCATTGATTCCGAGCACCATTCCTGATCATGAAAAATTTGGAGCCAATACTCCGATCGGCCGACCTGGCCAGCCTGCAGAGCTGGCACCTATTTATGTATTTTTAGCGTCAGCCGCAGCTTCTTATATTTCGGGAGCGACAATACCGGCTACCGGAGGACGTGTCACCATCTAGTATGATGCATTTATAAACACACAAAAAAAGCTAGCATTTATAAAATGCTAGCTTTTTTTTATCTGACCGGAAGACTACACTGCTCCGCGTGCGGCAGCTAGACAGTCATCACCATATTTTAAAATATGATCTTTATCCTGAGCAGAGATTTTCTTTTCTAAGAATGCTTTCTCCACATCAGTTCTGTCCTCAATGATATCTTTTTCGGCTTCAACAATATCATCGTTTGTTTTCGCATTGATGCGATCTACAATTGACTTACCTAAGTCTGAAGCCAATTCTTTTGCTTTACTATTTGATAATGCAGGCATCGCAATTTTAGCTACTGCTGCATTTGCCGCGGCCATATTGGAATAGACTGTTTTTTCCATATCAATATTTGCTGCTTTATCAGAAGCTTTTTCAGCATCAGTGGCAGCATCCATTGCTTTCTCTTCTGTCTGTTCCATTGCTTTTTCTGCTTTTTCCTGTGGTGTGTTGTTACATGCGTATAGTGTAGCGGCAGATAACGCCATTGTCAATAATGCTACTTTTCTCATAATATATGTGTTTTTGTGAATTTCTACTTTTTTAATACTACCAGTTATACCAGGATGTCACCTTCTCTTCCTTGATCACCCAGATCGCCACCTATGGCATTAATCAGTGTGACGGCATAGGAAACAAGTTTATGATGTTTGGTATCCCAGTAATGTGCCTTTTCAGGAACGATCTTAAATAAAATGATATTGGGATCTTCACGGCCTTTTTCAAACCAACCTTCTACAAATTTATTCCAGTATTTGTCAATTCTTTGCTGATCATCGACGGCTTTCGCACTTCCGTATAAAGCAAGGTACTCCATGGAAGAAGGATCTGAAAAATACAGCTGTACTTGTTTGTCCTGATTAATATTTTTGTATTTATCGCTTTCTTTTGATGCAAGAAACCAGATATTGCCCTGATCATCCACTTCTTGAACACTCATCGGAGTGGATTCGAATGGTGGCTGTTTCAGATCGGTACAGAAAAAACAATAATTGATGCCTTCGGCAAGCTCTTTGATTTTTTGTCGAGCTTCTTCTCTGTTTATAATATTCTCTTGACTCATGTTAATGGCGTTAAATGTTTGTTTAAAATGATATATGGATACCTTTTGCGATAACTAGCAATAAGGAGATACAGATTGATCTCGAACTTGTTATCTTCTGGATTTTAATAAGTCGGTCGGACAAGAGCTTTTACCGCCATCCAACATGGCTAGCAATCCACTTTTTTTATGATTTGATTCGCAGTATTTCCATATCGCTAGGGCTACAATTGCTCCGCCTAACCAGAAGAGATTCTTATTACATTTTGCTTTTTTCTCTTTTCTAAAAGCTTCTTTACCATAACGATGTGGGGAAGTGCCACTACTTTCGTTTACTTGTTCAAATTCTTCTTTTAATTGTGAGTTTTCCATGATTGAATCTTTTTTGTTAACTATTGCGCTTCTTTAATAAAACAACCGGTGATGGGTAAAAGTTTGTTTTAAACTTAAAAACACATTTTTTTGATTATATATCCAGTTGTTTTAAGGAACTTATTTCTACTTCAGTAATCATCCTATTTTGAAGTAGGAGGGACTGTACCACTTGGTATATTGGAAGTTGTATCCCGGTAGTTGACCGTGGTGGAGTCCTGATTGACGCTATCTGGATAAATGGGATTTCCCTGATCATCGATCGTGTCTGAATATTTTTTATCAGCGTCTTTATTATCATTATTGGCATTGCCACATCCTGTGACCATAGCCAGGCTTATAAAAGCTCCTAAAATTAGGGACGTCATGTTCATGATTGAATTGTTATGTTAAAAAATTATGATCTAGTTTATTCATCTATTTTGATCGATCGCCCACATCAGTGAGGTGATCAATTATTGTGATGACTTTTTGATGAAGTTGTTTCCACCGCAATGCCCTGGAATCAGGATAGCTGATACATCTTGAGTTTCTGTTGCAAAGTCTTTCTCGTCTGGTGAATGCGTGATTTAACTGTTCCTTCCGGTAGGTTAAAGGCTTCGGCAATCTCGTGATATTTATAACCATCGAGATAAAGCTTAAATATTTCTGCATTATCGGCCGATACGCTTGCCAGCGCTTTTTGAATATCATCCTGTATCATTTTGTCTTCATTTAAGTTTTTTGATACGGTATTGAAATAGTCTGTATGAATATATTCTTCATAGATTAAATGCTTACGTTTTTCTCTTCTATACTGGTTGATATAGATATTTTTCATAATCACATACAACCAGGTCATTAATTTTGGATCATTGATGAAATTATGAACTGATTTTAACGCCCGAATAAACGTTTCCTGTACCAAATCCTCTTTTTCATCGTAATCATTGGTAAATTGGCTAGCGAAATGATTCAGTTGTTGTCTTTTTTCCTGGAATAAGACATTTAAATTTGCATGCTCCATATTATCCTCCATTAATTTAAAAGTGTTACTAATTTAACGGTCATTTGGCATTAAAAGTTTAGCCTTTAATAGGGTATAGCTAATGGTTTTATGGGGCTAGGTATAAGTACCACTGTGGTCCGTACGGTCAAAATCTGCATCATTTCTGCCATAGATCATATTTTTAACAATTAAAGATTTTCCCTGACCGATCGTATCCATAGTGAAAGGGGTGTTTGTTCAAAGCGATTGCGCATTTACCACATACGCGGTATAACACATAAAATCAGTCATTTATAGGTGGAAACACCTGTTGTGTCGGTGTGAAATACCCTTAAAGTAATATGAATTGAACTTTTACCTGTTCGGATTGATTCTTTATTTAAGAGATCATAACGTATTACTTAATTAAAAAAGGAGTAAGATGGAAAATTTAGAAAACAAAAACCTTCAAGAAGGAGAGATGACCAAGGAGATCGAGGAAAAAACCGCTCAATTGCCTTCAAAAGTATTCTTATGTGCAGCCATCACGGCCATGATCGGCGCAGCAGCTTTAAAATGTGTCGGACACAAACATAGTGCAGTATTTGTCGGGCAATGGGTAGCACCGTTTCTGCTGTTTGGAATTTACAATAAGATCGTGAAAACTCAGGGACACGATCAGCAGGATAATAAAAATGCATAAGGTATATTCTTACTATAGATGAAGATAAATCACTAATATTCATATTAAAATCATGATCAGAAATTTAAAATTATGGGGTATATTTCTAGGAATTATTTCCCTGTTAGCCTTTAAACAGCAAAATGCTGAACAGGAATTTATAACGAAAGCTTATATGTCCAATCAATATGAAATTGCTATTGCTAAACTGGCCAGTGAGAGATCGAATAATGATGCGGTTAAAAATTATGCAAGCATGTTGATCGATGACCATCAAAAATTAATCGGCGATTTGCAAAAGATGTCAAGTACACTTGGCTTTACATTGACGGATGGCCTGGATGCCGATCATCAAAAGAAGTGGGATATGGTAAAAGGGAGTGACAGTACCAGCTTCGATCAAGCTTTTAAAGATGAGGCGATTGCCTCCCATCAGCAGGCGATCGATTTATTTGAAAAAGCAAGCAGCAATGAGCAGATCAAAGATGTCGGTCTTAAAAACTGGATCATTGGTACCTTACCTTCTCTTAAAGCACACTTGGACCAAGCCCGTGTATTAGTGGCAAATGGAGCAACTGAAACAGCTTCGACTATTCCGCCGTATACTAAGGGGGGATAGTGAAGAAAAGAATTAAATTTTATAATAAGCTTAAGTCATATTTAGATCACGTTAAGAAGGTATTTATGCTTTCCTTAACGTGATTTTTTTGGCAAAAGGTTTTCCCTCTTTACCCAATCTTATGCATGATCATACATCTTCAACTTTTGCTGCAGCACTTTACGCGTCATATAAATGCGTGACTTGATGGTGCCTTCTGGAACTTGAAGCAGTTCTGCAATTTCATGATACTTATAACCATCTAAATGCAAACGGAAAATCTCTGCATTTTCGGTGGAGAGGCTATCAATTGCTTTTTGGATATCTTCGTTAATCATTTTTTTTTCTGATAAATTAGTACTTATATATGCACTGGAATCAGCGTGTAAAAAGTAATCATAGATCACATTTTTTCGCTTTTCTTTTCGATATTGATTGATGTAAACATTTTTCATGATGACATACAGCCAGGTCACCAATTTAGGATCATTTATAAATTCATTTATGGATTTTAATGCCCTTAAATACGTTTCTTGTATCAGATCTTCTTTTTCGTCATAATCTGATGTAAATTGACTTGCAAAATGACTCAGTAATTGTCTTTTTTCCTGGAACAAGACATTTAAATTTACATTTCCCATCTGGACCTCCTTCTTAACACCAACTTGATCCTTTTATAACGTTAAATTTAAGATAATAGTTTGATAATAAGTAAGGTAAAGGGTATGAAATGTAATAATACGTATAAAGTGCAAGAAGTGTCTTCTGATAAAAAAGGGGATGGTTAGCATTTTTACCTAGATATCATCCATTTTAAGAACTTTGTAAGAAAGAGGTCAGATTTATAGAAAAGGTATTTAATACTTATAAAAGTCAGAGTCTCTCCATGTGGGTCAAGAGCGATCTCTATTGTGGTATCGACCTTTGGTTATACCGACTAGCTGGTTAGGCATATATGGTCGTCTGTTGTACATTTATATAGCTTGTGATTAGATTTTACCATGTAGATCAGGACATACGGATATGACAACCTACATGGTAAAAAATGTGTACTTAAAGTTTTCATCGATCGGATTGACTTTTATCAGGATAGCACCTTGATCATCGACTGATTTAGCGATTACAAGAAATTGCCTCGATTATCTTCCGTTTCAAGCCCTTCTGCTTCCAGATCCTGATCATTATGATCGAAATCTTTATTTTCATTATTATTTTGATCAGAGAAATCTCTTTCTTCCAAAAATTCATCTTGGTCTTCTTCCGGAAATTCGCTCGGTGTATCTTGTCCAAGATCATCTTTTTCCTCAACCGGTAACTCATCGTCAGGTTCTATTTCTTCCAGTTCATCTTCATCTTGATCAGGAAGTTCCAAGGGATCTTCATCTTCAGGATCAATGTCACTTTCATCGGGACGTTGATTTAATGGATCGATGGGGTCAATTAAATCATCACGATCTCTGCGATCATCACGATCCTCATCCTCTAAAGCATCTTCATTCAGTCCTGAATCTTGATCATCTGCTTCGTCCGGTACAAAATTTGGATCTTCTAACTCCGGATCAGGATTGGAGGATGGATTTTCTGCCTGCTTTTGCTCGCGAAGATCGTTTTCATTGTTAACAGATCTTTTCGGGTCCGTATTGGTAAGAATTGCTGCAATAATAAGACCTAGTCTTTTTGTTGCTGTTGTTTTATTTAAGTCCATAGTTCTAATTTTTTATGATGTGATTTGTAAGAAGAACAGCTTTCAGAATGAAATAGTTGGTTCGTTAAATACCTGAAATATTGGAGAACTACGCAGGTGGTTTGCGAGAAAAGGGTAATCGCATAAAAAAAGAATGCAAGTTTACTTTGCATTCTTTTTTTATGTGTATGTGCTCGATACTAGCACGATAAAGACAGTTTTTTAAAGGAAGTCATCTTCCTGTTCAAGTTCATCCTCATCAGGTATTTCTTCTAAAGGATCGGGTTCCTCGAAATCGTCATCATAGAGTTCTTCATCTTCCTCCAGTTCGTCGTCATCCTCGGGACCTCTGTTTCGTAATGTTGTTGTGTTTTCGTTTGCGAAAGATTGATTCGCATTTCCCAAAATTGTTGCAATAATAAGACCTAGTCTTTTATTCGTTGCGTTTTCTTGTAGATTCATCATCATGATGCTTTTTTAGCTCTATAATTGATTAACAAATGACATTGCTAAATTGTTGTGTCATTACGACTTTAAAAAGGTAAAAAATAGCTTCAATAAAATGAAGATAGGTGATTTGATATATTTCTGTTTATCTTCGGTACCTAAGGGAAGGCTAGGGCTATGATGGATGATTAGGTTCCAATACTTTGATTATTCATTTCAAGTGCTACAAGCGACAATAAAATGTTTTTTATGACAACTACAAGTCCACAAATTGGAAACGATAATTACGCGGAGCTTTCGGATGAAAGGATCCTATTGAGAAAAGTTGAAGCAACGGATATTCCAGCTCTTGCTGCAATATCTTTTTATGACGGCATCCAGGCTTCGGACATCGCGATGGCATTTGCTATGCAAACAAAGATTGATCAAGATATCCTGAATGGAAATTCATTTCACTGGTGTATAATTGACCGGCTTAGTGGACAAGTGGTTGGCACGTGCGGTTACTACCGGGGGTTGGAAAGTGGGGAGGGGGAACTGGGTTGTGTCTTGTTATCTCCGTTCCGTGGAAAAGGATACATGTCTCATGCGATGCGGCTGGCAATTACATTTGGTCAAAAAAGCCTCAGATTAGGTCGTATATGGGCGGTGACAACGAAGGGAAATTTGCAAGCGATAAAACTATTAGAACGTTTAAACTTTATAAAAACCGCCGATCACGATGATGAGATTGAATATGAATTAACGAATTTATTAAAATAGTACGAGCTAAGCGCTGTCTTAAACACGCTTTACTACTATTTATATAAGGGTATTGATCGATTCTTCTTTCAATACCCTAGTTAAAATGAAAAATTGTAATTGTCAATTAGCGATATCCTAAAATTTGCAGGAGCTGATCGCTCGTCTGTTTTTCTGAAAATGTTGTAAATTCAAGTTCATCGTTGTCGCCCTGATCAATAATAATATGTTTTGGAGATGGAATCAAGCAATGATTGACACCTCCGAATCCACTTAATGCTTCCTGATATGCGCCTGTATGCATAAATGCCACAAACTGTTCCTGATCTGAGTGAGGCAGCATAACGGTTTTATGTTCCTTGACATTCGGATAGACATCTGCACTATCGCATGTTAAGCCCCCTAGGATAAAAGGTCTATTTTCTTCCTGGAGATTATTCACGGCAAATACCGGATATTCTTGCTGTATGGCCCATGTATCCGGGAGATGGGTAATAAATGAACCGTCAATAATCCCCCAATTTATCTTTTCACCCTGTTTTTTCTCCTGTATTTTGAAAATAGTTGTGGTTGCTTCAGCGACGGTGTATTTACCAAATTCGGTCACGATATCGGGTTCTGGCACACACTCTTGCTGACAGATGCCTAAAATCGTTGAAACGATACGTCTCACTAAATATGGAATGTCAAAATTGTCATTTGCAGTACTCTGAAAAGGCATACCTCCGCCGATGTCGAGTGTCGTTAAATGAGGATTTAATCTTTTTAATTGGCAATAGAAGCGAACGATCGCTTCGAGAACGTCCCAATATTGATCATCAGAAGACAGTCCATTTTCATTAAAAAAATGCAAAGTGGTCAAGGTAATCCGCTGGTTATGTTTAATATCGCGCTGATAGCAGGTGATAATATCTTCCGGAGATAAACCAAATCTGGATTCTTTGGGATAAGCGCTTAAAAAACTAAGATTGACTCTAATACCGACATTCAGGCTTATATTGCTGTTTATGTTGTTGCAATAATAGATCAACTCGCTAGGACTATCAACCATCGGGGTAACTGCACAGTGGTTCTGTTTGATCAGAGACATAATGCCCCGTTGATAATCGGAAGTCTTATAACCATTGCATATAATTTTAGTTCCCTTTTTCACATGCCCATCTTCAATAAGCGACTGTATTAAATCAATATCGTAAGCGGAGGAAATCTCAATACCGATATCCGCTTGCAAGGCTTTTTTGATGATATGCTGGAAATGTGAACTCTTTGTACAGTAATAGTACGTATAAGTGCCCTGGTAAGATGTTTTTCTAATGGCCTTATTAAAATTTGACTTCATGTCATCGATCTTCTCCAGAATGGAAGGAAGATAGGTGAATCGTAAAGGCGTACCCTGTTTCTTGGATAGTCTGAATAGATCTATGTCTCTATAAAATAATTTAAAATTTTTTATATCGAATGCATTAGGCAGATTAACCTCCTGATGGATCAATAGTTTTTCTTTCATTCACAAATACCTGTTTTTAAAAAATTAATGCGAATATATCACAAATCTAAGCGTCACTTAAGGTAATAAATGTATAATAAATAGTACTTTCTAGGGTTTGTTTTTTATGTTGCCACCGAATCTCTTTTTTAACTCAATGTGTCAAAAATATTTCCAAATGTTTATGTTTTTTCCAATTAAGCTCCTTAAGTTTGCCTGCTGTTATATAATTTGAAATGTCAATAAACAAACAGAATAAATGGATTATTCCTGTCATGTCTTTTTCAGCAGGAACTATTGTTGCTAATGTCTATTATAGTCAGCCTATTTTAAGGAATATTGCTGAAAGCTTAGGGAAATCTGAAAATGCCGTGGGTAAAATTGCGGTGCTTGCTCAGCTGGGTTACGGATTAGGGATGTTCTTCTTACTACCCTTAGGTGATAAATTAAATCGTAAAAAACTGATTTTAAGCATTTGTCTCACTCTTATCGTGATGCTTCTTATACTTGCGAATACTACTAATTTTACGTTATTGCTTGTCCTTAGTTTTATTATCGGTGTTTGTTCTACACCTGCACAAATAATTCTTCCTATGTCGGCAGCTTTGGGTAAAGAAAACCGTGGTAAAAATGTCGGTATTGTGTTTAGTGGCATCCTATGTGGAATTTTGGGTTCACGCTTATTGAGCGGGGCTTTGACTGATCTATGGGGTTGGCAAAGTGTATTCCTCTGTTCAGCAATTTTGGTATCCATAAGCAGTTTATTACTTTTTTTCCTTTTACCCGAGATGCCTGCTAAATTTAAGGGAAGTTACTTTGGCTTACTGAAATCAACGATTTCACTGATAGGGCAGTATAAAATACTTCGACAGGCTTCTTTATTGGGATCTTTCACTTTTGGGGTGTTTTGCTCTTTTTGGACTACGTTAACCTTTCATCTGAGTGAAGAGCCATTTCATTATCCTGCATCTACCATTGGCCTATTTGGTCTGATCGCTATAGGAGGTGCGCTAGTTGCACCCTATTTTGGAAAAATGGCGGATAAAGGCCAAGTGTTTAAAAACTTATATCTTACCGTAGGGATGTTGTTCTTGAGCATTTTGGTGATGTGGTTTTTCCCACATTCGATCTGGGTTTTGATCATTGCTATATTTTTCCTGGACATCGGTGTTCAGGCCACTCAGATTACAAATTTTACCCGGATCTATTCGTTGGATGAACAAGCGCATAGTCGCCTGAATACGGTGTATATGACCACTTATTTCATAGGTGCCGGAACAGGTACCTTCTTCGGTCTACTAAGCTGGTCGTTAGGAGGGTGGGATTTTGCGCTCTCGCAAATGCTGATCTGGAGCGCTATAGCTTTAGGGATTGTTTGGTTATCGAGTAAAAATAAACTTTAAGATACGGTGTATCTGTTACACAAGGCAACCCCTCAGAGATAATTTGAGGGGTTGTTTTATTTAAAAGATCGATTCCACTACAACAGGTCCGAAAAGTTTGCCGATGCATCTGATATGAACCCGTTAAGATTTAAATAATCTGATGTAATATGGTGTGTGTGGGTGTATTTTCTTAAAGATGCGATAATTAATGTAAAATTTTATTTTAAATTTCCTCATGATAAGAAAAATTGTTTATGTTTGCTTTATAATGATTTATGGTGCGCAGGCACAGAATCTATTAAAAAAACGATATTACCAAAACCATTATAGAAAAGAACCCCTCAAATCGCTATAGAATCCAATTCTATAGCGATTCTTTATTTGGTACCCGTTAAGAACAGTATGGATAAGCGCTGACATGCTTTTTGAACATTCATTTAAAATTATATTAAATATTTATGGCGCTAATTTAAAGTAGTTTATGTGTTTTACTTTTACTTATTCTTGATGAATGAGTACCCTTACTAAAGTAGCAAATCGAGCGTACCAAAAACTGCTATTCCAGTAATTATTGTCCAAGATATCCAATCTTTAAACTCATTTTTTTGATGTCTGAGATAGAGGAGGTGCAATACAAAATGTAAGACCGCAAAAATATCAAATCCCATGATGAAATTTTCTGAGGGTTCCGTAAGTCCCCATATTATGAATAAAAAAAGTGGGATATGAGCCAGTATAAATATAGGATATCCCCAACTTTCCTTTAGCAGTGCTAACCCTGGGAAAATACGCCACTCCTTACAACGTACGGCATCCATTTCGTGCATAAAAAAAAGTACAAGTGCGAGATAAAAAAAAGAATGTGCGATCATATTATCCATTAAGTTGTGCTTATCCATTTATGAAAAATAAGCTTATCAAATATAAGGGCTTACTTTAATATGAGTGCATTTTAGAGTAGTAAAAGTATAATCCTGTTAGCTGTTGTAAACAGATTGTTTATGTTCTAGTGGTAATTCCCTTTATATTCAATTTAATACAACATAGATAGATAATAAGTTCCCTAAAAAGATTAACGCTAAAGTCTAATTTTTTTAATCCTGTCATCAAAAAAAATGAACATCCGATAGAACAATAATGGGATCATGCTGTTTTTATAATCTGAAATTATAACTTAAATTAAATGACCATGAAAAACAAGATTCTTTTCGTATTATGCTTATTGACAGGCTTAATGTTTATCAATGCCGGCTTGGATAAATTTTTTCATTACATGCCTATGCCGAAGGATATGCCTGAGAAAATGATCAACGCAGGAAAGGCATTTATGGAAATCGGGTGGTTAATGCCACTGGTGGCGTTCGGAGAGATCACAGGCGGTTTACTATTGATCTTTAGTACAACGCGAGCGCTGGGAGCAGTTATTCTAACGCCAATTCTGACCGGTATTTTGTTATCGAACATCACTACCGCACCATCAGGTTTACCTATTGCGCTTGTTCTGGCTGCAATTGTTCTTTGGGTTATCATCGAAAACTGGCATAAGTATCTTCCTATGCTCCGCAAGTAGTAAAATAAGAGTCTATTTGTGTCTTTATATGTTGATATCCCGATCAAAAGGCACAAATAGCTTTTCAGTAAGCTTGATTAACCGATATTTCCAGCAATACGGTTATATATATGTTCAAATTTGACCGCTATCTCTCGACCGATATACATGCGTTTAGCGCTGGCATAAGGTTGATACTGATGCTCCTGTAAAAAGGCTTGTGCGGCTATATTCTCTTTCGGTACGACCACAGTTGTCTTTGCTTGTAAGTGAAATTCTGTAAGTTCCTTACCTGCAGCTGGATGAATAGCTATGATTAAACCTTCCCCGAAGGTCGGTAAGTAATATCCTGCAAGGGAACCATCGATGACATAGAGGTAAGAAGACGCTAAATGATCTTCGAGCTCCCAGGCTCTATTTTCTCCAGATACCAAACTGTCCAATGCCAACATTTGATCTTTATAGATCGCATTGTAGCTGCTGATATGCGGATTAGCGACTTGGCCTAGAGGAATAGTGACATCCTTAAAAAAGAGATATTCGGTATCTGTGATGAAACCGATACTTTCGTATACTGTTGCTCCCAGATCTGTTGCGATCAATTGAATACTAGTACAATTCTCCGCTTTTGCCGTTGCGATGAGCTGTTGTGTCATCAGCTTTCCATAACCTTGTTTTCGATGATCGGGATGAACAATAATATGTCCCAGCCAAGCAACATCTTGATGAACGATAACCGATCCTATAGCTACGATTTCTTGATTTTCAAGAAGCTTGATGGGGATACCGTATTTTTGATTGACATAATATTCAAATTTGGGTATTATATCATGCCAGCCCTCAGGTTGTAAGTTAACAAGCTGTGCGAAATCACTTGATACGATCGGTTCGAAACTTAAATTGCTCATTTGCGTATACAATTTTTGCGGTTTTAATTAAACGAATGTAATACTTTAAATTTATTTCAAAAAGCAGCGGTGTTTTTTGATGACGGTTTGATCTATAAAAATAGGAGGAGCGTGTTAGGTATAACTCGCAATTTCAGATTAGGGCTGGATTTCTTCATATTAAAGAACGATTAGAATAGCGAACAGATTTCGTTCAAGAATAATATATTCTCTACCTTTGGCTCTTTAGGCAAGAAAGTCCAGGTGGCTTTCCTGCATTTAAATTTTGCAAATATGACTGTTTTAACGTTTACACTCATTATGCTCCTTGGAGCCATATGTGCAGGTATTATTGGTTCGCTTTCCGGGCTTGGTGGTGGAATTGTGGTAATACCTTTGTTGACTATTCTGCTTGGAGTAGATATCCATTATGCGATAGGAGCTGCTTTAGTTTCCGTAATTGCGACATCTTCGGGATCTGCCGCCGCATATGTTAAGGAAGGGATCGCAAATATGCGGCTCGGCATGTTTTTAGAGATTGCGACTACTGCAGGTGCTGTTGTCGGTGCACTTATCGCAACATCGGCTCCCAGTTCGCTTATTGCCGTATTATTTGGTCTAGCTTTAATCTTTTCTGCGGCAAACTCGCTCCGGAAAAAAGAAGAACATATCGTAGAGCAGTCCAGTAAGCTGGCGATCAGCCTCAAGCTACCTTCTACCTATCCTGTAGTAAAGGGCACAGAGGTGTCTTATGGCACAAAAAATGTCATCGGCGGATTTAGTATGATGGGACTTGCCGGAGTGCTTTCGGGTATGCTGGGAATAGGATCGGGGGCTTTTAAAGTAATCGCGATGGATACCATTATGCGTATACCCTTTAAGGTGTCGACCACAACGAGTAATTTTATGATGGGCGTGACTGCTCTAGCAAGTTGCGTGATTTATCTGCAGAAAGGGTATGTTGTCCCTGATATCTGTCTTCCGGTCATGATTGGTGTCCTAATAGGCTCGATGATCGGTTCCAAGATATTGATGGCGACAGATCCAAAGAAATTAAGAGTATTTTTTGCTTTTATTATTTTCTTCTTGGCTTTTAACATGATTTATAACGGTATTAAAGGAAAATTCTAATGCAGATTACAGATAAAACGATACAAAGAATTATTGGAGATGTCTTAAAATACGGCGTAAGAACAGTATTGGCGATCAGTACCATCGGCGGATTGATCTTTCTTTATAACCATGCGAATGAACAGGCTGATTATGCCCGATTTACAGAAAATGATCGAAGTATTATTGAAGTCGTATCGGATGTTTTCAGTGGAGTCATCAACATGCAAGGACGTTCGATTATATTTTTAGCGATCATCATTCTTTTTTGTACCCCATTGATCCGATTATTACTTTCATTGGTCAGCTTTATCATCGAGGGTGATAAACTATATGTCTTCATCACGACGCTAGTGCTGATCATAATTGCCTTTAGTATGTATTTCGGATTCGGACATTAACAACTTTGAAAAATTCTGAAATGAATTTTTTTAAAATATAAAATGAAAAGTTCTCCAAAAGGGAGAACTCTTCTATATAAAGGGTACTTAATTGTCTATTTTCTAGCCTTTTTTATTTTTTCTTCTATAGGCATATCCAAAATTGCCATAAGTAATAAGTAATATCCTTTTTTTAATCCTAATTTTTTCAAGTTTCCATCTTGCTTTTTCATGATTGATAATTTTTTAGTGCTTACTAGATATAACTATGGGATTATTTTCAAAGCATATGCCATTTTCTTGTCATGATACGAAGAAGCGTATTTTTTTAGCACCATTTACGTATTTAGATTTCAGCTATGTTATTTATACTTGACGCATGTACGATTTATCGCTTTATTGTGTGCTATTCATTACAATTTTATAACAAAAAGTTTTCATTAACAGTCGATTATTGCTTAAAATAATGCTAAATTGCTAACAGTATTTTTATAATGTGTATTTACCTATTATCTTGTAACTCCGATGATGCTAAACTATTCTAAATTCTTGACTACCTGCTTGGCCGCTGTCCTTATTTTTTCGATGAGCGCCTGTGATAAAGAAGATATGGGGCAAAAAACAGCATTATTTAATCCAGACTATAAGAGTATTCAGGTCAATACAGGTTTTGTAGACAATGGTATTGAAATCAATGCTAGAGAATGGTCCGTAGCCTATGTTAAAGATGCGCTTTCAGGAGAAATACTTCAGGATATAAATGATAATCCAGTTGTCTTAAATGCTGCAGGTACTGTTGAAGTGGCCGGTGGCTGGTTGAAATTAGAGAAAATAGCAAGTAGTCATCTGCTTAATCTAACATTAAAAGAGAATTTCAACGCAGAACCCAGAAAGTTTGTAATCGGAATAGCGGCGAATGGAACGGAAGATGAACTTTCTTTCACACAGAGCAGAGGTGCTGGTTATGAGATTGTGAAGAAAGAAATCATAGAAGTACCTGGAAGCCGGAAAGAGTTTACAAGTGATGAAGGCTGTTATACCATAACGCTTTCTAACAATACCTCCACGGCAAAAAATATGGAAACGGTTGCCATCTTTAAAGACGTCAATTACATGTCCGAGTTCAGTAGTACTGATGAAGACGCTTTTAAATGGATAAATGCTCAGGATTCACTTATATTTATGGGTGAAATCTTGAAAGACGGGGCAACATACTGGTCGAAACAAGTACCATATAAAGAAGGGAAATTTTTTGAACCTTATATAAATTCTGGAAGCAAACAAACGTTATTAGTACAGCCGTATTCAAATATTCAGGTCAAGGGAGAGATCAAATACCTTACAAGGGAATGCCAATATACGTTTACGATTAAAAATCAATCTTCTGGGCATTTATTTGATGTATCGGGCACCTGGAAGCAAAAAGTACCGCTATTGCCAATTACAAAGATTTTTTAATGTTCCTCAACAGGGACATTTTCATTTTGTTTTTTAAACATTGCGTTTCTATACGCTTCACCCCATTTTGCAATTTCGTCGATAATAGGTTCTAATGTGCGGCCGTATTCGGTCACTTCATATTCAACGGTAATGGGTTTTGTATTCATAACCGTACGACTGATAAGGTGATTCATTTCCATGTCCTGTAATTCCTTCGAGAGCATCTTGGCGGCAATACCATCCACTTCACGCAACAGATCCATGAATCGCATCTTTCCGCCTTCCATCAACGTTCCCAAAATATGAAATTTCCATTTTCCGGATAAGATTTCCATGGTATCAGTGATCGCAATAATCCGAGCTTTACATCCTGATCTATTGTTAATGGTTGGGTTTTTCTTCATCATCTTTTATTACAATACAAAATTACGCTGTAAAATTACGGAAACGATTATTGGTTTCCTATAGGAAAGTAGTTTCAAAAAGGAAACCAATAGCATTTGTATACTAATCCTATGTTATTTTTGCACAAGATTTATATAATTAATAATTTAAAAATGAAAAAAATAGCAATCTTAGCAGTATTCGCTTCTGTCATCTTAGCTTCATGTGGTGGTTCAAATGGTGATAAAGCTCAAACAGGAACAGAGCAACAAGTTGCCGAACAAAAAGGTGCAACTTTTGCAGTTGATACAGCAGTAAGTTCAATCAAATGGAAAGCATATCACAAAGGTGGATTTGATCCAAGATTTGGTACATTGAAAAGTGAAGGTACTGTATCTGTAGAAGCAGGAGCGATCACAGGTGGATCATTTGTTATCGATATGAATTCAGTGACAACAGACAAGAGTGCGGTTGATCCTGCAAAATCAGGTGGTAAAACTGCAGCTGATTTAGATGGTCACTTAAAAACGGGTGATTTCTTTGAAGTGGAAAAATATCCAACAGCTAAATTTGAAATTACAGCAGTTACAGCTTTTGATGCTGCTAAAGACAAAAGTGTCATTGCGGATGCAACAAACATTATCAGCGGTAACTTAACAATCAAAGATAAGACTGTGAATGTTACTTTTCCAGCAAAAGTTAGCGTAACGGATAATGAAATTAATGTACAATCTAAATTCACAATCAACAGACAAGACTGGGGATTAGCGTACGGTACTGAAGGTGATCCTAAAGACTGGATGATCTCTCAAGAAGTAGATATGGAGCTGAATATCGCTGCAAAAAAATAATTTTATAAAAACACGCTTTAAAAAATTAAAGCGTGTTTTTTTTACTGCGAAGTAGCTATACTGCGCGGTCAATAGGTCGGACCTTTTCAGGGCTTAGCGGTATCTTATGCTGTTTCGATATTGCATGAAATTTGACTACATAAACCAAATAAACCGAACATGAAGAACGAGTCTAATCATAATCCACTTTTGTGCGATCCTGAAATAGGTAGCTGTGAAATGCCAGTTTTAGCGTATGAATCAGCAGCAGTACACCCTCTTGAACAAACAGATAAACCCCTTAAAGTCATTTATTTCACAGATCCCATATGTTCTTCCTGTTGGGGAATTGAACCACAATTGCGGAAACTAAAACTTGAATATGGTGATTGCTTATCCATGCACTATCATATGGGCGGTTTACTGCCCGACTGGAACTATAACAGTGGGGGAATTAGTAAACCTAGTGATGTCGCCGGGCATTGGGACGAGGTGAGTATTTATTATGATATGCCGATTGATGGTGATATCTGGTTCGAAGATCCTTTAGACTCTTCTTATCCGCCTTCTATTGCTTTTAAAGCAGCACAATTGCAGGATAATGATCAAGCTATTCTGTTTTTAAGAACATTGCGAGAAATGGTTTTTTTACAGAAGAAAAACATCACTAAATGGGAATACATAGCTGCGGCGGCAAAAATGGTCGGGTTAGATGAAGTTCAATTATTGTCAGACTATCAAAAATCAGCGCCTGTTCAATTTGAAGAAGACCTTAAATTGGCGAGAACATACGGTGTAAGAGGTTTTCCAACACTTTATTTTGAGGATATGCATGGAAATCGCGAGATGGTGTATGGCGCGAAACCTTATGCTTTTTATGAAGCCGCAATTTTAAAATTAAATCCGACAGCTATAAAAGGAACTTATCGTCAGGACTGGAAAAGTATTTTTTCTACATACAATTCGCTGACTGCTAAGGAATATGCTGTGCTGACAGATACGCCAAGATCAGCAAGTGAGGAACTGTTGAACGAACTTATCGCAAATAAACTGTTGCAAAAAAGCACAACAAAAAATGGTGCTATCTGGCATCTGAACATCTCGTAGTCATTCTCAGAACAAGGTACTACGTTGTGTATGGCGTGATATAGCGTTTTAAGCTAATACTTGTGCTGTGGATGTCGAAGAACGGAACTATTTGATCGGATTGGGATCGCACAGTCGCAGGTATAACCTGCTAGCAGACTGCACCAATTAAGATAACGTACGATGTTTTTATATAGGCAGGATTTTAGTGCATAAAAACCTGTTTATATAAAAAGGGCTTAAATGAGGTTTAGAAAATTATCCCGATACTGCCGTGGCTGCAGGCCTATGACACTCTTAAACTGCTTATTGAAGTTGGTTACTGAAGGATAGCCGCATTCGTAGCTGACTGTTTCTATGGAAATACTATCGTCTTTTAATAGTTTGCAGGCGTAGTTTACTCTTATTTCCTTCAAAAAGTCCGAAAATGATTTGTTGAGGCGTGTCTTAAAGTATCTGCTAAAAGAGGTACTGGTCATATTTGCAATTTCTGCAACTTTCTCCAGACGGATCTGCTGATCAAAGTTTTTAATCACGTAGTCATAGACCTTGTGTATCCGCTCGGTTTCGGCCTGTTTATAATTTATGGCTTCATCAAACTCATTGATGTAACGACAGTCTGTGGACAGCACTAAAGTGTCCAATATTTTCAATAGGAGAATTACGCTTTCCAACCCATCCTTATGTAATAATTCAAACATCATCCCTCCAATAATATCTCTAGTTTCCCCCGTTATTTCGACCCCGAGATTGCTGGTGAGAAAGAACTTTTTGAGCCTGAAAAATTCTTCCTTACCGTAGATTTCTTCAGCAAAGAAATTGTTATGAAAGTAGATCACTATAACCGACGTATCGAGCTGACTGTCCTTTTTAAAATAAGACAAATGATTTTTCCAGACATGGGGTAGATTGGGACCAATAAATACCATATCGTTTGCATGAAACGGTTGCAAACTATTGCCTACAATTCTGTTTCCTTCCCCTTTTATTACGTACGAAAGTTGAAATTCCGGATGTGCATGAAAGGTTGGATCAAAATGAGGTTCATTGATTTGTTTTATCGAAAAAGTTTTATTCTCTGGAATAAGCGATTTTGAAATAACTCTCTTATCTAGCATTATGATTTCAGTTTATTGGGGTAAATATAGTTAAAAATGATACAATATGTCTGAAACTTGATAAAAAAGCTAAGTTCCAAGCTACTTCATATCTCTATATTTGCTTATAACAATTATAGATAAATCCAAATTTCAACTAAATCATGAATAATATTTTAAGAGTTTTACTTTTATTTTTAGTGTTTTTGACCTCTTGTAGAGCTGATGAACCGAGAAGGGCAGAGGTACTATTTATTGGTGCTGGAAATAAGCAATCTTCTAATCAAGCGACCTGGTTATCGGTCGAACTTTTTAAATCGGGCATCAATCTAACCTATACCGACACCTTAGCAAGTTTAGAATTTGATTATTTAAATAAGTTTGATGGGGTTGTCTTATTGGTGAATGAAAAAGAGCTCAGTGAAGAAAAGGAGCAGGCATTAAAGAAATTCCTGAAAGAAGGAAAAGGGGTTGTGGCCTTGAACTCATCTGCTAATTCATTTCAGAATTCCGAATGGTATACCAACTTGGTACAAGGTGGTTTTACCGACGCGGGTGATGGGCAAGCAATTGTTACAATAGAAAACGCCAAACATGTACTGGATTCATCCATTAACACCATTCAGGTTAACAATGAAAAATACATATTCAAGAAAAAAACAGATCAAACTGTTATCGGTAGCGCTGCGATAGATGGTTCAAAACAAAACTACATCTGGTATAGTGAGGAAAACGGCGGTCGTTTTTTATATCACGCGTTAGGTAAGCATGATGATACCTGGAAAAATCATCAGTTTCTAAGAACGGTCAGCAGTGCGGTCTGGTGGTCACTTGGAGAGCAGGTT
Source organism: Sphingobacterium kitahiroshimense (assembly GCF_025961315.1). Taxonomy (NCBI): domain Bacteria; kingdom Pseudomonadati; phylum Bacteroidota; class Sphingobacteriia; order Sphingobacteriales; family Sphingobacteriaceae; genus Sphingobacterium; species Sphingobacterium kitahiroshimense. Next base: position 558,510 of record NZ_JAOQNK010000001.1, on the reverse strand, counting down.
CAAAGTATGGTGAATAAATTGGCTATTCCGAATGTAAGCATATATCCCGATTCCATATCCGATTTTACAGCACGTTATGATGTTCCTAAAGTGCAGGATCCGCTTAGTCCAGAACAGTCGATGAAACTGATACAGAAACCTGTGGATTTTGAATTAAAACTTTTTGCCGCGGAGCCCAATATTACCAATCCGATTGCGATGAGCTGGGATGAAAAAGGCAGATTATGGGTCATTGAAGCTGTTGATTATCCAAATAGTTTTGAGGAGGTGAAAGGTAAAGGAAATGATCGCATCGTCATCTGTGAAGATACCGACGGCGATGGTGTTGCTGATAAATTTACGGAATTTGCTAAGGGCTTAAATATTGCAACAAGTTTAACTTTTGCCAATGATGGTGTTATAGTGGCCATGGCTCCCAATTTTGTTTTCTTAAAAGATACCGATGGTGATGATGTGGCCGATCATGAAGAAATCATTATGACCGGTTGGAGCAAAGGAGATACGCATGCCGGTCCATCAAATCTGCAATACGGATTTGACAACAAAATCTGGGGTGTTAACGGATATGCAGGTTACAATGGTATTGTTAACGGTGAAAAGCATATTTTCTCTCAAGGTTTATACCGACTTAACCCAGATGGTTCGGATCTGGAGTATTTAGCTACAACCAGCAATAATACTTGGGGTCTTGGTATTTCGGAAGATAATAATGTCTTTGTATCCACGGCAAATAACACCCATTCTGCTTTCTATTCGATGCCGGAGAAGTATCTACAGCGACGTGTTGACAATATTCCTGGCGCTAATCCAATCAATTCAATCCAAAAAATTGACGGGCATTATGAGGTTCATGCTTTAACACCAAACTTAAGACAGGTGGATGTTGTCGGCGGATTTACATCAGCGGCAGGCCATCAGATGTATACCGCACGGGATTTTCCACAGTCTTATTGGAACAGTGTGGCCTTTGTAGCTGAACCTACGGTAAGATTATTACATAACGCAATTATTGAAAAAGATGGTGCCGGTTTTAAAGAAAGAGACGGCTGGAATTTACTGGCAAGTTCTGATGAGTGGTTTGGACCTGTGCATGCTGAGGTAGGACCAGATGGTGCTGTGTGGGTTTTGGATTGGTACAATTTTATCATTCAGCATAATGTTTTTGTTCCGGCGCAAGCGCCATCAGAGAAAGTCCTTCCTTTTAAGGATCAGGTTGGAGGGCCCGGAAATGCATTTGAAAGTAATCTGAGAGACAAAAAGCATGGCCGTGTATATCGCGTTTTATATAAAAATGGCAAGCATAATGAAAGTTTCAAACTTTCAAAAGATAATCCCAAAGGACTTATCGAAGCTTTAAATAGTAAAAACAAATTTTGGAGAACCCATGCACAGCGGCTTTTAGTAGAGCGGAAAAATGCGGATGTTGAACAAGATTTGATTAAAATAATCAACAATAAATCGGTAGATGAAATTGGATTGAATGCACCTGCTATACATGCTATCTGGACTTTAAAAGGTTTGGGTCTTCTAACAAAGAAAGAAGTGAATGATGCATTATTAGCCGCATTATCGCATCCATCTGCCGGTGTGCGAAAAGCTGCTGTTCAGGTACTGGATTTAAATGCTAAATCTTTTGATCAAATAGCACAGTCTAATATTTTTAAAGATGAGAATCTCAATACTAGGCTTGCCGCTTTTGTTAAAATTGCAGATTCCGCTCCTTTTGCCGCAGTTGCTCCTGTATTAAAGGCGGCAATCAATGATCCTGTCAATGCAAAGGACAGGTGGTTATCTCCAGCTTTATTTGCGGCGATCCAGACCAACCATAGTCATATGTCGATGGTTGCTGATCAGTCTTCAACAAATACTTATCAACAAGCTGTAAACCAAGCGCTAGGTGAAGAAATTTATACACTTGGTAGAAAAAACCGTGTTCAGTTTTCACCAAATGTGGCTGATAAGAATATCACGATTGAAACAGCAGTATTACGCCGTGATCAGGATGCTTTCAAAGGATTAATTATTGGGCAAGGTGATGCAAAAAATGGCTTTGCTTTATACATGCAGGGTAATAAAATATATTGGGACGTATATAATAATGGTGAAATACAGCGTATAGCAGCTACAGACGGAATCGGAAATGGATTTAAAGTTAATGCGAGCATAACAGCAAACCAAGGATCTAGTCTTTATATCAACAACAAATTGGTCGGTAACATCAAAGAGGTCAAGCCGTTCAATAAACCACTGCGTGCATATCTGCGGTCGGGAGAAGATCTGGATGAATCTGTTGCGCTGACCAAGTACGAGCATGGATCTGAATTTATCGGAAATATCAGTGAGATCAAAGTAAAGCTTCAATTGAATGGGGAGCATGCGCATCACCATATGCAGCGCGCAAGTCCTGTGGAAGTGAATCAAAACGAGGCACCTGCTGAAGTCATTGTGATCAAAGCGGTAAAAGATATTATGCAGTATGATAAACGGTCCATTACGGTGAAAGCAGGAAGGCAGATTACTTTGATCATGGAAAATCCGGATGCAATGCCCCATAATTTAGTGATCATCAAACCTGGTACAACAGAGATCGTCGGTAAAGCGGCAGATGCCATGTTGCAAGCGTCTTCGGCAGCTGAAAAAGACTATGTTCCTGAAGTCAGTGAAGTGCTGTTTCATACCAAATTGGTAAATCCGGGGCAAAGCTATACGCTTAAATTTCAAGCCCCTAAAGAAAAAGGTGAATATCCGTTTATCTGTACATTCCCGGGACATTGGAGAGGAATGAACGGAATAATGAAAGTTGTGGAATAATATAAACGAAACATATGAAAAATAGAATGGTAATGCTATTACTTACTATAGTAGTAAGTAGTATAGGAACTTTATGTGCCAAAGCAAGTGTACATTCACTCCCTAATGCGCAAAAAAAGAAGAATATACTGGTTGTCGGTGGTGGTGGATCGCATGATTTTAATCGCTGGTACAAAATCGAGGATACACAGCTGATCAATACCATTGAAGGTGTACATGCGACCTATACAGACAATACGGATTCAATACGCTTTTATTTAAAAACGACAGATCTTTTGGTTTTGACCAATAATCAACCGATCCCAAAAGCTTCACAACTGGCGATTGAAAAGTTTATTGCACAGGGTAAACCGCTAGTGCTTCTGCATGCTGCAGTTTGGTACAATTGGCAAGACTGGCCTCAGTACAATTTGGAATATGTAGGTGGAGGAAGTAATAGCCATGAAAACTTCCAAGAATTCAAAAACCTGGTGGTGAATACGGCGCATCCGATCAGTCAAGGCATTTCTCCAGAATTTACATTCAAAGACGAACTGTATCGCCACCAACCGGATGCTGCCGGTAAAGGGATTGATGTACTGGTCATCGGTCAGTCTTTAGAAACGGCTAAAGTATACCCGGCTGTATTCACGGTCAATCATGATAAATCAAGAATAGTAGGAATTACATTGGGGCATGATGAGCACAGTCATCTGAATAAAGACTATCGCAAAATTTTAATCAATGCAATCCATTGGGCATTAAATATTTAAATCAACATAAAATAATCAAAATGAAAAAAATCACTGTCGTTATCGTAGGAATGGGTTTTGGAAAAGAATTTATTCCCATTTATCAAAAGCATCCCCATATTAAATCTGTCGGTGTTTGTACCAGAAATCCTGAAACACTGCGAGAATTAAAAGAAAAGTTCAATCTAGACGATAATTTACTATTTACAGATTTTAACGAGGTCATTAAAAGAGGTGATGTCGACGCCATCCATGTGGTGACACCTGTGCCGGAGCACGCAAAAATGACATTGGCATCATTAAATGCGCATAAACATACCGCATGTACCATACCGATGGCCATGACCGTGGCGGACTGTCAGGCTATCGTTGAAGCGAAGAAAAGAGTCAATAAAGTTTATATGATGATGGAGACAGCCTTATATACCCGTGAGTTTCTGTACGGACTGAAACTTGCTGATACGGGGAAATTAGGAAAAATACAGTTTGTTCGCGGTTCACATATTCAGGATATGAGTATGGAGGGCTGGGCTGAATACTGGAAAGGTTATCCACCGATGCTGAATGGGACACATGCCATTTCGCCATTATTACGTATCAATAATACCATAGCGGAATCTGTGGTTTGCCACGGTTCAGGTCAACTAAGTGCTGATCTTGCTGCCCGGTATAATTCACCGTTTGCAGTGGAAACAGCCACCTTTAAGCTGAAAGATTCTAATGTGGTCGCCGAGGCGACAAGATCATTATTTGATGTTGTGAGACAGTACCGCGAAAGTTACGATGTGTATGGTGATAAAATGTCTTTTGAATGGGAGCAGTTACAGGATGAGCAACATGTTATATTCGACGGTGGTGAAAATGCCGTACGCATGGAGGCGCCGGATACAGACGATTTATTGATTCCGGAGATTGCAGACTTTACTAAAAGGGAAAGAATAGATGATCCAAATCATGTTTCATTTTTACAGGGAGCAGGTCATGGGGGTTCTCATCCACATTTAGTTCAAGAGTTTGTTGCAGCTATTGTGGAGGGAAGAGATTCTGCCGTTGATGCGGCCTTAGCGGCAAATTATACCTGTGCTGGTATCTGTGCCCATGAATCGGCGATGCAGGGTGGAGTCAGAATCGCAATCCCTTCATTTGATTAAATGTAAAGCTATGAAAATAGGAATAAGCTCTTTTGTATGGGTATCACCTTACACAGCAGATCATATTGATATTCTTTATAAAGCAAAGGATTATGGCTATGATGTCATGGAGATTGCTGTCGAAGATGTAGCATCAATTGATGTGAAGCAACTGAAGAAAGTGGCGCAGCGTATTGGTTTAGATTTATCTGTGAGCGGTGCATTTGGTACAGAAAGAGACATTTCAAGTGAACATAGCGCATACCGTAAAATTGGTCTTTCTTACATTAAAGATTGTATACAAATCGCTAATGAATTAGAAAGTCCAATTTTTGGAGGACCGCTTTATGCTGCTGTTGGAAAAACACGATTAGTTTCAAAAGAACAGAAGGAATTAGAACGGAATTTCTGTTTAGAAAATCTGCTTGAAGCAACGCAGTATGCAAAAGAACAAGGTATTGTATTGGCATTAGAGCCACTAAACCGCTTTGAGACAGATATGATCAATACAGTCGAGCAGGCTCTGGAATTGATCAATCAGATTGATGATCCTCACTTAAAGATCTTGCTCGATACATTTCATGCTAATATTGAAGAGAAAAGCATTTTAAAATCAATCCATCTTTTAGGGGATAAACTTGCTCATGTTCAGGGTAATGAAAATGATCGCGGAACACCGGGAACGGGACAGGTAGACTGGTCCGGAATACGCGATGCATTAAATGAAATCGGGTATCAGGGAAGTGTCATTTTAGAAACCTTCGGATCGCCTTCCAAAGAACTGGCCCGTGCGGCAAGTATCTGGCGTCCATTAGCAGAAAGTTCAGATATTTTAGCCCGGGATGGAGCGAACTTTTACACAGAAATTTTCAAAAATAATCCATTACAATTATGACCGCTACACAAGATATAATCCAGCCAGACAATCATGCTAAAAGTACCCTTTTTTGGGGTTGCTTTATTGTACTGGTGGCATCTGCCTTTGGTTTTGTTTTCAGATCCTTTCTTATGCCCACATGGGCAGTTATGTTTGATTTGAGTAAAACACAGCAGGGCGAAATCTTTGGTGTTAGTTTCTGGCCATTTGCACTGAGTATCGTTGCCTTTAGCTTAATTATTGACCGGATCGGCTACAAAAAGTCCATGATCTTTGCTTTTATCTGCCATTTGATTTCGATCGTGCTGACTATTTTTGCTACTGGTTACTGGATGTTGTATGCAGGAACCTTTTTCTTCGCATTAGGAAATGGTGCTGCCGAAGCTGTGATCAACCCCGTTGTCGCATCGCTGTATCCGAAAGAAAAAACCAAGTGGCTGAATATTTTACATGCCGGTTGGCCTATGGGCATTGCGATATCGGGTCTGTTAGGCATTGGCCTTTTAGCACTGGATATCAATTGGCGAATCGTCATAGGTTTTATTTTGATTCCTGCAGTCGCGTACGGCGCATTGATCATCAACCAAAAGTTTCCAGTAAACGAACGGGTCAAAGCTGGCGTTGGCTATTTGGACATGTTAAAAGAAGTTGGTGTTTTAGGAGCGCTGATTATCGTTGTATTATGTGTTTTTCAGCTGGGCAGTTTATTTAGCTGGGATTATAAATTCAATATTGTGCTCAGTATCGCCATTGTAGCCATATTTGGTTATTTCGTGCGGTCGTGGGGGAAGAGCCTCTTTGTGCTATTGCTACTGGCGATGGTTCCTTTGGCTACCATGGAGCTTGGTACCGATAGCTGGATTACCGATCTAATGACGCCAGAAATGAAAAAAATGGGTTTTCAAGGAGGTTGGGTGCTTGTATTTACAGCGGTGATCATGACTGTTTTACGGATGTACAGCGGTACAGTTGTTAAATTTCTGTCACCCCTGGCGCTCTTATCCATAAGTGCGCTCGTCTCTGCTGTCGGTCTGCAGTTATTATCCGTTTCTTCCGGGATTTATATTTTACTGGCAGCTGTTCTATATGCTTTTGGAAAAACCTACCTATGGGGTACGATGCTGGGAGTTGTTTCCGAACAATTTCCTAAAGGTGGCGCCTTAGCTTTAAATATTACGAGCGCAGTTGGGCAACTCGGGGTAGGAATTATCGGCGCTGTTTTTCTGGGTTTTATACAGGACAGTAATATTGATAAAAAACTAGCTGATTATGACCATATTCAGCAGACACATTACCATGAAAAACTGGTGACAGGCACGAGATCGAGCATATTCGGGGACTATAAAACGATTGATTATTCACACTTGTCAACGTTAGACGAAGCCAGTCAGCAAGTTGTGGAGCAGATGGAAAATAAAGCCAAGAAAGCGGCGCTATCCACTGTTTCCTTACTGCCGAGCGGTTTATTTGTCTTTTTTATATTATTAATTATTTATTTTAACAAGAAAGGAGGGTACAAACCAATAGATATCATTTAATTAAATATGCATCTTATAATTGAAAGACTATTTAAAGTGTTTTTGCATTCACCTATTTGCAAAAACACTTAAACTTTATAACCAAAATAAATTTAAAATTATGATTAAGTTTTTCTTTAAGATTAAATTCCTTTTGAAGGTCTTTAATCTAAAAACAGACTATGCGCCTTATTTTTTTATACTCTCGAGTATATGTTCCATAAACCTTGCATATGCACAAAATAAAGACGTAAAAGGCTCGGTCAAAAGTTCGGATGGCACTCCCTTGCAAGGCGCGACAGTTTTAGTCAAGGGAACTACCGCTGGAACATCGACCAACAATACGGGGGTGTTTTCATTAAACATGAATCCGACTAATGCAACATTAGTGATCAGTCATAAAGGCTATGAAACGAAAGAGATCCAGCTCAATGCTTCTTCCCAGAACCTGGATATCACTTTAGTATCCAGTGCACCTGAATATATTGACGAGGTTGTCGTAACGGGTTTTGGACTAACGCAAAAAAAGGAATCATTGACATCTGCCATTTCAACATTAGGATCCAATGATATCAAACGATCCACTGCTTCAACAACTTCAGGAGCTTTGGTCGGTAAGATCCCGGGGTTAAACTCACGGCAATCGGATGGCCGTCCCGGTGCTGGTACAGCCTTACAGATCCGCAATATGGGTGATCCATTATATGTCATTGACGGTGTTCAAAAAGATGCTGGTCAGTTCAATAACCTTGATTTTAATGATATCGAAAGCGTTTCTGTACTAAAAGATGCATCGGCCTCTATTTATGGTGTACGAGCGGCCAATGGAGTTATTGTGGTCACAACAAAAAGAGGAAAAAGAAATTCCGCTAATACAGTCAATCTAATCGCTAATTACGGATTTCAGAATTTATCTACCTTTCCTAAAGCTGCAGATGCAGTCACCTACATCGAGAACTATATCCAATCGGAAACTGTGCAGGGAATCAAAGATTATAAATATTCGCGCACAGATCTCGAAAAATGGAAAGCGGGTACAGAAAAAGGCTATGTACCATTTGACTGGTATGATTATATCTGGAAGACTTCACCACAACAGTATTATTCGGTCAATGCTTCTGGAGGCTCCGATAATATTAATTATTACTTCAGTGCAGGTCATATGAACCAAGAATCTATGATTGTTAATTATGGTGGTTTTAAACGGACCAATGTGCAGATGAATGTGGATGCGCAGATTTCCAAAAAACTTAAAGTGGGCGCTTCCCTTAATGCGCGTTACGAAAACCGGACGAATCCCGGAGTGCCCGGTGGTGACGATTATTGGTTGCCAATTTTTGCTACTTATCGCAATTTGCCAACTGCTAGACCATTTGCCAATGACAATCCTAATTATCCGACCTTAACTTCTACCGATCCAGGTACGAATTTCGCCTGGTTAAATTATGATTTATCTGGAAAATATACGGAAACATGGCGTGTTGCCCAACTAAATTTCAATGCAGAATATGATATCATAGACGGATTGAAAGCAAAGGCTTTGGTGGGGTATTATTATGCAAATCAAAATCTGAATAACCATGAATATACCTATAAATTGTATGGATACGATGAAGCTAATGATACCTATCCGGTGATTTTTGAAAATAACAATCCATGGCGCGAAAGAAGAATGGGGCATAATGAAGAGTTAACATCCAATTTTCAGTTGGCTTATACAAAACTGTTCGATAAGCATAATTTGAATGTGATTGGTGGCTTTGAAACCATTGTCCGTCATACGCCAACGACATGGGTGCATTCCATTCCGACAGCCAATTCGTTGAACTTGATCGATTATGAAACAATGGACACCTATAACGATGATGGAAATAGGACAGAAGGTCGATTAGGTTATCTGGCCCGTATTAATTACGATTATGACAGTAAGTATCTGATTGAAGTTTCGGGTCGATACGATGGTTCCTGGAAGTTTCCTCCAGGACAGCGTTGGGGATTTTTTCCTTCGGCCTCATTAGGTTGGAGAGCCTCTGCTGAGAGTTTTTGGAAAGATAATTCCATATTGAGTAAAATCAATGATTTTAAACTGCGTGCATCTTATGGTTTGCTGGGCGATGATAAAATTGAAGTGAATAATACTGCTGTTTATAATGCATTTGATTATTTACCAGGTTATGATTATAAGTCAGGGGGTGCTGTAATTGATGGAAAATATGTTATTGGCTCACAACCCAGGGGGCTACCAGTGACGACATTATCATGGATTAGAGCGAAAATATTGGATATCGGGCTAGATTTTGCCCTAATCAACTCTAAACTGACAGGAAGTTTTGATTATTTCAGAAGGTTGAGAACTGGATTACCAGCAAGAAGATATGATATATTATTGCCGTCGGAAGTGGGATTTAACTTGCCGTATGAAAACTTAAATTCAGATATGCATAAAGGTGTTGAAGGGATGATCAAGTGGTCAGACCGTATCGGTGAATTGAGTTACAGTGTCGCTGCGAATGCAACTTACTCTAGATTTTACGATTGGAACCAGTATAAACCGAGATTTAGTAACTCCTGGAATGTGTACAGAAATTCAATCAATGAGCGTTTCGGTTACATCAACTGGGGACTGGAATCAGCAGGTCAGTTCCAAAGTTGGGAAGAGATTGCAAACTGGACAGTTGATAATGATAGAGAGGGGAACAAAACTTTAAGACCAGGAGATATTAAATACGTAGACCAAAACGGTGACGGCGTTATCAATGGATTGGATGAACGTCCAATTGGCTACCGTCAAGATGCGACTCCGATTTTGAATTTTGGTTTTAATTTTTCATTCGGCTATAAAAACTTTGACTTAGCCTTTGACCTAACTGGCGGTGGTCTGAATTCTTGGTACCAGGATAATGAGCAAAGAAATCCATTTCATGATGGGGGTAATAATGCACAATACTACATGGAAGACACCTGGAGACTTGCTGATATATATGATGCAAACAGTGAACTGATACCTGGGAAATACCCCATGTTACGGATCGGCAATACATCGCATAGTAATTATTGGAACAGTGATTTCTGGAAGCATAATGTAAAATACATCAAACTTAGAAATCTTGAGTTTGGTTATTCCCTTCCGGAGAGCTTCCTGAAAAAAGCGAGTATCAAAAGAGCAAGGGTCTATTTTTCGGGACAGAATCTATTGACGTTATCTAATGTAAAAGGTGTGGATCCGGAGATCAACGCAACAAGTGGTCTGGTCTATCCGACAACGCGGATCTATAATTTTGGTCTAAACCTGACTTTTTAATTAAGGCTGTTAATTTAAAAATGATAAATATGAAAAAGTTATTCAGTAATAAAATTATATGGATCGCGCTGATCGGTTTACTATCTACCGGTTGCAATAATATACTTGACCAGGACCCGGATAAGATCATCAGTGATGAACAGATTTTTAGTGATGAAATCATGATCAATTCTGTTTTAGCTAATTTCTATGGTCGAATGCAAGATAGCCCAAATCCATCGAATCCTGATCAGCGCATTCAATGGGGACAAAACACCTCAGACTCTTATGGCTATACGATTCTCGACGAGGCCGGAAAGTCGGATGGTGGTCCAGACAATATACAGAACTATGCGGACGATTTATGGCGGGTGTACGAATATACCTTAATTCGAAATATCAATCAGTTTTTAGCTGGATTGCGGAGCACAAATGCACTCAATATGACTAAGAAATTGAGTTATGAAGCAGAAGCTCGTTTTTTAAGAGCCTGGGTTTATTTTAATATGGCGAGAGGTTTGGGCGGTATGCCGATCGTGGGTGATGAGGTCTTTGAATATACACCGGGAGACGATATTACGGCACTGCAATATGCAAGATCAACAGAATCGGAGATGTATACCTATATCATTAAGGAAATCGATGAGATCCATGCCAACTTGGGTGACAGTCCGACGATAAATGCGGGTCGAATAAATAAATGGGGGGCATTAATGTTAAAGGCAAGGGCAGCTGTGTATGCCGGATCATTGGCGAATTATAACAATAAGATGCCCAACCCGATTAAAACAACAAATGGTGAAGTTGGTATCGCAGCGTCTGAGGCTCAGAAGTTTTACGAATTAGCACTTGTTGCGGCAGAGCAGGTGATCAATGGCGGTAAATATCAGCTCAGCCTGAAGAAACCGGATGATCTAAGCCGGAATTTTTACGAAGCGATTAATCTCAAAGAGAACAATGTGGAAGTGATATGGGCCAGAGATTATAAATATCCGGGACAAACGGTAGAATTTACCAAGAATAATATTGCGCCATCGCTGGCGGAAGATATTGACCGTGCATATGCAGGCCCTATTTTAAATCTAGTTGAAGATTTTGAATATATCAATGATCGAAATGGGGTTTTAAAAAATAAAGATGCGAACGGTAATTATATCTTCTATGATAATCCCTTAGCTATTTTCCAGGATAAAGACCCAAGACTAAGTGGTTCTATTATTTTGCCTGGATCGGTTTTTAAGGGCGAGGTGGTTACTTTGCAAGCTGGTCAGAAGATATTGCAGGGCGGATCTTACGTGACTAAAATAGGCCAGCCTGGAACAAGTGATGCTAATGGTCTAATCACTGCGGCAAATGGGCCAATTACCTCAAACTTGCAATATGTCAATAAATCAGGCTTCTTTTTCCGGAAATTTTTAGATGAAAATCCCGGAGCTTCAACAAGAGGCCGTAATAGTGAAATGTGGTTTCCGCGGTTTAGATTTGCTGAAGCCGTCATGATCGCCAGTGAAGCGGCTTTTGAGTTAAACAATATGGGTAAAGCACTAGGCTATCTTAATCAGATCAGATCTAGAGCAGGGTTAAAGGCATTAAATACGATGTCTCTAGCAGATATCGTGCAGGAAAGAAGAGTCGAATTTGCATTTGAAGATCATCGGTACTGGGATTTAAAACGATGGAGATTGGCCGATAAAATATGGAATGGATCTACGCAAAATCCGGATGCTATACAGTATGCTTTGTTTCCCTATAAAGTTGTAGCTCCGGGAAATGTTAATCATGGCAAATGGGTTTTTGATAAACAACCTTTTACAAATTCACCTAATCCGCGATTCTTCCAAATGAAGAATTATTATAATTTCATCAATCAGGACTGGATTAATAATAATCCTAAAATGGTTAGAAATCCGTATCAATAAAACTAAATCAAAGAATATGAAAAATATATTGATTATTATGACTGTACTGTCATTACTGTTTTCTGCTTGTGGTAAAGATAATTATGACCAACCTACTTCGACAATAAGTGGGCAGATTAGCTATAAAGGAAAGCCGATTGGGGTCAGAGGGACAGGTGAGGTTGTTAAATTACAGCTTTACCAAGAAGGATTTGAACTCAATGCTCCAGTTCAGGTTTACGTAGGCCAAGACGGAAGTTTCAAGTCTAAAATTTTTGATGGCAAGTATAAACTAATCGCCACTAATAATAATGGCCCTTGGTTAAACAGTACCGATACCGTTCGATTTGAATTGAAAGGGAGCACGACTGTCAATTATGAAGTGACTCCTTATTACACCATTGAGAATGTAAAGTTATCCTTAGATGCCAACCAAAAGCTAACAAGCAGTTTTACAATCAACAAGGTTTTTGACAATGCAAGTGTCAATTATTATATGTTGCTGGTTAGCCGTACGGCCTTTGTCGATGATGCTACAAATATTTTCCGAAAGGATTATCAAGATGGTAAAATGGAGATCAGTTTATCAGAAGATCTCAGCCAGTTAAAAGAAGTGAGTGGAAGCGGACCTCTTTTTGCCAGAGTAGGTGTTCGGGCAAATGCTGGAGATCAAGCTGTCTATTCAGAAATAATAAAAATTAAATAGTTGATGCAGTGATATTGTGTTAAAGACCTCATGATTCATGAGGTCTTTTTTTTAAAATTCTTCAGGTTAACTATCCTTATTCACTTTCCATCCATTTGATTTCTGCTGTATTTCCCACATTTTTCTGTAAATACCATCCTGTTCCACTAATGCTTCATGTGTTCCTTTTTCTGCAATACCGCCATTATTCAATACAATGATCTGGTCTGCATTTTTAATGGTAGCCAATTTATGTGCAATTACAATTACGGTTTTAGCTTTTACAAGTTCCTGTATGGCATGCTGGATATAAATTTCATTTTCAGGATCGAGACTTGCTGTGGCTTCATCCAGCAGTATAATCGGTGCATTTTTCAATAATGCACGGGCGATGCTGATGCGCTGTTTTTGACCTCCTGAAAGTTTACTGCCACCTTCACCCACCATGGTATCCATCCCTTTCGGAAATTCCCATACGAAATCCAGTATCTGTGCTTTATCGGCCGCATCAATGATTTCTTCTAGGGTTGCGTCTGGTTTACCAATTTTGATGTTGTTATAAACAGTGTCGTCAAAGAGATATACATCTTGAAATACTTCGCTGATGAGTGTATAATACTGATCTTGATGAATATCGCGAATGTCTATGCCGCCGATTTTAATGCCGCCGGTATTGACATCCCAAAAACGGGCAATGAGCGAGGCAATTGTTGATTTTCCAGAACCAGAATGGCCTACCAAAGCGAGCATTGATTTTTCAGGAACATTAAAACTCAGATTCTGAACGGTTAACTTATTTTGATAACCAAAACTAACATTGTCGAATATGACATCATATCGATTGGGGACAGCTTCTTTTCCCGTTTCCATGGTAGGTGTTTCCATAATAGCAACAATACGGTTGAGACTTTCATTCATGTATCGAAGCACCAGATAATCGACCATGACCACTTTAAGCGGGTTGTATAAATTATAGCCCATAATGAGGAACGTAATTAATACGGGAATGGTGATGGTATTGTTGGATAAATAGTATAATCCTAAGGCGACCATCAAAATAAAACCGATCTCGAAAACAATGCCTGCTGTGACAACAAACGGACCGGGAATAGCCTCCATACGGATACTTTTTTTTCTCAGATCTTCAAATGAATTTTCCAATCCCTTATGCTTCTCACCGGTTAATCCATAAGACTTTAAATGTCGTATGCCCTGTACATATTCTAAAAATTTTGCTCCAACAGTATTCCGGGCCGCTATTTGTTTTTTCCCTAATTTGCTGACGAAATAATTGGCCAAATATAAAAAGGGATAAATGAGTGGCAATGCTGCTAAGAGACAAAGAGCTAATCTCCAATCATAGATAAATAGGAAAATAGAAAGCACCGTGGTTCCAAAAATAGCAGAAGCCAGATTTCCAACGCTATGCCCAAAAATACCTTCAAAATTTGATACATCCTGCAGAACAATGGATGCAATTTCCCCTGGATCACGTTGTTTGAAGAAACCAAGGGAAAATTTCTGGATGCGATTTCCTAAAGCAATACGAAGTTTTGTGGACAGGTCATAGACCCATAAGTTGGATCTGACCATCGACTGCGATGCAATAAAAAATTGCACGACCAGCATGACAGCCATAAGACCTACTACCGTCCATATTTTATGTACATCGGGTTTAGGAGAAAACAATTCCCATATGATGACCAGTAAAATTGCTGAAGGAGCGGCAATGAACAGGCTATGGAGTATTTCCCAAAGTATGATTTTACGCGTATCTTTTCTGTTAAAAGCGGTAACGTATTTTAGGTTCTTTATCATGTTTACTGATTTCTATTGTATGCTGTAATAAATTGAATGAATGATTGCCCTTATCATGCGAACGAGGAGGCGGAATTTTATGAGGCAAAATGACCCATGTGCACTAGATCACAAATTCCTTTGCTCTGGTATGGGCATTCCACATGCGTCCATACAAGGCGCTGTTTTCTAGTAATTCATCATGTTTTCCATTATCGATTAATTCACCATGATTAAAAACTAATATTTGGTCCGCATCTGTAATTGTACTCAATCGGTGCGCAATGATTAATACTGTCTTATTTTTGATCAACTGACTAAATGCTTGTTGTATTTTGATTTCGTTTTCGGGATCAGCAAATGCTGTGGCTTCATCTAAAATTAAGATAGGCGCATCTTTAAGAATAGCTCTGGCTAATTGAAAGCGCTGTTGTTCACCACCACTTAAATGTACACCGGACTGTCCGAATAAGGTGTCGTATCCGTTGGGTAAGCTCAAAATTAAATCGTGTATCTGCGCCGCTTTGGCCGCATCTTCAACCTCTTCACGGCTTTTTTTCATACCCATACAGATGTTTTCATACATAGAGTCCTGAAACATAAAGCTATCCTGAAATACGAATGAAACCAGACGCATGAGCTGTTCTGTAGGATAATCTCTGACATCAATACCGCCGATACGTATTTCACCCTTGGTGACATCCCAAAAGCGGGCGAGCAATTGTCCGATGGTACTTTTTCCTGCCCCCGAAGGGCCGACCAAAGCTGTTATTGTTTTTTCAGGTACTGTAAAATTAATATTTTGAAGTCCCCAGTTTTTGTCTTGATAAGCAAAACTTACATGTTCAAATGTAATGGAGTAGTCGATAGGGGGCTGTATAACTGTATTTTCAAGTAAATGTTCTGTATACAGCAGTTCATCGATCTGTTCAACACCGCGATTGATGATGGATATTTGTATACCCATATTATTGAGGGCAAACAATGGCTTAATGTACCCTGTCCCTAAGATCAGAAACAATAGAAGCGTGGCTAGAGTTACACCATTTTGAAAATAGAGATACAGTCCGAGAGCCAATACCGGTAACATCGCATTGCTCGTGAAACTCATAAATATAGCGAAACCGGGCGTACTGCTTTTAACCCATTCGCCCACAAATTTATTGAACCGTTTTACGGTGTTGCCATACTTGTCAAATGTTTCTGCAGACTGACCGAATATTTTCATGACAGGCATAGCTCTGACATATTCTACAATACCGGCATTCATTTCTTCTAAGGATTGATGATAATCCTGAATCAGTTTTTTATTTCTCCCACTGTACATTTTTGGTAGCATAACGGCTAAAACTAAAAGTGGGACACAGCTGATTGCAGCCAGACGCCAGTCCTGAAAAAAAAGATAGACAATCGTTATGATGGGTAAGGCGATACCTTTTACAAAATCGGGTATTTGATGGGCGATAAAATTTTCAATGCGTTCAACATCATCAGAAAGTATTTTTTT
The DNA here is from genome assembly GCF_025961315.1 of Sphingobacterium kitahiroshimense. NCBI lineage: Bacteria > Pseudomonadati > Bacteroidota > Sphingobacteriia > Sphingobacteriales > Sphingobacteriaceae > Sphingobacterium > Sphingobacterium kitahiroshimense. Next base: position 542,277 of record NZ_JAOQNK010000001.1, on the reverse strand, counting down.
TAATGTTCCTGAATTACGGTTATTGAGATAACCCATCGGTAGTTTGCCGACCTGAGCGGTGATAAATTTACGCAGTTCAAATAATATATTGTACGCTGCGATATGGGATAATACGCCTGATAGAAAAAATACAAGCATACTGATTATGGCCGCTAAAATAGCATAGATGATATAGGTATTGACTAAGCTGAAATTGATGTTTTCTTTCGTGAGTTCACGGATAATATAAAAAACAAGCACATAGGGCACTAAGCTCAGTAGGGCATGCATGACGGATAGAAATCCTGAGACAAATAATAAACCCTTTTTTCGGCTGGCTATCTCAAGCAGACGGGCGATACCGCTTTTTTTATTTTTTTCTTCTTTCATTTGATTCGTGTTATGGTAACTATTATTAAGAATAGTTCTACATAATATTACTGTTTGGGCAAATATAGTGTGTTAAGCTAATCCGGGAAGTCTGTTAAAGGGAGTAAAAAGTCCTTGAAAGGGAGAAGTTTTTCTTACGTAATAAATCGATCAGGGTTTATTTTTTTTATATTTATGTAAGCCTTTGTTACTGAATATTTATTACCTTCAGCATGTTAACTATTATCTTCCATTAGCAACGATCATGAAAATAGCACTTGCATCACCACCTTTCCCTAGTTCAATAGATCATGGCCTTCAACTGCTCGAAAAATTTGCAGGCGATGCCGCACGCGGAGGTGCGGAAATTATCTGTTTCCCCGAATCATTTATACCGGGCTATCCAGGTATGGGTTATGCTTTTGAAAGCCGTACTCCTGAAGCATTACAGATGGCTTTGAAAAAAGCAAAATTCATTGCAAAATCGCATAACATTGCGCTTGTATTGCCAATGGACGGATATATTGCCGATTGTATTTATAATTTGGCTTATGTCATATCGGGTACGGGTGAGCTTTTAGGTTATCAGACTAAAAATCAGCTTGATCCAAGCGAAGATGAACTGTGGACAGCAGGAGTGGCGCGTAAGGTTTTTGAAATAAACGGATTAAAATTTGGAATAACGATCTGTCATGAAGGCTTTCGTTACCCCGAATCTGTGCGATGGAGTGCATGCAATGGGGCTCATATCGTGTTTCATCCGCATCTAACAGGCAGTAATGAAACAGGTCAACACTATCATACATTCGGAGCGAAGGAGAATCCCTATTATGAAAAGGCCATGATGATGCGTGCCCTGGAAAATACCATTTACTTTGCCAGTGTCAATTATGCCTCCACTTATCAAGAGTCTGCTTCAGCTGTAATTGCACCGGATGGTTCCTGTGTTAAGCATCAGCAGTATGGAGAAGCGGGGGTTTTAATTGTTGATATCGATCCAGCCAAAGGTTCAGGAATGTTAGCTAAAAGATTCAAAAGCAATTTATATTTATAAAAGGTTAAGTACTGTCTTTCAATTTTATCGGTATCTGAAATGCTGATTTAATTCAAAAAAATCAACTTTGTTATAGATAGTGTAATAAATACACAATTATATTAGCAAAATTTAAATTAATTGTATACCTTTATGATAGAGTAATAAGGGAATATATATTTTTTTTATCAAAGTAATCTGTTTTTCCAAACATTACCACTAACCTTTTTCATTAAAATAAAGTAAATTAAAAAAGAAAAATGAACTTAGACCTAAAGAGCATTTTTTATTCTGAAGCGGATATTCCGTCAGAATTTAATCTAGCTGAACAATTGGATCAACGTGTTTTCCTTTCAAATGGAGCGTTACTTCCTTGGGCAGGAGAGGTGAACGAAGTGTTTTCGCCTATTTGTATACAGACAAAAGACGGACTTCAGCGAAAGCGCATCGGTAGCTACCCGGTATGTACAGTTAAGGAATCGATGGAAGCATTAGATGCTGCCGTAAATGCTTTTGACAACGGACGTGGCGAATGGCCGACGATGAGTGTTGCCAACAGAATTGCCTGTGTTGAGCGTTTTACACATAAAATGTTAGAACAAAAGGATACTGTTGTTAAATTAATTATGTGGGAAATCGGTAAGTCGTATGCAGATTCTGTAAAGGAATTTGATCGTACCGTAGAATATATCTATGCCACTATCGACGCTTTAAAGGATATTGACCGCGATTCATCCCGCTTTCAAATCGAGCAAGGAATTATTGCCCAAGTGAGAAGATCACCACTTGGTGTGGTACTTTGCATGGGACCTTTTAATTACCCGCTGAACGAAACTTTTACAACGTTGATCCCCGCTTTGATCATGGGTAATACGTTATTATTCAAACCACCTAAGCATGGTACTCTTTTACACTATCCGTTGTTAGAGGCTTTCCGTTCTAGTTTTCCTAAGGGAGTTGTCAATACCATTTATGGTAGAGGAAATAAAATCGTACCGCAACTGATGCAATCTGGCAAGATCAATGTGCTGACTTTGATCGGATCAAGCAGAGTTGCTGATGAGTTAAAAAAGCTTCATCCTAAAGTGAACCGTTTGCGTGCAATTCTAGGATTAGATGCCAAAAATGCGGCTATAGTAACCCGTGATGCTGACTTAGACCTTGCAGTCAAAGAAACAGTATTGGGTGCGCTATCTTTTAACGGTCAACGATGCACTGCGATTAAAATCGTATATGTGCACCGTAGTCTAGCTCAGGAATTTTTGAAAAAACTGACGGAAGAAGTGTCACGACTGAAGTATGGTATGCCTTGGGAGAGTGGAGTAGCACTTACACCGCTTCCTGAAGTGAATAAACCAGCTTATTTAACAGAGTGTATTGAAGATGCAAAACAGTTCGGAGCGAAAGTGATCAACCCGAATGGTGGTGAAGTATTGGAGTCATTTGTTTATCCGGCTATTGTTTATCCTGTCAATGAGCAGATGAAATTATACCGTGAAGAACAATTTGGTCCAGTTGTTCCTGTTGTTCCTTTTGATGATCTGGAAGAACCAATTGAATATTTAATCGGATCCTCTCACGGACAGCAGGTGAGTATATTTAGTAATAATGCGGCTGTTATTTCTTCTCTGATCGATCCTTTGGTCAATCAAGTAAGTCGTGTAAATATCAATTGCCAATGTCAACGTGGACCGGATATTTTTCCATTTACAGGAAGAAAAGATAGTGCTGAAGGAACGTTGTCTGTTGTCGATGCGCTAAGATCTTTTTCTATCCGATCATTAGTTGCTACTAAAAATACAGAGCACAACAAAGATTTGTTAAATGATATTGTGAGTGAAAATAGATCTAATTTCTTAAGCACCAAGTATATATTTTAACGATATGACAGCTATGCTCATCCCGATCGGGAGAAGCATAGCTGTGTGTTATTGTTATAAATCGGGGCGTCTCCTTTGCAAATTTAAGTACAGACTTGTACGAAAATAGCTTGGAATCAGAACGGTAACTATCAAAAAGGCGAAAGATTATCTTTCGCCTTTTACTGTTAACTATATTTCTTTTTTACTGCTGCTACACCATCCTCTACGATCTTTCTGAGAACAGCTTCATCAATATCAGAAAGCCGTTTGACGTATATACAGGATTTGCTCATTTTATATTTCCCGAGTTGCTCAAGATCATATTTTTGTTCATCATCACAGGTATAGAGATACAATGATATCGCAGGTTTTCTTGGAGAAAAACCGACCAAAGGCGCATCGCCTTCATGGCCACTGGCATATTTGTAATGGTAGCTGCCAAAACCAATGATACTTGGTCCCCACAAAGTTGCGGGCTGTGCTGTAATCTCTTCCATAATTTCGATCAGCTTATAACTGTCGACCCTTTTCTGTTGGTCAGGTATCTGTTCAATAAATTGCGTAACAGATTCATCTGTGGGCACTGTTTTGTTCTTCGCCATATTTTATAAGATAGGAGTGAGCTTATAACCTTTCGCAGTTAAGAGTTTCAATAAACCTTCATTGCCAACCAGATGTCCTGCACCGACTGCAAATAGATGCGAAGATTGCGTCATCTTAGCGGGCATTTTGTTGATCCAATTGTTGTTCCGTTTCGTTAAGAAATCAGCTTGTTCTTCTTTGGACATATAACTGCTGTCATAAATTACTGTTTCCAAATCTTTTAGGTTTTCGGCCTTATAGGCAGTGACCATCTTATTCGATACAGCTGGCATTTCATCAATTTTTTCAAGGTATTTTAGTAAATCGGATGCCTTAAACATACTGTTTAACATGTCGATCTGAAATTTCAGTGTTTCTAAATCATCAATTTTTTTGTTCGCTGACGCTGCTAATGTCTGGATATCCGCCTCCATGGTTTTGACATTTCTAGGGTCGGAGCAATTCATTGATTTTAAACTCAAGACAGAAACAAAGACAGCAGGGGACATCATCTCTAACATTTTGACGGATAGGCCCTGGGAAATCAGAATGCTGTCAATTTTTGATAGTTCACCCTGACTTAATCCTTTCAGAAAACTCGTGTCAGGTTTCATCATTTCAGGAATTAGTGCTTTGTTTTCTTCTGATGCAAGATTTACTTCGAAAGTCACAACATCTACCAGTGGGATTAGGTTTTTAACTTTATCTTTTAATATATAATCGTCCTCACACATAATGTGCATCGTACCCAATAAATAAGAGTCTTTCTTTAATCCATTTCCTGATATTTTCCACAGGACGGTATTATCTTGTGCGTGAACAGTAAAGGTGGCTACGATAAAGGCTATGATAGCCATAAGGCATATTTTTTTCATATAAATAAGTTTTTAATACACTATAAGTATGTGAAAAGCATAAAATGTTACAGCGTGATAGCAAAAAAGCTTTATAAATTAAATTATAAAGCTTTTTGAGGTATTTTTTTACGCTATCACTCGCGTCTCGACGGTTACTTGTGAAAGGAGTATTTTATGAATGGGGCAGGCATTGGCGATCGCTTCAATGCGCCCCTTTTGTTTATCATCAAGATTGCCTTGATAGCTAATTTTTCTGATAAATTTCGTTTCTTTTTTATCTTCTGACTGTTCAATATCAACTTCTACATTGATAGGTCCGATATCCCATTCCTTTCGGTCAGTATACATTTTTAAAGTAATGGCTGTACAGGATGCCAAAGATGCCGCTAATAACTGCTGCGGATGAAATCCGAGGTCAAGTCCACCTTTTTCTTCTGGTTCGTCTACAATAATGCTGTTTTTTCCTGCAGTTACTGTTGTTTTATATTTATCTATACCGATAGTAGCTTTAGCGCTATTCATGATGTTTATTTGTTTAAATAAAATTCTGGAAGTGGAATATTTCCTGTTTCATTCGGAACTTCTGGAAATCTATTGTTGATCCAGTCTTGCTTTGCTTGTTCTAATCTTTCTTTGGAGAAGCTCACAAAATTCCATAAAATATACCGTTCCTCGGGTAAAGGTTCTCCTCCGAAAATATAGATTTTTGAATTTTCACCGATTTCAAATTCGCATAATTTAGCATCTTTAGCGACCAATAAATGTTTAGATTCAAATGTTGTTCCGCTATCTGTAATGGTACCATCTAAAATATAAAGACCCGATTCGCCGTATAAATCGTTGCCAATGCTGATCTTTGCCTTGTTTTTCGATTTAATTTCGATGAAGTATAGTTTGCTGTATACAGATACAGGTGATTTTTTTCCAAAGGCTTCACCCGCAATTAAGGTATAGCTGACCCCATTTTCATCTTCCCAATGCGGTAAATCTTCGGCATTAGTATGTTCAAAAGATGGTTCGCACTCTTCAAGTTCTTTTGGTAATGCTACCCAGATCTGAAGGCCATGTAACACTTTATCGGTATGTCTTAAGTATTCGGGAGTACGCTCAGAATGGGTTACGCCTTTACCCGCAGTCATCCAGTTTACAGCTCCGGGTTTTATCTCCATTTCGGTACCAAGACTATCGCGGTGCATAATTGCTCCTTCAAAGAGATAGGTTAGGGTTGATAAGCCAATATGAGGATGTGGACCGACATCGAGGTTTTCATATTCATTTAATGCCGCAGGGCCCATATGATCAATAAAAGTAAAAGGCCCAACCATTCGCTTTTGACGAAAAGGCAATAAACGACCAACCATAAAATTGCCGATATCTGCGGCCCGCTCTTCTATAATAATACCAATGTTAGACATAGCTATGTTATTTTAAAATCTTATTGTATGAAACAGTTGTCATGTATTTTAGTTTTGGTGTCAGCAAAACCATATTGAATAGGTTATCGCTAGAGATACTGATAAATACATGCCAGAGAACGCCTCGTTCTTCTGCTAAAGATAAGTACTTGTTTTATTTATATTATTGATCTAGATTAAGAAAATGACGGCAACCAGCAATTTATTTAAAATTCAGGAAGTTTATCCATGATATGCCTCCTATAAAAGAACAATGCCAGATTTTTGTATGAAGCGTGGTGGTACAGTAATCATACGTTACTTTAGGAAAAAGATAACTTTTCGACTCCACTTACAATAGGTCTGACGTGGAGTCGAAAAGCCAATTTTTATAATGCCAAATAAACTAGAGCATGATTGTTCGCTCGATATTGATCTCCTGTAAAAAGTACTCATCATGAGATACGACCAGTATGGTACCCTGGTAAGTTTTTAAAGCGGTAGTCAATATTTCAATATTCTGTATATCTAAGTTATTAGTCGGTTCATCCATAATGATGAGATCGGGTGCTAGATTCTGAATGGTTAAGCAACATAGGCATAGCCTCATTTTTTCTCCACCACTTAGGGTATTGCATCGCTTATCCCAGCTGTCTTTACCCAATAAAAATCGATTTAATCTGATTTTGATCTCATGCTCCTGTAAGCTAGTATCATTAAATACCTGTACCTGATCATATATGGTTAGATCATTGTTAATCATGGAATAATCTTGATCAATATACACGGATTTATGTGCTGCACGATACACTTCACCTTGGTAATCATGGATCTTATTGAGCAAGATCTGAATAAGAGTTGTTTTCCCAGATCCATTTTCTCCTTTTAAAGCAATACGTTCTGTACTTGAGATTTCAAAATCTAAATTTGTATTCCAAAGTGGCTTTCCATTAAAATTGCCATTCAGCTTCTTTACTGTAAAGAGTTTTTTGCCTGCGTGTAAATTGGAGTCCGTTAGACCAAACTTTATTTTATCAATATCTGGAATTCCCTTTCTTAAGCTCTGCAACTCCTGAGATAGACTCGCACTTTTTTCATGATGCGTATCTTTTATTTTAGCGGTGCTTTTTTCAGCATTATTGCGCAAGGTATTCATCATGATTCGGGAAACGCCTTCTTTCTGTTGCTTATTCTTCCCTCTAGCATCTAATTTTTGTTGCCGCTCTATGGTCTCGCGCGCCTTGATCTTTGTTTTTCTGATTTCTTTTTCGACATGTTTGATGTCATGATGCAAGGCCTCTTGCTTCATCTTCTTTTCTTCCAGATAGAAATCATAATTACCGGCATAGTAAATCAATCCAGAAGAGGTCAATTCGTACATGGAATCGAGTTGATTGAGCAAAGATCGGTCGTGACTTACGATAATCATCGTGCTGGACGAAGAACGGATGAATTGATACAGCAGCTTACGGCTCATGGCGTCTAACTGATTGCTTGGCTCATCGAGTAAAATCAGTTTGGGCTGGTGAATACTTATCCCTGCTAGAAAAACTTTCGTTTTCTGGCCACCGCTCAGGCTGTCTAGTTTTTGGTCCAAAGCGAGATCAGTTAATTTCCAGTAAGACAATGCTTCCTGACATCGATCTTCAATGTTCCAATCATCATCGAGTACAGTTAGATTTTCTTCTGTTACAATTCCTGAAAGTATGGCATGAAGTGCACTTAACTTATGATCGATTTTTAATGCCTGCGCTACCGTTAAATGATTGTACTGACCGAATAGCTGCGGCACGTAATATAAGGTGCCATCAATACTTTTTTGGCCATGAGCGGCGGTTAATTCACCCGCAACGATCTTTAACAGTGTGGATTTTCCGACACCATTGTTTCCGATCAAAGCAACTTTTTTATTGTCCTGCAAACTTAGACTGATGTCCTGAAACAGCACATCTTTATTTTGATGTATATATGAAATGTTTTGTAAAATAAGCATAATTTCTTTTTTTAGCATGAACGATCGTGCGCATGGAGTATGCGTCACATTAATTTTTTGCAAAAAGAAATTATTTATTACATGGATATGTTGCTTTTTAGTTACTGATGCAAATCTAGATAATTTTGTGCGGATATGAAAACAAATTTTTGTGGCTGTTTATTTTTTGCACGACAAAACTGACAGATTTGTAATCTCCAGTCTTATGATTTCACTTCGGGTCATCGGCTTTTCTATTTTATACTAGTGCTTACTTTACAGCTATTTAAGTATTCTTATTGCTGTTTTACGGCAAGTCATATTCCTCATAAAAGAAAAAGTTTAGATATCTTATTTAGTGGTGCATTTCTAGGGTATAATCACGTAACGGTACTTTATTAGGGTGAAGCTCGGTGCAAATTTCATAAAGTTTTACAAGATTTACCCATAATGTTATAAAAATCTAAGTTGCATATTGCGCTAGCTTTGCACCAAGTATTATGAAAAAACTATTCGTCATATTCCTCTCATTCGTTTACCTGATCTTGTCCTCGGGCTTTGCTCAGTATGCGCATTTTTGTATGGGAACCGCAACGAAAGAAGTAACCTTAACGAATATCAATCATAATACCAATACGCCTTGTGCCATCTGTGCTTCTAAGGAAAAAGGACTGGAGAAGAAAAAGAAGAACTGTTGCAAAGTAGAAACGCAGATCTTTAAGACTGATAAAGCTTCAAGTAAACAAGCTGGCTTTGATTTTTCGCTAAAAATTTGGGGAGATGTTATTCCCAACCGAACATTAGGTGCTGTTTTCGATAAACTATCGATCACTAATGTCTCTAATAATCCTAATTACCTGTCCGACAGAATACTTCCCCGGACAAATCCCCTCTATATCTTACATTGCATCTATAGAATATAGAAAGTCATGTATTGAATTTGACATTTACCATTCCCAATGAAGAGGAATCGGTACTCATTCTTTATATAACTTTTTAAACTTTCGTCTATGAATCTTAAATTCATGGCGTCAGTAGGCTTTATGCTTGCTCTTAACTCATCGGGTTTTGGACAAGTACTAAACTTATTTGATGCATTGCAACGTGCAGTTGACCAGCATGATAAAATAAAATCAAAAAGAACTCTTGTTCAGTCTGCTGAACAGAATACTATTTTTCAAAACAAACAATTTCTTCCCGATGTGACCTTGGGTGCACAGCAAAGTTATGGAACGATCAATGCACAAAACGGGCCCATGTATGCTCATGGAGGTTTAGCTTCTGCCGCAACTTCAATGCCTTTGGCTGAACAAAATTGGAATGCTGCTTTTGGGTCTCTGTATTTTGCTAACGTCAATTGGAATGTATTCACCTTTGGCAAAAAAACAAATCAAGTGGCACTTGCCCGTACAAAGGAGCAGAATGCAACTGCTGATGTCGATCAGATCATATTTGAACATCAGGTCAAAGTTGCGGCGTCCTATCTTAATCTATTGGCGAGCCAACGTATTAAATTTGTTCAGGGTAAAAATACAGAACGTGCCCAGGTGTTTTTTGATATGACCTACAGTCGGGCAACAAGTGGTTTAATTCCAGAAGTTGATGTTTCGCTTGCGAAAGCAGAGGTCTCTCATGCGAGATCGTTAGAAATCAAATCTTACGATAAAGAGCTGGCCTATTCAAAACAGCTTGCCGTTTTGTTGGACGATAATTTTCAAACGTATGAACTGGACAGTGTATTCAATACCAGTGTACCTATTATGCTATGGGATCAAATTCAAAGTAAAGTAGCGAGGCATCCTTTATTGGAATTGCAGCAACGCAAGATTGATGAAAGTGCGCAATCTGAAAAATTTATCCACAGCCATAAAATGCCCAACATCAATATTTTTGGTGTGGTGCAGGGACGTGGTTCAGGTTTTTATTGGAACTATGTCCAGGATAACACCGCATATTCATCTTCCTATTTTAAAGGTGCAGGAATTCAGCGTAGCAATTACCTTTTGGGAGGTACATTGAGTTGGAATTTGACAAATATCTTTCGGTTTGACAGTAAAATAAAGGAGCAACAGTTTCAATCCCAATCCTTAAAGCAAGATTATACTTTATTGGAGAAAGAACTGAATGCGCAAACCAATTTAGCGAAAGTACAGTTTCAAAATGCGGTCGATAATCTTGAAGAAACAAAAGTACAGCTCACCGCTTCACAGTTAGCCCATCGTCAACATACAGCATTGTATGAGAATGGTCTTACAACATTGGTTGATTTCACACAGGCATTGTACAGCCTCAATAGGGCTGAGGTCGATTATGAAATTGCCCAAAACAATGTTTGGCAGGCGATGCTGCTATTAGCATCTGCACAAGGAGATATTTCGATTTTACTTAAAGCGACTCAACACTAATTTTTCTTCGAAAATGAATTTAATCAGATTTGCACTTCGCAAACCAATTTCCATCATGGTTATGGTATTGGGCCTTTTATTCTTCGGAATACGGGCAGCAAAAGATATACAGGTAGATATTTTACCTGAGATGAACTTACCAGTGGTTTATGTAGCTCACTCGTTTAACGGCTATACGCCACAACAGATGGAGGGTTACTTTACCAAGATGTATGTCAATATGATGCTTTTTACGAATGGAATAAAAAGTATTGAGACGAAAAATACACAGGGATTGACATTGATGAAAGTCAATTTTTATGAGGGTACTGAGATGGGAGAGGCTATTGCGCAGCTGACAGCCCTCTCCAATCGCTCGCAGGTATTCTTACCGCATGGTGCTCCGCCACCTTTTATCATTCGGTTTGATGCTTCATCACAACCGGTAGGTCAATTGGTTTTCCGCAGTGAAACCAAAACGAATAATCAGCTGCAGGATATTGCCAATTTTACAGCACGGCCTTTCTTGATTGCCATTCCGGGGTTAACAACAGCGCCACCATTTGGCGGAAGTCCACGGACAATTGAAATTAATATTGATCCCAATAAACTCCGTGTACACCAGCTTTCGCCAGAGCAGATTGTGGAAATCATCAGTCGTCAGAACATCACATCACCTTCAGGAAACGTGTATATAGACGATATCAACTACTTGACACCGACCAACAATACCTTAAAGACGGTCGAAGAGTTTGGCGATATTCCATTATTCAAAGGACAGGTTGATAATGTATATTTAAGAGATGTTGCAACTGTTAAAGATGGTGCAGATATTACAGCTGGCTATGCCTTGATTGATGGCAAGCGTTCGGTATATATCAATGTAGCCAAATCAGGAAAAGCGTCAACTTATGATGTCGTACAGAACCTTAAAAAGGTCATTCCTAATATTCAAAAAAACCTCCCTGATGATGTGAAGATTTCTTATGAATTTGATCAGTCAGTCTATGTGATCAATGCTGTAAAAAGTCTGATTGTAGAAGGGGTCCTGGGAGCATTGCTAACGGGTTTAATGGTGATCCTATTTTTAAGAGATATGCGTGCCGCAATTATCGTGATTTTAACAATTCCGATTTCCATTATTTCAGGTGTGCTTTTTCTTAAATTATTTGGACAAACCATCAACATCATGAGTTTGTCGGGATTAGCGCTAGCCATCGGTATTCTGGTGGATGAAAGTACGGTCACGATCGAAAATATCCATCAGCACTTTGCAATGGGAAAAACAAAAGCAAGGGCCATCTGGGATGCCTGTATGGAGATCGCTTTCCCTAAATTATTGATCTTACTTTGTATTCTCGCCGTATTTGCACCTGCACTGGTGATGACGGGGATACCGGGATCACTGTTTATGCCACTGGCTCTTTCAATTGGATTTTCTATGATCACTTCTTACCTGATGTCTCAGACTTTTGTGCCGATCATGGCCAATTGGATGATGAAAAACAATCATGTAGCGGGTGAAGTGCATAAAGAAACAGCTTTCGATAGATTTAAAGTTCGCTACTCGAATCTGTTGGAACGATTAATGGCGAGTAAGAAGATCATTGTCTCCATCAGTTTGGTGCTGATCCTAGCCCTTGTTGCTGTTATGTATCAGTTTACAGGAAAAGATGTTCTTCCGAACGTCAATTCGAGCCAATTCCAGGTGCGGATAACTGCGCCTGAAGGAACGCGAATTGAAAAAACGGAAGAAAAGGTAAAGGCCGTATTGCATCAATTGGGTACTTTGATCGGGAAAGATAAAATTGCGATTTCCTCTGCCTACGTCGGCTTACATCCATCCTCATTTGCGGTAAGTCCCATTTATCTTTATAATGCGGGTCCACATGAAGCATTACTTCAGGTAGCGCTAAAAGATTTTAAAGGGAATTCGGATGTCTTAAAAGATGAAATAAGAGCGCATCTCAAAAAAACGATGCCAGAACTTAAGCTTTCTTTCGAACCGATCGAATTAACCGAAAAAATATTAAGTCAAGGTGCGAATACCGCTATTGAGATCCGTATTTCGGGTATGATGAAGAAGATGAATGCGATGTCTGCCAATAAATTGATGGTGAAGCTTAAAGAATTGGATTACTTACGTGATGTCAAAATACCACAATCCATGAATTACCCAGCTCTGGAAATTAATATTGACAGAAATAGAGCCGCACAGTTAGGCTTAGATGCGCAGGATATTTCGAAGTCTTTGGTCGCCAGTACTGCTTCTTCACGTTATACAAGTAAAAATATGTGGGTAGGCGGTATGATGGGGATTGCTTATGACGTGCAGGTACAAATGCCTCAAAATATTTTAAACAGCCAAGATGAACTGGCGAACATTCCGTTATCTAAAAATGCGGACAGACCTGTATTAGGCGATGTAGCAACCATAACACCTGTTAAAACATTGGGCGAAAGTTATAATTTGGGAACAATGGGTTACACAACTGTAACAGCCAATGTACATCAGACTGATCTTGGCCGAGCTAAAAAAGATGTACAGGCAGCAATTGATTCTTTAGGTGAACTGCCAAAAGGTGTGAATATACAAGTAGCGGGTATGGCTCCAGTTTTAGACGATACCATGAATAGCCTAGCGAGCGGATTACTGATTGCAATCGTGGTTATCTTTTTGATGCTGACAGCTAATTTTCAATCCTTCAAGGTTTCACTGACCATTTTAACCACAGTCCCTTTCGTGGTATTTGGTTCTTTGGTTTTACTGAAATTGACCGGATCAACTATCAATATGCAATCTTATATGGGGATTATTATGGCAGTAGGTGTTTCAATTGCCAACGCTGTACTATTGATCAGTAATGCGGAGACATTGCGGTTAGAAAATAAAAATGCCATGCTGTCTGCTATTACAGCAACGGGACTGCGTATCCGTCCGATCATTATGACCACTTTGGCGATGACAGCCGGTATGTTGCCGATGGCAATTGGATTTGGAGAAGGTGGAGATCAAGTGTCACCCTTAGGTAGAGCGATTATTGGTGGACTGGTAGCTTCTACTTTTTCCGTACTCATCATTTTACCCTTGGTATTTGCTTGGGTATTGGGTAAAACTAAAGTTCAATCACCTTCTCTAGATCCTGAAGATGAAAACAGTGTACATTTTAACAATTAGAAAACAGAAAAAAATGAAAAACTTAATTTATATAACACTTGTATCGGCATTTATATTCACGAGCTGCGCTGAATCTAAAAAAGAAAATAATGAAGAGCAGAAAAAGGAAATGGGGGGTATGATGATGATGAATCCTTTCGAAACCGTTCCTGTGAAGAAAATTAATCCTTTGGTTATCCTGAAACTAGCGGGTGAATTGCAACCTGATCAGAACACAGAATTGTTTGCTAAAGTAAACAGTTACGTTAAAAATATCCGTGTAGACATCGGTGATCGCGTTTCTGAAGGACAGATCTTGATGACTTTAGAGGCTCCTGAGATCCAGTCGCAGGTAGCAACTGCTAAAGCGAAATTTAAGGCCCAGCAAGCTGTTTATGTATCAACGCTGGCCACTTATGATCGCATGGTTAGAGCCAATCAGACTGCGGGCGCTATCGCGCGCGACGCAATGGATCAGATCACTGCCCGGAAATTATCGGATCAGGCACAATTGGCCGCCGCAGAATCAGCGTATCATGAAATTAGGAATATTGACGATTATTTAGTGATCCGCGCACCTTTCAGTGGTATCATCACGGATAGAAGTGTTGATTTGGGTGCTTATGTGGGACCAATGGGTAAATCACCGTTGTTAGTGGTTCAGAATAATCAGAAATTGCGCCTGAATCTTTCCATACCAGAAGCAAATACTCCTTTTATAAAATTGGGGGATACCATTCAGTTTTATGTGAGATCGCAACCGCAACATAAATATTTTGCTAAGATAAGCCGTAAGTCGGGTAGTCTTGATTTAAAATTGCGATCGGAGAAAGTTGAGGCAGATTTTATCAATACCAATAATGCTTTGAAACCTTTTATGATAGCCGAAACACAAATTCCTTTACAAAATAGTGAAGCGACTTTCTTTGTCCCAAAATCTGCCATTGTAGAAAGTAATATGGGGATGTATGTCATTGCTGTTGAAGGTGGAAAAGCAAGAAAGATTGCGGTAAGCAAAGGACGTGTGATGCCTGAGATGGTTGAAGTATTGGGCGAATTGGCAGAAGATACAGTGATCCTTAAAATGGGCAATGAAGAGATTCAAGATGCTTCAGCAATTCCAAATAAATAAAATATTTAAAATCATGATAAAACAATTCAACAAAATAGCGGTGGTGGCAATAGCTACCATCGTACTGGTATCCTGCACGAATGAAGCACCGAAAGAAGCGACCACGATTAGTGGTACACCGGCTCAAAAGCATGTTCAGGTTCCAGCTCCTGCAGGAACTTCAACTCCTAAAAAGGGAGATCAGGTACCCAATAATCTGGTCTGTATGGTGAATGATGCCTATATGGGCAAACAGCAACTGGAAGTTCCGTTCGAGGGTAAGCTATATTACAGTTGTTGCGAGATGTGTAAAGAGCGTATTCCAAATGATGCCAAGATCAGAATGGCGGTCGATCCTCACACTTTAAAGAAGGTAGATAAAGCAACGGCCTACATCGTGTTGATCGGAGATCAGGATGAAGTCGCATATTTCGAAAGCAAAGATAACTACGATGCGTTTCTAAAAGCTTCGCAATAGGAAGTAGAAAGAAGGATAAAAGGTGCTTTTCATTGACTTGAAGAGCACCTTTTTTAGATCTGTATTTTGGACGATTCTATGTAAATAGCTGTGTTACTTATGGGCAAAGTGAGATTTTACCATTCAAAATTTGTATTTTCATATTGGTATTTCAGAAAACGAGCATTCATATAAAATAAGAGCGGTAATGAAGAAAGTAATTGCAGCGATCAATATGACACTTGATGGTGTTTTTGATCATACGGCCATACAACCGGACGAAGAAGTTCATCAGCATTATACGGATTTATTAAAGGATTCAGAGGTCATTCTATATGGTAGAATTACATTTGAGCTTATGAAATATTGGCAGACGTTTTTAAAAGATCCTTCAGAAGAAAAATCGATGAATGACTTTGCCATAGCAATAGATCAGATTTCAAAAATAGTCTTTTCGAATAAACTGAAAGATACGGATTGGGATACCGCTAGATTAGCAACTCAGGATATTGAAAAGGAAGTTTTAGTTCTGAAAGAAAGTTCTGAGAAAGATATTTTACTGGGCAGCAGGAGTATGATTAATCAACTGATGAAATGGGATCTGATTGATGAATACCAGTTTTGCGTGCATCCGCTTATCGCAGGTAAGGGCTTGTCATTGTTTGAGGAAATGCATAATCGAACTTTATTGAAGCTCATCAAAACGAAGATCTTTAGTAGCGGTGCGATCATCCTTTACTATGAACCGTTAAGGGGGTAATTGTATTTTATTAATTCGTATTATTCAATATTTCTCTATTTGAATCGATCAGAAATTTATAGTTTTCCTCAATTTATCATTCATTATTTTTACAATTTTTCCCGTACCAATTATCCTGCTTCCTTCACGAAATTCAAAAAACATTCCTTCTTCCAACCTGCCACTGAAATATTCTTGTCCAATAATTCTAAGGGTAGCTTTAACTTCCTCCCCAGGATATACAACTGTCTTATTAATAAAAGTCTGTTCTCCGGATGTTTGCATGTCGTCAAAATCAAATTTTACTTGTGGTCTATATTTTGAAAAAGCTGGAGTTGATCGACCTCCTTCTTCCAGAGTTCTATAAGTTAATTCAGCAACAAAATCAATCATTTTAATTTTATTTTGGTAATAAATGATTATTTGTTCGATGATATAAGAAAAATCAGATCGATTATAAAGTACTTCTGCATATTCAATCATTTCTATTAATGAACTTCCAGCTTCACATCTCCAAGCATCGAGAGATGTGGAACCGATAGCATTCTTTCGGATTTTATCTATTGTAATAGGCTTACCAAAATAACTTTCAAACTCTTGTATAAATTCCGATATTTTTAATGAGTGAGCATTAGGCCAATCATTTAATGCATTGATCAATAAGGATGCTGTTTTATTAAAGCTATCATCATTTTGATATAATTCGGTTAAAAAGACCAATTGATCAAAAGTTTCAAACTTGGTTTTATTTTCCATAAATGCTGTTGTAAATTTATTTATCTTTTTTATTTTAAAACTTTTTAACTTGTATAATAGCATTTAGTATTCTCTAAACTTCTTTACATTATCCAAATAGAATAACTCGAAATAAGAAGAATGTTACCCTAATGAATAGAAAACATCATTAACTATGATAATTTACTGAGGTAAAGCCATACTGCTCATCATAATAAATAGGGGTCTCATCATTAATGCTAATATTCGATTCGTAAAGGGTGTTTGCATTATTACATGATGTTTTTATTTATAAGCGTAATAACAACTTTGACTGTAAAGGCGTTTTAAATTTTTTGCAGATACCCAATGATACTTATTTAACATAAACTTTTCAAAAGCTTCAAAAGCAATAAATGTAATCACTGTCCCTGAATGAACTGGGTTTTCTTGTACATAGCGATTTCCCATTTTATTCACAGCCTTACAAATTAAATGACACTCTTCCAGTTTTTGTGCACTTAAATTCGGAAATACAGTTGACAATCTTTCATTGATCGGTTGCAACCAGTTTTCACCAAAGTCCATTGAAAGTTCTAGAGCGTAGTTTAGTATATCAATTGTTAGTGGCATCTGCTTCATTGATAATGATTGTTTTCTTTATAAAGCTACCAATAAGCGCTCATGAAAGCAATATGTAGTTAAGTACAATCATAAATTAATGCATATTCTCTTCTTTATCGTGTTTGCAGATACTATCTTAATCTGTATTTTCGTTTGAGAAGAGAAATGACTTCCATGCTTAGATCATTATCAAACTATGTTTACTATTATAATTGACAATATAAAATGACAGAAGAACAAAAACATCAGATAAAATTAGAAAACGATAAAATAATTAAAGATAAAGGTTATCGTGTTAATGATTGGCTTCCCATTTTAGAGACATCTTCTTTTCGGACATTGGATGAAATAAAAGGCAGAATGTCGGTTATGAATGCGCTCATAAACATTGCTTTTGAGGCTCCAGTTTATATTATTAAGGAATGGCTTGAAAACCAAAATCTTCTAGTATTTCTTTCAGATGCTGAAAAAGAAATCTTAGAAAAAGACAATGATGAGCTAACGGATATCGAAATTAATAGCCTGAATTGGTATTTAGAGAGTTTATGGGCTTTAATGTGGGCAACTGGTATGATTGAGCGTCTAGAAGCAGAGGACTATGTCGGTGATCATATGGTCTCCCTGTTACCTAATTTACAACATGGTGAAACGAATATTAAGCTTGAGCGTTTGCCAGAAGTACGTACAGAGATAGAGCTATATACGATGCTGGATTATTATTATAGATTGCATTGGTACTGTGTAGATGAAAGACTAAATGGCCGTCAAGCTAAGTTAAATGAAGGGCTGATCTATGAGCGACGGAAATCTTTGGAATGGGCATTCAACCGCGAAAATGACTGGGATAATGTTGAAATGGGAACGTAAAAACCAATATTTAGTTCCGGCTTTTTCCTAATCACTTTAAAAATAAGATTGAAATAAATGACACAGAGAGCAGCTATACCATGTCCTGAATGTGACAGAGAAAAATATTTTGAGGGACTGTGCTATTCTTGCAAAAACAGAAAGTTGCGAGAACATTATGAATCGATGAGCAGAGGCCAGATTCTTGAAACGGTTGAAAATATTATTGCAAAAATTGAAACCATTGACAAATGGGAAGAAGTCTATAAAGATTTCTCTGGATTACTGGCTTATCAGGACATTGATACAAGTAAAATTGCTGACGCAGCATTTCAAAAAAAGATATTTTATCCGCCAACCTTATATAGAAATGCATCAGATGAAATCCAAGATCAATTAATCGCATTAATCTGTACACCTGATTGTGCATATGCAGGCCATATATTAAGTTGTCTTGCCGTGGTAGGTGGTGAAAAAGTAAGAAAGACTTTCTATGAACTGGAGAAAAATCCACTGCCTTGGCGTAAGAATCTGTATGTAGATCCTTCATTTTATGCCGCATTGGGCGGATGGACTTTTGATCAAGCAGGAAACAAGGTTCAACTTAATTATGAAACGTGTTATTCACTTTTAGAAGGTGAACAACATGAAGATAATGCAGTCAAAGTAGCTGTGTCAAAAAATGAGAATTGTCAGATCTGTAATTGTCAAACGGTCGATATTTTAACCCTAAATGGAAACGACGAACGGCTATCATTTCTTAGATTACCAGGGCTTGTAAAAATTCCAATATGTCCGAATTGTGCAAGTATGTGTGAAAAGACAAAAGTTCGTTACCAAATTGATGGAGCGAGCACTTTTGAGATCGTAGAACCGTATACAGAAGAAAACTATTTGTCGTCAGCAGATTTTAAAGAATTGACAACAAACAAACTGGCGCTATCAATTTCAAAAAAACCTGTATATTTCGCATGCGGAAATGATGATGTATCAATAATAGGAGGGAACGCAGAATGGGTGCAGGATTGGCAATATGAAAATTGTCCTGACTGTCAAAAGAAAATGAAATTACTAGCGGCTCTTTCTTGGGATCAAATCATGAACGGTTCAGAAGGAACACTTTATGTTGAAATTTGTACAGATTGTTCTCTTGTCGTAACTTTTCACCAACAAACGTAATGAAAGATTAGTTTTTGTTCCAACCGCGAAATATAATCCCATAAGTGGGCTTCCTGTTGAATTGTGCTGCTGATCTTCATTTCAGCAGGAAGCCAGCTTTTATTATTGCTTTTTACCAACATAAATGGTAGCTGCACCAAAAAGTTGTGGATAGGCTTTTACTTTAACAAAGCCGGATTCTTCCAGTATGCTCAAGAATTTATCTCCAGAAGGGAAGTTTATAGCCGATTTGGATAGGTAAGCATATGCATTTTTATCTTTGGAAAAGATTCGGGCTATCTTTGGCATGAGGTGTTGCGTATACAGGAGGTATCCAAATTTTATTAATTTATTTGAGGGAACCGAAGTTTCTAAAATAACAATCGTTCCGTCAGACTGCATTACTCTATACATTTCTCCAAGTCCTTTTTCAAGGTTTTCAAAATTCCTTACACCGTAGCTGATATTGACTATATCAAATGAACAATCAGCAAAAGATAGAGATTCAGCATGCTGCACTTCAGTGTGAATGCGTCCGTCTAATTTATTGGCACTAATTTTTTCATTTGCGATCTTAAGCATTCCTTTAGAGATATCAACGCCGATTATATTTTCAGCTTGCGTCTTTCCTAAAAGAATTGCCATATCGCCAGTCCCGGTTGCGACGCCAAGTATGTGACGGGGATGACATTCTGAAACTATTTTTAAAACTTTACGTCGCCAACTTTTATCCATCCTAAAGGTGATAATATTGTTTAGGAGATCATACTTTTCGGAGATGGTATCAAACATGTGTTCAACCTGTTTACTTTTTCCTTCTGTCGAGTCTAAATAAGGTATAATTTTCGAGTTCATATTTTTTAAATGATGCCGATCCAATTTAAGTTGAATTATTATTAGTTACTCTGGATGTGTGAAATAGGGATACATTAAAGCCTTGATGGAACTGACATAGGATTCATACGCCTGGAGACCTTCAAGTTTTTCATTAATCAAGTTATGTGAGGGCCAAAAGTCAACTACAATAAAAATATTGTTGATCAGATAATCCCACACTTCTTCAGGGATATCATTTCTTAAGACTTTCTTTTGAACCATCAAGTTAAAGAAACGTTTGGTTTCCTTTTTTTGTTTAATCACTATTGCGGCATATGATTCGCGGATTGAAGGGATCCATAAGGAGATTTCAACAAAGTTTATAAATATAAACTGATAACGAGTGAGGAGATTATAAAAATCTTTGAAAATAGTAAATACTAATTCCATGTCAACACCTTCTACATAGTTTTCAAGAGATGCCATTAGCACATCTGATTCTTTAATCAGACGGTCAAATAAGGCTTGTATGATATCCTCCGTATGTTTGAAGTGGTAATGTAAATTCCCTGCACTGATACCCATTTCTGTGGCGATGTGTCGGGTACTGGTATTACGAAGACCTCTGGTATTAAAGACCTGCAATGAAATTTCAAGAATGCGTTCTTTTGTATTCATATTCAAAATTAGAACAAAAGTTCTAATTTTGAATATATTTTTTACTTTTGTGTATGAAAACGCAAAAAGAGAACTGGTTCATAAGAAATCTTAAAGATATTCGAGAAACTATTTTTGGTTTTAATACCACAGATAGTACTTTGAAAAGAGCCAGTAAAGTTATGGGATGGTATATGTTTTTAACCTTGATGACATGTGGAATAGTCGCTACCTTGATCGCAATTTCTTTTGCACATTAAAGCAATACTTATCTGACCCATTTTTGCTGTTTTATGGTCTATCGTGGATTCTTATCCGATATTGCAGGCAGACAGGACAGCCAATCCCAGTTTTAAATAACTGGTTGACAGATTTTGTCTTTGTTCCATTAATCGCATATATCGCATTTTGCATTGGCAATCTCCTTTTAACTTTATACAGCACACCCCATTATTATCCATTATATCAGATACTTGTATTAGCGTTTTTCGTTTCCATTGTTTTTGAATATATCATGCCTCAATACACCAATTACAATGTCAGTGATCCAATAGATACCCTGTGTTACTTCGTAGGTGGATGCTTTTATTATTTCTGTCATCAAAATTATTTGAAAAGTAAATTTAGCTAACGATTATCCATAAGATTCTTGATTAACACGAAAGGACATAATCTAATTTGGAATATTTCACCCTTTCTTGAAACAGAAAAAATAAATGTTTTTTGGGAATTAATGTTAGATATTATCTAAATTGAACACACTCTAAGATACGGCATAATAAAATTTAAAAATCTCAATATCAATTGGATAGACTAGATAGCGTCAAAATGAAGATAAAATACGATATAGATTGGTTAATTGAAAGATTTGAAAGTGGTGAGACCTTGAAATATATTTTCTTTTGGGGACATGAAAATAGACATAAAGATGTGGTAAGTAAATCTTGTTTTAGCCAATGGTTTGATTGCCCTTTTAAGGTTGACAGTGTTAATTATAAAACTTCTGAACACTGGATGATGGCTCACAAAGCTCTACTGTTCGGTGATGATAATCTTTTTGATAAGATCATAAATTGTGAAAAACCTGGAGAAGCAAAAGAACTAGGCAGACAAATCCTAGGCTATGATCAACACATCTGGAATGAGCATAAATTTGAAATTGTAAAACTGGGAAATATACATAAATTCAATCAACATCCAAGATTAGCAAATTATCTTTTGCAAACAGAAAATAGAATTTTGGTAGAAGCAAGTCCGGTTGATGTAATTTGGGGAATTGGTATTGCTGTAGATAACGATGATATTGAAAATATTTATAATTGGCGTGGAGAAAATCTCTTAGGTTTTGCATTAATGTATGTGCGTGATTTTTTTAAACAATTTGGACATTTCAAGCCACTTGAGAATTCCATTCAACCGCCGTGGAAGAAATTCCCTAATATGGATAGTAATAATATGTTTTGGAGGATGGGAAAAGGAGAGGACTATCTAACCCAATTTTCAGAATATTATAATGGACTTGATGACAGAGAGAAAATGATTTTTAAAATGACGAACACATGCCCATATGAATGGCAAAGCTTTTATGATTAAGTAATTATGATGCGAATTCGACTTTAAGGAAAATAGATAATTAAGTTAATAAAGGAACTAGGATTCAAGGAGAAGATAGCTGCGGTAATTAAAAATCAATTTAGAAATGAGTAAATATAAAATCTGGATTACTATCTTCATTAATTTAATGATAAGTGCTTTGTATTTTAAACAGATTTTATATAGCGGAAATCTGCTTCCGCTACTTAAAACGAAAGAAATATTACTGACACCATTTTTATTATTTTACACAGTATTAGGAATCGTAACCTGTCTTTTTCTAGATAAAAAAATAGTTAAAAATCAGCATATTACTGCAGTTATTTTATTGATTGTTATACTTGGTTTTTTGATTTTCCCAGTTTCGTTCCTACATCATAGAAGGGGATACGAACTTGCACTACCGTTCCTATCAACCCTTGTAGAGCCCATTAAAGTCAAGTACTTATTTGGCCAATCTATCAAAGTTTTATTGCAGAAAAACATTGTTCTGATGGTGATCAGCTTTTGCTTGCTCTTTTTTGTATCCTTCTTTTTTAATATGGATTCGACCAATTATCTTTATGCTTACGGAGGAATGTATTTTCTGATGTTGGCAATTCTAGACTATTACTTTCATCAAATAAAGTTCAGCTCTCAACCACATTGATTGTTTAAGACTACAATAGTTAACTATGGTTTTAGCGACATGAAACTACATTCAATTGAAGCAGTAATAGATCCCGAAAATGTGGCCTGCCAAAGTATTAGAGAAATGTAATTTTATTAAAGAAGGATATTTTAAGGAAAATGAGTTCTACAACGGACAATTTTTGGCTACTGTCATTTATTCGAAAATAAATGGATAAGTAACATACTACGTATGAAGAAAAAAAATCCATGTACATTACATGGATTTTTTCGCTTTAAAAGCATATTTCATTGTCCTTTCTTTGAATGAACAGGTCACATTAAATATGCTTCCTGATATCGTGAGCAAACTATAGGCAGTCAAGCATAACTGTTAGTCTCTAAATTATTTCAATTCAATGATTTTATTATTATCCGCTTCTTTAACCTCTTGTTCAATCGAAATCGTAAGTTTCGAAAATATCGTAAATGCTAATAGTACGATAAGTGCAACCGGAAATATAATTCCGATAATTATTGCAAAGAGCAATGAAATGCTCAAGTACACTTTTCCAGTACTAGAAGAAACTTTTAATTTAGAATTTTTTAGCGAATCAAATGCTTTTTGAAAACCATTTGTGATTGTTTTGCTATTGATGTCGAAGATTGTTTTAGTTTTCATGATAAATCTGTTTATGTATTTGTTTATGATTCAAAAGTAGCGCTATTGCGTTTCAAAGCTTAGTGGAAATAGGTGGATGAAGGAAGAAAATCGGTAAACCATTATTTTTTAGCGGTCAGTAAGAATAACTATATAGCTCTTTAGTATTTAAACATAATAGATGTTATGATCTATTTTAATAGGTTTAAAAACTCATTTCTCTTTGTCTCTGAAGAGAAAATGCCACCATATTCAATGGAAGTTGTACTACTTGTACTGTCCTTAATACCGCGGGCAGATACACAAAGATGCTCGGCATGGATCACCACAATGATATCATCGGTCTGTAAAGCAGATTTCAATTCATTATATATCTGCAAGGTTAATCTTTCCTGCACCTGAGGTCTGTGTGCATAATAATCGACCACACGATTAATTTTAGAGAGACCGATTACCTTATTCTTTGCAAGGTAACCGATGTGTGCAAGTCCTACAATGGGCAAAAAATGGTGTTCACAGGTTGAATTTACTCGGATATTCTTTTCAATCAATATTTTATTATAATCATATTTATTGACGAATGTAGAAAGCTTTGGCTTATTTAAAGGATTGAGACCATAGAACAATTCCTTTATGTACATTTTGGCGAACCTGTAGGGCGTGCCACTTAAACTGTCATCATGTAGATCTAATCCAAGTTCCCATAATATTTGTTGAAAAAGCTCGGAAATGCGATTCATTTTCTCTTCATCAGTTCTGAGAAATGCATCCGGTCGTAAAGGCGTTTCGATAGAAGTCATGGCATGTTGATCTCCGATATCCTCTGTATTGGAGATTGTTTCTGTTTGTGATAATGAATTCATCATGATTTATACTGTTGTTATAATAATTCGAAGTGCTATTAAATATTTAACAAATATAAATCTAAATTCTTCAAATGCAACTAAATTGCTTTTGTGAATTATCTTATCTATATTTGAACATTGATAATCCAATTGACATTTTTAATTATTATAATAAATGAATGCTATACTTATTGTTTCTATACTTTTTTTATCTCCATTTATAAGTGGAATTTCTGTTTTATCAGTCAAACGGGATCGTTCAACATTTTTAAAATTGATTCTTTCCTTCAGTGGTGCCTATCTTTTTGGACTGACGATACTTCATCTTATTCCGCACGTGTATGCAGATGCGTCGGAGCATATGGAAACCATTGGACTGTATATACTTGGCGGTTTCCTGTTCCAGCTTTTGTTAGAACATTTCTCCCAAGGAGTGGAGCATGGACATATACATATGAAGAAGGAAAATATCAATTCTTTTCCAATAGCTATTATGTTGAGTTTATGTGTCCATGCTTTTTTAGAAGGTATGCCTTTGGTTAGTGCACAGCGTCAACATCTTGTTTTTGGTATCGCGATCCATCATATTCCAGCAGCATTTGCATTGGGATCTTTACTTCTGGCCTCTCAAGTTTCAAAAAGAACATTACTGATTGCTATTTTCGTATTTGCTATGATGACTCCAGCAGGTTTTTTGACCAGTCAGTTTATCAGTCAGCATGCTGTGGGTGATCTTGCACAATATTTTGATAAAATTATGGCTGTAGTGATCGGTATATTCCTTCATGTTTCCACTACAATTCTTTTTGAGTCCGGATCTGCAGACCACCATGTTTTCAATAAAAAGAAGATGATTGCAGTATTGTTGGGAATAGTATTATCACTGAGCAGTTTAATCATTGGCGGACATGATCATAGCCATTCTGAACATGATCACCATAATCACGAATCACATCACGAACATTAAAAAAAACTAAAGAATGAATACAATGAATTACAAATTATCGATTCTCTTGATGATCCTCATCTTCCTAATTGGATGCAATAATTCTCAAACTGGCATAAGTACGATTAAAGTTGGGAAAACAGGTAATGAGGTTAACGCGTTTATTGGTCAAGATCTCCATTTTAAAACAAATATTTACTTTCCTGAAGGAATTAAATTGCTGACAGTGAAATTTGAACCAATAAAAAAGACAGATTGGTCCTATGTGAAGGATTATACTACCGATGTCAAACAACATAATCAATATCATTTAAGCGGGGTTATACCTATTCCAGTGTATTTAGCAGTCGGAATTTATAAATTATGTATCAAAGCAGTTTCGGAAGTAGGAGAAACTGCAGAGGAGGAAACTGAGATCAATCTAAAAGTAGATAGTTCGATGCCATTTGCGTCGAAAATTGATGTAGGTCTTAATGCGAAGAAAGATAATCTGCATCTGGAGTCAGAAATTACTGCCTCCAAAAAGATTAAAAGTGTAAAGGTTCAGCTTAAATGGGGTTCATTTTCCAAAACCTATACTTATAATACAGGTGCGATGATCGGCGCTCTACAACATACCTTTCATGAGCATCTGGACCTAAAACACTTTAAAAATGGGAAATATGATGTTATCTTCATCGTAGAAGATCAGGAGGGGAGACTATTTGAAACAAAAGGAGATTTTATAAAATAACAACGCTCATAATTTTTCATACTCATTTTTAGGAGGTTACTTGATTTAGTAATATCTACCAATGCCTAAGATAGTTTGTAATGGCTAAAGTCTTAGGCTGTGAAATTTGTAGTCAATAGAAAAGTTTGTTTAAATCTTTATATTGACTGCAATATATTATCGATCAGTCACGACAATGGCACAGCAATTATCCATATTTAGACTTATTTTTTCAAATTTTCCAAGTAAAAGCATTTTGTCTATTATTCTTGAACCATCAGCGATATCCTGATCGAAACGCTCGATTAGGGCTACGTTATGAATTGCGTAATCCTCAAGATGGAATCTATTATTTCATTTATAACGATAAACAACAGCTTGTGCAGGAGGGAAAATATACAGCACAGTATATTTATGAAGGACTAACATACGATGGGAATTTCTATAACACAAAAAGATATTTTTATAAAAAGAATGGACGTCTGAATAGTGTACATTATCAAGAAGACGGCAGAAATTTCAAATTAGAACAATTTGCTAAGGACGGGCAACTGACTAAAATAACCTATTTCAATAAGAAAACAGGCGAAAAAGAAAAGATTGAAATTTATAAAAACAAGAAACTAAAAGAAACCCGGATTTATACAGCCTTTAAGACTTATCGCACGGTAAAATCTTTTTAATATTTAGCTTTACATCAGTAGCTTAGCATATGCAAGATAACATATGCTAAGCTTATGAATCAAAAACGTTATGATTGATCATGTTGTTACGGCATTGGAATTATGGTCAAATACCTAACTTTTCATATTCAATCTTTCTTCTTGAAGATCGAGCAATCGAAGATGTTTCCTGATAATTTCTTCATCTAACAGAAGCTCCTCGCGGTTTTTATTGATAAGCCATGTTCTTTGCGTTTCGATTATGTCAATATAAATACTTCGATATTCAGCGAAATTAATGATGATTTCAGAACTGCTCAATTGATTTTCATATTTTTGCAATTGATCTTTCAATGTTGGAAAACTATCTATTTTGTGAGCATAATCTTTACGGATTTTATCTACTGCCACTTGAGCAAGGTTGTTCTGAATTTCATAATCGATTTCCTTTTCACTTCGAGTAAAATCCTGATCTATTTGAGGGAATTTCCTTAATAAGAAAGGAAGCGTAAGTCCCTGGACAAGTAATGTTAAAAGGATGACGACAAAGGTGATGAAAAGTATGAGATTTCTTTGAGGGAAAGGAGTTCCGTCCGCTAAAGTCAGGGGAATTGAAAGTGCCGCGGCCAATGAAACAACACCTCTCATTCCGGTCCAGCCAATGATTAAAGGAGTTTTCCAGCCAGGGGATTTGGCATCAGCAACGGTAATGTAATTTCTCATAATTAAAGTCGTTATCACCGCCGCATAACCGGAGAAAATTCTAACAAGAACCAGCACTACAGTAACAGCTATTCCATAACCGATTGCTGTATAAATATCAGTATCTCCCAAACCAGAAACAATTTCAGGTAAATCTAAACCAATGAGCATGAAAACAATTCCATTTAACAAAAAGCAAAAACTTTCCCAAACTGTTACAGTACGAATTCTAGATGCACTGCTCAAAAAATCATGACTACGATAAGATAGGAATAATCCGCCACTTACCACCGCCAAAACTCCCGACGCATGCAGTTCCTCCGCCGCCAAATACATCGAGAAAGGGGCGATAAAAGTGAGCAAAATATCAGTATTAGAATCTGTCGGAAGTATTTTATGCATTTTCAGAAAGATGTATGCAAGTGCAAGCCCGATGCCTACGCCACCAATGCACATCCATACAAAACTTCCCGCCGCTTCGTACCATACAAATTGCCCGGTTGCCGCAGCAATCATCGCAAACCTGAAAATGATTAAAGAAGAAGCATCATTCAGCAAACTTTCGCCTTCGAGGATTGACGCCAATCTTTTAGGCACCTTCACAAATTTTAAAATTGCTCCAGCACTTACTGCATCAGGTGGTGAAACGATTCCGCCCAATAAAAAACCTAAAGCTAAAGAAAATCCGGGGATGAAATAATTAGCGAAGACGGCTACCGATAATGCCGTAAAAAAAACGACTACGAAAGCGAAACTGAAAATAATTCTGCGCCATCGCCATAGCTCTTTCCATGAGGTTGACCAAGCGGCTTCATACAGCAGCGGTGGTAAAAAAATGATAAATATTAACTCTGGTTCTATTTTTATTGGGGGTACTCCCGGAATAAAACTTATTGAAAGACCAGCTAATACAAGCAAAACAGGATACGCAACCTGAATCTTTTTCGCCAACATGATCAGCATGGTGATCAGCAGCACCAAAAAAAGATAAAATTCGAAATTTTCTAGCATGTGTAAATTTTAGTTACATAAATATATATTAAATTTTTAGCAACATTTACAACCTATTTAAAATTTAAATGAGTTGTAAATGTTGTCATAGAAATAATGTGTGATGCATTTTTCCAATTTCCATATTTATCCAGCATCTAATAGTTTGCGGTGTAAAAGATTGTTGCTATAATTTTTATTCCGTACAGATTAAGCAGATCCGGCCTTCATTACCAACTATGGTATTTTTAAACAATTAAAACAAACAGTAAGGTCGAGCTGTATTACTTATTCACGACAAAAAAATATCATTATGAAAGTTGCCATCATCGGAGCATCCGGATTTATCGGATCAGCTATTTTAAATGAAGCGCTGAGTAGAGGTCATGACATAACCGCTATTGTCCGAAAACCAGAAAAAGTAACGGTTTCCAACCCACGTCTTAACGTCAATAAAGGAGATGTTATAAAAGAAGAGGAGTTGGTCAGCCTTTTGAAAGGAAACGAAGCTGTTATCAGTGCTTACAGCGCAAATGACTCATCGACCTATGTAAAGGCTATCACAGCTATTATTAATGCTACGAAAAAAGCAGGTATTACGCGATTATTAGCTGTTAGCGGGGCCGGAAGCCTCGAAGTAAAACCCGGAGTACAATTGTTAGATACTCCAGAATTTCCCGCTGAATGGAAGGACGGTGCTACTGCTACACGTGACGCATTTGATGTTATCAAACAGGTGACCGACCTGGATTGGTCTGTCTTGAGCCCAGCCATGGTGATCGAGCCCGGCCCGCGTACAGGTGTTTTTCGCTTAGGGAAAGATCAAGTGTTATTTAATGATAAAGGAGAAAGTAAGATTTCTACAGCCGATTTCGCAGTAGCTTTGCTCGATGAGCTGGAACGACCCGCACATATCAAACAACGTTTTACGCTTGCTTATTAAGCTTGGAATAATTTTAGGAATATATATTAAATAGGAAACAATGCTGTAATGTATCATAACAGCACTGTTTTCCTATCTGATATACATTATGCGATTGAAAGGGTTTCATCCAGGTAAATATCTTGTATCGCTCTAAGAATTTCTATGCCATCTTTGAGCGGACGTTGAAAAGCTTTTCTACCCAATATTAGCCCTGTGCCTCCGGCTCGTTTGTTTATAATCGCTGTTCTAATAGCCTCAGGAAGATCGCGTTCACCTTTCGATTCACCTCCTGAATTAATAAGACCAATTCTGCCCATGTAGCAATTTGCTACTTGATAACGGCAAAGGTCAATAGGATGCATGGATGATAAATCCGTGTACATTTTAGGATTGCTTTTTGCAAAATTAATGGTAGTGAATCCGCCGTTATTTTCCGGAAGTTTTTGCTTAATGATATCAGCCTGTATGGTTACACCTAAATGATTGGCTTGACCTGTAATATCTGCTGCAACTTCATAATTAACGTTATCCTTAGTAAAACTATTATTACGGGTATAGCACCATAAAATGCAGGGCATTCCTAACTCATGAGCTCTTTCAAAGGCTTCGGCAACTTCTACAATTTGCCTGTTTGAATTTTCTGAACCAAAGTAAATCGTAGCACCTATTGCAGTTGCCCCTAAGTTCCAAGCATCTTTTATACTCCCAAACATAATTTGATCATACTTTGTAGGATAAGTAAGCAATTCATTATGATTTATTTTAACGATAAATGGAATTTTATGTGCATATTTTCTAGCCATTATAGCAAGATTCCCAAAAGTTGTTGCAACAGCATTACAACCACCTTCGATAGCAAGCTTGATGATATTTTCTGGATCAAAATACAAAGGGTTCGGAGAAAAAGAAGCACCAGCAGTATGTTCTATCCCTTGATCAATTGGCAATATTGATAAATATCCGGTATTAGCCAGATGTCCATGTTTGTAGAGTGCCGCAAGATTTCTAAGTACCTGAGGATTGCGGTTGCTTTGCAGGAAAATCTCATCGATAAATTTTGGGGAGGGAAGGTGAAGTTGTTCCTTCAAAATTTTTGGTGTATTAAAGCCTAGCAGATTTTCGCCTTCGGCACCTAATTCTAATAAAATATTTTTATAATTCATAACGTGATGATATTATTATAAATAAAGTATATTGAGATAATATGCAGTGATTTAAACTGTTATTACAATTAAAGTTAACTAATGATTTCGATAGTCCCTAGTTTTTAACATATTATTTGAAGGTTAATTTACAGTCTTAATTAAAAAGACATCTTGTGCAGGATTGCATTCGGAATAAGAATTCTAATAAAAAAATTCAGTGCAGAAGTTTTTGATTCAAAGGGTATAGATGATGATTGGGAAATCGAACATCATCATGCTTTCCAATACCTTACATAGGTCATGATGAATACATATCAGATAGTTGCTTGAGATCTCAGGTTAAAGAAAGTAGAGGTATAGCTCATACCAAGCACTTCTAGCTATTTAAAACCGGCTGATTGGTTTTCTATTTCAAATTCGCGTTTTTGAAATCAAATGGTATCTGCTCAATCGAATTCTCATTTTCGATCATCAGTTCAATTTTGATTTCCTCTTTTTCGGTTGCTGCCATATCTTTTTTCAATTTAATCAGCT
Organism: Sphingobacterium kitahiroshimense; assembly: GCF_025961315.1. Lineage (NCBI taxonomy): Bacteria > Pseudomonadati > Bacteroidota > Sphingobacteriia > Sphingobacteriales > Sphingobacteriaceae > Sphingobacterium > Sphingobacterium kitahiroshimense. The sequence goes on along the minus strand of NZ_JAOQNK010000001.1, from coordinate 511,242 downwards.
TATATTTAATATTTGTACGCTTATCTGTCAAAGTGAGGTTATTGTAACCGTGGTCTAAGTCTTCATTAACAGCTATTATTAAATCTTGATTTTTAGTAGATCGATACGCATACATTAAGTCATAAGACTTGAAATCAATGCTTTTATAATCCTCCCCATTATTGGTTTTATACCTAAAATCTGGAAATGTTTTTTGTATGTTGGCAGAATCTACAATTGAAAAATAAACGGTTGGATTTGCTTTTACTACACTTTTATCTATTAAATTGATGTTTTTTTCTAAACCTTTTAGTTTACCCAAATTGAAATACGATTTTTTATTTTCTGATGGCTTGAAGTATATGATCGTGCCTTTAATATCAATTTTATGATATTTTTTATTTTCCTCAAGTTCGTACCTTGCTACAACATTAGCTCGTCTGAAAGAATTTTCAAATATATTATTGTGCAAAATTTGTCCCTTATTATAGGTCGCAGTAAGCGTATCTATTTTAATCAGGTGAAATCTGTCGTTGGGCTTATTTTCAAGTTCTAAACTTATCTCAATTTCATTGTACATCTTAATGGTGTGAGATAGTATTACTTTTTCTTGTGAATAAAGACAAATAGGAATCATTAAAACTAAAAGAGTTGTGAGATTTTTCATTTATACTTTGGAAATCATTAAAATACTGCCATTGCTTCATTTAGTTATACTTAGAGATCGATCGTGAGTAAACGATAATTTTTTAGCCGTTAGTTAATCCCTCTTGATACTATAAATCTTACCAAATTTACTATTTGTATCATGTTGCATTGACTTTATTTGATCTTTAGTAAATTTTATCGTTGCGTCTGCATAATCATTTTTATATTTCTTTAACAAGTCGGAAAGTCCAGAATACTTTTTCGTTGACATACTATGTGTTTTAAAAATCAAAGTATCGCCTTTTACTTCATAAACCTTATACAGCGTATAAGTATCATTTTTTTCTATTTTGTATAGATCATCAACTTTTGGATTTGCTAAATATTCAGTTTCATTAACCGAATTTTGATAAATAGTAAAGATGATCATGCAACATAACAATCCTATAACAAATAATCCAAAATAATGTGTAATTGGTCTCTTTGCTTTGGCAGATGCCATGAAATAGTCTTGCTTCATTTTTGGACTCATTTCATTTGCATATAGAATTTGTTTGCAATGACTGCATTGGCTCATTCCTTTTTTTGAAGTTGGAAAAATAGGAATCCAAAAAATATGAAAATAGCGGGCTAAAAATAAAAAAGTAACAGTCCCTTTGCTATTGCAATTCTCACAGTCGTAAGACAGCATTTCTTTTGAATTTAAGATCTTTGCTCTTGTTCCAAATATTATCATAGCCTGATTTTATTAGGTTTTATTTTTCCGGATTCTATTCTTTAGTTATTTTAACAGTCCCGTACGACTTTTAGTTTTTATTGTATAGTCCGCTAGTGCATTATTGATATTTTCTGCATTTGGGCAGTTATACTAGTAATAAGTTTTAGAGTAGCGATCTAAAGTGCATCGTTGCTGTTAGCAGTAATAAAAATACATTTAATAATCAAAACCAAGCAGTAGATTTACAATTCGCGAAACATGTTTTACAATTCGTGTAATAAGTCAGTTTATTTCCTTAAACAGATTTAATAACAGTATTTTAGTAAATAGAAGCTAGTTCGAAAATTGCGTTTTACGAAGCAAAGTCTACTTGTATATACGGATCAGGTAGTATACTTTGGCAAAATATATGCGCTGTAAGAATATGGATGCGAAAGAAAAAAATGGAAAGTGCAATTTTACAGTAAATTACATCAATACTTATTGTATATAGACATCGTTATCAATGATTTATTTAGGCTTATGAAAAGTATAAACGTATTACTGGTTGTAGTTGTTTTGTTGTTCCAGACCTTGTGTTTGGGACAAACTCAAGAACATACGAAAATAGACTTCATTGTTACTAATGATTATATGTCCGAAAGAAATCTTTCTTTGATGGGAGGGCCGATCCCAGTAAATTATAAGAAAGAGATTAAAGAAAGTTTACGAAATAGTTTTGTTGAGTTTTATGATGACAATAACAATATTACAGCGGAAAAATACTACAATAAAATAGGTGCATTATATCACACGAATCAAAATTTCTATGACAGCAAGAACCGATTAGAAAAAACACTTGAAATCGACGAATTTAAAAATGACACCTGCGTCATTCAGTATCAATATACGGACAGTTTAAATCTAGTGGCCCATAAACAAGTTAGTCGTTCATGTTCAAGTAATTTTCTCGATTTTTATTATAGCTATAATGAAAAAGGTCAGAAAATTAAAGAAGTACTGCATGAGAACAACACTTTCCTCCGTAAAAAAGTCATTCTGGAAATTTCTAAAAATGATAGACAAATAAGCTCGTATGATCAAGCAAACCGTTTATCAAATTATCAGTATAAGTATAATGACAAAGATCTGCTTATATACGAAAAACGTAAAGAATGGGATTATGTCCAAAAAGGAGAATATTTTGAAATTGGTGGCGAATATGAGTATTTGTATCAGTATGATAAAAATGGCAATTGGATAGAACGCATTAAACAAACCTATTGTCCAGCAAAGAAGAAAGTCGCAACAAGTAAAAAAGTGGATAACAAAAAAAGTCTAGTTAAAACAGAAGAACCAAAACTCCTCGAAAATATTGATTACAATTGCGAACCTGAAATCAAAGAGAAGCTGATCAGAAAAATATATTATAAGTAGAAATTTCCTTAAAAACAGAATGGTTATTTTCAGCGAGAGTTTCAATATTTACTCTTAAACGATCGAATCCAACGTATGTCAATCGAAATCTTGTTAAATTACACTGGCAAATATCTGGTTTTGAAAATATGGATCGCTCATTGGACTATAAAACAGACTTTCTGTGGTATTCTTATCGCAATCAACAGATTTGTGGGACTCTTAAATAAATTAAAGAACCTCCAGCTTAAAAAATAGCAGAAGTTCTTTAATTTAAGTAGTAAGAATAACCTCAGCTTCGAATTGTTATTGTTGAGCAGCCCAGATTTCAATTTCAATTTTAAGTTCCTCAAGTCCTAGTCCCTTTACATAAGCAATGGTCATCGAGGGATAGACTTTCCCGAATAATTCTTCCCATTTTGCATTTAGAAAGTTCCAGTCAATCTCTTCCGTAGCCCAGATGTTGACTTTTATAACGTCATCAGAAGCTAAATTTTGACTATCTAGAAGCTGGCCTATATTTAGAAATGTATATGCCACCTGTTCATTTATAGAAGATGGAATGGATCCATTATTATCAATACCTATCTGACCAGAAAAAGTATATAGATTGGAATTTTTAGGAATGATTGTAACATGTGAATAGTTCCCGACAGGTGCCGGAACATTTTTAGGGTTTAACCTCGTTACTTTTTGCGTGTTTTTCATACTCATTTTTTTAAAATAAAAACTATAAATTTTGTGAAATAGTGATGCAAATCTATGTTATGGAAGATCTTAGCTATTTCGAGTACAAAAGTATAGGTGATATTTATTGTAGAATTGGATAAAACCGACAGTTCTACATAAAAATGATTCAGATTGGTAAAGAAAGCATTTAGAGGATGGATTTGATCATTTGGAAGCATCCCATAGAGGGAAATTCAGCAACTTTTCGTTTGCATTAAGCATGAATCTTTCAGGGTTGGTCCCAGTAAATCCTTTGAACTCTCTAATATAATGAGATTGATCAAAATACTCGTTTTGATATGCGATTTCTGTAAGACTGTTAAAATCAGCTTGTCGTAAGATGTTTAAACCAGATTGAAAACGCATAATTCTTGAAAACATTTTTGGAGGCATACCCACATATTGTTTTATTAATCGCTCGAGCGAGCGTTCCGACAAATTCATTTCTATTTGAGTTTCTTTAAGCGTTTTTCCGTTTTGAAGAAATAAGGATGCGATTGTAGCTTTCTCAGTATTGCGCTCTACTTTGCTTATGTGTTTTAATAAAAAGTTGGAGATAATTTTAATCTTTTGCTTTAAAGAGACTGCATTAATAAGTTGTTGAAGAATTGGTTCTGTTATAATATCTTCTAGCGGAACTTTTTGATCATTAAATTCGAAAGCATCTACATTAAAAATAGTTTTTAAAGCTGTTGGCTGTAAATAAACTCCAATAATCCTAAAATTACCCATAACGCGATGCTCTGTGAACTTAGTTGACTGCCCTTGTATATACAACTGCGGTGCTGCCTGAGCATCCATATCAAAAAAGAGGTTTGGCTTTTCTTGAAAGATCAATGTAGGTATGCCATCTGGGATGATCTTAAATGACTTAACGCTAAAATTATCTGTGTCGTCTTCCAATACCCAAAAATATCGGATGTAGTCTTGTAAAGAGGTTTCTGGAAGGAACTCTTGATAATGCATTTGTTTTTCTTTTAAAACTTAAAAATACAAAAAATGATGAAGAATACGGAAATCCTTTTCTTATGATCCAGCATCTTTTCAAAGCTTCTATAGAGTCTTATGTTTCAGTTTATTTAGGAGTTTTCGTTTATAATTATCATTTTTAATCAAATAAATTGAATTATACTTTTTGCAATAAAAATTTATGGAATTATCTACATCTATTAGAAGAATCGAAAGCACAGATTTTGACTTTGTTTACGATTGCTTGTGTGCACTTGAAAATGAAATCTTAGATAAAGAAATTATTGAAGAGATATTCAATAACAATATTAAAAACCCAAATTATTATTATTTGATTGCTGAAAATTTAGATGGGAAAATGGGATTTATAACTTTCCATACGCAGTATCTGTTACATCATAGTGGACTGGTCGGCGAAATTCAAGAATTCTACGTAACACAGAATTTCAGAAACAAAGGAATAGGGCGAAAATTGATTGATGAAATTATGGAGATTGCTGATCAAAATAACCTAAAAAGTATTGAAGTAACCACAAACAAAAAGCGAATTGAGAATATTGCCATATATGAAAATCTTGGATTTAACCTGTCTCATAATAAATTTACGATATACAAATAAGCTAACGTGAACACAATTCCTAGAAAATGCAATAATAACCAATCATTAAAAATTAAAATGAAATTTAGAGTAGCAAGAGTCGGAGATATCCCGCAGATACAAGTTGTGAGAAATGCCGTCAAGGAAAATATGCTTTCAGATCCTAATCTGGTAAGTGATGAGGACTGTGAAGATTTTTTAATAAGAAGAGGGAAAGGCTGGATATGTGAAATTGACCAGAGGATCGTTGGCTTTTCAATTGTTGATCTAGTTGACTATAATATTTGGGCATTGTTTGTACATCCAGACTATGAAAAACAGGGCATTGGAAAACAACTGCACGATGTTATGCTGAATTGGTATTTCAATAAAACAAAGCAAACTGTTTGGCTGGGAACTGCACCCGGTACAAGAGCTTCAATATTTTACAAAACTGCGGGTTGGAAGGAGGTGGGTATGCATGGAAAAGGTGAGATCAAATTCGAAATGACATTTCAAGCTTGGAAAACCTTAAATTCTGATTAACAATATGACACATGATTAATATATTGATTTTAAATTTATTGATTTCGTTTAATTAAATTGATAGTTTATCTATTTTAGGTGTCAAAGAGCTAGTTTAAATTTATATAACACCGATCAGTGTAATGATAAATCAGTAAAATTGGTAAGAGATTCCGTGATTTATATACCATATATTTTCTATTAAATTAGGATTTTTGTACTGGGTGTAAATAAATAGATTGTCAAAGACCTGAGTTAAAAACAATAACTATCATAGAAGGTTATACCTGTAGTCATGACGACCGAAAGCAATTTTCACGTAACACCAATAAATAGAAGGATATGGAACAAATAATAAATGAAATATTTGAAAAGGGAAATCAAATAACCAATGGATATTTTACAGGAAATGCATTTCTAAATCTGTTGCAAGAAAAAGATGAAAATAATGATTTTGCCCTCGGCAATGTTACTTTTGAATCTGGAGCAAGGACAAACTGGCATACACATCCAAGAGGTCAAGTATTGATTATCACCGATGGTACAGGTATTTATCAAGAAAGAGGTCAAGTCGCCCAGTTGATTAAAAAAGGGGATATCATCAATATTCCTGAAGATGTGGAGCATTGGCATGGCGCATCTGCAGTAAGTGGCATGATCCACATTGCGATCACCAATTATAAAGATGAAGAAAATGTGACCTGGTTACAGGCTGTTTCAGAGGAAGAATATGCTATTGCCAACAAACAAATACAAAGATGAAAAATATATTCAAATTACCATTTTTGACAATCCTGGTGATGCTAATAAGTAGTCAAATCATATTTGCACAAAGCTCAGTTCAGGATACTACGATTAATAGCAATAAACAATTGGTACGAATTTCAGAAATTGAAGTGTATCCGAAAGATTTTGATGCATACTGTGCTATTTTAAAAGAAGAAGCAGCTGCCTCTGTAAAATTAGAACCAGGTGTAGTAGCCATTCTTCCGATGTACATTAAAGCTGATCGATCACAGATCCGTATTTTGGAAATTTACGCCAACGATGAGGCTTACCAGCAACATCTGAAAACTCCACATTTTCAAAAGTATAAAACAACTACGCTTACCATGGTAAAATCATTGAAACTACTTGACATGGCTGTATTAGACAAGGAAACAATGTCTGATATATTCAAAAAATAGAGGAGCAGCAAACTGTGGAATGACATCAACTTTGTGTTTTTATGATCAAACTTTAAGATAGCTGAAGATTTGAATTGATAGCTTAATACTTAATGAACTTAGTTCTGCGCGATTAGTGTAAAGCAATATAATCGGAACATGACAGCGGTGATCATGATACTTTTAGATCGATGTCGGCGCCGCATTCAGGTTCTGTCATCCTACTTTCTAAAGGTTTAAACGGAAATTCTTATATTTAACGTTATGCTAGCCTTTAACAAGATCTTTCTTTTTCTAATCATTTGGTTTTTATACCCATCAAACGGCTATAGCCAAAAATCTGTCACGATAACACAGCTCCAAAAACAATATGGTGGAACATGGATTGACAGAAAAACAACCAGATGCCTGCAGATAACTTTTGATAATGACCGATTTGCAACGATCATCGACTGGACCTGTAAATACCAAAGTCGAGAGCATGGCGATGTCTACAAGGCATATATCAAGAAAGACACATTGGTCATGCCCGAGGATAAGGATCACCATGCACCTTACAGTGAAATTACGATAGAAAACAATAAACTGATATACCGGACTAAGTTTACCGGTATACAGAAAATATCAATCTGGGATAAACAAGTATTTTCCCGGAAGTAATACCTTTGTGCATTTAGCCCATTTGCAAAAATTTACAAGATGGATGAGTAATTTCTATTTTTGGGAACTTAAAAAAGCTTGTCAAATTTAAATCTAAGCTATTCACCATCTTGTTTTCACTTCATGAGTAATAGGTATTATTGAAGTAGATATTCCTAATGCGATGACTCCCTATCATAGGCCTGACTATAAAAGATTTTAAACCTAGAACGGAAATTTTATCTCCTGCTCAATAATCGTTGTACTAAATCGTGACTCGATAACCCCTGTTGTACATAGTGGTCCTACGCTGATCAGTGAAATTTCACATTTATCTTCTCTCCAAATTCTAATAAATTTCTAATAAATTTCTGTTGATCCTCTAATGGCGTGTTAGCGGTATGCATTTTATATTTGCAACACATTTAAACAAAAACAATATGGACTCAGGCCTCCATTCAAAGACACAAGAGATAATTATTTAATTGCCCGCGAATCATCATAACCTTGTTTTATGCCGATTGCAGGCCTAAAACAACGTTATGTTTCATTTTTCAAAACTGTTTAAAAAATATACACACGATCTTGTCGTGTATGACTGCTCAGTAGCTTCAGTTATAAGACCAATGATGGTGGTCGCTATAGTGGATCGCATCTGTGACAAGCAAAATTACCCTTTCAGGTACCTCTTTTTAAGATTATCATCCTCACTGTTGTATACGGTTAGGTATAGCCTCACACACACTAAAAATAGGAGGGCCAATGACACTATTTGAATTTATTTTAAGATTATCTATCGCATTTGCACTTGGTGCAGCGATCGGCACTGAACGTCAATGGAGACAGCGGATGGCCGGACTAAGAACCAATATGTTGGTATGTCTTGGCGCCTGCATGTTCGTTTCACTTGGGGTGAAAGTTGGCGGAGATGCTTCTGGTAGAGTAATATCTTACGTCGTAAGTGGCATCGGATTTCTTGGTGCAGGAGTAATAATGAAAGACGGTGTGAACGTAAGGGGACTAAATACAGCAGCTACCCTGTGGTGCTCAGCTTCCATAGGAGCATCCTGCGGATTGGGTTTTCTTTCTGAAGCCACCATCTTTACCGTCTTTCTGATCATTACGCACGTGGTGATGCGTCCTTTAGGTACAAAGTTAAGCCGTATACCTGTAAATAGTGCTGATAATCCAGTCGCGTATCTCTTAATTATAAAATGCAGACAAGATGTGGAGAATCATTTGAGAGTATTATTACTTCAGTTCACTGGAAGTGATGAAAAACTGTTGTTAAGATCGCTAAAAAGTACTGATGATGGAGACGCAAGCAGAGCAATAATAATGGCTGAAATACTGGCAAATAGCAATGAAGATGCGATTATGGAGCGGATTGCGGGACGATTAACGATTGAACATGAAGTTTCTGAAGTGAGCTGGAATAAAGCTGGTATGGAGAATGATCTTTAGCCCCATCGTACATAGATTAATAACCCAAGGACCAATATCCAAAAACTAATAATAATTTAAAATATCTGATAATGATTGGTGTGATATCGCTTCATTTCCAATTGTATAACTAATAATATCTATTTAATACCATGATTAACGTAAAAGAGCGCTTAAAAGATAAAACGATTACTGACAGAAGAAAAATTATGTCAAAAGGTAGTGATGAGGCTGCTGCGACCAAGCTGCAAAATGTTTCAAGATCGGATCAGGATTTTTATTTCGCCATGCTGGAAAGCCATATCGGCGGTTTATCTTCTATACAAGCCAAAGAGAGGTTAAGTAGATTTGGCTTTAACGAGTTGCACCATGAACAAGCGCCTACATGGATAAAGCAACTATTTCAGGCATTTATCAACCCCTTTATTGGCATACTTCTTATTATTGCCACGATCTCCTTTATATTGGATGTATGGTTGGCCAGTCCCGGGGAGACCGATTATAAAACGGTTGTAATGGTCGGTATTATGGTGATGGTAAGCTCTCTACTCAGGTTCTTTCAAGAATACAGGAGTAATCGGGCCGCTGAGCAACTTAAAAGCATGGTAAAAACTACCGCGACAGTTGTAAGGAATATGACTGAAAAGGAAGAGCTTGATATTAAGAAATTAGTGCCTGGGGATGTCATTTTGCTTTCTGCGGGAGATATGATTCCAGCAGACTGCCGTATCGTAAAATCTAAAGATCTCTTTGTAAGTCAATCTATGCTGACAGGAGAGTCTTTGCCCGTAGAAAAGAGAAGTTTGGCTGTTCGGGACGCTGAAGAGAAACCACTGGTAGAGCTGGATAACATCTGCTTTATGGGAACCAATGTGGTAAGTGGTTATGCGACAGCAGTTGTCGTCAATACAGGAAATCAAACTTATTTTGGCTCACTCAGTAAAGTTATTGTGGGTAAACGTGCCGAAACAAATTTTGATATCGGGGTTAATAAAGTGAGCTACCTTTTGATCAGTTTTATGGTTGTCATGGTGCCCTTAATCTTCATGATCAATGGATTCGTTAAAGGAAACTGGTGGGATGCACTGCTTTTTGCAATTGCCGTTGCCGTAGGTCTGACCCCGGAAATGCTACCCATGATCGTAACTGCAAATCTTGCAAAAGGGGCAGTGAATATGAGTAAGCACAAAGTGATTATCAAAAGGCTCAATGCCATCCAGAATATTGGAGCAATGGATGTACTGTGTACAGATAAAACGGGTACGCTGACTATGGACAAAATCGTTTTGGAAAGACACTTGAATATTTTCGGACAGGAAGATGAAGAGGTACTCAAATGGGCTTATCTGAATAGTTTTCATCAAACAGGCCTTAAAAACCTGCTCGATGTTGCTGTTCTCGAACATGTCGAATTACATGACTACCTGAAAGTGGAAGAGCATTTTTTAAAAGTCGATGAAATTCCTTTTGATTTCCAAAGACGTAGAATGTCTGTTGTGTTAAAACAACGAAATGGTAAACATCTGCTCATCTGTAAGGGAGCGGTAGAAGAAATGCTTAATTTGTGCAGTCACGCCTTTGATCCGGGAGATGATAAACAGCTACATATTCAATCAGATCAGGTAATGCCTATGGATGAAGCGATGCGGAAGATGATTTTAAGAACTTCAAATAAACTAAATGAAGCAGGGCTGCGGGTTTTACTGGTTGCTATACGTGAATTTGATGACAGAGCACTGAATTATTCTTTAGAAGATGAGCAAAATATGACGCTCACTGGATTTATCGGTTTTCTTGATCCTGCTAAACCTTCCGCTAAAGCAGCAATTGAAGCTTTACAGAAGTTAGGTGTGAATATTAAAGTATTGACAGGTGATAACGAGATTGTCACAAAGAAGATATGCCAAGATGTAGGTATTCCTTTTGATCAGGTACTTTTGGGGGCTGAAGTTGAAAAAATGACTGATATGGAATTAAAGGAACAGATTGGAGAGGTTTCTATTCTGGCAAAATTAAGTCCGGTTCAAAAATCTCGGGTTGTTAAAATACTTAAAGAAAAAGGTCATACAGTTGGTTTTATGGGTGATGGTATTAATGACGCAGCCGCACTTAGAGATGCCGATGTAGGGATCAGTGTCGATACAGCGGTGGATATTGCTAAAGAAAGTGCTGATATAATTTTGCTCGAAAAAGACTTGATGGTTTTGAGAAAAGGAGTAATTTATGGGAGGAGAACTTTTGGAAACATCATCAAATATATCAAAATGACTGCGAGTAGCAATTTCGGAAATATGTTCAGCATGTTGGGCGCCAGTGCTTTTCTGCCATTTCTACCGATGCTACCGGTGCAAATATTAGTGCAAAATTTACTATATGATGTATCACAGGTATCTATTCCATGGGATAGAATGGATGAAGATTTCATTGAGAAACCTAAAAAATGGGATGCTTCTGGCATTAAAAGATTTATGCTTTATATTGGCCCAATTAGCTCCATCTTCGATTATGCGCTATTTGCAGTTATGTTCTTTGTTTTTAAAGCGAATAGTCCAGAACACCAAAGTCTATTTCAGAGCGGCTGGTTTATTGAAGGACTACTTTCACAGACATTGATTGTTCACATGATTCGCACGCGAAAAATTCCATTTATCCAAAGTTGGGCTACTGCGCCTGTAGTGGCGTTAACTTCACTGATTATGGTTATCGGAGTATTAATTCCGTTTTCACCTTTTGCAGGTGCATTATATATGCAACAATTGCCACTGAGTTATTTTCCTTGGCTTATAGCCATACTAGCTTCTTACTGCACACTGACACAGTTTGTTAAAACATGGTATATCAAAAAATTCAATCAATGGCTATGATAACGCAATAGTCAAATGGCTTAATCCGTTTAAGAATTTGTTTATCAATGTTGTATTGCTTCCTATCTATAGGGCTTTATCGGACTCAGGGATCATTTGAAATGTTAGTCGCTAAGACGTTGTATACATACGTCTTAGCGTTTTAAAGAAGCGATATTATTCCTCATTTCCACTTCAATTGTTTCGCTTTAGCATTTATCGTAAAAAATAAATAGAAGATCTTTTTAAAACGATCACATTTTTACAACTAAAACAAGTGGTACTATACTTCCATTCTGCTTATATATATCCCAACCATAATTTAAAATTTTAAGTCCTGTTATAGGATAAGAAAAAAGGCGACAGGAATCTTTACTTTTTTCCTTTAAAATGGTGTATGAGAGGATGATCGTTTCTTTTCCTTGAATCTGGATCTTAAAACTATGGTCTCCAGGGGTATCGTTGAAGAATATAATCTCCATAAATCCATTCATTGGTGAATTTTCTGAACCTTTAATGATACGCCAGTCATAGAATGGTGTGCCAGTTTCTCCAACACTGACACTTTTATTCTTTTCGCCAAAAGCATCTGTCAAGATAAGGTTGGAACCACTTTCCTTATCTGTGAAGGTAAGGCCAATGCGTCGATGAGGTGCTTGGTTTAAAATATTATCACAATTACGGTTTTTTTTACAGCTTGCTATTAAGCAAAAAGTTGCAACTAGGATTAAAATTGGTGTAATTAACTTCATATTCAAGATTATAATAGATAAAGACACTGAATTATCCTGCTTGTGGTAATTTTTTAAATAAATATATTCGTTGATTTATGATCACGATAGGGATGGATCAATCTCTTGATTGCAGCTGATAGGATTTCTGACATTTCACCGTTTTTTAACCTACTGTGATTGATAGAATTGACAATACCTACAATTTCTTAATTATTTGGCATAGCTTTGGCAATGATTTGATCAGTAAACAGCAAATAAACTATTTATTATACGATCGTCTTTTGTAAATACACAAATATTCGACTAAGTTCATTTTAGAAGTTTGTTTTTACATCATGACTTAAATAATAGAAAGTAGTATTGTACATTTAATGCATTAAGCATGCATAATCAGAATTTTCAGTTGATATACCTTAATAATTATTTAAAAGGATAGCATGAAACCAATAATGCTTTTGATGACAGTATATGTCCTTTTCTCTTGTAGTCATGGTGCTAAAATAGAGGCTACTCATAATGCAAAGGACCACAATTGCGACTGTGAAAAGACGGTCGGAATAGACCGTGTTTTATTTGCCACGAACATTCGGTTGAAAAATGAGAAAAATAGGAGGGTATTGCTGTTTAATTGTGCTACTGTTCATACTGGCATTGCATCTATTAGTGATGCCGATGGTAAGAATGAACGTGAAAAATTCATCTATGACTTGGATTGTATCTCTGCAATAGAACAAAGTCAGGAACTGTCTGATGATTTTAGATATTATACGGAATCGATGCAATCTTCCGAAGATTTTTTTCAAAGCCTGAATGAGGGGAAGAAGTTCTTTTATGAGCTTACTTTTGAGAAGCAAAAGATCAAATCAATCTTAAAAGTGGAATTAGATTGAAAAAACTGTACCCCTGGATAGATCGAGTAAAACGGGATCAGGCCAAATGAATATAAAGTTCACGACGTGAACACTACAATAAACTAAGAATACTAACTTATTAATTTTAAATTATTCGTCATGGGAACACTATTGTTAAGCGGAACGTTTCTCTACTTATTATCTTGGACAGGCCAAAATAACCTTGCAAAGTATCCATATGCAGATTCAGTCGTTACCGTTCAAGTCGAACAAAAACAAGAAAATAAACCGGTCATGATTTTAGAGGCATTTCAGATTCTGGATAGCGATGGCGGTTCTGCAGAAGCTGTATTAAGTATGGACAAGGATGGAAAGTGCTATGTGGGTAAAGAGTTTATCGGTACTATTACGGCAGCAGGAGAATTGAAGTCCGACACAGGAGAGCTATTGGTCCATTTAAAAGGTAATGAGTTACTGTCCAGTGACGGAAAAGTTTCACTCGTCATTAAAGAAGACGGTACAATTTCAAATGGCTCTGGTAAAGATATCACTTGGGGAACGGATGGTATATTAAAAAATATGGAATTGAGTCTAAAAATTGTTCCTGTAGACAGTAAAGCAAAAAGAGCGGCTTCCCTTCTCGTATATTCCTTTTTTGGTTCCACAGAGACGGAAGTTTAGAAATAGGGCTTCAATTTGCGATCGCATGACAGATCAAAAAAGTAGGAGCGACATTTATAATTATGTAATGCTGCTAACAGTAAAATACGCGACTTTGACGGCGAATCAAAGGAATGGGAGTAACACAATTAAAATTTTGTGTTAAATTTGGATTAGAGAAATTGTAATACCGAATTTCGTAAGGGTCCAAAACATTGGCAATAATTTTTATTGAATCCGAAACCGATAAATAATGGCAAAAAAGAAAAAAACGCTTCCGAAAAATTTCAGTGAATTAATTACTGAAAATAATATAGACAATCTTAAAAAAGTATTTGATACGTGTGAATTCGATGCAAGAGGTGGTTATGGAAAAGCAACAGCTCTTAGTTTTTTTAATGTTCCGGATGAACTTGTTCGCTGGTTGGTGCAAAGCGGAGCAGACATCGAAGCTGTCGATAGTTATGGACGTACGGCACTGCATCAACATGCGATGATGCGAAGTGGCAAGTTAGCCGTCTTCTTAGAATTGGGCGCGAATGTCAAGGCAGTGGATAGCTATGGGGACACACCGCTACATTTTGCGGCTGGAAGTAGTTTTAATGCTTCATCTGTCAAACAACTTGTAGCCTACGGTGCAGATACCAAAGCGCTAAATTCATATAAACAAACGCCCCTCGAGCGAGCTTTAAGTAGTGCAAACAATATTGACATTGTACATTTGGTGGAAATATCGCGAATATTACTGCAAAGTGAATCCGAAATCACTCAAAAAATGAAGGATGAAATTACTCGAATAGGAGAAGGTTTTGAATTTCATCGGAAGAATTTTAATAAAGACTATTTACAAGAGACAGACCAGGCGTTAAGCAAACTCTATGAGATATATCAAGTTGCACCTGTCAAGAAACGTATTATGCATGATGGTGTATCACCAATAATTGCAAATGGAACAACCTGGGAGAAACAATTTGAAGAATTGTGGGAGTTTTTAGTGCCATCAAAGGGAAGCGCTGACACAGTGCAAGGGGAGGTTGTGCGAATTGCAGGGAAAGTACGTGATGAAATATACCGTAATGGGGGTGGAAACTGGAACATTGATTTTAAAAAAATGTTGGATGCATTTTACCTGCACTTAACTTCTGAGCATGCTTTACCTGCTACTGAACTTGAAGAGGCAAAGACTTATATCAAAGATATTCGTAATACTGGATTTGCTGATGATCTTAATTGCCTATGTGAACTTGCAACGAACTGGGTACGTCTAAATCCGACACCAATTTTGCTTAATAAGCCAAATTACAAGAGATAAATTAAATCACTACAGTCGACGTTTCTCACGACATTTCATTCTATTAAAATAAGAAAAGCTAATCAAAAGATTAGCTTTTCTTTTGTGATGCCGTTCGGATTGGCTCAACTCCGCAGTTCCCGTGAACATCCTTGAGCCTCTAGCGGATCGAATCCTAATATTTTTAAACAAGAAAAGCCAATCTTGCGATTAGCTTTACCTCTGTGATCCCGCTGGGATTCGAACCCAGGACCCATACATTAAAAGTGTATTGCTCTACCAGCTGAGCTACGGAATCTTACTCTTTTTTTGAAGTTTCCTTCGTTGTTTGGAGTGATGCAAAGGTAGAAAAAACTAGCATACAGTGCAAATAAAACGACTATTTAATTACAAAGTCCTTTCTTGTCCTTTCATTTATAGGGAATTAATTTTTTAAATTTAAGAAATATAATCCCGATCTTCATTACTTAAAGTTGAATTTGGAACTGAAGATTGTTCAATTTCTGATGGATTAGCTGGATTTACTTGAATCACTTCTGTCTTTCTTTTCTTAGGTCTCAACAAAATAGCCCCAATGATGATTCCGATAAAAAGAGTGATTGCTATAATTGAGGATAATGCGAAGATGTGCTTACCAAAAAACCAAAATTCTACCGGAGCAGTGTTCTGCATAAAAAAAATCGTAATTATGACGACTAAAATTAAAAGTATGATCGTTTTGAAATTCATTTTTCGCGTTTTTATTTACCAAAAATAATCATTGTCATTGATACTTTATATTCTTAAAGGTGCAGGATCTATTATTCGCTTTGATAACGATCTGAAGACTAGAATGAATATTGCACACGGTTACTAAATTAATTAACTTGTATTAATATATAAATAAACTTCTATAAGCATGTATGACCGTCTAAAAAAGTTATTGTCACCGCTTTTTATCTTCTGCCTCGTACTATTGATTGCCAATGATTTTTATATGAAAGCAACTTTCCACAATGCGTTTACGGGAAAACTTTCTGATTTCTGTGGGTTATTTATTTTTCCTATTTTTTGGTCAACGATCTTTCCCCTTCATAAATTATGGATCTTTATCTTTACCGGAATATTGTTTGTCTTTTGGAAAAGTGAACTTGCCTCAGGACTTATAGAACTGCTGAATATCTTATTTAACATCCAACGAACGGTCGACCTAAGCGATCTTATTGCGTTGCCGATGCTGTTTGTAGGTTGGTTTTACATAAAAAACGATTCTATCGTGTTGATTGCTGATTCCTTAATAGCAAGATTAAGTACTTTGATTGTCGCAGGTATTACAATTTTCGCTTTCTGCGCAACTAGTCAGCAAAGGTATATCCAATCTTTTGATCAGCCACAATATGTCCTCTTAAAATCAGCTACAGTTCCCGATTTAAATTTATATGATGAATTTGAATTTTATCCGAAGGATTCTCTACTTGTGGTTAAGGTCAATCATTGGTATATTAATCGGCCCATTAGAAACGATGATTATAACAAGAATCATTCACTTGAAGATCTAGATAAAAATGTTGTAGCTAGGCTAGCAGATAGCACCACTGTAATTCCTTACGGAAAAATAACTACTCTGATTATTAATACAGCGGAGGGTGAGGATTTTTTAAGATTTAATGGGGGTCGCCTCGATGGTAAATTTAGTAGAAAAGTAAATGATAAATTAATCATTGAAGGATTTTACAAAATGGGGGTAGAAGACTCAACTTGGACTTTTACTTCCGGCGATAGCGATAACGTCGTCGTACAAACATTTGTAAATGGAGAACGGACAAGTGTCAAGCAGTTTGATCATGGTAAATTGGTTGCTAAGACTCATATTAATACCAGAGCAGATACTATCCGAAATACATATGTTCAGATCAGTATTATGATTTTGATTATCATTTTCATGATCCGATTTTTAATCAAGAATTACCGTAATACATTTCCTCAAGAACTTGAACTAAAATTAGTTTGGAAATGGTTAATATGTCTTATATCGCCAATATTTGTCTGGCTATCCTACATTGGAATAAGGATTTTGCTCATGGATTTCAATGAAGATATTTTTGTGATATTAGCATCATTTTTATTTATTTCTATAGTTGTGTGCCCGCTTATGTTTGTTGTTGTATTTTGGATCAAATTACGGAAGGAAATGGATATCTTGTTATACTGCCTAATATTTGGACTTTTATGTAGCATATGGACTTCATGTGGTACACTAATAGCTCTGTATAATTAGTTTTTGTCAAAATTTGACGATGGTAATGCTCTTATCTGATTAAAAAAATTGAAATTCTGAATGGAGATTAAAGCAGAGACTATAGTATCAACAGAAATTTATCCGAAAATTTTGAACCTCTCCATAATGTACCAAAAAGGATCCGATAGAACTTAAATGCTACTATTTATGATCTTTTTTAATTTCTTAAATAGGAAGCGAACAGCTGCGTAAGTAAGCAAGGAGAAAGCCAGATCTATTGCAAACGCCATTAACGAATAATTACTGAAATGCTGCATTTGACCTGTAAGCAGACTTTGTCCTGCACCTTCACTGTAGTACGTTAACGGAAATCCTACTGTAGTTAAACCATCATAGGCCATACCATTGTGGTAAGAAAGCCAACTCAGTAAAGCGAAGATCAGTAGCGTAGCTAACAGATAGGCCAATACTTTTTTATAGTTACTATGAGGTTCTTTGTACATGATCATTTAATTTAGAAAAATAGCCTCTTTTTTAAGAGGCTATTTTTTCAGCTGTGATGGACAGCTATATGTTTTATTAAAATTTATTTCGCATCGATATTGACCGCATTCAATCGTAATGAATTGAGGATAACGGATACTGAGCTTAGGCTCATTGCTGCGGCAGCAAGCATTGGCGATAACAAGATACCAAAAGTAGGGTATAAAATACCTGCTGCAATCGGAATGCCTAAAACATTATAAAGGAAGGCAAAGAGTAGGTTCTGTTTAATATTGCGCACTAATTTATGACTCAGTATTTTAGCTTTGGCAACACCCATTAAGTCGCCTTTCAATAAGGTTACTTCAGCACTCTCGATAGCCACATCAGTACCTGTACCCATTGCAATACCTATATCTGCCTGTGCTAATGCTGGAGCATCATTGATACCGTCACCAGTCATTGCGACTACTTTATTTTCCTGTTGCAGCTTTTTAATCTCCATCAACTTATCTTCTGGTAGCGCTTGTGCTTTAAAGTGTTTAATACCCAGTTCATCCGCTACAGCTTTAGCTGTTTTGGCATTGTCACCGGTTAACATAATCACATCAACACCATGATCCATCAGGTAATGGATAGCCTGTTTTGCCGTATCTTTTATTTTATCAGCAATAACGAGATAACCTAACAGTGTTGTTCCTTTAGCTAAGTAAGATACTGTACGGCCTTTTTCCTGTTCTACAGCAACTTGTTCTTTAACGCTTTCGCTGATCGCAATACCATCGTCCAATAACAACGATTCATTTCCAAGAAGCACTTTATCATTGGCAATATAACCAATAACACCTTTACCGTTTATGGTATCAAAACGATCTGTCTCTTTTAATGTTAGTTTTGACTCCTTTGCTTTCTTCACTACCGCTTCGGCTAAAGGGTGGGAGCTATTGGCATTCACTGAAGCTGCCAAGATCAACAATTCATCAACCGTACTGTCTGATGTACTGAATACCTCTTCCAAACTCGGCCTTCCTTCGGTTATGGTTCCGGTTTTATCTGTCACCAGTACATTCACTTTATCTAGCTTTTCGAGCGCTTCCGCATTCTTTATCAAGATACCATTTTTTGCACCTTTACCGATTCCGACCATGACCGACATCGGTGTTGCAAGCCCCAGAGCACATGGACAGGCTACGATAAGAACCGCCAAAGCATTGGCTAAGGCAAAGGCCAGTTTAGATTCTACTCCATAGATCATCCAGACGACAAATGTTAAAATAGCGATGGCAATTACTATAGGAACGAATATGCGGGATACACGATCGGTTAACTTCTGTATTGGTGCTTTACTTCGGCTTGCACTATTGACCATTTCAATAATTTGTGCCAATAGTGTATCATCACCGACACGGTTGGCTTTCATTAAGAATGACTGATTACCGTTAATCGTTCCAGCACTCACTTTATCACCTTCATTTTTATCGACAGGAACCGGTTCCCCCGTTAGCATGGATTCGTCAATCGAGCTATGTCCAGAAGTTATTTCTCCGTCTACAGGAATCTTTTCTCCTGGTTTAACGCGTAAAATTTGTTCTAACTGGATGTCTGCGACCGAAATTTTCTTTTCCACTCCATTTTCAACTAGATTAGCTTCTGCAGGAGAAAGTTTTATAAGTTCTTTAATAGCTGAATTCGTTCTTGAATGTGCTTTCGCTTCCATTAGTTGTCCCAATAGTACCAGCGTTAAGATAACGGCAACAGACTCAAAATATAGTGCAACCTGACCATGATGACCTAATAATGCATCCGGAAATAGGGATGGAAAGAATAAAGCCACTACGCTGTATAAAAATCCTGCTCCGGCACCTAGACCTATTAAGCTGAACATATTTAAGTTCCAAGTTTTGAAAGAGGTCCAAGCACGCTCAAAAAACATCCAAGTGGCATAAAAAACAACTGGAATGGTTAAAAATAACTGGATCCAGCCTGACATCTTTGGTGTGATGACTTGCCCGATCGGGTTGCCAGGAATCATTTCACCCATTGATAATATAAATAAGGGAACGGTGAATAACAGTGCTACCCAAAATTTCTTTTTCAGTGTTTGATATGTGTGATCATCTTCCTCTGTGTTGGCATTTGCTACTAAATCCATACCACAGATGGGACAAGAACCCGGTTTGTCACTTTGAACTTCTGGATGCATCGGACAGCTGTAAGTTAAAGCTGCTTTCTTTTCTGGCATTTTCTCTAAGTTCATACCACAGACTGGACAGGATCCTGGTTTATCATACAGTTTCTCGCCCTCACACATCATAGGACAATAATATTTACCCGCTGAACTGGCCGTGACCTTTGGAGTGCCCACTTTTTCATGCGAAGAAAAGCCTGTGGATTTAGTATCATGGTGATGCTTATCTGCTTTATCAGCTAAAGATTCAACTGGAACGAGAAACATACCACAAACAGGGCAGGAACCTTTTTGGTCGTAAGTTTTATCATGACCTTCACAAAACATAGGACAGATATATTTACCTGATGGTGCGCCTGCAGTTTGGACTGTCTGTTCGTCTTTATTTTTTGATGAACAGCAAGAGGCGTTCGCACTTTCATCCTGTGTGTGTTTATTTTCCGATAATGACTCAACAGGTACTAAATGCATACCACATATGGGGCAGGAACCTTCTTGATCGTACGTTTTATCATGACCTTCACAGAACATAGGACAGATGTATTTACCTGATGACTTGTCCACCGTTTGGTTTATCTGTTCTCCGTTATTTTTTGATGAACAGCAAGAGGCGTTTGCACTTTCATCCTGTGTATATTTATTTTCCGATAATGATTCTGCGGGTACTAAATGCATACCACAGACAGGACAGGAGCCCGGTAAATTGTACGTTTTATCCTGACCCTCACAGAACATGGGGCAAATGTATTTGCCTGAAACAGCTACTGCACTTTTTTTCGATTGATCATCTGCTTTATGATAGACTGAGTTCTTTCCGTTGTGATGACTATTGTTTTGCACAATGTGGTAATCACCAATTTCTGAAAGTGCTTTATTGCATTCATTTACATCAACACGATCTTCACTATCAATAATGACTTCCGGTGGATCTAACGTAACAGTAGCTTTTACACCTGGTATCTCATTTAGCTTATCTTCGACATTTGTGCGACATCCATTGCAAGTCATGCCGGATATTTGATATTTTTGATTCATAATCTGCTTTAAATTAACCTATACAAATATCCCTCTTTAGACAAAAATTAATGCTGTAACATTTGAGGTTTAAATTATAAGATTTTAATTAAGCAAGAAATATCCTTTAAATGGATATTTAGCTATCAGTAAAAGAACAAAGAAATTATTACTTTGTTTGTAAATGAAAATAGACCATGGATTCAAATCATAACAGAGATAAAAGAGACAGCTCGGGGCGGACTTCTCATATTTTAAATACTTCAGCCAATTTACTGGGAATTTGTTTTCTGGTCTTAACGACAATAAAAACGATGAAACTCACAGAGGGAAGTTTAATTGATGAATGTGCCGCTATTGCTATTTTCATATTTATGTCCAGCTGTATTATTTCCTTTATTGCGATGAAAAGAGGTGATCTAAGGGAAGTTAAAAGACTGGAAAATATTGCCGATATCATCTTCTTAACAGGCTTATTTGTTCTGTTTGCTGCTTCTATATTACTTGTGTTTAATCTGATATAGCGGTATGACATGACAGTCAATGCTAATTCGGTTTTTAACCGTAAATTATTGCACTGCAGCCACCATTTATTAAGGGTAATAGAATGCGAAATTTCTTCCAATATCGTTAGGTAATGGTTCGTAACTTATTCGCCCTTTCTTCGGAAAGGCTTCGGGAATTGTCTATTGTGCCTCTACTGTTTGTATACTGTTTGTCTACCTTTCCTCTACATAGACAGTAGAGGCGGAGTATAGGCATAGTACAGAATTAGTATAAACTACCCGAGGAAGGGGCGAAGCAGACCCGAAGGGCAGTCAAATAAAACTCGAATTTGCGGAGAAAAGTTCTTGCCGTAGATAACTTGATCTTTTTTTTAGTGATGTATAAATTTTATGCTTTATTACGAAGAATGTATAAGCTAAAAGTCCAAAGAAGTCCGTGAAAGTCCATGGAAGTCCGTAAAAGTCCTTAGTCTTCTTGAGAATGCTTGCACAACGGCTCGATAATGATAGGGAACAACTTCGGGATTGATTCGGGTGCGCTTCGACTGTTCTTCGACTCGGCTTCGACCATAAGACGAAAACGAGTCGAATAAATGGCGAACAAAATACGAACCAGTTTGCTCGCAATCTCAAAGAAATCCCGAACATCTCTCAAAAAAAAGTCGATCATTCCTAATCTATTATTAAAACATACAACAGATCGCCATCACTATATCTTTACAATAGATCAGATTACTTGAAAACAAGTGATTTAAGCAATTTAATCCATCAGGATAAATCTTTGCTAGATTGATCTAACAGAACTCTTTAAATCGCTTAAAATTAGCTTCAATATAAAGCAGTTAATTTTCAGAATGTGCTGTTCTATAGATATATTGATCAATAGATTGCAACAGTAATTTCAAGGATATATGCCTCAGAATCTTATTGCAGAAAAAAGTAATGTTTAAATGCCTTTGAAAATAATAGGATTGTTAGAAAATTACATAAACAGCATAACCTCAGGATGTTTGAGGATCGTTTTGATCAAAGGTTTTGTTTCTCCCTCAATAATGGTTTTGTAGTGCGGTTCTGGAATGAAAAGTTTAAAGGTTTTCTTTTCAATTTTTATGACAAAAATTGCACCGTGTACCACCTGCTTATCATCGATAACCATTGAAAATTCATCAACCGGTTGATTAGCAAGCTTATTCTTTTCAACTAATTTTATAAGTTTTTCCATAGCCAAAACTACATATTCTCGTCAATATAATGCGATATATTGACGAGAATATCATTAATTTTTAGCGATTAAATCTCTTAATGCAACGGAAGCAATTGCTCCTCCAAATGCAGCTGGCAGATAAGACATCGTTCCGTATGCAGATTTCTTATAGTTACTGCCATCGGTATACAATAGGGATGCTTTATCTGGCAATTCTGTAGAAAATACTGCTTTAAAACCACTTCTTATCCCATGTTTATATAACTTTTTACGGATATGATGAGCAAGTTTACAATTATAGGTTTCTCCGATATCTGCAATTTCTATTTTTGTAGGATCCATTTTTCCCCCAGCTCCCATAGAACTTACAAAACGAACTTTACGCTCTAGAGCCTGACGGATAAAAAATAATTTTGGCGTGATACTATCAATTGCTTCCACTGCATAGTCGGGATTAAGATCCAATAGATCGGAAATCTTTTCAGGAAGAACGAAATCTTCAACAATAGTCAAATCCAGTTCAGGATTTATAGATAATAACCGATCGCGCATGATCTGTGCTTTAGATTGACCATGGTTGGTTGCCAATGCTGGTAACTGTCTGTTTCTATTAGAAGGATCTACAGTGTCGCCATCAATGATGGTCATTTTGCCAACACCGCCACGGCAGATAAATTCCGCTGCAAACGATCCTACGCCTCCCAATCCCAAAACCATGACATGAGAATTTGCCAATTTTTCTAAAGCTTCACGCCCCACTAATGCCTCTGTACGCGATAGCCAAGTTAAGTCTTTCATATTTTACTCAAATACAAGTTGATAGTTTCTTATTATGTTTTCTTTTAATTCATTTATCGATATCTTTTTCAATTGTGCTGCATAAGCGTACAATTCTCTGATATCGGCATGCGCATCATCCGTTTCCAAAAAAAGCTGTTCAAGAGGAGTCGCTACAAGCGTTTCATCTAACTTTCCCGTGAGAATTGATGAACCAAACGAAAGGTAATATCCTTTTTTAAGCAATTGCTCAGCAAGTTCTCGATTCTTATTAAATCCATGAAAAATGATGTGACCTGTGAAATTTTCACTTTTTAAAACTTGCTGTACTTCGTCAAAAGCACGGACGCAATGAATGATCAATGGCTTACCGTATTCTTTTGCTAAGCTAACTTGTTTTTGAAAAACGTCTTGCTGCACATTTAGGGGCACAGATATTACTTTATCCATACCACATTCCCCGACAGCTAGAATTTCATGATCACGAAGCAATTCTTGCAGGATCGATATGCCTTTAAAAGGGTCACTTTCACTGATGTGCCATGGGTGTAACCCCGCAGTTACTGGCGGTAAATAATGATCATCTGGATCAGCATTCAGTATAAGATTAAATACGTCAAAGCGTTCAGTCTCTGACGAGTGATGCTGATGGGTATGGATATCAATGTATATCTGTGTCATAATCAGGCGCAAATTTCAGAAAAAAAAATGATGTTTGAGAATTTTATCTACTAAAGATATAGATATTTATTGAATATGTGTATCAAGAACTTGCAACATACCATTTGCTTTTAACAAGCATTCTTGATATTCGTCTTCAGCATTTGCCTGAACGGTAATAGCACCGCCTGTCTGAAAGGACAGGTATTTACTTTGTGCATTGTATAAAATGGTCCGGATCACAACATTGAAATCAAAATCACCTTCAGGACCGAAATAACCGATGGATCCTGCATATAACGAGCGTCTTGTTGCTTCAACTTGATCACAGATCTGCATGGCAGCAATTTTAGGAGCGCCGGTCATTGAACCAGCAGGGAAGGTATTTTTAATAACTTCAACATCCGCTACTTTTTCATCGATTTCACAGGTAATGGTCGAAATCATCTGATGAACGAGTTTAAATGTCTGAATTTCGAATAGACGATCTGCTTTGACAGATTTTGGTACTGCGCTTTTCGTGAGATCATTGCGAACTAAATCTACAATCATCACATTTTCAGCAATTTCTTTCGTAGAGTTTAACATGCCTTGGACGATCTTTTGATCTTCTTCAGCAGTTTTTCCTCGCTTTGCAGTTCCTTTTATAGGTTGGGAAATGAGCTGTTGATTCCTTTTCGCCAGAAATCTTTCTGGAGATGCGGAAAGGATGTAATTCTTGTTGAATTTAAAAAATGCCGCAAACGGCGTAGGGGAGATGCTGTTCAATTTTTCAAATGCCGCTACGGGATTTAAGTTGACCTGGTCAGCATAAAACTCCTGGCAGAGGTTGACTTCGTAAATATCTCCTCTTTGGATATGATCTTGCATTTTATTAAATGCAAGCATGTATTCAGCCTTAGACCATCTGGTCTGTATCTGGCCATCAAAACCCACAGAAGCGGTCTGCCATGTAAAATCTAAAATGGTTTGATAGATTTGAGCAGGATTTTCAGCTGTTATCCAAACGGTATTTCCAATTGTTTTGATCGTAACTGCAGGAACAAAGAAATAGGCTAATGGAAATCCTAAAGGATCATCATGATGTGTTTCCAGTTCTTCGATTTCATTTTTCAGATCGTACGAAAAAAAACCAGGAATATAAGTATCTGGATATGTGTCTATATATTTTTGAACATCCTGAAGTGTATTACCGGAAGTCGAGGTATAAGAGGAAGTTGCTTTTACTGCAATTAAGCATTCAAATGCACTCCACTGATCGCTATGTCCATTGGAATGGAGATAAGCTACTTCATCAAATTGCGCTGCCCATTGCAGCGCTTTTTGATGAAAATTATTCGTTGAATCTATAACAAAATTGTCTTCGACCCGCATTAACTATTTAGTCAATTTTAATGTTTGTTTACGATCTGGACCAACAGATAGGAACGTGATAGGCACTTCTAATGCTTTCTCTAGATACGTAATGTAATTTTGTAATGCTGCAGGGATTTCACTTTGTTGCGTGATACCAGTCAGATCTTGATTCCAGCCGTCGATTTCTTCAAGAATAGGCTCAGCCTCGTTCGTGATAATCTCATATGGCATGTAATCGATTACTTTTCCTTCATGTTTGTAATGTGTACAAACTTTGATTTTTTCGAAAGTATCCAACACATCAGCTTTCATCATGATCAATTCGGTAACACCGTTTAACATGATGGCATATTTTAAAGCAGGAATATCAATCCAACCAGTACGACGTGCGCGACCTGTTGTTGCTCCAAATTCATGACCTAATTTACGTAAGTTTTCACCTACTTCATCATGTAGTTCAGTCGGGAATGGGCCTCCACCTACGCGAGTAGCATAAGCTTTGAAGATACCATATACTGCACCAATTTTATTTGGAGCAATACCTAAACCGGTACATGCGCCCGCTGTAGTTGTATTTGAAGAGGTAACGAATGGATAAGAACCAAAGTCAACATCTAACAAAGTACCTTGAGCACCTTCCGCCAATACTTTTTTACCATCCTTTAAATATTGATTCACTAAATGTTCTGAATCAACATGTGGAATAGTTTTAATGAATTCGATAGCAGCTAAGAAAGCTTCTTCTTTTTCAGAGAAATCAGGGATTTCACCGTAGTGTGATAAAATAGAAAGGTGTTTTTCTCTCAATTTTTCGTAACGCTCTTTGAAATCTGGCAATGTAGTATCACCCACACGTAGGCCATTACGACCTGTTTTATCCATATAGGTAGGACCAATACCTTTTAAGGTAGAACCAATTTTACCATCACCCATTTTAGATTCTGAAGCAGCATCTAGTAACTGGTGAGTAGGAAGGATTAAATGCGCTTTACGAGCTAACACTAAATTTCCTTTACCTACTGGATCAAATCCAGCAGTTTTCAAATTGTCTAGTTCTCTCTTTAAGATAATCGGGTCGATAACAACACCATTTCCGATTAGGTTAAGAGTTCCTTCATTGAAGATACCCGAAGGGATCGTGTTTAAAACGAATTTTTTGTTATCAAACTCCAATGTGTGTCCGGCGTTAGGGCCGCCTTGGAAACGAGCAATTAAATCGTATTGTGGACAAAATACATCAACGATTTTACCTTTACCTTCGTCTCCCCATTGTAAGCCCAAAAGCACATCAACTTGCATAGCTTTTAAAGTATTGTGATTAAGAATTTATGTTAATTTTTTGAATTATCTAAAAACAAAATGTTCAGAAAAATGAGCAAATCATTTTCTGAACAAATGTACTATTATATTTCGCCAATCCTGAGATTAATTTGAAATAACCTCTTCTTTTGCTTTTGAGGCAGCGATTTTTTGTTGGCAATCATTACAAACACCATACAGATTTAACGAGTGATGTTTGATATCGAATTTTAATAAATCACCCATTAAGCTTTGAATCTGGTTGATACGTGGGTCACAAAATTCCACCACGATATTACATTCAATACAAATGACGTGATCGTGTTGTTTAAAGCCATAGGATTTTTCAAATTGAGCCATATTGCGCCCAAATTGATGTTTAGTAACTAAGTCACAGGATACCAACAATTCTAACGTGTTGTATACAGTGGCACGGCTAACTCGGTATTTTTTATTCTTCATATGGATGTACAATGATTCTACATCAAAGTGATCTGTACGGGAATAAATTTCTTCTAAAATAGCATAACGCTCTGGAGTTTTTCTTAGATTTTTATTTTCTAAGTAAGCTTCAAAGATCTTTTTTACTGTTGCGTAATTTTCAGCTGCGTTCATATTAATCAATAAGATTCTTTACAAATTTACCAATTTTGATTCAATTATTGTAGTATTAAAAAAATGTGATATTCAGCTGATGTTTAACTCTCAGATTCATATCGTGAAACAGTGGTAATGCCGCGCACTTGTTTAAGCGTTTTCATTAGATTTTCCAATTGTTCTGTATCATTTACAAAGACCATAATATGCCCTTCAAAAATTCCTTCGTTACTGGTAATACTTAAGGAGCGAATATTAACTTTAAACTCCTGAGATATGACGGTGGTGATCTTATTGACCAAACCAACATCATCGATACCGACAATACGTAATCCGGTCAAGAAAGATACATCTGTTTGGGATGTCCACTTAGCCTTCATAATGCGGTAACCGTAGTTCGCCATTAATTTGGATGCATTTGGACAGCTGGTACGGTGTATTTTTATACCATCGTTTACAGTTAAAAATCCAAATACATCATCTCCAGGTATTGGGTTACAACAAGGAGCAAGGGTGTAATCGATTTTCTGCAAATCATCACCTAACAAGAGGGTATCCTGATCTTTTTTACTGAATTTCTCTACTAAACCACCAATATGTGTATTAAATTGGGTGTTTTGGGTACTCAGTGTCGCATCGTTGTTTTTTTCGTGCGCCACAAATTCGCGCAATTGTTTAATATCAACGAGTCCTTTGGCTACATTATAAAACAGATCCTGCGAACTTGGAAATTTAAGGAAATTCGCAATTTTATTAATATTATCAGTGTTATAGGTAATCTTTAACGTTTTCAGCTTACGCTCCAGAATTTCTTTACCATCTTCCGCCACACGACGTCTTTCTTCTTTCAGTGAAGAACGGATTTTGGATTTTGCTTTTGCTGTCACGACAAAATTCAACCAGTCTTCTTTTGGTGTCTGTTTGCTCGAAGTTATGATCTCTACTTGATCACCATTTTGCAAAACATGACTTAAAGGCACCAATTTATGGTTGACTTTTGCACCGATACAGGTTGCTCCGATATCCGAGTGGATTTCAAAGGCAAAATCTAATGCAGTGGCTTCATGTGGCAATTGAATAAGGGCTCCTTTTGGCGTGAAAATAAAGATCTCATCGGAGAACAAATTCATTTTAAAGTCGTCCACAAAGTCCAGTGCATTCTGTTCCGGGTTGCTCAGTACATCTCTAATTTTTTTGATCCACTGGTCTAATCCACTGTCCGAATTGGATTCTTTATATTTCCAGTGTGCCGCAAAACCTTTCTCCGCAATTTCATTCATGCGGCTGGTTCTGATCTGAACTTCAACCCATTGACCGCGAGGTCCCATAACCGTGGTATGCAGAGATTCATAACCATTACCTTTAGGTGATGATACCCAATCTCTTAGACGGTCGGGGTTTGGTCGGTACAGGTCGGTTACAATAGAATACACTTTCCAACACTCTGTTTTTTCACGCTCATCATCGGTATCGATGACAATACGGATCGCAAATAAATCGTAAACCTCTTCGAAAGGAATCGATTTTTTACGCATCTTGGTCCAGATGGAATGAATGGATTTGGGTCTGCCGAAAATTTGCGCCGTTATACCTTGTTCCTGTAATATTTCTTGCACAGGCTGAATAAAGTCGGAGATAAATTTCTCTCTTTCCGCCTTTTTTTCGTTAAGTTTTCGAGCGATAAACTTGTAGGTGTCGGGATCTGTAAACTTCATGGATAAGTCTTCCAGTTCAGACTTGATCGCATATAAACCCAGTCTATGTGCCAATGGCGCATATAAATAACTGGTTTCTGAAGCGATTTTCAATTGCTTATCACGTGCCATAAATTCCATGGTACGCATGTTATGCAGGCGATCCGCTAGTTTGATCAAAATAACACGGACATCATCTGCCAATGTTAATAACATCTTACGGAAATTTTCTGCCTGCATGGAACTGTTCGGATCAAAAATTCCTGAAATTTTTGTCAGTCCATCAATAATACGACGCACTTTTTTACCAAACATCTGCTCGATCTCATCGAGTGTAATGTTGGTATCTTCAACCACATCGTGTAAGAGGGCACAAACTATTGAAGTTGTACCTAAACCAATTTCTTCTGCAGCAATCTGAGCTACGGCAATCGGGTGGAAAATATAAGGTTCGCCAGATTTTCGACGCATTTCTTTGTGACTTTCTAATGCGAGATCAAATGCTTTTCTGATCATCTGCTTGTCACCTCGTTGCATCGTTGGTTTACATGCGCGTAGTAATGCTCGGTATCTTTTACGTATTTCTTTATTTTCTGCTTCTATATCAATCACATAATCTTTCATAAACTTGCAGTTGCATTATGATTTTAAAAATACATTTCTTAAATTAGTTATTGTTAATTTAAAGGAATAAATAGTAAACCCGATTTATTTTTATTAAATGTAATAATTTTTTAATACTATTGACAAAAAAAGACAATTTTTAAATTGTAATGATCAGAATAAACTTACGCTGGATACTATCTTTACTTGCTTTTATCCCTTTTTTGGGGATGTCTCAAGCACTGACAGTACCGCTCTACGGGGAGGGGCAGCAACAAGTAATTGAAGAGTATAATATGACCACATTAGAGAGTGGCGAGCGGCTTCCTTGGTTCTTAATTCCAGAGGTCAAAATATCAAAACCAAGAATATGGACTTCGGAAGATGCTAAAAAACAGTACCTAAGGCTAAGACGAAATGTGTTAAGGGTATTGCCTTATGCTATTTTTGCTCAAAAAAGATATGATCAGTTAGACCGGGAACTTGCATTGGTTTCTGATAAAAAAGAACAGAAAAAGCTGATTGAAACATGTGAGAATGAAGTGAAGTCGATGTTTAATAGGGAAATTAAAAATATGAGTATTACACAGGGGAAAATTCTCATTAAACTTATAGACCGACAAACAGGACATTCGAGCTATGAAATGGTGAAACAGATGAAAGGTGGGTTATCTGCTTTTTTATACCAAGGGGTAGCTAAAATATTTGGACATAACCTAAAAAGTACTTACGATCCGAGAGAAGATTTTGAAATAGAAAATATCATTAGAGAATTTCAAAAAACGAGAAGAGATCCACAGTATTTTTAAAAATTATTAATTTATGAAGACAGTTTATGATTTTAAAGCCCTACAGTTCAATGGTCAAGAAAAATCATTAGCTGACTATAAGGGAAAAGTATTGCTCATTGTAAATACGGCCAGCCAATGCCTGTTTACGAGCCAATTTAAATCCTTAGAAAAACTTTACCAGACCTATAAAAATGATGGTTTTGAAATTCTTGCTTTCCCATCTAATAATTTTGGAAAACAGGAACCACTAACTGGTTATACATTAGAGACTTTTTGTAAAATTAACCAACAAGTTCATTTTTCTGTTTTTAAACGTACACATGTCATTGGCGAATATGCCTCGCCCTTGTATCGTTATCTGGCTCAAAAGGAGGAAAATGGACATGTTTCGAGTAAACCACTATGGAACTTTCACAAATATCTGATCAATAAAAATGGAGAGGTAGTAGACTATTTTTACTCAACAACCTCACCAACGGCGTCTAGAATCAAAAAACGTGTTGAGCAATTATTATCTGAAGGGTAGAAAGAACGAAATGTTTACTACTTTTGTCTATATTTAGTTGGTTAAACATTGAAAATAGACTCGCATGATAAAACTTGATTTATTAGTAATTACTGTGCATCCGGATGATGCAGAATTAGGGGCCGGAGGTACAATAGCAAAATATGTTGCTGCGGGTAAAAAAGTAGGTATTGTAGATCTTACGAGAGGGGAACTTGGTACTCGCGGTACTGCTGAAACCAGAGATCGTGAAGCAAACGATGCAGCAGCAATATTGGGCTTAACGGTAAGAGATAACTTAGCGCTACGTGATGGTTTTTTCAATAATAGTGAAGAAGATAAGCTTGCTGTCATTCAGGCGATCCGTAAATATCAACCAGAAATTATAATCACAAATGCCATTACTGACCGCCATCCTGATCATGGTAGAGCAGGTCACATGGTGAATGAAGCATGCTTTTTGGCAGGTCTAAGGAAAATAGAAACGATAGCAGACGGAATTTTACAAGAAGCTCACCGTCCTAGATTGGTGCTGCAGATGATTCAGGATTATTATATTAAACCTGATATTGTACTGGATATTACGGATTATTATACGATTAAGGAAAAATCAATACTAGCGTATAAAACACAGTTTTATACAGGCGAAGACACGAATCTCGACGAACCGCAGACCTATATTTCGAATCCCGATTTTATGGAATCTACAGCTGCAAGGGCGCGAGAATTTGGTAGATCGATACAGGTAAAATATGCTGAAGGGTTTACGGCAAAGAAAATATTAGGTGTTGATGATATATTTCATCTGATTTAATTTAAAATAATCAAATAAAAGCCGTTTCTTTATTATATTAAGAAACGGCTTTTGCTTTTACAGCATATATTACATGAAAAATCAACACTTCTCGCTACAGGATCGAATAAAAAGTTTTGCATATGCATTCAATGGTTTCAAAATACTGTTGATAGAAGAACATAATGCGCGCATTCATGTAGCGGCAACTATTGTGACCATTGTTGCTGGAATTTACTTTGATATCGCTGCGATTGAATGGATGATCATCTTACTCTGTATTGGTGCTGTTTTTGCGCTTGAAATAATTAATTCCGCTATTGAAAATCTTGCGGATCTGGTTTGTCAGGAAAAGAATGATTTTGTAAAAAAAGCGAAAGATCTAGCAGCTGCCGCAGTATTAACAGCAGCGATCGTTTCTGTGGTTATAGCAATGTTCATTTTTGTTCCAAAAATAATGGCGATATGGTTTTAATTAGGGCTTATGAGCTACGGGATCGGGATGTCGTACTCAATATTATGCAAGAAAATATTCCAGCTTACTTTGCTCAGGATGAAAAAGAGGATTTGAAGTATTATCTGGATTTCGAGATGCAGCAGTTTTTTGTTCTTGAAGTAGACAATAGAGTGGTGGCATGCAGTGGCATTACCGTTGAGCTGGAAGAGCATAGGGCTGTAATCTGTTGGGATATGGTCCTTCCTGCAGAACAGGGTAAGGGATATGGCAAAAAGTTGCTGGAACACCGTATAGCAATTTTAAAAGAGCTGAAAACGATCGACCGCATCATTGTCCGTACTTCGCAACGTACTTATCTATTTTATCAGAAAAATGGCTTTGTTTTAAACCAGATTGTAAAAGATTATTGGGCGAAAGATTTTGACTTATACAGTATGGAATTGCTCTCTTAATCAAGTAAATTAAATAAAAAAGAGATCAATATAAAAAGAGGGATAATTAGAGCGGCAATAATATTGAATCTGAATTTTGGAATTTCGTTTTTACGGTATAAGAAAACAGATTCTACTATTAAATAGATAATCCATAGCAGCAAAAAGATTCCCATATAAAAAATTATAGCTAAGCTATCGGCTGTACCGCAACGTCTATTTGGATCTAACTGGGACAAACCGATGGGAATGGCCATAAATAAAAGAATGATCAATGCGACTATTCTGATTAGAACGTGTTTTGTCATACAATCTTTTTTTATTAATACACATACATAAAAAAAGGTAACCTTTCTGGTTACCTTTAGCTGTTTTTTACAATCGAAATTGTTATTTCTTTTTGTCAATTTTGTAAAGACGTCCTAAATCTGTAATGGCATAAAGCGCTCCATCTTTACCTTGTGTGATATCTCTGAAGCGTTGTCCTTCTTTTGCTAATAACCTTTCTTCGCCTACGACTTTATTATCTTTAATAACTAGACGGGCAATATGCGTACTGCTTAGTCCACTGATGAATAGATTGTTTTTCCATTCAGGAATGGCATCTCCTGTATAGAATGTAATACCGCTAGGTGATAATACGGGATCCCAGTAATAAACCGGTTGCTCTAATCCTTCTTTTTGTTGGATAGGTTCTCCAATTTTTTCACCACTGTATTCTAAACCGTAAGTAATGATTGGCCAGCCGTAGTTTTTGCCAGGCTCGATACGGTTTAGTTCATCTCCACCGCGAGGACCAAATTCTGTCTCCCATAAATCGCCCGTTTCAGGATGAAGTGCCAATCCTTGAACATTTCTATGTCCATAACTGTAAATTTCTGGTCTTACATCTGCTTTCCCTGCAAACGGATTACCCGCTGCTGGAGCGCCATCTGTTGTTATTCTAACAATCTTGCCTAATCCTGATTTTAGATCTTGTGCCTGAGGTCTGGTGGCTAAATCTGAACGTTCACCCGTACTTACAATTAAATTGCCTGATTTATCAAATAGGATACGCCCACCATAATGTAGTTTACCTTTGTACTTTGGTGTAGCGCGGTAAATAACTGCGACATTTTCAACTGTCTTCTCATCTGCGGCTAATTTTCCTTTACCGACGGCTGTTAGGTTTCCTTCAGCACTTGGCTCAGAAAAAACAAAATAGATCATTCGGTTTGTTTCAAAATTAGGATCTATCGTTAGTCCCAATAAACCACCTTGACCATCTGTATCCACTTTAGGTAGACCTGTTATCGGTTCAGAAACTTTACCGTCAGCAGTTGCTATTCTAAAGGTTCCTTCTTTTTCGGTAATGAGTAAACGTCCGTCCGGCAAAGACGCAATTCCCCAAGGAGACTTCAATGTTGTATTGAGTACAACTCCTTCAAATGGTGTAGTGGTTTTTACACCGGCGATACGGGTCTGGCCTTCAAAGGCAGGTTTATATTTTGTATTTGCCGCATTCGTTTCTACAGCAGGATATATACTATCTACTGTATTATTGTTCGTTTCAGCACCTGTAGTACCGTTAGAACAAGAATATAATGCGAAAGAACTAATCAGGATTGTGGCTAATTTACTTTTCATAGACAAATTGAATTGTTTCATATCATATAAAAATATAAATAATTTATTTAAAAATTACATGCAAAGCGTTTTATCATGAAATAAAGCCTTTTACATACTGACGTGTAATTTCATGTTTGGGATTTAACAGTACTTCTTCTGTTTTTCCAAATTCAAGAATTTCGCCGCCATAAACAAAAATGATATAATCAGAAACACGGCGTGCTTGTCTCAGAATATGCGTAACCAACACAATGGTATAATCTTTCTTGAGTTCAATAAGTAGATTTTCGATCGTCTGCGTCGATATTGGATCTAATGCAGAGGTTGATTCATCGCCTAATATAATCTCAGGCTTGACGGCCAGCCCACGTGCCAGGCATAGGCGCTGCTGCTGCCCAATGGAAAGTCGTGTCGCGGATTGATCCAGCCGATCTTTCACCTCTTCCCAAAGTCCGACATTCTTCAACTGTGTTTCTACGATCTCATTTAATTCCTTTTTTCCTCTTGTCCCATGGATGCGAGGGCCATAAGCGACATTGTCATATATCGACATCGGCAACGGAAATGGTTTTTGAGAAAGTAAGCCCATTTTTTTTCGAATATGTGTTACTTCGGCATTTGGGGCATATATATCTTCGCCATTGACAAATACAGAGCCTGAAACCTGAACTCCTTTCGTATCATCAATAAGTCGGTTTAAGGTTTTCAGTAACGTCGTTTTCCCACAACCAGAAGGACCGATGATCGAGGTAATGCTGTTATTAGGCAACGACAGATTGATGTTTTTCAAAATATGATGACCGTCAATATGAATATTCAAATCCTGTATCTGAATATGCGGTTGAATAGCCGGTCTTACAATTTGTGTTTGTTCTGTTTCGATGATAGGATGTGCGTGCATATGACAATAATTAGAATAATAAAAGTTAAGATAAGTGCTGATGCGTAAGCACGGCCTTGAACTTCTGGAATAGGACTGCTCAACTGGAAGAAGATCGCTAATGGCAATGTTGCGGCGGGTTCGTCAATATAACGGGGTAAATTGTCGCTAAATCCTGTTGTTAACAAAACTCCGGCAACATCTCCGATAGATCTTCCAAATGCAAGTAAGATTGCGGTAAATATTCCTTGTTTAATGTGTAAAATAAAAACTTTTGCGACTTCCCATTTGGTCGCACCTAAAGATAAAGTAACATGTTTTAAGTCTGTGGGAACTGTTTTGATGATTTCATCGACTGTTCGCACCACAATGGGTATCGTTAGCAGTGTAATGGTGATAATTCCACCTAAAAGGGATGCGCGGATGCCAAAATAAACCATAATGGTAAATCCTACAGCTCCATATACGATAGAAGGAATTCCGTATAGGATATCAAACATTAATTTCGAGTACTGCGCTAGTCTCGATGATGTTTTGATATATATATTTAAGTATAAGGCGATCGGCACACCGATTAAGGTCGCCAATATAGTTGCTACACCTGCAAGGTATAGGGATCCTAATATGGCATTTAAAATACCCCCTTCTTTACCCATGTAAAAGCCGCCCTTTGGTAATTGACTCACCATTTCCCAAGATAAATAAGGTAACCCTTTATATAAGATGGTGCCGATTATAAAAAAAAGTGAACCGGTAACCAACATTCCGGAAAGATGCATGAAACCTTTTGCAACTTTCTCTTTAAAAAGTCTTGTTTTAAGATTATCCATTATGCTTGCCCTCCAATCTGTTTAATATGATGCGTGAAATGAGGTTGAATCCGAAAATAATAACGAAAAGGAGTAAGGCTGAAAACATCAGTGCCGAATCGTATAATGGAATTGACATCATTTCCCCAAAATTGTTTGCAATGAGTGCGGGAATAGGATAACCAGCATCAAATATGGATGTCGGTATTTTGGGAACATTACCACAGACCATCAAAACTGCAATTGTTTCGCCGAATGCTCTGGAGATCGCCAATACAATTGCTGCTATTATACCAGGTTTTGCTCTTCTAAGTATGACTTTTTGGGCAGTTTCCCATTTGGTAGCGCCCAAAGACAGTGATGCTGCTTTAAGTTCTGCCGGTACCGTTTTTAAAACCTCGACCATAATGCTGATCATGATCGGGAAAATCATCACTGCGAGTACGATTCCTCCAGCCAAAACAGTGTAACCCGAAGTAGAAACCGCAAAAATGGGCGCAATATAAGATTGTATTGCAGGTACGATAAATAATACACCCCAAACCCCGTATAACACAGGAGGAATGGCTGCCAGAACATTGATAAGCGGTAATATGACATTTTTCAAGGTGTCTGACGCATACTCTGTTAAGTAAATAGAGGTTAAGATACAAAGTGGGCATGAAATCAATAGCGCAACCAATGTGACACTGAGTGTGCCCATAATAAAGGGTAGGAAACCAAAACTTCCTTTCATAGGTGCCCACACATGATTTGTCAATAGTTCAAGAATGTTAAACGATTCAAATAAGGGTACTGATTTAAAAGTCAGTCCGATACCGATTATAATGACCACTGAAAGTGAAATGAGCAACAAAACAAAACTGACCTGTTTTGCGATTGCATTTTTTAATAACCTTGTTTTTAGCATATTACAGTTTAATCAGTTCTTTATTAATTAACGACTCTGTTAATGGCACATATCCATTTTCCAATAAATAACTCTGCGATTTTTTCTTTAGCACAAATGAAATGAATTCTTTAACGAGCAAATTATCAGGCTTCCCTTTTGTGATAAACGAAAGATCTCTGGCTGGTGGGCTAGGGTAATGGTTGTTACTCACAGCATCCGTTAAATCATCTATGGTACTATAAAAATCTTCGTTTTCACTGATGTGCCCATCTGCATTTAGATCGATTGGCAAGACATCAATTTTATCCATAACTTTTTTTGTTTTTAAGTCATAGACGTAATTGATGTTGTTAAATCCTATGGCATTTTTATCGTCTTTAATTGCCTGTGCAATTCCTGGATCACCAAAGATTCCCACGCCTTTTAAATCCTCCTGCTTACTTTTAAAGAAATTTGCCCAAGTTTCAGCGGCACCGGCGGCATCAGCACGTGTGTACACGATCACCGGATCTTTTGAAAATCGCGCGTCTATCTCGTTCCAGGTTTTATATTTTTTATTGATAAAGATATTTTTGAGTT
This sequence comes from Sphingobacterium kitahiroshimense, assembly GCF_025961315.1. Lineage (NCBI taxonomy): Bacteria > Pseudomonadati > Bacteroidota > Sphingobacteriia > Sphingobacteriales > Sphingobacteriaceae > Sphingobacterium > Sphingobacterium kitahiroshimense. Next base: position 473,731 of record NZ_JAOQNK010000001.1, on the reverse strand, counting down.
CCGCATGGGTCAAACCACGTTCTTTAAGTAAGGTATAATTTGGATTTTCGGCATTAATGGTACAGATCACAGCATCTTTAGCAACATGGATAGGAAAGGCGCCTTTTGCTATTTCCTGTGGATGAAGATCGCGGGAAATAAGTCCGATATCGACCATACCGGTCAATGCATCTGCAATTCCTTTGCCTGCTCCGCCAGCTGAAATATTAAAACGCACATGTGGATGTTCCTTTTTAAACTCTTCACTCCATAAGACTACTAAAGGATAGAGTGCAAACGCTCCAGATAAGGAAATATTACCTTCAAATCCTCTTTCTTTTGTATAGCCATTCTCTATTTTAGGAGCACACGCGTTATTCGTAAGTAACAATAATAAGCTTAATATAAGTATATTACGGTTGTTTTTTTTCATTTTATCTATCTCTATAGGATTGGTCTACAATAATATTTTTGACAAATATATATTAATTTAATAGATTTTATAGATTATATAGTTTTTTTTTCTACTTTTGAACCAAATAGAAGAGAATACAGACCAATAAATAGAATTTCAGCATATGCAAAGTTTCCGTACAGAGCTTGAAAACCCTGTGGTTGAGCAAGAGATTATTGATTTAGAAAAGAAAATTAGACTTTTTCAGGAAGGGAAAATTACGGATGAAAAATTTCGTTCATTGCGCCTTGCAAGAGGGGTTTACGGTCAACGTCAACCTGGAGTGCAAATGGTGCGTATTAAATTACCTTTTGGAAAAGCAACTTTCAAACAAGTGATTAAAATATCTGATGTATCGGATGAATATGCGATTCGCAATCTGCATATCACGACCCGTCAGGATATTCAGATACACTTTGTTAGTCTAGATCGCACACCAGAGTTATGGGCCAAATTGGCAGAGGATGATATTACTTTACGTGAAGCCTGTGGTAATACTGTGCGTAACGTAACGGCATCACCTACAGCCGGAATAGATCCAAAAGAACCTTTTGATGTTTCTCCGTATGCGCAGGCCGTTTTCGAATTTTGTTTAAGAAACCCGATCTGTGCGGAAATGGGTCGTAAATTTAAAATGTCATTTTCTTCATCAGATGATGATACTGCTTTTTCATATATCCATGATCTTGGCTTTATTCCTAAAATACAACTTATTGATGGTAAAGAAGAACGTGGTTTTAAAGTTCTGTTAGGTGGTGGATTGGGTTCTCAACCTTTTCTAGCGCACTTGGTACATGAATTTTTACATGAAGATCAGTTGATTCTGTTTGTTGAGTCTTCTTTACGTGTATTTGACCGCTATGGCGAGCGTAATAATAGAAATAAAGCACGCTTTAAATACCTGATCCAAAAATTGGGTATTGATGAAGTGTTAAGATTAATTGCTGAGGAACGCGTTGCTAATCATGTAAAATCTTTTCAGATCAACCGCGATACGATCACGCAACCGACTCCACCGGATACAGATGCCGTGGAAAGTTTATCTTTGGATTTAGATCCGAATTACCTGATCTGGAAGTCAACAAATACTTTTGAGCAAAAGCAGCATGGTTTTTATGGTGTATTTGCTAAAATATCTACTGGTGATCTTCCAACTGAAAAAGCACGAGTTTTGGTTGCTGGACTGGAAGGTCTGGTTGCCGACGAAATTCGTTTCACTCAGAATCAGGGATTGTTGCTTAAGTATGCTACCGAGAAAACGCTTCCTCATATTTTTAAATTATTGACGAAGCTTGAGTTGGCTTCTCCTGGATTTGAAAGCACGTCTGATGTGACGACCTGCCCAGGTACGGATACATGTAATCTGGGTATTTCAAACAGTACAGAGATGGCACGGGTTATTGAGTCATACATTCGTGATTTTTACGCAGATTTTGTTTACAACCGTGAACTGAAGATCAAAATTTCAGGCTGTATGAACTCTTGTGGACAGCATGGATTGGCGCATCTGGGTTTTCATGGAAGTTCTGTAAAAGCAAACGGTAAAGTCGTTCCTGCTGCACAGGTCATGATCGGTGGTGGTACTGTTGGTAATGGTGTAGGTCGTGTGGCCGAAAGAATTATCAAAGTACCTACCAAAAGAGTGCTGCACGTGGTTGACCTGGTTTTAACGGATTATAAAAAGAATGTTCAGGAAGGTGAAAACTTTCATGCTTACTATGACCGTCAGACCAAAAACTATTTCTACACCTTATTGAAACCTTTGGCTGATCTAACAACACTATCTGATGATGAATATATTGATTGGGGTCATCAGGAAACTTTTGAAACAGCGATCGGTGTGGGTGAGTGTGCGGGTGTCATGATTGATCTTGTTGCTACTTTGATCTTTGAAGCTGAAGAAAAAAGAGCTTGGGCGGTTTCTGCTCTTGAGGAGAAAAAGTATGCGGATGCTATTTATCATGCCTACAGTACTTTTATCGGCTGTGCTAAAGCATTATTATTGGATAAAGGTGTTAATGTGAGTTCACAGCATGCTGTGATCCAGGAGTTCCAAGCGCAATTTGTGGAGCAACATATTTTTGAATTAGAAACTACGTTCCCAGAACTGGTTTTGCAAATAAATAAGAATGAGCCTACTCCAGAGTTTGCTGAAAACTACCTTGAGAGCTTGAATACATTCTTTAACGCAGTGTATGAGTATAGAAATGCGGTGAAAGTTAATTAATGAGGAGGATAGAAGATGAATATTAAACCAAAAGTAACTTTGGTCGGAGCGGGTCCTGGTGATCCTGAATTGATCAGCTTAAAAGGTATAAAAGCGATAAAGGCAGCGGATGTAATTTTATACGATGCTTTAGTGGATGAGAGTTTATTGGATTTTGCCAGTGCAAACTGCACGAAGGTATATGTTGGGAAAAGAGCGGAACAGCTTTCTACTTCACAGGATCAGATCAACCAGTTACTGGTCGATTATGCGCTGACTCATGGTCATGTGGTGCGATTAAAAGGCGGAGATCCATTTGTATTTGGACGTGGTGGTGAAGAACTTGATTTTATTAATCAATATGATATCGAAACAGCGGTTATTCCGGGTATTTCCTCTAGTATCGGATTAACGGGCCTGCAAAAGATTCCTTTAACTTATCGCGGTATAAGTGAAAGTTTTTGGGTGATAACTGGTTCTACAACTGAAGGAAAACTCTCAGAGGACTTGTATGCAGCTGTTAAAACAAATGCAACAGTAGTGGTGCTGATGGGATTTGGTAAGCTAACAGAAATAGTCGCATTATACAAACAGCATGGTAAAGAAAATCTGCCTATTGCATTGATTCAAAATGGCTCTATGCCAAATGAAAAAATTATTATCGGTACGATTGACGATATACTGGACGAAACTCAGGAAAAACGCATTGGTGTACCGGCTATTATTGTTTTGGGCGAAGTTGTTTCTAAGCATCCGAATTTTAAACATATTATTGAAAAATACGCAACTGTTTAAATGAATACGCTATTTCCAATTTTTGTCAAGCCAGATCAGATTCACATTTTATTAGTTGGAGGTGGACCGATCGGGTTAGAGAAATTTCAAGCAATCATTCAGAATAATGATAAAGCGCATATAACAGTAATTGCGACTAAAATATGTCATGAATTTAAAATCATCATGACGCAATATAAGCATATCGTTTTTGAAGAGCGTGATTTTGTGGAATCGGATCTTGATGAAAAACATCTCGTGATGCTGGCAACAAACAATCATGAACTTAATGATCAAATAAGAGCGTTAGCGAGTTCAAAACATATTTTGCTAAATGCGGCAGATAAACCGGAACTATGTGACTTCTATCTTGGATCGATCGTTAAAAAAGGTAATTTGAAAATTGCGATTTCAACGAACGGTAAATCCCCGACAATTGCAAAAAGAGTAAAGGAGTTTTTACAGGAAATGCTTCCTGAGGAGATTGATGAAACATTGGAATTGATGAGCCAATTGCGGAATCAATTAAAAGGTGATTTTCAGTCAAAAGTCACGGCGCTGAATAAACATACAAAATCATTAATTGAGAGAGATGGAAATTAGTGGAATTAAAGAACTTTTATCAGGAAAACAGGGAGCGGATCTGCTTCAGGTTATTACTGAACAATATCCTGATCAGGTTGTATTTTCGACATCTTTCGGTATCGAAGATCAGATTATTACAGATTGGATAGGAAAGAGCAAAGTGAATATCAGGGTTTTTACTTTGGATACGGGAAGACTTTTTAAGGAGACTTATTCGTTATGGAGCAGAACTGCTGAGCGCTATGCGCTAAAAATTGATACGTACTACCCGAATACCGAAAAGGTTCAGGAATTTGTTTCTGAAAAGGGGCCGAACTCATTTTATGAGTCTGTTGAAAATAGAAAATCTTGTTGCTACATACGCAAAATAGAGCCTTTACAGCGGGCTTTGCGAGGTGCCAAAATTTGGATAACAGGAATTAGAGCGGAGCAATCGGCGAATCGTCACGATATGGAGTATATCGAGTATGATGAGGGGAATAATATTATCAAAATTCATCCGCTATTTGACTGGACTTTTGAGATGGTTACCAATTATATTAAAAGCGAGCGTATACCTTACAATATACTGCACGATAAGGGTTTTCCGAGCATCGGATGTGAGCCCTGTACCCGGGCTGTTCAGGAGGGTGAAGATTTTCGCGCCGGCCGATGGTGGTGGGAAGATCAGAGTAAAAAAGAGTGTGGATTACATGTGACAACAAAATAAAGCAAGATTAAATGGATTATTTAGATCAACTAGAAGCAGAATCAATCTATATATTACGTGAAGTGGCCGGGCAATTTGAAAATCCTGCGCTCTTATTTTCTGGTGGAAAAGATTCTATTACTTTGGTTCATTTGGCATTAAAAGCATTTAGACCGGGTAAATTTCCTTTTCCACTAGTGCATATTGATACAGGTCACAATTTTCCGGAAACCATTGCATACCGCGATTGGTTAGTAGAACAGATCGGTGAAAAACTGATCGTAGGACATGTGCAAGATAGTATCGATGCTGGTAAAGTTGTTGAGCAAAAGGGAAAAAATGCCAGCAGAAATGCTTTACAGACGGTGACTTTACTGGATACAATTGCTGAAAATGGTTTTGACGCCTGTATTGGAGGGGCACGTCGTGATGAGGAGAAAGCAAGGGCTAAAGAACGTGTATTCTCTGTTCGTGATGAATTTGGACAGTGGGATCCGAAGCGCCAACGTCCTGAATTATGGAATATCTTTAACGGAAAAATCAATAAGGGCGAAAATGTCCGCGTATTTCCAATATCAAACTGGACTGAACTGGATGTTTGGAATTACATCAAACGGGAGAATATTAAACTTCCAAGTATTTACTTCAGTCACGAGCGTGAAGTGATCACCCGGAATGGCCAATTAATGGCAGCTGCGTCTTTCTTAAACATCGATGAAGAGGATGTTGTGGAAACAAAATCGGTCCGATTTAGAACAGTCGGTGATATGACCTGTACTGCAGCTGTGGACTCGCAGGCTACTGCCTTAGATGATATCATTGCAGAAATAAAAGCTTCTACAGTAAGTGAGCGTGGTGCCCGTATGGATGATAAAGTTTCTGAAGCGGCAATGGAAGACCGAAAAAAACAGGGATACTTCTAAGGAGCAATGCAATAAGGTTTGGTGACTAATACAAAAATCTAGAAAATGAAAATTTTAAAATTTATAACGGCTGGTTCTGTTGATGATGGTAAAAGCACATTGATCGGCCGTTTATTATATGATACAGATTCGATACTGGACGATCAACTGGAAGCGATAAAAAAGGCTAACCGCAAAAATAATGATGGGACTGTGGATCTAGCAATTTTGACCGACGGATTGAAAGCTGAACGTGAACAGGGAATTACGATCGATGTTGCTTATAAATACTTTCAAACAGAGCACCGCAAATTTATCATTGCTGATGCACCGGGACACATACAGTACACACGCAATATGATAACAGGGGCTTCCAACTCTGATCTCATCATTATATTGGTCGATGCGCGTAAAGGGGTTATTGAGCAAACAAAACGTCATTCTTTTTTAGCAAAACTACTTGAACTTAAAAAAGTTTTAGTGTGTATCAATAAAATGGATATGGTGGATTATAGCCAGGAAGTGTTTGAAAACATTAAAGCTGATTATCAGACCTTAGCGGAACGTTTAAAATTGACTGATGTTGATTTTATGCCGGTTTCTGCACTAAAAGGTGACAATATTGTGCATCCTTCGGAACATTTGACTTGGTATGAGGGACCTTCTTTATTGTCTTATCTTGAGACGATAGAATTTAAAGAGGCAGATCAGCAAGCTTGGCGTTTACCGGTGCAATGGGTGGTAAGGCCACAGACCGAGGAGTTACATGACTACAGGGGATATGCTGGACGTGTTGTTGGCCATGGTCTAAAAGTAGGAGATGATGTGCTCATTTTACCTTCTTCTATTAAAAGTAGCATCAAAAGTATTGAACTGGCTGGAGTAGATTTGCAGGAAGCGGAAGATGGCCAGTCGGTTATTGTCCATCTTGCAGATCATGTTGATATCAGCCGTGGTGATACCATTGTAACGGCTCAAAATTCGGGTCTGGTGGAACGTAATTTTGAAGCGAATATCTGCTGGTTTGACAACAAGGCTCTGGATACGAATCAAATTTATTTGTTTCAGAATTTCGGTAGAACGACAAAAGTGAAAATAAATGAAATCATTCATAAAGTGGATATCAACAACCAGGAATATAAGTATGGTGAAGGGATAGCTCTTAATGATATAGGCCGTGTACAGATTAAGGCCGCTGAAGATATCTCGTTTGATCTTTACCAGGATCACCAGGCAACCGGCAGGGGTATTATCATTGACCCGCGCACTAACTTAACAGTTGCGGCTGTTATGATTGAAAGCGTTGCTTAGCAGGCGAGGGGGATAGAAAGTCAAGTAAATTACTTTTTAATTAACATGAAAAAGGGTGGCCAATAAGGCCACCCTTTTATCATTAACATTTTTTTATTCTTATTTCCAACCTCCACCTAAGGCTTTGTATAACACTAATTGATTTAAGATCTTTTCTTCTAGAATATTGACCTGCTCAATTTGAGCAGCAAGGGATTCTCTTTGACTGGTGATGATCTCTAAGTAATTGATACGGCCTGCCAAAAATAAATCATGAGCGGAATTTACGGATGATTCTAAAGCAACGACTTGTTCATTTTTGTGCTGAAAGCGTTCAATAATATGATCTTCTGTCAGCAAGGCATTGGATACTTCGTTATAAGCCTGTAAAACAATCTTCTCGTAATTCAAGAATGAAATACCATAATTTCCTTTGTACTGTTCATACTGCGTCTTTAATTCTCTTTGATTAAAAATCGGAGCTGTAATGCCACCGAATAAACCGTAAGTTGCCGATTTATTGATGTCAATCAGTTTATCGAAGCTAAATGAATTTAAGCCGATAAAAGGAGATAAGACTACTGCGGGTAAAAAAGCAGCTTTCGCAGCATGAACTTCATGCATGGCCGAAACCATCTGATGAGAGGCTTCGCGGATATCTGGTCTCAATGCAAGCATTAATGCGGGATCTCCAGAAGCCAATTTATCAAACAGATGTACTTCTTCCAGCTGAATTGCAGTACGTTCAATAGGCTGATTCACACGTCCAATAAGGAAATTGATGTGATTTTCGAGAATACTGATTTCTTGCTTTGTCTTAGCACGATCTGACTTGGAGTTTGCTAGAATAGCTTTAAACTGCTGAACAGCTAATTCGGTCGCTCGACCCGCTTCTTTTTGTACTTCAATAATAGCTAAGGCTTTTTCCTGCAGTTTTAGATTTCTTTCAAAGACTGCTAACTGATTATCCAGACTGATGAGCTGATAGTAGGCAGAACCAATATTGGTCACCAATTCGGTCGCAATCAATTGCTTTGCTTCAAGCTGTGCTAGATAATTCTCGTACGATGACTGTCTCAGATTTTTTAATTTGCCCCATACATCGATTTCCCAAGAACTGCGCAGTCCTACAAAATAATCTGGAATAGCAGGTGAAGGAATCTTTTCGTCTGATTTTAAGTTTTCTGAAAAGTTACTATCGTAGTTACCAATGCCTTCTTCGGTATAAAAGCCATACTTTGTCAAACCTGCGCCAACTTCAGCATTTACTTTTGGAAATAGCGCAGCTTTTTTCTGTTTGAAGCTTGCTTGAGCAATCTCAATACGCTTTATCGCCATTTGTAAATCATAGTTATACAGTAATGCTGAATCCACAAGGGCAATCAGTTTTTTATCTTCAAATACTTTTCTCCAAGAAATCTGACCTATCGAACTATCGGTTTGCACATTTGCCGGCGAAAATTTTTCGGGCAATGCTGTCGCTTGCATCGGTGTCAGCTTTTTAGGAACAGAACAGCTCGATATTAAAATAACAGCAAGCACAACAGAAACTACTGTTGCTAATTTCTTCTTCTTAACTTTTGTTGTTCTTTTTGAACAGAGAACATAAAGTGCAGGTATAATCAAAACACCGATTATGGTTCCGATCAACATACCTCCAACGGAGGCGGTACCAATTGTTCTGTTACCGATAGCACTTGCTCCAGAGGAGAACATCAATGGAATAAGTCCCGCCACAAAGGCAAATGATGTCATTAAAATTGGTCTTAGACGTGCTATAGCACCGTCGATCGCAGCCTCCACAATGGACATGCCCTGTTTGTTTTTGAGTACTGCATATTCGACAATCAAAATCGCATTTTTCCCTAAAAGCCCAATCAGCATGACGAGTGCCACCTGTGCATAAATGTTGTTTTCTAATCCCAATAACTTTAAGAATAGAAACGCTCCGAACATACCGGCGGGAATACATAAGATAACAGGTAAGGGCAAGAAGAAACTTTCATACTGCGCCGCCAATAGTAAGTAAACAAACAATAGTACTAAGGCGAAAATGTAAATAGTCTGATCGCCAGAAGCAATCTGCTCTTTAGTCATACCTGACCATTCAATACTATAGCCTTGCGGTAAGCTCTTCGCAATCTCCTGAATGGTTTCAATTGCTTGTCCGGTACTGAATCCAGATGCCGGCTGCCCATTGATCATGGCGCTTGTAAACATGTTATAGCGTGTAATCTGTTCCGGTCCAAATACGCGCTTCATGGTAATAAAGGCTGAGTAAGGAACCATTTCGCCATTATCGGTTTTCACAAAAAGATTTAAAACATCTTCGGGCTGTTTCCGATAATGTGCGTCTGCTTGCACCATTACTTTATACATCTGTCCATAACGAATGAAATTGGTGGCGTAGAAGCTACCCATAAGTGTTTGCAATGTATTCATTGCATTATCCACAGATATTCCTTTCTTGGCCGCTAAATCGTAGTCAATTTCCAACATATACTGCGGAAAGTTAACGTCAAATCCTGAAGAAACGCTTTCTATAGCTTCGCTGGCGTTTAGTTTATTCATGAATTCTTCCAATACAACAGCTGTTTTATTGAGATCTTCAGTTCCTGTTTTATCCAGTAAACGAACCTCAAAACCTGCGGCATTACCAAAACCGGGAACGGTAGGCGGAGGGAAGAACTCGATCTGTGCATCTGCGATATGTGCTGTTTTTTCTTTGAGTTCATTCATCACATCATCAACTGTCTGCGCACGGTCTTCCCAAGCTTTTAAATTGATCATTCCCATACCGTAGGATGAACCTGATACTTCTGTCAAAATACTATATCCGGCAAGTGTTGATACCGTTTCTACGGACTCTAAACTTCTTGATATACGATCTACTTCATCTAACGCTTTCTCTGTTCTATCAACTGTGGCTCCTGGAGGTGTTGTTACACTGACATAGACCATACCTTGATCTTCTGTGGGAATAAAACCGGATGGTAGGATCGCACTTGTTCCCCAAGTTGCTACAAAAGATAATACCAGAACAAGTACTGTAAGTCCGCGACGGCTTACGGTTTTCGATAAAAATCCACGGTATTTTCCAGCTAATTTATCGTAAGCTTGATTGAATTTTTTAAAGAAACGTGTCATCCAGTTATTTTTCTCTTTCTGATCGTGTGGATTTTTTAACATGATCGCACAAAGTGCGGGTGTTAGTGTCAGGGCATTGATACCGGAGATAATAATAGCTGAGGCCAATGTGAGCGAAAACTGTCGATAAAAAATACCGACGGGTCCATCAAGGAAGGCCACGGGTATAAATACGGCTGACATGACCAAAGTGATCGCAATTACAGCAGTACCCACTTCTTTCATTGCCGCTAACGTAGCTTCCATAGGTGGAAGATTTTCCTCTTCCATTTTGGCAAATACGGCCTCGACGACGACAATACCATTGTCAATTACAATTCCGATCGCTAATACGAGTGCAAATAGTGTCAATAAGTTGATTGAGAATCCGAGCATCTGCATACAGAATAGTGAACCGATCAAACTCACCGGAACAGCTAAGATCGGGATCAATGTCGCTCTAAAATTCTGTAAGAATATAAATACGACAATAAACACCAATAAGAATGCCTCAAGCAGGGTTTTGATAACACTGGATATCGATGCATCTAAAAAGCGGGAAACATCATAACCCATTGTATATTTCATACCTGCCGGGAATGTGGCTTTTTGTAATTCCGCCATTCTATCTTTAACACGTTTGATAACATCTTGTGCATTGGATCCCGGCAATTGCTTTAACATGATGGAAGCCGAAGGTCTACCATCAGTTTTAGAAACCATTTCGTAATCTAATGAGCCGAATTCGATCTCAGCAACGTCTTTTATACGGATAATAGAACCATCTGCATTTGCCCGAATAGGTACATTGGCATATTCTTCCGGTTCCGAGAATTTTCCCGGATAACGAAGTACATACTGTTGCATATTGACCATTTTATCCGAACTGATACCGGTCTGACCAGGGGCAGCTTCGATATTTTGTTTACGAAGGGAAGCAATTAGTTCGTCGGTTGAGATGTTGTAAGCCGCTAACCGATCAGGTTTAACCCAAACACGCATCGCGTAATCACGCATACCCATAATTTGAGCAAAACCAACGCCTTCAATACGCTTTAGTTCCTTTAAAACATTGATATCTGTAAAATTGTAAATAAAGCGTTCATCAGCAGTTTCATCTTCAGTATACAGATTGAGATACATCAACATACTGTTTACCTCTTTTTCTGTGGTAACACCTGCGCGTGTCACTTCCTCGGGAAGCTCATCTAATACTGTTGTTACCCGATTCTGCACATTTACTGCGGCAATATCGGGATCAATTCCAACTTTAAAAACGACTTGAATGAGTGTTGTTCCATTGTTAGTGGAAACGGTATTCATCGAGGTCATACCTGCAACACCGTTGATCGCACGTTCCAGCGGAATGGCAACAGCATTGGTACTGACTTCCGCATTTGCTCCTGTGTAATTTGCGGTAACAACGACCGACGGAGGTACAATATCTGGAAACTGGGTAACAGGTAGTGTAAATAAGGCCAATAATCCTAGTAACGTTATAAATAATGAAATTACCAACGATAGGATAGGCCTTTTTATATAAACATCAAACATAAAATATTTTTAAAACAAAGTTTTTATAACTTAACAGGGATTACTTCCACCTTCATACCATCCTTCAAGGATTGTACACCTTCGTATACGATCTGATCTGTATCAGACAAACCTCCATTCACGATATAGTAATGCCCGACACGTTGGCCAGCTTCAAAAGATTTCATCGAAACAGTTTTATCTTTATTTAAGATATAGACGTAAGTTTTATCCTGAATTTCAAAAACAGATTTTTGATGTACAAATTTGGTATCGCCGGTCTGTATTGGAACAGAGATTTTACCTGAAGCACCATGCTTTAACATGCCCTGCGGATTTGAAAACCTAGCCCGTAAAGATATTGATCCTGTGTTCTTCTCAAATTCACTCTCAACAATGGATGCCTTTCCAGGATATGGGTACGGATTACCGTCAGCGAGGATCAGTTTTACATCTTTGTTAAAAGAGTCTTTGTTAAACGATGAGTCAGATACAATACTTAAGTACTCATTTTCGGAAATGTCAAAGTATACATTTACTTCGTTAAGTGAGGAAACAGTCGTTAGTAAAGAACCTTGCTCTAAGAGTGATCCTTCTTTTAGGGGGATACGATCAATCTTACCATCAAAAGGAGCACGTACTAATGTGAAATTCAACTGCGTTTTAGCTTGTTGCATGATCGATCTTGCTTCTTCGACCTTTGACTCCGCAGCTGTATATTGTAATTTAAGTAATTCGACTTCTGTTTTACTTACGATGTTTTTCGCGGCTAGATCTTTCGTACGTTCTAACTCAAGAACCACTTTTTTGACATCTGTAAGTGCTGCATTAAAGTTGGCTTTTGCGCGCGCATAATCGGCTTTGTATTCTTCATCACTTAGTCTGAACAATACTTGACCTTTCTTTACTGCGGCACCTTCATCCACATAGATGTGTTCTAAAAAGCCACTTAAACGTGATCGAAGTTCAATATTTTTGACTGATTGGATATCAGCAATATAGTCTTTGTAAATTGTGGTATCCATAACAACTAAATTGGATACAGGTACTTTTTTAGGAGCTGTACTTACCTGTTTATCATTGCTTTTGGCTGTGCAGGCAGATAAAATTGCTAGGCATGACAATGCATACCAAGACATGGAACGTGTTTTCATATAAAAAATAAAATGTTAACGAATAGAATAAATCAATATAAAATATTGATTATTAGAAAATTAGACTCTTAAAATCTAATTTAAAATTAAAAAATAGGGCAGGGGGTAAACTAGAATAAACTGTATCGGTAGAGATACTGATAGTAACCTGATAAGCAGGCATTTTTCTTACTGTAAAGCGGGTGCTTTTTCTGTTTTAAAATTGATAATGCAGAATAAACAAGTCCCAGAACGAAAATAAAAACGGATAAAATCTGAGGATTAAAATTGAAAATACGATAATCGTCAAACTGAACTTCAGAATCTTTTTCAGGAACTTCAATGGGAATATCCAACACATCGTCAAGAATAAATTCAAGTAATGAATCTCCGGTAAAATATTGTGTGGAAATATTTGATGCACGCGTATTGGTATTGACGCCAGCCTGATAAAAAAGGATGTTCAAGTAACCAAATAATGCCAAGAAGTGAAATATTTTAATCCACATAAAAAACAAATATATAAAATCAAATAGTTATGCTGGAACAACCACGTAAATATTACAAAAGAAAAACATTGTCTTAATATTTGATGTAGCTGTATTTTATCAAAATTCCTAATCGCTGAGATTTTAATAAAAAAAAATGAACGGACCATTGTCCAGATAATCAAAATCTCAGAGATGGTTTTTTAGAATATAATTTCGCTGTTTTTTGTAAAATGTCCGAATTTAAAAATTTAATGAAATTCACATTTTTCATTTCGATTATTGATCGATCCATTTCGACAGGAAATTTGTGAACAGTTTTATTTAGAGTTCATCTTGTTTGAATTGTATTGAAGTTAGCCACATAAGATGAACAGTAATATGCAGGTGGTATTTTGATTAAGTCATATAGATCAATATTGATTGATTCTTTAGCACAATAAGCCTTTGGTGGTTATATCACATGAATAAGGGTCTTGTAAATAAAATATTTCCACGTATAAATGAAACTACCGCCATTATATGGAGCTCTTGTAAATGAGCATATTATTAAGTCATATAATTTATATTATGTTAAATAGAAATTATATGATCATCCCCTGCATACATTTATATCTAAAATTTGTTTACCAAAAATGACTATTTCGCAACATCGTATTTAAGTTCATCTAGGTGTTTTTTAACAAATTATTACTGCGCTATATCAAGCTACTACAGTACAATTTATAATCTTCAGAATCTTTTGAAGAATGGTTTTATACGGGATTTTGATTCATCTATGACAGCTAGGTATATCGATGTCGATTGTTTTAAATTTCATTTCTCTAATGCTATCAGATTGATTCTTTTCGATTCATAATACCGTTATATGCTATTGAATATCATGCTTTTATTTTGTAAATTAGATCATCAATGTATCTGTAAATGTGTAAATCGTATGAAAAAATCAAAATGGATTATAGACTCTGCCCACTCCTCGGTACAATTTCGTATTACTTATTTGGTAATAGCCTCTATTAGAGGAAGTTTTAACACTTTTAACGGTTTCGCTGAATGGGGTGAGCATTTTAAAGAAGCCTCTATACAATTTAATATTGATGCAAACAGTATCAATACAAATGTGGAAGAAAGAGATAAACATTTGAAAAGTGCTGATTTCTTTGATACAGCACAATACCCGACAATCTCATTTAAATCCACTAGTTTTAAAAAGATTAAGGGTGAGAAATTTCGATTGGAAGGCCATTTAACCATGCATGGTCATACAAAATTGGTGGAGCTACAAGTGGAATATAATGGTAAAATAATTGATCCACAAGGTCAGGAAAAAATTTCATTTGAGGTGACCGGAAAAGTGAGCCGATGGGAATTTGATATGAAATATAATTCAGTTTTAGAGGCCAATAGTCTCTTGATTGATGAAGATATTGATATTTCAATTCAATTGTTACTCAATAAAGAGCAATAAATTTATTATTTTGCGTGTGTAAATTAAATATTGTATCAAAATGGCACACGAACTTTTGGCAAAACTGGCGAATAAAGAAATTATTTTTTCAGATGTTTTGAACTACATAGCAGCTCGTTATGAGCACACCCCTACTGCATTTACGAATGGAAATCAAGTAAATCAAGAGACGGAAAATCAAGGCAGTGCAAAGATTCTTGCTTTTGCTAGTTTAAACAATTTAGATAAAGATCAGACTCTTGCCCTATTTGCGGAGCATTATGAGGCTGTTTTAAATGATCCTGATGGTGATAATCATCAAAACATACGTCAATTTATGATTAGTGGCTGGGATGGCGTATCGTTTAGCGGTGTTGTTTTAACGCTGAAATTAGAGGCCTGATAATAAAAAAGCCGTTATTTTCATAACGGCTTTTTTTATGCAATAAAACTTGGAACTTGTCATTGATTAATGCGAATGTTCTCCGGAATTAGTCATTTTGGCTAATAAAAAGAATGCCCCTTTTTGAACAATCTTCGTATGTTCATCTAATTCTTTTATAGGAGTAATTGCGGTATATCCTCTTGAGGAAACTCCTTTAACAACCGGAACTCTTTCATATTCGTTACCTACTTCTCCATGGTTGTGGTCCGCATGATCTTCGTGACTATGGGTATCAGCTTCTTTTGGTTCTGATCCATGTACTTTATGGTCTTCCTTTAATATGAAAATGTAATCTTTACCTTCGGCACTTACAATACAATCTGTGGGAACAGCAAGTGATTTTTCATCTCCAATAACAACTGTACCTTGAACTTGCATGCCATTAATAAGTCCTTCTTTGTTGCCTAAAACCTGGGCATGAACTGCGATTGCATTGGTCTCTTTTTCAAAAGCCTGTCCGAGCTGATCTATTTTTGCTTCATATGAAGCATTAGCGTTGTTAACAGGAGAAAATAGAATTTTTTGCCCTTTTTTCACTTTTGAGAAATCTTTTTCATATACATACATATCCACATGCAATGCATCATTATTGACAATTTCTAAAATTGGTGAAGACGCCTCGATACGTGTTCCAATCAATCCTTGAATCGAAGCCACCACTCCCGAGATTGGCGCCTTAATCGTAATTTGTGAAGAAATGTGCAAAGACCCTCCTCCGGATGACAGCTGTCGTGACAAACTGTTCTTTTGAGCTTTCAAATTGGCCAGTTCGACCTCAACTTGCTGTAGCTTTTTTAAAGGTGCGGCGTTTCCTTCTACCAATTCCTTCTGACGGTTGACTTCAATCTGAGTTAATGAAATCTGATTGTTAATCAGTTGTAATTGCTCTTGCATTTTAATCAGATCTGGATTGAGCACTTTTCCTAAAATCTGTCCTTTCTTAACAAAATCTCCCGGTCTAGCGTAAAGTTCTTCCAAGACTCCACCATATACAGATGTCACGTAGGCTTTTTTATCATTCGGCACATCAAGCACACCATTGAGTACTAAGCCATTACTTAGCATCTGATAGGATAAATTTGTATAGGTTAATCCTACCTGCTTTTCTTGGGCTGCTGTCAATGTAAGCGCCTCTTCCTCATGCTCTTGCTCCCCTTTCTCTTCTGTTTGCTGTTTTTCAGTTGAAGTATTGGTTTGACATCCTAGAGCGATTACGCTACTAGCAAAAAATAAACTATATCGAATTAAAAACTTTAGTTTCATGATACTTAATTTGAATGGTAATATTGATATTGAATCACACTTTGATTGTACGCATTCAAAGCTGTTAGGTAATTTATTTTTATATCAATGGACTGTGATAGAAATTGGATAAGATCTGCGTAACTGATTTCACCACTTTGATAGGCTAAATTGGCAGCTTTCATAATGCCCTCGGATTGCTTTAATCCTGATTGTTCATAAAACTGCAATTGCTTCTCATTTTTGGTGATTTCCTTCTTTGCATTACCTTGTTGCGCTGTAAGGCTAATTTTCAGCTGCTCCAATTCTTGTCTTTCTATTGCCGTCTCCAATTCAGCTATTTTAACTTTATTATGGTAATATTTATTAGAGAATAAAGGCATATTCATCGTTAGTGATATACCGGTAACAGGATTCCGTTGTCCCCAAAGTTTTTGGGAGAAAGCTCTACCAGAAAAATCTGGCAACTTGGTTTTTTGCTCCATTTTGGTATTTGCTTCAGCCATCTCTATTGATTTCTGCTGTATTTTAAGCAAAGGATGATCACCTATTGAATCTGGCAATTGAAAAGCACTTATTTTTTGCAGCGCACTCTTGATCGGTAAAATCAAGTTGTTGTTATTTAATAAAACGCTGAAGTTTTGTGCGGCAATGGCTAAATCCTGCTCATTTTGTAGCATAATGGTTTTATTTTCTTGCCATTTTGTTTCTGCTGCCATCTGCTCCAAACCGGCGGCTTCCCCTGTTTTTACCCGAAGTTTTGCGGATTCAAATAATTTTTGATGTGTACTGTCCAGCTGTAGAAAGAAAGCTTGTCTAGCTTCTAGATAAATAAGCTGATAGTAATTTAAAGATACATCCCTTATCAGTTGTTTTTTCGCATCTTCTCTTTGCTCCAAAACCATTTGGGCATTCTTTTTTAAAAATTCTTTTCTAGCCTTATAAAACCCTGGCCAGGCGAAATCTTGACTTAACCCAACTTTCCATAATCCATTTGGCTCTAAAGGGGAGAAATCTTCATTCTCTACAAAAATTCCTGTTTTGCCATCGAAAGATTTCTGTTGGTCAATCTGTGATTTTTCAAGTTCTAATGCCGTGTTTTTAAAATTGAGATTGGCGTCCAAAGCTTGTGCTATAGCTTCTTCCAATTGAATCCTTTTTGGATTTTCTTGCGCTAAACTTATTGTAGAAAGTGATAAGAAAGCCAGCACTAATGATGTTATGATTGTCGATTTCCCTATTTTCATTTTCTTAGTATTAAAAAATAAGACATATAAACAAGGTAATACAAAAAGTGTCAAAAAGGTTGCAGACAACAAACCTCCTATGACAACTGTTGCCAACGGTTTTTGTACTTCTGCTCCAGCTCCTGTACTTAGAGCCATTGGTAAAAACCCTAATGAAGCCACTGTCGCAGTCATCAACACTGGTCTGAGTCGAATTTTTGTCCCTTCCCATACCCGCTCAAATACATCGGAAATTCCTTCCTTCTCCAATTGATTAAATGTGGAAATTAAAACAATACCATTCAGTACAGCTACTCCAAATAATGCTATAAACCCTACACCTGCGGAAATACTAAAAGGCATATCGCGGATTAATAGTGCAAATACTCCACCTATTGCACTCATAGGTATGGCTGTGAAAATTAGTAAGGATTCTTTAATTGACCTAAAAGTCAGGTAAAGTAATATAAAGATAAGCAACAATGCGCCCGGGACTGCCAGTGCTAATCTTTTAGAAGCTGCATTTAGATTTTCAAATGTCCCACCGAAAGTATAGTAGTAACCTGTTGGCATCACATCCATCTTTGTCAGTTTTTCCTGAATCTCATTTACTACTGAAGTAACATCGCGCTCTTTTATATTAAATCCGATCACGACAAGTCTCTTCCCTGATTCTCTGCTGATCTGTGCAGGGCCATCTTTTATACTAATTGTTGCCAGTTGGCTCAATGGAATCTGATCTCCATCCCCAGTTAAGACTGGTAGGTTTTCAACATCGGCCATTGACGTTTTATATGCGCTATCTAAACGAACAACAAGGTCGAATTTCCTTTCATTCTCATATATCGATCCTGTGCTTGTGCCAGCGAAAGACATAGCAATAACTTTATTTAAGTCCTTGACTGTTACGTTGTGCAGGGCTAACTGTGTTCTGTTGTAAACAATCGAGATCTGTGGTAGCCCTGTTGTACGTTCAATCTGTGGTGCTGAAGCTCCTTCAACACTTTGTACAACTTGACCTACACGACTTGCAATCGTTGCAAGTGAGTCTATATTTTCACCAAATATTTTTATGGCAACGTCCTGTCTCACACCTGTCATCAATTCATTAAATCGCATCTGAATAGGCTGCGATGCTTCAAAGAATACACCTGGAATGACGGAAAGTGAATCAAGCATGCGCTCTGCTAGTCCCGTATATGTATCCCCGGATTTCCATTCTGACATTGGTTTCAAGGTGATAATCATATCTGTTGCCTCGGGCGGCATTGGATCTGTCGGGATTTCGGCACTACCTGTTTTGCCTACAACAATTTTTACTTCGGGAAATTTTTTAATAATTTTCGCAGCCTGCATGGATGTTTCTATACTCTGTGAGAGTGAAGATCCTTGTGGTAAAATACAATGAAATGCATAATCTCCTTCTTGTAATTGCGGTATAAATTCACTACCCATTTTACTAAATAGGAAGCCGGAAAAACCTAAGAGTGCTACTGTTAATAATAATAGTGTTCTTCTTATGCGGACAGCCTTTTGAACTAATGGTGCATACCATTGTTGCAATTTGGCCATCATCTTATCGGCGAAAGTAATTTTGTGGTGAGGCTTTTTGGATAAAAACAGTGCACTCATCATCGGTATATAGGTGAGTGATAATAATAGCGCTCCTATAATGGCAAAGCTAACGGTTTGCGCCATAGGGCCAAACATTTTCCCTTCGACCCCTACCAGTGTTAATATGGGTATATAGACAATGAGGATAATAATTTCACCAAATGCGGCGCTATTTCTGATTTTTGAAGATGATTGGTATACTTCCTCATCCATCTCAGCCTGATTCAGGACATGCTTACTTTTTCTAAGCCCCAGATGATGCATAGTTGCCTCCACGACAATTAAGGAGCCATCGACAATTAAACCGAAATCGATAGCGCCCAGACTCATAAGGTTGGCACTTACCCCAAATAAACGCATCATTCCTAATGCAAACAACATTGATAATGGAATTGCCGAAGCTACAATTAAGCCTGCTCTCAGGTTTCCTAGAAAAATGACTAAAACAAAAATGACGATCAGGGCACCTTCAATCAAATTTTTCTCAACCGTTCCAATAGCACGATTAACCAGATCTGTTCGGTCTGAAAAAGCTTCAACTACAACATCTTGAGGTAGAGATTGTTTAATTCTTTCGAGTTTTTCCTTTACTGCTGCGACTACTTCTGCGGAGTTCTGGCCTTTTAGCATCATAACAATGCCGCCTACGGCTTCTTTTTCTCCATTATAAGTCAGTGCACCATAGCGTACTGCAGCACCTTCACGTACTTCTGCGACATCCCTAATATAAATAGGGAAGCCATTTTTATTTTTTACGGCAACATTGCCGATATCTTCCATGGATGTCAAAAGACCAATACCCCGTATAAAATAAGCACTGGGTTTTTTATCTATATATGCGCCACCTGTGTTTTGATTATTTTCTTCCAGGGCTGCAAATATTTCATTGATTCCGACACCGGTAGCTTTTAATTTATAAGGATTAACAGCAACTTCATACTGTTTTAGTTTTCCACCAAAACTATTGACTTCAGCAACACCAGGCGTTCCATATAGTTGTCTGGCGATAATCCAGTCTTGCATTGTTCTGAGATCTGTGGCAGTATACTTTGATTCAGCCCCTTTTGCAGGATGAATAACATACTGATAAATTTCACCAAGCCCCGTACTAATCGGCGCTAATTCTGGACTTCCGAGACCTTCCGGTATATTTTCCTTTGCTTCCTGCAGTTTTTCGCTGATCAATTGCCTTGCAAAATAAATATTGACATCATCGTCAAAAACTGCGGTAACAACTGAAAGTCCAAATCTGGATATCGAACGTAATTCTACCAGATCCGGTAGATTTGTTAATTTTTGTTCGATCGGATATGTGACGAATTGCTCCACCTCTTGCGTTGCTAAGGCCGGAGAGCTTGTGATTATTTGTACTTGATTATTGGTAATATCTGGGTTAGCATCTATGGGAATGTGCAATGCACTCCATAGTCCCCAGATGATCCATATCAGTGTAAAGAGTCCGATAATAATTTTATTACGGATACTGAACCTGATGATTGCGTTCAACATAATATTTTACTTAAAATAGCTATACAAAATGCTCATCATGAAGATAAGCGAATGAAAAGTAGTCAACTAAGACTTTATCGTAAAATTATGCGAGCTGGGGCGGTTGCCAAATACTAGAGTAATCAAACGAATATAAATTGGTTTCGTACGCAATTTTTCGTTTTGATTCTAGTAATACTATAATAAAGGAAATGGTATTTGTTTGTTCGATATTCAATACAGTAGAACAACAAGAGCAGATGCAAAAAGGTGAGCAATAGTCCTGATGTTCATCAGAATGACCCTTATCTTGCGTTCCGGTTATGTGTATAGCCGTGGCCTCCTGCACTTGGTCTGCACAAGGAACCATCGTTAACCCGATGAAGTATAAGCATAATATATAGACGAATATCTTCAAATTTATCGATTGAATCTACTACAAAAATAATAAATTAATCAAGAATATGAAATTAAACGGCTATTTTTAATTTTCACACATAACTGTAAGTTTTTATAAAAAAAATGTAATGAAATAAGATTAATTTTTATATATTAGCAATTCAAAAGGGAAAATTTACTATAATACATGTCAAACACTTTTAACGAATTCATAAATTACGTTGAGAAACGCAATCCGAATGAACCAGAATTTCTACAAGCTGTACAAGAAGTTACAGAGGATTTAATTCCATTTATTTCTAAAAGTCATCCAGAATTACTTAAGCTGAAAATTTTAGAAAGATTAGTTGAACCTGAGCGCGTTATTTCTTTTCGCGTTGCTTGGTTAAATGACAAGAACGAGGTTGAAATCAATAGAGGTTACCGCGTGCAGATGAGTAGTTCTATAGGTCCATATAAAGGTGGATTACGTTTTGCTCCTTCTGTCAACTTAAGTATCTTAAAATTTTTAGCTTTTGAACAGGTGTTCAAAAATAGTTTAACAGGTTTACCTATAGGTGGCGGTAAAGGCGGTGCAGATTTTAATCCGAAAGGAAAGTCAGATGCTGAAATCATGCGTTTCTGTCAAAGCTTTATGACCGAGCTGTTTAGACATATCGGTCCGGATACAGATGTACCAGCTGGAGATATCGGCGTTGGAACACGAGAAATTGGTTATTTATTTGGCCAGTATAAAAGATTGCAAAATGCATTTACAGGCGTATTAACAGGCAAAGGAAGTTCTTGGGGTGGATCTTACACGAGACCGGAGGCTACTGGTTATGGTTTACTTTATTTTGTTGAATGCATCTATGATTTCAATAATCAGGATTTAAAAGACAAAATCGTTGCTATTTCAGGTGCTGGAAATGTAGCGTATTACGCTGCTGAGAAATCAATCCAATTAGGTGCTACGGTAATTACGCTATCAAATAGTCAAGGAACAATCTATGATGAAGAAGGAATTACTTCTGAAAAATTAGCGTACATCGGAACTATCGGACGTGATTTAGATCAATATGTGGTTAAATATCCGAATGCAAAGTATTTTACAGACAAAAAGCCTTGGGCGTTTAAATGTGATATTGCGCTACCTTGTGCTACTCAAAATGAGCTAACAAAAGAGGATGCGTTAACATTAATTGCTAATGGCTGTCAATGTGTAGCTGAAGGTGCTAATATGCCTTCAACAGCAGAAGCTATCAAAGTCTTCCACGATGCGAAAATTAGTTTTGCACCAGGGAAAGCTGCTAATGCAGGCGGTGTAGCTGTATCTGGCTTAGAAATGTCGCAAAATTCTATTCGCCAACAATGGACTAAAGAAGAAGTCGATTGTAAACTAAAAGATATCATGGTTAATATTCACAAAACTTGTGTTAAATATGGTCATGACAAAAATTACATCAATTATTTAAAAGGTGCAAATATTGGGGGATTCCTGAAAGTTGCCCGAGCAATGACTGAACAAGGCATCGTTTAATTTAACGTTGTATTTTTTCCATATAAACGGTTAATCCCTAAGTGGGATTAACCGTTTTTTTATTTACTTTGTAAAAAATAGCAACATGAGAATATTAGCAGAATTACCACATCCTGATTGTAAGATATCCATCTTTGGTATGAATCAAAAGTTCATCATTAAGTTTGAACAAGGGACATTGGAACAGTCATATAAGATTGCAGAAACCGATATCGTAGGCGGTGTGAATGGTGTCTTCGAATTACTGGATGAAACCTTTATCGCGGAAGTATTAAACCACTTCAGTATCATGCGTAAATCCTTTATTGTTGCCTTTGATCGATATGATTCATAGGTTAATAAATTTGATACAAATCACTTATTATCAATTCATTAGAAATTGATAACATCTAAAACAAAATTAAATTTGGTCATAAGGTATGCGTATTTCAGTATTTTCTACAACATAGCTAATTTAGTTGTACCTTGAGTATATGTAATCTGTGTAAAGTATTGTAAAACAAAGAGCTACATAAGTCCGCAAAATATAATTTGGTTTAATAAATAAGTGCTTTTAACAAAAAAAAGGATATCCGACTGGATATCCTTTTTTTTTACGTTAGCTATTTATTTTTCAAAAAATCATCTATTTCGGGCGGAACCATTTGAGCAATGGAGCCCTTATTTTTCCAGACATCCCGAACGATAGTCGAAGAGATATGGGCAAGTCCACTCCTGCTCATCAAGAAATAAGTTTCGATCTGCGGAGCTAACAATAAATTGTTTTGTGCAATGCTATTTTCAAATTCAAAGTCAGCAGTATTGCGAAGTCCTCTTAGCAAGAAATTCGCGCCGACCTTTTTACAGAAATTAATCGTTAACCCTTCAAATGAAACGATTTCAATTGCCGGATGATCTTTGAAAACAGCCTGGATCGTATATAACTTGTCTTCTACAGTTAATAAGCCCTGTTTGGCACTATTTACTCCAACTGCGATATAAATCTTATCAAAAAGAGGTAAAGCACGCTCAACTAAGTCTTGATGTGCTAATGTAAAAGGATCAAAGGATCCTGCAAAAACCGCAATCTTCATAATTTAAATAGTATAAAATGAAAATGATGAATATCCATACTTTCGTTTTTCAATAAAATTTGGATGTGGATCCATTTCCCGGGTGGAAGGATGTTCAATAATCAATAAGCCTTCTTTATCCAAAAGTCCGCTATCTAAAATAAGGTGTGCCAGCTGCGGCAGTTTTGGAATATCATATGGTGGATCAGCAAAGATAAAATCAAACTTACCTTTGGCTGTTTGAATATACTTGAATACATCTGCTTTTTTAGCTTTTATAGTGGATATGTTCATTTTCTTTGCTGTATCCGTAATATATTGAACGCATTTAAAATGCAGGTCTACTGATTCAACTGAAGCTGCGTATCGAGAAGCTAATTCAAAACTGATATTACCAGTACCTGCAAATAAATCTAAACAATTCAGTTCATCAAAATCCAGTCGGTTTTGTAGAATATTAAACAAAGCCTCTTTTGCGATGTCTGTAGTTGGTCTTACTGGTAAGTTTGTGGGTGGATTAAGACGTATACCACCATATTGCCCTCCTATTATTCGCATAGTATCGCGTCAAATAATGTATTATATTTTTTAAAATTGATTCCTTCGATATCCTTATTGATATGAGCCTTACTTTTAGATTCTAAGTGCGCTATGGTTGTCGAATATCTTTCTAAACATTTACGATAGGTATCGTTAGGTATTTCGCCTGATATCAATACTTTAGAAACCTGATCAGTTAGTGAAAATTGTTGTATAATATTTAAAATGTAGTAATTTAAATCATCTGCAAAATGCACATCAAAAGAATTATACAACATAAATTGCCCATTTTGAAACAAGTATAAATCTACCAAATGATCGGATACAAAATGTACACCTAAAACGGAACCTCTAATTGGAACAAGATCTTGCGCCTGATCTAATATAATGCAGAACTCAGGGAAAATTTCTGCATCAGGGAAAAGCGCTTTCCATCTATTATATAAGATGAGATCGTATTCAAATACGGCAACAATTCCCAAATTTTTCATTTCATAGGTGTGAATATGATTGGGAACATGTTCTACCAAGTATGGTGCATATTCGCTTAATCGATCTTCTTGAAAAACCTCCTTAGGAATGAATGTTAAACTTTGATGAGGAATGACCACCTTAACATATCGAAAAGGTAAACTTAGGATTTGAGTAGCATCCAATTTTGGGTTTTCAGCGTCATATTCTAGCAACAGATTCAGATTTAACTGCTTGTCCGTAACTGCAATTACATCTTTGCTAAAACCCGCTTTCGCAGATAAGGTGTATTCTGGCAAAAAATGGATATTAAACTTCTCCGATATATAATTCATATTTATGCTTTCCAAATTCAATTATTAAATTGTACAACCTAACAAAATTAACTTTTCTAAACGATAAGACAAACCTTTTAGATAACTTTGATGGTGCTTATTAAAGATTTATTGATCCAACGCTTTCCTTGGACAGCGACTCCGCAACAAAATTCTGTTTTTGAACTGTTAGCTCAATTTCTGAGTTCTTTTCATACGCAAGATTGTTTTGTATTAAAGGGCTATGCCGGAACAGGTAAAACAACGATCATTTCCGCTCTAGTGAAAACCCTTCCTTATATCAAGAAGAAAGCGGTCTTGCTTGCTCCTACGGGTCGAGCGGCAAAAGTAATGAGTTTCTATTCGGGTAGACCTGCACTGACCATCCACAAGAAAATATACCGTAAGAAAAATGCGGTTTCTTTTCAGCTGGATTTCACTTTAGCTGAAAACCTGCATGAAGATACATTATTTATTATCGATGAATCTTCCATGATATCGAATGAAAGCGTCAACATGTTTTCGAAAAGCTTATTGGACGATCTTGTGAAATATGTACGAAGCGGTAAAAACTGTTCGATCATGTTTGTGGGTGATACCGCCCAGCTACCGCCGGTGGGTCTGTGGGAAAGCCCTGCTCTTAATCCGGCTTATTTAGAGCATGAATTTTATTTTCACCCTTATACCTTCGAATTGACAGATGTTGTTCGGCAACAGAAAAGTTCTGGAATTCTTTTTAATGCGACAAAGATCCGTCAGGAAATAAATCTTGAAGAGCTGGAAGGCACCTACCCTTTCCCTAAATTCATAACAAATGGATTTAAAGATATTTACCGAATGACAGGTGAACGTTTAATTGAGGGAATTAATTATGCATATGATAAGTTCGGAATCGAAAATACAATGATAATCTGTCGTTCCAATAAGTCTGCTAACTTATACAATCAGCATATCCGTAACCAGATTCTATTTCGAGACGAGGAGATTACAGGTGGGGATCATATCATGGTCGTACGCAATAATTATTTTTGGCTTCAAGATAATGGGATTGAAAATGGCTTTATTGCTAATGGTGATATGGCGAAAATAAGAAAAGTAAGCAACGTGCATGAGCAACATGGATTTCGGTTTGCGGATATTACTCTTGAATTTATGGATACTCAAAATCAAGAACCAATAACCTGCCGTGTTATTCTGGATAGTCTCTATACAGACAGCCCTAATCTTCCTTATGAGGAACAGAAAAAACTGTACGAGGCAGTGGCGCTGGATTACGAAGATATTTTCTTAAAACAGGATCGACTGGAAGCGATTAAGAAAGATCCCTATTATAATGCGTTACAGATAAAATTTGCTTTTGCGATTACCTGTCACAAGGCTCAGGGTGGACAATGGCCAGCTGTTTTTGTCGACCAAGGCTATTTGACAGATGAAATGTTAACTACCGAGTTTTTAAGGTGGCTATATACTGGAATTACCCGGGCTACAGAAGAGCTCTTTTTAGTCAATTTTAATGAAAAGTTCTACTCTTAGGGCTCTTTAACTAAAATTTTACAAGACTTGCTTCTTTCTCATGTGATTACTTAATACTTTTGATTTATAAATTTCACATAAAACTAAAGAATGAATAAGATTTACTTATTCTTAGGACTGTTGCTATCATGTTTTTATGCTACAGCCCAAGAATCAACCTCACCACCTAAAGCAAACTACCTGTTAGCGTCAAAATTTTCGCCAGATAGGCTTAAGAAAATGATTTTTTCTACTACGGTTAAACCAAATTGGATAAACTTTTCTGATCGCTTCTGGTACGATTTCACTACACCTCAAGGAAAAAACTGGTACTTAGTGGATCCTGCTGCCAATAAAAAGGAAACACTTTTCGATAATGAAAAATTAGCGGCACAAATTACGAAGATTGTAAAAAATCCATTTGACGCTCAACATCTGTCTCTTCAGAATTTAAGATTTACAAAAGATGAGAAGAAAATCAGATTTGAGGTTGCCAGTACGAAAGATACAGTAAAGTCCAAAGAAGAGATTGAGAAGCTGAAAGTGAAAACTGACACAATAAAAAAGAAGCTTTTCTATTTGGAATATGATCTGGCAACACAGAAAGTCATTGAGCTAAGCGATAAATCAAAAGAGAAACAGCCTCTATCATGGGCAACCTTCTCTCCTGATACCAATACCGTCTACTTTGCTAAGGACTTTAATTTGTACTGGATGGACCGCGCCAATTATGAAAAAGCGGTTAAGAATGAAAAAGATTCAACAATTGTAGAACATCAGATCACTAAAGATGGCGTACAATATTATGCTTGGGCGGGTGATGAATATAGCACCACTACAGGAGACGATAAGAAAGATGAAGATCTTGTGAAGCGCAAGCGTGTATGGATGAACTGGTCTCCTGATGGTAAGCATTTTGTTATTTCACGTAAAGATAACAGAAGTTTAAACCCGTTATGGGTGATTAATAACGTAGGAAGTAAACGTCCTACTTTAGAGACCTATAAATACCAGATGCCAGGTGAAGTAGATTCTACGGAAACTCAAATGTTCATCTTCAAGGCTTCTGATAAAACTTACAAACAGATAAAAGTTGATGCTTTTAAAAATCAAACGATAAGTAATTGGTCTAAAACCACAGATAAAAATAGCTATAAGGGTGATTATTTTATCAATTACTGGTTAGGGTCCAATGATGCATTTTACATCGCTCGTTCTAGCCGTGATTTGAAACGTATCGATTTGATTAAGGTTAATATAGACGGATCAATTAAAGTGTTAGTTGAAGAGAGATCTAACGTTTATCAGGACATCAAAAAGCCTTTATTAATTAATAATGGTGCTGAGTTTATCCATTGGTCACAACGTGATGGCTGGGGACATTTTTACCTGT
The DNA here is from genome assembly GCF_025961315.1 of Sphingobacterium kitahiroshimense. Lineage (NCBI taxonomy): Bacteria > Pseudomonadati > Bacteroidota > Sphingobacteriia > Sphingobacteriales > Sphingobacteriaceae > Sphingobacterium > Sphingobacterium kitahiroshimense. The sequence goes on along the minus strand of NZ_JAOQNK010000001.1, from coordinate 445,911 downwards.
ATGATAATCAAGGTAATTTGAAACAGCAGTTGACAAGTGGATCTTTCAATTGTGAAGAAATTACAGGATCTGATATGGCAACAAGAACGTTGTATTTCACGGCTAATGGTCGAGAAAAAAATGAAGATCCGTATTATTTACATCACTACAGTGTGGGCTTTAATGGTGGAAATCTAAAATTATTAAACCCAGGAAACTTTGATCATCAGGTTGATGTCAGTGAAAGTTCTCGTTACTTTGTTAATAATTTTTCTAGGGTAAATACAATTCCAGAAATCGCTTTATACCATACAAATGGTAAGAAATTAATGACCTTAGAAAAGGCGGATCTATCTTTACTTTTTGCTGCTGGTTATAAGTTTCCGCAACCATTTAAAGTAAAAGCTGGTGACGGTATTACTGATCTATATGGTGTTATGTATAAACCATTTGATTTTGATAGCACCAGAACTTATCCCATTGTGGAATATATCTATCCTGGACCACAAACGGAGGCTGTAAATCAGTCTTTTGGTAGAAGCATGGATAGAATTGACCGATTAGCACAATTTGGCATGATTGTCATTACAGTAGGTAACCGTGGTGGTCATCCTGCTCGATCACAATGGTACCATACATTTGGCTATGGTAACTTAAGGGATTATGGATTGGAAGATAAAAAGGCCGCTGCTGAACAATTGGCAGACCGCTACAAGTTTATTGATATCAACCGTGTTGGTATTACAGGACATTCGGGTGGTGGATTTATGTCAACTGCAGCAATGTTGGTATATCCTGATTTCTTCAAAGTAGCCGTTTCTGGTGCTGGAAATCATGAAAATAACATCTACAACAGATGGTGGAGTGAAAGACATCATGGTGTAACGGAGAAAATTAGTGCCAAAGGCGATACTACATTTGCTTATCAGATCGATAAAAATACAGACTTAGCAAAAAATCTTAAAGGTAAGCTTCTTATTGCAACTGGTGATATTGATAATAATGTACACCCGGCTAATTCTATTAGAATGGTGAACGCTTTAATCAAAGCAAATAAGCGTTTTGACTTCTTGCTTTTACCTGGTCAACGTCACGGATTTGGTGATATGACAGAATATTTTTTCTGGAAAATGGGTGACTATTTTGCAGAATACCTAATCGGTGATTCAAAAATTGAAGAAGTCAATATGACTGAAATGAATAGAGAAATACCGTTGAGTAGATAATCAATGATTACAAAACAAAAATTAGAAATTTTTTCCGCTATCTATACTCAGTATCAGGTAGCGGATTTTTCTTTGGATATTTTACAAGGAATATCTTTACTTGATCTTTTGGCGCTGTCTACATATGAAGCGGATAAGCAACTTGCCTTTAGAAGCGCCTGGATGTTCGAAACCATTGTTTTAAAAGATAAAGCATTGCTTGACAAGCGTAACTACCAAATGCTGATTAAAAATCTGACAGATTTAAATAATTGGAGCTGCGCTAGAAGTTATAGCAAAGTATTAATGTACATCACCTCTCCAAAAGTAAATCATATCCGCTTGTCTGATGAAGAATATGATTGCATAATTGACGTCTCTTTCAAATGGTTAACTGATCCAAGTTGTCCGGTTGCTGTAGCTGCAAATTGCATGGATATTTTAGATCAAATGAGTAAAAAATATGCGTGGGTTAAAGAAGAACTTTATGCACAGGTCGAATATTTATTGAGAATAAACCCTACTCCAGCGATTAAAAGCAGGAGTTTGAAAATTTTGAAAAAGTACATCAAATAGGTTAAACTAAAATGCTATGACTTGCTTTCGCTCTCTTATCTTCAAGATTTAAGAGATGTCCACCATCATCATAGCATTTAATTACTATTTTTAAGATAACTCTAGCACTAAAATAGTGTATGACCTTTATGTGAATATGCTCGCCCTAGGTGTCTAAAAGCAGCTTCAGTACATTCTCTCCCTCTCGAAGTTCGCATTAAATAACCTTCTTGAATAAGAAAAGGTTCATAAACTTCTTCAATTGTACCTTCATCTTCTCCTACGGCAGTAGCAATGGTTTTTAAACCAACAGGACCTCCTTTAAATTTATCTATGATGGTGGTCAGAATACGATTATCCATTTCATCTAAACCATTTTCATCCACGTTTAGGGCATTAAGTGCATATTTTGCTATCTCTCGCTCAATAGAACCTGTTCCTTTTATTTGTGCAAAATCCCGTGTTCTTCTCAACAGGGCATTGGCTATACGCGGTGTTCCTCTGCTTCTTCTTGCAATTTCATAGGCACCTTCATCTGTAATGGGTGTTTTTAGGATATCTGCAGATCTCAGTACTATGGTGGTCAATAACTTAACGTCGTAATATTGTAATCGCGCATTAATCCCAAATCGCGCACGTAATGGAGATGTTAATAGTCCTGAACGTGTTGTTGCTCCAATTAAGGTAAATGGGTTAAGCGATATTTGCACAGATCGTGCATTTGGTCCGGTCTCCAACATGATATCGATCTTGAAGTCTTCCATTGCTGAATAGAGGTATTCTTCAACAATCGGGCTTAACCGGTGGATTTCATCTATAAATAAGACGTCACCCTCTTCCAGATTGGTCAGTAATCCCGCCAGGTCACCGGGTTTATCCAGAACGGGTCCTGAAGTAATTTTAATACCTACGCCCATCTCATTGGCGATAATATTAGAAAGTGTCGTTTTACCCAATCCTGGAGGGCCATGAAGTAATACATGATCCAAAGACTCACCTCTTAATTTTGCAGCCTTAACAAAAATATTAAGATTCTCTAAAATTTTCTCCTGTCCCGTAAAGTCCTCAAAAGCCTGAGGTCGCAATACACGTTCAATGTCTCTGTCTGTATGACTTAAGTTTTCCGCATTTGGATCTAAGTGTTCATTCATTTACGCTTTCCTTTCTTCAATTTAATTATACTTTCTCGTCCAACTTGAAATCTTTAGTTGAATAACACCAAAAAAAGCTTCTTTAAAAATACTGGTACTCATTTTTGAAGTACCTTCTGTCCGGTCTGTAAAAATAATCGGTACTTCGACCACATTAAACTTATATTGTATCGCCGTAAATTTCATTTCTATCTGAAAGGCATAGCCCACAAATCGAATTTTATCAAGCGGTATACGCTCAAGAACTTTCCGTCTAAAACACACAAAACCGGCTGTAGCATCTTGGATATTGATTCCGGTGATAAACCGTACATAAACAGATGCGAAATAGGACATCAAAACCCTATTCATCGGCCAATTAACGACATTGACCCCTTTGATATAACGAGATCCGATACTCATATCTGCACCATCTAAGCAACTTTGTCTTAAACGAATTAGATCTTCAGGATTATGGCTAAAATCTGCGTCCATTTCAAAAATAAACTCATATTCTCGTGCTAATGCCCATTTAAAACCATGGATATAAGCAGTGCCAAGTCCTAATTTCCCTTTGCGTTCCTCAATGAACAAACGTCCTCTGAATTCCGCTTCAAGCGATTTTACGATTTGTGCAGTCCCATCTGGAGAACCATCATCAACGATTAAAATATGAAAAGGTACTGAGAGTGAGCATACTTTGCGAATTATTTTTTCAATATTCTCTTTCTCGTTATATGTAGGTATGATAACTAAACTATCGGCCACTTTAAAAACATTTTGTGTGTGGTAAAGTTACTAATTTTATTGGGATTTTGACGTTCGTTTAATTGGTATAATGAGGTGTTCTGCAAAATAAAAAAGTCCACTATTTTGCAATAGCAGACTTTTATTAACCAATTATAAACTTAAATTATGAGACTACAAATATAGGATAAAGGAATGGTAAACCAAACTAATTTGCGGGTTGATGCGTCTTGATAACACAAAAATTACAAATACAGCGATTAGCGATCGACTTCACCTAATACGATGTCCATAGAACCCAATATAGCGATCAAATCCGCAATTAAGGTTCCTTTTCCTAATTCAGGTAAAACGGAAAGATTGTTAAAACTCGGACCTCTTGCTTTCACACGCTTAGGAATGTCTGTCTTTTCTTGTGTTACAAAGTAAAATCCTAATTCACCTTTCGGATTTTCTGCTCTTACATAATAGTCCTGTGCTTTTAAATTCACCTTTTTAGGTACAAGTGCTCTTGGGTCAAATGTATCTGTACGCGGAAATTCTTTTAATAGTCTTTCCAAACATTGTTCGATAATCTTAACAGATTCTTTTACTTCATCGACCCGGATTTTGTATCGGTCCCAGCAATCTCCGAGCGCTCCCATCTCTCCTTTTCCAACAGGGATTTCGAAATCAATTTCTGGATAAACAGAATAACCGTCAATTCTTCTCAGATCCCATTTGATTCCTGAAGCTCTTAACATCGGACCAGAAACACCATAATTGATCGCGACATCTGCAGGCAACACACCAATATTTGCTGTTCGGGATATGAAAATCTGGTTCTCGGTCAACAGTTCATCGAGTTCGACCAATTTTGGTTTAAAATAAGTTACAAATTCAGCACACCTTTCTTCAAAACCTACTGGTAAATCGTAAAATAAGCCTCCAACCCAAATGTAATTATAGAGCATGCGTGAACCGGATACCCATTCAAGCATATTCATAATATGCTCCCGATCTCTAAAACACCACATAAACGGCGTAAATGCACCTATATCAATTCCATAGGTACCGATACCAATTAAGTGCGATGCTATTCTATTTAATTCGCAGACCAGTACACGTATATATTCAACTCTTTTTGGTATTTTATCGTCGATACCGAGCATGCGCTCTACCCCCATTACAAATGCATGGCTATTATTCATCGATGATAAATAGTCCAGACGATCTGTAAATGGAATACTTTTACCATAATTCATTGATTCCGCATGTTTATCAAAACAGCGATGCAAATAGCCTAAATGTGGAATGACTTCTTTTACAAGCTCTCCATCTGTAATCAATTGAAGCCGAAGCACGCCATGGGTAGATGGATGTTGCGGGCCCATATTAATAATCATTTCTTGAGAGCCAATGCTATCTAAATGTTGTTGGTATTTTTCTAAAGCTGCAGTATACTTCGTATGCGACATATTTTTGGTTATCCAGTTCTTATTTTATTTAATTGCTATGCCATGATAACTTTCAGGGTCTTGATAATCCTTTCTTAAGGGGTATCCTTCCCAGTCATCAGGGAGTAGAATACGTCTAAGATCAGGATGATTCGTGAAAAATATGCCCATGAGATCAAAAGCTTCCCTTTCATGCCAATCTGCAGTTTTCCACACTGCCGCTAATGATGGTACTTCGGGTAATTGCTGTAAATCACGATCATTTGCAACGGCAACTTTTAACACCAAAGTGTGTTGGTATGGTATAGAGGTCATATGATAAGTTACCAAAAATCCAGCATCACCTAAATCAACTGCCGCAATATTATTTAAAAAATCAAAATAGAAGCCTTCTTGATCCCTCAGGTAATAACAGATTTGTTCTAAAAATGCTTTATTAACAAATAAAGCAGACTGCAAACCCGATTCCTCAATTTTTTCGATAGCCTCTTCCCCGAACTGCGCAGTTATTGATTTTGAAATTTCGTGTATATTCATATACTATGGTGCTAAACGGGTTATTTTCCATGAATCTGAAACTTTCTGAAAAGCAATCCGATCATGCAGGCGGCTTGAACGCCCTTGCCAGAACTCCATATATAGTGGTTTAATTAAGTATCCTCCCCAAAATTCGGGACGAGGTACTTGCTCCTGGTCTTTAAATTCTTCTGTTAGACCTGCCACTCTTTCTTCTAAAAAAGTACGGTTTGGAATGGTATCACTTTGAGGTGAAGCAATAGCGCCAATACGGCTTCCTTTTGGTCTTGACTGAAAATATTCATCAGAGTCTTCTACTGGTAATTTTTCTATCAATCCCTCAATACGTACCTGACGTTGCAATTCTGGCCAGAAAAATAGTACGGCAACATGAGGATTAGCATCCATTTCTGTTCCTTTACGGCTATTAAAATTTGTAAAAAAACTAAAACCGTTCTCTTTAAGATCTTTAAGCAAAACAATTCTGGAAGAAGGTAGGGAAAACTCTCCTACGGTTGATAAGACCATTGCATTGGGTTCAAGAACCTCACTATGAACAGCTTCGTTAAACCATCTTTCAAATTGCACTAAAGGATCATTGCTTACTTCGCTTTCACACAGATTACCTAATGCATAATCTTGTCGAATAGCGGCAATATCTTTATGTTCGATTGCCATGACTTTGATTTTTTGTATGTCACAAACATACTAAATTCACTTATTTTTATCGACTAATCTAGTATAAATTAATCTGCAAAATGACTTTGGCATTAATTTTATTGTATAATAAGTCTAATATGTATCGCAATGTTTAACGAACTTGACCCAAAGGCTGGCTGTTTATTAATATCTGAACCTTTTATGCTCGACCCGCACTTCGAAAGATCTGTGATTTTATTGTGTAATCATAATGAAAAAGAAGGTACTTTAGGATTTATTCTAAATCATAAGGTTGTTGGCTGTATCGGTGATTTGGTTCAAAAAATAGCGAATTGCACATTTCCACTACATATTGGTGGACCTGTAGCACAAAATGAGGTATTCTTTATCCACTCAAGATTTGACTTATTGTTAAGTGGTGACGAAATTCGTGAAAATATCTATTTCGGCGGAGATCCAGAATTGCTATTTTCACTTATTAATGATCATAAGATAAAAGAAGATGAAGTCAAGTTTTTCTTAGGGTATTCGGGCTGGCAACCAGAGCAGTTAGATAAAGAAATTAAGGAAAATAGCTGGGCTGTACAGAACAAGTTTTCAACGGGATTGGTGTTTGAAAAAGATACAGAACTACTTTGGAAACAATCTGTTATGAGTCTGGGACCCAAGTATGCTCATGTGGTTAATTTTCCGCAGTCTCCTAGTCTAAATTAAATTGTAATTTTTATGAATAATATATAATATTCACTATTTTTTAGTATATTTGTGTCATTAAGCAGAGTCCTTACGTTTTAAAACATATCAATTTTATCTTAATTCGAGATATGGCTTTCACCTTTGAATTTATTTAATGCGCTGACTTTTGTTTACTTAAACTGCTATAAATTGAGTAGTTTAATATGGTTTAATATTAATTTTAAATAAATAAATGAGTAGTTCAGAAAGTTTTAGCAAAAAAGAAAAAGAGAAGAAAAAGTTAAAAAAGAAACAAGATAAGGAACAAAAGAAAGAAGAACGAAAAAACAATACCGATAAAGGTAAAAGTTTAGAAGAAATGTTTGTTTATGTCGATGAATATGGAAATATAACTTCTACTCCTCCTGATCCAACAAAAAAAACAAAAATTAACGTAGAAGATATCGCGATATCAACTGCTAAATATGAAGCAAACCCTGAGGATTTAATCAAATCTGGTATTGTGAATTTTTACAATACAGACAAAGGTTTTGGTTTCATTCGTGATCTCAAGACTCAGGATAAAATATTTTTCCACGTTAATGGTCTGATTGATGCTGTTAAAGAAAACGACAAAGTAACTTTTGAAACTGAAAAAGGATTGAAAGGTATGAATGCCGTAAATGTTAAATTGCAAAAATAACATTCAAGGTTAACGATATTAAAAAAGGGATTTAATTCATTAAATCCCTTTTTTAATATCGTTATTTTAACAATTTTACTTCATAAAGATCCTTTCGTCGATCCTTCATCACCTTGACGGTTCCATATTCATGCAGGTCACGAAGTGCATATAAATCGACATCTGCAATTAGCACCATCTCGGTGTTTGGCGTAGCCTCTGCTTTTATCGCATTATTTGGAAAGGCAAAATCCGAAGGTGTAAATACGGCCGATTGTGAATATTGGATATCCATATTATTGACCCGAGGTAAATTTCCTACAGATCCGGCAATAGCCACATAACATTCATTCTCAATTGCGCGAGCCTGTGCACATGTTCTAACACGGATGTAGCCATTCTGTGTGTCTGTCATAAAGGGTACAAATAAGATCTGCATTCCTTGATCGGCTAGAATACGGCTCAATTCTGGAAACTCAACATCATAACAAATCAGCAAACCTACTTTCCCGCAATCTGTATCAAATACTTTCACTTCATTACCTCCGGTCATTCCATAATATTTACTTTCATTGGGAGTAATGTGAATCTTTTTAAATGAATCCAGTTTACCGTTACGGTGACAGAGGTAAGATATATTATATAGTTTCTTGTTTTCCATAATGGGCATGGAGCCAGCAATGATATTGACATTATAGGAAACAGCAAATTGTTGGATTTTATCAATAATTTCTGATGTCTTCTCTGCTAGTTTTTCCATTGCCAACCTTTCAGGCAATTCATTATACGGACTCATTAACGGTGAATTGAAAAATTCTGGAAACATAATAAAATCTGTTCCATAATCGCTCACGGTATCAACAAAAAATTCAATTTGATCAAAAAAAGCATCAATATTGTCAAATAAACGCATTTGCCACTGTACTAAACCTAATCGAATGGTTTGTTTGGTGGTAGAAATAGAACGTGTTTCTGATTCGTAATAGATATTATTCCACTCCAATAGGGTTGCAAACTCCATCGATTCTGAATCTTCGGGAAGGTAATGCTTCAATATCTTTTTGACATGAAAATCATTGGACAATTGAAAGGTTAACGTTGGATCGAAAATTTCTTTACGTTTCACTTTTTCAATATATGTCCTTGGACTCATTTTATCTGAATAATTGTGATAATTGGGGATCCTTCCTCCTGCTACGATAGATTTTAAATTCATCTGCTCACACAGTTCTTTACGTGCATCATATAAGCGCCTTCCTAATCTTAATGCACGATGATCTGGATGTACAAAGACTTCTATACCATAGAGTGTGTCGCCATCGCTGGTATGTTTTGAAAATTTTCCGTCATCAATAATTTCATAATAACTATCGTATATATTACTTTTTTTTGAGTTTAAAATGATGGAAAGTGCGCAAGCTACAACATGACCGTCGATTTCTACACATAATTGTCCTTCAGGAAACATATCGATTAAATCGACAATATTTTCTCTTGTCCAGACATCTCCTACTCCTTGGTAAGCTTCGGTCATTGACCTTCTCAAATCAACATAATCTTTCTTCGTCAAGTTCCTGACTTGAATATCCATATAATATAATTTTAGTTATCTAAATTTAAACAAAATTCAAGCCTAAAAGCACAGTTCATGCGATATAAAAGAAAAAGAGCTAAAACCTACGGCTTTAGCTCTTTTGTAGAAGCTTATTTATTGCATTTTACAATGCGAAAAATTACGCTTGACCAGTTGTTCCACCAAATGGGAACGCAACAGTTGGATCACCACCGATTACTTCTGCATCAGCAGTTTGGTTTCCAGCAGCAATAGCGTCAAAGCGAATAACATTATCTTGTAATGCACCTAACAAACGTTTAGCATGTTCTGGTGTCAAAACGATTCTAGATTTCACTTTAGCTTTCGGCACACCTGGCATTACACGTACGAAGTCAATCACAAACTCTGTGTTTGAATGTGTAATGATCGCTAGATTTGAGTAGATTCCTTCTGCTACTTCTTCTGTCAACTCGATACTCAATTCGTTTTGATTTTGATTATTTTCCATAAAATTTATTATAAGTATTTAATATATGTTATTCTTATTATTTGCTAAAAGTTCTAAAGTCCTGTCCTGCTTCAATATTCAATAATGTTTCATAGATCAGGCGGATGACATTGTCGACATCTTCTTTGTGCACCATCTCTACAGTAGTATGCATGTAGCGTAAAGGTAATGAAATCAATGCAGATGGCACACCTCCATTACTGTATGCAAATGCATCGGTATCGGTACCTGTAGAACGTGATGATGCTTGACGTTGGAAAGGAATTGCATTTTTTTCTGCTACCTGAACCAATAATTTGTTTAAATTAATCTGAACTGCCGGAGCATAAGATAATACAGGTCCTCCTCCAGATGATAAATCACCCTGTGTAATCTTGTTAATCATTGGAGTCTGAGTATCATGTGTCACATCTGTAACGATCGCAACATTTGGTTTGATACGCTGTGCAATCATTTCAGCTCCACGTAGACCGATTTCTTCTTGAACAGAGTTTACGATATATAAACCAAATGGTAATTTCTTTTTATTTTCTTTGAGTAAACGCGCTACTTCAGCTATCATAAAACCACCAGCACGGTTGTCCATAGCACGACCTACATAATAGCGATCGTTGAGGATGCTGAACTCATCTTCATAAGTAATAACACAACCTACATGAATACCCAAAGCTTCTACTTCGTCCTTGGAAATACAACCACAATCTAAAAAGATATTTTTTAATGTAGGTGCTTCTTCTTTCTCTCCTGAACGTGTATGTATTGCTGGCCAACCGAATACCGCCTTTACAATACCTTTATCAGTATGGATATTTACTTTTTTAGATGGTGCGATCTGGTGGTCGGAACCACCATTGCGAATCACATAAATTAAACCGTCCTTCGTGATATAGTTAACGAACCAGGAGATCTCATCAGCATGTGCTTCTATAACAACTTTATAGTCAGCTTCTGGGTTGATAACTCCTACAGCAGTACCGTAGTTATCTGTGAATGTTTCGTCCACATATGGCTTTAAATAATCTAACCATAAGCGCTGTCCCTCCCATTCAAATCCAGTTGGTGACGGATTATTAATATATTTTTCAAAAAAAGAAATCGAGTCCTTTGTTACTATTGAAATATGTTTATTTTCTTTCTTCTTCTTGTCTGCCATGCTCCTAATTTTATTTCCGATGTCAAATTATGAAAAATTATAGTAACCACAAAAGTAAAAATTGAATTTATTTCATCTGTGCCCATATTGGGCACTTTTCTTGCTTTTTTAGCTTTATTCCGATGCAATCATGAGCTGAAAATGATTTTAAACATTATATTTACGCTTGTAAAAAAATTAATAGACAATATGGAGAATTTATTCAGCGTCATACATTGGAATTTAGATCCTGAAATATTTAAAATTGGCACTTTTGGTCTTCGTTACTATGCTTTATGCTGGTTAGCGGCATTTGCGGTATCGTATATGATCATGCTTAAAATATTCAGAAATGAAAATAAGAGTCAAGAATTATTGGATCAATTGAGTATTTATATCTTTCTAGGAACTTTAATTGGCGCTAGATTAGGACATTGTCTATTTTATGAATTTGATTATTATAAAGATCACTTATGGGAAATGGTATTACCATTTAAATTTGTAAATGGTCAATTTCAAATGACTGGATTTGCAGGTTTAGCGAGTCATGGTGGCGCAATTGGTATATTGGTCGCATTATACTTATTCTGCAGAAAAACGAAAACAAACTTTCTTTGGCTCGCAGACCGCCTTGTAGTGGTTGTGCCAATTGCAGGAGCCTTCATCCGTTTGGGTAACTTTTTCAATTCGGAGATGATCGGCACACCTACAGACAAACCCTGGGCCATTGTTTTTGATCTTATAGATCAAGTGCCTCGTCACCCAGGACAACTTTATGAAGCTATTGCCTATATCATCATCTTCTTTATTATTGTTTACTTATTCAAAAATAAAAAGTTGCAAAAACCTGGTGCATTAATGGGACTCTTTTTTGTCTTACTTTTTTCTGCTCGACTTTACCTCGAAAGTTTCAAAATTGACCAGGAAGCATTTGAACAAGGAATGGCTTTGAATATGGGACAGCTCCTAAGTATTCCTTTTATATTAGGAGGACTCTATTTTATGTTTAGAAAGCCTAAAGTAGTAAAACGTTAATTAGAGGATCTTTAAGATTGATATAAAAAAGCTTAGCATATGATGTGCTAAGCTTTTTTTATGTGAAATAATTTAAAATTATTATTTGGTTTTTTTTGTATAATTCCCAAAAGGAAAACTACAAAATGGATTCCAATATACCCTCATCATTTTTTTATGACGATTTTACATTCATTTATTCGAAATATTTTCCATGATATTTTTCTTTTTTCTGTTGATAATCATATGGATGCTCCTTTGTAATGTGGTATCCTTCACAAAACTCACAGGAGTATACGTATCGTGGAGTTGAACTTTTCGCTCCAAAACCTTTATTGCGGTGCTTTCTGCGCACAGATTTTTCCAACCATTTGCTAATCCTCCATTTAAGCCAGTGAATAAAGAAAGTCGCTTCCGCTACACTGTTAAACCGTACCTTGCCGGTTGCTCGGCATTTTCGTCTCTCGACCACTTCATTAATTTCGATATTGTAAAACACCGTGTCTAAAAAATGTTTATAATTACTCATTATGTTTCCTCCTTTCAGTCATTGCGATCTTATTCTTTTTATCTTGTGGGCAGAAACTGAGCATTCCTCTTTCTTCGTACAAAAGCACACCTGCATCTTTGATAGCACTGTAAACCTCTTCTTTAGCACTCTGATAATGTACAGATGTTGTGATAAACTTATTCTTCGGAAGACAGTCCCATTGCTTGATTGTAAATCCTTCCCAACGGCTCATTTCTTCAACAAAAGCACGCAATGGAATATTTTCATAGGTGCGGACTTTACGGGTCCACATTTTTGCCATTTCAAAATTCATATCCGCCATACGGAATAGCGTGTCTTTAGGCACAATGGATTTATCCAACCAGTCGGCCATCAGGACCCCAAGATCGCGAGGACTATGCAGTCTCTTACTTTTCTTAAGACTATACGCGTATAGATCCAACTTTCCATTGTTGAGTACTGTCTTGGTCGATTCTTTTACCGATTTAATCACAAAGTCACTCGAAGTCGAAGTCACTTTACCTTTCACAGTACCGACAATAAATGTCTTCTCACTGGTTGAAACATAAGCCTCGCCTATCAGATCAATGTAAGCTATGTCCCTTTTCTGTATAGGGTAGCGAAGCCAGGTCTGTGCATTCATCCTGATACGCGTACCATCTTCAGTCTCCAGTACACATTGCTGTCTCGCCTCCGTATAGATCTCTAGATTTGCGATCGTTGGCGCTTCATGATTCCCTGCCCTTCTCTCAATTTTTAACACACCCTCTTTGGTCCTGCTGATCAATAAATCCCCTACCTGCTTGATTCTGCCGACATGATCAGGGTAAACTTTAATCCAGGTCGACTTACCGACAAGAAGCATACAGGAAGACTCCTCAGAAGGAATATCTCCATCATTAGCAAAGTGCAGACTGTTGTTTCCAGCTGGAAGAACATACGTAACCTCCTGCCTTAAAGCAAAATAAATTAGCGTAGCGAGTCCAAAAAATAAGAGGGCAGCCACGGCAACAGCCAAATAAATTTTTTCTTCCTTTTGTACTTTAACCACTTTTTCCTTTTCGGCTTTTAAGGCTTTTGCTTTTTCGATGATCGCATCAACATCCGGTTGCCAGTCCTGCAGAATACCTTTGGGCACTTGTCCGCCCAGTCCCCGCAACACCTCTATAACCATAAGCTCATATTCATCTTCAGAATACCGTATCTTCTCACGCTCCAACAACTTCTCTTCCTCCACAGTTAGCTGTTCCAATAACTGCTTTTTGATTAACTCTTTTATATTTATATCTGTGTGTCCCATTGTGTATAGTTCTAATGCATGAATAACTCAATTAACTATTCCGATCAACGCTTTAGTAGCTTCCGGATCTTCCTTTGTGCAGAACTCAGCAAGTTCCTGACCCGTTGAGCCTTGAGATTATGGACTTTTTCCAGCTCCTTATTATCCATTCCGTCCACTTTAGAAGCTATAAAAACCTCTTCTTCCCGTGGTGTAAGCTGTTTTACGTGCTGCAGCAGTTCATCGAGCGTCTCTTTATAGACCAGATCTGTATCGGCCTGTTCAGAACTGCGTAGGTTTTCATGATCTTCAATCGGTTCTTTTAGTCGTATTCTTTCGGACCGAAGCGTACTAAGTGCTGTATTTCGGGCAATGACCATTATCCATGCAAAAGGGTCTTCCAATTCCCCTATCTTTTTATGATCCGTCCATATCGCGATCAGGGTAAGTTGATAAACATCTTTTACCAATTCATCATCATTCTGGATGCAACGGCTTATCTGCTTCACCAGCTCAGGGCCATGCAGCCCAATGATAAGCCGGAGTCCCAGATCCGGATCATCAATTAATATTTTAAATGCTTCATTTTCCATGCCTTAGGTTTTATGTCCTTTTTTCAACGATCCTTAACTTAAAAAGTGAAATTATTTCACTGATAATCAATTAATTAAAAATTAAATGAAAATACAGGGGGTATAATTCCCATAGTTGGGATAGTTATATATAGAAGACAATAAATTTATAAACGGGTAAAACAAAGATAAGACACAAAAACCAAACAAACAAATATAAATATCTGATTAATAAATAGTTGCGACATATTGGCGACATGAAATTGAACTGCAGTAACTTAACGGGTTATTGGTAAAAAGGAAAAATATAGCAGACATGAAAAGGATAATAACACATATTGAAGCATTAGCTAAATCGAAGGCTGGCAATACAATCCTCAAAACCATACGGATTCTTTTGATTGGATTATGGGCATATACTATCGCAGTAAAGCTTGGCAATATGGCGTATAATATTGATAGCATGCATAAGCAGTTTTTTCCAGCTCCTATTGCGACTTTCTTAGCCTATTTCGTTCCGGTGCTGGCAATAATTTCCCTTGTTTTTTTAGTATTTAAGCTTAAAACTGGACTGTTATTATCAATAGCCTATCTTACTGCTATCATCCTTTTTATTACAGTAGTATTATCTGAAATTATAGCTAAAGAAACGTGTTCATGTGCAGGAATATTCAAGCAGTTAGATTATAAAGGTCACCTTATTTTTAGTCTGATCATGTGGACTTTAGCTGTAATTGCATTATATATTTATCAAAAAAATAAAGCGGGTATGCCGAAAACCGCTACCAGAGTAGGCTCATAACCAATAAACTATCATCATCATGATGAAAACAACATTTAATTTTTGGAGAGTAATGGCAGCAGCTGCTATTATGTTCTCCGCAGGAGTAGGTTACGCAGACGCAACAGCAATGCAAACTGCAACACACTACAATGTAGAACCAGATGCAAATAAACCGGCAGACTGGCAACCGATCACTCCGGGAAGCCCTGGAGAAAATGCATGCACCTCTAGCCCAAGGGAATGTAAAGCTATCGAAACAAGTCCGGGCCTATTTGATGTCGTCACATTTGGTAATCTTATGTAAATGCATCTATTAAAAAATGATCCCCAGCTTAAAAAACTGGGGATTATTTTTTATCTGTACTTACTTGCAATCTGCTACCACCAGCTTGTCATACCAGGCCACTTTTTTATTCACCTGTAAACCATAGGGAAACAAAGCAGTATTAACTTGTTCGAGCGAACCCAGTCTACCACAAAGTTTGAGATTAATTTTGTCAGAATAGTTTGTCCCATCAATAACAGGAATTTTTGAATTTCTAAATACTGACGATTCAAAAAAGATCATCAATGAAACCACATCCCTATCTACAAACACTTTACAATCATTATCTACAGCCGATTGATCAATTTCTTGGTTAACCTTGCCTTGTGTTTCCGGATTTTCATCTATAAATTCCAGCACCAGACAAGTATCCCTTGTTCTTACGAGGCTTGCTTCAAATTGTGGAAAAGCATCCTGAAGATCAAGAGCCATTTTTTTAAAAAGATCATGTCCTACCCCAACAACAACTTCATAACTGACACCATATTTCTCTAACCAATCTTCATATTCCATTCCGACCAGATTCGAACCTTTAAAATACGCATCATCAGAGGTAATGTCCACTGCTGCTTCATTAATAAATGTTCGTGAATTCCCATAGGCAACTCTATAAAAACGTTCTAAACTCATATTCACTCCCGTAAATCGTTTTTTATGGAGAGAAGAGTCCAGAGTCACATTACTGTACCCCCCTGACGGTCCTAATGCATCCACATACCCCATCACAAAAGAATAGCTATTTACATTTTTGAAATCCAGCTGCTCATCATTATGTAAAAATTGGAGTAAACTTTTTTTATAGCGATCCAATTGCATTACTGTTTTATCAGCCTTTTTACGAAGATTAATAGTCCCCTGATTTACCGCCGATTCTACTGCTTCTCTCGTTACCTTTTCCGTGATAGCAATTACTTTACCATTTTTAATCCATACGTAGTGTGGTATTAGATAATGAGGAAACAATTTATAGAGTAACGTATCTGCGTACAGCTTAGCGGTTTGATGCACATATAATCCCACTTGTCTACGCTTTTTAAAAAATTCTAAAACAGGAGATTTTGCTTCTTTGGTCACCGTAATCACTTTCAGCTTATCTATATACTGCATCGCAAGACTATCCATCATCGGCATTGCCTTTAGACAGGCACCACACCAGGTGGCCCAAAAATCAATGATCACAAGCCTATCGTTGCTCAGATTTCGCAGATTAACGGTGTGCTCCTTACTATCATATACATTGTTTAAAATAATGTGCGGAATTTCATCACCCACGTCAATATTAACCAACTTATTCTGTGCGTGAGATAAAAGGCTAATAAATAACAGTCCTAAAATTTTAATATATTTCATATCATTTACATCTTTAATTTCTCTCATTCTGTTTCAATCCGGAAATGAGCACTTCTTCCGCTGGGATTGCAAATACATATCTGTTACTATTTGCAGGCAATGCATAAGGTGCATTCATATAGGTTCTAGATAGATTGATTTTGGTCTCATCGTTCCTGTTCAATCTTTTTAAATCTGTCCATCGACTCCCTCTGCCAACCAATTCCTTCTGGCGCTCCCTCAGTATCCATTGCAATAACTGCTTCTTATCTGTCGGGGCATTACCCTGCATCGTTTTATTTTCAAACCGATTTTTCAATAATTTCTGCATGACCGCTACACTTTCATTTTGGCGATCAAGGCGAGCCAGACATTCTGCTTTTATAAGCAAAACTTCATCGTTTGCCATACCCGTAAAATGATATTGGGAATTGCCCGAATAAGTACCGGTATACAGTCTTTGAGCATTAAAAAACAGCTGTTTCCTACGGTCACCATCGATGTAACTTTTATACAATTGATTTTCAACCTCAACACCCGCTATCCCAACCAAAGGAACATTGCTACTTGTAAAAAATATTATTTCAGGATGAGTATTAAGATTGTATACCGAAAAAGGAGAAGCATCTGATAATTTTAGCAGATTGAAGTCAACTATAGAATCATCAATTGCCATACATTTTTCCGAAGCCAATAGCGCTTGTTCATAATTCTGCACATTGAGATGCAATCGCGCTTTTAAACTATAGACTCCTTGCACAGAAGGACGGGTCTTGATTGACGATTTTTCTGCCAATAAAGGCAACGCTTTTGTTAATTGGTCATTAATAAAACCATATCCTTCCAATAACGACTCCCGCTTTATGGACTTCGGATAAATACTATTCGTAACAAGTGGCACCCCGAGTTGACTTTCGACGGTGGGGTCATATCCTTCAGCAAAATCTTGCAAAAGCTGGTAATGAGCCCAAGCCCTATAAAAGAGTGCACTACCATATAAATTTTTCCATTGCTCTTCATTTCCCCCATAGTTCTTCATCCCATCCAGAGTTTCTAAGGCGATATTGGTATACATAATCTGCTGATATGGCAAATCCCAAGGGGTAATATTAAAATTTGTAGGATCAATATCTGACTTCCACATATACAGATTACGCTGTACTTCCGAAACTGACAAC
Organism: Sphingobacterium kitahiroshimense; assembly: GCF_025961315.1. NCBI lineage: Bacteria > Pseudomonadati > Bacteroidota > Sphingobacteriia > Sphingobacteriales > Sphingobacteriaceae > Sphingobacterium > Sphingobacterium kitahiroshimense. The sequence continues at coordinate 428,139 of NZ_JAOQNK010000001.1, read as the reverse complement.
AGCTTATCGTCAGTATAATAAAAATCACCATCCGAAATCAACCGGAAGTAATCCGTACGGTTCATGATGTCAGCATTGTCCAATAATGCGGTAACATCTTGAAGTGTTTCCACCACAACTTGCTGTTTCTGTGGTTTGACATCCAAAAATTCATTTTTGCAGGCAACTGAAAGTAATATAAGGAACAAGCTGATCATATATTTAATTTTATGATTCTTTATCATAATGATTGTATTCTTAAAAAGTTAAAGGATTATATTAGCACCCACACTGAAAGTGCGAATAGGCAGAAAGTCAACATTTGCAAAATCTGGATCATACGATATTTTAGTTTTCTTCCACAACAATCCCAAATTATTGGCATAAACGTATAAACTCAATCGGCTTATACTTTTCAATTTCCAACTTCGAACTGGAAAATTATATTCAACACGAACATCTTGTAATCGGATATGATCAGCCTTTTGAATATGTAAAGCTGCATAGCTAAAATATGCATCTCTACCAGACACCATATTTACAGGTATTGAAGGTATATTAGTAATCAACTCATCTCCCTTTTTTTTCCATCGGGAGGAGTAATCTCCCTGTACAACCTCTCCCCTCAATAGATTATCAAAAGATAAAGTGTTACTCTTAAAATAATAGCCCCCTCTGTAGGAAATATTAGCCGAGAGAGACCAATTATTCCACTCTATATTATTGCGAAATGCACCAAACCATGTTGGACGGACGGGACCATGGTACGTTAAACTTTCGATACTTGCATTTTGCAATATGCTGGAGTAGTCCTTAGATAATTGTCCATTTAGATAACCCGTCGGGTCACCATCCTGCGGGTCCAACCCACCCCAAGGCAAACTGTACAGCGCCCATAGCGGACGACCCTCAACTGGATATGCAGAAGTACCATCCGATCCGCTCAGGATACGTGTTGCCGGTACAGCATTACCACGATAAGAAACAATCTTATCTTTGACGGTATTGAACAAAAGCTGATTGCTCCATTTCACTTTTTTATTGATCGGTACCGTGTTCAGTACCAGTTCAAAGCCTTTAGCATTAGTACGCGCGTAATTCCCTGTTTTTGTTTTTATACCCGCTGTACCCGGAGTTGGAATTGTACCGATCACATCGTCGCCGTCTTTATTGTAATACTCCGCAGAACCTGAAATTCGAGATCGGAATAATGAAAAATCGAGTCCTATATTTGAAGTGGTGATTTTCTCCCAGCGCAGATCCGGATTTCGCGGTGTCCTAATACTCGCATATGGCAGTTGCGTTAATCGATCTTGCGGATTGTAATATGCGGTTGTGTAAGCGGTCAATGTTTTATTGATATTCCCACTTCTGCCATAGGTTGCTCTAAGGTATAGTCTATCGATAGCTTTTATATTAAAAAAACTTTCATTGCTGATATTCCAGCCTAAGCCGACCGAATATAAAGGAACACGTTTTTGGTTGGCATCAACTCCAAATAAATTGCTCTCATCAAAACGCAGACTTCCGGAAAAGGTATACCGACGATCGTAGGCGTAAGAGAAATTGCTGAATACAGATCGAAAACGATCGATAGTACCCGTCTCGATATCCATAAACGGAATGACATTAAAAGTACTATAGGCATTGAGATAACTGGTGTAATAATCCTTATAGTTGACTGATTGACTTATTCCAATTCGTTCGTCATATCCATAAGATCTAGTTGTGTTTGCATCAGCACGTTGATCGCGAATTTCATAGCCCATAATACCATTAAACTCATGCAGGAATGCCACATTAAAGTTAAGATCAACTTGTAAACGCAAATTATGTGCTTGTGAGCGAAGGTAGTTCATATCTAAGATGCCTCCCATCGGAATGGGATAAGAGAGGCCATTGGTTGTAGAATTCCGCTGTGTAAACCGGTTGATCATATCACGTGTATAGTAGCTATCAACGTTATTAAGCTGCCTATTATTAATAATTCCATTCCAATATTGATATTGCGCATTAACATTTATTCCCTTTAATATTTGATAACGAACACCGGCATCCATTCGGAGATCATTGGCTTTACTGGTCTTATCATTATTATCCCGATCACGCAACGGATTGTAAGACCAGTCCAATAAACCATCGTCTGCTACAGATTGGAGATATCTCCAACGATAATCTTTGGTTACTTCCAGTGGCTTACCACTGTCGTCAGCAAGTCTGGCATACGGAAATATTTTTGAGGTAGGAATATTACGGTAGCCCATATAGTTTATCTCGGTGAGTCCATTGCTTTCATTACGCTGCGCTGTGAAAGAAGCCTGTCCTGAAAACACTAACTTCTTATTCAGAAAAGACCAGCTGTTTCCCACTATACCCGTTAGGCGGCTGGCAAGATTCCCTATTACTTCGGTCTGATTACGATCATAACCCACAGAAGCATGATAACGATTGGCGCCATTACTTCCCTGTGTACGAAAAGCATATTGTTGCTTAACAGGTGCCCGATATAAGTACTTTTCATAATCTGCCCGTATATCATATCCTTTCAATTTTTCAATCTCCGCTTCAAGAGCTGTTTTCTGAGCAGGATTGTCCCGTTGACGTATAAACAGCTCTACCGCTGGATTCAGAGGTGTTTTTGTAAGAGAGATCTCAAAATTCTTATAAAAACCCCTATCAAACAGCATCCGTTCTATTTCAATAAAATCAGCACTCGATATCATAGGTTGATAATGTAGACCCGGGGTTTGCCCTACAGTGACGTTGACATTGCCTTGCACCTGGTTTCCAGCTAGGCCACCTGCTTTTTTTGTCGTGATCACGATCACGCCGTTTCCGGCACGGGCACCCCATATCGAGGCTGCAGCAGCATCTTTCAATACGGTCATACTTTCAATATCATTAGGATTGATATTATTGATATCTCCTTCATATGGAAAATTGTCTACTATGATCAAAGGCGACGCATCAGAAAATATCGTATTTTGCCCCCTTATTCGCATTTGGGCAGCCCCACCTTTACCATTATTGAAGATTAAGCCTGGAGTGACGTCCGCCAGTCTTTCCAGCACATTGCTCCCCACCTTTCTATTAAAGAGTTTATTGTCTATCTGAACAAAGCTCCCGGTCGCTCTTTCTTTCGGTATTTTCTGATATCCCGTAGATACCACTTCTACTTCGTCAAGTTGATTTTCGAAAGCACTTAGTTGCACATGCAATGATGAATTTGCAGTATAATCCAGCTCTAGGGTTTTGTAGCCGACAGATGTGAACTTCACTTTGCCCGTACGCTGAGCGACAGCGATACTGAAAGAGCCATCTTTCTTGGTCGATGTCTTCACATTATCCGCTTCAACACGAACGGATACAGCCTGTAAAGGCTTCTTATCTACAGTCGAAATAACCGTACCCTGCAACACATTATTTTGCTTCCCTTGACTTTGGGCGGATACCGATCCGAACGTTATCAACAACACGAAGATCAATGCCACAGAAAACCTTGATTTTAGCAATCGATTCACAAAACGTTCATTCACAACATCTCTTATACTCTCTTGTACTTGATTTGAAAAGCATTTTAAGCGATTAGATAGATTATTAATGCATAACCACTCAGATGCCTGGCAAAAGAAATTGGATCGCTTAAATCCCCTTATTTTGGATAATGCGCTTTCGGTGTAGGGATTAAGTATGGATGAAGCATAGATAAAGCGTTGATAGTGCGTTAGTAGTGCGTAAACGGGTACCGTTTTACGCACTATCCATGCATTACCAGTACTTAACATACGCATTACGGACGCTTGGGCAACACATGGAAAACTAAATCCAAATACTTGCCTAGCATAAGCCAGTTCAAGCACTGCTAACCTATTAACCTCACTAGCTCTTTGGTAGCTCTCCAGTACATTCCCAGTACCTTTTAGGTACCTTGTCAGTAGGGCATTCGTGAATAAACCGTACACTAACCGTACATCAAGAACGATTTTAGCAAGTACATTCTTCATGAAAATCATAAAAAAAGCAAAGCCATCGCTTCGGATCTTGTTGGAACTTTCTTTTAACCTTCTTTTACCCTTGTAGTACGTTTCCCCGTAACTGCACCACACTTGCACCATAGTTGCACCGTCCTTTTCCTGGTGCAGGGACGAGAGAGGTACGGTGCACATACGGTGCAACGACGACTGGAGGTAAAACAAGGTCCGAAGCGGGTCAAAAGGAGGTATATAGCGGGTACCTGCCATAAAATGCCTCAATTTGATTTTTGCCACATCCAGTAAACTTTTACTAACTTTCTTTTCCCTGTCTTTACCCCTTTTTCTACTTCCACTCAGGTTTTGCTCGACTATCCTTCGACTTTTCATGCACTGTAGCCGATGAAATCCCGATGCAGACTCGAAGCCCAGCCGAAGAAACTTAGAATTTGGTGTTAATTTGGTCAGGAAAAAATCAGGATTTATTAACCTTCTCATTTTTCTAGTTTTTCTTTGCTTACCTTCTGCTATTTTTGTGGTATTTCCTTGCTTGTTTATTACCAATTCATTGCCGTTTGTCTGGCATTTCATTACCGATTGTTTACCGTTGAGAGGCTTATTGTGGCGCATTTCCGGCTCTCTTGGTGCAGATTGGTTTGTATTTCGTTTACTTGTTCTATGCTGATTCTTTGTTTTTTCTCTGGTGAATTGAAAAACAACAGTCGAAGAACTGCCATATGATTTCCGAATCAGTCCAGAACCAGTCCCAGCATTATCGCGAAGGTTTTTCAAGCCTTCACGGAAGCCATAATGACTCACAAAAACAGCATTAGTTGCATGTGCAATATTATTTTCAAGCGCTTTGTTAGTAATAGAGTATTCGGGTAATACCTCGTGTTTACTGCACTTGTTTTTTATCCTATAAATGGATTGAATAATACCCTTCAAGTAGGCATATACTCTCCCATCCTTATAAAAATTGTTCATTTCTAAGGTTTATAATTTTGGCATTTACCTGAGTACAGTAGATATCCAGAACAGCTTCCAAATGAAACTAATCAGGAGCTCGTAAGATTGCGCCTAGGCTATAAATAAATGATGGAATCGAAAAGCGTTAAATGGTCATCATAAAGGTAATATATTGGTCTACGGTACGCTTTCATCGATTAAGTCATCGTAATGACTTATAATCGTATAAGATTATGGGGGGATTAATTTTCTTAAATGGCTTTGTTGTATTATCATAACTCGTTATTGGTAACGAGTCTACTTTCGGCTAGATGCTATTTAACTATAGCTGGGCTCTACAACCGCGCTATAAGGATTCGACGCCTGCAAATACGGTATACAGTAGAGGCCCATATGCTATAGTATGCCCCGAAGGTACATAAAATATCAATATGGGCATTAATACTACTGCCTCGATTTGCTTTAATTGTCGAATTTTATAGCCGAGACTCTTTTATTAATGCCTAAACAAACACAATAATACTTATCCTTTTCTCAATATTTATAAAAGATAAATAGTATAATCAGCAGCATTCATTTTGTAACTCACAGGAACATTTTGTATATTTACAATAATTATATTATACCAAATTATGATTACTGAAAGCAATGACAACGAGATTTTTACTACCATAGGTAAAAACCTACATACAGTTCGACACTCTTTTAAATTAACACTTGAAGCAGTTGCATCTGAAATAGATATTACCTATCCAGTTCTAAGTAAAATTGAGAATGGTCGATACCTGGGGCTTAGTATTGTATTATTGAAGAAGTTATGCAATTATTATAAAATTACGATAGCTCAAGTTCTAGATATAGAAGGGCATCAAATTTTTAATTATTCACAATATATAAATCAACCTGCAGGTAATCATTCTATGACGAATAACATAGCAGATGGATATGAACTAGCTATTCAGTCACTTAAAGAACAAATCGAGTATTTAAAAAAACAAAATCAAGATTTGCTAAATAAATTATTAAACACAAAATAGTAAATTTGACATAAAACAGTAGAGATGATAAATAATAACATTGATATAATAGCTCTTATCAGAATAGCTGGTAGAAATATTGAAGCCCTTCGTAACATCAAAAAGAAATCTGTCGAATCTTTAGCACAAGAACTGGGACTAACCAAGGAAGAATTAATTGGAATTGAAGAAGGTATTGTTGAGGATTTATCGCTTAAAAAATTATCAGAGATAGCTAATTATTTTAATTGCACTTTACAACAGTTATTAGATCTTCAAATAGTCCAAATACTTAATCATAGTCAATATATTGCTGGTGGTGACCGAGAAGTGAAATATACGCAGGAATTAAAAGGTGGTTATGATGAGTACATCAAACATCTCAAAGAAGAGATTCATGAGTTAAAGAAAACAAAATCATAAAGGTAGAGATGAATATTCGGTATTAAAGTTATATTTCAGAAGAAGACTGTATCGCCATAGAGAATTGTCAATTAAAAATCAATTATACTTAAGCAAGTATTTTAGGCGATTTATGAAAAATTGATCAAACGTTATTAGTTCAAACATCTGGATCAATAAATTATAATCTAGGAACTTACAGTAGAACCATCTATGCCGACAAATACTTTGAAGGCGAAGAAAAAGAAAGATAGTATTATATTTAATAATCTAAAATGCCGTTAATTACTAAAGATTAAACAATAAGTTGTTGATCTTGTAAGGATCAAATATATCATGTTTTTGAGGAGCTAATTTTAGAAGAAAACAAAAACAAAATTTGATAACGCAAAATCTTCAAATTTCTGAATCATTCTGCTTGGTGATTTATATTTAAAAAATGGTTTATAATAAGATCTGAATTATTTAATTCCAAGAAAAAAGGGATTTTGCAAAATGCAAAATCCCTTTTTTAAAAATTAATTTTATAGTTTAATTAAATTTAAATTTAATTCCAAATTGCATATAGTATGTTGATGTAATTGTTTCGTTTACTCGTGTTGTAGCTCTAATTACATCTCCATTTGCTCCATTCAATCTAAATGTTGGATTAACATTTCCTTGAACATCTAATCCAGAAGTTGAACTTGTACCTGACATATTCGTAGGAATCAACAATAGATTATTACTTGTCTTAAATACGCCCCAATCCGAGTTAAACAAATTTCCTATATTAAAGACATCCCAGAAAAACTCCAAAGAATTTTTACCTCCAGCTATTCCACTAAATAGTTCTTGCGAAATTCTTAAATCAAATTGATGTCTCCAAGGCATAGTACCACCATTCCTTTCAGCATATTGGCCTTTTCTACTTTTTAGGTAATCATCACCATCAACCATAGCAAAAAATATATCTGACTGCTCTTTTGCGGTATACGCTTTTCCTCCGTAAATTGATCCCGGTGATGCAGCAATATCTACAAAATGGATTTCAGATGCATCTTTAGGAACATAAATGAGATCATTGTTCTGTCCATCACGATTAAAATCAGCAGAGTAAGCATAAGAAACCCGTCCTGTTGAAGAGCCTGAATAAAATACAGTAATAGCAGTATTTAAATTTTTAATCCATTTATTTGTATAAGAAGCTGAACCAACTAGTCGATCAGGTAGCACATTATCAGTATATCCCAAGGTTGGAATATTTGAATTTCCGATGGACTGATAGGGTAAAGACCATAGATTAGCTATTTGACTTCCGGAACCATCTCCGTAGTTTTTAGCACCACTTCTTGTATATGCCAGAGAAGCGGAAAATCCATCTTCAAAAGTTTTAGCCAACTGAGCAGTAATAGACCAATAATGACCTCCCTTTTGGTTTGACATTTGAATAGCAGAAAATGCGCCTTTACCAGTTGAAGATGCCTGCCCTTTATCTAATTTATTGATGTATTTATCTATGTTTGCATCGCCATATATAAAGCGGTGATCTGCATATCCGGCAATATTCATTTCCTTAGGATCTGCCAAGTTCACGTTTCGAGCAACAACAGCATTAATATCTTTATTGTAAATACCCTCTAAAGTTCCGACCAAACCAAAAGGTAATTTATAATCCACAGCTAAACTCGATTTCCAAGTAGACGGGAATTTTAAATTTGGATCCATAACTGAAATATTCGATGATGAAATGGAAGTAGTCGGGTCAGCAATTGTTGAAGGATAGTTCGCTTTAATATCAGGACTAAAATCAGGCACATCATTTCCTGATTTTGTTACAGAGGCTTGTAGCATCCCTGAGTCACCTGACTGCGATACGATCCATACAAATGGAATACGACCTGTAAAAACACCTGTTCCCCCGCGTAGCATCAATGAGCGATCACCAAGCATATCATAATTAAAACCAAATCTTGGCGAAATCATAACTTTTGTCTTTGGTAAAACACCTGTATTTACTTTTAATCCATCAGCAAAGGTTAAAGCAGAAATTAGAGGGTGCTCTTTAACTTGACTCACATCTGGATACCCTGGAAGTTCAAAACGTAAGCCTCCAGTTAGTTTCAATTTGTCGTTAACTGTGAACTGATCCTGAACATATAACGACCATTGATTAAATTTAAAACCTGGAAAAGCTTGAGAACCATCTGATGTTAGTGGATATGTCAATGCATAATTTGACGCCTTAACTCCATTTTTGAAATCATCCCATGAGTTAAATAAATAATATCCCGCACCAAAACGTTGAAATCCATTTTTAACATCACTTGATTCAAATTGCAAACCAGCTGTAAAATCATGATTGTTTAAACTATAATTTAAATCATAATTCGCCGTCCAAGTTTTTACCGATCGTAAATTGCCATATGAAAACGGTTCGTATCCAAAGGTGGTGATTACATTATCTCCTTGTTTAATATCTACTAAAGGAAATAACCCTCCATTTACAGAACGTGGTTCATCTTGGTTTACATAAGAAATTCTTGCTGAACTATTTACATTACCAAGTTTACCTGTATATTCAAGGGTGGCAGAATATAAATTTGTTTCTTGAAAATAGTTTGAATTAGAAAAATGCAAAGCATTACTTCCGGTGCGGCTTATTCCTGATACACCTGACCCAGTGTAAGAATTACTGATTGTAGCAGGAGTCTTAGCTTTTACCTGATTATATCTGAAATTTATCTTATGATTGTCAGCTATATTCCAGTCAAGACGAGCAAAAATTTTGTCATTGTTACTTTTATTAGAATACCCTTGATATGGTCCCGTATCATAACCATACTTATCCTTAAGATAAGATGATACTTCATTCATAAAAGTTTCGGTCGGTCTAGCCACATATGAGGGAGTGCCCGGCGCTCCAAATTGATTTGATGGTGACGATGCAATTTTAACTGGTCCTGGTTCCTCAGTCTTATTTTGTTCTAAGTTTACAAAGAAGAACAATTTATCTTTAATAATTGGTCCTCCTAAACTTACACCATATTGTTTTACCGAAAGTTGATTTACAGGAGTTAATACATCACCAATTCGAGTACCTTGTTGTTTGTCAGAACGACCAGTGTAAAAAGCTGATCCAAAGAACTCATTTCTACCTGATCTAGTAACTGCATTTATTGCTGCTCCAGTAAATCCAGATTGTCTGACATCATATGGAGTAACATTAACTGAAATCTGTTCAATAGCATCAATAGAGATTGGGGAGCCATCAGCAGGCACATTACTTCCTATCCCAAATTGATTATTAAAATTAGCCCCATCTAATGTAAAGTTATTTGATCTAAAATTACCACCGCCAATTGATGTTCCGTTTGCCTGAGGTGTTAATCGTGTAAGATCATTAACACTTCGTGTAATAGAAGGTAATGTTTCAATTTGTCGTCTCCCTACGATTGTCGAAGCACCATTCTTTTCACTCTTGAGTGTGTTTCTACCGGTGATCACAACCTCATCTAAATTAGTTGCAGATGATCCAAACACTGGATTAAGAACGAAGGCTTCACCTAATTGTAGATAAATGTTTTCATACGTAATTGGGTCTTGGCCAACATATGTAACGATTACAGTGTACGGACCACCCACACGCATATTCGCTAAATTAAAACGACCAGCAGCATTCGCCGCGCTCGAATAAACCGTGCCGGATGGCACATGTGTTGCTTTGATAGTGGCTCCTGATGTAACTTGGCCGGAGGATTCTTTCACAATTCCAGTCACACTACTCGTAGTAACTTGAGCATGAATGGTACCATAACTTGCTAATACAAGCGCAAAAAAGAGTAAAGGTCTTTTCATAAAGAAAATTTTTGTTATAAATATGCCTCAAAAGTATAAAGAGAATTTAACATTGAAAGCACTTAACAAAAACTTAACCTACTCATAACAAGAGTCTTCAATTGGATGCATTTTTATTTAAATAAGTAATAATTGATAAATTGAGAATTTTAACAAAAATTAACATTCGTTTTTATAATTATTATAATTGATGCATTCAATAATTGCAAAATAGACAATGCAATCGATTGTCATAATGGATCATTTTGGAGCAAAATAATTTTGAAAGTTTACCTGTTTTGTAATATTAATCTCTAAATAAAACAAAAAAACAAGTTAGGTGTTTAGGATCCCTTCCTCGTATGCTTGAACAGCCATTCGTAAATTTCATCTTGATGGAAAAGGCGTTCCACGCTCCCATGTGTACCACCTGGAATTATAGTCAACGTTACATCAGCTTCAGGATCTGCTTTCTTAATTGCATTGACTATTTTTTTTGATTCTGACAAGGGTACAGCACGGTCACGATTTCCATGTTGTACCCAAAGTGGCACCTGACTTAGGTTGTCGGCATACTTAACACTTCCACCTCCACATATAGCTACTGCCGCTGCGATACGATCTGGATATTTACCTGCTACATCCATTGTGCCGTATCCGCCCATACTCATTCCGCAGATATATACCCGATCCGGGTCGGCGTTATAATGTTCGATAGCATAATCCACAATCTCAATAACTTTATCAGGATCCCATCCGCCTCTTGACTGTGGGGCGATTACAATACCAGAAACCTCCTGACCTTTATTCATCGCATAAAGTACGCCATATCGTTTAACACGATCAAGATTTGTACCCGACAGACTCCTTCCGTGGAGAAATATCAAAACGGGCTGTTTATCGCCTGGCAGGTTATCGATCTGTTCTTCTTCTGGTAAATTCAATAAAAAGGGATAGGTCGTCTCCCCTTTAATCGCCTTTAGTTGAGCATATACTTCATTATTCCAGATGCTACAGATTAGCATGAAAATAATACCTAAAAGCCAAAAATTACGTTTATGAGAATTGTTTATCGTATGCATAAGAAACAAAAATACATTTTATTCTGAATCAGCAAAATAGATATTAATATTAATTAACTTCTTTTTTATAGAAAATTCGAGGTAATTTTAAGTTTTCACAAGTAAAACATGTCGCTAAAAATTTTACATACAGCCGATTGGCATTTAGGTAAACGATTGGATTATTTTTCCAGATTTGATGAACAAAAAGAAGTACTGGATGAAATTGTTCAGATAGCAGATCAAGAACAAGTTGATCTTGTTATTGTCGCTGGAGATCTGTTCGATGCGTTCAATCCACCTGTCGAAGCTATTGAACTCCTTTATAAAACACTTAAACGCTTAACGAAAAATGGTTCCAGACCTGTCATTGCCATTGCCGGAAATCACGATTCACCGGATCGTGTAGATGCTCCTGATAGCCTTGCGAGAGATTGCGGAATTATTTTCGCGGGTAAACCCAACATGAAATTTAATCCTTATCAGGTTGAGGGCGGATTTGAAATCACTAAAGGAGATATCGGTTTTCTTGAAATTAAGCTTCTAGGTCATGATTTCCCAATTCGTCTCCTTATAACTGCCTTTGCTAACGAACATCGACTCAAAGAATATCTTGGTGAAGATGAACAGATCGGGCTCAATGAAGTTTTAAGTAAAAAATGGAGTTCGCTGGCCGATTTATACTGCGATGATCGAGGCGCTAATATTTTGGTTTCACATTTATACATGAATAAAAAGGGAGGTCCTATATTAGTGGAGCCAGACGGCGAAAAACCTTTGCGTATTGGTTTTGCAGATACTGTTTATACGGAATGTATTCCTCCTCAAATTCAATATACAGCTTTAGGTCACCTGCATCGCTACCAAGAAGTGGGGGGACATCGTGCACCAGTTATCTATTCGAGTAGTCCACTTTGCTATTCTTTTTCCGAAGCAGGGCAAGATAAAAAAGTGGTGATTGTAACGCTGGAGCCACACAAAGAGGCGGTCTATAAAGCGATCAACATCCTATCTGGAAAAAAATTAATACGAAAAAAATTCCATTCTGTCACAGATGCTATTGATTGGCTTACAGTGAATCAAGATTGTTTAGTTGAACTAACACTTGTTTCAGAAACATCTTTAACGCAAGGTGAAAAGAAACGTATTGAAGATAGCCACCCGGGCATTATCTATATCATTCCTGAAGTAAACAGTAGTGCTACCTATCAAAGCGAACCCATATCCAGAAGAAGTAAAAGTATTAACGAAAATTTCTCTGATTACTTCCGATATCGAAATAATGACCAATCTCCATCGGAGGAATTGATAGCGCTATTTAACGAAGTACTGGGTACTCAAACTGAAAAGGAGAATTAACGATTATGTTGCCATTATATCTATCCATAGAGGGATTATATTCCTATCAATCAAAACAAGAAATAGATTTTACTGCTTTGACAGCGGCCGGTCTTTTCGGAATTTTTGGAAAAGTTGGTTCTGGAAAATCAACGATTCTGGAAGCCATTACTTTTGCCTTATTTGCAAACACAAACCGGTTAAACAGCAACAACAGAGCCTACAATATGATGAACTTAAATTCCAATCAGTTGCGGATTGAGTTTCATTTTATTGGAAAAGAAAATAAGAAGTATGCGTTTGAAGCATCTTGGCGAAGAAATAGCAAGCAGTTTGAAAAAGTTACGACACCTGTACGAAAAGCTTATGTTTTTGAAGGTGATGAAAAAATACCACTTGAAAGTACCGATGCTGAAACTATATTAGGCATATCTTACAAAAACTTCAACCGTACAGTTATTGTGCCTCAGGGGCAATTTAAAGAGTTTCTTGAGCTTAAGGGAGCTGAACGCTCGGGCATGATGAAGGAACTTTTTAATTTAGATCATTATGATCTATTTTATAAAGTCGCTTCTCTAAGTAAGGAAACAGAACTGAAACTCCAAAATATTTCCGGCGCAGTACAAACTTTAGAGGATTATACAGAGGAAAGTATAGCTGAATTACTTTTACAATTGGAGAATGAACAATTGAAGCTCCAAGAAGTCACAAATAAACATCAACAATTAGATCAGCAACATCAAAAATTATTGGAAGTTCAACAGTTCCATAAAGAAATAGCTATACAGAAGCAAGCTTTTGCTCAATTAAGTGCCGAACAAGGTACAATTGAAAATTTAAAGAAGCAGATTCTGTTATTTCAAAAAGTTGATCGTATTTTTAAGCATGCGCTCGATAATCTCGCAGATCTACAGACAGAGGAGTTCCAGCTAACACAAGATTTTGCTCGAACGAAACATCAATTAAATGCAGTCCATACAGCACTGTTAACAGCAAATAGTGCATATAAGATAGTAGAGCAGGATTTTAATCAACTCGATAATAAAAGAATTGCTGTTGAGGATATGAGAAATATTGTTCATATTTTAAAACTGCAAGTTGATATCAAAAAAGAAGCTGAACGATTAGCTAATGGACAGATTGTGCTGCAAGGTGTTGACCAGCAGATTTTAAATAAACAAACGTTAGTTCAGGAAAAACAGCAAGAAATTACCAATCTTAAAGCAAGCCGTGTTGCAAGTAGTTTATTAATGACTATAAATGATTGGTATTCAAAACAAGAGCAATATATTAAAACGCAACATGATTTAGAAGCAGATTTAAAAATTAAGCGAAAGGATTATCAGGATATCATACTTCAATTCGAAAAGGAAAGCCTCACTCCTACATCCTGGCGAGAGAAACTTACTGAAGATGAGAAGAGTGCATCTATTTTACTGGAAAGAATTCAGTCGGATGAAAATAAAATTCAGGTAAAACAGCAGTTAGCTAACTTTTCTCATGCTTTGACAGCTGGAGAAGCCTGTCCTTTATGTGGTTCCGAGCACCATCCACATATTATGCAAACAGAGGATGTTTCTGAGCAATTGGTTAAACTTAAATCTGAGAAAACTCATGTGCAAGAAACAATACTGCAAATTCAACAGCGTCAACAACGATTCATCCAACTAGATGCAAACCTGATAACATTGCAAAGGGATATAGATAAAAGTGTCGAAAAGTTGAATACGCTAACGATAGAATTAAATCATCACCTGACTCAATTCACGTGGACTAACTTTCAGCACAATGATCGTACAAGTTTCGATCAATGGAAATTGCAGGCTGAATCCATTGAACAGGCCTGTACACTAACAGAATCGACTTTAGCAGCAATTCAAAAGGAATTAGATGATCTAAAGATTAAAAAGGAAAAATACAGTAATGGTTTGAATAGTATTGCTCTTACTAAATCTACACTTGAAGGACGATTAAGTATTCATGAACAACTGATTAAACGATTAAAATTATCGGAATTCGAACAATTTGAAATATCTGAAATTGAAATATTGATTACACAATCACTTCAATCAATAGACCATATAGAGCAGGAATACAATAGGTTGCTAAATGAAATTAATCAATTCAATATTTCTATAGCATCACTTTCTACAACAAGCAATACGTTAGAAATGCAATTAAAGAATAAGCAATCTAAGATAACATTGCAGCAGAAGCTGCTTGAAGAACTGTTGCAACAGCATGATTTCGTGTCTCTTGACGCTGTAAAAGAAATATTAAAACAGCAATATGATCTTGAAAAAGAAGAATTACGTATCAAACGATTTGAAGAGCATTTTGCTATTGTTAAGGCCAATCTGGTACAATTAGAGCAGAAAATAAATCAGCAAGCTGTTGATATTTCCCAGATTACAAAAATCAGCCAAGATCTGCAATTGGCAAAAGAAGCCAAAGAAATGCTGATAGGTCAATTGCAATCTCTCAAAGATCAAATTCTAATTTCAAAAAAGCGATACGCTGAGAAAGTAGAATTGCAAATTGCTTTCGATAAATTGGCACTTCGGAATAAGAATTTAAGTATTTTATCAAATCTCTTTAAGGGGAATGGTTTTGTTGATTACATTTCAACTCAATACTTAGAGGACCTATGTCATATCGCCAATCATCGTTTTGAAAGACTAACTCGAGGTCATCTGAAACTAATCATCAATAGTGAAAATGATTTTGAAGTAATGGATCATTTAAATGGTGGTAAATCACGATCTGTCAGGACATTATCGGGTGGGCAATTTTTTCAGGCATCTTTATGTTTGGCTCTAGCACTAGCGGAGAGCACGCGTAGTCTCAATCAGAATGAAAAGAATTTCTTTTTCATTGATGAAGGATTTGGAACTCAAGATACTGAATCTGTCAATTTAATTTTTGAAACTTTAAATGCCCTTCATAAAGAAAATCGTATTGTAGGAATTATCTCTCATGTTGATGAATTACAGGAGCGCATCCCTGTTTCAGTTAAAATTGTGAAAGATGAAGATTTAGGAAGCCTGATTCTACATGACTTTTGAGTGCTAGAACAAGAACACATTACTTATAAAGCGCTGTGATCCTCTATAAATAGAAAGAGAGGTCAACACCTCTCTTTCTATTTTACAGCATTAAATGCTCTCTTTGTGGGCAATTTCGAGGTTTATTATCACATCTCTTATATCACCTTCCACAAAGGATAAATTTCCAATGACAAAAACACCTTTATTTGAACCGTTTTTCTCCGTGATTCCATAAACTGTGTTTTCGTCATCCGGATTCGAATCTCCTTCATATCGATAAATATAATCAATCTTATAATTAGATGGATTTGCAATCAAAGAATCCAGTTCAATGTTATAATCTATTGTATACCCCGCTTCTTTCAACTTCTCTAGGGCAACAGTAGCTGAGTCATATTTATTTCTATCTTCCATAATCTTGTATCTTGATCTTTAATAAAATAACAATTGGAACAGCAAAGTGTTTTTTATCATCTGGTTATTTTTTGGTAAACATACCAACAATATCATCTATGGCACTACCATCTTTATTCTTATCAAAAAAGTCGGAGATCTTGTCGGTCAATCCTCCTGAAGTAGTTGCGGCTGTTGGTTCATTTTTATCAGCACCGAATATATTCCCGATTATACTCCCTAATCCTCCTCCAGAACCCGTATTGCCACCTAAAAAGCCTCCCAGCAGATCACCTAAAGGATTACTCGTTCCATTTTGCGCTGCATTTGCTTTTTCCTTACCCAAATAACCCATAACAATAGGTGCCAGGGTAGCCAGTACTCCTGTAACCTGAGCCGAACTAAATCCACTTTTCTCCGCTAATCCAGAAGCAACATATTCAGTCTTGCTGCCAAAGATGTGCTGCACGATCTTGTTGCCATCTTCTGTAGGTCCCTGTTCGATTACCTCATCGACATGATCCAATATTTCACCGTTATGTTTTGTGTCTAATGCATCAGCAAAACCTTTAGCCTGACTGGTGTCGTCCTTACTTTGATTATATTTAATTGCTCCCGCGATCAAAGGAACCGCTATTGCTAATATCCAAGTTGCTTTGGTGCTGTCAATTCCCAGCTTTTTGGACAATCCTGCAGCCATTTGATTACCAAGGCCACCTGTAATTAAATCTGTCATTCCCATAATTTCATCTGTTTTAATTGCGTTTAGAAATTCAAAACAATAATTAAGCCAATGAATTGGATTAACCCGAGCTGATTAGCCACAAAAAAAGAGGTTACTAAACCTCTTTTTTTCTAAATTATATAGAAACTATCTTTTATAATACTTTAAAGCCTCTGGAAGCATCTTTTGAATATCGCTGATACGTCTTGCATCACTCGGGTGCGTACTTAAAAACTCAGGTGTACCTTTAGATCCACCACTTGCCATGCGTTCCCAAAATTTGACAGATTCAGCAGGATTATACCCCGCCATTGCCATGATGATAAGCCCCATGTGATCGGCTTCAGATTCATTTCCACGGGAGTATTTTAATGAAGCCAACTGACCACCTATTCCATATGCGTTATTGATGATTCCTGCATAGCTACTTCCAGATGTTGCCACTCCAATAACGGCTCCAACAGCTTGCTTTGCAAGCTGTTGAGACATTTGCTCCTTTGAGTGACGTGCTATTGCATGGGCAATTTCATGCCCCATTACTGTCGCTAATCCAGTTTCATTCTGCGTAACTGGAAGAATACCTGTGTATATAGCTACTTTTCCACCGGGCATACACCATGCATTGACTTCATCGCTTTGCACCAAATTAAACTCCCAACTGAAATTAAATTGATTTGCTATACCTTGCTGCGTAAGGTATTGATTAACGGCTATCGCCAGTTTATTACCAACTTTTTTAACTAAAGTTGCCTGACTTGTACCTGTAATTACTTTTGTTTTTGAGGAATTTAAAAATTGTTTGTAAGAAGAAGCCGCTTGTTCCTGAATTTCACTATCACTCACCAAACTCAACTGCTTACGTCCAGTAATCGGCACAGTCGAGCAGGATGCTAAAGTAGCTCCAATCAGGAACATACTTGTATATTTAAAAACCTTTTTCATATTTTAAATGTTAAACACTGCATTAGATTGTACCCAACGCAATTCCTATGCCTAAATTTTCTTCTTTTTATTCTTGAAAAGATAAACTTTAGATTCGTGTCCCTTTAAGAGGCGTTCGATATTCTTTTGATGGGTAATCAATATCAATGCGCAGATCGCTATGCCATATAATAGAACTGAAGGAATAGATGTTTTAAATAAGAAGGCTATGCTAAAAGGAAAGGTAAAACCTGCCATTATTGAACTTAATGATACATAATGCGTTGTCAACAAGATTACAATAAAGACCGTAACGCAAAGTAATGCGGCGGGAGCATGAATTGCGAGGATCATGCCAAAGAGTGTTGCCACTCCCTTGCCTCCTCTAAAGCCAGCAAAGACAGGAAATAGATGTCCTAAAACAGCAATAACACCAAGTGCCAATTGATAGTTAACAAATTGGACATTACTGGTACTTTGCCCCGCTTCTATTAAATAAGCTAGATTTGTAGACGTGAACCCTTTAAAGATATCGACGAACATCACCACAGCACCTGCTTTTGGTCCCAAAACGCGAAAGGTGTTGGTTGCACCGGCATTACCACTTCCATACTCTCTAACGTCAACGCCATAAAATGCCTGTCCAAACCATACCGCAGTTGGGATTGAACCAAATAAATAAGCTAGTACTACTGCACTTACTAAATAAATAGAAATCATTAATTATTGTTAAATCCTAAACTAATTTGGCCTTTAAGCTTAAATCCAAACTTTTTACAGAATGCGTCAATGCTCCAACCGAGATAAAATCTACTCCGGCTGCTGCATATGCTTGAAGTGTGTCTTCTGTAATTCCTCCAGAAGCCTCAGTGACAAATCTTTCTGCAATAATATCGACAGCTTTCTTCACATCTGAGGGACTAAAATTGTCTAACATGATGCGGTCGACCTTGCCAAAGGTAATAACTTCAGCTAGCTCCTCAAAATTTCTAACCTCAATTTCAATCTCAATATGCTTATTTAAGGTGTCTCTGTAGGCATTTGCGCGAGTTAAAGCCTGCGTGATACCTCCACTGTAATCAACATGATTATCTTTAATTAAAATCATGTCATACAAGCCAAAACGATGATTGGTTCCCCCTCCGATCTTTACCGCTTCTTTCTCTAACAAACGTAACAAGGGAGTTGTTTTGCGCGTATCTAATATTTTCGTTTTTGTTCCGGCTAATAATTTCGCATATCGGTTTGTGGTTGTCGCAATCCCGCTCATGCGTTGCATCACGTTTAAGATCAAGCGTTCGGCAATTAGGATACTATGGATTTTTCCTTTCAGGATTAAGGCTATATCACCAATTTTTACACTCGCTCCATCATGAATTAGCACTTCATGAGCAAGTGTAGGATCTATTTGATTGATAATTTCTAATGCAATCTCTACCCCAGCAAGTATACCTTCTTCTTTAACAATTAATTTAGCCTCTCCAGCTTTGTCTTTAGGAATCGTTGAAAGTGTTGTATGATCACCATCTCCGACATCTTCTAGAATTGCCTGTTGAACGAATTTTTTAATATATTCTTTTTTTTCCATCATGAGTCCTCACAAAATATGTAGCGAAGATGGAAATTTAAATTTTATTCAAGAAAATAATTTGGAATTATTATTTAGAAGCCTGTTTTTCAACTCTAAATTCTTCTATAGTTTGTGTAGATTTTGCCGAACTTATCTTCACAAAAACTCGAAACAGATTTTTATTACTGGTAAGTTGATATACGTAATAACTGTAATTGGTTTTATTTGTAATTTTCTGTATTAATTTTACTGCACCTGGTTTGTTTTTTGAGAAAAATGACTCTAACAACATTTCAGCCTGAAATTTAGAATATTGGCCATCCTCACTTAAGATTGACAACGTTACATTTGTCGCAAAATACCGTGCTATATTTTTAGCATTCCCTGCTTTCAATTGCAGCATTAAAGCATCGTTAATATCAGAAATAAATAAAGAAGATTCATACATTGGTAAGTTGTTCTTGTCAATATTATTCGCTGATATGCGCATAGTTATACACATAAAAAGACTTATAAAAAATAGGATCTTTTTCATTAATTATAGAAATTAAACTCTGTGTAGTTCAAGAACTTACCCAATAGTTATTGTGTTAAAGACTAGCTTTGTGATTTGGTAGATGATTCACATAAACAATGCCAAATTTATATAAATTTTACATTAAACAAACTTTAATTCTTCATTACATTCCTCATAATCTTGAATTATCAGTTGTTTTAAATTATATTTGCTTATATAATTATGGAAAAAAAAGTAGCACTATTAATCCTAGACGGATTAGGATACGGAAAAGAAGATCAATCTGACGCAGCATTTGCGGCAAATACTCCTTACTTGGATTATTTGAAGGCGAACTACCCCAATTCAAAACTAGTAGCTTCTGGTGAAGCTGTTGGTTTACCTGAAGGTCAAATGGGTAACTCTGAAGTTGGACATATGAATTTGGGCGCAGGACGTGTGGTTTATCAAGAATTAGGCCGCATTCATAAAGCTGTTCGTGATGGTATTTTTAATACGGACATCACTATTCAAGACTCCTTTAAATATGCTTTAGCAAATAATAAGAAGGTTCATTTTATCGGTTTATTGTCCGACGGTGGCGTTCATGCACATACAAGTCATTTACGTGGTCTATGTGATGCTGCAAAACATGCTGGTTTAACTTCAGATCAGGTATTTATACATGCTTTTCTTGACGGACGCGATACAGATCCAAATTCTGGATTAAACTATGTGAAAGAATTGCAAGATTTCCTACCTCAGTCTGTCGGTACTCTTGCGTCAGCAATCGGTCGTTATTATGCAATGGACCGCGACAACCGCTGGGAGCGTGTAAAACTTGCGTATGATTTGATGGTACATGGTAGTGGGACTGAAACTAAAGATTTACAACACGCTATACAAGAATCATATAATCAAAACATTACAGATGAATTTGTGCAACCGCTTGTTTTGACTAATGCTGCAAATCAACCTGTTGCCACAATTCAAGATGGAGATGTCGTAATCTGTTTTAATTTCCGAACAGACCGAGGACGCGAGATTACTATTGCTTTAACGCAAAAGGCGTTTCCAGAGTACGACCTAAAACCATTGGATCTTTATTATATTACGATGACGTCATATGACGAGACATTTAAAAATGTTAAAGTCATCTTCCATAAAGACAATTTAAATAATACTTTAGGTGAAGTTTTAGCAGCTCATCATAAAACACAGGTACGTATCGCAGAAACTGAAAAATATCCACATGTCACATTTTTCTTTTCTGGAGGACGTGAACAGGAGTTTGATGGAGAACACCGTTTGTTGGTACCCTCTCCTAAAGTTGCGACTTACGATTTACAGCCAGAAATGTCTGCTCAAGGCATTACTGATGCTATTATAAAAGATATTGAAGAAGCGCAACCAGATTTTATCTGTCTGAATTTTGCAAACCCAGATATGGTCGGACATACGGGTGTATTTGACGCGGTAGTAAAAGCGGTTGAAACAGTAGACAATTGTACTAAACAAGTTGTTGAAAAGGGTTTACAATACGGATATTCATTTATCATCATTGCAGATCATGGTAATTCCGAATTTATGGTCAATGCTGATGGATCAGTTAACACTGCTCATACAACAAACCTTGTTCCATGTATTTTGATCGATAAGGATTATAAAAGCATTAAGGATGGTAAATTGGGTGATATAGCGCCTACTGTATTGAAATTACTAAAAGTTGAGATCCCTGCCGAAATGGATGGCGAGGTATTGATTCAAGACTAATATGAAAAATAAACGTATAGGTAACGCACTCTCTTTATTAATTATAGGGGGTGCGCTCCTACTATCGTCCTGTCAAAACGACAAAACGGTGCAAAAGCAAGTAAAAGGATCAACTCTTTCTCTGGATTCATTTTTTAATTCTGAAATTGAAAAGTTAACAAAATTGAATCCAACGGTTGAAAAAACGGTCATTAAAGACTCCGATGAGGAAGTGAAATCTTTGAAGATCCCAAACTGGCAAAATGAACTCAGTGGATTTATAGCTGCTGATATTACAAAAAATGCTGATGCCAGTTTGTATAATTTTAGAGAAGAAGATTGTCAAACAATTTATCAGGCCAAAGATCCCGGATTAGCGATTCAGTATCTCGCTGTGGAGCATGATTTAAAAGGTAAGATTAGACAGGTTGTCATTGAAAGAAAAGTAGACAATAGCTTATATTCAAGTGAAGAAAAACTTACGTATGATGTTGACTCTATTTATCAAATTGAAAAAAATCAGGATATTCTGATATTAGGAAAAAGTCATTATAAAATTATAGGAAAGTTTCTGAATCACTAAAATTTAGAAACCTCTCCTACATCTCAAGTAATTACAAAAAAAAACACCATATCGCGATATGGTGTTTTTTTGTTTTTGAAAGATTACTTCAAGTTATCTCTGTAAATTTTAGCTTTTTTGATTTCTGTTTGAATGTCTTTACGAGAAGCATCAAAAGTTAAAACTTTTTCAAAATCTTTTACTGCGTTGTTATAAGCATCAGTTGCAACTGCTTTATTGTAATTCGCAACTCCGGAAGTTCCAACTAAAATACCATAGTCACGGAAAGCTAGCGCTCTATTTTGATAAAGCTTCACATCACTTGCATTTAATGCAATCGCTTTAGAATAATCTTCGATAGCAGATTTTAATAATGCTTCACGAGCAGAACTGCTCAATTTTGTAGATGTTTGAGTCGCTAAATTATTATTTGCTTTTCCTTTAAAATAGTAACCGTTTGCATTTTTACTGTCCAAAGCAACTACTTTTCCGAAAGACTCTGCTGCCTTTTTAAATTCGCCATTCTGAAATTGAGAGTAACCTAACATATATAATACATCTGGATCTTTACTTTCCACTGGCAAAGACTTTTCTAAGTAAATTGCTGCTTTTTTGAAGTCACCATCCAATAGTGCTTTTTGACCTAAACGAACATTTGGATTCGAATGCTCTTCCTGTTTTGCTGTCTGTGCAAAAGATGAAAGTGACATCAAGGCAAATGCACCAGTAAATAAGCCTAATTTAATCGATTTAAGAGTCATATTTATTTAATTACGTTTCAATTTAAAGTATTTAATTCATATTCAACCGCTTAGTTTGTGTTGTTGAAATTTCGTTTTACTTGACTTCAACATACAACGCTAAATGCGTATTCAATATTACAATTATTATGCCTATTTACACAATAATAAATTGAATAATGTGACAAAATTCACATGTCAGACTGTCTTTTTTTCTTAAAGCACTGCATTAATGGATCATTCGTTTTCAAATAATAGGTTGGCATCTTACTTGCAATACCCTACATTCACAAATTTAAAATAACTTTTTATCAGAATTACGACATGTTGTCATAAACTGACATAAAAATATTAATATACCTTAACATAATATGAGCAAATTCGAAACATTTGATTTCAATCAGGCGATTCCCATTATATCTGAAGATACCGAATTCTTTCCATTATTAAGTCAACAAGATGAAGATGACATGCGCAATGCAGAGATTCCGGAGTCACTATCGATTTTGTCTTTACGCAATACAGTTTTATTTCCTGGAGTAGTTATTCCAATTACTGTGGGTCGGGATAAATCAATCAAATTAGTTAAAGACGCTTACCAAGGAGATAAAACAATAGGTGTTGTAGCTCAAAAGGATATGTCTATGGAAGATCCTACTATTGATGAGCTTTATCAAGTCGGAACTGTAGCACACATCATCAAAGTTTTACAGATGCCTGATGGTAATACAACGGTGATTTTACAAGGTAAGCAACGTTTTAAATTGCTTGAAGCTGTTCAGACCGAACCTTATCTAAAAGCTAACGTTGAGAAATATAAGGAAGAGAAACCGAAGTCGACTAAGGAATTTAAAGCCTTAATAGCGACTTTAAAAGAGATGGCTCTTCAAATTATTCAACTATCGCCGAACCTACCAAGCGAGGCAGGTATTGCCATTAAGAATATCGAGAGTCCGACTTTCCTTATTAACTTTATTTCTTCTAATATCAATGTTGATTTAATTCAGAAACAACAGTTATTGGAATTATTAAATGCTGATGAGAAGGCTCGCCTATTATTAGAGTTATTAACTTCTGAAATTCAAATTTTAGAACTTAAAAACCAGATTCAAAATAAAGTACGAATAGATTTAGATAAACAACAACGCGATTATTTCTTAAATCAACAGTTAAAGACGATTCAAGAAGAATTGGGCGGAAACACGCCCGATTTAGAGATTATCGAATTGAAAAAAAGAGCATCAAAGAAAAAGTGGAATGAAGTTGTTGCTAAGCATTTCGATAAAGAAATTGAAAAATTAGCACGGATCAATCCTGCTGCCGCAGATTATTCTGTTCAGATCAATTATTTAGAATTATTACTTGACCTTCCTTGGAATGAGTTTACAAAAGATAATTTTGACCTGAATAGAGCACAAAAAGTACTGGATAAAGACCATTATGGGTTGGATAAAGTTAAGCAGCGTATTATTGAGTATTTGGCCGTATTGAAATTGAAAAACAATATGAAGGCTCCTATTTTATGTTTAGTAGGCCCTCCGGGAGTCGGTAAAACATCATTAGGGAAATCTATTGCAAAAGCATTAGGCCGTAAGTATACTAGAATGGCCTTAGGTGGTGTGCGTGATGAAGCAGAAATCAGGGGTCACCGAAAGACGTATATTGGTGCAATGCCAGGTCGTATCATTCAATCTTTGAAAAAAGCAGGTGCAGCGAACCCTGTATTTGTATTGGATGAAATTGATAAGATGAGTGCTGACTTTAAAGGAGATCCATCTTCTGCCCTATTAGAAGTTTTAGATCCGGAGCAAAATACGAGTTTCTATGATCATTATGTTGAGATGGAGTACGATTTATCTAAGGTCATGTTTATCGCTACAGCTAACTCCTTAAATAATATACAACCAGCTCTCTTGGATCGTATGGAGATTATTGAAGTTAATGGTTATACGATCGAAGAAAAAATTGAAATTGCCAAGAAACACCTTATTCCGAAACAGCGTGAAGCACATGGATTAACAGCAAAGGATATTTCGTTGAAATCTAAAATTATTGAGAAAATAATTGAAGAATATACGCGCGAATCTGGTGTACGTGGTTTAGAGAAAAAAATAGGTTCTACTGTTCGTGGTATTGCAACTCGCATTGTTATGGAAAAAGAATACAATGTCAATATTAATGATAAGGATCTTGTAGAGATTTTAGGTGCTCCTATTTTTGATAAAGATAGTTATGAAAATAATGAAGTTGCTGGTGTTGTTACAGGGTTGGCCTGGACTTCTGTCGGTGGCGATATATTGTTTATAGAGTCAAGTTTGAGCCCAGGTAAAGGAAAAATGAGCTTAACAGGTAACTTGGGCGACGTGATGAAGGAATCAGCTTCCATTGCAATGGCTTATCTACGTTCGCATGCTGAAGAATTTGATATTGATTACCGCGTTTTCGATCATTGGGATGTACATATTCACGTTCCAGCAGGAGCTACACCGAAAGACGGGCCTTCGGCAGGTGTAACCATGTTGACGGCATTAACTTCCCTATTTACACAGCGTAAGGTTAAAGAAAACTTAGCAATGACAGGTGAGATTACTTTACGTGGAAAAGTTCTTCCTGTTGGCGGTATTAAGGAGAAGATTTTGGCAGCTAAACGAGCGAATATCAAAGAGATTATTTTATGTAAATCTAATCAAAAAGATATTGAAGAGATCAAAGAGAGTTATATCAAAGATATGAAGTTTCATTATGTGACGGAAATGGCTGATGTCATTGCGCTCGGATTATTGGATAAAAAAGTCAAGCACGCAAAAGATCTGACTAAAGGATTAGAGCCAAAGAAATAGTCAAAATTTTTCTAAAAATTAAAAGCCGCTATAAATAAATTTTTATAGCGGCTTTTACATGTAGACACATGAGCAACTCTGACTAGACGTCGACATACCTGAAATAATTAAATAAAAGATTGGAAAGGTCTATAAACACAAAATGCTTTCCGTTAGGAAAAGCAAGTGTCTAATTTGTGATTTTAAAAGCGTTTAGAATTATTTCTCAAGCTTGTCATTTTCTTTTTTCAATGCTACGGGACGATCTTCTTTGATTTCCGTTTCCATAAAACCCCAGTTAGTCATGTAATACATGTATGGGTTTTGTTCAATTTTTGATTTTCTTGTTCTTTCTCTTTTTATCATATATATATTGTTTTGATTACTTCATATCATTCAAATATCGAGCCAAACTATCCTTAATACTGTTTATTAGTAATTATGAGTGTTCCTGCTGTTCTTTTGTAAGGATTACACTTAACACTTACAAATTGTAAATACTCGAAATGATACCACTTATTTTCAAGGCTAGAATAAGTGCTGTTAAATATTAGTTTTGACTTCTTTAATACCCAAAAGTTTAATTGACAACTAAAAACAGCTATTAGATAATATGATTTTTAATGATTTACAGCAACTATACATGAAGGTGGATGTGCAAAATTGTATTCTTTAGGGGGAATCTTATTTCTACAATCATCAGAAGATGTAGATAAATGCTCAAGAATATACGCTTATGGTGAAGGTATCATAATGAAGAGATAATTTTTAAAAAATTTACACTAGTATCAGATTTTGTTATATAATAAACCGGCCATTTAATAAGAATGAAATGCCCAGTTTATTATATACAAGCTTATTTTTGATAATTCAACTACTGCTGTATTGCGCCTAAGACTTGTGCAATTTTTTTAAAAAGTTCGGTATTCTGATAATAACCCAAAAAGTTTTGAGCCCCGGGGCCATATGCCATTACAGGCACCATCATCGCACTGTGATCATTAGACGCAAAGCTGGCTTGTATACTGCCTGTTTTTACATCAGCATCTAATAAAGATAATGCGCCAGTTTCATGGTCTGCTGTTACCACTACAAGTGTCTCACCATTCTGATCAGCATAACGAAGTGCTTCGCCGACTGCCTGATCAAAATCCAAAGCTTCTGTTACCACATAGTTTAAATCTCGCGCATGGCCACCATAGTCAATCTGAGCCCCCTCGGCCATAATAAAGAATCCACTGCCCATTCCATGAAGTTTACTGATGCTCGTTGCGAGCAATTCTTTTAAAATAGTACTTCTACCATCTTTGACAGCTACCATATCTTGTTCATTAAAATAAGCTACTGTTTTCTCTGATTTGGCGTTTTTTAATTCGGTTAGGTTATCAACAACTTGATATCCGGCTTGATTTAATTTTTTTTCCAACTCATCTTTTCTTTCTTTCTCCCGATAAGGTCCAGGTAGTTCACCTGCCAATATTTTAACATCCTTATTCTCGATGAGCGCTTCTGTAATTGCAATGGATGCATTTCGGTCTATATTTGACGCATAAAATGCTGCGGGAGTCGCATCCGAGGCATCCCCTGTGGATAGTATTCCGCTAACCTTTCCAACTCTTGCTAATAGTTCAGGTAATCGCAGTAACCTATTGCCAGATGTGTCTACGCTTACCGAACCGTTATATGATTTATGCCCGGTAGCAATTGCTGATCCCCCAGCTCCTGAATCTGTATTACCTGGACTGGCTGATGCTGTTAAAGAGAACCCTACATGTTTCATCTGAGCCATATGCAACTGACCACGGTTGGCAACCATAGCAGCTTGAATATGACCTAATCCCATACCGTCTCCTATTAACAGAATCACATTTCTGACTGTACCCTTACTCCCATCTTTTGCAAAATTAGGTTGATACACAGCGTATGGTTTATTTGTCGTAAAACGTGAACTCTCCAAATCATTTAAATAAGCTTTTAGCACATCAGGATGATCTGTATTTAACCAGGTAACGCCCATTTTTTCTAATACTATCCACGTATTGACACTCTCAGGTGCACCCCAGAGACGAAATGGTTTACCCCATTTTCGTGCCTTTGCTCCTTGCTGTTCAATTTTCATTTGCTCTTGCTTCGTTGGCACCCCTTTCCCGTTCCATTGCGTATAGGTTCGTAAATTATCGCTCATCATAGCTACCCGTTGCAGTTGCTGGCTGGTGTATGTGTTTTCAAATCTACCGTCAAAGGATATGTAGTCTGGATAGTTTTTAAAGAGAGCAGGTGACGGCATATTGCCACTGATGACAATTTGAATAGCATATTTATTTTGTTTGGGATCTACTAGGTAACGATAAGGTGCTAACAGGTTTACTAATTTTGGCATCATAATCTGAAAATCTTCTTTCAGATCTAAAACCAGCTGTAAGTTTTTACTGCTGTCAGCAAAGGGATGTTGCTTATTTTGTTTAAATAAGTTTGCCAAAGGCTTTATATATAGATTTTCCAAGGTTCGTCCTGCTTTGATATCTTTAGCCTCATGCGCAACATATAAGGTATCATCTCGTAGAAATAGGTCTGCTTCAATGGATTCCATTCCCGCATAATAAGCACGTAACATGGGAATATCCTGTTCATAATCATTATGACTATGACCACGGACCCGAAGTGCATGGTGCTGTTGATGCGTACTATACATGAGTTTATCAAAACGATTAACAGCTGTAGGTGTTTCCTGCGCATCAAGTCTGACCATTATCCCAACTAATGGCAGTATTAATAATAACTTAGCAAATTTCATTTTCATTCTTTCTATTGGACAAAAAACGACAGACCTGATCACTCTTTCGCATCTTTCTAGCCTGCCGTCTTTGTGATTTAAGTTATTTGTAGGATAATTTTACCATCCCTCATTTTGACTGATCCCAGAATTACTCAAATCTGATGGCGGAATTGGCCATACATGATGAATAGCAGGATTAAAAGTTCGGGCAGGCCAAACTTGTACTATGGTGTAGCTAGAAGTTGGATCAGTTTTAGCAATATGTTGCCTTCCGGTTGCTGGTCGTGCATAGGCCGCTTGGGCATCACCCCAACGAACCAAGTCACTATGCCTATCGGCATATTCTGCAGCAAACTCTGAACGACGCTCTCTTTTTAAATTAACCATTGTTGCGCCACTTATTGCAGGGAGCCCTGCGCGGTTACGTACCAAATTAATCTCCACATCTCCAGATTTCCCTTGTTTAATCTGCGCTTCGGCTTTCATCAAAAGAATATCTGCATAACGGATTAAAGGAATATTTAGATCAGAAGTCGGATAATCTCCACTTGGATTTAAATGTTGATCCTTTGGAAAACGGAAAGGTTGCATATACTTTTTGAACTGAAAACCAGTTTGAGAATTAGACGAATAATATTTCCGATCCAATCCAAATAACGTAAATGTATCGTTAAATTCAAGTATGGTTGCCTTTTTACGATTGTCACCTGATTCGAAAGCGTTATACAATTCTAAAGTGGGGTGAAAATATCCCCAACCATTATAAAGTCCATAACCTGTATTTTCAAATAATACAGCCGGCAATATGGAACCCTGAATTTTATTAGAAACTACAGAAAAGATATATTCAGATGAAAAATTGTTTTCGATGTAAAAGACGCTTGCAAAATCTGTTTCTGGTTTTCCTGTATTAATTAATTTACGACCTGATCCTGAGTTGGTCACCATATCGCAGTACTTAACAACTTGCGTCCATTTACTCTCGTCATATCGTGCCCATTGTAAATTTGTTTTGGCTAAATAGGCATAAGCAGCGTCCTTATGCGCTCTTCCTAAATCACCTGCTCCATATGTGTTGACAAGTGGCAATAGCTCTGCTGCCTTTAAAAGATCCCCTTCAATCTGTGCTAAATTCTCTTTTACATGCGTCGGTCGTACAAATTTAATTTCATTCATATTTGCATCTGTAACGATGGGAACACCAGCACGTTGATCTCCATAATATTGTGACAAATAAAAATAGGCATAACCTCGCATGAAATATGCTTGTCCTAATACGTGTTTTTTTACATTATCGCTAATGCTCATAGCTGGTACTTTAGTGATAATGGTATTTGCACGTTGTATGATCTGATAAAATTTCTTGTACATACTATTAATACGGCTTTCAGCACCTGTAGCAGTAAAATTACGCACTGCTGCTGATCCTGCATCTGTACGTCCTGTTACCATATCGTCCGATGCGTTGATAAACCAAAACAAACCTCTTCCGAACATATTATCGTCATTGAAATGTTCATAAAGACCATTACTGGCAAAGATGGCATCTGCTTCTGTCTTCCAGAAGTTTTCATTAGTAATTGATCCTTTTGGAGTCAGATCAGTAAAACTCTTGCTACAGCCCTGTATACCTATACTCAATCCTACTAATGCTATTGTAATGTATTTGTATTTTTTTATGGATGGTGTTTTCATGATTTTCATTCTTAAAAATTAACATTTAATCCTATCGTGTATGTCTTGGCTAAAGGATAATTCGCTACATCTAATCCAATACTGCCGACCTCTGGATCTATACCAGAATAAGAGGTAAAGGTGAACGGGTTTTCCGCAGAAAAATAAATCCTAGATTGCAGTTTATTCAAAAACTTAGGTAAGTTATAGCCAACAGTAATGTTTTTTATACGAAAATAATCGCCACTTTCAAGGTACCAATCTGATATCGTTCCGTAATTAGCATTTGGATCTTTAGAAGAAAGTGCTGGAATATTACTATTTAGATTATCCGGCGTCCAGGCATTTAGGACACGATTATCCAGATTATAACCCTGTAAGCCCGCGTTATAGGCTGTGAATTTATATCCGTTAAAAATTTTTGCTCCTGAAATACCATAGGTTAATACATTTAGATCAAAGTTTTTATAATCTAAATTAAGGGCAAAACCATAGGTGAACTTAGGAACCGCACTACCCATATATACACGATCATCAAAACTGATTTTACCGTCACCATTTGTATCTTCGAATTTTAAATCACCAGGACGTGCAAAGGGTTGAATAAGCTTACCATTTAGACTATGCGCCTGTACTTCTGCTTCAGAATTAAATATTCCGGTATTAGGAATCAAATAGTATGAATATAATGCTTGTCCTGGCGTAGACCGATATGGAGACAGTATGCCTCGAACATTATCTCCGTGTTCAATAAAGTCACTTCCTAACCCATCAATATTTAATACCTCATTCCGATTGAAAGCGATATTAGCATTTAAACCAAGTTTCCAATCTCCAAATTGATGATTATATTTTGTACTGAATTCAAATCCTTTGTTCATAATATCACCTGTATTACTTGTAGGGCCTCTCTGCATACCTGAATGTGGATCGGGTTGAATTTCATAGATCATTCCGATGGTCTTTTTACGATAATAATCTGCTGTAAAACTTAACTGACGAAATAAAGTCATATCTAGGCCGATATCCCATGATTCAGAAGTTTCCCAGATGAGATTAGGATTACCTTGTTTGATCATTGCAAAATGGCGTACCAAAAGTCCTTCCGACCCTAAAGGTGTGACAGTACCGCTATTCAAAGGTAAGTTATATGCGTACTTATCTACTGATTGAATATTTCCAATCTGGCCCCAGGAAGCGCGTAGTTTTAAATCATTAATAAAGTCACTTTTAAAAAATGATTCTGAAGAAATTTTCCAGGCTCCCGAAATTGATGTAAATACATCCGATCGATTATTTATTGGTAAGCGTGAACTGCGATCCTGCCGGATACTTGCTCCTAAATAATACCGTCCTGCATAATTGTAATTAACACGAGCAATAGCAGATGTTAGTGCATCTTCCCAGACATCACTTGTTGGAATTCCTGGTATAGATTGTGCATTCTCGATATATTGATACCAATCGTCTTCCCGTTCAAATCCCATTCCCTGAATGTAGTATTGTTCATACTTTGTTTTCTGGGCAGAGTATACTGCTACAGCGTCAATCTGGTGATCACCAAAACGTTTCGTATAATTCAATTGCTGATCCCAAATCCAACGATCTGTACGAGCTTCTTCTTGCGTCAAATAATTGTTGCCATTTGATCTTCCAATTTCTGGTATTTTGGGATCAAATCTTTTTAAAGAATACCGATTTATATCCAAAACAAAATTAGATTTAAAGGTTAAACCATCCCATAAATCCACTTTGGCAAAAACATTACCATTGAGGTTAAGTGTCGGATTGTTAACTGTTGGACGTAGAAGTAAAGCTACTGGATTATAAGTATCACCATATGCAGATGAAAATTGCGATAAATTAAAAGGAACAGTACCGTGAAATAATCCTTTCTCATCATATACAGGTGCTGCAGGATTCATATAAATTGCATTGATGATCGATCCACTATAACTGCTAGATGTATTTGTACCTCGAGCGGTGGTATGGTTGACATAAAAATTTTGTCCTAATATCAATCGATCAAAAAAATCAAATTCGGATTTCAAACGATAAGCAAAACGTTTGTAACCTGTATTCAGCAATAAACCTTCCTTATCGTGATAACCAAATGAAGAATTATACCTGGATCGTTCTGATCCACCAGACACCTGCGCATTTGCATTTAAAATATTCCCTGTTCTGAAGATTTCATTCATCCAATTTGTGCGGGTTTCCTGTCCCCAAGGATTTAATGTCGCATTATGACCATCGGCAGGATTCACTCCATCTCTTTTCGCTGCATCATTATAGGCCTGGGCGTATTGTGTCGCGTTCAAAGCAGTCGGTAGATTACTCGCATTTTGCCAACCTCGATACAGATCGACACTTAGTTTGGGCGCTCCAGCTTTACCGCTTTTAGTTGTGATCACGATAACTCCAGATGATGCCTGAGCTCCATAGATAGCTGCAGAAGCTGCATCTTTCAAGATATCCATGCTTTCAATATCATTTGGATTGATAGGTCCGCCATAATAGGGTGCTCCATCGACTACATAAAGTGGCGATTCGGCGTTTAGTGTCCCCATTCCTCTAATCATCACTTTAGGCATTGCCGAAGGATCGCCACCTGCAGACATCACCGTTACTCCTGCAACATTTCCTTGCATCAGATCTGCCACGTTAGTTAATGGACGAGCAACATTTTCTGCGACATTAGGTAAAGAGCTTACAGCAGTTGTTAAATCTCCCCTTTTTTGCTGACCGTAACCAATGACAACCACCTCATCAAGAGCTGAAAGTTGCTCTTTCAATGTAATCAAAATTGAGTTACTATCACCACTCTTTATACCTTTAAGATCTTCCAGGTAAGATTCGTACCCAATCATGGAAACCTTGATCTTATACTTCGCATCTTCATTTAATTCTTTAAATACAAATACACCTTTTTGATCTGTCGATATACTCGTGACAACTTGTCCTTTCGTATCTAAAAGTACAACCGTCGCTCCTGTTTTGACAACACCATTATTATCCATAATGGTACCTCTTATTTGCCCATTGGACTGGGCATAAGATTGCAGAGCAACGGAGATCGATAGCATTGTCAATAATGCTCTTAACTTCATCGGGTTTCTTTTCATTTCATTTAGTCTTTTAATTTGTAGGTGGTTTGTACCGCATGAACTAAAATTTAAACGGTATTATTTACTTCTTTTATTGCTTTTTATTTTTAATGATTATACTGTTATTGCTATGGGTATAGGTAAGTTCATTCATCTGACAAATAATGGATAGCATAACATCCAGTGGATAATGTTCTTCAAATTTCCCAGTAAAGGATAGTCCTTCAAGAGATACCTCTTCTAGATTAATGATTACACCCTTTAGTTTTTCAATCTTAGAAAACACCTGTGGAAGTGGCGTCTGATCAAACTGCAGGCCACCCTCTTGTTTATGTTCGTCTGATTTCACGTTGTCCGCTAATTTTAGATTGTTCGCTTTTTCTTGTCGATCAACTAATAAAGCTGTTTTAAAATGATCATCAATCAATAACTGTTGTCCAGGCTTGAGCACCTGATCTTTCATTTCAAATGGACTGCGATTCGTTGATTTCACAACTATTTTCCCAGATATTAACCTAACCGATAATTTACTTTTAGTATAACTATCGACTGTAAATTCAGTACCAAGTGCCGTTGTTGTATAACCGTTGGCGGATACAATAAATGGTCGTTGCGCATCATGGGCGACATTAAATCTCGCTTCTCCAATTAGTGTCAGGTTTCTATCGATGTTTCCATATTCTTTTGTATAATAAATATTACTGTTAGGGGATAAAATAATCCTAGATCCATCTTTCATTTTATAGGTAAGCGTATCTGTACTGCTGTTGGCAAGTTCATATATGAGTGGTTCTGGTATTTGTACTGTTGTAATGGGAATAGGCAAATTTGTTTGGACAAAGTGATACCCAAATATTCCCATAGCCAATAAAATGGAGGCGGCAATAGACCAGCCTATTTTTAAACGACGTCGATTAGGTAATGCTTTGATCACTCCCATTTTTTCATGAATACCGAATAACATCTGTTGATACTCTTCTTCTGTTGCCAATTTTTCGTTTTCATGTACTGTTGCAAAATCATTCCGAAGTTCCTCCATTAGAGGGTGTTTGGAATCTTCTAAGTCGGACAATAGTTTATGCTGATCCTTTTTAGAAAGTTTTCCTTCCCAAAAACGAGTAATTAAATTAAGAATCTGTTGCTTCATCAATAGTAAATACACAAGAAATTTCCAAAGGGGATGCTTTTGTTGTTAAGAAATTATTAATAAAACATCAATTAAACATGTGGATACATCGCTTAATACTAAAGACATGATCACATATGAGAAAGATTATATTTGAGCCTTAATGTAAACGCAATACTCTTCCTTTTATACTTATCAAAAAAAGACAAATAATCTTTGGGAGAGATGAATCACCCAACGTATTTAAAAAGAAATAATAATTCGAATTTTACGGAGGTACAAAGGATTATTTTTTTTGTAAAAAAGCCTTTTGTAAAGTTATGAAGCGGTCTACTATGATTCTGATCAGAATGTTCCGGAGATAAGGCAATAAGGAGTGGATAAAAAAAATTAAAGATTCGCGAGAAGAAAGACGATGAGTAATGATCTTTCTGCATAGGCAGGGTATTGCTTAGCGACATATTCTCTAATGGCTTTGTTCGATTGTTTGAGATAATCTGCTACCGATTGTGGGCTAAGTCCTAAAAGATCAGCTACATCTTCTTTTGTGCGCCCCTCATAACGACACAATTTAAATACTTCCCGTTTTCTTTTTGGTAATACGGCAACGGCTTCTTCCAAGATTTCCATTTGCTTATTGAAAATTTCTTCCTGAATACTGCTATCTTCCTCGGCATAAATTTCTTCGGGATAATTGGCAATATACGCAACTGATTCTTTCAACTTACTGCGTAGAACATTCAGCGATTTATTATAACTAACAACAAATAACCAGCCTCCAACAGGACGATCTACCTGTATCTTAAATCGATTCTGCCAAAGCGATAAAAAAACATCTTGCAACACTTCGGTCGCTAATTCACGATTATCGATTAATTTTAGAATATTTGCATGTACAGGTTTATGATACCGCGCATACAATGCATTGAAAGCCTTTACGTCTCCCCTCGACATTGCTACGATTTCTTCAATTTCTGTTACCGTTTTATTCATGTTAATTGATATGTTTTATCTTCTACATCTGTGGTTTTGTGGTTTGAAAACCACGGGCAAATTTATTTAAAAAACAAACAGCTTAATCCTTTTAGGAGGTTATCAAATTGTTAAGAATATAGGTTGTTTCTGGTAATTAAATAATTGGTTACTTATCGTAAATATACAAAAATGATCTACATTACAAAATAAGATTTATGCAGTTAAATGGATGACTTGAACAAGGGTAATGCTATCATTCTGAAATTATATTTCATCACTATCTGAGAGAAGCGAATTGCAAAAGGTGTAAGGCAGATGGAGAAAGGGAAATTTACATATACTATGAATACATGGGAATTTAAGTCACTAAAACCTGATTTTGGAAAACAAGACAGAACTAGTATACAAAAATAGCTAACCTGTACTATACAGATTAGCTATTAAAATCATAATGCTTATAGCAGGTCAAGACCACTACTTGACACTTGCAGCTACAATTTCTGCAACGGAGGGAATACCTGTTTTTTTCCATATAGGTTCACCATTCTTATAAAGAATTAATGTTGGTATGGAAGTTATTTTAAAATCTTTAATTATTTCAGGATTTGCATCTATTTCTACTAAAATTGTTTTGATATTATTTTCCGTCTTGCTGTTGATTGAATCTAATACTGGTATTACTTTTTTACAAGGCGGGCAATAGTTTGATCCGAAGTCAACGAGAACATATTCCTGAGATTTCAATGCTGTTTTAAAATCAGCCAATAAAATTCTATTTTTATTTACAGTTGCTACCTCTACTGGATATCCTGCTCCGATCCAAGCTGAAATACCAGGTGCCAAAACATAGATCTTTGTAAATCCACGTTCTGCGAGTAAATTAGCGATTTTTGTAGATCGCCCGGTTTGGATAGAATAGATAAAGACTGGTTGACTTTTGATTAATCTACCCAATTGCTGTTCATAACCTTTAACGGCAGGATCGATCTGACGAGCTTGTGGTAAATGTGCCTGTTCATATTCTTCAGCACTGCGAGCATCTAAAATCTGAGGCTTATCCTGTTCGCTTATTTTTTCATGAAATAACGCCGCTTTTACGCGAAAATCTTTTTGTTCTCTCTTCTCCTTCTCTATCGGAGATGATTGGTTTTGTCCTTTGCCATCAAACACTGTGATGACCAATAAAATTAGGATTAATGTAATCTGTTTTTTCATTTGTTAAACACGATATAAATGTCGAATTTTCTTAAATTGTTACGAGTTCATTTTTTAGAAAAGATAATTCACTAGAAACGGAAAGCGGGTGCTGCTATTTCTTGTGTCTTACTTTTTCTAAATTCTTTCATAGATACCGGTTCACGATCCTCAAGTTCGGCGAAATCAACAACACCGTTATTTTTAGCCCATTTGAAATATGCTTGAGATAATTGGGATACCACATCATGATTTTGGCTAGCAACATCTTTTATTTCAGTAGGGTCGTTTTCTAAATTATACAATTCCCATTTATAAGAGGGCCAAGTTGAGATCAACTTCCATTTGCCTATTCGAGCCGCGCGATTACCGGCACGTTCCCAGAAAAGTCCTTCAGGTCTGTCAATTTTATTCTTATCATCAAAAATAACAGGTAACAGATTTTTACCTTTTAAATCATTGGTTTTTAAACCCTTGTATGTTTTTGGATATGTCGCTCCTGCTAAAGCGTAGAATGTTGGTGCTAAATCAATAATATGTCCCGTCCCATTTTTAATGGTATTTGCCTGTATTCGATTAGGAAACCAAGCTATAAATGGTGTATTAATACCACCTTCATATGTGTAATCTTTAAATGCTTTATAAGGTGTGTTGGAAGCATATGACCAGTTTTTACTCTGTGATTCATACGAACCTGTAGTGCCTACAGGCCCTGAGTTTATTCTTGCGCCATGATGCCACTTCACCAAATCTTCAGCCGGAGCTCCATTGTCAGATAAAAAAACAATGAGTGTATTATCCAGTTGATTATTGTCTTTCAATTTCTGGAGAAGGTGACCAATACTCTGATCTAAGCGGTCGACCATAGCGGCATATATTTCCATTTTCTTTGCCCACAATTGACGTTGATCAAAAGATAGTCGGTCCCAATCGTAAATATCTTCATCACGTATTGATAATTTGGTATCAGGTGTAATTAAACCTAACTCCTTCTGACGTTTAAATCTTTCTTGACGAATTGCTTCCCAGCCTTTATCGTATTTCCCCTTATATTTTGCAATATCCTGAGGTAGCGCTATTAAAGGCCAGTGTGGAGCTGTATGAGCTAAATAGAGGAAGAAGGGTTTTTTATCATCTTTTACTTGATCCAAAAATGATAAAGCATGTTGATTGATTACATTGGTAGCATAGTTTTCAGGAAGTGGATATCCTTGTGCATCTGTTTCACCTTTAAAACCCGGCGCACCTGAATCAGAACTCTTTTCATCCTTTGGAAATACGAGATCAAAACCACGCTGCCAAGGAAGGCTCGTCCCTTTGCCAGATACATGCCATTTGCCGGATGTGATGGTGTTATAACCGTTTTCCTTCAATACTTCAGCAAGGGTTAGTGATTCTTGATTAATATATCCTTCATAAGCAGGTAATCCGAGGTCATTAGAAAAATAGCCTACTCCAGCTTTATGCTGATACTGCCCTGTCAATAAAGACGCACGAGTGGGTGCACAAATGGAATTATTATAGAACTCGCGTAACCGCAATCCTTCTGATGCAAGCCGATCTAAGTTGGGGGTTTCAATCTCACCTCCGTATGCGCCAAGATCTGAATAACCCAAATCATCGGCTAAGATTAGTACGATGTTAGGCTTTTTTTGCTGTGCTACACCAAGTGTCGTTAGGCTTGCAGTTAAATATAATATGGAAAATATTTTTTTCATGGTAATGTTTGATTTTAAATGTTAGCGAAATGAGGATTGTCCTTTGATTCGGTCATAATTGACAACGTCGTTTTCCTTTGCCCATTTTCGATACAGTTCTTCAAGCTGTTTTACAACTTGAGGATTCTGAGACGCGACATTATGATTCTCTCCTCTATCTGTATCGATGTCATATAACTCTACATTATTCCCGTTACGATAGGTAGACACCAGTTTCCATTTTCCGAAACGGACAGCTCGATTGCCGGCACGTTCCCAAAATAAAGCTTGATTACGCTCCACCTGTGCCAGATCAGTATTTAACAGTTTTCTAAGGCTGACTCCGGGAAGTGTATTGGTAGCGGTCCCATAATTCGTATTTGGGTACTTTGCTTGGGCATAATCATATAATGTTGGAGCAATATCAATTAGATGTCCAGTTCCTCTTTTAATGGTGTTGGCTTTTACTTCCCTAGGGTACCAAACAATAAAAGGAGCGCCAATACCGCCCTCGTATGGGTTATCCTTGTAACTTCTTAATGGTGAATTTCCCGTTTGTGACCAATTGCTATTTTGCACATCATAAGATCCTGCAGAACCAACAGTACCCGTGTTTCTGCTTGTATAAATACGGGCTCGATCACCACCTTGTGCACCATTGTCAGACAAAAATATAATGATTGTATTGTCATCAACTTTTAACTCTTTTAGGGTCTGACGAATCTTACCGATACTTTGATCCACACGATCAATCATACCTGCAAATACTTGTTGTCTTCTTTTCCAGTATTGTTTTTCATCATAGGTTAATTTATTCCATTCTTGCGTTAATGTATCTTTAGCACTTATTTTCTGCTTCGCAGGGAATACGCCTTGTTTAATAGCGTTTTCATATCGTTTTGTGCGTAAACTGTCCCAACCAATAGTATAAGTCTCCTGATACTTTTGCGTTTCTTCTTCTGGTGCCTGTAGAGGCCAGTGTGGTGCATTAAAGGCTAGGTATAGAAAGAATGGCTTTTTATCATGATGTTGCTCTTTCAAAAATCCAATTGCCTGATCGGTAATTTCATCGGTCAGATATCGATCTTTAGGTAAGTAGAAGGGTTTATTATTCTTGTACAAAGGCACTGTCGCTTGAGTAGAATCGCTGATTTCATAAAAATTAGACGCACCTCCTACAAAATTGAACGACCGTTCAAATCCTCGTTGTGCTGGCCACTGATCGTAATCGTCCCCAACATGCCATTTGCCTGATATAATAGTGGAATAACCTGCCTTTTTTAAGACTTCTGCCAACGTTGGCGATTCTTTATTCAAGAAACCTTGATATGCAGGAAGTCCAAGGTTTACATTGAAATAACCTAGTCCTGCCTTATGGGCATATTGCCCTGTCAATAAAGATGCTCTTGTTGGAGCACAGATCGAGTTGTTATAAAATTCTTGAAAACGAGTTCCTTGAGATGCCAATTCTGTTAGATTTGGGGTATGGATATCAGATGCACCATATGGTTCAATATCTGAAAAACCGAGATCATCGACCAAGATCAAGATCACATTTGGACGTTTGTCCTGGGACCATCCAGCGAGGCTGCTTAAAGTCATTAAGAGCGTCAATAAATAATAGTTTCTTTTCATTATGTGAAATTTTTAATGAATGTGAATTGATTTTAATTATTAACCCAATCTGGATGCTGTTTAAGATTTGGATTTAAATTCAGTTCGCGTTGTGGCGTGGGAAAATGAATATGTCTTGGAGCCGCATTGGTTTTACCTGCGGCCTTTAGTTTTGCAACATAATAGGTTGCCCCTCTGCGCGCTAAGTCAAACCACCTTTGATATTCAAAAGTTAACTCCTTCCTTCTCTCTTCAAATACTGCTTCTCTAAAATCATCTTTACTTAAATTTTTTTCGATATCACCTGTTGCTGCACGCACTCTAACTTTATTTAGAAAAGTCTGTGCTAGTAAAGTTGATCCATTGAGCTCATTTTCAGCTTCTGCCAATATGAGCAATACTTCAGCATAACGAATAATGGGTAAATTTTTAGATGATTGACTTTGGTTGCCTACTACGCTCTCATCATAATATTTATTAAATTGAGGTTTTGCAAGTGCATAATACTTACCATCGACCGGAGAAATCATCCCTGTAGTAAATGTGGTATTTAAACGTTTATCCTGTTTAGAAAAAGTACCATATAAACCACCTTCAGCATGCCAAGCATCCGCATAGTCACCATTAATACCCGGAATATCCGCAGGTGCAGATCTACTTGCAAGCGAATTTCCCTGATATCCACTGTTCCCTTTGAATTGTGCAGAGAAAATATGTTCAATACCGTTTTTCTTATCGATATTAAATACATCCGTAAATTCGGAAAACAAATCATATCCCTCTTTATCAATTACATCCTGTGCTTTTAATTTTGCATTTGACCAATCTTGTTGTGTTAAATATACCTTTGCCAGTATACTTTTGGCAGCTCCTGATGAAGCTCTTCCTTTATCGTTGTCACCGTAAGATTTATAATTGGGTAGATTTTCTGCATCTTTAAGATCTGCAATAATTTGGTTATAGACTTCTTTTTCAGAAGCCTTGGTCACATAAAGTTCTTCCGTGCTAAGTGATGTTACAGGTTTTAGAACTAAAGGAACGGGACCAAACCAACGAACTAAATTAAAATAATGCAGTGCTCTTAAAAACTTGGCTTCATTAATTAAACGCTTACGGATTGCGTCATTAATCTTTTCAGGTGATATCAAAGCGATGTATTCAATATTTTGATTTGAAGCATTTATAGCGTCGTAACTTTGTTTCCACAATTGTTCCATACGGTCATTCGATGCATCGTGTGTCAAGTTACTGATCGCACGTACATGTGCATTCCGCGCTCTTGGTCCAGCTTCATAATCATCAGTAGCCATTTCTACTCCAATTTGAAAAAGACTATTATAGATGGACTGTCCGCTTTCATATAGTTTTCGATATGTTCCGTTAACAGCAGAAACAGCTTGATTTTCATTCAGATAAAATTGCTCAGAAACCAGTAGACTTTCCGGTTTCTCATCTAATTTTGAGCATGATACGATTCCAATCAATAATGTGGATGCGAATAATATATTTGTAATTTTCATGTACCTCTGGATTAAAATGTTAAAGAAAGACCTACTGTGAGGGAGCGTGAAGCTGGATAAATTCCAGAATCTGTCCCTATCTGTACGTTACTACCTGATGTCACTTCAGGATCAAAACCTTTGTACTTACTCCAGGTAAGTAAATTTTGTCCAGATAGGTATACGTTCACATTGGATATTCGAGTAGCATTTAATACATGTTTAGGAATGGTATAGCCAAATTGAAAAGACTTTAATCTGACAAATGAACCATTCTCAACAAACTGATCTGAAAAAATTGGAGCAGGATCTAATTTCGCTCTAGGATAGCTTTGACTGGCATTTGTTTCAGTCCATCTGTCTAAAGCATCTGTTGATGCATTTTGTTGTCCCGTAAACATTTCCAAGTTTTGACGATTGACATTAAGTAACTCATTGCCAACTGTTCCTTGTATTAAAAAAGTAAGATCAAAGCCGCGATAAGAAAGCGTATTGGTTAGTCCAAAAATAAAATCTGGTTGTGCATTTCCAATGATGCCACGGTCATTTGCTGTTGTAAATTTACCGTCACCGTCGATATCTTTGTAAAGACGATCCCCAGCTTTTGGTATGGCATTTCCAGTAAATAAACCTTTAGTTGATTCCTCTCCTTTTTGTAAAATTCCATCGATCTGTGTGCCATAAAAAGCTCCGAGAGGTTCACCAACTTTAATGATATAATTTCCAGAAATATAAGATTGTGCTCCTGTACCAATGGTTAATACTTGATTTCGATTGAATGAAAAGTTCACATCTGTATTCCATACAAATTTTCCATTTAGGTTCCTGGTTTTCAAGCCAAATTCAAATCCTTTGTTGGAAACTGAACCAAAATTCTGTAAAGAAGATGCATAACCTGATGTCCATGGAATTTCAACATTAAGTAATAAATCGGTGGTTTTTTTGTAGTAGTAGTCTAAGGTAAACTGTAGTTTACTGTTAAATAGCGCAATATCAAATCCTCCATCATACTGATAGGTCGTTTCCCAACCTAAATTTTTATTTGGTATACGTTGCGAAGCAAAACCGGTTACTATTTTATTGCCAAATAAATAATTTAAGTTATATAATGTCGAAAGCGACTGATACTGACCGATCTCCTGGTTGCCTGTAGTTCCAAAACTAGCTCGGATTTTTAAATCATTGACTGCACTGAACGTTTCTTTAAAAAAGCTTTCGTTGCTAGCTCTCCATGAAAAAGCTAAAGAAGGAAAATTTCCCCATTTATTATCAGCTCCAAATCTAGAGCTACCGTCGCGCCTGATACTGGCTGATAAATAATATTTATTGGCATAATTATAATTTACACGAGCCAGATAAGAATGCAGTATCCAAGAATAAGCATCGGAATTTGGACGGACAAGGGTTGATCCACTTTGCAGACTGTTATACAAAAGATCATCCGTTACGAAATTTTCAGCTCCCGCGTTGAAGGTCTCATTCTTCGCTTCCTGTTGCGTAAATCCAACTAAAGCATTTAAATGATGATCTTGAAAAGAAGTGGTATAGTTTAACGTATTTTCATTCAGCCATGAATATGAATCTAGATTACCTAAATTTGCTTTTCCATTGTTACCTGCCCCCTCGTAGATGTAAGAAGGCAAATAAAATTTATCGGTCCTATTGTTTAAATCTACACCTAATAGCACTTTCGCTTGAAGCCCTTCTATAATATCATATTGAGCAAATGAAGTTCCCAAAATGCGTAATGCGTTTGATGTATTGGTGGTTTCTTTTAATGTTGCAATAGGATTTGCAAAAATGTTTTCAAACGGATTTCTTAATGTGTAAGATCCATCGGCATCATATATGGTTGCGGTTGGAGGCATTATCAATAATGCATTGACAATTCCTGATGGTGCAATTTGAGATGTTGTTCTGTTAATTGAAAAATTAGCGCCAACATTTAAGCGCTTAAAAGGATTAGCATTGATATTGGAACGGAAACCTAAACGTTTAAAATCTGTATTTCTAATTACTCCATCTTGGTCAAAATAATTAGCTCCAATAAAATATTGCACCTGTTCAGCTCCACCTGATAAAGATAATTGATGATTCGTAATCTGTCCATTTTGGAAAGCTTCTTTTTGCCAATTTGTTCCTGAACCTAATTGATCGATTTTGTCTTGTGTGAGGTACTGAAATTTTCCCAGATTCGGATATGCATCATATAAGGCCTCATTGCGAAGAATAGCAAAATCTGGAGCTGTTAGGACATCTATTTTTTTTAACACCTGTTGTTGTCCTATACTACCATCATAGTTCAGTTGTACACGACCTGCTTTACCTTTCTTAGTTGTCACCAATATTACGCCGTTAGCACCACGAGAACCGTAGATTGCTGTTGCAGCAGCATCTTTTAAAACTTCAATACTTTCGACATCACTTGGATTGATGCTCGACATGGGATTGACAGGAGTTCCACTACCTACTCCAGTACTCTCTGTTTGATTATATATGGGAAAACCATCAATAACATATAAGGGTTCATTTCCCCCCTGAATAGATGCGCCTCCACGAATACGGATACTGACACCACCGCCCGGCTGCCCAGAAGTTTGCGTAACCTGCACCCCTGATATACCACCTTTCAAAGTCTGATCTAGCGATGATACATTCTGTTTCAATAAAGACTCATTTAAGGAAGCAACTGATCCCGTCAAATCGCGGCGTTTCTGCGTACCATAGCCTACCACTACGACTTCATCAAGATCTTCCGTAGTAGGGCTTAATTCAATTACAGTAGGTGATGTATTGATAACAATCTTTTTCTTTTCATACCCGACAAAAGATACAATCAGCGTAAAAGGGAGTTTTTGACCTGTGACAAATTGAAACCGCCCATTTCCATCTGTTTTTACACTATGTGTTACTGCTTCCAATTGCACAGTGACACCTTCAATGGGTTCTTTACTGGAAGCATCGATAACTGTACCAACTAAGGAGGCATTTATTATCGGTTTAGGTTCTATTTGAGCATACAGC
The DNA here is from genome assembly GCF_025961315.1 of Sphingobacterium kitahiroshimense. Lineage (NCBI taxonomy): Bacteria > Pseudomonadati > Bacteroidota > Sphingobacteriia > Sphingobacteriales > Sphingobacteriaceae > Sphingobacterium > Sphingobacterium kitahiroshimense. Next base: position 383,877 of record NZ_JAOQNK010000001.1, on the reverse strand, counting down.
GAATTCAGGCTGTGTATTAAGAACAAAATAAGTATAGAATACCGAAGTACTCCTAATTTTTTCATAGTTTTACGGTGTTTAATAGTGAATACTTACAAGTGCCAACGCCAATTGAAGACTTGTGGTTCATTATATCCAAACTTGGGGGAGCGTTAAAGCTTCCCCTATTTTTTTAAAGAAGATTTTTTGAAATTAGATGCACATTCGCATCCAGCAGGAAGGGAAATTAAAGGAAACATAATCAGTCACGGAGACTGCTCTTGTAGATGGGTTAGTAAGATTGTTTTTCATAAACTTTGTTAAATAATGAATATTAATTTCGGTTTCGTTTGCCAACGCCAATTGAGTAACGATAAGGCAAATATAAAAATAAATTTAATAAAGTCTACTAACTAAGTAGATTTAATGTAATTATTTTTAAAACCTGAACTAAAGCACCATATAGCATCGTTTATTAATCATATTATCTGTCAAACAAATTTTTATATTAGCAACAATGCCAATGCATTAACATCAAAAAAGGAAATGAAAAATCGGATAAAGCTAATCTGTAGCTATTATCCGATTCAGTTATTAAATTTTCACTAAAAATACAGGGGTACTTCTATTTTTTTATTGGTGCATGAACATGTACCATTTAGTTTGCATGATTTTTTAACCACTCTAAGCGTCTTTGATCAGCAAGATGTTTCACTTCGAAATGCTCAAATGTTGCATTAAAACCATTACCATCAGGACATGCCGCCATTAAGCCCACCATAACAGGTGTATTATCTTGTAAATAGGCATTACGCATTAAAGTATAACTTTTATCATCAAAAGAGTAAAATATCTCTACAGCATCCAACCTCCTTACAGCTTTTATCCATACGTATGGAATGGCTTTTTCTAGACTGATGATACTCCAATCACTGGTGCGGTGTGTCACGACAGTACTTAAATTGTATTTTCCATCAACAAACTCGATTCCTGCTTTAATATAATTTTCTTTATCAATCCGTAGCATCAATCCCATCTGATCAAATCTCGCTTTATAGTCAGCAGAAATTTTTACTTTTGTCTCAAACTCACCACCATAAGTTCCATAATAAAATGGAGCATCGTCAACAGTAAATCCATAATGTGATATACGCCAATAATCACTCTGGGGTGTTACGAACATACTCAGCGTTTGGTCCTTTACCTCCCACTTTGCCGGTTCATTAAACCACTGCATTTTCGTTAGATTTTGTGCCATTGTCAACTGTTGGCAAAGGACAGTCATCATAAGTAGTATTAATTTCTTCATCTCTGTATTCAAATAATCTTATAATTTTTTACTTTAGCAAAGGTATACGAGCGTTTAAAGATTATCAATACTGATAAATAACCATTTTTTAAGATATGAATAACATTGCAGGAGTTCTTAACGAAAAGCTTTTAGAGCAAGTATTTGAGCAAGAGCCAGATCCTCACAAACTGCTTCAGCAATGTCAATATATTGCACAATTTTATGCTCATATTGAAAATGCGATAGCGGTTTTGAGTGATCTTAAAAATGACAAAAGCTATATCTACAACGGGGGGCTTGCCCAAACACTAGGATTATCAGATCATGATTCAGAGATTGATTCCATATGGGAAGATGCAATTTTCAAGCTTATTCACCCTGATGATCTACTACGGAAGCATATCCTTGAATTGCAATATTTTCATTTTATAAAACATATACCTCTTACTGACCGTCACAATTTTCATGTCATTAGTAAGATCAGGATGTACAATCAGGAAGGTCAGTATATATGGATATCCCATCGCATGTATTATGTTCAGAATTCACCTAATGGCAGTATTTGGTTAGCCCTATGTTTATACAATTTTGCTCATTTGTCCGATAACACAGAGTCTTACGAGGGCTTTATTGTGAACAGTGTTACAGGGCAAATTATTCAACCTGAAAAACAGGAAAGTAGCAATTTATTATCCAAGCGAGAGATAGAAATTCTTAGTTTAATAAAAATTGGCAGACGCAGTAAAGAAATTGCTGATGACCTCTCCATCAGTATTAATACTGTCAATCGACACCGACAAAATATTCTTGAAAAACTTCGTGTTACGAATTCAATTGAAGCATGCCGGATCGCATCTTCTTTAAACTTGTTTAAATAGTTGATATAGATGACCTATTTTCCTAAGCGATATAATTTAAAATCGGCGTCAAATTATTTCTTGACGCCGATTTTAAATAAGATTGCTATAATAATAAATCCTAATCCAGTTAATATGGGGGGTAATAGATTTCCTCTAATTCCAAAGTAAATCATCAATAAAGCGACTATAATGAGCAGTATAAGTAGTATGGTCTTCATATTTATGTATTGAGCAACACAGTGTGTTATCATAAAGCTACTTAAAAAATAATTAGACAGATCCTTTACTTTTTAAACATCCGTAATTTATACCATTATAAATAATATTCTTACCATTAGTACCAAAATCTCAATTATTTACTGACCTCATTCAATAATGCTAAATCTTCCTGATCTAAAGTGATTTTAGGAGCATCAAATAGCGTTTTCAACTGATTATTACTCGTTGCGCTTACTATTGGTGCTGTAATTAATGGATTGGCCAGTAGCCACGCTAAGGCTATTGTTGCTGGTTGTGTATGATATTTCAATGCTATTTTATCAAGAGCTGACAGCACATTTAATCCCTCAGCATTTAAATATTTCCGCACTCCTTCACCACGCGCACTCTTGTTAAGATCTGATTCATTTCTATATTTTCCTGTTAGAAATCCGGCGGCTAATGACCAGTATGAAAAAGTACTTAAATCATATTTTTCAACTAAAGGTGCGTAATCCTTTTCAAAAGTAGTGCGTTCCATCAAATTATAATGTGGTTGAAGCGCTACATATTTCGGAAAATTGTTCTTCTCAGCAACATCAAAAGATTCTATCAATCGCTTAGGGGATAGATTAGAAGCTGCAATATAACGAACTTTACCAGCCTTAATAATTTCGTCATACGCAGATAATGTTTCCTCAATTGGTGTTATTTGATCATCAAAATGCGTATAATACAGATCGATATGGTCTGTACCTAAACGCTGTAAAGATTCATCAACGGATTTCAAGATATGTTTTTTACTGATATCAACAGGATGTTCTTTTGTTTCAGATCCCACTTTTGTTGCAATGACAATATTTTCTCTGTTATTACGTAGCGTCATCCATTTTCCAATGATAGTCTCAGACTGGCCTCCTACTCCATTCACCCACCAAGAATATGTATCTGCAGTATCCACAAAATTAAAACCTTCATCTACAAACGCGTCTAAAATATCAAATGATTCTTTTTCATCTAAAGTCCATCCAAAAACATTACCTCCAAAATTGATCGGAGCAATTTCTAAATCTGTATTTTTAATTGTTACTTTTTTCATGTTTATTCAAATAAATATTTCAGTAAAAATAACTTATTCACATTTTAATAAATTCATCAGTTTGTCAAGATGTTGACTCTTTAGTTCTAATAAAGTTATAATATCTTAGAACAAAAAGAGTAATATTATAGAAATGTATGTCTAATAGAAAAAGCCATATCTAACGATATGGCTTGATATAAAACCTATATTTTTCAGTGAAATTTTCTATTTATATGAGGTGACGGAGTCCGTTATTTTCCAAGTCCCCTTATCGTTGATTAAAGTTACAATGTCAATCTTGGTAAAGCTATCGAATTGCATGATCACTTTGGCAATAGCGTAGTCTTTGGAGGTTTCTAAAATCTGTGTAGTAGTCTTACAGTTTAATCGCTCTCCTTTTTGCTTTTTAAAGAAGTTAATAAGTTCTGATCGACTATTTGTTTTTGCATGTGTCCCTTGGACTTTCTGATTAAAATCGCTTGCAAACAACTGCTCTAATCCTATTGATTGTCCTTCGGTAATGATTTCTATATATTGACCAATTGCTAAGTTAGCTGTAGAAAGATTAACCATACTTTTTTCTGGTTTATCTGCCGCCATAGTAATGCTACCTAAAGTTACTAATGCTACCGCTGCGAATGTTTTTACTAACGTTGTCATCATGTTTTATTTTTTAGTACTCGTTTGTTGTGCTTTAAATGAGTAGATTTTTGGATAATTTTTCCCTTAATAATTTCCTTTAACTTTCTGATTCAAAATTAAGACAAACAACGTATATTGTTTATTACATTTAGATTAACAATATATTAAACTCGCTAAAAAACAGTATACTGAAGGTGAATAGACAATCCATCATTATTAAAGTAAATGACGTCGCGTGAATGCATGTTATAAATTACGGCCCTGTTAAATGTATATGAATAGATATTTTAAGCGGTTCGAGGGAAAAATAAATAGATAAAAAAAGAGAGTAAGTTCATCTTTAAAATATCTTACTCTCTCTGAGATTATCTATAATAATTTTAACACATCGCCTATTTAATGATAACACTTATATAAATAACTTTATCATGTACGGATGATCTTATGTATAAATTTCCATCCTGATAATTCGAAAATGATTATAAAATAAAGAACTACCTAACAACATGTTATTTAATTGACTTCTGATCTTTTTTCTCTAACAATGCGATATACTTAGCATAACCTTTCGTAGCCATTTCATCTTTAGGAATAAATTTGATAGATGCACTATTGATACAATATCTTAAACCTCCTTTATCTGCTGGACCATCATTAAAAATATGTCCTAAATGTGCATCGCCTGTCTTACTGCGCACCTCAGTACGTTCCATTCCGTATGAATTATCCGATAGTTCCTTCACTATTTTCTCACTAATCGGTTTTGAAAAACTTGGCCATCCACAATCCGACTCAAACTTATCTGAAGATATAAACAATGGTTCGCCTGTAGTCACATCAACATAGATCCCTTCTCTAAATTCATTCCAGTACTCATTATCAAAAGCTCTTTCGGTAGCGTTTTTTTGCGTTACATTGTACTGGATATCCGTAAGTTCTTTTTTTAAGGTTTCTTTATCCTTTTTTTTATATTCCCCCACTTTGACAGGATTTGCCTTCTTTGCTAATTCAAATAAATCTGCCCCTATATGACAATAGCCTCCAGGATTCTTGTCCAAATAATCTTGATGATATGTTTCTGCATCATAAAAACTCTTTACAGGTCCAAATTCTACCACTATTTTCTTTTGCGGATAAGCCCTCCCTAATTCCTCAATTTTTTGATGTACTAAACTTTCATCTTCTTTATTGGAGAAAAAAATACCTGTCCGGTATTGGGTTCCTATATCATTCCCTTGTTGATTTAAAAGTGTTGGATCGATCGTTTTGAAAAACAAGTCAATTAACAGTTCTAAATCAATTTCTTCGGGGTCATAGACAACTTTAACGGTTTCTGCAGCTCCTGTTACACCTTTAGAAACTGCCTCATAAGTTGGTTTTACAACTGTTCCATTCGCATATCCTACTTCTGTAGCAGTAACACCTCTTACTTGTTTAAAAAAATGCTCTGTACCCCAAAAGCATCCTCCTGCAAAATAAATTTCTTTTGTTTTACGATTCATGTCGGTTGGTATTTTATTTAGTGGCTCTATTGTCTTTTTCTTTAAAGCAAGACCCATTGCCATCAATGTGACAACTCCAATAGAACATATCAATATTATTAATGTATTTTTCATTGTTTTATGTTTTAAACTGTCTTATAACTTACCAAATGCATACCAAATCCTAGATACATCAGATCTTTAAGTATAAAAAAATCTGTATAGGGTACGCCATCTATAATCTTCCACATATTTGGTGTCGTGAATAAGTAACTCAATGTCATCAGGAATATGACGCACATTGCAAATCCTGCATATTTTTTCAGTTCGTCAAATTTTAATGTCAGAATCAGTAAAATTGCTACCAAAATTTCCACTACACCAACTATATTCGATACGGTTTGCACACTCAATATGGTATAGATCCAAGCCGATAGTGGATGATTTTCTATCAGTGGTTTAATCGCATTTGCCTCCGTAGGTGTAAACTTAAATATTCCTATCCAAAGTAAAATAAGAACTGCTCCTCCAAACGAAATATAGTAACCTAACGAAGACCCTATATTTGGATCATTATTTTTGTTTTTTGCATGCATTTTGATTGATTTTAAAGTTCAGTGATGTTTCTTTACATCAATAGTCGCTGATACTTTCAAATCCTGACAAAAAAGATTAAGTTTTAATTTTACTTTTTATTTTACTTTTAAACTCCTGTATATCATTTTCATGAATAACCTGATTATGCCCTTTATTCAGATTGTTGCGCAAAAGTGTATCCATAAAAATAAACTTTCTCTCATAAGCGCGGCACCATTTACAAATAAAAAGATGTCCCTTTAATCTTAGTCTTTGAATTAATGATAATTCGTCAGCATTTTGCAGTTCAATTAACAAAGTCGTCTCAGAACAAGAGAGCAGTAAAAAGTGTATGGTTCTTTTTAACATAGTAATGTTTTAATTTTGAGTATTAAACCAATTATTTTCCAAACAGGCCCGTAATTGTAAACGACTTCTCTGAAGTATTTTCCAAAGGTTAGTCGTTGTAATTCCGGTTTCCTGACAAACTATAGCTGCCTTTTTTTCTTCGAGATAATAAAGCTTTACAGGGATTTTCCACTTTAAAGGAAGACCTTCTAAACACTCTTCCAAAGCAATATGGAACTCTTTGTCATCCAGCAGATTTTGTTCTTCGTTCCACTCATATAGTATATCATCACTTTTCCATGATCCTGATTCATCAAAAAAATAATCCAAACTGATCTGATCGTTATGACGGTACTTTTTACGATAGAAATCAGCAACTTTATTCTTTAAGATCCGCATGAGCCAAGTTAAGGGACTACTATTACCCTTGAAGTTAGTATATGACTCAAAGGCATTTATAAAAACATCTTGTACCAAATCCTCGGCATCTTCTTTATCAGACACTAAATACATTGCTCTTTTTAATAAGGGCAGACTGTATTGGTCAATCCACCTATTAATTGTCTCTATCTTTTCATTCATGCTGCGATTCAAATATACTGGTTTATAAAGTTAAAGAATAAACTTCTGACTTCTATCAACATTAACCGGAGGATGTAAGCAGATTGGGTAGATTAATGCTAGATAAAAGGATGTTTAAATATACTTTTCATTTTAGTTCAGACAATTTATCTTGTTAGAAAAAAAGATATAGAACGAATTGATTATCAACAAATAATATATTATATTTACAGATAGGACCAACCTAACATTAAAAAAAATCTAATATATTGAAACTTATGCTAATTAAAAAGAATGAGAAATCGTGTATAGCGTTTTTTTCCTTTCAGCTTATTATTATGTTAATACTGCTAATATCTACTGTCTCACCCATTTTTGCGAAAAAGAAACCTAGTAAGGTTATAGTCGCCTATGTAACTTCCTGGACATCAGATATACCCGATCCAACACAGATTACACATATTAATTACGCATTTGGTCATGTTAATGATGCTTTTAATGGTATTCGTATCGATAATGAAACACGGTTACAATCGATTGTCGATCTGAAGAAAAAATATGCTCATCTTAAGGTATTATTGTCGATCGGTGGTTGGGGAAGTGGCCGATTTAGTGAGATGGCCTCAGATAACACTAAAAGAGAGCAATTTGCCAAAGATTGTGCTCGAGCTGTCAAACAATTTCATTTAGATGGTATTGATATTGACTGGGAATACCCTACTAGTTCGGCCGCAGGTATATCTTCCCATATTAATGATACCCATAATTTTAGTTTATTGATGAAAGCGATTAGAAAAGCTATTGGCACTAAAAAATTGCTAACTATGGCTTCTGTGGCAAGTGGTAAATATGTGGCTTTCGATATAGTTGCACCTTATCTAAATTTTGTCAATATCATGACCTACGATTCCGGTAATCCTCCTTACCACCATGCGAGCCTATACCGATCAGCATTGTCTGGTAATACAACATGTGAAGAAGCAGTAGCAGCACATATTACCGCGGGGATGCCTGCTCACAAACTTGTTTTAGGAATACCCTTTTATGGAAGAGGAAATAAGGAAGAAGTTAAAAGTTTTATCGATTACAAAGACTTATTAAAGCTACAAGGATTGGAAAAAAAATGGGATGATGTTGCAAAAGCGAATTACATGGTCAATCAACAAGGAGAATTTGTTTTGTCCTATGAAAGCCCCGAATCCATCAGGCTCAAGTGCGATTTTATAAGAGCAAAAGGTTTATTAGGAGCTATGTATTGGGAATATGCTGGTGATACAGAAGAAGGAATACTTCGAAGTACAGTTTATTCAGGAATATTCGAGTAATCAACAATTGAACATAAGTACAGGAATAACCTTATTGTGAAAGAATGGAAAAGCAAAGTTTATTTTATCATAAGCGGAATCCAGCAATTGATATGATTCGGGCACTGACCATGTTGATTATGATCTTTGTTAATGATTTTTGGAAAATTCATGACGTTCCCCATTATCTTGAGCATGCTGCTTATGGAGAAGATTTTATGGGGCTAGCAGATGTTATATTTCCATGCTTTCTTTTTTCTGTCGGTTTATCCATACCTTATGCAATCGAGATACGGTATACTAAAGGATATGAATCGCTATCGACAATAAAGCATATTTTGTCCCGTACATTTGCACTTTTGATTACTGGAGTTTTTATCGGAAATTCCGAAGCCGGGCTAGCGGCAGACACTCCTTATTCAATCGCTATCTATTGGGTACTGATGATCCTAGCTTTTGTTGCCATCTGGAACGACTATTCAAAGGTTACGAATCATCGAATACAAGGCCTGATCCCCATCTTCAAAATAATAGGTGTACTCATACTTCTCTATTTAGCAATTAGCTTTAGAGGAGCAAATGGATCTGTATTTTCTTCGAATTGGGGTATTCTTGGGATGATTGGTTTTTCTTATTTCTTTTGTGCGACTGTTTATTTACTATTTTCTGATCGACAGAAATACCTATTTTACATTGCTGTCATCCTTATTTTGATCGCAATTCTTAAAACGCCATTAAAAGCAGAGTTTGGTGGAACTTCAATCTTAAATCTACCAAAAGGTAATTTTATTGACGGATTCATTGCACTATTTCATATCGGCAATGGCGTATTAACAGCTTTCACCATGGGTGGTGTAATACTCAGTATGTCACTTGCTAAAATGGAAAAATTATCTAAAAGCATGCAATGGTTCTATATCATTTTATCTGGGTTGATCAGTTTAGCGATGGGACATTTCTGTCATCAATATTGGATTGTAAATAAAATCTCGGCGACATTACCTTGGTTATTTTATGTCTTATGTATTTCTCTCTTGACATATACTTTAATGGATATCTTAACCTATTATAACTTGACAGGATGGTTTAAATGGATCAAACCAGCTGGTACAAGTACACTTACTACTTATTGTATACCTTATTTGTATTATGCAGCCTCTAGTTTAACCTTAATTACATTACCCGATCAATTAACCTCTGGGTTGCCAGGTCTTCTTAATTGCTTTCTTTTTGCTATTTTAGTAATCTGGACAGCTGGCCTTTTTGAAAAAATGAATATAAAACTACGGCTATAAAACATAGAAAATATGATTATGTTGTGTTCTAAATAAGCTTTGATACCAGCACCATAGCTGACTTAAATATTTACCTTATATCTATAATGAGAAATTCGATTCGAGCTGTACTTATTTTTTTCGCGGTATTTACAACATGTAACTTAACTGCCCAAGTGCATAACAGGTCAAAGTCTTTAACAGTAGTGAGATTGAAAACGGATATAGCTGATCCTAAAGATATCCCTCTTTTTTTTAATAAAGCGGCTATTACCTATCAAGCTATTGATCAGGTGAATTGGTCTACATATCCCTATAAACCGCAGGTTAGTTTTGCTATTGCATATACCGATAAGGCTTTATTAATTCATTACCTAGTGGAGGAGAAACATGTACGGGCTGTTACTAATCATGATAACGGGAAAGTATTTCAAGATGCATGTGTTGAATTTTTTGTCCAACCTCAGGCCTCTGATTTAACCTATTATAATTTTGAATTCAACTGTATCGGAAAGTTATTAATGCAGGCAGGTAAGCCTGGAAAACGTGCATTGCCCACAGAACCTATATTAAACAGTATCAAGCGATGGTCCTCTTTAGGTAGCGATCCGATCAATATTCAAAATCAAACAACCTCTTGGCAACTAGCTGTCATCATACCATTAACTGCTTTCTATTTAAATCCAATGGATTCATTTGCTAATCAAAAGTTTAAAGGGAACTTTTATAAATGCGGTGATAAATTGGAACAGCCTCATTATTTATCTTGGTCTCCTATTCATTTACCGCATCCACAGTTTCATGCTATAGATTTTTTTGGAAATATAAACTTTCAATAAAGATGAGTTAGATCTTTCGTATTATGTCTCTCATCCTATTTTCTTAGCAAGAACTTTATAAAACCTAATTCTGATGTAGTTTTCAGGTTTAAGCACTGATATGATCAAATTTAATCCAGGACCTGTATTTAAAGTAACCCTAGAGCATAATAAACTTTATGGACAGGTTGGTCATGATAAAAAAGAACTTGTACCCTTTGCAAAACATAAATTCTTCGCGCAAGACCTAGATTCTTCCCCTATCTTTCAGATTGATTCCAAAAACAAAATCATTGGTTTAAACAAAATTCAGAATAGTGAAATGAAAGCACATAAATTGTAGTCAAATTAGTGTTAATATTGGATATCTAGTATAATGGAGTTAAATTTGAAATAAAAAATGGCGTTCAAGCACATCTTTAAAGTAGCACTAAGTTGGTTTTCAACAGAGAAGGTAGCTTCTACTAAATCTAAAGTTTATAGTAAAAGCCATCACATTTCTATTGAAGGGAAAAGTGATCTGGCAATCTCTGCCGCTAAAGCTTTCAAAGGGGATCCAAGTCTATACAATCCAGAAGATCTCTTGCTGAGTAGCTTAGTTTCATGCCACATGATGTCTTATCTTTATCTTTGTGATCAAAACAACATTGAGGTCATCTCTTACACAGACCATGCAGAAGCTATATTAGAAGTTAATTCAGATGCTAGTGGCCGTTTTGTGGAGGTAATACTAAAACCTGCAGTGGTTATTTTAAATCCGGAGCAAATTGCATTAGCGTTAGATTTGCACAAAAAAGCTAATCAACTTTGTTTTATAGCCAATTCGTGCAATTTTCCTGTAATGCATAAGCCGACATGCCTCGCAGAATAAAAATATAATAGGTACTTTCCATAAAAGACAGGTATATAAATAACGCATATAACTTCGCAATTTTCTTGGGTATATGATAAAATTCTTTACTTTCGCTGTTCATTAATACATACATGATATATGAACAAAGAAATTAAAATCTTTAGAGATACAGCTAAAAGCAGAAAGTTATTAATCAGTTCTGGAGCGATCTGTCTAGTCCTGGGCATTGTATTTATTTATGGATTAGGCACTTTTGACGATATTTTCAAAGCAAAGGTAGCAGTGGCTAGTGGGGCTGTATTTTTGATTATGCTGATTTTCGTGATAAAGAGTATCATAAATATGAATGATAAGTCTGCAATTTTTGAATTGAATGAAAATACTGTAAGCGGAAAAACCTCACCTCTATCAAGAGGTATTGGAGCAATTAACTGGAAAGATGTTACTGGTTTAGAGGTTCAAAAAGTTGGTGGCGATACTTTGGTGGTTGTATACTTAACGAATGTAGCATATTACCAAACAAAACTTTCCAAGATGTTTTGGAATATGGCTTTTGATAAACAATCTCAAGAATTACAGATCATGTATTCTGCTTCCGAAATTGATATGAGCATAAATGAACTCTATGACTTGTTTGTATCTTACTGGAAACAACAAGTTGCATAGTTATTCATTTTCGATAATAATATGAATGGTCTCCTGTAAAACCATCATACTATAATAGAAACCTTCATTTCCGATTCTGCGAAAAGACTTTTATGGCACTATTATTTAATTAAGGTCGATCTAATAAATTTCCAAATTTAAGAAAAATACAAAAATAGAGAAGGCTTATCCCATCACAGATAAGCCTTCTCTTAATTACCTTCTTAATCTTCTCTTAGGGTTATGTAAGATCGATTATTTCCTACTATTGTTCCCAACCTAATGTTTGCACTAAGTTACTTCCACTTAACACCATTTGACTATTGGCGATAGGATAATAGTAGTGCTTATTTTTAATAAAGTTTTTCTTATTATCCCTAGCAACAGTAAACATAATATGTCCATTACTTCCATTCTCTAGGTAAATGCTATTATTATTACCATTTGCATCTTTGAGGTAGTAAAGTGTAATGTTCTTCAGTTGTTCTGGAGTAAACCCAGCAATAGGACCTGTATCTTTCGCCGATTCTAATATAGCTATATCGGGATTCCCGTCACCGGTGACATCCATTGCACCTAACGCCTTTACATACATACCTTGCTGTTGATCTGCAAGACGTTCACCAACTTCCCATCTAAAAATATCACGATAGCGCTGGCCTTCACATGCTAATTCAACCCGTCTTTCTCTTCTAACTTCTAAAATTAGTCCAACATTTCCTTTTACATTAGGATAGTACTGTTGTAATATAGGATCTACAGCACCCATCGCTTCACTTAAAATCATAGGAGGCATAGCAACACGCGCTCTTAGTTGATTGATCGACTTATCCAGATCTGCTTGACTATTCAAAGTTCCAAGTTCTGCTTTAGCTTCTGCATAAATTAATAGGACTTCAGCATATCTAAATACAAATGCATCCGTGTAAGAAGCTTCCCAGCTAATCATTTCGGTAACTTCCGGATAAAATTTAATCTGATTATACCCACCTAAAGTTGGCTTCAAACGATGTGGTGTCGTTGCGTCAATCGATTGAAATCCAGGCTTCATGAATGTTTGCTCAAAACGTGGATCTCGATTTGCAAATACTTCATTGACATTTTTTGTCTTATAATTTGGTTGATTTGTAAATCTAGTCCCATCTTTCATCAAATAGCTTTCCATCAGTGTCTGGCTTAAAGCCCATTCATAATCCAATACCGTATGCGTATTCCGTCTCATATTCAAATCTTTATCGTAATCGATAAACATAATAGTTTCCGGATTTGCCTGAAGATTTTGACTGATAAACAAGTCTCTGTAAGCTCTATCTACACCACCGGCTTTACTGATCTGGAAGCCACCCTCATTTATGATTTTCTCCGAAGCAGATACTGCTCTTTCTAGAAACGTTTTAGAACTAGCAGCCAAACCTAAGTAGGTATGATATTTACGGTATGTACCTTCTTGCAGTGCAAACTGTGACAGCTGTGCTAAAGCAGCCCATTTAGTTACAGTCGATTTGTGTCCGTCAGGTTTTATATGGGCTGCTGCAAATTCTAGGTCAGCCATAATAGAATCAACCACCAAAGCTCTACTATCTTGCTTCTTATGTAGCGGTTCAATATCTGCGGTATTCAAAGTGTGTCCATACCAAGGTACATCATTATACATATTGACTTTATCAATATAGAACCGTGCACGGAAAAATTTGGCTATGCCGACATAATGATTCACTTCCTCTGCACTGGCATTCTTAACGCGTCCATAATTTTCTAGAAAAAAGTTGATCCCACGCAAAGTGGACCAGCTCCAAACACTCGCATTTTGAGGTGTTATACCTCCCCTCATCATTTCATCTATAGCGCTTCCTGAATTATGATGGGCCAAGTTATCCGTTCCGATATCTGCGATCGGTGAACTTAAAGTATTGTAAAAACTATTTGTATATGTTTTTAAATCTGTAATATTATTGAAAAAAACTTCTTCAGTAACTGATGTAGTAGGATATCGATCCATAAAATCATCATTACAACTTGTGACTAGGGCAAACATACTCATTAATGTACCCCCGACGATTATCCATCTATTTATATTTTTCATGATACATTTCATTATTTAAAAATTAAAATTCAAGCCCAAAGAATATGTTCTTTGAAATGGATAAGCAGTTCTATCCCCTACAATCTCTGGATCTAAATAATCCATCAATTTCGTAAATTCAAAAAGATTTTCGCCGCTGGCAAATAAACGAACGCGATCCACTCCCCATCGATCTGTCAACGATTTTGGAAAAGTATAACCGACCGTAATATTTTTAACCCTTAAATAGCCCGCATTTTGTAAATATTTAGTTTGTGTAGCTGCCAATTCGATTCCACTTTGCTCAGCTACATAAGATTTAGGTCTAGGCAAGTATCCATTTGGATTATCTGGCGTCCAGTGATCTAAATTAAATTTTGTCAAACTCGCCCAAGGTTGAGCATAGATACCCCAAAAGTAATGGTCGCCTCCAGGAGGATAATAATTTCTCTTACCGACACCTTGCAAAAATATACGAAGGTCTATACCATTCCATGCCGATGTTAAATCAAGGCCATAATTGTATCGCTGTCTTGAGTTACCGATCACTTTATAATCACCATGATTTGCTAATGTCCAATCACCGTTATTGATCTTTCCATCTCCGTTTATGTCCGCAAATTTAAGATCACCTGGCTCGAGGCCTCTTGTACCCGGATAAGAAGTAACATCATTCTGATCAGCATGTGCCTCTATTTCTGCTGCTGACTGAAAAAAACCTAATGTGGTCAATCCCCACATTTCACCGATCTCCTGTCCTACATAGTAATCATTTAAGTTATTTTTAGGATTGCTAAATTTTTCTATGTAAGCACGGCTGTCAGCAAGATTAAATCGAGTTGCAAAGGAAAGAGGTTTAGAACCGACCATAAACTCTTTATTAAAACCAAGGGTTAACTCCCAACCTTTTGTCTTTAAATCTGCTGCATTTTCTAATGGTACTCCGGTACCGAGAACAATAGGTAACGTACGACCCGCAGTCAGCATATCTTTTGTCATACGTTGATACAAATCAAATGATCCAAAAAATTGATTACCAAAAAGGCCGATATCTACTCCGAAATTTGATTGTGTAACTGTTTCCCAAGTTAACGTAGGCGAGACCAAACCAGGACTTGTTACATAAGCAGGGCGTTTACCATCTAACACAATACTTGTACCTTTTCCCATATTTGCGATATATGGATAATAGTTATCACGCAGATCTTGATTAGCCAATGACCCATAGGATCCGCGTAACTTCAAATTTGAAACAGACGCACTTAGCGGAGCAAAAAAGTTCTCCTTTGAAATCACCCAAGCCCCAGAAACTGATGGGTTAAATGCAAATCGATCTTTTTTAGGAAATCTTGAAGAACCGTCATATCTCAGATTTGATTCAAAAATATATCGCTCTTTATAACTGTAGTTAATTCTAGCAAATGCACCTCTGACCGACCATGCATAGTCAGATGCACCAACTGAAGGTGTTTCTCCTGTGGCTAGTCCAATAGTAGGCAAAGAATTGGCAATCAATTGATCACGTGAGGCAGAAAACGACTCATAAATACGTTCTTCCTGATTAAAACCAACCATTAATGAAAAATAGTGATCCTTTAATGTCTGTTGGTACTGTGAATACACATTATATACATTATAGCGGGTTTCATCACTTCCATTTGAAGCTGAGCTATTGAAAGCTTGGCGTTTGATAACACCTGGACCTGTACTAAATTCCAGTGGCACCACAAAATAATGACTTTTACCGGATACCCTTCTAAATGTTGCATCACCATTTAAAGTCCAAACATTTTTTAGTAGATCGATCTTAGCTCCAAAACTGCTTTGAAAATCATTGACTCTGCGAACACTTCTTCCTCCATCGGCAACAGCACCGATCATACTTACACCGGCTTCTGTATAGGTTCCGTCAGGATTGCTTACCGTATTTAATGAGGGCTGGCGGTTAACATTATGCCAATAAAGATAACCTTGATCAATAGCAGATGGTTGGTCATATTTATCTGCAGTATAGGTTGTATTATTAGATAATGTAAACCAATCAGTTAATTTATAATCTCCCTTAGCTCTAAAATTGTAGCGATCATAGGTATCTGGACTGATTCTGAGCATACCATTTTGTCTATAATACTCTCCAGAAAGATAAAATGAAGACTTTTCATTTTTTTGAGATATATTGATGTTGTTCGTGTAAGAAGGCTGAATATCTTTATATACTTCTTTGAACCAGTCTGTTGAACCTAAATAGATATAAGCATTAGGATTTTTTGGATCCACAATCACACGTGGTAATGAAGGATCATCATTTAAAGCTTTACCATATTCGAGCATCCTTTCATCATAAAGATTATACCAAGGAGCACCCATGATATTCCTATACTTCATGACTTCATATGGATTATCTTCAATGTCGACCGTTCTAGTTATTGCTTTAGCTGCAAAAATTGAATTGGCGGCTACTTTTATCTCTTTAGTTGTTCCTGTTTTTGTCGTTACTAAGACCACACCAAAAGCAGCCCGGCTACCATAGATTGCTGCAGATGCGGCATCTTTTAAAACCGTAACACTAGAAATATCAATGGGATTCATTCTGTTTAATTCATCATTTGTGGCCGGAACGCCATCAATCACAATTAATGGTCCACCGCCAGATAATGATGTATACCCCCTTACATTAATCCCAGGTGAACTATTTGCTCTACCACTCGTAGGCGTTATGTTTAGATTAGCCATAGCTCCCTGTAGCCCAGTGCCAACATTAGTAATCGGTCTGCTATCCAAAAACTTTTCACTGATCTGGTCAACAGCACCAGATAAATTGACTCTTTTTTGAGTTCCATAACCCACGACAATAACTTCATCCAAGTGCGACTCTGCGCTTTCCATTCGGATATTGATCACCTTTTGATTTGCAACCTGAACCTCTTGATCTTTGTAGCCTAAAAAACGGAAAAGTAAAATGCCATTTTCTGGTACACGAAGAGAAAACCGTCCATCTGCATCTGTCTTTGTCGAAAGGCCAGATACTCCCAAAACGGATACAGTTACACCCCGCATAACCCCAATAGAATCACGCACTGTACCAGATATTTCAATATCTGTTTTATTTCTTTCAGTAATAACGATTGTCCCCCCCATTATCTCAAATGCAAGATTTTGACCTTTTAGTGCCCGATTTAAGACGGTTCGAACATCTGATTTAGAAACAGACACATCTACAAGATCGGTCTGCTCCAGTAATTTTTCATCGTAAAAAAAACGCAATTTAGTCTGCTTAGATATCTCTTTCAGCACATGCTCTATCTTCGCATTCTTCATCGAAATATTTACATTCTGAGCATATCCCGATGCTTGGGCCCCGAGTGTAAACAACACAACCAGCATACAAATTAACTTCATAATTAGCAGGATTTTAAAAACATAGGCATAGGGTCGACTCCTCCGATCATCCCGGATTATTATAGGAGAAAAAAAATTCATAACTTTGAATAGTTAAAGGTTGATTAATCTATAGAATTCACATTTCAATAAATTGCCTTTTTCCATTTGGGAGTGCGTCAACACTCCCTTTTTTTATGGATCTGGCCGTAAACTAGTATTTGTTAGGTTTCGATCATATCATTCAAATTTTAAGGTTTATAATTCTGTTATTTTATAATTACTTTTCGTCCATCAATTTCAAATTTTTTCTTAGTCACATATGCCAATGAATTTAGAATTTCGGAAAGTTTCAATTCACGACTTAAAGAGCCTTTATAAGATGAATTTAAGGTCAAAGCTTCAGCATTAATAATTTCAACATCATACCATCGCGCAATCTGTGATAAAATATCTTGAAGATTGTTGCCGTCAAAATAAAACTCTCCTCGTTGCCAAGCTATATGTTTTGAAACATCTGTTTGTTGGATTTTAATTTCATCACCTTTTATCAAAGCCTCTTCTCCCGGAAGCAACTCATGTTCGTGATTTCCTTTTAGAATCTTTACTTTACCTTCAACAAGAGTTGTATTCACTTGATCTGCATAAGCATTAATATTAAAACTTGTACCTAGAACTTCAACAGTACTACCTTCGACTTCAATGCGGAAGGGCCTATTCTTATCCTTTTTCACTTCAAAATAAGCTTCACCTGTGAGCTTTACCCGACGCTCTTTTACACCAAAAGCATCCGGATAATCTAGTGTAGAAGAAGAATTTAACCAAACCAATGTACCATCCTCTAATTCCAATTTATATGTGCCAGCATTGGGTACTTCTATAAAATAGTTGCTGGAATGCGGGACATTACTCTTACTTAGTTGATGGACTTTTATTTCACTTTTTTTACCCTTATAAGATAGATAAGCATAAGAAGACCCAGGCAGGATATCATTTTTATAAGTTCCAGTAGAATCTGGTATTTGTGCTGCCAAATGGACTTCCTTTAATTGAATATTATTTTTCACGAAGTATAATGTAGCAATACTCACGAGCACTATAACAGCGGCCGCTACGGAAAATCTTTTCCAGTCAAACATCTTTCTCACTGGATTTGAATCAGAAGTAACATCTAGTTGATCCATTACGATAGATTTTGATCTACCTAATGATTGAATCCGTTCGGTATCCGAAGTCTCTTGAGACTGGTCATCTTCAATTGAATAAAACCAATTCAAAAGCAGTCTATGTTCTTCAGGTGTACATTGACCATCCAGATATTTCTGAAGTAATTGTTTTTGAGAATCTATGGGTTTATTTTCCTTCATACATCCTTATAACCCGACTTTGGGTGAATAAGTACCGAAAAAAAGTAAAATAATTATTTGAGTTTAAATTTGAGTCTATTCAGCGCCATAGAAACATTATTTTTGACAGTCTGCTCAGATAAAGAAAGTTGATTGGCAATGTCTTTTATTGACATATCTTCACTCCTGCTGAGTCTAAAAACAGAACGCATAGTATCAGGCATACGAGACATTTCATTTTCTAAAAGCCTTGCAAGTTCTTTAGCGATCAGTTCATCTTCACTGGTAGTGCCGATAAGATATTGATCTTTATTAATCTCAAGATAATCAAGATGACGATTTCTTTTTTCACTTTTAATAAGCCAATCAATCATCTCATATTTGGCCGCTTTAAATAAGTAAGGATAAATGGAATCACCCACTTCAATTTTGCTTCGTCTATTCCACATAGAAATAAAAACTTCCTGTATTATATCTTCGACATCTGGAATAGATTCAATCCGCTTTTGGATAAAACGAAAAAGAATATCCGAATATCGATCGAATAAAATTGAAAAGGCCATTTTATTGTCCTTCTTTAATTCCTCAAACAATTCGCTATCAGACCACGTCTTCATGATTTCTTACTCTTGATCAATTTAAATTGCATACTAGAACTTTACATTTCTTCAGTTGCAAAGTTATAATTGGTGTGTTAAGATAGCGTTAATATAATATTTAACAAAAAACAAATCACATTTTTAATCTGGTTTTTATTAAAAATATTCATTAATCAACTAAAATGTAGTGATCTATCGATGCTACGGTTTTACATAAAAATGAAATAATTCCGGACTAAGACTGCTTATTTAGATAAATTAGTACCTCCACATATAAAATGCAAATTCTAATTATAGTACAAAAGCCCTAGGTATTTAAACATAGGGCTTTTGAACAGTGATTCATTTCCATCTATCAAATTTATAATGAACCTTTGAATTTGATACCTTTAAAAACCCGGATGGGGTTACCACGCTCTATTTCAGCATGATTATGCCATTGGAGGTCTTTTTCTTGCTTAACAGTCAGATCCTGCATATTCATGATCTTTAACGCAAGACGTTCTGTTGCTAATTTTTTATTTTGTAATTGGGATCTTGTATCCATTGCTACGACCATTAACCCTGTCGGCATATGAAGTGCGCGAACAGCAGAACTAACTTTATTTACATGTTGTCCACCAGGTCCCGAACTTCGTATCATTTGATAAAGAATATCATCTTCCGAAATTGCTACCTCATTCTTCTCATTAACAATAAACAAAGCAATGAACCAATTTTTTCTTTTATGAAAAGTACGAAATGGACTTGTACAAGTCCATTGCAAAGAACCTGTCCACGATTGAAGAAATATATCGATATCGTGTCCTGTTAATTTACAAATTGCAGATCTTATTAACTCCCCCTCACTCTGCTCTTGACTCACAATAGTCACCAATATCTGCTTTTCTAATGCTTCTCTTTTAAAAATACTTAACACCTTTGTAAGGAAAAAGTCACACTCCTTGGGTCCTTTTCCTGAACTTAATTGAATATATACTTCCATTTTATTAACTTTCCATACGAACAAATTTTGGTTTGAAAATTCCCAAAACTGTTACTAATTCTTTTTGATAACTCATCACTTTTTCAATATCCTTATAGGCCATCGGTGATTCGTCCATACTGCCTCCGATAACTTGAACACCAGCATCGGCTAATTTTTTACTCATTGCTGTTTTGGTAAAAAGGGATTTTGCATCAGCTCTCGAATATAATCGTCCCGCACCATGTGAAGCGGAATTTAAACTTCCCACATGTCCCAAGCCTTCTACTAAGTAGCCTGGTGCGGTCATCGATCCGGGGATAATTCCCAAAACACCTTTACCTGCCGGCGTCGCACCTTTACGATGTACAATACATTCCTGACCACCGACCATTTCCTTCCATGCAAAATTGTGATGATTTTCGATTGTCACTTCAATACGCTTACCCAAGGCCTTAGCAATCCGCTGATGGATATTTTCATGACATGCTTTTGCATAGTCTCCTGCCAAATTCATTGCTAACCAATATTCCTGCCCATCATGTGTATTTAGGTCTAACCAAGCAAGGTGCTGTACTTGACGTGGTAAAGGACATTGCTTTTTAGCCAGATATGTATAATGTTTTGCAATATTTGCTCCCAATCCACGAGAACCACTGTGTGACAATACGGCTAAGTATTCACCAGCAACAAGTTTCCATTCAGGTTTGGGGTGTGTAAGTTCAATAATTCCAAATTCAACGAAATGATTTCCACCACCTGAGGTTCCCAGTTGCTTATAAGCTTTGTCTTTCAAGCTTTTTAAAAGCGGGATGTCCTGAAATTCGGATCGATAGAATAACTCATGGTCACTTTTGTTTTTATGCGTTTCATACATTCCAAATTTTGTGTGTTCTGATAAGATATTTAAGAGCATCGCATCTTTCCCTCTTATGAACGAGGCTGGCAAATTAAAAATAGACATACTCATACGACATCCAATATCTACACCAACACCATAAGGAATAACAGCCTGATGTGTAGCTAAAACGCCCCCAATAGGTAGACCATATCCCGAATGTGCATCGGGCATTAATGCGCCCGCGACTGCAACAGGAAGTTTTAAAGCATCATAGAGTTGAAATTTAGCCTTTTCATCAATCACATCTTCTCCAAAAATGGAAAATGGAGCGCGCTGTTTCAATAACTCCTGCATTTTCACTTCAACAGGCTTGATCAAACCCTCTGCTAACTTGCCCCAAATCCCATGATGATGAAAGATGCTAGGGTTAGACAATACCGCACTTAATTCTTGTAAGACAGCTTCTTTCTTCTCACGCTTTCTATAACGTTGTATTTGATTTAAACCAATATTTATTGTATTATTTTGAGGAAAACCTAATTTTATGAGGTCTTTCCCTGAGATTTTACTTCCCATGATTGTATTATAAAATTGAAAAATGTGTTAAAAAAACACAGTGAATATTTGGAAACAAGTTCCAATAATTGTCAATTCGGGAAAATTTGCATGTAAAATATAGAATAAACAAAAAAGCCCGAATTATCTTCGGGCTTTTAATATAATGATTTGATAGAATCCTTTATATCTGGGCACGAAGAACCATGACCGCATCTTTTGCAGTAATGTTAATGGATGTTATAGTAACTATAGACATTTTTGTGTTCTCCGTTTAAAGGGTTATTATTATTTATCGTGACAAATATATTATTTATTTTGAATTAAGTAAAAATTATTTTAAAAAAAATAATACGGCAATGCCTTCTTCTTCAAAATATTCTAAAAAAGTGCTTGATATACACTATTACAATTTTTATTTTAATAGAAAAAATACTAAAATCACTTTCCGAAATTTTTCACTAAATAGATTTATTACAAATTGATCAATTAATGTCTAAAGTCTGATATGCTTTTGCAAGATTGACTAGTTCTGGTAAAGCTCTGAAAGTAAAATAAGCGATATCATCATCTTGTCTTTCCCGAAGAAGTTTGGTATAAGCATTGACACTTGCATTAATATGTTCCAAAAATAACTTGTTCCACTTACTTTCGGACTCATCACTGTAATATAAAAAAGATTTCTCTCCTGCTTTCCAGATCTGCTCAAACTGATTTTGATCTAGATCAATGGTTTTACCCTTGATAATGTCGACCAATATCGGTTGTGTATTTTTATAATAATTTCTGATCTGTTTGCATAATACAAGTATATCCTTATTCTTACTGTGTTTTTCCATTAACTGTGTCATCACCAGCCCCTCAGTTCTCATAAAAACAATGTCTCGCAGTATATGCTCATCTTTATAATCCTGCGAAATAACAGCCGAACTTTGAAAAAGTAAAAATATAGTTATGATAATTGAGTATGTTTTTGAATGTGCTTGCATACGATTTGAATTAATGATAAATATTGGGTTGTCACTATTTTACTATAATGGAAGCAATAAATGTGCTTTCTTTTGACAATCATCATTAAAACAGGTATTTATAATAATAAATAAAGAATTTACCACCTTTAAATGTATTTTTACTTAGAAAATTTTTTAAAGTCCAATGTACAAGTCTACTACACGACATCGAGACCAAGCTACAATTCTATTATCTTCCTATATTTTCATCATTATATGTAATTATCCTAGATTTAATAATTTCTATAAAATTCATGAACATAAATCCATTAATAAACGAATGCTAAAATATATAGCAACTACATTACGCTTAAAAAAGACAAATTCACAACTTAATATTATACTAATTATTTTAGTTTTATTTCATTTTTCAAATTAATTTTAGAAGGATTTTTGCACTCAAAAATTGAACTAATTTATTTAGTATTCGGAATCTCATTTTCTCTAATAAATGAGATTAAAAAGAGAAATTAAAATAGCTAACATTTTTAGTTTAATTGATAAACTAACTTATTTTCAATAAGATATAATCACAAATACTTGTGTTTCATTTTTAAGTCATATTATTAAAAGCACTATGAATCCCTTTAAAATCCATATTTAAAATATGTATAATAAGAAGATTTGCCAATGTTATTTTGAACAAAAAAATATGTGTTCGAAAGACAAGTTCATCCATTTAATTTAGATACTTTGCCAGTACTTCACCTATCACCATCTACTCCGCTATAAAAATACTTTACCCTCTGATGCAAGTAAATTCCATTTGAAAAATTTAAAGTCCTTTTTTTTCAACCTCAACACAGGTCACAGGAAAGCTTATAATTATATTTTCGATGTTTTTGTCGTAAACATAACTAGTAGCGTCAGAGGGTTTAAAACAATATAATATCGTAATCAAAAAAAATCCAACCTAGACTATAACTGTATTTTGATACCTAATGAAATATTACGCCCAGGAAGCGGCGCGAGGTATTTCAACAATGAGTTTTGAGGGCGTGCTTCTACATTTAGCAAATTATGACCCGATAAGTAATATGTAAAAACATACTCCCTAATTTTAAAAGAATAACCAACTTGTGCGGCGAGTAATGAATAAGATGGCATCGCTGGCTCAAGATTTATATTTTTCCCAAGGTAGCGTTGCTTTAAATAATGATCAAAAGTTGTATTCCAGTAAAAACTGTTCAAAGTCATCGTCGTAGATACGCCATATCTACTTGTTGGCAAATTAGGCATATAGTCGCCCTCCGCCCAAGTACGCATTTTATCATCAGCAGTATTTTTATTTTTGACAAGATCTGCAAAAGTATTTAACTCAAAACTATGTTTATCTTTCCATTTAAAATTATAGGAAGCTTCCAATTCCCATCCTTTGATTTCTGTATCAGAAGCACGCCACTCTTTCACCAGAAAACCGCCGGAACGAGATATACCGGTGTGACCGAGGTAAATATAATTATCATAATTGCTACTGAAGTATGTTGCTGCCAGATGGAATCCACCTAAATTTAATCCCGTACCAAGCTCATAAGATCTTGCCGTTTCTTTACTCAAACGATCATCTCCATTTTCCTCTACCAAAATTGCAAAATGGTCATTTCCCGCATACAGTTCGTTGACCTCTGGAGCACGCTCAGCATGAGAATATGACGCCTGAACATAAGCAATATTTAATAGATGATAACGAATATCACCAGAAAACTGATTCAGATCAAAATCTCTTGGTGTCAATTTTCCACCGGCCATGCCTCTACTGGGTGTGTAACTGTTATCAGAAAGAACACGTCTAGCCACCCAGTCATGACGATAACCGAAATTGACTGTAAATAAATTATGTTCATATTTCTGCAATACAAAAGCTCCCAATTCTCTACTTAGATTGTTGGGAAGATATTTCTGTTCCCCTACCCCATCCATCCGTATAAATGAAAAATCTAAACCACTTATAGCTGTCCAATCTTTACTGAACTGATGAAGTAGCTCCGATCTTGTCGTATGTCTACGTGTATTAAATTTGTTCACCTGATAAATACCGACAAGTTCACGATCATCAGCAAATTGCATCGAATAATTAAATTTTATTTCCGTTATTTGTGAAAAAGATGGTTTAATAGCGCTTTCCATTGATAGGATATGTGACCAAGCACGGGTATTGACGGGTTCATATATTGGAGCTGGCAAAACAACATCATGACTATGTTTTGGTTTTGCCGCTTGTGCAAATCCTGGCACACCATAATAACCTTCTAGAGCCCGGTAACCAATTCCCACGCTGTAGTTTTCTTTAATAAAGCTACTCCCAATATTAACCGAGCGGCTTTCAGCATGACTATTAGGCATAATACCACGAGTAACCGGAACATAATCTGTTATACCGTGAACAACTTGTGTGTAAAGGGCTGTTGCTGGGTCCTGCCCAGCAATGTATTGGTCATTAGTAGGATTAGGAACCTGCTTACCACCAATAAACGAGTATTGCTGAAAAGTATAAAGATCGGCCTCGGACAATCCCCAATCGGGGTCATTCATATGGTCTTTTACAAATTGACTAATATACGGATATAAGGACAGGTTGCGGATAGTTTCCCTATCTACGTGTACCTGTGCCATTGTTTCTGTCAAGTGATCGATAGTCGGGTCGTACGCAATAGGAGCTTTTGTATTTGCGGGAATCTTCAGGTTTTTATGACTCTGATTCATTCCTCCTATATTCCAAACCCAGTGTTTCCCAAGATTGCCGGCAATTTGTAAGGCCTGGCGATTACCACTATTAGTTCCAATTTCAACAATTGCTCTTCCTGACGATTTTTTTGAAAGTAATGACTGTGGAACGGTATTATCCTTGAGATCAACAGCTCCACCTATTGCCTTGCCACCATATCGTACACTTGCAGAACCTTTATAAATATCAATACCACTTAAATTATCCATATCCAGATTGACATTCAAATTAGGACTCATCCCAGAAAGGTCATGCATGGAAATTCCATTGCTAAGTATTTTTACTCTATTACCGCTTAAGCTCCGAATCATAACGCTTCCAGAATTTGGTCCAAAAGAAGCATTTTGCACACCAGAAATATGACTGAGACTCGAACTCAAAGTTTGTGTCTGGATCTGATCTAGCTTTTGTCTATTAATTTCTACGCGACGAATATTGTTTGTTTTTATGCCTATAACCTGTGCACTTGGAAGTTTTATATTTTTCAAAGTGTCAAGAGGTGTCTTAATTTGTCCCGAACTTTCCGCACAGAATAGTAAAAATGCGATGAAAAGAGGATAAGCAATAGTATTATTTGAGGTCATCATACCTTGTTTTACATATATTTTCATGCAAAGGTATAAAACAATACCGCTAATGCAACATAATTGCATTAGCGGTGAGCGATAATTATTTTCTCTTTTAGTTAGTAATACAGTTGGAGATTTTTAAAAAAAGTGAGAACATGCTTATAAACCTGCTCCTACTTTACTAAAAGACGGTTTTTAAATTGCTTCAACAAAATTTAAAATTATATTTATTCCTCAGATTAAATTTTTCTATGGTACTTATTATCCCGATCCAAATCATACTGTGATACAGAACCTTCTATTTATCAGAGTTTCAGCGACACCTCAGCTATATCTAGAAAAGTATAAGGCAAGCTTTTCATTAGTGCCTACCTAGAAAACTGAATTCCTTATAAAAATAGCAGAGGCATATTTTCAATCAACGTCAATACAGGTATTGTGACTGTACTAAAAGTGAAACATTGGAAGCTATAACTTAACAGATTTTAATTAAAACCCTTAAAATTATCGATATGAAGTTTACTACTGACCTCACTATGGTGATGGCCACTGAATCATAAAAGGTTACGCAAGCTCGCATTTTAATCAACGATAGATTACCTGCTTATCTCATTTTATAGGCTTCCCACCATTCATCCAACATGTCGATAACCGGCAGAATCGTTTTCCCCATTTCACTCAATTTGTATTCGACTCGTGGAGGTGATTCGAGATAAACTTGTCTACAGATGATACCATCGCGTTCAAGCTCACGTAACTGCAACGTTAATGTTGTCTGGGCCATATCTTCCATGTCTCTTCGTAACTCGCCGAAACGCTTTGGGCATTGCTGTGCGATGGTTTTAATTAGCAATACCTTCCATTTTCCACCTATAATTTTAAAAATTCCGTTGACATCGCAACAACTTTCCGAATTTTTGATTTTTTTTTCTTCCATAAGCCACTTATACTGAGCATTAGTGCATAAAACCATACTAAGTATGCATCTTATAACTACTTGATATCGCTAATTATCACGCTTAAATTTGATAGATAAAATTACTAAAAACAATTGATATGCGTTTCCAAATTACCGATTTACTCAAAGTTTCCGTGCTCTCTGCCGGCATATTTTTATTTGTGGTCGATCTCTTCATTATTAATGTATCTTTACCAACCATGCAGAAATCACTGCAACTCAGTACCAGCGATACTCAGTGGATCATTATTCTTTATGTCATTGGATATGCCAGTCTGCTCATCAGTTCCGGGAATGCGGGTAATTATTATGGCAGAAAAAAGATGTACCTCATCGGCATGCTGGGATTCACGATTTCGTCATTTATATGTGGCTTTTCTAATCATATCTTTATTTTACTGCTTGGCCGATTTTTACAGGGCGTAAGTTCTGGTATTATGGTCCCACAGGGAATTGCGTTGGTTACTTCACTCTTTAAACAAAAAGAGAAACGCACTCTAGCACTTGGTATTTATGGAAGTATAGCTGGTATAGCATCCGTACTCGGGCAATTGTTAGGCGGTATCCTGCCCGATCAGTCCTGGATGAGTGACAGTTGGAGGTTGATTTTTTTAGTAAATATTCCTGTAGGCATATTGGCACTATTGTTAGTTTATATCATCATTCCTTCTTTTAAACCTGATGTTAAAGCAAAAGTCAGTTACACGCCCATCATCCAACTGTTTGTTTTATTGATTGGATTAATCTGTCCCCTTATTCTGGGGCCTGAGTTACACTGGCCGGTATGGACCATAGTGCTACTTATTGTCTCAATCTTTCTCTTAGTTACATTTCTGCAGCAACAAAAAAAACGAGAACAGTATGGACTTTCATCTCTTATCAATTTCTCATTATTCAAAAACAAAACCTTCAATATAGGTCTAGGGGCCGCATTTAGCTATTATATGGTACAGGATGCTTATTTCATTATCAATTCTAACTATTTGCAAGTTAACAAAAACTTTACACCTACCATGACGGGTATCGCATTTGTATATCAAGGCATCGGATACGTCCTAGCGAGTATTATTGTAAGCAAACATGTTCAAAAAAATGGAAAATCAGTTATTTTATTTGGATTAGCAATCATGGTTGTAGGTTTAATAGCGCATTTGTATATTTATAATCAACCTACAATAACCATCCATCAGATCCATATCTTATTTTTCTTTTACGGCTTAGGTTGCGGTACTGTACTACCTTCACTTATGACAATGGCATTGAAGGATATTAAGACTGATTTAATCGGTACTGCATCCGGCATTTACCTCACCATTCAGCAGGTTTCTATCTGTATGGGTATTGCATTAGTAGTGGGTATTTACTTTCACAATCAAAATACAACACTTTTAGATATAGAAAACTTAAGTCATGCTTACAGCATAGCAACTCTCACTTCGATTACCTTATTAACATTTGTGATTTTTTTTATCTCGCTCTTACCATACAGAAAACAAAAATAATGAAGGGAAAAAAACTTCGATCACTAATCTGCTTAAAATAAGACTTCGTAATTTACATTTTTTTATTTATTTTAAACGCTTAAACCATTTTGAAGCAAAAGTAATTATGAAAAAATCACTCAATCTAGCACTAGCTTTACTATTAGGGTTCTCTGCCAATGCCCAACACAAACTTGATAAAATATGGGAAACAGATAGCATCATCAATCTACCTGAGTCTGTGCTACCCGATACGGAATCCGGAATTTTATATGTGTCAATCATGGGAAACAGTGCTGATGAGAAAGATGGAATCGGCGGTATCGGCAAATTGGACATGAACGGAAAAGTGATGGACCTAGAGTGGATTAGCGGACTTCATGCACCAAAAGGTTTAGCTAAGCACGGTAATACACTTTATGCTGCAGATATAACTGATGTTGTAGTTATCGACATACCTTCTAGTAAAATACTTCGTAAAATTCCAATTTCCGAATCCGTATTTTTAAACGATATTACTGTAAGTGACAAAGGTGTAGTTTATGTTTCAGATACACGAACAAAAAAAATTCATCAGATCATCAATAATAAACCAAGTATTTATCTTGAAAATATTAATGGAGTCAATGGATTAAAGGCGATTGGTAAAGATCTTTATATCGCCGGTGGTGATAAACAATTACTTAAAGCTAATGAAAAGAAAGAAATCACAGCTTTAGCAGAACTACCTTGTGGAGGAGATGGTATTGAGCCAGTCGGCAATGGAGATTTCGTATATTCCTGTTGGGGTGGCTACATTTATTATGTATATGCTAATGGCAAATCAGAATTACTTTTAGATAGCACAACAGAAAAGAAAAATACAGCAGATATCGGTTATGATCCTATCAAGAAGATCGTTTATGTACCTACGTTTTTCAAAAAGAGCGTTGCTGCTTATCAACTAAAATAACATATTTTATTACACCTTTTTTAATAATACTATAGTTGTTTGCAATTACTTTAAACAACTATAGTTTGTTTTTTTTGATCCATAAAATAATTTTGCCTAGATAAAGTATATTAAAAATACATCTGATAAAGGATCTATCGTCGATTTAAGTGCTTTATAAAAAATACGCTATAAGTGTACAAGCTGCACTAAACATGTTAAGTTTTAAAATTTATAACGATGACTTCGTGACTTTTCTTTGTCCAGTTTCGTTAAGAAAAAACGTTAAGATAATAGCTAGTATTATACCCCCTATCCAGAATAATCCTGTCGATTGAAAATGAGATGATTTGTTTATTCCTAAAGACAGCGTTTGTCCGAAAAACTTACTAAATATAGGATTTAATAGCGTAGTTACACTAAAAGTTATAAAGTTCATCGCTCCGGTAGCGCTACCTTTAACCTCATCTGGGTTAGACTCTTTAATAACTGAATAAGGAATCATTGCAGCTCCTGAAGCAACACCAAATATAAAATTAGTAGTATATACAGATATCAGATCTGGAAAAAAAAGAATCTGGCCAATTGCTAAAATCATAACCACAGCACCAACTAAAAGAACTGGCTTGCGCGCACCAATTTTATCCGTTATATAACCCAATAGCGGGCAACCTAGTACCCATCCCATAGGAATCATGGCACTTGCAATTGTTGCAGCATGAAAACTAAAATCTTTATCCTCCTGAAAAAAAGCCACACCCCAGGTCATGGCAAATATCGTTGTAGGAGCAAACAATAACCCTGATATCAAACCACATAACCAGGACTGAGGATTAGAAAAAACAACCTTATAGGGCCATAAAATACCTTTTGAATCTATGGTTTTCACAGATGCATTTTTATCTTCATTTTTCGGTATAATAAGTAACAGGCCGAAAGCCACTACGATAGTGATCAAACCAACTCCTAACCAAAAATCGCTCGTTTGTAGTCCTTTTTCAACCCACGGTCCAACGACAAACTGTCCAGCAGAGCCTGCAAGCATACCTACACATTGTGTAAATCCTATGGCAGTAGCTAGCGACTTCGCAGAAAATCCTTTTGAAGCAAGGTACACACATCCCGGAAAGGCAAATGCACAGCCAGCGCCTTGTAATAACCTGCCGGCATTACCAGCAAAAGAACTGGAGAGTACAAAAAGCAGGCAACCAAGACCTAAAATCAATGTACCTGTAAACAAAGAATATTTAGCCCCAAATTTATCAAGAGCAAGACCCGCCAATAAACTAACGATAGAATAGGTGTAATAGTAGGTGCCTATAATACTAATAAGATTAACCGATGTTACGTTAAATTGTTCAGCCAATTGGGGTAACATGACTGCAGGAGATGAACGGATAACATAATCTAAAAAATAGAATAAAAGTCCAAATATCCATGCAATAACATATAATCTGGTTGATGATACTTTTTTTAGTCCCATATTACTTCTTTTATCTATATAAAGATAAGAAATTTTAAACCACCGAATTCACCTAATTATATTAAATAATTAATCATGTTTAATCAATAATGAAATTTGTTTTTCTAAATGCTTATTTTGCTGATTAGCCTGTTCCATGGTCAAGCCAGAGGGAATGCCAGGTCTTTTATGCTTAGTATAGCGCAGCAAGGCTAGTTTCATTAGTTCTTGTTTCTTAAGAACAGCCTCATACAACTTGGGTAAATAAGTATGCTTAGCAACGTACTCATCCCACTTGATCACTTGCGGAAATGTAGGATTAAGATAGGAAATAATTGACCTGGCCATTAACCAGTGTCCCTCCTGCTCTGGATGTATACCATCCGGAGCCAGCTTATACGTGGGATCAATCCGTCTTCTGGATTCTAAGTATTTTTTCATGGGAAAATGAAGATCTATAACTTCCCAATTTTTATTCTTCCGCTGTTCTAATAGCCAAGTTGAATATCGATCCAATACTTGATTATATCCGTCAAGACCAAGATCTGGATCATCATGAACGGGCGGTGTAATCAATATAATCCGTTTTACACCACTTTTAAGCGCCTCCATATATAATTTTTCTATACCGTCCTGATAAGCTTTGAAACGCACACTGTCAAAAGGGAGATAAATGCCGTCATTCATTCCGTAACATGCAAAAACAACATCAGGTTTGATCTTCTGCAATATACTTTCCAACCGATCGAATAAACATGGTCTTGCAAATTCACCGTTCGCATGATTGTCCTCACTAAGCCCAGAAACAGTCTCACTTGGAAGCCCAAGGTTAATTATTGCAGTACCTTTTATAAAATGACTACTTAGAAGAACACTTTCTATCATCGCGACATATCGACCATCATAGGTGATGCTATTTCCAAGAAATAAAATCTTTTCGGCTCGATTCAAATGCAACAGAGAATTAGATTTTTGTTGCGCAACTAAAATCGAACAAAAAAAACTAACAATTATTAAAAGAGTATAATTTTTCATAAGTGGTATATTTATCAGGGAACTTTGTAAGTTAAAAATTTTTGCTATTTTCAATTAAAATTATGATGTTTAAATAATTTAAAGAATATGATCTGATAATTCTATGTCCAGAGACTAAATATAATATATTGGCTGGTAATTAATAGATTATTTTTGATTAAAATCCTCCAATTTTTGAAGTTAAAAAAACAATAGTAATCACCATTTAGTACTTTTAAAAAGTTTGATGGAATTAACCAAATGAGCTTTTGCTCTTAAAAATTTCCTCGGTTTAGACCAGGACTTAAAACAGAAAAATTTAATGTTGATTTTGCGATTGTCAAATCGCATATTTAACTTACTATTATGAACAAGGAAATTCAGGATTATATTATTACCTACTATCTGGATCTGATGTCGCCCGAAGAGAAGCTTGCATATAAACATGCTCATTCCACGCTAAAACTAGATGGCAGTGAAAATTTAGAGAAAATGCAACGAATATACCTGAAGACCGGATGGCTTACAAAGGATCAAACCGTATTGAGTCTTCTTAACAATGGTTTAGAAAAATTCAATGAAAATACGGCAACCCGCATATTGCGAGACCACCACCTGGATATCGTTTTCAATTATTGTCCAAAATGCCACAAGCTAGCCCGGACACCAACAGCAAAGCAATGCCGTTTTTGTTTTCACGACTGGCATAAAGAAAATAACAATATAACTGACTGTGATTTATAACTAAACACGTAGATTAAGATGCTTTGCAAAAAAGCACCGCTACATTTGAAGCATTCTTGAAACAACATGAAATCCCAATATTTCAGATATCTCCACTGAGACTAATAATTAATTTCCAGCTATTTTTATAAAAGGATATATGCATTATTAAATTTTAATGCAATTAAAGAAGATGAAATATTACTTATAGCAATTCTAAAAATAAGTTCTATTTAAATAGTATCTGTAAACAAGAGAGCTAAAACAGAAAACAAAGATGAATCTAAAAGTGGCTTTGTTTTCATTTTGTTCAACTATCTTTGCTTTGCATTATTATTTTAACATGAAATTACTAAAAGACCGAATCTTAAAGGATGGTAAAAGCTTTGAAGGCGGAATATTAAAAGTTGATAGTTTTATAAACCATCAGATGGACCCTATTCTTATGAAATCTATAGGTGTAGAGTTTGTCCGTCGCTTTGGGCATCTACCAATTAATAAAATTATAACGATTGAAGCAAGTGGCATTGCTCCTGCAATAATGCTTGGATATTTATTAGAACTTCCCGTGGTATTTGTCAAAAAAGCTGTTCCGAAAACAATGAATAATATGTTAACGGCCTCGGTTTATTCTTACACCAAAGATAAAACATATGATATATGTGTAAGTACTGACTTCTTAACTAAAACTGACCAGGTAGTTTTTATCGACGATTTCTTAGCCAACGGAAATGCTTCTATTGGTGTTTATGAACTGGTAAAGAAAGCTGGAGCCACCATGCTGGGTATGGGATTTATTATTGAAAAATCTTTTCAAAAGGGAAATGAGCGCCTACAGGAATTAAATATTCAAATAGAATCTCTCGCACGTATTAAAACATTAGGTGATAATCTTATCGAGTTTGAAGACTAAAAATTACCTCATTCTAATTTCATCTTCTGGCATAACGCTATAGCATCCAGCTATGGGGATCAACATTCATCATTAGTATTAAGAGGCTTTAGTTTTAACACTATAGCCTCATTTTTAAGCTTGTGAAAATCATTTTAGTCCTTCTTCTCATGAAGCGGAAAGCCACTACATCTTTGTTTTAAACAAACAAAAGTATTTCTAGTCATACTTAATATTAAAATCCTAAATTGTTTATATGATACTTTCAAAGCTTATCATATGTATACTTTTATTCAATATTTTACATTTCTGTAAATCAATATCAAAATAAATTATACAAACCGGTTTTGATATCTACTAATTCTAGTCTATTAATAATTTACAAATAAATACGTCTTTTTAAATGAAACAAAATCCCCTTCAAAATTGTTGATAAGACGTAAACTCCTATAATCTGCATTTTTATTAAATGGCTTATATGATGATGATTACAGATGGCTAAAGAGCGATTTATGCTGAAAGATAAGAGATCTGTATAATAATTATGAAGTAATTTGTCATGAAATCAGGTTATAATAGATCGTAACCAGTAATTAAACGATATGAATATGATAGAAAAAACAAAAATTGGTATCTGGATGGACCATTCATTTGCCAACTTGATGGATTATTCAATAAATCCTATGCAGACTAAAACTATTGAATGCAACTTTACCCATGAGGATAAGGAAGAGGCACTAAAACGTAGTGAAAGTGTCATGCATAATAAAAAACAGAATGAGCTATCCGAATATTATAAAGAAATAGCTAAAATAATCAAACAGTATGATGAAGTACTCATTTTTGGTCCAACTGATGCAAAGATTGAGCTATACAATACTATTAAAGATGATCTAGCATATGCTAAAATTAAAATCGGAATAAAACCTGCTGATAAAATGACCGAAAATCAGCAATACGCTTTTGTTCGAACATATTTCACCTCTAATTAATATTGAACGGATTCTTAAAACATCTGAGGGGAGACAAAACTTGATCAGCACTAAACTCCCCCTCTTGTATGATGTCTAAAAGGTAAATAAAATCAATATCAGTTCCTTTCATCGTCCTTAAAAAACTTTCACCTATTCACTAAACACTCCAAAATTTATGATATTCCTGTTTTATAGCTAAATATATATGAAGAAAAATGCTGATGTTATTATTATTGGTGGTGGCCTTGCAGGTTTAACAGCTGCATTACATTTAACAAAAAAAGGATTAAATGTCACATTAATTGAAAAATATAGTTATCCTCGTCATAAAGTCTGCGGGGAATATCTTTCAAAAGAAATATTACCTTATTTGAATTGGTTGAACTCAGACATTTTACAAGTATATCCAACAAATATTAACACACTTATATTTACTCATCAAAATGGTAAAACTGCAAAAGCAGACTTACCGTTGGGAGGCCTTGGCATCAGTAGGTATTCGCTGGATAATTCTCTATATCTACAAGCAGTAAAAATGGGATGTACCGTTATTAAAGCTACAGTAACAAAGGTAACATTTAATGAAAATGCATTCACAGTGATGACCGAAAATCAGATTTTAATAGCAGAAATCGTATTGGGAGCATTCGGGAAACGATCGAACGTGGATCAGGTCCTAAAACGTAATTTTATGAATAAAACTGCCCCGTGGCTAGCCGTAAAAGGACATTATTCCGGAGAATTTCCTGATGATGTAGTAGCACTACATAACTTTAAGGGTGGTTATTGTGGTATTACAAAAGTTGAAGACAATACTATAAATATGTGCTACCTGGCTGATTTAAAATCATTTAAAAAGCACAAGAATATAACAGAATTTGAACAAAATGTTCTTTACAAGAATAAACACATCAAATACTTTTTTGAAAATAGCACATTACTTTTTGATAAACCACTTACAATAAGTCAAATATCATTTGATAAAAAACCGATCATCGAAAACCATATATTAATGATCGGTGATACTGCCGGCCTTATCCATCCCCTCTGTGGCAATGGCATGGCCATGGCTATGCACAGTGCTAAAATTTCGTCAGAGCTAATCGTCGACTATTACACAGGTAAAATCGTATCCCGAAAATTATTAGAAAAAAAATTCACACAACAATGGAAACAAAATTTCGAAAAGAGACTCTTAATCGGAAACCTGTTATCGAAAGCACTTCAACATCAAACCATCACAATAGTATTGATCAGGATCGCAACGATGTTCCCCTCTCTTCTTCCTTTGATAATAAAGCAAACACACGGTAAAGCAATAACAATCAAATGAGAATAAATACCGATAATAGGACAGAAAAAACCGAATTAATGGATGATTTTTCACTCCAAGGTGAAGAATTACGAGAAGCTCTAGATAAAATTGCACGCATCAATCAATTTCTTGGAGGCAATAGTATTACACTTAATGGCGTAAAGCAATTGTTAGCACACGTTGATCGATCTAAACATATCACTGTTGCAGATATAGGTTGCGGTAACGGTGATATGTTACGTATGTTAGCCGAATACGGTATTAAGAACAATATTAATTTTA
The DNA here is from genome assembly GCF_025961315.1 of Sphingobacterium kitahiroshimense. Classification (NCBI taxonomy): domain Bacteria; kingdom Pseudomonadati; phylum Bacteroidota; class Sphingobacteriia; order Sphingobacteriales; family Sphingobacteriaceae; genus Sphingobacterium; species Sphingobacterium kitahiroshimense. The sequence goes on along the minus strand of NZ_JAOQNK010000001.1, from coordinate 347,885 downwards.
AAATGATCGGTATAGATGCAAATGAATATACGATCAACTATGCTCGAAAATTATCAACAAGCTACGCTAATATTGACTATGTATGCACTGATATATTTGAAGAAAATTTCAAGACATTAAAATACGATATTGCACTTTGCACCTTAACTATTCATCATTTTACTAATGAAAAAATAATAGATTTAATTACTATCTTTAGTCATAATGCCTCTGTAGGAATAGTTATAAACGATTTACAGCGCAGCAAATTTGCTTATAGACTTTACCAAATGGTATGTTTTGTTTTTAGATTAAACAGGATGTTGCAAGAAGATGGATGTACATCGATATTGAGAGGATTTAAAAGAAATGAACTACAAAGTTTTGCAAGAAAACTAAATTTAAAGAATTATACCATCCAATGGAAATGGGCCTTTCGTTACCAATGGATTATACCTAAACTATGAGTGTAAAGATCGTAACTGTTGCAAAACAACTGCCGAAATATTCAAGCGATACAGTTGAAATACTTCCTATGCTAGATACTTGGCTTTATGGACAAGAAACACGTTTTATAAAAAAAGTAAAAAAAATATTTGAAGGTGCGGCAGTAAATACACGGTATTCAATTATGGATCCTATTGAAGTATTTACAGCAACTTCTTTTGAAGATAAAAATAACATTTACAGCCGTGAAGTTATTATCCTTGGTGAACAAGTGCTTGAGAAAGCACTTAAAAAAGCGGGATGGGATCCAAGCACCTTAGACTATATTATTACTGTAAGTTGCACCGGTATTATAATCCCTTCTTTAGATGCGTATCTTATAAATAAACTGAAACTACGACAGGATATCGTCAGATTGCCAGTTACAGAGATGGGCTGTGTAGCAGGAGTATCGGGTTTGTTATATGCCAAAAACTTCCTCAAAGGCAATCCTAACAAACGAGCCGCAGTAATAGCGATTGAAGCTCCGACTGCTACATTTCAACTGGATGATTTTTCAATGTCAAATATTGTAAGCGCGGCTATTTTTGGTGATGGGGCAGCTTGTTGTCTACTTTCTTCTTATGAAGAAGATTATGGTCCCAACATACTTGATGAACAGATGTATCACTTCTTTAATACGGAGCATATTATGGGATTTAAACTGACCAATAGTGGTTTGAAAATGATACTTGGCACTGAAGTTCCGGATACCATAGCACAACATTTTGGTGATATTATACATCCGTTCTTAAAGAAAAATAATTTAGAAATCAGAAACATAGACCATATGATATTTCATCCCGGAGGAAAAAAAATCGTAATGACGGTCGAAAAACTATTTTCAGAATGGGGTAAAAATATTGATCACACAAAAGAAATATTATTGCAATATGGCAATATGTCAAGTGCAACTGTTCTTTACGTCCTAGAGCGCGTCATGGATAAAAATCCCATACAGGGAGAATTAGGGTTGATGTTAAGTTTTGGTCCAGGATTTTCTGCCCAAGGGCTTTTATTAAAATGGTAATGTACAATGAACGTAAAAGATATTATAGCAAAATTACCCTATACTAAACCATTTTTATTTGTCGATGAGCTGCTTCATATTGATGAAAATGGAAGTATGGGTACATATACCTTCGATGAAAATCTAGATTTCTATAAGGGACATTTTAAAGAAAAACCGGTTACTCCTGGAGTGATTTTAACAGAAACTATGGCGCAGATAGGTCTTGTTTGTCTCGGCATTTACCTTCTTAATAATGAGCTAAAAAATACTTCAATTGCATTTACATCTGTCGAAATGCAATTTTTAAAACCTGTATATCCAAATGAAAAAGTTACTGTAATTTCTCAAAAAATATATTTTAGATTCGGCAAACTCAAGTGTAACATCAGTATGAAAAACGAAGCCGAACAGATTGTTAGTCAAGGTATATTTTCAGGAATGTTAACCACTGAGCTATGAACCGAGTTGTAATAACGGGATTAGGGGTCGTTGCTCCAAATGGAGTTGGCGTACCTGCTTTTACCGATGCTATTAAAAATGGTATATCTGGAATACGCCAGGATGAACAATTACAGCAATTGCAGTTTTCTTGTCAGATCGCAGGAAAACCCCAAATTACAGATGAAATAAAGTCAGCGTATTTTACCGATCTTGAACTTAGAGGTTTTAACAGTAGCGGAATACTATATGGCGTCATTGCAGGTGTTGAAGCTTGGAAAAATGCCGGACTTCCGATAGAAAATAATAATGAGCCTGATTGGGACAGTGGAACTATATTTGGATCAGGAACATCAGGCATTGATAAATTGCGCGAAAGTATCTATAAAATTGATGATTTACAGACGCGTAAACTTGGTAGCAGTGTTGTTGCTCAAACTATGAATAGTGGTATAAGCGCATATCTGGGCGGAAAATTAGGACTAGGAAATCAGGTAACCACGAATTCTTCGGCATGCGCAACAGGGACCGAAGCAATAATAATGGCCTATGAGCGTATAAGATCAGGAAAAGCAAAACGCATATTAGCCGGCAGCACTTCAGATAGCGGCCCCTACATTTGGGCTGGATTTGATGCTTTAAGAGTTTGCAGTTCTAAATATAATGACAATCCTGAGGCAGGCTCCCGTCCTATGAGTGCAACAGCAGCAGGATTTGTACCTGCATCCGGTGCAGGAGCACTAATTATTGAGGACTTGGAAAGTGCGCTAAAACGAGGGGCAAATATTTATGCAGAAATTCTAGGTGGTAGTGTAAACTGTGGGGGACAGCGGGGAAATGGTACGATGACTGCTCCAAATAGCAAAGCTGTTCAAAGATGCATTATTGATGCTCTCAAAAACGCAGCTATTTCAGCAAATGATATTGACGCAATCAATGGTCATCTTACAGCAACTGCTAAAGATAGTATTGAAATAGAGAACTGGACAAAGGCATTGGGCAGAAGTCATATTGATTTTCCCTACGTCAATTCATTAAAGAGTTTGATAGGACATTGCCTCAGTGCTTCAGGAAGCATTGAAAGTGTAGCTACAGTTCTGCAACTTTATCATGGGTTTTTATTTGGAAATACAAATTGCGATGATCTACATCCAGAAATAGCAACTCATATTGATGCCTCAAAAATACCGACAAAATCTTTTAACATTAATTTAAATGTAATAGCCAAAGCTAGCTTTGGATTTGGTGATGTGAATGCTTGTGTAATATTTAAAAAATTTGAAATTTAATCTTATGAATAAAGAAATGTTGATAGGTAAGTTAAAGGAAATTATAAAACCTTATACCACGAATTTAGAAGCATACGAAAACCTAAATGAAGACACCGATTTTATTAATGATCTTAACATCAATTCTGCAAATCTGGTAGATATTGTACTCGATATTGAACAAATATTTGATGTTGTCATCGATAATGCTGATATGGAACGTATGTTAAACGTGAGAACAGCCGTCGAAATTATAGAAATCAAATTAGCGCAGAAGTGATTGGTAATGATATCATAGATATACAGAAATCCCGTCAAGAAAGTAATTGGAAACGACATGGGTTTCTGGAAAAACTATTTACAGAAGAAGAACAGTGCTTTATAGCCAATAGTTCTGATCCAGAAATTATAGTATGGCTGATGTGGAGCATGAAAGAAGCTGCGTACAAAATCCTAAATAGACAGACAAAAAAAAGAGAATTCATTCCTAAGAAACTGATTTGTAAAATATTATCACAAACCTGTTTTAGTGCAACTGGTCAAGTATTTTATAGTGGAAATATCTATCATACAAGAACTTTTTTAGCTGATGATTTTATCCATACTATTGCTGCTAATGACTTAGAAGATCTAGATCTCGTAGTGGAAATAGACAAAAAAGAAATGCTAAAAGATATAAATGGAATACCTTGGTTATGTATTACAAACTCAAATCAATATAAAGCAGCTTCAAATAGCAACCATGGTCGCTTTGAAAAGACAGTGACAATTAAAAGTAAATAATTCTAAATCAGGATCAGTTTAATTGCGAAAGTTGCTGAAACCATTTTTAGACAAGGAAAAACTTTAATGATAATTAAATATGCTCACGAATACATTAGTATCCCTTTTTGAAAGAGATCTGAAAAAATTAATAACTGAAATAGAACTTTATGAAAATGAATCCAATATTTGGCGGATTGAGAAAAAGATCTTGAATTCAGCGGGAAATTTAACCCTCCATTTAATTGGTAACTTAAACACTTATATAGGTAAAGAGATCGGGAAAACTAACTATGTAAGAAATAGAGATCTTGAATTTTTAGAAAAAAATGTTCCGAGAAAAGATCTAATTACGAAAATAGAAGATACAATTGAAACCATTAGACTTGCACTAAGCCAAATAGCAGATGAAGAATTAGATAGCGAATATCCCATTTTAGTGTTTTCAAAAAAGACTTCAACCGAGTTTTTTTTAATTCACCTGACAACCCATCTCGCTTATCATCTCGGACAAATAAATTATCATAGACGTTTAATCGAAAGCTAAAAAAAATTAAATAAGTTGAATTTCAATATCAAAAATCCCAAATAAAAATTAGCAATTTAATAACAGAAAGACCAAAAATAAAAATCCGGCTAACTGTTGCTGATTATTTTCCTGCAAGGTTAAGTTGGATACTTTTAGTCACAATAGGTTTGATTCTAATGACTTGTAAAAGTTTGGGAGAGGCAGATGAATATGACAACTTGATTAATATTATCAAATTAGGGTAATTTTAGGATATTAAAAAAAGCCATTCTTAAAAAGAATGGCTTTACTATTTATGTAAATAAAGGTAGATTTATTTCAATTTCCAGATCAATCCCATCATAATCCAACATTCTTAATATAATTTAAAACGAGGTCTAATTACGCTCCTTCTAAACACTGTAAATGCGCAGGTTGTTTAATAGCAAAAATGAGACCAAAGAAGCTATCTATTAAAAAATAATTATTGTTTTGCATAAAAATGTTTCAGTAAAGCTTACAAATAAAAAACGCAGTAATTTATCGTATTAGATTATTGGAGGAATAATTGTTTTTACCGGAATGTGTTTAAGTCTGAAATATATAAAAATTGACTACTATTCTTTAAAATAAAGTTAATAATCTCTTTTCTATTAACTTTGTAAGTCATACTGTTATTATTATAACTTATAAGGCCATTACAAGGGATTTCCTTTCAAATAGTTCTTAACCACATTACGAATTCATCTTCTTTAGAACCTTTTCAAAAGTATTAATATTTCTACTTGTAAATTGATCTCTAAGTGTCTTTTTACCCAAAATCTTTCCAAATGCTGAATCAAGCGTGTTTCCTTTAGGGACCTGCCAGTAGAAAATATGATTAACTATTTCTGCGCTCTCATTGGTATTTTGTGTCGCGTACTGAAATTCAGCCATTAAAACTGTTTCTATTCCAGTATCTCCGACAAATGCATAGATATGAAAATCCGTAGTCTTTTCAAAAGGAACACTTTCCCAATATAATACCGTATCACGCTCCGACTTTATAAATAAAACAGCGTCGTAAGAAAAATAAGCTGACATGGACTTTTCCAAAATTAACTTTAATTCGATCTCGTTTTTATGTGATGAAAAAACAATATTACCAGATGCGATTATGGACCTAACATTCTGCATTCCTGCATCCCTAAAAACCTGACATACATCAGTCATCTTCATGTTGGTTCCTTTGACATTTACACCCCTCAGAAAAGCACAGTACTTCATAATTCTTAAAAAATTAAGTCAAAATACATACGATACATCATTATACGTTTATTTACAAATAGGACTCATTCATCAACTTGCAATTTCTTCAATATTAATTTCTCAGTTGGTAAATCGTCTTCAATCCCAATAAAATAACTTTCAAATCCAAATTTTTCAAGTAATTTTTTAGAAGCCATATTTTCTGGATCAATAATTCCAATAACCGCTAAATCAGGATATAAATTATGCGCTACATCTAGTAATTTTCGACAGATTAAAGATCCTATTCCATTTCTCCAAAAATTCTTTTTTATAATATAACCTATTTCAAGAATGCTCTCATCATGCTTATATCGCTCCAACTTGCAATCTCCCACAAATTCATTTTCATCAGTAAGAACCTTAAAATATCCTAATTCACGTTCCTTCTTATTGATTTCAAGAATACGATCGAACTTTGCTCTAGCCTGATTTTCATTCAATCCATTTCCAGAAATATATTTCATTAAATCATCTTCACAAACAAGTGTTTTGAAAGAGTTAAAATCTTCCGGTCCATACTTCTGTAAGTTTATTTTCATTATCTTCTATGATAAAGTGATTTATAAAACAATATTACGTCTAAAAGCACAACCCAGCTCGATAATAGTCTCCGTTTTGGCAATACCTGCAATACTGTCTATTTTCTCATACAATAATTGTCTCATATGCTCATGATCTTTAGCGATGATCTTTAAATATAGCGTATAGTTTCCAGTAATATAGTAACATTCTGTTACCTCAGGAATTTTATGAAGCTCCTCAATTATTCTTTTTGAATCATGATCTTTTTCAAGAGATATTCCAGTAAAAGCTCCCCAATCGTAACCCAATTTTTTTTCGTCCAAAACAGGCTTAATTCCCGTAAGAATACCTTGATCCATAAGGCGTGTAATACGCTGATGGACCATTGTATTGGAAACTCCTAGCTCTGTAGCTATAGCAGAATACGCCATGCGTCCGTCTGCTTCGAGCTGTTTCAAAATCTGTATATCAAAATCATCCAAATGATTCATGGTTATTTTTAATTATTAAGTTTAGAGTTAAATTAAATTTAATAAGCTACTAATTGAGTGAATTTAAATCCATATTAGGCTATTAAAATTAAATATCGTACATTTATTTCATAATTCCAATTACAAATAATATGGCAGACTTAACAAATTTAGCAAAAAGCAATGCATTCATTGCAAAGGAAAATAAATATGGTGCCCACAATTATCATCCCTTACCTGTGGTTTTAGCAAAAGGGAAAGGAGTATTTGTCTGGGATGTTGAAGAAAACCGATACTTTGATTTTCTTTCGGCATACTCAGCGGTAAATCAAGGACATTGTCATCCAAGGATTATTAAAGCCTTAACCCAACAAGCTGAAAAGCTTACCTTAACTTCTAGAGCATTTTATAGTGATAAATTAGGTGATTTTGAAGAGTATCTTTGTAATCTGTTTGGTTATGATAAAGCTTTAATTATGAATTCCGGTGTTGAAGCCGTAGAAACAGCCATGAAGTTATGCCGTAAGTGGGCTTACTTAGTTAAAGGGCTTCCTGCAAATCAAGCCAAAATAGTCTTCGCAAGTGGTAACTTCCATGGTAGAACAATATCCGTAATTTCTGCTTCAAATGATGATTCGGCAAGAAAAGATTTTGGACCTTTCTTAGATGGGGTTACACAAGTGCCTTATAACGACGTTCAAGCATTTGAAGAATTACTAAAAAATGATACGAACATTGCTGGGTTTATTGTTGAACCCATTCAGGGCGAAGCTGGAATTATCGTTCCAAGTGATGATTATCTTTCTCGTATAAAAGCACTTTGCAAAGACTACAACGTATTATTTATAGTCGATGAAATTCAAACTGGTATTGCAAGAACAGGAAATATGCTAGCCTCTTTTGATATTAAAGATACCAATTCAAATACAAAGCCTGATGTTTTAATTTTAGGAAAAGCACTTTCTGGAGGTGTACTTCCGGTTTCTGCTGTTCTAGCAGACGATTCTATTATGCTGACTATAAAAGCTGGAGAACATGGTTCAACATATGGTGGGAATCCCCTAGCCTGTGCAGTATCCATGGAAGCTCTTCAAGTGATCATAGATGAGGATTTAGCATTAAATGCTGAAAAAATGGGTAAAATATTCAGAGAAGGCCTTCAAGAAATGATGATAAGATGTCCCATAATTAAAGAAGTCAGAGGAAAAGGATTATTAAATGCAATTGTAATAGATAGCAAAGAAGAAGATAATACTGCTTGGGAAATTTGTCTAAAATTTAAGGAAAATGGATTATTAGCCAAACCTACTCACGGTAATAAAATTAGATTAGCTCCCCCATTAGTAATAACAGAAGATCAAATTACGGAAAGTCTATCAATTATAGAAAAATCACTTCATCAATTTGCACAAAAAATATGAATAGATCGATTAAATTAATTAAAAATAGATCGGATATTGGAGCAGGTACCCGCGGTTCCGACCTAGGGATTGACGCTATCGAAATTGCTGCAATTAATAAAGGAAGTCAATACTTCAATAACTATAATTTTATAGATATACAAACGCGCAATAACACAGTTTATGATCCGCTTGTTAATCCATTTGGTAAGAGAATAAAGCAGGTCTTACAGCAGTGCAAATTATTGGCAATAGCTGTTGAAGATAGCTTACTAGAAGAACAGTTTCCCCTGGTTTTTTCAGGAGACCATTCATCTGCAATTGGTACCATTAGTGGTATAAAGTCGGCATATCCAGAAAAAACATTAGGAGTAATATGGATAGATGCCCATGCTGATTTACATTCACCCTATACCACACCTTCTGGTAATTTACATGGAATGCCTTTAGCGGCGGTATTAGGGACGGACAATTTAGAAAATCAAATTAATAATGTTGATGCAGAAACCAAACAATATTGGAATAAATTAAAAACAATAGGAACTTCCCAAGCTAAAATAATAGCAGAACACCTGTTCTACTTTGGTGTTCGCGATACCGAATTACCAGAAGAAAATCTAATTGCGGAACTGAATATAAAAAAATACCAAGTAGAGCAATTACGTGATATGGGAATAAAATCCTGTGTTCAGAGCACCCTTCAGCAATTGGAAGGATGTGACCATATTTATGTTTCATTTGACGTTGACAGTATGGACAGCGAGCTAATTTCTAACGGTACTGGTACACCAGTACCCAAAGGATTTAATCAAACGGAAATAACATCATTGCTTCAAGAAATTATTGCATCTAATAAAGTGGTTTGCTTAGAATTTGTAGAGGTAAATCCCCTTTTAGACAGTCAAGGGAATAGAATGGCAGAGGTTGCGTTCGAAATTTTAGACCAAGTGACAGCATCTATTGAAACTTTAAAATCAGTATCATAATTTCGATATGATTTCTTGGAATTGAACAATTGAAAATAAGAATTATTAGTTTCTAATTTCAATTGTTCAATTATTGTTATGCAGAGAATTCGCAACCATTTAACCCAATATACAATGATTCAGCATGTAACATTCTAATTAAAAATTTGTAACATTGTTACTATAAGTATTTAAGATACAAAATAAAATGGTAAGATAAATTTAAACTGATCTACTATTTGTTATATACCTTAAATATATTGGCTAAAAAAATGTTATGATCGGCAAATTTTTCAGAAAATTCTATTTAGACATAGTCATCTGGACCATTTTATTGTTACTTCCCTTTATCACCTATCTCTATCAACCAGATAAGATTTCGGAGTTTAAGCCCTACTCTGCTCTATCTCATCTAGCCAATATAATATTTTTGGCAACAAATTTTTATTTACACTGCTATTATGTCGCACCAAAATACTTCTTTACACGCAGAAAGTTTCTGGTGCTTTTAATTGCTTGTGCTTTTTTATCCTATGTCGCGCTAAACTATGCTATTGTATACTTTAATCCTAATGGAGAATTGGCACATTTCACAAAAGAAAATATACTTTTCGTACGACTAGTGATCGGTCCTGGAATTATATATTCACTTTGTTTAATTACCTCATCCATGATTTTTCTATATGGGGAACAGGCCAGGCAAAAAGAATTAAATAAGCAGATTGCTTTGGAGAAAACAAAAGCAGAATTAACAATTCTAAAACTTCAGATCAGTCCACATTTCCTATTCAACACCCTTAACAACATCCGCTGGTTGATCCGTAAACAATCACCAGATTCTGAAGATACGATCGTCAAATTATCCGAAATATTGCGGTACATTCTCTATGAAGTTGATGGTGCAAAAGTAGAGCTCTTTAAGGAAATCGAGCATATGCAGAATTTTATTGCCTTACAAACACTCCGTCTTCCGATAGCTGGAAATGTGGATCTCGAAATTGAATCTAATCTAAAAAATAGATTGATACCACCTTTACTATTTATTCATTTTGTAGAGAATGCATTCAAATATGGTGTAGACAGTAAAAACAGTCCAGAAATCAAGTTTCAATTCGCACAGATTCCAGGCGGTATAATTTTTAAGTCCAGCAATAAAATACTACAGCATACAGAACTTCGAACAAGTGAAGGAATTGGATTAACCAATGTTCAGCGTCGCTTGCAACTGTTATATCCAAATCGTCATGATCTTTCCATTACAAAAACGGATGACGGTTATTTCCAGGTACTACTCAAATTGATGACCGATGAAAATTAAATGCTTACTTATAGACGACGAACCATTTGCTTTAAACATCTTAGAAGACGATTTATTAAGCTTTGACAAGGTTGAAATACTGCACAAGTTTAACTCGCCAATCGATGTCGTCGATTACTTGAGAGATCATGAAGTCGATCTGATTTTCTTGGATATACAAATGCCGGAAAAATTAGGAACACAATTTATCCGCGAACTTACTAATCCACCTTTATTTATATTCACTACGGCATATCATCAATATGCTGTGGAGGGTTTTGAATTGAATGCAGTGGATTATCTATTGAAACCAATTGCAAAAGAAAGATTGACTAGCGCTATTCGAAAGGTTGAAGACATTATGCTTTTACGAGCAAATCAAAATAATATAGTAGATCACATCGTCGTCAATGTTGAGTATAAAAAGATTAAAATATTTATCAATGAAATAAGTTACATAGAAGGATTAAAAGATTATGTTAAAATCTATATGGTAAATCGGAATGCTCCACTTCTTACCCGTAGTAACCTAAGAGGTATGGAAAAAATTCTGCCAGTAAAAGATTTTTTAAGAATCCATAATTCATATATAGTAAACAAAAATAGAATTCAGCACGTCGCTCTAACGAAATTAACACTTCCTGAGATTGCACTGCCAGTAGGCAAAAAATATGTTGGAAATATCGAAATTTTCTAAATTAAATTCTCTTGTCGATACTAACATTTGTTTCAATAACTTCATTCGTCTACACATTTACGCTGTCTGTCTACAGATCATTGTGTAGATTAAAAATCCTTATCAAATTTGTCATATATCAGACCTCTATTAAAAAGGGATAAACAAATCGATAAAAAAAGAATAATGAAAAGATATATATCAACGCTTATTGTAGCAACTACAATATCAACTGTGCATGCTCAAAATACCGCTGAAAACTCACCTACAAACGTAAATAAGTCTGAAGGTACAATCTTTGGTCAAATTATAGACAGTCAAGGAAAACCTATTTCAAAGGCTTCGATTAATCTCTTTCAGGTTATCAAAGATCAAAAAAACAATCAGGAAAGAGAAATATTAATAAGAAGTACAAGTTCGCTGGAAAATGGAAATTTTAACTTTTCAGCTATTTCTAATACCAATAATTGGAAATTAAAAATCAGCTCAATAGGTTACGCAACGCTCGAGCTAAATGTTGATCATAGTGATGATAAAAAAGTCTTAAACAAAAATATAGGAACTATTGTACTTAAAAATGACAATCAACAACTTGCAGAAGTAACTGTCACAGGTCGAAAGGCTTTATTGGAAATGGATATTGATAAAAAAGTATTCAATGTGGAAAAAAACATCGTAGCAACTGGCGGTACTGCTATCGATGTACTTCGTAATATGCCATCTGTACAAGTAGATATCGATGGAAATGTCAAGCTCAGAAATGCTGCACCAACCATTTTTGTAGATGGAAAGCCTACAACACTTTCACCAGATCAGATCCCCGCAGATGTCATCGAAAAAATAGAGATCATCACAAACCCTTCTGCAAAGTACGATGCCTCAGGAAGTATGGCTGGAATTTTAAATATAATCCTTAAAAAAAATAAGAAAACAGGATATAATGGTATGGTTACCCTAGGTGGAGATCGATTTGGCGGAACTAATTTTATGGGAAGCCTCAATGCACGTCAAAACAAATTAAACCTGTCATTTACAGGAATGAATATGCGAATGCGTACGAATACTGAAGGAGATAGTCATAGAACGAGTAATATAAATAACATAAATTCAACTGTAGATCAAGATATTGAAGGAAAAACAAAAGGTATGATCACTTTTGGAAGACTTGGTTTAGATTATGATTTCAGTCCACGAACTTCATTATCAATTGCCGGAGTTTTGGTTGAAGGGAAATTTCGTCCAAATGAAGAAACCCTAATATCAACACAATCTGGAGGAAAAACCTCATTAAGCAATCGAATTTCGGAATCCGAACGAAGCTTTAAACCAAGAGGTCTACAGGCCGGAATAGTGCAGAAATTTAAAACAGAAGGTGAGGAATTAACTGTTGACTTTAATTATTTCGGAGGTAATAATAATTCAAACGGTCTTTACACCACAAATTATCTCAATGATATAAACCAGATAACAGGCACAAAAAAACAACAGAACATCGGTTCTGGAAATAATAAATTTATTACTATCCAAACGGACTATGTTAAGCCTTTCAAAAATGGAATGAAATTGGAGACCGGTCTTCGTGCCCAAATTAATAAATTAAAAAATCTCAACGATAATTCAATACAAGATATTGGTGAAAAAGACTTTAAAAATATTTCTTCAGCATCCGCTAATTACGATAGTAAAAATAGCGTTTATGCCGCTTACGTTTCACTCGGAGGAAATTTTAAAGATTGGGTATCCTATAAAATAGGTCTACGTGCTGAAAACTCAACTTATAATGGAGAACTTTTAAATACTAATGAAAAATTTAAGAACAATTATCCATTAAGCCTATTTCCATCTGTGTTTTTAAGTAAAAAACTGACCGAAAAAGATCAAATCCAGATGAGTGTCACGCGTCGCGTGAATCGTCCTAATTTTTTTCAAACGATACCTGTTATCGATTATACAGACAGCTTAAATATTACGAAAGGTAATGCCGATCTTGTTCCTGAATTCACGACTTCTGGCGAGCTTTCGTATAGTAGAACACATGGAAAAGGCACTTTTTTAGCTTCAGTTTATTATAAATCTACCAATAATTTGATTACCAGATTTTTGACTCAGGAATTAAATCCAGTAACAGGCAAGATGGATTTTATAAATACCTATATTAATGCCAATTCTAGTAAAAACTATGGTGCAGAATTTACATATACCAATAATCTTAAAAAATGGTGGGATTTAACCGCAGACCTTAATTTCTATAATTCAAAAATAGAAGTTGACGACAGTACCCCGTCTGAAGCAATGTGGACAGTATTTGGAAAATTGAACAACACCTTTAATGTTAAAAACAATTGGAATCTTCAAGTCGCATTTGAATATCAAGGCAAAACAAATATGCCTGTCACACAAGGTCAGTCATTTGGTCCTCCAATGAATCAAGCACAAAGCTCATCCCAAGGATACATCAAACCTTTTTATGGTGTCGATCTAGCTCTCAAAAAGAGTTTCTTAAAAAATCAAGCTGCCTCAGTAACTTTAGCTGTGAATGATATTTTCAGAAGCCGAGGTAATACAATTGTATCTTCAGGAGAAGGGTTTACACAATCTTATTATCGACTTTCAAATCCTCAACTAATCAAATTGAACTTATCTTATCGCTTTGGAAAAATGGATATGAATATGTTTAAGAAAAACAAAAATCAAAATTCGATGGAAGGAATGCAGATGCAGTAATCTACCCGTACAATAACAAATAGAGGGGTGTATATAGATCTTAATCTATATACACCCCTTTACTTTATTTTAATCTAATTGATTTAACTTACAAAAATGAAGAAGTTGATTAAGATACTAACATTAAAATAGGGACCTTGGCATTAACTGCCAATTTTTTTGAGGCACTTTTTTGAAAAAACGAAGCGATAAATCCAAGTTTACGGGGTACAGTGATCAATACATGAATATTATGTTCTTGAACATATACATTTAGTTTCTCAACAAAATCTTCGCCTTCCAAATAAGAGTAAGTCGGTTCAAGACTATCTAAACTTGCATGCAAAAAAGATTGTTCCTCAATTAAATCAGCTGCCTTATGCTTCCCTTGAACACTTACATTTACAACATACCATCTTAAAGATAACAATTCTTGTAAATGAAATATTGTTTTCACGGGCAATCGTTCATCTAAATGCATTAGATCCACTGCAAGGATAACATTTTTAAAGATATGTACTTTATCCATATCTGGCACCAATAAAAGGTTATACAGATGTGCCTGTATCAGCTCATTGGTAATAGTACCAATACTATTTTTACCATTATCATCATTTCCTCTCATGCCAGCAATAACTAGGTCAACATGCCTCTCTTCGGAAATTCGCTCCATGCCATCTAAAACAGTAAAACTATCATGTCTTGTATGGACGTTTGTAGCTGGTGAAACATTTAATAATTCCTGTTTCAAAAGAAGCATTTTTGAGTCTACTGCCGCAATATCTGTTTCATCTACAAGAATTGGTGGCGGTATAAACTCGCCAACATAGTAAAATCCTCCATTTAGATACCCTAAGGAGTGGTATATGATGACTTTTTTTATAGCTGTTTGCTTAGCAAGGGTCAAGAGTTGATCGAAAGCATGTCTAGCAGGAACAGAAAAATCGGTTAAAAAAACAATTGTTTCCATGATCGTGATTTCTTGTAATGTATACTCGATTACTAAACAACCGAATCTTATTTTTAGTTTAAAAATTAAGAAAATAATACACATTAATCTAAATGCATAAATAAATATTCCGAATAAACTAGAAATGTCTTATGACCGATTACGCAAGTTGTTTCATATTTATAATTAGTTTTTCGAACCGAAATTTGCTAATTTTAAATTTTTCGGTTTTCAATTATTGGTCTGTACCTATAGTTTATAGTAAAATACGTTGAAAACCTGGCAATTGTCTTTAATAATTATATAAAACTTATGTACATATATAATATCCAGTGGATCCTTAAATTTATTTTTAATTTAGCTATAATCATCCTGATCGGTAGATTCTTCTATGCTCCTTTTGATGATAAGTTAGTTGATACAAACCTTGTTTACATATTACCATGTATTGGATTAATCAGTAGCTATTTATATCTCTCAGCTTGGTTTGGTTGGAAAAAGAGCTTTTACATCATACTTTATTTAGTAGCATACCTGATCTTCATGGGATATTTTTTGCTAAATCATCTATTGCCAAAATGGGTTGATAATACAATAATAATCTTAACTGTATCTGTAATAGGTTATTTTTGCTATCGCATTATTAATCGTATTATTAAAACAATGATTTATCGCTGTAAAGGAATTAAGAGCCGTATTAATACATACGTAATTCGAAATAAAAGAAATAAGTGATCTTTTCAGGAAGCTCGAGAATGACGTTAAAAACATAAGAACTTATACATAGATATGAAATCTAATATCGATAACCTGAAGTTTCCAATTGGTAAATTTATTGCGCCAAATACAATAGATAATGGAACGATAACAAAATGGATTGGAATTATACAATCTTTCCCAGATCTTCTAAAAAAAGAAGTTCAAGAATTATCGGAAGAAGCATTACAAAAAACCTATAGACCTAATGGTTGGTCAATAAGACAAATAATACATCATTGTGCTGACAGCCACATGAATAGTTTAATCAGATTTAAACTAGCTTTGACAGAAGATATACCCGTTATAAAACCATATGCTGAAGATCTTTGGGCAGAACTTATTGACTCAAAAGAACTTGCTATTAATTCTTCTATAAATATGCTAGAAGCTCTACATTACCGCTGGGTAGTTTTACTACAAAATATGACACCTTCGGATATGGCCAGACAATTTAGACATCCTGATTCGAACGAACTCATTAATATTAAAACAAATATTGGACTGTACGCTTGGCATTGTGAGCATCATCTTGCACATATTAAAATCGCAAAAATGAATAAGGAATAGTCAATTTAAAATATTATGAAGGTAATAAGTTTTTTATAAAAATAAGCTAGCATTTTTTTGTAAAATTGCATTAAATTAAAAAGGTAAATTGAGATATTTTTTCCATATCGCCTATCAGGGTCAGAATTATAATGGTTGGCAAAGACAACCTGATGTAGAAAGCGTACAAGAAGTTTTGGAAAATACACTCCATAAAGTATTAAAAGTACCAACCACCATATTTGGTTGTGGCCGTACAGATGCTCAAGTCCACGCTAGTCAGTACTTTTTTCATGCGGATATTGAGAAAGAATATGATTTCGACTTATTATTTCGACTCAATAAGGCTCTTCCTGATAACATCGCCATTTACGATATAATAAAAATGGAAGGTAAGCCGCATGCTCGTTTTGATGCAGTGCATAGAGAATATGATTACTTTATTCACACGTACAAAGATCCTTTCTTAAGCAATCAAAGCTCATTATACTTATATCCCAAATTAAATTTAGACAAAATGAGTGAAGCTGCAAAATTGCTCTTAAAATATAAGGATTTTCGTCCCTTTTGCACACATCCTGATAAAAATGAACATACAATCTGCCACGTAACAGCTGCAGGAATATTTGTCAATACAAAAGGTGATAGAATTCGGTTTAATATTTCCAGTAATAGATTTTTAGGTAAGATGATCAGAATTCTAACCGGTAAACTTTTAAAAATAGGTAATGGGGAACTAAGTATTGATGAATTTGAAAATCATTTAATTACATTAGAACTTCCCAAAATATTGAGACCGGCCCATCCAATAGGTTTGTATCTATCCAAAGTTAACTATCCATACCTAAATCTTCCACCACGCACTGATTTTTTAACACCTTCCCAAAGTTCCGACTGGATTTCTATTTAGATACTCAATATTAAAAAAAATAAAGTATGCAATCCTATCTAGATACTTTTCATAACAAATAATGTTAACCTTCTGATATTAGTGTTATTACTTTATCAATCGGTCGACCGATAACGGCCTTACCATCTTTTACAACAATAGGACGCTCAATTAGAATAGGATACTCCAACATAACGGAGATCCATTCTTCATCCGAAAGAACAAGATTTTTAAACTTTTCTTGAAAAATTGATTCAGTACGTCGTATCAGCTCAAGAGGTTTTAATTGAAGTAAAGTGACCAGCTCAAGCAATTCATCTTTACTAGGAACATCTTGAAGATACTCCCGTATTGATAAATCTACATCTTTCGATTTCAATAAATCTAATACAGCACAGCTTTTACTACACAATTTGTTATGATATATCTTTATCATGATCCAAAATCTAGAGTATTATATCTTTTTTAATCACTTGAACTTCAGCACTAATTCGTACTTCATCACTAACCACAATATTACCAGCTTCTGTAACAGCATCCCATGTTAAACCAAATTCCTTACGACTAAGTTGCCCGCTTAAAGAAAAGCCTGCTTTTGTTTGGCCATAACTATCGACCACAATCCCGCCAAACAAAACTTTTAATGTAATAGCTTTGGTAATATTTCCTATTGTCAAATTTCCGGTTAGTTGCGCTTCATCCCCGATTCCTACATATTTAACACCAGTAAATTCTAAATAACGGTAGGCTTCAGCATTAAAAAAATCAGCTGACTTCAAATGTTCGTCTCTTTGTGTATCATTGGTATTGATAGAATTTATCTCCGCTTTAAATGCTATATTCTTAGCGGTATTAAAATCATTAGAAGTAGTTTCAAGATCAAGTGTGAACTTACCACAATAACCTGTTATCGTTGTAATCATTAAGTGTTTCACTTTAAAAGCGACTTCACTATGACTTGGGTCTATTGACCATTTGTATGTTGCCATAAACTGTTATTTTAATTAATTAGGTAGATATCTAATAATTGCAAAAATAAGGATTACTAAAAATCTAAAAATTGATTTAGATCATTTGTTTGATACGTTTAGTATGCTACTTTAGGCTAAATTAATTCCTATTCTCAACGCTTGCAATCCTTTAACACCCTGTAATTCTTCCAATTCCAATTCTTCTAGATCATCTAATAAAGATCCGCTCTTTTGTAGATATTGAATATATCCTAAATATTCTTTTTCCTCGCGCTTTGTAAAATAGACAATAGCAATTTTACCCGGCTGAGTAAGGCGTTCGTTCGAACCTTTAATAGTCACTTTATCGATTCTCTTTTTTATAATCTGATAGCGAATATTATAAGCTCCCTCTACATCAAATCGGTGTTCATCTGTTCTAAAATTAATATCGATCAACGTAGCATTAACAAAAATAAGCTGCGTTGTTAGTAAACGTTTCTCCATTTGATCCAACAGACTATGTGTAATTTTTGCAATCGCCGCCATTGACGTCAATTGCCAAAGTCGGATATTTTTTAAGTATATCTCATTGAACTTTTTGTCTGGAGCGATAGATTGGCCTATGTAAATATCATATTCAATACCATCTGATCTAAATTTTTCAAAATAACAAGGGTAAGAATTTTGCAATTCCTTTTCAAATAACTCCAGATAACCACTTATTCCACTATTAATTAAACGTATCGATTTTTCTAAAACATTACGATTTTTATAAACAACCCCATTTAAAGGATGGATAGCATTTTCATATGCGGCAATAATCGGATGAGATTCTTTTAAATTCTCCTTAAAATAAGTGAGAACTTCAGCCACATTTTGATTAAAAAAGTCATTAAGCTGAATCTGCATACTATCCATTAATTCTTCATTAATTTCCTGTAACCATCTTCGGCAGTTGAAAATCATTTCATCAAGAATAACAATACTATTTAAGTGTTTCAATTGAATTAAGACATTCTCCAATAATTCTAATTGAACAATCATGTCCTGAAAAGCCGCCTTATTTCTTTCAATAGTTGAATTTCGAATATCGATGGCACCGTACAACGGATATATTTGTTCAAATTTAATATCACCAACAATAGGTTTAGGTTTATCTTGTTCTATTCTTTGTAAATATTCCCAAGCCTCTTGATTAAACTTCCACTGTACTGCTGATTGAAGAGATGTAAATTTTTCCTTTATAACCTCGTTTATTTTTGTCTGAAACTCAACAATTTCATCTTTTAGCAACTGTGCTAGTAAGGTACTTGCACTAAATATTCGAGCCAAAATCTGTTCATCAAGAACTGCATCTGTTTTTGTAAAGACTTCGATAACACCTACGATCTCTTTATTATGGGCTATGGGAATCAATGCATAGTTGACGATGCCCAGATCTTTCAGTCGTTCCCAAAGGAACGACATAGTTTTATCTTCAATAGGAAAATCTTTACTAAAAACAAGAATTTGGGGTCGCTTAATAAATTCATCCAGCAACTCTTGAATACGTTGCTCACTTCCTTTATTAATTTTTAATAAATCCAATAAAGCTGACGTTTTCTTTTCTTTAAAATCAAATACGACTTTGTTATTCAACTTAAAAAAAGGTAAAAGAGAAAATTCAATAGCAGGATTTCCTGCTAATGTTCTTAAAGCCATAATCACGTGTCCATAAGAATCTGCTTCATCAATTCCCCTTATAATGATATTTTTTATATTTTCAAGCGCCTGTTGTTCAGTAATATCAGTAACTGTTAAAATAGAAAAACCATCCATTTTGATTTTATTCAATGGAATCAAAGTTTTTATTATCTCAAAATTTAATGTTTTTGAAAACTCATCAATTACTTTTATCCGATCAAAAACAGGTAAATTTCCGATTACTTTTACATCTACAAAAGTATGATCGATATTGATCCGGTAATACTTTTGTAGTCCAGTCAATGCATCGATAAAGGAATGAATTATCTCAAAATGCTTTGCAGATTTTATCCCATATAACCTTTCTAATATAAATGAATACAACATCTGGATTTTCTCAGAAAACCCAACAGAATCATGTGCTAAAGCAAGTTGATTATCACATCTATACTGTTCAAGTAAAGCATAGAATTTATCTGTTCCAAAACATATTTTTTGTCCTAAAGGAAAGCCCAATGCCCAATAAGTGTCCTCATCATCTTGTAATACTGGATTTAAAGATGCATGAATTAATCTAAATTCGTTTTCAAATTGGTGAATATTGTGCTTATCCAAAGGACCATATTTTGCAAATGCTTGATTAAAATCCTTTAATACACTAGCTAAAAAGTTCTTTTTAATTGATATTTCATTTTCACCTTTTCTTTTCAGATAATTCAAAAATGGGTCAAAAGAAAGGTGGGTTTCAATTTCAGGAAATTGATCTTCCTCCTCATTTATTATAGTAAATAATGCTGATTGCATATTAAAAAAATTAAATTACTAACACGACCCATCACATTTAAGATGGGAATGTGATGCAGAGTAGATTCAGTTCGTTATTTATTTGTGATTTCTGTTTTATAAGGTATCCGGTATGCATAATCTGCCTTAATACCCTTATTATCGTAAGTATAATAAGTAATCTGAGTACTTCTATCCAATAATAGATCCACAGTAACAAAACCCTGCATTGAATTTTTATAAAGTAAGTTACTATTACTTTTTATAGATGAGCTTTTTGCTCCAGAACCGCTAACAATTTGATATTGATCTCTTTTTTTTATAAACTGTAAGCCGTGATCGTGACCAGATATGTAAACATAATTCGGAACTCCCTCAAATACCGCATTTACTTGTAGTTTTAAACGTTTGTAATCCGAATGATTCATATCTTCAGGATTTGAAAACACTGTTGATCTCATTAATGGATACAATGATCCAATTACAGGTAATGGAAGGTAAAAATTTTTATTCAATATTGTAAGTGGAAAAATATGGTCCTTCCACGAATAGTAACCCGCATGAACACCGTATGAATAGAAAGGATGATGTGAAGCAACCAAAATTGTTTTATTCTTATTCTTATGAACCAATTCCTTCAGTTTTTCTATAACTTTAACTTCAGAATCACAGCCACATCTAATATTTGTATCGATCTTTTCATGAGGAAAAAGCCACCATTCACTATCATAGGCAATAATAACCAGATGATCTGAAATAGGAATTTCTACCGGATCAGGACAGCCATTTTTAGGAACTAATTGCAAAAGTGAATCTTGTTGTGCATCCAGAAAATTTCCTTGAGCTCTGATCTTTGCTAGTCCCTGTTTCCCCATCTTATCCCAATCATGATTGCCGGGTATAAAATATACTGGCGCATCAGCTGCTCGCATAGGTTCATACTGTGACCTTAAGATCGATGCTGTTTCCAATTCTTCCTTACTACCGGGTAGCCCCATACCACTGGGGTAGATATTATCCCCCAAAAACATAACAGTTGTCTTCCCTTTTAAAACCAGTGCGGCGGCAAGTGGAATAATCGTTTCCTGTTTAAAATTAATCTCACCGGCATCACCAATAAAAATAACTCGGTTTACTACACTATCTTGTGCAAATACCCCAGTCATTAAAAATGAAAGAAGTGTAACACATAAAAATTTCAACATCTTTTAATTCAATTTAAATTTTAATAATGTTGCTTTATTTGCTTTATCTCCACCCTCATTACCAATGTATAAACTGCCCGAATCATCAAATGCAATAGCTTCAGGCTGATTAAAAAGTGACGGATCTAATGGAAATGCGCCAACCACCTCCCATTTGTCATTTGCAACAACTAACATTTTATTAATTGAAGACAAAATATACCACTCGTTTGTCCGCTTGTTTTTAGTCAAAGCTGATGGCCGAAACTGTTTTCCTTTTAAACTACTAATTAAGTCAATTTGTTTCTCATCAATTTTAAATTCCCCTTTTTTGAAAAAATCACCCTCTTTAGAAAGTCCCAATACATAACCAGTAACTGTGCTAGACGATTTATCAACAGCACATTTCTTACATATAATATACAATAAACTGTCTGATTGAGAGGCCGCTAGTGATTCATATTCAGCTTTAGGAATCAGGTCTTTTCCTACTTTAACATTTGTAGCTTCCCTTTGAAGTATATCACTGTAAGGAAACGAATAGACTGTACCTTTACTTTCTAGCACTACAATATATCCATTACTGATGGCAATTCCCTCGTAGTCACCTTTCTTTGCAAACTTGATCTGCTGGTACTGGTGTTCACCTGGCGCAAAATAATACACCAGACCATTTTCATCCTCGTTTGCAAAGATATGTTTGGAGCTTTCTGCAGGAAATGCTATTCCAGATAGTTCATGAAGAGCATCTGGTAAAAATAATTTTTCTCCTTTATTGAAATCATAGCCCTTTGGACTCCTATAAACTTGAGTAGTTTGTGCACATGCTGTCAAGAAAAATAGACTAGCAATAGGCATACATATCAATAATAATTTTCTACCATTCATTTCCTTACTCATTTAGTTGTTTACAATAATCATAAATACACTCTTGGGCGCGAATACCTTTATCAACAGATCTTTCGATGGAATCCATATGTTCATCCAGAACTTCAGCAGACGTATCGTCTTCCAATTGTATAGCAATAATTGTTTGAATCTCCTTTTTTAATCGTCTATTAACAATCGGAAAACAAACTTCTATCCTATTGTATATATTACGGTGCATCCAGTCTGCCGATCCTAAATACACCTGTTCTTGACCATTATTGTTAAATATAAAAACTCTACTATGTTCTAAGTATCTATCTACAATACGTCTAACGCTAATATTTTCACTTAGACCGGCAACACCCGGTATTAGACGACAGATACTCCTGACTATTAATTGAATTACCACTCCAGCTTGACTTGCCTCATACAACTTTTGGATCATGCCCTTTTCTTCTAAATTATTGACCTTAATAATAATCCATGCTGGCAATCCCATCTTTGCAGATGCAATTTCCTGATCGATGAGCTGCATAAAACCTGCTGCCAAATTATATTGTGACACCAGTAAATACTTGAAATGGGTACTATAATAGGAAGTTTGATCTCGTCTTTTTTTTAACACATTAAACACCTCCATTACTTCTTGTAAGATTTCTTGCTGAGCAGTCAATAAAACATGATCAGCATACCTATGGGCTGTTTTTTCATTCAGATTGCCCGTAGAAAGTAAACCAAAATACTGGACGGCATTACCTTGTTTTGTTTTTACTAAAGCAATTTTAGCATGCACTTTTAAATTTGGAATACTATATAGTACATTTACACCTGCTGCTTTTAATTTCTTTGCCCAATAAATATTATTTTCCTCATCAAATCTCGCTTTTAATTCCACGAAAACAGTTACTTTTTTTCCATTTTTGACTGCATTTAATACTGCATGTAGAATTTTAGAATCACTAGCTACCCGATACATGGATATATATATTTCTTCCACATCTCGACGAACCGCTGCCTCATTAAAAAATCTAAGCACCACATCATAAGACTCGTAGGGAGTATTAACGAGGATGTCTTCAACACTAATTTCATCTAACAAAGATAAAAATGAAGATTTAAACCGATAAGGTATTGGAGGTTGAGGTCTATATTTCCACTCTTTTTTATCAATCGGAAAAGAAAAAAAATCTTTTAGATTATGATAGTTACCTCCTTTTATACAACTAGATTTGCGAAGTTTAAACAACTTAATCAATGCACTTAAAAGATCATCTGGAAGATCTGGCTGATAGAGTAAACGTGTTGCTAGCCCAAAATCTCTTTTTCTGATCTGCTTTTCAATTTTCAGAAGCAACGAGCCTTCAAATTCATTATTTAACTCCAACTCTGCATCACGAGTCACCTTAAATGAATACATACCTGTAATGAAGTGATCTTTGAAAATATCTGGAAAGTTTTGCCTAATAATATCGTCAATAAAAACAATATAATTTTTATCTTCAGTGGCAACATAATAGAATCTGGAAACTTGATCCGACGGAATAGAAATCATTCCCAACTTATCAAGTTCCCCTTCTTTGAAAGTAAAAACAAAATAAAGTTGATTGTTTTTTGGAAAAAAAGTGACATCTTCAATAATAGATATTTCTAAGTATGATGCAATCCGTTCATAAAAATAATCTTTAGTTTGGTTAACAATAGTATCGGGGATTGTTTCATTATAGATGAAATGAATGTTAGCTGATTTTAAAGCAGGAATGATTTCACTTACCAAGATACTTCCAAAAAGAGATAACTGTTTTTTTATGCGTAACTTGACCTGTTTATAAATTTTAACGTCTTGCGAGTCATTATCTATGTTTTCCTGATGTTTAATCTTTTTCAAAGCAAGCAGTACGGGCATTCTAACCCGATAAAATTCGTCCAGATTTGAAGAGAAAATTGCTAAAAAATTAATGCTCTCTAATAGCGGAACTTGTTTTTTACCTGCTTCTCTCAAAATACGCTCATTAAACGATAACCAGCTCAAATCACGATTATAAAGACGTGTACTCACTTCTTCACTTTCAATGTTTAGCATACATTAGGAATTAATCAATACAACAATAATAAACGCACATACGGATACAATCAACCCGTACATAAAAATATTATAAGCTAATCGAAGTAATTTGAACTTTCTGCCCAACACAACACCCTGAGAATAGACATCTTTTATTAAAGTACTATACAGATAATCACGCTCTTCCATCATAAGTTTCATTCCGCTATTATAACTCTCTAGATTCATTCTGTAAAAGTTACCAAAAAACAACAAATTGACCTTTTTACTTTTCAAATCTTCATCGGTGTATTTTCCGTCCGGAACAGATGGTCGCGTTGCCAAAATAGCAATCACCATAGTTGCTAAACTAGTAAATAATAAAATTGATGTAGGAAATATTAAATGAGCATTATTGTCTAATTTACGTAATAGGAGCGCAATAACAACAGATAATATTATCGAATTAACAGTGATTAGGATATTGGATTTATTATCAGCCATATCACTTAAACGCTGATTATTAGTCGAGGTGATGCGAAACATTGTCTCAATCCCTCTTTCAGGTCTCCCGTTCTTTTTTTCTTGATCAGCAGTTCCAGAATTTTCTTTTTGTTTCAAAACCGTCATATTCTGCTGCTTTTTATTCTCTAGTAAATTACGACCATAATCCGTATGATAATGATGATCTTCCATTAATTTAATCGTATTTTTTCGCCACTCATCTTTACTCACTACATATCCACAAGCTTTCGCTTCTTGACGCATCAATTTATTGCGGGCATCAAAGCGATCGCTGCCTAAGTGAAATAAATCAGCATCACAAACAATTTCTTCCAATAGATTCTTTGGTGATTGCGGTAATTTTGTCGCTAATATACAGCCAGACACAGACTGAATAAAACTATCATCAACATCTTTTGAATGAAGGAAATCTGAAGCAATGGCCGCACTCCTCTCTTCATGACTATCTTTGCCATGAACACAATAACCAAGATCATGAAAATAGGCTGATAACGTTACAATTGCGGTGTCGCGCTCTTCAAGATTATAATAACTTGCCATTTTCTGAACTGCATCCACAACCTCCTGCGTATGTGCATCATTATGGAAGCTGAATTTTGAAAGGTCATGTTCATCCATATACTTATGTACAAATTTGGCCGTTTCCTTTATCAATTGAGAGTAGTCCATAAAATATAAATTAGTTTGGGTTGATCGTAATCAATACTGATTCAATATACATTACTATTATTTAAAGATAAGAATTAAATAATATCTTCTTAAGATCCATCCAAACAAAGATCATTTATTTTTGGCAGATATGGATGAAAATAATCATCCTAAAAGATACGATAAATAATAATATTACATTTTTCAAAAAAAGCTGAATACATTTTTGTATCCGGCTTTTTTTATCATTATTTATAAATTAAGGTTACATATAGCATTTTCTATTATTTAAACTGATTTATAGGTTTTGATACTGTTCTCAGTTTCGTAACATTATTTTGTAATTCCACCCATGCAAAATATACCTGATCTCCTACAAGCTCCATCTGAGGAAAACCACTCTTTCTACTAGATGAAAGTTGTGTAACTTTTCTCAACGGACCGGTTGTACCATCTTTATTAACGAGCATCGCATATAGATAAGTTAAATCACCTTCAGTTTGCATCCAGCTTACTATCGCTTGGTCAGTATCAACAAGGGCTACATCAACACGCCCAAGTACACCCTTGTTACTGATCAATATAGGATCCATAAACTGCTCTCCACCATTACCTGAAAACACCAGTTGCACACGAGGAGTTTCATCTGATGCAGTAAACCATGCAACCGCTAAAGTATTACCAATAGCAGCTGATTTTGGTCCATTTACAGGACAACCCTGGATAAACCAATTATCGGCATGAATAGGAACCGGTTTAGTCCACCCATTTCCCAGCTTTCTTACAATAACAATATCACGTATATTATCAGAAGTACAGTCTCTATACAGTACCACCGGCCCATTTGCTGTTAGGCTAGTAGTCGTTTGACAGCAAGTACATGCACTGTCATCAACAATAGTTTCATCTTTTATTTCACCCTGAGCTGTTACTTCCGCAACCCTTACACTCATTGTTCCACTATGATGTCCATGAGCATGAGCATCAGTAACCATATTTCGACCATCTAACCAAGTAACCAAAAAACTACTGTCACGATAAGGAATCATAGATACAAATCCATGTTCAGTAGCCGTATGGTCACTGTGCAACAATTTATAATGAGTAGATCCTTGATGATCAGAAACATTAAATTTAATATCATAAGCCATCTTACCTGTGGTTGAGAGTTGTAGATAATGACTCAATATCTTCCCTTTATGCATAGCAAGCATAGGATAATCGGCCCAATTCACAAACCAGTTTTTACCAGAAGCTAGTAGTACCTGTGGTTGCCATTTCCCGTTTTGAAGCTTACTGTACCGTAAGCTAGGATTCGAGTTTGATACTGTATCTACCCAAGATAAATATAATTGCCCCGCATAAGACGTTAGATGTGGCAGAACAGCATTTGATCCTTCTTCAAATGGAATTTCCTGAAAATCAGTTTCCTTTTTCAGCTTATTATCACATGCAGACAGCAATAGTATCATATATAGCAATCCAATTATTTTAATTGTATTTTTCATAAGAATAACTTTTAGTAACCAATAGTTTGTTTCATTCCACTAGCGCTAATTTCATTAGCCGGAATCGGATAGATCATTTTTACAGATATAGCTGGTATATTCAAATTTTTACTATTAAGTCCAGTATTGATATGATCAGTTAGCTTCCTTTCTAAAGCCGTTCCAGTTCTGATCAAATCATAGATTTCATGCCCCTCTAGTGCTAATTCTTTCCGTCTCTCCTTTGCAATTCTATTTAATAACCCCACACCACTTTCAGTAGCCCTATCCCGTTGAAAATCGCCAGTTCTTCGTTTAATCAACATATTTAAATAACGAAGTGCAGCTTCTTCTCCTCCTGTGGCCCCATTTGCACAAGCCTCAGCAGCAATTAACACAATCTCTGAAAGCCTGATGACAGGAATGTTATGAATACTTAAGCCAGACCCACCACTTCTATTGATGTATTTCACAAAAGCATTCTTCGTCCCTTCCTTATCAGTCAATAGTAGATTAGCACGTGGATCTGCAACATATTCCTTCAGTAAATCACTAAAAGTCTGTGTCGCTAAAATATCTCCCTGTCCCCCTGCTCTAAAATCAAATTGAGCACCTAAACCATTACTCCCCGGCGAGTTATCATTTGTGACACTTAGCTCAAATATTGATTCAGAATTATAATCTGAAAAAACATAATTCGTCAATCCCATCAGTTTTTCTTCAGGTATAACTTCCATTACTTTTTGAGCATAATGAAGTGCCATCTGCCAATTCTCTTGATACAAATATACTCTTGCCATAAGCGCCTGTACTCCAACTTTAGTAATATACTTGGAACTCCCTGCTGCGGGAACACTCTCCTTTAGCAAAGTTTCAGCCATCAGTAAATCGATCAAGATCTGATTGTATGTCTGTGCCAGGGTTCCCCTTTCAATAACCACCTCATTTGGTGTAAGCTTTAATGGAATCCCCTGTGACTTTCCTTTATCCTTTATCCATGGATATGCAAATGTTCTGGAAAGATCAAAATAGACCATTCCACGTAATGCTAAAGATTCAGCTTTAATTTGTGCACGAAGTGCATCATCACCAATAGCACGATCTATATTAGCCAAAATTAGATTGAGGTTGCCGATTACTTTATAACATTGCAACCATAATATCGACGCACTACCGTTGTTATTACCACTTTCTTCATAACGATATTCGATCTGTTCATAATTTCTTGGATTGTATATGGTTTGTACGAATCTAAAATCTGCACTTTTTACGGCAGATCGCTTATATAGCACTCTTCCCAAATAATTACCATTTGAAATTTCATTATATGATCCCGCGAGCAAGCGTTTTAACTTGTCTACCGAATTGATCACCAGTTCCTCTGATATGACATGATCCGGCTTTTGATTTAATAAGTCCTTCTGACACCCCATAAGGATTGTCAAAATCAGCATAAAAGCTCCACTTATATAGTATTTATTTCTCATGTAAGATATCTTATAATTTGAATTGAACGCCTATTAAAACACTTCTCGAAGTTGGCGTTTGAAATAAATTGACTCCATTAGTAATTGCTTCAGGATCAAAATCGTCTAATTTTGTCCATAAAAGCAGATTATCGCCTTGAATAAAACAGGTAGCACCTTGCAAAAACCTAAATTTATCCAAATGATAGCTCAACCGTATATTTCTAACCTTTAAATAATCGGCATTATATAGATGTCTGGTAGACACATCATTTGAAAAAGTATTATTACCATTAATGCGTATCGGTACTTTTGAATCTGGATTAAGTGGGGTCCAAGGGTTCAATTGAGCTTTTGTGCTTGTAAACTGTGGTAAAAAACCATCATCATCACGTTTAAATGCAGTCCAATCATAAGCTTTGCCTCCAATTCCATAATTTAACAATACATCAAGACTAAATTTTTTGAAATTAAATTGATTTAAAAAACCTCCTTGAACCTTTTGTACAGCGTTTCCGAAAATTCCAAATCCGGCCTCCTCTGCATTTGTCGTCAGCTCGCCTGTTCTTCTTCCATCTTTAAGAACATGGTAGCTTGCCAAACCATTTTCATGGTTTACTCCAGCATAATCTCTTAGATAAAATGAATTTAAGCTTTCGCCAACTTTAGTAATAAGGGGATTTTGACCGTTGGATGAACTATAGGTCGGAATAAGATCAGATGGTAACTTAGTAATTTCATTATGGAGGATGGTCCCATTAATACGTGTATCCCACTTCAAGTCCTTATGGTCAATTACTCTGTATTTCATACTAAATTCCCAACCCCAATTCTTCATTTCGCCATAATTTTGCAATTGGCTAGTGAATCCTGTAGTTGAAGAAACTGGTATATTTAACAATAAATTGCTCGTTTTTTTATTAAAATAATCTAATGTAATATCTAAAGTATTAAACAATCGCGCATCTAAACCCAGATCAATATTTTTACTTAGCTCCCAAGATAAATTTGGATTAGCTAACTGTCCATAAGACAATCCCGATTCCGAAGCATAAGCCTTACCTGCCGTCGTGAAAAAACCTAAAGAAGCATAAGAAGCTGGCGGCAGATTTCCGTTAGTCCCCATACTTCCTCTAAGTTTTAAAAGATTAATTTTATTATGATTAATAAAATTCTCATCAGAGATTAACCATGCTCCCGAAACCGACCAAAAATTACCCCAACGGGAATCTTTTCCAAATCGCGATGAGCCATCACTTCGTATACTTCCAGAAATAAAATATTTATTGGATAAATTATAATTCAAACGACTGAAATAAGAAATCAAAGCATAGTTATCCGATTGACCATTCCATGACCACAATGTTCCAATACTGCTCGAAGACAACAATTCATTATCCAAAATATCATATCCTGAATTGTTAATGGACTTCATTTTGGATTCCTCTGCCTCAAATCCAGCAAGAATATCAAAAGAATGCTTATTTATCCTATTTTGATAAGACAATATATTAGAAGTCATTAATTGAGAGCGCTGTCCCTGAGCAACATAAAGCGCCCCATTCCATTGTCCTCCTCCAGCTCCAAATACTTTATTATCATATAAAGTCTCTTCCAGACTTTGATGATCAATACCTAAAGTTGATTTAAATTTAATTGAATAAGGCAATACTAATTCTGCAAAGGCTGAACCCCTTAACCGCAAATCTTTATTTTCATATTTTCCCACTTCAATCACTCCGATAGGGTTAGCATTTTTTTCAATGAGATTTGGTAGGTCTGCTATTCCCTGATAACCGGTTTTATCATATATAGGAGCTGCCTGCGGCAAGACCCTAGCCATAAATAAAGGATTTAATCCGCCAACGTATTCTGAATCATACTGTCCGCTATTACGGTCTGATTGAGCGACAGATAGATTAGCTCCAAAGTTTAACCATGATTTAGCCCTATTCTCCATATTCAACCTACCGGATTTTCGTTCGAGGTCCGATTTGATAATCGTACCATTTTGTTTTAGATATTCACCCGATGCGTAAAAAAGAGTCGACTCATTCCCACCACTTGCAGCAATAGAGTACTGTTGTGTAGTTCCTGTTCTGTAAATGGCATCTAACCAGTTTGAATTCGCATCATCATGACCATAAACGGAAGAATAATCTTTTTGAGCCAAAGATTGATAATGTTGTAACAACTGTGAATCGTTATAAATACGGGTATAATCCGATCCTTCATTATTTTGAATATATTGATTCACCTGACCAACTTGCCAAAGCTGTTTAAAGTCCTGATTTGAAATAGTCTTCTCTTTAGTTAGATTAGAAAGTATTCCGCCTTGCGAAAGTACACTGAGAATAGTTTCCCCCTTACGTCCTTTTTTTGTCGTGATTAAGATAACACCATTTGCAGCTCTTGAACCATACAGAGAAGCAGCGGCCGCATCTTTCAAAACAGTAATACTTTCAATATCATTTGAATTGATAGATGTAAGTGGATTAATTTGATTAACGGCACCGTTACCTCCTATTTTTGAATTGTTATCACTGTTCATAACAACTCCATCCAATACATAAAGAGGTTCTCTAATTCCATTAATCGAACCCATCCCCCTAATCTGAACACTCGACTTACCACCAGGTTGACCGGTAGTATAAACATGAAGACCTGTTACATTTCCCTGCAATGAAGTCTCAAAACTTACCGCTGATGTTTTAGTTAAATTATCTGCTTTTATCTCCTGTAACGAGCCCGTGAAATTACGCTTATTGGCACTGCCGTATGCAGTCACCACAACTTCATCAATAATACTCGACTCCTCTTCTAGCGTAACCAAAACTTTATGCCCTGCATTAACTTGGATAAGCTTATTTTTAAAACCAACTGCAGAAAATTGCAATGAGGGAGTATTATTATTAGTTTTTAATGAAAATTGACCGTACTGGTTCGTTTGAGTGCGATTAACTGTTCCCGCCTCGACTACAGTCACATGAGCAATTGGCTTACCCTTAGCATCCTCAACGGCCCCAGTAATCGTAATCTGTTTAAATAAAATCTGGTCTGGATATACTCCTGCAAATAGCGTCCGACTATTGATCAATTGCAATGTAATGATCAAGCCGAGCACATAACCTAGTCCCATAGGACTTTTAGATAGTGGCATAATGACATAAAATACTTGTTTGGCTCACATGACAGTCGCTTACATTATAGTTCATATAATGCAACAAAAAACTTCATAATCGGAACCATCCAATTGTTAAAACTGATGTAAAATAAGGCCTGTAGCCATAGGATACTGAATTGAAGTTCTCTAAAACTTCAATTCAGAAACAAAATATTTTATGTAAACTGGGGAGGACGAAAAGGATTTCCTAGATATATTTTATGATAATAAACTGGGATATAAGCAACTTTAATAGATTTTTGTATAATAGGACTTAAGAAACAATGTTGAATTTCTTTGATCCAATCAACTTGAACCATTGCATTATCAACCGGAAGGCGATCAGATTGTTCCTTTTTCTTGGATTCTGCGATTTTCTTAGCCAAAAAACAAGTACCATCACAATGCAACATCGGTTTATCTTTGTTCACACAAAAATACTCCTTGATATAGTCGACATTCGCCAAATAAAAAAGCGTAGGAACAAACGGTTTCATTAGAAAGACCATAGTCATTGTCATAATAAAAATTCGTCCTAGATTCATTCTTTGTTGTAAGTCAATTTGGGCAAAAATAGCTTTTATAAATATCCAAAACAAAGATTATCTATTAAAAATAAATAGCAAATACTAAAGTGAATATTCACACAAATAAATACAACAAAATATATAACAGTTAATTATAAAACTTTTCTAACTTAATAATAGAAGTATAATTCCAATCAAAGCTGGTAATGCTTGCTTAAAAAAAATACCTTTTTCTGCTGTTGCACCCCCATAAATACCCGCTATAAAAACACAACTTAGAAAAAACAAAGCTATATTATGTTGCCATAAAGAGTCTCCTATTAAAAGCGACCAAAAAAGACCAGCAGATAAGAAGCCGTTGTAGAGGCCTTGATTTGCGGCTAGAACTTTGGTATCCTTAAATAAGTGTTTAGGTAAAGATCTAAATGTTTCCTTACCCTTGGTTTCCCATGCAAACATCTCTAACCATAAAATATAAAGATGTTCTACAGCAACAATACCAATCACAATTTTTGCTGTAATTCCAATAATTCCTTCCATATAAGTAATATAAAAATGAATTTAATCAATATTTTTTAATAAGAGGTTTATCAATAATATATAGTAAGAAATTAACACTTACCTTTTATGCATCAGTAATAATGGAATACTGGTATTTAATGTTAACTTTTTTGTTTCGCTTTTATGAAATAAATTTTCTAAAAAACCTCTTTTAAGAGGTACTGCAACAATGAGCCCAACTTGTTTAGACTGTGCAAATTGTAGTAAAACCGGCACGGTATCTTTACTTTTTAAATAGTGAAACTCAGGATTGAGATCATCGATAAGCTCATGTAAAACGGTCTGCTCCTGTACTAAAGATACCGCATCCATATCATTTTCCTCACCAACATTGACTACAAAAAGATGTGCGTTTAGATCACGTACAAACTCTTTTAGCTTCTTATAAGGAAGAATTTGAACAATATTTTTTAGGTCGCAAGCCAGCATTACATTATCCATACGATATGATTTCGAGTTTGAAGGAACAAGCAGAAGATCTAAACTATGGTTTTTCATTAAATGGGCAGGTATTTTTCCAACACTGTTTTTACCCCCATCATCACTTCCATTTATACCTAATACGACAAGATCAATATTCTTCTCCTGTACGATTTCATGAACAGCCTCAACAACAGGTTTAGAGTCAATCAGAACATCGATCTCGACATCTTGCAATACTTCTAATAATTCATTGCGTAATTTTTGAAGTGTGGCAATTGAATTTTCAAATAATTGATGTTCATCACCTAAAATAGGAATTTTAATCCCATCAGGCACCAATGTGTCAATACCTTGGGGGCCAAATGAATGATAAATCAATATCCGTTGTATACCAAGCTGTAATCCATTTTCTTTGATATAACCTATTGTTTGCTCTGTAGCGGAAGAAAAATCGGTGAGAATAAGAATAGACTTCATAATCAAATCATTTAATTGATAGCTACATATTCATTTTACTAGAAAATAATTGACCAACAAATCAATATTTTCCACATTAAATATCCACACAACAATTATGCCTGTATAATGAACCTAAACAATATAACACAGTAAAAATGACAACGATTATATTAAAATAAATCATCGAATCGAGTACTGGCTTTCATTGATTATAATACTAATTTTCATTAAATTAGTAATGAACTAATCTATGAGCAAGATCAATGGATTAATATTGGTCCTTATAAAAATTTAGGGAATATACTTTCAAATCAGAAAAGAGCATGTTCGACATCTCATTAAATCATTAATGAACGATCATAAATGAATTCAAAACTATACGTACACTCAATAAACGAAACCACTACAAAATGACTAATTCCAAAATTAAAGTGATCATCACCGGCGCAAGTGGAATGGTCGGAGAAGGTGTCCTACAGGAATGCATTGCTGATGATAAAGTTCAAAGTATTCTTGTCATTGGTAGAAAACCTTGTGGATATTCGGGAGGGAAAATTAAGGAAATCCTGCACAGCGACTTTAGTACTATCTCCGTTATTTCTGATCAATTAAAAGAATATGACGCATGTTTTTTCTGTGCCGGAATTTCATCTTTAGGCATAAATGAAGATCAATTTACCAAGATTACTTATGATCTAACCTTAAGTTTTGCAAAAACCTTTGCTGAGGTCAATCCCAATAGCATATTTTGCTACATATCTGGAGCGGGTACGGATAGCAGTGAAAAAGGGAAACAAATGTGGGCAAGAGTAAAAGGAAAAACAGAAAATGATCTTTTGAAACTTCCTTTTAAATCTGTTTACAATTTCAGACCAGCATTTATGAAACCCAATAAAGGGGCTAAAAATGTAAAAGGATTTTACAGAGTAATTAACGCTATTTTTCCATTATTGAGAGCATTCAATAAAAACTATTTTTTAACGTTACAAGAGGTAGGAAAAGCGATGATAAATATTACTGTTAACGGATATCCATCACATACTATAGAAGTTAAGGATATCGCAATTCTTGCTAATAATAAATAAGGAGAATCCAATTTCCCTTAGTTCCTATTAAAAAATATTATTCACTAAATATGCACCACATAATTATTTTACATATTTATCCCCTATAATCCAATAGAGCAATTTGCGATTGCTCTATTGGTATTATTCGACAACAACTATCTTTCAAACTAAGGCTACATGAGATAATACTCCTCCCACCCTTTTGCAGGTGGAGGGCCGGCCAATAAAGCATTAGCAAAAATGTCATTGACAATTTCGTTCTTTTCAGAATCAAAAATAAGCTTTGTATTTAAACGCTGTGCAATAACACCTAAACAAAAAACTTGACTCAATGGCCCGGCTATTTCAAACGGCGATCTTGTTTTTTCTTCACCTTTACATCCCTTTAAGAAATTAGCAAAATGGTCTGATGGCGAATTTGGTACCACAGGTAACTTTGACTGCAGTTCTTGCGCTTTAGATTCTGGAATGATTTGTAACGTACTTCCATGTGAACCGCCTTTAAATAGAAGATCTTTACTATAGATAATTTTACCTGGTTCAATTTTGCTGGTTCAAGCTTCCCTGTACTTGGTGCAGGAATATTTGGATCTAATCCTGAAACACCATAACCTTCAGGTATCGGAGGAAGATTGTTCAATCCATCGTACCAATTAATATCTACTGCAGGCATTCTCCTTCTTTTTGGAAAATGAAACTTAAGTGTAGAAGACATCGGAAAGAAATATGAATTATGTCCTTCCAGATTAACGGCTGTAATTTCAGTAGGTAAACCCAGATTAAGAAATTCATGAGCAGTATCCAATATATGTGCTCCCCAATCACCAAGTGCGCCCATGCCAAAATCATACCAGCATCGCCATTGCCCATTGACGAAATCTTTATTATAGTCATGCCCCATAGTCTGCATCTGCCACAGATCCCAATCCAATGTCTGAGGAACAGCTGTAGCAGCTGGAAACCTTTTCATATGCACATCCCAACCATGCCATCTACGAGGCATATTCATGTGTGCATCAATACGCGTCACATCCTTAATAATTCCAGCATCTTTCCATGCTTTAAATTGAAAATAATTAGCTTCCGAATGTCCCTGATTACCCATCTGCGTGACTAGCTTGGGGGATTTCTTTGCTTTATTTGTCATCAATTCAACTTCAAGAAAAGTTCTTGCCATAGGTTTTTCTACGTAGACATGCTTCCCAAGATCTAAAGCTAACATTGTAACCGCGAAATGGGAAAAATCAGGTGTTCCAATACTTACAGCATCAATCTGATTAGACATTTTATCAAACATAATTCTGAAATCCTTAAATCGGGGTACATCAGGAAACATCGAAAGAATCTCCTGTGTATGTTTAGCGCCCAGATCAACATCGCAAAGGGCAACAATATTACATAAACCGGTCTTATACAACGATTTGATGATTTCTCCAGCTCTGTTTCCCAAACCTACGCAAGCTAAATTAACACGTTCATTAGGCTTCGCCAAATTAATGTTTCCAAATACACTATTTGCCATTAATACAGCTCCACCCGCTAACGCAGATTTTTTCATAAAACTTCTACGCGATAAATAATGATTCATACTTTTATAATTTAGTTACTAGCATTGATTTTAATACTTCGGAATGATACTTGATCGCCATGATCCTGCAATAGAATATAACCTTCATTAGCCTCTCCAAAATTCACCCAATCCTTATATTTGCTTTTTGCAACCAAGTCCTTAAATTCTTTAGAACCTCGTTCATAGCTCAACATTTTAACACCATTCAAATAGTGTTCAACTTTATTATCGGCAGTCACTACAACACGACCTCTATTCCACTCACCAATTGGTCTGCGAGCACGTCCATCTTGATTTGATGTCATCAAATCATACAGTGAAGCCAATGTACGATTGCCATCTCTACCTAACTTTGCGTCTGGATGCAACTTATCGTCCAACACCTGATACTCCAAGCCTATAGCAGATCCTTTTGTCTTCTCTTTGAGTGTTACAAAATATTTAACGCCGCTATTAGCTCCCGGACTGAGTTTAAATTCAAATGATAGATCAAAAACCTTATATTTATCTTTTGTCACAATATCACCACCATTAGTGGACTCACCACCATTGGACTTCAAAACCATTAATTGCCCATCTTTTACTTCCCAACCCTTTTCCGGAAATTTTGCCCCATTAACACTACGCCACCCATTGCTGCTCTTTCCGTCAAATAGCAATTTAACTCCATTTTTTTTCTCAGAAGCAACTACGTCGTTAGGTTTTAGATTTACGATGTAAATATCTCTAGGAAAAGCACGAGATTTTAAATTAGAAGTTTGGATCTTGATATTTTTAAAGTAAACCTTCTTTCCATCTAATTTCTCAGGTATACTATGTACTTGTAGACCTATAAATCCAGATCGGTCAATTGTATCCACGACATAGGAGACCGGAATATCATTTACCCAGGTACGTAACTCATCTCCAATAGCTTCAATGCGGATATGATTATATTCTTCTTGCTTATAAGCCTTCTTTGCATTTTCATTTAGATCCAGCGGATAAAGCCAACTACGACGTGCCTCATCATATATTCCACCAGTCCATGATCTTGAAGTAGGATCAATTTCAACCTGACGACCATACACCCGGCCAAGTCCGCCATACGCAGTAGGGTCTAAATGACTCCGTGTCTGAATACCCGAATTTGTTTGGTCTCCCTCAAGTTTCACATCTAGCTCTAATATAAAATCACCGTATTCCTTATCGGTGATTAAAAATGAATTAGGTGTCCCTTTAGTCATCCGTCCAACAATAGCATCCCCTTCTACAGAATAGGGTGCCTTGCCTCCTACAGATTTCCAGCCATTTAATGTTTTCCCATCAAATAGACTCATCCACCCTTTTTCTGTATCTGTATTCATCTGAGCATATGAGAATACGCCATTACTTAACATTGCACCGATAAAGACTGCTTTGACAATTGCATTTTTTTTCATTGGAATTATATTTTTAAACAAGATGAATCACGTATAAAGCATGAATTGATCTATAATAGTTTCACCTACATAATTAGTTATTGAGCACAAGGCTCATTTTATTCATATTTAATCAATATGATCAGGACAATCACTATATGTTTTCACATAAATTGCAATGATAAATGCTTTAGTAAAAACAATAATTAAAGAATCTATGAAATTAACTCATAAATATGATTATTGATCAAGAAATAATATAAAACGGTTTACAATTGAAAACATACATCATGGTAATTTTTCAATCAGTTGGTTTATCATTTTATTAAAATTAAAACAATAGTATCAATTACATATCTAAAAATCCACCAAAACAAATTAATTATTTACGAAAACGTTTGAATATGTCACTTATAACACATACTTACATTTCATATGCTACACTAAAAAAACAAATTAGCGCATTTAAATAACCGCAAAAAGATGAATTTACATTAATTAACAATTATTTTAAACAAAAATCTATTAATTACTGTTATGGAATCAGTAGCGATAGTGAAAAAATATTTCATTAAGTAAGGTACTTAAAAAGCATCAATTAACATATTAAGCGAACCAGATTAGCTTAGATTTTAGAATGGAAAAATAATTTTAAAAAGAATGCTCATTATTTAGTAAAAATTAGAAATAAGAAAAAATCAGTATCATGAAAGAAATCACCTCAAAATTTGAAAAAGTACTTAATGCATCTAGTTCTTATGGTAATGTAAATCACGAACCCGATTCAAGCAAAGAACAACAGCGAAATACTCCTCAGAAATCAATGCCATTTTCCGATCAAATTGGTAATTATCAACGCAATAAAGGTATTCCCCCAAAATCGTATCAAAATAGTAAAGTGTATATTATTGGAAGTGGTATTGCAGGTATGTCGGCCGCTTACTATTTCATAAGAGATGGACATATTCCTGCAGAAAACATAGTCTTTCTAGAGCAACTTCACATTGATGGCGGTTCCCTGGACGGATCTGGGAATGCTACAGAAGGATATGTGATTCGGGGAGGACGAGAAATGGATATGACCTACGAAAATTTGTGGGACATATTTCAAGATATTCCTGCTCTTGAAATGCCTGAACCTTATTCAGTTCTTGATGAATACCGTTTGATCAATGATAATGACTCCAACTTTTCCAAAGCACGGTTGATCCATAACAATGGAGAAATTAAGGACTTCAGCAAATTTGGATTAGCAAAATTAGACCAGCTTGCTATCATTAAACTTTTATTAAAGAAAAAAGAAGATTTAGACAATATCACGATATCGGATTACTTTAGTGAATCATTTTTGAG
This sequence comes from Sphingobacterium kitahiroshimense, assembly GCF_025961315.1. NCBI lineage: Bacteria > Pseudomonadati > Bacteroidota > Sphingobacteriia > Sphingobacteriales > Sphingobacteriaceae > Sphingobacterium > Sphingobacterium kitahiroshimense. The sequence continues at coordinate 308,803 of NZ_JAOQNK010000001.1, read as the reverse complement.
CAGTAATTTCTGGACTTTTTGGCGAACCATGTTTGCTTTCGAAAACTGGCATAGTTTATTGGAGCTAAAACTATACATGCATCGCTTTCTACATGCTATTGATGGGCTAAATGACCTATCTTCGCTTGTATTTCCAAAATATAACCAGTACGACACCTTCGTTACACCATTACGCCGTGTATTACAGAAAAAGGGCGTTAATATCAGATTAAATGTATTAGTTAGTGATCTACATATTCACAGCAATACGGAAGGGAAAACCGTCGAAAGTATCATTACTGAACAAGATGGAAAGGAAGTAATCATTCCAGTAGGAAAGGAAGATTTTGTGATCGTTACTACAGGCTCTATGACCGAAGATACGTTTTATGGCGACAATAAAACAGCACCCATTATTGAAATCGATAACAGTACAAGTGGACAAAGTGCCGGATGGAAATTATGGAAAAATCTCGCTGCTAAGTCGGAAGTATTTGGAAAACCAGAGAAATTTTGTAGTAATATTGAAAAGTCATCGTGGGAATCAGCTACATTAACTTGTAAACCTTCTGCTTTAATTGATAAACTGAAGGAATATTCGGTAAACGATCCATATTCTGGAAAAACAGTTACTGGAGGTATAATTACGATTACAGATTCCAATTGGTTGATGAGTTTTACCTGCAATAGGCAACCCCATTTCCCTGGACAACCTGACGATGTACTCGTTCTATGGGTATATGCATTGTTTATGGATAAACAAGGTAACTACATCAAAAAAACAATGCCAGCATGTACAGGAGATGAAATTTTGAGCGAATTATGTTTTCATCTAGGTATTGTGGATCAATTGGATGATGTGATTAAAAACACCATAGTAAGAACCTCATTCATGCCATACATTACCTCCATGTTTATGCCTCGCGCCAAAGGAGACCGCCCAAGAGTAGTCCCAAATGGTTGCAAAAATTTAGGCCTTGTGGGGCAATTTATTGAAACAAATAATGATGTCGTGTTCACCATGGAAAGTTCGGTGAGAACAGCACGAATCGCAGTATATGAATTACTGAACCTGAATAAACAAGTTCCAGATATTAATCCTTTACAATATGATATCCGCCACCTCTTGAAAGCGGCTAAAACTTTGAACGACGATAAGCCTTTCGTTGGAGAAGGTCTATTAAGAAAGGTGTTAAAAGGTTCATACTTTGAACATATTTTACCAATAGGAAGTAACGAAAATGATGATCATGAATCTTTTGTGCAAGAACAGATCACCAAGTTTAAAGACTGGATAAAAGGTATAAAAGGCTAATCAGCAACATGAAATCCAATGTAATTACAACAGTTACATTGGATTTTTTATTTTAATCATCGCAAACGATACAGTTAAAAAGAGATTTTCTTAATATTTCCTATTTGGATGATTTCGCATAATGGAATAATAAGACGCTGTAAAAGCAGCTAAACTTTTATATCCAACCATAAAACCGATTTCACTTAAAGTATGTTGTTTCCTATCTATGAGCTCAATACTCTTGAGCACCCGAATAAGTTGTATGTATTTTTTTAAGGTTATTCCTGTTTCCTTTTTAAACAAACGCTGCAGTGTACGGATTGACAATGTGGACTGCGCGGCAAGTTCTTCAATTTTAAGGTTTATAGTATAGTGATTATTTATATAATTGCAAACAGACAACAAACGTTGATCTCCAGGTACAGGTATTTGTAAGTAATTGCTCTCTTTGCAAAAATTAGGCAGGCTAATCTGCAATGCTTTTAAGAATATAGCCTGCTCTTCATCCTCAGTAAGAAGTTTATTCCATTTTGATGCGTACCGAAGCATCTCTATTAAAACAGCCGGTGCAGGAAATACATGAATGTCCTGAAAAAAACTGTTTTCTAAATCAGATTTAAATAAGACGACCATAAGTTTCACCTGTGAAGCTTCCGAAACAACACGATGTTTGAGACCCGAAGGAATCCAGATAACATGATTTTTAGGAACAAGGTATATATTACGATCCAGATGAAAATACTGGTACCCCTCTTCTACAAAAGTTAATTGACTTCGCGCATGAAGATGCTCATGTTCATCATGTTGCCAATTATCTTCATACCAAACATACATATCCTTTGGAATAAGATCTACATAGATTCCTTTACCTTGTTCCGTAAGTCCGCATTTCGATCTGTCGTTTTGCATGTTGTTTTTGGCAAATTTACTAAAAATGACTTACCTAATTTTGCAAGTGAACATAATAATTAAGATCTATGATTAACTTACGTAATATATTAATCGCATTAATATCAATATTTTCAATTGTAGCACACGCACAACAAAAAAAAGCGCGTGTACTTGTACTCATACATTCCGACAATGGAAGCACTTATGAGCTCGCTAAAGAATTTGCAAAAGGACTAGAAAGTTCCAATCAAGCAGAAGCAATTATCAAAATGGTTAAAAAAAATGAGCATGCAAAATTAAAAGAAATTCCTGTTGCTACCCCAAATGAACTTTCATCATATGATGGAATAGCTTTTGGTTCACCCATTTATTTTGGGAACATGAGTACTGCTATGAGCGAATTTTTATCAATGACTGTCGATCTTTGGACAAAACATGGTTTGGAAGGTATGCCTGCTACCGTTTTCATGTCTGCAGGTAGCGGCGCGGGTAAAGAACTAGCCATTCAATCCATTTGGAATAGCCTCGCTGTACATGGGATGATACTCGTTTCAAATGGCATTCGTGGTAATGAAAAAATTGACGTCAAAATTCCACAAGGTAACACGGTATTGGGTACAACAAGTCTTTCCTCTGCAAAAAATGTCGAAAGACCAAGCGAAAGTGAGCGCTATTTAATTAAGCTCCAAGGTGAAAATTTTGCCAAAATTGCACTTGCCTTAAAAGGCACCTTCTTTAAGAGCACTGTTCCTTTGTTAGAAAATAAAACAACAGTTGCATCAACATTAAAACAAAAAAAGATTACACTACCAGAAGTTCCCCGACCAGCAGGTAATTACAAACCTTACATTCGTACAGGTAATTTAATCTTCATCAACCAGGTAGCGTTAAAAGACGGAAAGATTCTTAACCCTGGAAAATTAGGAAAAGAACTCAACGAACAACAAGTAAAAGAAGCGACCAGAACAACAATGCTGAATGTGATAGCTGTGCTAAACGAAGCTGTTGGCGGAAATCTCGAACAGGTTAAACGCTGTGTTCAGTTAACTGGAATATTCAATACACCCGAAGGTTATACCAAGCATGCTGACTTAATGAACGTAGCCTCTGATCTTACAGTTGATGTTTTCGGAGAAAAAGGAAAGCATGCCCGCGCAACATTTGGTGCATCTTCCATTCCTGTAAATTCTGCTGTTGAAATTCAAGCTATCTTTGAAATTGACTAAAAAAATTAAGCTTCATTGTTCATCAGCTAAAAACTTCCATTTGGTCCTAGAGCTTATAGAAATCTGGTGGATCCCTATCTTTTTCAATTGAATCCCATTATCCTTGCCCTGTTAAAGGAAAAAATAAAATATATTTGCCACAGATCACCAAATGATGTTACTAAAGCGAAAATAAGCAGGTACATCAGAAATTTATTTAGAAATGGAAATAAGAAACAGCACAGCTCATGATATTGAGGATATCTTCAAAGTTTACGAACAGGCCTCAGCATATAAACTACAAGTTGGTAATAAAGGTTGGAAGGGGTTTAAATTAGCTCAGGTACAAAAGGAGATCGATGAAAATAGACATTTTGTTATACTAGAAGGATCAGTTGTAGCTTGTACATTTGTACTTACTTTCAAAGATGATGTTATCTGGAAAGAATCTGCTAACGATAACGCAATTTATATTCACAGAATAGCGACAAATCCTCTATTTAGAGGAAATTCTTATGTAACAAAAATCGTCGCTTGGGCTAAAGAATATGCAATTGCAAATGAAAAAAAATTCATTAGACTAGATACTCATAGTGGGAATGATAAAATAAACAACTACTACATAAGCTGTGGTTTTATATTTAAAGGAGTAAGTCAAATTAAATGGACCCCAGAATTACCTGAACATTATAAAGAAGGATCATTTAGCTTGTTTGAGATAGCATTATAAAAAAACTATTCGCTTCTTATCCTCAGCAAGATAAGAAGCGAATACTACATATTGATCCAATAATTGATCTTCATCATAAAAGTATTGCTTGCGGGTAACCCAAACATCCGATCTAGATTATTTCCCCAGCCGGTTTGATAAATCTCGTCACGATTAGATCGATTATGTTCCCAGACAAGATACAAAGTAGATCCAGGAAGATACTCCCAGCGCGCAACTAAGTTTGAGCGAAATTCATTAAAACTAAAGTTTGGATCTTTGAACTTTAGCACATGGTTTCCTTTATCAACTTCATAAACACCTGAATTAAAACTTATTTCCTCTGCAGTAAACGTTCTAAAACGATCCTCATAAGTGTGAGAATTTGTATTCGCGGCTTCTTTAAAGTGATCATATTTAGCAACTGAAGTGAAAGGAGAACCATAATATTGAATTGAAATATCAGGTGTTAGATTCATCTGCATATTTAAGGTAATACCATAGGTTTGTTGTTTCATACGCCCCATAACATAGGTCGTGCGATCTGTACTGTTTTCCGTTGGTAAAATACTATTTACATATTGCAGATTATCTTTATTCCATGCATAATTTAGCTGTCCTGTAAGACGAACATGGTCCCCTAACCGGAAGATCATACTTGGGTGTATTGCATTATACCCTGTCTCCTGTTCCAAATAGTGTCGCCCATTATAATCTAATTTAAAAACGATCCGTTTTGCACGATCTGAACTAACCATTACATTAGATTCAAAATTAGAATTCAATCTTAAGTCTGGCCCTCCACGAAGTTGACGGCTATCAATGGTATTCCAGTTAAAGGTTTCCTTGATATCCATTTCGATACGACGTTTCGTACTTAAACTCCTCCAACGGAGTGCAATATTATTATTAATAGCCTTTCCACCATAATTCCACATATTTTTCTGCGTTAGATTAATTCCTGCAAAACGAAATGGGCCCCATGGATCTGTTTTTCGATAGGTGATCTCAGATTCATTAAATTTAAAATCAGATTGACGAAGATACCCCACATTGTTAAGATCGAATCCCGGTGATGACCAACTAAAAGTTTCTGCAAAATTCCATTGCGCATTTCCTCTCTTACCCACTTTTACATAACCACCTGTACCTTGTAAGGTCTTCTTATCCGGATCTAAATTCAGATACCCCGAGCCTGATTCACGTTGATAATAGTGGGTCGCATTCATTTTCGTATTAAGGATCGCATCCGCTGAGCCATGTAAAGTACTGAACATACCTTTTGCATCGATATAGTAAAGACGCTTAGCAAAGTACTGCGTAAAATCAACTCCACTTGTGAAAGCATTTTCAACCATTGCATCTTCCAGATGTTTTCTTCCTAACTTACGATTTACCGAAGTTACCATACCACCTAATAGCGTATTACCTTCCCAATTTTTTTGTACACGAGCCACCGTATAATTGGTTAAAGGCTCTGTAATCTCTTTATCGGGTTCACCATTTCGCATCACTTTAGAATTAGTCTCCGCAGTAATGCTTTCCAGAAACCCAACTGTAACACCATTTCTGTTCGTGCCCGTTAACTTCATAGCACCTAAAATGGGAATAGGATTTGGTGTGCTCGCAAAACTTGTCAGATTATCTATATTTTTGGGTTGATAAGTAGGCATTGCTCCTATTCTACGGGAGTAAAACATCATCCCCTCTTCATTATTATCAAACTCCAAAATATGTTTACCTTCAAGAAAAAAAGGTCTCTTTTCATCATAAAAAATCTCGAAAGCAGATAGATTCATGACCGACGGATCCAGTTCAACCTGACCATAATCTGGATTTATAGTCATATCCAGTGTAAAATCATTCAGTGCAAATTTCGCATCTAAACCCGCAGTGGCTTGCCACCTGCTCCCTTTCTGAAAAGGGCTGTTAGGTACTTTCGGATTTCGGACAAATTTGCTCATCGTGTATGGCAAAAATTCAATTCCTCTTGGCTTTGGCAAGTCTGTCATACCGTGCATCTCTCCAAAAGAAAAAACATGTCCATTATTTTTTATTGGAATTAAACTCCAATTCTGGACCTCATTATTTCTCCGAATGATACGCCTTACGTGTAAACCCCAAATACCATCTTCATTTTTCTGATTATAACGTAATTGACTAAAAGGAATCCTCAGTTCTGCCGTCCAGCTTGAATCTGCAAGGTCGATATTCGTCCGTCCTTCCCACACAGTATTCCAACTCAGATTGACAGATAATTTATCCGTCACCGTCAAATCTGTCTTATTTCCCCCGAGATTAACATTAAATTCAGATGCCACACGATAATCATGATAGGTGTCAAATGCAATACTGATCAAATCTCCATTACTGTTATCATCGCGATTACCAATAAATGCATTCATGGTTTCCGGGTGTACATCCTTACAATAAACTCCTACATAAACATTTTCATCATCATAAAATATTTTCATCCGAGTCCATGAGGGTGTATAAACGCGTTCAAAAGGAATTACCTGAGAAAACTTTTCCGACCATTCTCCCTTATCCTTCCATATAGTTTCATCCAGTTTCCCATCAATTCGAGGCTGTTCTCCTGTAAGTTTTGTAATATGATACGCTCTTTTATAAGCGCTGTCTAAAGAAACGACCTCTTTTCTTTGATCCTGAGCCTGACATAGACTATGGATGAACAAAGAAGCCAGGAAACAATAATATTTCATAATTATCCAATTATTTTTGTAGGTTCTATATAATATTGGTGTTATATATAAGTCAATCGACCAAGTTAAATAAAATAAATCATACTATAATTGAATTTGCAACAGATTATTAAGATAACTTCCTTTGTTAAGAATTAAGATTCATAAAAAGCATACCGAACTCAGTTCCTAGCATCAATCTATAAACATCCCAACAATATTTCTCGCAAGTAAATGGAAAATTAAATGAAAACACTATCTTAGTAATCAATAGCTAATTATTTAAACCTTTTTATGATTAATTCCACTAATAACACGACCATATACTGGAGTTTTGGAAAAAAAAAGGATTCCGTTTTTCTTTCGTTTTTATTTTATTATTTATAGTGATATGTAATAACGGTTCATTCCCTCTCTTCAGCTTCATCAATAGACCATTGATTATGCTAATGCATATCTGTACACCATGGTTTTCGAAAAATATATTAAAATATCAATACGACTATTCCATTTTCTCCAACGGTAGCGGAGATACTTCTTTTGACTGGGTAACACTTCTGATATTAGTTATCATTGGAGTTCTGGGAACCATCATTTGGACCTTGATAGATACAAAAAGAAATAATTACAATAAGTGCTATTATTGGTTGACGGTCTTTATTCGCTATTACATTGCATTCATGCTCATCAACTATGGTGTAAGCAAATTGATGCATGCGCAAATGCCGCCTCCAGGATTGACCAAGCTTATGCAACCTCTAGGTGAATTTTCTCCAATGGGATTGGCATGGAATTTCTTTGGTTTTTCGAAAGGATACAATATTTTTATTGGTATTGTGGAGATAATGGCAGGCCTACTCCTGTTTAGGAAAACAATGGTTTTAGGCGCTTTAATCACAGTGGCTACAAGTTTAAATATAATGGCCATAAACTATTTTTACGATGTACCTGTAAAGTTGATGTCAACTGCACTAGTCTTATTATCGGTATTTTTATTACTTCCATATCTCAAATCTTTAACAGACCTTTTTTTCAAAGGCGAGTCTAGTCAACTTAAGCAAATTAATAGGCCAGTGTTCAATAGAGTATGGAAAAAGTGGGTTGCATCGATATGCAAAGTCTTAGTGATTATGCTGTTTATCTCAACCCAGCTATTTGGTGTTTTTAATCAAAAAAAAATAATAGCACAATATTTCAAAAAATCGCCATTGTATGGTATCTATCAAATTGACACAACTTCAGAAAAAAGAGTTAGCATACCCAATGATTGGTCATTTCTAATCTTTGAATATGAAGGAAATGCACGAGCTCGTGATAATTTTTACAATGTACAACGAATCGGAGTCGGCTTTAATACATCAGAAAATAAGATGACCTTAAACAATTACACCTTTGATTATAAACTGGAGGAGAATGGTGATGTGCTATTAAAAGTAAAAATAAAAGAGCGATTGGAAGAAATCAGACTTAAAAAAAGAGATCCGAAAACATTTGAGTTAATGAATCGTGGTTTTAACTGGATACAGGAATATCCGCACAACAAATAATCGTATCCAATCATTAATCAAAAAAACTCTTATTTAAATAGCCTGCTAAAGAAAGAACCTGAAGATTCAATGGCAACATACAATTCTTCATTTTCAACTTTAGTAGGGTATATCTTAATAAAATCCCCTTGTCCGGGACAACCTGTGCCACTTGTCAAATTAAATCTATGCCGGTGATAAGAACAAACAATCTCTTCACCTTCGCACCAACCCGTTACAAATGAAGCTCCCGCATGTGGACATTTCCTAGAAAATGCTTTCCAGCCATTTGCATTATGCAAAATACACAACCGGGTACGCCCCGCTTCTACCTCATAAATTCGGTCTTCAACATAAATACTCGCCTTATCGATCTTATACCATTGCAACATAATTAAAGATACATAGAAAGTTTCGACTTATTTTTTATCTTTGCGTAAATTCAAAAAACTAGCATATTTTATGGCTTTACAATGCGGTATCGTTGGATTACCTAACGTAGGTAAATCAACACTATTTAACTGTTTGTCTAACGCTAAAGCACAAGCGGCAAACTTTCCTTTTTGTACTATTGAACCAAATGTTGGGGTTATCACTGTTCCTGATACCCGTCTTAATAAATTAGCTGAATTGGTTAATCCTCAAAAAATTGTTCCAAATACAATTGAGATTGTTGATATCGCTGGTTTAGTAAAAGGCGCTTCTAAAGGTGAAGGTCTTGGTAATCAATTCTTAGGGAATATTCGTACAACAAATGCAATTATTCACGTTTTACGTTGTTTCGATGACGGCAATGTGATCCATGTTGATGGATCTGTAGATCCTATTCGTGACAAAGAAATCATTGATACTGAGTTACAGTTGAAAGATTTGGATACTGTTGTGAAACGTATTCAAAAAGTAGAAAAAATGGCCAAAACAGGTGGAGATAAAGATGCAAAACGCACTTACGAAATCTTATCTATTGTAAAAGACCATTTAGAAGCTGGTAAATCAGCTCGTACAGCACCTCTTGAAAAAGACGATTTCGATTTCATTCAAGATTTAGCATTACTAACTGTAAAACCTGTATTATATGTGTGTAATGTGGACGAAGCTTCTGTCAATACCGGTAATGCTTATGTTGACCGTGTAAAAGAAGAAGTTAAGGATGAAAATGCACAGGTATTAATTATTTCTGCTCAGATTGAATCGGAAATTGCACAATTAGAAAGTTTTGAAGAGCGTCAGATGTTCTTAGATGATCTAGGTTTAGCAGAATCTGGTGTTTCTAAATTGATCGTGGCAGCTTATTCACTACTGGACTTAGCAACATACTTTACTGCTGGTGTGCAGGAAGTTCGTGCTTGGACAATTGAAAAAGGATTTACAGCCCCACAAGCAGCAGGTGTTATCCACACAGACTTTGAAAAAGGATTTATCCGTGCAGAGGTCATTAAATATAATGATTTTATCGAATTAGGATCTGAGGCAGCTTGTAAAGAAGCTGGTAAATTATCGGTAGAAGGAAAAACATATATTGTTGAAGATGGTGATATTATGCACTTCAGATTCAATGTATAATTAATATTAAAATAATTAGAAAGGGCTGAAAATAAATATTTTCAGCCCTTTTCGTTTTAGTCATATAACAATACACCCGATACATTCCAGCTGCTGAAGCTTGTTCCCTCGCTTTCGCCTTGCGGAATATGAACACGGACAGTATGCTTTCCAGCTTTAAGTTTTCCTATATCGATAAAAATAGGATAAGTTACCGTTCCTGGACACCAATTAGAACGACTCAAATCCGAAGAAGATAGACCATTAGCAAAATTTCCGGAAGCAGGATTACTTAATCGATATGATCCACAATCATTACGCCATGGTGTAAAGCTAAATAACGGCACTTCGTTAAGAAATATACGATTTGTTTTAGGGACAAATTCATCACCATTCCCCCATCCACCATGTCCAGTAGTAACATAGCGCAGTTGAACATTTTCCGCATCCTCCTTCAACTCAAAAGTTACTACCAAACCTTGATCCTTATTGAACATCGTTCCGTACTCCTGCCCACCCATTTCCATTACATTAGTAGTATTAAAAATTGGCAGTAATTTTTTTAATGATTGGCTTCTATCAAACCCCGGATGTACCGTCAATTCAAGACTTATCTCATGGCCATTTTTATCATAATTTCCAATAAAAGCACCTACATAAACTTCCTGATCACTGATAGCCCCCGCAAGCTCGCTGATATCCTGTCTATATAATACAGAATCTTGCCAGGTCTTGCCCTTCAATTTTAAATAATTAAATTGACTCACACCAAAAGGTGTAAAGAAGCGCATAAGCTCTAAGATAGGAGAATAAATAGCCGTACGGATCACACCTTGGTATTTTTTACCATTGCCATTATCATAAAACGGTAGCGTATTCATCCCTTTTTGCATACCATCTAAAAAAGACAGTTGCTGATCTTGAGGAATAATAAAAACAGAACCTGTACGATCGTAAGCGTCACCTTTAGATTTTTCAGTCAATTGCACAAATACAGTTTGTCCTGGATTAATCTTTGGAATTTTTACTTTTTTAACAATGACAGTACCATTTGCAAATCTTAAAATACTATCCGATTTACTATCATCGGAGAAGCTGATCTTTTCATTTTTAAAGACAGGAACTTGTGTAAACCTGCTTTTCCACAGCTCATCTTTATAGGTCAAATCATCAACATAAACCAATGACTGAGGCAAGTTTAATGACGTTGGCCATTCCTTTAGTTTTTCAATTTTACTTGCTGTTACTGCAGAATTACCATTACGGACTACTTCAAGTACAAAGCCAAGGTTCTGCCCTAAATCTGAAGGACCACCTTTTACCTTCAGCTCGGTCGTATACCAGATATCAATGCTATTCGAGTTTACACTAGTTTTTGCCCTATAGCAAGTATAGCCTAATATTTTTTTAGTTTCCTTAGTAATTTCCAAATTTTGTTTATTGATCGCATTGGAATCAATTGTACCTATTTGTTTCATTGCATTGACCCGTGTCATCTTATAATAAGCATTTGAAGGTCTTTTAATAACAAAAATCTCATAAGGCATCTTCGCTTCACCGCTCATAATCTTACGGCTTGTAATCACTGTTTGCTCGGCATTTGCATAAACTAAAGTCGGATCCTGCGATTCCATAACTTTATTGTTACTGGAACGCTGATATTCAACTAAAATGCCTTTCTGAGCATAAAGTGATTGGAAAAAAAAGAGAGATAGAAATAGATATAATATACGCATAGTATGGAATAAATGATTAATCTTCAAATTTAAAAAAATGATTGATAATATGGCTATAAAATAGAAAAGCCTGAGAGAATCGAGCGATTTCCCAGGCTTTAAAGTACCTCTTGAAAGAGGTAATCAACCTAAACCTACGTCAAAGGTAAAATATATTTATTATTCTTACAAAATAATTATTTGAACACTGAAAAAATAATAAGGAAATATAGTGTAAAACGATACGTTATTTATTATTTTTCAATAAAAAATAATGCTAAAAATACCATTACTGCAACTCTTTTAACCAGTAATAAGATATCAGTATGCCCCATTTGATATGGTGTAAATCCAACACAATAACTTTTTTTGAATAAAAAACAGTGAAATCGAATTAAAACCTATATAATTAGAAAAATGACAATATTAAAACTTAAAAGATAAATAATATCGCTATAAATAAATAAAGGTTTTCAAACGGGGAGAATGAAAACCTTTAAAACCAATTATAAACCTAAATTATGATGCAACAAAGATAGTGTATATATTACACTATAACAAATTATTTATTCTTATTTTTTTTAATAATATTAAATTGTAGTGATTTTACTACAATTTAGAATGATTCTAAGTGTTTTTATATCCTCAGATTATCTTTATCTTTGTATAAAATCAGAAAAACACATGTTTACAGGAATTATAGAAACCTTAGGAAAGGTCAAAGATATTGTCAAAGAAGATACAAATATTCATTTGTATATCGAGAGCCAGATTTCCAATGAATTAAAGATAGATCAAAGTGTAGCCCATAACGGAGTTTGTTTAACCGTTGTTGGAATTGAAGAAAATTTGCATCAAGTAACTGCAATTGATGAAACACTGCAAAAAACAAATCTTCAAGATTTAAAGATTGGCGATGTCATGAATATAGAACGTTGTACGCAGGCCAATGGGCGTTTTGACGGACATATTGTACAAGGTCACGTTGATCAGGTAGCAACATGTATTAACAAACAAGATCAAGATGGAAGTTTCGTATTTACATTTCAATATGATCCAAAGCTTCAGAATATCACAGTTGAAAAAGGATCTATTACAGTAAACGGGATTAGCCTGACTGTAGTTAACTCTAAAATTGATCAATTTTCTGTCGCAATTATCCCCTACACTATTGAACACACAAACTTAAAAAATGTAGAAGTAGGTACAAAAGTAAATCTGGAATTTGATATCATAGGCAAATATGTATCAAAAATTATGGCTTTGAGAGGTTAATCTCAAAGCCATATTTTATGTTACTCCAAATAATGTCCTTGTCGCATCAGCAATGCCCTATACTTATTAAAGACACTTGATTTCGATACAAAACCGAGATAATTCCCATCCTTATCAATCACTGGTAATATCCATACATCATCTTTTTTCATCTTGAGCATGACCGACTCCATATCTTCTTCATGTATTTTAACAAGATCAGTAGGTGTTTCCGCTAACTTACTAAAAGGTTGGTCGATACCTTCCTCCTCACCCAACAAAATAGAAAATAAGCGTTCGCTATATAAGATACCTAGCAATTTGCCCTTTTCAGTAACAATAGGAAAAATATTACGCTTACTGTGAATAATATCAGATTGTCTCATTTTAGGGGTTTCTTCAGGTCTTAGTATGACAAAATTAGTTTCTAAAACATACCTTACCTTCATCATACTTAATACAGATCGATCCTTGTCCTCGTAAGACAGCAAGTCTCCTGAATCAGCTAAAACTTTCGTATAAATAGAGTATTTCAGTATCGATCTATTAATTAAATATGAAATGGAAGTGACAAGCATTAGCGGTACCATCAATCCGTACCCTCCAGTGATTTCTGCGATTAGAAAAACACCTGTCAATGGTGCATGCATGATTCCACTCAAGGCGCCGGCCATGCCGACCACTACAAAGTTAGGAACATTCAATTCTGTTATTCCTGTCAGATTGACTCCATAAGCAAAAGCAAAGCCCAATAGCCCGCCCATCACCAGACTAGGACCAAAAACACCGCCGTTTCCACCACCATTAAGGGTAAACAGAGCGGCAAATGATTTGGCAAAAAGAGTTAAGACCGAATAAGCTAATATTACAAGCCCGATATCCTGATAATCTGCAAATAGACTATTCTTAACAATGGCATTAAATTGACCATTCAATATTTGCTGAATCGCAATATATCCTTCTCCGTAAAGAGCAGGGAAGATAAAGATCATCAACCCCAATGATATGCCACTAACCCACACCTTATTGTAAGGATTTTTAATATTAGTAAACCAATTCTTGACAATACTGCTGATCTTCGCAAAATAAACAGAATATCCACCAACCAATAAAGCTAACAATAAGTAGAAAAATAGTGCTGATACCTCCCACTCCGTACTAAAAGTGTGAAATAGGGGTTCACTATATAATGATTGTGCAACTACCGATGCCATTGCAGCCGAAATCAGTAACGGAATAAGCACCGGAATAGAGAATTCCGGTAATAAAATTTCGATGGCGAACACCATCCCTGCTAAAGGGCTGTCAAAAGCGCCTGCGATACCAGCTGCAGCCCCACAAGCCAATAGCATCGTCACCTCTTTATATTGCAAGCCAAAAAACCGTCCCGTATTAGATCCGATGGCAGATCCACTCATCGCAATAGGTGCCTCTAATCCACAAGATCCTCCAAACCCAACGGTTATAGCCGAGGTGACTATCTGCGAATAGACATTGTGAACAGGAATCTGACTCGATTTTCTGGAAATGGCATAAATAATCGGTGTTATACCGTGCTCAAGATGTTTCGCCTTTAGCACCTTACGCACATACAAGACACTCAAAAGAATACCTAATAATGGGAAGAATAAATAGAATGAATATTTATAATGCCAATCCACATCATCCTGTAAGGTCGAAGCAATAAAGTGCGTTAATGCTTTTAACACAGAAGCAGCTACCCCACCTATAATCCCGACTACAAAAGCTAAAATAATGATAAAGTTTCGATTCGAAATTTTATGCATCCGCCAATGATTAAGCGCATCTAATTTTCTATTAAGCCTGCCTCTTAATGTTTTACTATTCATTTTATATTATTGAAAACTTAGAACCTCTTTCTTTTTCTTTGATTTAAACTTCTCCGGTATTGCTTCCATAATCTCACGCGATAACGCTTCAATAGCTTGTTTTTTGACAAAATTCTGTGTTGTTACAAGACTTATTTCACGGACAGGTTCCGGAGCTTTAAAATAACGAATCCGGTTTAGCTGATCTTCATTATAATCTACAATAGATAATTCGGGTAATATTGTAATTCCCGAATTGATATCCACCATCTTTTTTAAAGTCTCTACACTCCCGGTATTATATTCAAAACGACCAGAACTATCATAATTATGTTTATGATGGCAGATGTTTAATACCTGTCCACGCATACAGTGACCTTCATTCAATAACCAAAGCTTATCCTCTCCGATGTCATCAGAGCTCAACATCTTTTTACCGAAAAGCGGACTGTTTTCCGAAATATATGCCACAAAGTTTTCATAAAAAAGTGGCTTTTCAATTATTCCTGCTTCATGTAATGGTGTCGATAAGATCCCGCAGTCCAAAAGTCCTACTTTCAACTCGTGAACAATTCTTTCGGTGGTATACTCCCAAATTTGTAATTGCATTTTGGGGTATTTATCCATAAACCGTGTTAGAACCGTCGGTAACAAATAAGGGGCTATCGTCGGAATCACTCCTATACGTAACTCTCCGTCCAATTCACCATTTTCATTTTGGACAATCTCCAAAACTTTTTTACTTTCTATCAGAATAATACGAGCTTGTGCAATTATCTTTTCTCCAATTTCAGTAGGGATTACAGGTTGACGGCTTCGGTCAAAAATTTTAACTCCAATAGACTCCTCCAATTTCTGGATTTGCATACTTAACGTGGGCTGTGTTACAAAACATTTTTCGGCAGCGGCTACAAAGTTTCTATATGTATCAACGGCGACTATATACTCTAATTGAATGAGCGTCATCTTATCAATTTTATTTATACAAAAGTAACAAACATATTTCATACCAAATGATCGAATCGCGATCGAAAGATATGTACTTAATATTTTTTATCTTTGAGCTTCGATCGGACAGAACAATCCTATTTAATAATATATAAACAAACATGAAGTTACTGAATACAAAATCCTGGAGTTTACTCCTACTTTTAGCAACAGCTGCCCCTACTATCCATGCGAAATCTCCTGACGAAGGAATGTTTCCTCTTAGCGAATTGAATAAAGCGGGATTGAAAAATGCGGGACTAAAAATAAATGAAAAGCATATCTATAATCCAGGAAAAGTTGGACTAGTTGATGCTTTAGTACAAGTAAGCGGATGTACGGGTTCATTTGTATCAGGAAGTGGATTGATCATCACGAACCATCACTGTGCATTCTCAGCAGTACAGCTTGCGAGTACTCCCATCAACAACTATCTTAAAAATGGTTTCGTAGCACAGTCACATGAACAAGAAATTGAAGCAAGAGGACTAACTATACGTATTACAGACTCTTACGAAGATGTTTCTGAGAAAATTCTGGCGGCAGTTGCACATATCACGGATCCATCCGAAAGAATAACAATTATTAAGAAAAAGCAACAAGAACTGGTAGAACAGGCTCAAAAACAGGATCCAACGATCAAAGCTGAAGTTTCTGAAATGTTTATCGGTAAGACATATGTACTATTCCGATATAAAACAATTGAAGACGTACGCTTAGTATATATTCCTCGTCAAAACATCGGAGAATTTGGAGGTGAAACCGACAACTGGATCTGGCCAAGACATACAGGAGACTATTCATTCTTACGTGCTTATGTTGGTAAAGATGGGGCATCTGCAAAATATTCAAAAGAAAATGTCCCTTACCAACCGAAGAAGTTTTTAAAAGTAAACCCAAAAGGTGTTAATGAGAATGATTTCGTCTTCATTTTAGGTTATCCAGGTAAAACATTTAGACACCGTCCTGCGCAATATATTCAATATCAACAAAATTTTTTACTGCCTTATGTTTCTAATTTGTATGAATTTCAAAATGAGCGCATGTACGAAGCAGGAAAAACAGATAATGATGCCGCCCTTTACTTAGCGACACGTATTAAAAGAAACGCTAATGTTTTAAAAAACTATAAAGGAAAACTAAAAGGTCTTCGTAATATTGATTTAATAAATACCAAAATAAAAGAAGATCAAGCGCTAAGTACTTTTATCAATAGCAAATCAGATTTAAAAAATAAATATGGTACTCTGATGGATGATATTGATGGCCTATACAAATTAATCAATCAAGACGTCTACAAGGAAATGTGGATGAATAATATCTACACGAGCACGAGTTTAATGCGCGTTGCAAAAGAGATAAATACGTTTAAAGCAGCGATGCTACAACAAAGTACATCACAAGATCAAAATGCTTTTTTTGAAGCTAATATTAATAAGTTAAAAACAAACTTAAAAGGTATCTACGAAAGCTACAGCATGTATGCAGATCTCCGTATCTTTGCTAAGATGCTAGCTGACGCACATGCTTTCCAAGGGAACAATCAAATCGAAACAATTCAAAAACTGAAGTTCCAAGATAATAATCTTGCAAGTGCATATGCCGGGGAGCTTATTACAGAATCGAAATTAAATAACAGCGCAGCAGTATTTAATGATATTTTATCAAATAGGACTACTCTATTGGCTTATTCAGATAACCTAATGAAATTTCAATCGTCACTAGAACAAGATATTCAGCAATTTGCTGTTGAGCAAAAAAGAAGAGATGGAGTGTTAAATAAATTGATGGGAGATTATGTAGCAGTTAAGGAATTGTACCAGTCTAAAAACTTTATTCCTGATGCGAACTCCACATTGAGACTAACATTCGGAAACATAAAAGGTTACTCTCCTGTTGACGCTACTTACATGAAGCCATTTACAACACTAGCAGGTATTATACAAAAAGGCAATCTTGGAGAGGCAGATTTTGAATATCCAGCTGAAATAAAAACTGCTTGGGAAAACAAGAATTTTGGACCATATGTTAAGAAAGAACTGAACGATGTACCTGTTAATATGCTCTATAATATGGATACGACCGGAGGTAATTCAGGATCTCCTATTATGAATGCATATGGCGAATTGATCGGAGTCAATTTTGACCGCTCATACGATGCAACCATTAATGATTTTGCATGGAACGATAGTTATAGCCGTTCGATAGGTGTTGATATCCGTTACGTACTATGGGTAGCAGACAAAATTGACAATGCTCAATTTATATTAAAAGAAATGGGTATATAAGTATCACCTGCAACAAATAATAAAAGGCTTATCGTATTTCCGATAAGCCTTTTATTATTATTTAAATCTCAAACCAAACTATAAATCTCCATCGTTTGTTAATCTTCCAAACCCAAATATATCCGTACGGTAGTCTTTCTTTCCCAAAATTATATTTCGGATCACCTGTGCGGCAATCATACTAAATGTAATACCATTTCCGCCATATCCCAATGCATAAAGCATTCTTTTTTTACCGGGCCAGCTACCGATAAATGGCAAACCATCTGCTGTAGAAGAGAAAGTACCACACCACGCCATATTGACATCGATAGCAATATCCGGATATAATTTATTGAATTTTTTGACCAGTTTTTTAACTTTTCCCTTTAACAAACGGTCCCGTTTATCAGGGTCTCTAAATTCCTCGTCTTCCCCTCCCATCATGATACGATTATCTGCGGTTGTACGCATATAGAAATAAGGTTCCGCAGTTTCCCATATTAAACTTCTTTCTTTCCAAAATTGACCTGTATGAATAGGCTTAGAAACTAAAGCATAGGTTGAATTAAGATTCATAACCTGTTTTGGCAAAAATTGACCCGCCTCAAATCCTGCGGCAATGATCACGTATTTACAGTGAATCTTAAACCCATTGTTCGTCAATAGTTCATACCCATTTTTCACTTCATGATAATGATCGATCTGAACTGGAGAAAAAATTGGAAGTTGATGTTTTTTTTGATGATACTTAAGAATACCGATCGCAGACTTATAAGTATCCATTTGTGCAGATGTATCATTATATAATGCGCCAAGACCTGCAATTCCATATTCCTTCTTTAATGCTTTCCTATTTAATAAACGAACAGGAAGGTCATGTTTCACCCTCGCCTCATATTCATCTTTAATACTACTCCATCCTGCTTGATCACTTGCCAGATAACATGTTGAGACACGTTTAAAATCACCCTTCACACCTGTTTTCTCAAATACTTGCTCGATATCTGTAATAGACCTTAAACTTGCACGATAAGCGCCAACTGCACGAGCTTCTCCGATGTCCTTAATCATTTCATGAAGAGGAACATCAATTTCATATTGCAGCTGTGCTGTACTAGCAACCGTACTGCCATTTGATACGATTCTTTTATCAAAAATAGCACACTTTATACCGTGTTCACAGAGCTCGTGCGCAACTAGTGTTCCTGTAATACCAGAACCAATAATTGCCACATCAATTTCATAATCATTTTCTAAGGGATTGTTATAATCGTAAAGCGCATTTTTAATAATCCAAAAAGGTAATCCTGCGTATAAATCCATAAATTGTATTTACAATTACAACATTGGGTTTGGCAATTTGTTTTTTCTTAAAAGAAAAACAACACCAACAAATGAAAATAATAATTCGTATTTCCTAAAATTCAATTAGATTTGAAGGATCATTAACAGTAAATCACAGACATGAATTATCTCTATTTCTTATTATTTTGGATTTGTCAGATCGTTTCAACTATTATTTTTAAATATGGCGGAATTCACCCAAAATACCACTGGTCAGCGTTAGTTGCGGGTAATATAATTCTAATCACTGCAAGCTGGTTTCTCATTCAATTATTCAAAACATTTCCACAGCCGATTGTAATTGCCTTGTGTTCAGGGGGCACATTTTTAACAGTTCAGCTGGCGATGGCTCTTGTTTTTAAACAACCTTTGACCTGGATGCAGATCCTTGGTTCTACAATCATTGTAATAGGAATGGTGCTGGTGACCTTTGGTGGAAAAGAATAAGCAGTCTAAAACGATATTCTCCATGAATTGTATCAAACTCAGTGTTTTGCAATCCATGGAGAATATTTTAAGTAATTTTAAAAACGAAGACCAATACTTAAATAAGGACGAAATCCTTCTTTTGAAAAACCTCCAACAGCCTGAATAACTAAAAGATCAGCAGGAATAAAATAAAAGCCACCGCCATACCCCATGTGCCAGCGACTAGAGGATTCGTTTTTCATCCAAACTCTACCCACATCGTGAAAACCAATAAGTCCTACAGTGCCAGGAACCAAATAGGAATCATAACTAAAAACTTTAAAACGTAACTCAAAATTATTATAGAGCATAGTTTGTCCACTCAAACGTTTCGAGTTAAAGCCACGAAGGCTATTTTCACCTCCTAAGTGCGCATATTGAAAGATTAATGGATCACCGATCAGTGTTTCAAATCCAGTGCGATTGGCAAGAGTTATCCAGTCGCTTTCATTAGTCTTATAAAAGTTGAAAATAGATCTTAATCTTATAAATTGATTATCATTACTATTTAACTGTGACTTTGCCTCAATAAGATTATCCCAGAAAATACCTTTTTTGGCATTATCTTTTTGATCACGACTATCGTATTGAACAGATCCTAGAATTCCTGTAAAGAAAAACTTACCAAATACAGGTATAGCTGGATTTTCTGCGGCATACTTTTCAAAAAAATGTCCCTCATTAGCTTCTTCATGGCTCATAATAAATTCTGAAGAAGAACCCATCTTCCATTTCCAGTTTTCAGCAAATTCTCTCTTCAATAAAAAGTTGGCATAAATAACGTCATATCGGTTTCTATAATATTGAATCCCACGTTCTTTACGCTGTTCATAATCTGTATTATTTCCCAAACCAAAAAAGTTTTCTTGGTTTTTAGGTCCATCAGATTCCAATTGAATCAAGAGGTCATTTTTATTCCATATCGATTTAATATCGGCATTATATTTAAAACTAAAGGACTTGCGTCCAGTTGTATAATGCGCCCAAAACTCTTGTTTAAAAGCATAAGGTTCTTTTCGAAAGCCCTGTTTTTCGATCAAATAACCAGCCCCGAACAAAAGGCCTTTATCTACTCCATATTGTAAAGAAGCCAACACACCGGTGCGATCATATTTGAAACTATTTCGATCATAACGATGCACTAAGGTATCATTTGACAATTTTAGATTTATAAAAGGCGTGTTCTTAAAATTAGGTTGAACTTCCTTATCATCATAAATATAAACAAGTTTACCGTTCTCAAAATTAGGATCTATGCGGTAATCATCCTTCCCCTTACCCCCTATCAACCGAAGCTTTATTTTCGATTTATTTTGACCACGAATATCATATACATCTGAACCATCAAGCCCATAAATCCGTAATTCTTTTGTCTCCTTCGGAAGGAATGTTCTTTTAACCAGTTTCCTTCCTTCAGATCCATCTTTCCTTTTATTTCTGATTTCTAGCTCAAGCGAACCGTCAGTATGATAGTTAAAATATAAAAACTCATTCTTAGCTGAAGTGGCGATATCAACGTTCTTTGCTAGATCACCATAATAATCTAAAGCAGTAGACATCAGATTATCTCTTCTAGCACGTATATGACCCTTAAGCTGTTCTCCACCCAATCGTACAATAGTATCTGGCATCTGTGCTATTGCTTCATCTATGACGGCATCAGTAACAACCGTTTGTACAAATTTGATTTCCTCTTTCCAATCCTTTCGATCCAAATGGTTTAAGAAGTAACGGTCAAAATGCCTTTCATTAAAATTCCACTGACCGACATTGCGAATATGATCACCAAAAGGTTGCAAGTGCGCTTTCAGCCACTGCATGGATAGTAATACCGGAAGTATACCCGATGTTTTATAATATACTTTATCACGATCTCTTGGTACTGGACTATACACTTTCTTATCGTCAATCTTTTTAGAATCCCATCGCCAATTATCCTCATGACGATCCCAATCTCCTAAAATGAAATCAAGTAGTCTTGCACGCAATGTTAAACGCTGATCCACTTGAATATCATTATCTTCCTCCAACTTTCTTTGCGCTTTAAGTGTATTGTCAGTTTTCGCATCTTCATCCTCCAAAGGTACTCTTGGCTCAAACATATAAGCTCTATTTTTAAATACAGCACGGTGTTCTTCTAAACCAGGATCATCACCAACAAAGACCAGTTCTGGACTAGCATGTGGGATTTTTAATACACGATTAAAAGTCGGTACAGTTAGCGCTCCAAATGGATGAGCAATTGAAATTTGATCCTGAACAATATCCTTTGCAATCGTATTTCTCAAATGTTCAGGCAGACTCCTTTCTGGAAATTTATTAATAGACCTCAAAACCCATTCTCTACCCGTACTGTCTCTTAAACGTAGCGATTGTGTTTGCATACCTCCACCAAGCTTGACAACAGTAAGACCGCCAAGTTCCTTTTGAAGATGCATGACCCGCATTTTAACCGGCGTATTGTATAGTTCACGATAAGAATCACCTAACCAGAAACGATGCAACTTACTCACTTGATCATATGTAGGATCGATCATGGCAACTGCCGAATCACCTTCCATTTTAAATGACGACTGCCCACATACATGAGATACATTAGTGATGAACAATAGTGTACTTACAATGCTGTAGACATGCTTTTTAAGATGAAGGTTTTGATTATTCATACGGTAATAATTAATACGAGGTCAATTTTGAAACTAAAATACAGTAAAAAATTTAATTGCACTTCTGCTTTTCAATAGAAGTCAACAAAAATCATCACATTTGGTTGTAAGAATAGTGTTATAGGACTTGCCTTATACTTTTTCTTTTACAAATTACAGTATAACTGCAGCACTGCACTTTGGATGTTTTGCCATAAAAATGCCCCCAGAAAGCATCTAACTCTTCGGGGGCAAACCTAAATATCAAATTCTTTTAATTAATCTTTCTTAACGAACTTCTTGAATTTTTTCTTTTTAGAAGGTTTCTTCTTTTGATCAGAATAACGTGTTGGATCATAAACCGGTCCTGCAGAAAAACCTTCGGGTAAATCCAATTTTTCTATACTTGAACCGATAAGCTCTTCAATTTTTGCAAACCGCGGCTGATC
Organism: Sphingobacterium kitahiroshimense; assembly: GCF_025961315.1. Classification (NCBI taxonomy): domain Bacteria; kingdom Pseudomonadati; phylum Bacteroidota; class Sphingobacteriia; order Sphingobacteriales; family Sphingobacteriaceae; genus Sphingobacterium; species Sphingobacterium kitahiroshimense. The sequence goes on along the minus strand of NZ_JAOQNK010000001.1, from coordinate 285,991 downwards.
TTTCTGATTTACGAAAGTAATAGCTGTTCCTGTTGTCGCGGCTCGTGCTGTACGGCCAACACGGTGGATATAATCTTCAGGATCTGGAGGAACATCATAATTGATAACCAAACTGATACCGACGATATCAATACCTCTAGAAATCACATCTGTACCAATTAGTACGTTTATTTGCTTTGCTTTGAAACGATTCATGATATCTTCACGTTGTGCTTGCTCCAAATCAGAGTGGAATGCTTCTACTGCGATACCGCTTTTATGCAGATCAGTACTCAACCGTTTGACAAACTCCTTTTTGGAAGCAAAAATAATCGTACTCGTATAAGTTGGATTAGTAAGAATATGCTGTATCAATGCCGTCTTCTGGTCATCATAAACCATATAAACTTGTTGATTAATTCCTTCAGAAGGTTTTGATAAGGCAATATTAATCTCGGTCGGATCATGTAAGATCTGCTTCGCCAATGTCCTGATTTTACCTGGCATCGTCGCTGAGAATAAAAGATTCTGTCTCTTTTTTGGCAAAAAGCTGATGATCTTCATAATATCTTCATGAAATCCCATATCGAGCATACGGTCTGCTTCATCCAATATGAAATGTTTTACTTTATTAAAATGAAGTTTTCCTGATGCTAAATGCGCTATTAAACGTCCAGGAGTAGCAACAATAATATTTGCTCCTTCTTTAATTGCTGTCCGTTGCTGTTCATAATCCATGCCATTTCCACCACCATAAACAGCAATTGAAGTTGCCCCAGTGAAATAGCCAAGCCCCATGATTTGCTGATCAATTTGCAAAGCGAGCTCTCTGGTAGGAACTAAAATTAAAGTATTTATATAATCGGATTGTTCTTCAGCTATTTTATGTAAAACAGGCAATAAATAAGAAGCTGTCTTCCCTGTACCAGTCTGCGCGCAAGCGATCAGATCTTTATGTTGCAACACAACAGGTATGGCCTGTTCCTGTATGGGTGTTGCATCTTCATATCCCATGCTATCTAAGCCTTCTTCCAATGAAGGTGCTAAACCAAATTCTGTGAATTTCAATATTTTTTTCTTTTACTGTAAAAATCAGGATAATGTAGGCTTTTTTTTCTAATTTACCGCATAGAAAATCCAAAAGATTGATTTTTTACTGGAAAATTCATGAATTAGCTGGGAATTATTAAATTAATTTAATGCTAAATAAATAATTGAAAAAATCTACGTAAGGTAATGAATTAAAAAAGGTCCAATACGTTACATATTAGACCCCCTCTGTATAAACCTAAATTAGAAATGCGAATTAGTCTTTTTTCACAAAATAGCGATGCTCAATAACTTCTACACGTTCTACATCGTCTTCAATGGCTTTTTTTATTGCACATTTTCCAGTTATACCACGGTAAACTAAAGCACCACCCAAAGATAATCCAGAAAGTGCCGTTAGTGGATGTTTAATCAAATACCGAACACCCGCACCTAATATAAAACCTCCAGCCACAACAGAAAGGATACGTTCTGAAGTCTCAATAGTACCATTCTCACATTCTTCGTCTATTTTACTTTTTACTTTGCTTATTACTTTATCTACTATCGCGCCCATATGTATAAAATTTATAAGTTCTTCTGTAATTAATAACAAGCAGTACACTATTTTGTTTTTGTTTACTAATAATTATTCCGTTCTTTGGCCACACAATGTTGCAACGATGGAAATTATAGGGTACACTTTGTCTATTTTCATCGGTATCACCCTCGGATTAATCGGTGCTGGTGGTTCCATATTGACAGTACCAGTCTTAGTCTACCTATTCCATATACATCCTACACTAGCAACGTCCTATTCCCTATTTATTGTTGGAAGTACAAGTTTCATAGGAAGTTTCATCAAAACAAAGGAAAAATGTGTAAATTTCCGGGCAACATTATACTTCGGAATTTCCTCTGTTATCGTTGTACTTTTAGTCCGTAAAGTTTTACTGGTCCATATACCCGAAGTTATTCTAGAGATCAACCATTATCAGCTTACAAAATCAACGTTAACCATGATCTCATTTGCTACATTGATGCTCGGATCTTCGTGGAGTATGATAAAAAACAAGAAAATTCAATCTAGCCCTCAACATCCAGTTAAACAACATACCATTAAGATGATTGCATGGGGCATTGGAATTGGACTTGTAACCGGTTTTTTAGGTGCTGGAGGAGGATTTCTGATCATACCGGCCTTAGTTATATTGCTTCATATGCCTATACGTATAGCAATAGGCACATCATTATCAATCATTACGATCAATTCTCTTATTGGTTTTCTTGGCGATATCGATCATATAACGATAGACTGGAATTTTCTGTTCAAGCTGCTTACCATAACAACCTTGGGTGTTGGAATAGGAAATCAACTTCAGAAAAAAATTCAAACAGATCATCTAAAGCCCATATTCGGCTGGTTTATATTTATTGTTGGTATTTATATTTTAATTAAAGAACTCTTTTAGCTACTTTTAATAGCAATGGCAAGTAAATTGCAGGAGTACATTAAACTGTAACCATAATCTAATATGCTGGTAAAAAAATACTCTGGAGAACTAGTTCCATTTAACAGTGACAGCTTACGTCATTCTTTAACGCGATCTGGTGCCAACAATGAACAAGTTGAAAAAGTTTATACACAAATCAAAGAAAAACTATTTGACGGGATAAGCACAAGAGAGCTATATCAGTTAGCTTTTGAAGCCCTAAAATCACAAAGAAATTCTTTTGCAGCTCGATATAGCCTAAAAAAAGCACTTCGAGAATTAGGTCCTGAAGGTTTTTATTTCGAAAAATGGATCGCACGCTTATTTCAAGAATATGGTTTTGAAAGCACCACAGGACAAACAATCCAAGGCCACGCAGTTTCTCACGAGATAGACGTTGTTGCATCGAAAGGAAACGAGATGTTGGCCATAGAGTGCAAATTTCGAAATGATATAGATGCGAAAATTTCAGTGACAACTCCCATGTATTTCTTATCCCGATTTAAAGATATCAGTGATATATCCTATCATTTCTTCGGTCAAAATAAAAAATTCACGCAAGGATGGCTCGTTACCAATGCCTATTTAACTTCAGACTCCAAGGACTTTGGTAAGTACTATAACGTCAATTTTCTTTCATGGGACTACCCAACAGACAATAGCATAAAAAAAAGAGTGGATAAAGCTGTTTTTTATCCTGTAACCTGCCTCACAACCCTTACAGATGTAGAAGAGAAAACTTTATTACAGAACCAGATCATACTCGTGAAAGATATTATCAATAATAAAGAAGCACTCAAGTCGCTAAAATTAGACTCCGAAAAGTTAAGGTTAGTACTTGAAGAGGCTAGAGAATTAATTGACTATAAACTTGAAGAAGAGTAAAATCAAAGCTTTAGTACGCACCTACTTAGCCTTCAAAACCAAAATAAAGTTCTTATTGTCGCCTTATTCTTTAAGAAATAAAGCGACAATAAGATATAAAATAATCTACTTTCAATAATCTACTAACAGAAAAAAATCAACACATTTCTTCCAATTCCATTAAGAAAATTAGATAACACTTATGATAGATCAATCGGATAATAAATATCACCATAAATTTTTAAATCATCCAGCACAACAGGATTTTCAAATATTCCAAACACAGAAGAACCTGAGCCCGACATCGCGGCATATAATGCGCCAGATGAATACATTGCATCTTTAAGTTCCTTAATTTTAGGAAATTGCTCGAATATAGTTAGTTCAAAATCATTGTTCAGATAATACTTCCATTCCTGGATTGGCAACTGAATAATGGACCTTAAATCAAACTCAGGAGTTTTGGCAGCAACTCCGCTATAAGCCTCAACGGTAGATATGTGAATATTAGGATTCACTATAACAATATAGTATGCGCTCAAATTGACCTCAATAGGAGCAAAATCAGTCCCAATACCAGTTGCATACACCGGTTTATTTTCAATAAAAAATGGACAGTCTGCGCCCAGCTGCTTCGCATAATTTTCCAGTTGTACAACAGATAGTTGCAGCTCAAATTGATCATTTAGCATTTTAAGCACATAAGCTGCATCTGCAGATCCACCACCCATCCCAGCTCCGATTGGTATTCTTTTTAATAAATGAATAGCAACCGAAGGAATATCAAAATCTTGTTGAATTAAATGATATGCACGCTCACATAAATTCATACCCTTTCCAGGGATCACAATACCCTCCGACGAAAAAGTTGTACTACCGGAACTTAGTGGAACAATTTCAACAGCGTCATACAGGTTAACGGGGTAAAAGATCGTCTCTAAATCATGATAACCATCAGGTCGCTTACCTACAATATGAAGACCCAAGTTTATTTTAGCATTTGGAAAAGATAGCATAAAAGATATTTAATAAAGATCAGTGATAAAATTATGGATTCTATGTTAATATTCAAAAGTACCTGCTAACCAGATAGGAACTGTAAATTCTTCAATGAGGTGTGCTAATTTATAATTTTTATAATTATCTACGGTCAACCAAGTTGCTTCTTCAAGCTCTGCCTGTGGTATTATAACTAATTTTTCCTTAAACTCTATTCTAAAAACCTCACCTCTAACGAGCGTATCAGCTTCATTAACTGCTTCGGTTTCATGAAAGCCCATATATTCTAAATCTCGTGATAAAATATCCAGATCTAATTCTTCTTTTAGCTCGCGAATAAGGGCTTGAGAAGATAGCTCACCTTTTTCAATTTTACCACCAGGCATCATAAAATAGGATGAGCCTTTTTTTCTTACAACCAAAAGCCTATTATCAGCATCAACAATCATTGCACCTGCTAAATAAATCGTATTCATAGTTTCTCGTTTTAAGATGCCATAAGTGGCATCATGTTATAAAGTAAAAAGCGACTATTTCCATAATCGCTTTTTATATATTCATTTCTAACACTATTATGTATCTAAACCTTTTAAAAGTGTTAAATATCTTTCAATAGCTTCTCGCTTTTTAGCTGTAAGATGATAGTTCAAACTTGATGTAAGATAATGACGGTAATCAAAATCTTTATATTCAGGCAATCCTGGAATCACAGCTTCAGAATGTGAAACTCCCAGTTTTAAAGCTTCATTAAATGAAGTGATAAATGCTTCCGGTAACTGCTTTTTACTGACCCAAACTGCGAACGCAAAAGGAAGACCTGTAAATTCTTTCCAGGTAAGTCCAAGATCGTAAACATAAGGGACTTCATTCTTTTTGCCAAATGTTCGGTCTCCTATCAAGACATAAGCATCCGCCTCATCTATATTGGCAACAAGTTTAACTTGACGCTTCCAGTGATGCTTTAACAACACGCGTGCTAAACCATTAGAAGTGCGTGATTGCTGATCCAGATATAATGTCTGGATTTCTTCAATCGGTTTATGGGAAAAAATAAAAACCGAATCAACAGCCCCCTCCGTACCGATACAGTAGTCGGTGATGATATGCGCTTGAGGAAGACTTAATAACGCTGCTATAGGAATAATACCCAAATCAGCTTTATCATCAATTACTTTCTGGGCACATACACTCGGATTATCCAAGCTCAATTCGATCTGATCTAAAACTGCAGATTGTCTAATCCCATTTAAAAACGGCAATGTATTCGTATACGAAACTGCCGATACTCTCACTTTATCCATTTGTCAATACCTCTAGATGTTTCGTATTATAATAGTCAATGATTTCAAATTGATCATTATCATACGTTAATTTATATAAGGCAGTGTTTGTATGAGGAAATTCATCCATTTTTGAGGCATCTACACCTGTCAATAGGCAAAGAATAATACGTAAGGCACGACCGTGCATACAGACAAGTACGGTTTCTTCATGCTCTTGTTTAACCATATGTGCTATGGCATCACTTTGACGTAACATCAATGCATTAGGAGATTCCCCCTCATCTACACTGACATCCAATTCACCATTTTTCCATGCTGATACCAGCGCATTGAATCCACTCATGATAGATTCGTCTTGCTCTTTACCTTCGTAGATTCCCCAACTAATTTCATCTAAGCCCTCGAGCTCTTGCCAAGAAATACCATCTTTAATAAAAGATTCTACTGTTTGATGTGTTCTCAACAAGGTTGAGGTATAAATTTTATCAAACGGGATATCTTTATAAGCATCATAAAAAGCTTGAGCCTGTGCCAATCCCGTTTCATTTAGAGGAGAATTCACGCCACGTCCCTGAACAATACCTTTCAAATTCAGATCAGTTTGTCCATGGCGAATAAAATAAAAAGTCTTTTTCAAAATATGTCTTAATTATTTACAACAGGAAGTGAATAATAATTCTTCTTCTTGCTATCGTCTTCAAAAACCACATCCTTGTAATCTGTGACAACATGATATAAGGTATCACGCTCTATTGGATGACGTCCTACCTTTCTAATCAACTCAACCAACTGTTGCGTCGACATACCGGGATTCTGTTCCTCCGCTCCTGCCATACTGTAAATCTTCGTCGTATCATCCAGTGTTCCATCGATATCATCAACACCAAATGCTAAGGACATTTGTGCAGTATCCCTTGAAATCATTGCCCAATACGCTTTTATATGATCAAAATTATCTAGATAAATACGTGCTATCGCATAATTTCTTAAATCTTCAATCACAGAAACCTCAGAAATATGTGACATTTGATTTTCTTTATTTCTAAATTTCAATGGAATAAAGGTTTGAAAACCGCCAGTCTTATCTTGCAACTGACGAAGTCTTTCCATATGATCTACACGATGCCAAAATTGCTCGATATGACCATAAAGCATGGTTGCATTGGTATGCATTCCCAACTTATGTGCCTGTTCGTGGATATCCAACCACTGTTCAGCAGTACATTTATCATGGGCAATCTGCTCTCTGATCTCTGGATGGAAAATTTCAGCCCCACCACCAGGCATCGAATCCAAACCACAAGATTGCAAATACTTCATACCTTCATAATGACTCAATTTAGCCTTTTTGAAAATATAATAATATTCCACAGGAGTCAATCCTTTAATATGCAATTCCGGACGATGTGCTTTACATTTTTTAAAGAACTCCGCATAAAAATCAAGATTTTGCTTCGGCACCACACCACCTGTAATATGTACTTCCGTTACAGCTTCATCATCATACTTCTTCACGATATCCATCATGCCTTCCACATCCATTTCCCATCCTTCAGCACGTTCCTTGATCATACGGGAATATGAACAGAATTTACAATCGTAAACACATACATTAGTAGGCTCAATATGAAAATTACGATTAAAAAATGTGATATCCCCGTGTCTTTTCTCACGAATAAAATTCGCCAAAACACCTAAATAACCCAATTCGGCTTTTTCATAAAGGTATACCCCTTCATCAAATGTGATGCGTTCCTCTTGCAACACTTTATTCGCTATATTTCTTAACTCACTATCCAAAAGCGGATTAGAAATTAAGAAATTTAATTTTTCTTTAGCATCCATTAGCATGTCTCCTAGTCTATAACAAATGTACCAAAAACAAGGCTAAATTCGTAGAATTTAGCCTTGTTTTTGGTACTGCAATATATGTTGAACAACAATTAATCTGTGAACTGTTGCATATCTATTAATTTCCGGTATAAACCCTCCTGCTGAATCAATTCACTATGGCTACCTGATTCCACAATTTGACCAGCATCAATTACGACAATTGTGTCGGCGCTCTGAATCGTACTTAGACGGTGTGCAATAACAACTGTAGTACGATTTTCCATCAACTTATATAAGGAATCCTGAACTAATTTCTCAGATTCAGTATCCAAAGCTGATGTTGCTTCATCAAGCAACATAATGGGAGGATTTTTTAAAACAGCACGGGCAATACATATACGTTGGCGCTGTCCTCCAGAAAGTTTAGCCCCTCGATCACCGATATTTGTTTCATAACCCAATTCTGTTTTTAAAATAAATTCATGAGCATTCGCGATTTTTGCAGCAGCTTCAACCTCTTCCTGCGTAGCAGAAGTATTAGAGAAAGTAATATTATTAAAAATCGTGTCATTAAACAAAATGGATTCTTGATTAACTACTCCAATCATCGTGCGCAAAGACTCTTGATCGAGATCTCTTAAGTCTATTCCGTCAAAAAGAATCTGACCGCCGGTAACATCCATAAACCGTGGTATCAGATCTACCAGTGTAGATTTACCGCCCCCGGATGGGCCTACTAGCGCAATTGTCTTACCTTTTTCAATAGTCAAATTGATATTCTTCAAGATGTTCTTTTCACCATAAGAAAAATCGACCTGTTGAAATTCAATCGCTTCTTTAAAATCAGTAACTTCCTTAGCATTAGGCTTATCAGTAACTTCACTTTTGGTATCAATCAATTCCAGCACACGCTCACCAGCAGCAATACCATTATGAATATTGCTAAATGCATCAGTTAATGCTTTTGCAGGACGCATAACTTGGGAGAATATCGCGATATATGCAATAAATTCCGACGCACCAAATTCATCACTACCTGACAAAACTAAATTTCCCCCATATAATAAAATAATCGCCACCATGATTACACCTAACAATTCGGATACTGGCGAACCCATTTGTTGACGGCTCGCCATAGCACGCATAATACCGGCATAACGATCGTTCTCATCATTAAAACGCTTTTTGACAAAATTTGTCCCATTAAATGCTTTAACAATGCGAGCACCCGATAAGGCCTCATCTAAAAATGAAATCATATTCGCATAGGAGGTTTGTCCTGCGATAGCTTGCGCCTTTAAATTCTTAACAATCTTCGATATAAAAAATGCAGAAACTGGGATAACTAACATCGCAAAAAGAGTCAATTTGGTTGAGATCGCAAATAACGTGACTAAATATGCAATAAGTTGAAGTGGTTCTTTAAAAGCTACTTGCAAAGTACCTGTAACAGAAAACTGTACCACCTGAACATCTGAGGCTATTTTTGAAATAATATCTCCTTTTCTTTGACTGTTAAAATATCCTAAGTGCAGATCCATCACATTATCAAAAACAGCTTTACGCAAATTCAACAAAGTGTGAATTCGTAAATTTTCCATAATGCGTTGAGATAGATAGCGAAACAAATTACTGATGAAAACAGAAAAAATAATTGCAATACACACATATTGCAATGCTTTATAAGGGCCAAACTCTTGATTGGCAAAATTTGAATAATAGTTGAAATAATCCAAGGGATTATAACCATCTGGCTTTACCAAAACCATCTGAATAGCAGGTTCTTCCTTAAGAAATAAGGTATTTAACAAAGGAGCCAACATCGCCAAGTTTAACGTACTGAATACAACTGTAATTAATGTAAAGATAATATACGGAATAGCATATTTCTCAATGGGTTTGGCAAAAGAAAGTAATCTAAAGTATGTTTTCATTTATGATATTAAGGTAGCAAAAATACTAAAATTACGCGCAATATATAAGGAATACTTTAAAGGAATGAAATCTTGCACTTGGATGATATTAAAAATTTAATTCAATAAACACCAATTTAAACGACATTATACTAGTATTTTAATAGAAAAAGCCTAATTTAGTCCTTGTAAATTGTAAAATACCAGAACATAATGCAAATAGAAGTTGCCAAAAGGTTGCAACAAACCGAAGAATATTATTTCTCAAAAAAATTAAGAGAGATTGATGAGCTCAATAAAGCAGGTGCTCGCGTGATTAATTTAGGCATCGGAAGCCCCGACTTACCTCCTCACCCTGAAGTTATTCAGACCTTGACGACAGAAGCGGCTAAAACCAATGTACATGGCTATCAAAACTATAAAGGTTCACCTGTTTTGAGGCAAGCTATTGCAGATTGGTATCAACGCTATTATCAGGCAACATTCAATCCAAATACAGAGATTTTACCTTTAATAGGTTCTAAGGAGGGCATTGTTCATATTTGCATGACTTATTTGCAAGAAGGTGATCACGTATTAATACCAAACCCAGGATATCCTGCTTATGCCGCCGCAGTGCGACTAAGTGGAGCGTCCGCAATCACGTATGATTTATCTGAAGAAACGGATTGGTTACCTAATCTTAAAAAGCTTTCTGAAAGCGACTTGTCAAAAGTTAAATTAATGTGGATCAATTATCCACATATGCCTACTGGTTCTAGTGCAAATGAAGCATTTTATCATGAGCTGATTGCTTTTGCAAAGGCTAACCACATTTTAATCTGTCATGACAATCCTTATAGCTTTATCTTAACAGACAGACCTAAAAGCATTATGTCTATTGAAGGAGCGAAAGATGTTGCCTTGGAACTTAATTCATTAAGCAAATCCTCCAATATGGCAGGATGGCGAATCGGTATGTTAGTGGGTGCAGAGGCGCGAATCAATGAAGTATTACGTTTTAAAAGCAACATGGATTCGGGAATGTTCTTACCAGCTCAATTAGCAGCGGCCAAGGCATTGCAGTTGGATCAAACATGGTATCAAGATTTAAATGCAATCTATCACGAAAGAAGACAGTTGGTTTTCGAAATCATGAACCTGTTGGGTTGTACATATAAAAAGAATCAGGTCGGTTTATTTGTGTGGGCCAAAATTCCAGATAATTACGAATCAGGCTACACGTTAAGTGATGAGGTGTTAGATCTATCACGTGTCTTTATTACTCCCGGGGGTATATTCGGAAGTGCAGGAAACGCCTATATTAGAATAAGTTTATGTGCCTCAGCTGAAGTGTTAAATGAAGCAATTGCTAGAATAAAAGAAGCAAAAGGAACGAATTAAGATTGAAATAAAATGATGAATATAGCCATTATTGGCGTCGGGTTAATTGGTGGCTCCGTCGCCATGAAACTAAAAGAAAAGAAATTTTGTGATCAGGTATTTGGTGTTGACAAAAGTGATGCTAATTTAACAAAAGCATTGCAAATTGGATTCATTGATCAGAAAGCAACATTGGAGGAAGCTCTAGAAAAATGTAAAGTGATTATTTTAACGGCTCCCGTTGATGCTATTATCACATTAGCTCCCAAAATATTAGATTTAGTGACGGATCAAGTTATTATTGACATGGGTTCTACTAAGCTTAATATCTTACAATTAATCGCTGAACATGCCAATCGTGGTCGTTATGTTGCTGCTCATCCTATGGCAGGTACTGAATATTCAGGCCCAGAAGCGGCACTACCAAACTTGTTCAAAGATAAAATGATGGTTTACGTTGAGGCATTCAAATCTGATGAAGATGCTTTCGAATTAGCAGATTCCATTACTGAACAACTGGAAATGCGGACATCATTTATGACTGCAGAAGAGCATGATACACATACAGCTTATGTTTCGCATATTTCCCACCTGACTTCTTTTGCTCTTGCTCTAACTGTTTTAGAGAAAGAGAAATCGCAGGGCCGGATATTTGAATTGGCAGGATCTGGTTTTGAATCAACGGTACGCTTAGCAAAAAGCTCACCGGATATGTGGACACCTATTTTTAAACAGAACAGAGTTAATGTACTCGAAGTCTTAGAGGAAAACATCAAGCAGCTGCAGGCTTTAAAAGATGCCATCCAAGATGAAAATTACAGTCAATTACACAAATTGATTAAAAAATCAAATAAGATTAAACGTATTATTAAATAAAAACCACTTGCTCCAACTGGCAAAGGCGAATTATTGTTTCATACAAAGTAATTTGAAGAAAGCATAGGAACTCACAAGGTTCCTATGCTCTTTTTATAAAAAAAACGATCACAGGATCATCGCTCTGCTGTTGTCTGTTTAACATCGTATGCTTCAGTTATATTGCTTTCAATTACTTATATGGATTTCATCCACGACGTATAAACATATCGGAATAAATAAATGCTGCCCCATCAACTACCAATACTTACATAATAGTGAGAGCTTACGATCAATTACGAGTAGAATTAGAGGTATTTTCTAAGAAATAGCATAAAATATTTTGGTTTGTAAAAAGCAAGGCATATATTTGCAACGTAGTTCAAATAGAAATACATCTAATCAACACCTCTTAATCAGGTCTTGATTTATAAAGAAGTGGCGAGAGACTGGCTCAATGACCCACTGGCAACCTTCAAAATACGTTTGAAAAGGTGCCAATTCCTGTCCAAAGTAATATTGCTTTGGAGGATATAAATGAAACGACAAATGATAATAACATTACAACAAAACAAGAAGGTAAATTCTAGCACCAACGTAACAGATACAAATATTCCATCAAAACAGATGCGAATGCTTTTGCACATGTTTACGTTTTCTTGTTAATCAATCTTTTTTAAAATTTATTGATTTCAAGTACATATCCATGTGCACAATCTCACCCCTATTTTATATTAACGAATCTTCAACTAATTAATTATAACTACAATGTCTACAAATAAAAATTTAAAATTCGAAACACTTCAAGTGCATGCTGGTCAAGTTGCCGATCCAACAACTGGAGCGCGTGCAGTACCTATATACCAAACCAGTTCATACGTATTTGAAAATGCAGAACATGGAGCGAACTTATTTGCTTTAAAACAATTTGGAAACATCTATACACGTCTGATGAATCCAACAACAGATGTATTTGAGAAACGTATTGCTGCATTGGAAGGCGGTATCGCCGCTGTAGCAGTCGCTTCTGGACAGGCTGCACAATTCATTGCATTAAATAATATCGTAGAAGCTGGTGAAAATTTTGTTTCCAGCAGTAATGTATACGGTGGTACATATAATCAATTTAAAGTAGCATTTAAAAGAATTGGTATTGAAGTACGTTTTACTAAAGAAACAACCGCCGAGGAGTTTGAATCACTAATCGATGAAAACACAAAAGCTTTATACTTAGAAACAATTGGAAACCCAAGTTACGATATCCCAGATTTTGATAAGATAGCAGCTGTCGCTAGAAAACATGACTTACCACTTATCGTAGACAATACTTTTGGAGCTGGTGGATATCTATTTAAACCTCTTGAACACGGCGCTTCTGTAGTTGTAGAGTCTGCAACAAAATGGATTGGTGGTCACGGTACAAGTATTGGTGGTGTCATCGTAGATGGTGGTACTTACAACTGGGGAAATGGTAAATTCAAACAGTTTTCTGAACCTTCAGAAGGATACCATGGATTAGTTTTTTCAGATGTTTTTGGCGTTAATGGCCCATTTGGAAACATTCAATTTGCAATCCGCGCACGTGTTGAAGGACTACGTGATTTTGGACCAGCTATTTCACCCTTCAATTCATTCCAATTAATCCAGGGCCTAGAAACATTATCGCTTCGTGTTCAGCGTCATGTAGACAACACATTAGAAATTGCGAAATGGTTAGAAGCCCATCCGCAAGTGGAAAAAGTGAATTATCCAGGGTTAAAAAGCTCTCCTAGCTTTGCAAATGCGCAAAAATATTTAAAAAATGGATATGGTGCTGTTCTTTCATTCCAAATAAAAGGTGACGTGACAAAAGCCGATGCTTTTATCGATAGCTTAGAGCTAATAAGTCATCTCGCAAATGTGGGTGATACGAAGTCATTAATCATACACCCTGCGGCGACTACACATCAACAACTGAGCGAAGAAGCTCAAAAAGCAGCAGGTGTGTTTGTAGGATTGTTACGCTTATCTGTAGGTATCGAACATATTGACGATATCAAAGCAGATTTACAGCAGGCCTTCGATAAAATAAAATAATTTCAGATAGCAATATTATATAAAAGCGTAAAAACGAATATGAGTAAGAAATTAACGATTGGAATGTTTGGATTCGGAGTTGTAGGACAAGGATTGTACGACATTATCAAGACTAAAAACTTAAATTTAGAAATTAAAAAATTTGTCATCAAGAACGCTGACAAAAAAAGATCATTACCTGCTGAATTATTCACAACAGATGCTGAGGCTATTCTTGGTGACTCTGAAATCAATACCGTAGTAGAATTGATCGATGATGCTGATGCGGCTTACGCACTGACTGTTCGTGCATTAAAATCTGGAAAAAACGTTGTTTCTGCAAATAAGAAAATGATTGCCACGCATTTAGAAGAGTTAGCGGCAATACAACAAGAATACGGAACAAGTCTACTATATGAAGGTGCAGTATGCGGAAGTATTCCAATTATCCGCAATTTAGAAGAGTATTATGATAATGAATTATTACATGCCGTGACCGGTATTTTTAATGGCTCCTCTAATTTTATATTGTCTAAAGTCTTCAACGAAAATCAACCTTATGGAGATGCGTTAAAAGAAGCGCAGGACCTAGGTTTTGCTGAAACTGATCCTACATTAGATGTCGGTGGTTTTGACCCTAAATACAAATTAACAATCGTAGCTGCTCATGCTTATGGTATCAATGTAAATCCTGATGACGTGTTTAATATTGGTATTGATAAGTTAGGGGCTCAAGATATTCGTTTTGCAAAAGAGAAAAATTTCAAAATCAAATTAATCCCTACCGCTCGAGAAATCGATCAAAATAAAGTGGTTCTCTATGTCATTCCTAAGTTTATCAGTTCGGAAAACATTTTGTTCAATGTTGAAAATGAAAACAATGGTGTACTTGTAAAAGCGGCATTTGCAGATGAACAATTTTTCTATGGCAAAGGTGCTGGTGGCCATCCTACAGGATCGGCAGTATTATCTGATATTACAGCGCTACGTTATGACTACAGATATGAGTACAAGAAGCATTTAAATACAGATGCATTATCATACAGTACCGATCATGAAATCAAGGTGTACTTGAGATATGAAGATGACAGCCTAGTTGAAAAATTAGGTTTCACAAAAATTATTGAAAGATATTATGCTCCTGATTTTAAGTACGTGATCGGAACAATCAATTTGCAGAAAATCACAGATCTTAAATCTGAAATAAACCAAACAGGAAATTTCATTGCTGAAATTGCCTAAATTAATAAAAAGCACCGAATACCAACCAATCCTAACACTTGCTAATCACAAGTGAAAAACGTTGGATCTACTTGTAGGTTCAACGTTTTTTTTATCTATCATCAACCCAATTCACTTCTATAAACTCCGCGATGCAGCTACTACAAATCATGACTTATATTTAACAATTCAGGTATTTAATTATTGACACTACTTACAACATAATTAGGCTCAAAAACTATTTAAACTGCTATTTTTTGTTAAAAAATAGCATATTTAGAACTATAATAAATATGTGGCAGAAAATTTGCTTAATATCGTTAATATCACTATATTGTGATGTTACTAAAAATATTATAAATTATGGCTAAGTGGTTAACAATTCTACTGATAATGGTAGGCAACTTGGTTTTTGCAGATACCAATACAATTAATGCACAAGAACACTCGAATTCAAGTTATATAATTCTTGCGGTTGTTGCCTTGTTGGCAATAATCTACATTCTATATAGAAGACAAAAAAGAAAATTTAACGATTAAAGGCATAAAGGGAAGTTTCACTTCCCTTTATGCCTTAGTGTTTCCATATCGAATATCATCCTCCCGCCAATCATAGGTCATTCTAACAGACCTTCATCACGAAAACTATAATAGCCATTGTCTGTAAAAATAATGTGATCATTGACCTTAATATCCATTATCCTAGAAGCCTCCGCAATCTTTTTTGTCAGAATTTTATCCGCCTGACTTGCTTCACGCGAACTAGAAGGATGATTATGAATTAATATCATTGAATGAGCTTTACAATTAAGAGCATTTCGCAGGATAATACGGACATCAACTGGAGTAAAATCATTGCCTCCACGACCTATTAATTGTTTATCCAGCACTTTACAGGCTGTATTTAAATACAAAACCCAAAATTCTTCGTGGGGAAGATCTTGTAACTGGGCCCGAAAATATTCATAGACCCGCAGACTACTGTTTAACAAAGGTTTTTCAATATATTCAGCTTCCTTTCTTCTGCGTCCCAGTTCAAGTGCAGCGACAATCGTAATCGCCTTAGCTTCTCCAATGCCTTTAAACTCACAAAGCCGCAATACCTCCATTTTGGAAAGACTATCCAGATTGTTTTGAACACTGGATAAAATACGTCTGCACAACTCAACGGCAGTTTCTTGCCTTGAGCCCGAGCCAATAAGAATAGCGAGCAACTCTGCATCAGACAGTGAACGACGACCTTGTTCCAATAATTTCTCTCTAGGACGATCTGCCTCCGCCCAATCCCGAATGACCAGTTTGCTCATATCACAATAATAAGGTGTAAAAAAGGTTTATATAATCTACTAATTTAATCATAAATTTAAAAACTTAAAATAATTAGTATCAATTATTTAAATAAATTTTAGCATTTCAGAGCATATATGAGCGTGCTTTCTTTTTTTCAAATCGTTTTGAAATCTTATATTTGTAATTGAACATTTATTTTAATAAAATGAGTAAAGCGATTATTAAAACAGAAAAGGGCGACATGACTGTACAATTTTATACAGCAGATGCTCCAAATACCGTTGCAAATTTCATCAAATTAGCTAAAGAAGGATATTACGATGGATTAAGTTTCCACCGTGTGTTACCTGACTTTGTTATCCAAGGTGGATGTCCAAATTCACGTGAAGGTGCTTCTGGTATGCCAGGAACAGGTGGTCCAGGTTACAAAATCGACTGTGAACTAACGGGTGAAAACCAATTCCATGATAGAGGCGTATTATCAATGGCACATGCTGGCCGTAACACTGGCGGATCTCAATTTTTTATCTGCCACAGCCGTAACAACACTGCTCATTTGGATAGAAATCATACTTGTTTTGGAAAAGTTATTGAAAACGTTGATATTGTAGATGATATCCGTCAAGGTGACCGTATTTTAAGTATTGAAGTTATCGAAGACTAGTTCTCAATAAGAAAAAGTGTATTATGAATTTAAGAGCATTAGTTTCTGTAACAGGAAAACCAGGATTGTTCAAATTAGTTGGACAAAATAAAGGCGGATTTATTTTAGAGACTCTAGACAGCGCTAAAATTAAATCGGTAGTAAGTTTATCTTCTACGAAAATGGCAACATTAGAAGACATTACAATTTATGGCGAAGAAGAGGAAATTCGCTTATTGAATGTTTTTGAAACAATCAAAGAAAAAGGATTAACTGTAGATCCTAAAGCAGATGGTCAAGCATTACGTGATGCTTTCCGCGAAATTGCACCAGGTCACGATGAATCTCGCGTCTATTCGTCAGATATTAAAAAAATCTTTACATGGTACAATATCATTAAAGATTTACCTTTATTTGAAGAAGAAGCACCAGCTCCTTTAGTATAATTTAGGATAAAAAAAGAGAGGGTCCTAACATATGTTAAGACCCTCTCTTTTTTTATCTTTAGTTTTCTACTTTCCTGCTTGAACAATTCCTTTACAGATATCCGATATCAAAGCTGGTCCCTCATAAATAAATCCTGTATAAATTTGAACAAGACTAGCCCCAGCATCAAGTTTTTCAATTGCATCTGCCGCAAAATGAATCCCGCCAACACCAATAATAGGAAAAGATCGGTTTGATTTTTCGGAAAGATAGCGAATGACTTCTGTCGAGCGCTTGGTCAAGGGAGCTCCACTAACCCCTCCCATTTCTTTAACTAAATTTTCATCACTTTGAAGCCCCTCTCTAGATATCGTAGTATTTGTTGCAATAACACCAGCAATACCTGTTTCCTGAACAATTTCAACAATATCATCCAATTGACTATTTGTCAAATCTGGAGCAATTTTAAGAAGAATAGGTTTCTTATTTGATTTTCGTTTATTCAATTCCTCGAGCGTATTTAAAATATGTTTCAGAGGCTCCTTTTCCTGCAGATCACGAAGTCCAGGAGTATTTGGAGAACTGACATTGACAACGAAATAATCAACATAATCAAAAAGTGCGTTGAAACAATAAATATAATCATCTACCGCCTGTTCATTTGGAGTGATTTTATTTTTACCGATATTTCCACCGATTAAAAGTCCTTTACGATCTTCAGTAGCTAAATGTTTAAGACGATTAGCCGCAACGTCAGCACCTTGGTTATTAAAACCCATACGATTGATTAATGCCTTATCAGGAATTAAACGAAACATCCGTGGTTGATCATTTCCTGGTTGAGGTCGTGGCGTTACAGTACCAATTTCAATAAAACCAAAACCAAAATTGGCCATATCAGTAATGTATTCGGCATTTTTATCAAAGCCTGCAGCCAATCCTACGGGATTTTTAAATTTAAGGCCAAATACTTCGCGAGCCAAATTCGGATTTTCATAGGTATACAGACTGCTTAATAATTTTTTAGCACCCCAGATTTTTGAAAACATTTTTAATCCACCAGTCACCGTATGATGAGCAGATTCAGGATCCATTGAAAAGAAAATAGGTTTTACCAACTTGTACATATGCACAAAGGTAGGCAAAGAAGAAGAAATTTCATTACTTTTGCAATCGAAATGATATCAATAAATAACTTAACATTCGAAATAGGCTCTCGCGCATTGTATGATGAGGCCAACTGGCATATTAAACCTGGAGATAAGGTAGGTCTAATTGGAGCCAACGGTACCGGTAAATCTACTTTGTTGCGATTGATCGTAGGACAGTATACGCCTACTTCAGGAAGTATATCGATGGCGAAGGACTTAAAAATTGGTTACCTAAATCAAGATTTATTATCTTATCATTCTGATAAAAGTATTTTACATGTAGCAATGGAGGCGTTTGAGCGCCAAAATCAATTACATACTGAAATAGAAAACTTACTCCAAAAATTAGAAACAGACTATTCTGACGATATTCTAAATAAATTAAGTGACAAGCAGATGGAATTCGAAGCTTTAGATGGCTATAGTATCGAATTTAGGGCTCACGAAATTTTAGCGGGTTTAGGTTTTTCAGAAGATGAGCAGAAACGTCCGTTAGCGACCTTCTCCGGTGGATGGCGCATGCGTGTCATGCTGGCAAGAATCTTATTGCAGACTCCAGACATTTTATTGCTGGATGAGCCTACCAACCATATGGATTTACCTTCTATTAAATGGCTGGAAAATTACTTGCAAGGGTTTGAAGGTGCGATCGTCATCGTCTCACACGACAGGTACTTCTTAGACCGTATTATTAAAAAAACGGTAGAATCCCGCAAAGGTAAATTAACGCTGTACGCTGGTAATTACAGTTTTTATTTGGAAGAGAAAGCACTAAGAGGTGAAATTCAGGCTGGTCAATTCAAGAATCAGCAAGCGAAGATCAAACAGGAAGAACGTTTGATCGAACGTTTCCGTGCGAAAGCCTCAAAAGCAAAGATGGCACAATCCCGTATTAAGGCTTTAGATCGAATGGAAAGAGTGGAAGATGTTGATGATGATAACCCAACAGTAAACTTTAGCTTTAAGTTTTCAAAACCATCGGGAAGACATGTTGTTACCTTAGAAAATGTATCTAAATCTTATCCAAACCTCGAAATTTTAAGAAATACGGAGGGGATTATTGAAAAAGGTGATAAAATTGCCTTGATCGGTGCCAATGGTAAAGGTAAATCGACTTTGTTACGTATTGTGGCAGGTGCAGATACGGAGTATGATGGAAAATCTGAACATGGCCACAATGTATTGCAAACATTCTTTGCACAGCATCAATTGGAAGCCCTGCATCTAGAAAACAGCATAATTGCAGAGATGCAAGCTTTTGCGCCTAAACACACAGAAACCGAATTACGTTCAATCTTAGGCTGTTTTCTATTTTCCGGTGATGACGCATTCAAAAAGATCAAAGTCCTGTCTGGAGGTGAAAAATCACGTGTTGCACTTGCAAAAGCATTAACAGCTGATGCTAACTTCTTAGCACTAGATGAGCCTACCAATCACTTGGATATGCAATCGGTTAATATTTTGATTCAAGCACTTCAGCAATTTGAAGGTACCCTAATTGTAGTTTCTCACGATCGTTACTTTTTGGATAATGTTGCCAACAAAATATGGTATATCGAAGATAAAGAAATTAAAGAATACCCAGGTACATACCAAGAATTTGAAGAGTGGAATTCAAAACGTGTGATCAAACCTGAAGAAAAAAAGGTCGAGAAAAAAGTTGTAGCAGAAGAGCCTAAAAAAGTCAAAGTTGCTCCTTCTGAAGATAAATTTAAACTGATCAGCAAAAAGAATAAAGAATTAGCGGCACTAGAGGTTAAAGTAGCTGAAAAAGAAGTTCTTCTAAAAACACTGGAAACAGAATTAGCAAAAGAAGAGATCTATTCCAACGCGATCAAATTACAAGAACATACGCGTAATTATAATTCCTCTAAAGCAGAATTAGAACAATTGCAAAAAAATTGGGAAGATTTAGCTGAAGAAATTATGGAATTGGAAGATTAATTACACTCACTTTATTAGAAAGGTATACAATAGGCAGGCTTATTGTATACCTTTTTTTATTATGAAAGAATTGTGAAAATAAACTGGATCGAAAATATCTTATACCCGAAAGTATTTTTAAGTAGAAGGAAAGCCACAAAGTATTTCCAAGGAAAAACTATTTTAATCACCGGAGCAAGTGAAGGTATTGGAAAAGCCTGTGCAATACTTCTTTCCAAATTCCATGCACATCTCATCTTAGTGGCTCGATCGCAAGAAAAATTAGAAGAAGTAAAAGCAATTGCTACCCAAAACAATTCCACTGCGTGCATCTACGTTACAGATCTATATCAAGAACAACAAATAGATCAACTTATTGAATATATTCATGCAAGACAGATGAAGGTAGATATATTTATTTCTAACGCAGGTAAATCGATTCATCGTAGCTTAACAAAATCCTTGCCGCGCTACCATGATTTTACAAGAACCAACATGCTGAATTATTTGGCTCCAGTGAAATTGACATTAGCACTTACTCCTATTCTATCACAGCAAAAAGGTCAGATTATTAATATTTCTGCGCTAAATGTTTTGCTCCCACCTGCACCACACTGGGCTGCATACCAGGCATCAAAAACAGCATTTGATCAATATTGCCGATCAAACCAATCTGAATGGAAAAAAATGAATGTAAAGCTAAAAACAGTCTACTTACCATTGGTAAAAACAGAAATGATAGCGCCTAACGATCGTTATAAAAACTTTCCTGCCATGCAAAGTAGTGAAGCAGCCTTACGTATTATAAAACTCATCTTAGGTACTGATAGTTATTCTAGGCCATGGTGGTCTCCCTTTCCTATAACAATCGGATTTTTTATTCGAAAAATATGGGATAAATTTTAACCATATTCCTATGAGATTACGACAAAAAATTGATTTCGCTATTCAAGTATTTAAATCCATCCTATATACGTTTCAATCAGGTGTTAATTTATTTTCTTTATTGAAATCAATTCGGAAAGCAAAAGATTCCTACTTAAATGATGGTAATCGTACCATAACTTACGCAGCTCTGTATGATGAAACCTGTCTTACGATTGAAAAATTAAAAATAGTACCCAAAAACAAGCTATCTTCCCGAGTCATTCTCATCGCAGACAACAGTTTCAATTTTATTAGCTATCTATTTGCCCTTTCCGCACTTTCAAAAGAGGTAATTATCATGAGTTCCCAATTATCCGATCTCCAATTAGAGAAAATTTTGGAAAATTATCCCCAAGTTCTAATGCTAACAGATAACAAAGATCGATTAGAAAATCTACGTACAAAGTCTTTGATCTATTCTTTTGCGGAAATTAATGCATGCGTCATCAATAAAGTCTCTCATAAAATAAGACGAAACAATGGTAAAATAACAATTTTAAGTACAGGTTCTTCAAATATTCCAAAACCCATTGAACGTAAACTCAATATCTCAAAAATATGGAGTCCATTTACAGAATTAATTTCAAAACTTGGGCTACTTAACTATTCCTCTACTTTCATTACAGTTCCATTTTATCACGGTTATGGTCTTGCAAGTTTGATTTTAGCACTATTTTTAAAGCACAACCTACACTTCACCACAAAATTTAGCGCTAAATGCATTACTCAATTCACGAACAACAGAATAGACTGTTTGGTTCTTTTACCTTCTATGATTCCCAAATTCATTGAAATAGATCAAAATGCACTGGGCCTGTTCCGATGCATTATTTCCGGAGCAGATAAACTAGAAGCAACATGGGTATCATGTATTCTAAATCAATATACCGAGACGAACATATATAATCTCTATGGAACCACAGAATTGGGAATCTGCAGCATTGCTACCCACACTGATTTAACAAACAATAACAATACGATTGGCCGATTTCTAAAAGGTATCGAATACCACTTGCAAGCAGATCAGCAGCTCAAAATAAGATGTCCATGGATACACGATCAGTCTAAAAATCAATATGTAAGTACTGGAGATCGCATACACCAGGATAAAAACGGATTTTTATATTATCTTGGCAGAACAAACTCTTCATTTAATATTGGCGGAGAAATTATTCATTTTAGTGAATTAGAAGAAAAAATAAACAGTTATGAATCTGTTGCCAAAACTAGAATTCTCGTGTCTAAAAATGAAATGATGATAAGCGAATTGAATTTAGAACTTACCTTAAAAAAAGATTCGGCATTTAATGAAGCAGAATTTAGAAAATGGCTCAATAGGACATTCCCTAAATACTTGCAACCAAAGTCCCTTCACTACAACGATAATTAATCCGTTCGGCTACAATAAAAAACCCTCAACACAGCACATCTATTACCACCTATATATCAACAAATTAAAGATATATTTGTAAATAAAAAATTAAGATTAATTATAATAAAATTCCTTAATCGGCTCAAAATGGATGAGTCTTTCATTGAATTTATTAATGTTCTCCATCTTACCAGATAAGTCATAGATCACAGCCAATTCACCACCTAGCTTTTCAATAGTTTTCCGATTGAATTTCACCTTAAATTTTAGAGCCTCATTTTCGAAATTCGTAACCTGTTCAAAGTCACAATCCATAAATCGTACATGCACAGTACGAATTAAATAATACCGCGATAGCATCAATTCAATTTCCTGAAATAAGGATAAGATAATAACCATGAAGAAAGTAAAAAACATTGCTAATTTTGTTTCTCCTATTCCCGAGATCATACCTAACCCTGCTGTTGACCATATCACGGCGGAAGTCGTTAAACCTTTTACCGACAGTTTTCCTTTAAAAATAACACCCGCACCGATAAAACCAATACCAGTAACGATATTAGCGGCAATACGATCATCACTCCCATTGCCACCCATCATTTTTGAAACAACAGTAAAAACAGCTGAACCAAAACAGATCAAAACAATCGTTCTAAATCCAGCTGCTTTATTTCTATATTCCCGCTCAAAACCTATTATAGCGCCACAAAATATGGCAACCAGCACATTCCAGATGTATTGATTATCAAAGAAATTCAGCAAAGAGTCCATAATTGACGAACGTATTATAAATATGCATAAGTAATACCATCACCACCACGGTCCTGATGTTCGTCTTCAAATCGGGAAATATGGCTGTATTTTCTTAAATAATCACGGATAAACTTTCGTAGAATACCATCCCCTTTACCATGGATAATTTTTAAAGAAGGGTACCCGATCATCACTGCTCTATCCAATACTTTCTCCAACTCATACAGCGCATCTTCGGTGCGCATACCGCGAAGATCAATCTCAGGATTGAAATCAGCTACAGCATGTGCAGAAAGTGTCTTAGATCCAGCTTTTGCTGCTTTCTTCAAATCTTTACCCGCTAACTTGATAACATTTTTGCGCTTCTGCACCGTTCTCAGTTCACCCATTGCTAGAATAAGATTGTTTTTTGCAACCTCTAATACAACAGCCTCATTTTCCGAATCGATAATCTTTACCCAATCGCCAACAGCAATTTCCTCTGTTAAATCAGCGGTAGCAATAGGTTTCTTCTCGATCTTTTTATCCTTAGGTAGTATGGTCGAGAATGAACGATCCAAATTGGCGCGAATTTCCTTAGTCTTTTCTTTATCAGCCTGAGCAGACTTAATCTCTGCTACTGTATTTTCAATTAATTTATTAGAGTTTTTTAAGAGTATCTGGGCTTCTTCCTTTGCTTTTTTGAGAATTGTCTTTTTATTCTCCTCCAAATAAGATTGTAAATCCTCGTATTCAGATTTTATGCGGATCAATTCCTTTTCTCGTCTTGTTATAGCAGCTTTTGTATCAAATATTTCCTTCTTTTCGCGCTCCAGATCTACCAAAAGCGTATCTACTTTTTTCTGATGGTTTCCAACCTTCTGTTTTGCTAAATGAATAATCTCTTTATTCAATCCAATTTTTTGCGCAATTTCAAAGGCGTAAGAACTCCCCGGTTTTCCGATCTGCAAGATATAGAGCGGTTTCATGGCGACATTATCAAAAAGCATCGAAGCATTTTCTAAACCAGGTGTTTGATTTGCAAATACTTTCAGGTTCGAATAGTGCGTCGTCACCACACCGCGAATGTTCTTTTTATTTAAAGTTTCCAAAACAGCCTCAGCAATTGGTCCTCCAAATAATGGATCAGTACCCGTACCAAACTCATCAATTAATATAAGCGTTCGAGCATTCGCAAACTCTGTAAAATACTTCATCTTAGAAAGATGAGCACTATAAGTACTTAAATCACTCTCTATCGACTGATCATCACCAATATCTGCAAAAATTTGCTTATAAATCCCCATTTTGGAGTGCGCATCAGCGGGTATTAACAATCCGGATTGCAACATGAGCTGCATCAATCCTACTGTTTTCATACAGACAGATTTACCTCCAGCATTAGGTCCTGACACCACGATAACCCGCTGTACATCGTCGATCTTGATATTTAGAGGAACGATTGTCCCGCGGTCGTGCCCAGCATTTAGTGTCAGTAAAGGATGCCGCGCATTCACTAAATTTATTTCAGCCTCTTTGGATAATTCAGGCATTTCCGCCTCAATATCTAAAGCAAAAAGTGCCTTCGATCGAACAAAATCTACCTTAGTAAGTAAGCCATCATACGAAAGCATCAACGGTATATGCGGTCTCAATTTGGTTGTTAACTCGACTAAAATACGTATAATCTCACGTCGTCTTTCAAACTCCAAATCTCTAACCTTATTGTTCAGGTGAAATACTTCTTCAGGCTCTATGTAAGCAGTTTGTCCCGTAGCAGATTCATCATGAATCAGTCCTTTTACTTTACGTTTATTCTCAGCTAAGATAGGAATACAAAGACGGCCGTCTCGAATAGTCAAATTACCGTCAGCTGTCCATCCACTGTTCTGCGCGCTTTTAAAAATGATATCAATTCTTTTACGTGCTTCCTGTTCTGCTTTCAAGATGCTTTGAGAGAGATCAAGCAACAGGCGTGAAGCATTGTGCTTCATTTTACCCCGATCATCAATGATCATTTCAATATCACGGATAATCTGCTTTTCAATAGGAAGATGTTCAAACAGTAATTCTAAATTAGGATACTGCCCTTCCCGATCATTGAAATATCGGATGATAGCATAAACAGTTTTCAACGAAAGAAGCACACGATAAAACTCCTCCTCCATTAAAAAGGCGCCTTCGACTTTAGCTTTTTCAACTAAAGCACGAATAGGATATAAATGATCAACTGGCAAAGCATCATCAGTTGTTAATAAATCTTTAAATTCATTCGTTTGACGTAAAAACTTGTCTATCTGATCAAATCGGGTTTGTGGCTGTATCTTATCAACCAAATTACGCCCCGACTCACTGATACATTTTTGTTTTATCAATTCCTTAATCTCGGCAAAACCGAGCTTATCACTTGCGTTATTAGGATAAATCATGTTTCTATTACTATTTATTTAACCGGTTCTGGAGAAAGAATCTCCGTTTTTTGTTTGACCTTTCGGTCCAGTAAAAGAGGTTGTTTAACCGGATTTTTCACCTCCTTTACATCAGTTTTAAGAGGTATATCTTCAGAAGCCTTGACCGATTCAAGTTTAGGTCCCTGGCCATTTCGTATGGATTTGGCCTCAACTTTCTTAGTAGCAGTCGAATCGCTTTTGGAAGTAGCTGGTACAGACATATTTTTAAGTAAGAATGTGCCTAGATTCAAATTACCTTTTAAACCCGATTTATTATAAAATTCTTGCGCGGCCTTTTTGTAATCCCATTTTACACTATCTTGTTTATAATTTAGGATTAGTTTTTTCTGCGACTCATAAAGTTCTTTAAAATCATTTATGCGAGTTAAACTATCTTGAAAATGTGCATTCTGTATAGAATCTTTTCGTCGAATAGAATCCATTCTGACCTGGTCAGTTTTGATATAACCGTCATTCATATTTTTCAGATTCTTACCGACCTCCTCATATATCTTGTTCATCACTTCGGCATCACTACCATAAAAAGAAAGATTTTTCTTAAAAGAAGTGGAATCCAAATCATAATTTTTGAACGTATTGTCATATAACGGAAATATAACGCGCTTTGCACTATCCGAGTTTAATGTTGACAGATAAGCATCAGTTATATAAATCTCCGTTAGGACCTTCACAAAATCCTTTTTTGGAATAATATCTTTCTCATTTGTACTTTTACAAGAAACAAATAAAAAAATCAGAGCAAGTACATTCAGTATTAATCGTTGCATTTCGTAATTTTGTACAAATTTATAAAAAGGCCTGACATTTGTCACCCTTTGAATTCTTAAATATACAATTATCATGAGTATTGCAAGCAACCTAGAAGCGATTAATTTAGAAGTTAAAGCGCTCGGCGTTCAACTAGTCGCTGTATCAAAAACAAAACCGAATGAAGATATCATGGAAGCCTATGAAGCTGGGCAACGTGTTTTTGGTGAAAACCTTGTTCAAGAACTTGTTGAAAAATATGAATCTCTACCAAAAGATATCGAATGGCATCTTATTGGTCACTTGCAAACAAATAAAGTTAAATACGTAGCTCCCTTTGTGACCTTAATCCATGCTGTTGATTCTTTCAAACTTCTGAAAGAAATCGATAAACAAGCTGCTAAAAACAAGCGTGTGATCGACTGCTTACTTCAGGTACACATTGCTGAAGAAGATACTAAATTTGGTTTTGACCATGCAGAATTAATTGAAATGTTACGCGATGAGGAATTTTTCGCTTTAAAACATGTCAACATCCGTGGCTTAATGGGTATTGCAACCAATACAGAGAATGAAAAAGAGATCAAAGAGGAGTTTTATGAGCTAAAATCATTATATGATGGCATCAAGGCAAGTTTCTATCGTAAAAACGAAAGTTTCGATACGCTGTCGATGGGTATGTCTTCTGATTACAAATTAGCAATAGAAAAGGGATCTAACATGATCCGGGTGGGAAGTACTATTTTTGGAAAACGCGTCATCAAACATTTTAAAAACAATGACTAAAGCGATTATTAGAACTGCTGTTGAAGCAGATTGTCCTGCAATGCTGGAATTAATTAAAGAACTTGCCATATTAGAAAAAGCACCCAATGAGGTAACGGTCTCTATGGAAGAGTTTATTGACGCCGGATTTGGAGAAAACCCAATATGGGGAGCTTTTATTGCAGAATTTGATGGGAAAATCGTCGGAATTTCACTATATTACATTCGTTATTCCACTTGGAAAGGAAGAAGGCTCTATCTTGAAGATTTAATTGTGACAGAAAGTATGCGTGGCTATGGAATTGGCAAACAACTTTTCGAAGAAACTATCAATTACGGCAAATCTAAAGGATATCAAGGCATGGTTTGGCAGGTTTTGGACTGGAATGAACCTGCTATTCAATTCTACCGAAAGTATAAAGCGGACTTCGATGCCGAATGGATTAATGTATCGATAACATATTAGAACAGAAAAGGACGGTTAAATTACATGAAACCAAAATACTATTTCAACCCCTCGATCATTTTTGCATTAATTGCCATTACTTCATGTACTGGTAACGATACGGCAAAAGAACAAAAGAAAGCTAGTGGTGATACGCTTCATTATGACATGAAAGAAGTGCATCGGTATAGCAACTTTTTTGTGAAAGAAGGTGAAAAAATAGACACAACATTCTTCAGAGCTAAATATCCACAATTCAAGGATACCGTCATCAACACATTACTCAATCAATCGATTAATTTAGAAGGTGATTCGGAAATCAGTATTTCAGCCAAAAGATTCGTCGATGCATATGATGAATATGTAGAAGAAAATAGTGGCAGTTCTTCCGCAGCTTGGTTTCGGGATTTACAGGCAAAAGTATATCAAAATACCCCTAAATTTATCAGCATAGAAACCAACCAAACCGAATATACCGGTGGTGCTCATGGTGACCATTTTACTCTTTTTACACATTATGATATCAATTCAGATCAAAAAATAACATTAAACGATATCATAAATGAAGAAAATCAGAAAGAATTGATTAAAATTGCAGAAAAATACTTTCGCAAACTGGAAAATCTATCTGACAAAGAATCTTTAAATGACAAGTTCTTTTTTGAAGCTGGCAATTTTGCCCTTGCAAACAATTTTGCTTTAGACAAAGAAGATCTACTTTTCTATTACAATGTATATGAAATTAAACCCTATTCTGGGGGAAACACAGCACTAAAAGTGCCATATAAGGATATAAAACACTTGATTTCAAACAAGGGTCTAGAATATATCAATAGTATTAATTAGCAATCAACCTCAACGTAATCCTATCCGATGCAAGTTTTTAAATTTGGTGGCGCATCAGTCAAAGATGCTGAAAGTGTAAAAAATTCAGCACATATTATCTCTAAATATAAAGTGGACGCTTTATTGGTCGTCGTATCGGCCATGGGTAAAACCACCAACTTATTAGAAGACGTAACAAAAGCATATCACCAAAATACAGGTGAAGCATTTGAAATACTTGAAAAAGCCAAAGCATTTCATTATAACATATTATCCGGTTTATTCGAAGATTCCAATCATCCTATATTTGATGAAATCGCCAATTGTTTTGTCGAAATCGAATGGATATTAGAAGAAGAACCACAAGATTCTTTTGATTATTTATTTGATCAAATCGTTTCTACGGGTGAAATCGTTTCTTCCAAAATTCTAGCGGCTTATCTCAATCACATTGGTGTAAAATCCCAATGGCTAGATGCCCGCAACTACATCATGACCGATAACACCTATACCGAAGCGCAGGTTAACTGGGAAAAGACAGAAGCTATTATTCAAGCTGAGATCCCAAAAATCCTTAGCGAATATATCGGGGTCACACAAGGATTTATAGGCTCGACATCCGAAAATTTCACGACAACATTAGGTCGTGAAGGATCAGACTATTCGGCAGCAATCTTTGCAGCATGTTTAAATGCTGAACACGTGACAATTTGGAAGGATGTACCAGGTGTACTCAATGCCGATCCAAAATGGTTTGAAAAAACTGAATTGATACCTGAATTATCTTATACAGATGCAATTGAATTGACCTATTATGGAGCAACCGTTATTCATCCGAAAACAATTAAGCCACTTCAGAATAAAAATATCCAGTTAAATGTGCGGTCGTTCCTTAATCCGGAAGTGCCAGGAACTAAGATCAAGAGCACAAATGTATCTTTACCTGTACCATCGTTTATTTTTAAGGTCAATCAAATTTTGATATCCATTTCACCGCGTGACTTTTCATTTATTGTAGAAGATAATCTGCGCGATATTTTCAATTTGTTTCACCAATTCCGCATTAAAATCAATATGATGCACAACAGTGCAATCAATTTTTCAGTTGCTGTAGACGATACCGGTCAAAACATCCTGGAAGTACTGGACGAATTAAAGAAAAAATTCAAAGTCAATATTGAAACTGGTCTAGAGCTTATCACCATCCGTTACTATAACCAAGAAACAATCAATAGAGTTTTAGTGGATAAACAGGTGATCAGCGAACTGAAAGATACCTATACTTGCCAGCTTCTTGTAAAAAAAATATAAATGAATACACTTATCCTTCAAAAGGAGGTTCAAGATTTTATTAATCAAAATGAATCAGAATCTTCCGCTAAATTAGCGCTAAAAAAATCTCCTTTTGAAGGAATTACCTCGTCTGAACTTGCGACACAAATAGATGGCAGACAGCGATGTCGCAAAAAAATTCCGCTTTGGGCAGAAACAGCGAACATATATTACCCCGATAAATTAAACTTAGAACAATGTTCTTCGGAAAAAACAGCGATATTCAAAGCATCACTAATTCCGGAAAACGTCACTTTAATCGATATCACGAGCGGCTTTGGTATTGATGATTTTTACTTTTCAAAAAGAGCTAAAAAAGTAATTTCCTGTGAGATCAATCCGCAACTTGCACTCATATCTCAATACAATGCCAAGCAATTACAAGCTAAAAACATAGAAGTTATCGCTTCAGATGGAGTAGACTATATTGCTAAAAATAAAGATCTTAACATAGGGTATATATACATAGATCCTTCCCGCAGGGTGGCGCAGCAAAAAGTTTTCATGTTGAGTGATTGCGAACCCAACATCGTTTCCTTACAGGAAAACTTTCTACAAAGAGCAGCCCATATCATGATAAAAGTTGCTCCTCTTCTGGACATCACAGCAGCATTGTCTGAGCTAAACCATGTCAAGCAAATCTATGTCATTAGTCTCCAAAATGACTGTAAAGAGCTACTTTTCATTCAAGAAAGAGATTTTTCTGGTCAACCAGAGATTACCGCTGTCCGTATTTTTGGTGACAAAACACAACAATTCACATTCACACAGGCAGAAGAAACTGAAACGGTCACTTCATTTTCAGCACCGCTGCGTTATCTTTATGAACCGGATGTATGTCTTACTAAAGCTGGTGCTTTTAAGAGTATAACCAAAGCATTTGATCTTAAAAAACTGCACCAACATACGCACCTATATAGTTCAGAAATTTACCAAGAAGATTTTTTAGGAAAAATTTATGAAATCATCGAAGTTATTCCGTTTTCCATCTTCAAAAAATCAAAAGAAAAATTAAGAACAAACGCTGTAGCTAGAAATTTCCCTTTAAAAACAGAAGTACTAAAAAAGAAATTTAAAATTATGGACGGCGGTGAATTACATAGTTTTTTTACTACAGATCATACAGGAGAACTGATTGTCATCCACGCGACACGAAAATAGTAAAGCGACAATACCATTACATATTTTCCTAAAATAAAGCATAATTTTATTATATGAGAAATATTGCTTTATCAGCTTTAGATCTTGCGCCAATCAAAAAAGGTTGCACAACGTCAGAAGCATATAACAGAACCATAAAAATAGCGCAACATATTGAGCAGTTAGGATATAAAAGAATCTGGGTAGCAGAACACCACAATATGGAATACATTGCCAGTTCAGCAACCTCGCTCGTTATTCAGCACATCGCAGCAAACACCAAAACCATTCGTGTTGGATCTGGAGGTATTATGCTACCGAACCATTCGCCCCTTGTCATTGCAGAGCAATTCGGTACCTTAGAGACTCTTTATCCAAATCGTATTGATCTTGGATTAGGCAGAGCTCCTGGAACGGACCAAGAAACAGCAATGGCATTACGTCGCAATAATTTTAATACAGCATACCAATTTCCACAGGATGTTGCGGCACTGCAACAATATTTTAGTGACAGTAATGTTGACTCCAAAGTAAGAGCTTTTCCGGCCGAAGGTCTAAACGTTCCTTTATATATTTTAGGATCCAGTACAGACAGTGCCGATTTAGCCGCCAGCCTTGGACTACCCTATGCATTTGCCGCACATTTTGCACCGGCACAACTGGCTCAAGCAAGTGCCATCTACCACCAGAACTTCAAACCGTCAGCTAGTCTTTCAGCACCATATTTTATTGTTTGTGTCAATGTAATTGCCGCGAAAACAGTAGAAGAAGCCGAATTACAGTCAACAAGTG
This sequence comes from Sphingobacterium kitahiroshimense, assembly GCF_025961315.1. Classification (NCBI taxonomy): domain Bacteria; kingdom Pseudomonadati; phylum Bacteroidota; class Sphingobacteriia; order Sphingobacteriales; family Sphingobacteriaceae; genus Sphingobacterium; species Sphingobacterium kitahiroshimense. The sequence goes on along the minus strand of NZ_JAOQNK010000001.1, from coordinate 254,124 downwards.
TAAAAAATTTATTTGCGGGGATTCTAACCAATACAAGAGCACCATTGTCACCTCCAACATTTGAGGTTATTTACAAAGGGATTCCAAGTATTGAGCAAGCCGCAGACAATATGCTTTCCTGCAGCTTTATAGGAGACAAAGAGACCATCAGAAAGGAATTGGAACCGTTCATCGAAAAACTACAAATCGATGAACTTATGGCCATATCTTATATTTATGATGATCAAAAATGTCTTGACTCGTTCCGCATATTGAAAGAAGCATTAACAGATTAAGAAAGTTTATTTACATCGTGCATTAAAATTTCTATATTTAATTATTCAAATTATAATGCACGATGAAATATTTAAGCCTTACAGCACTATTTATAACACTTATTTTTCAGTCCTGTCAAAATCAGAGTCCGGTTAATAAGACAATTCCTAATGACACTGCCGCTAGTGAAATAACAAGCGACACAAGTGCAGTGAGCAGGCCTAGCATCAAAACCTCTACCAATAAAGAAGCATCCATTTTCATGATAGATACCTATCGGATTTATGACGATTCAGAAGATCCGAGCAAAATTTTAAATGATGGATGGCTAGATCTTTATGAGGAAAAAGGAGAATATTACCTTGCAAAGGTCGATTATAAAATAGAAGATGGATTCAGTGAGTGTGCGGGAGTACCCACGAAAGGAGTAATTTCAAAAAGAAATTCCATCCTATTTCTCAATTTCCCTTTTTTAAAAGCAGGAAAAATTGAAAATCTAAAGATTACCAAAGCTGAAATATGGCCTAAAGAAACTGTTCAGTATAATTTTAACAACCAAAAATACTTGTTAAAAGGATATGGTGACATTGTAGGAACCAATATTCAAACAAATGAGCAAAACCATGAAGAAGTCTTTCACGATGTTAAGAATTATAAATTAACATGTTCATTCAACGGAAACTCAGAGATAAATATGTTCAAAGCTGACCAATTTAATGACACTTTTATCAAAACATTATTTGTAGGAGATATTGATCGTGATGGAAAACTTGATTTTATTATTTCTACCCCTACCAATTACGAAGAAAACAGTATTATGCTTATCCTTTCGTCTCAAATAAGAGATAACGATATGGAGAAAAGCAGCTATAAGCAAGATGTGCAATTTGATTGTTAAAGATGAAAATAAAGGCGATCATACAGGATTTCAATCCGGTTCAAAAATGTATATTTTCATTTTCCTTTAGCATCCTAACAGCTGTTATTTGCTATTGTCTAAATATAAACCTCTTAATGAGTGCTATACTTTTTTGGATTACCTTTAGTTTGAGTTACAGCGCTGTGTCGTGGTTTATCTTTTACCAGATGCCCGTAAACCGAATTGTTAGAAAAGCGGCATCCGAAGACGGAAGCCGTCTATTTGTATCCATTTTTATTTTAATGGCAAGTTTTGCCTGTTTGTTCGCTGTACTTCTCATTATTATCACAGATAGTACGACCGATATGCCCAAGGGCGCAAGCATCAGCATCTGTGTATTAAGTATGATGAGCTCTTGGTTTTTGGTACATACGACCTATGTCTTCCATTACGCACATCTGTACTATGCAGACGGTGCCACTGGTAAAGGATTGGATTTCCCAGGAAATGAAAAACCTGATTATATGGACTTTGCATACTTTTCATTTGTGCTCGGTTGTACATTTCAAGTTTCTGATATTGAAGTTTCGTCACGAAAAATTAGAAGAGTGGTTCTGTTTCATGGATTACTCGCTTTCGCTTTAAATACATTTGTTGTTGCATTAACAATAAATATTATTTCCGGCCTTATACATTAACCAAAAAATTTGTACTGGCTACAGACCCTTTCTGGACCAATACAAAAAAATCAAATAGCATATCGTTCTAAAAGCGAAGCCTTGTTACAAAATGCCCATTTAAAAAGAAAACGCACCCATCGAGCGATGGTGTGCGTTTCTAATTGAAAGGGAATTGAAAGGAATCTTTATAATTTCTCTGCATGTTGTGAAATATCCATACCTAATAACTCCTCCTCTTCAGATGCACGAAGGGGTGAAATCAGATCTGTTATTTTCAACAATAAGAAAGCAACAATTAAAATAAAAGCAGCGGACGCAAACAAACCAATTATATGCGCCTTAAATAGGGTTATTTCACCAAAAAATAAACCATTATGCTCAACAGCACCATTAATTTTTTTATGAGCAAATACGCCTGTCAAAATCATCCCTACAATACCTCCAACACCATGACAAGGAAAAACATCTAACGTATCATCGACCTTTGAACGGGTACGCCAATCGACCACAAGGCGACTTACAATTGCCGCTACAGCACCAATTACTAATGAATGCGGAACAGTTACAAACCCGGCGGCCGGCGTAATCGCAACCAGACCCACTACTAGACCAATACAGGTTCCCATTGCAGATGGTTTAGTACCACGGATAGCATCAAAGAAAATCCAGGTAAGTGCAGCTGCTGCCGAAGCCGTCATTGTTGTTGATAGTGCCGTCGAAGCAAGGCTAGAAGCAGAAAAGGCAGAACCGGCATTAAAACCAAACCAGCCAAACCACAGCATACCGGTACCGAGCAATACATAGGTTACACGTGCAGGTGTATGATGACCAGGCTCTCTACCCTGTTTTAAGTAAATCGCTGAAGCCAGTGCTGTTAAGCCCGCTGACATATGTACGACAGTTCCTCCGGCAAAATCCAAAACACCCAGCTTAAACAATAAGCCATCAGGATGCCAGGTAGCATGTGCCAAAGGAGCATATATGAAGACGAAAAATAAACAGATGAACAAAATATAAGATGTAAAACGGATACGCTCTGCAAAAGCCCCCGTAATAAGCGCCGGTGTAATGATCGCAAATTTCAATTGAAACATAGCAAACAGTGCAAATGGAATCGTTGGAGCACCCACCCAAGGTTTACCATCAATTACATGATCAAACATAAAATACGTCATCGGATTACCGATGAAACCTCCGATACTATCTCCAAATACTAAACTAAAACCAAAAACAACCCAAATAACACTAACAACAGCCATACAGATGAAACTTTGAAGCATCGTTGAAATAACATTCTTCTTTCTAACCATTCCACCATAAAAATATGCTAAACCCGGTGTCATAATTAGCACTAATGCCGTTGAAGTCAACATCCATGCTACATCAGCTCCATTATATTCATAATTTCCATCATTTTTAGGTAAAGAAGGAAAAAATAGTGCCATTAAAACTATTATTACCATAAAATAGAAAGGAATCGCTGTTTTTTTAATCATTTTTAATTGTTTTGTTAATCAATATCCAAATTAAGGCAAAAATTACAGTAAAAACAATATTTATTTCAAATATTTTAAAATAAAACATCAAAATTCTACAAAAACACAAACAACAACAAATATATAATGCATTTTACTAAATATAAAACAGAAAAAGGGGGTAGAAACTTAATTCTACCCCCTTTAACAAGACTTATATAACAAAAAACTACATTTGTCTACTTGATATTATCTTAATAATACTTGCTTAAGCACCAATTTGCTTATCCAGTTTCTCACTTAGCACTGATTTTGGCACAGCACCGATTTGTTTATCGACAATCTCACCATTTTTGAAGAATAATAACGCAGGAATATTACGAATTCCAAAACGAACTGAAATTTCTGGGTTTTCATCTACATTTACTTTTCCGATTACCGCTGTATCAGCATAATCCTTAGCCAACTCTTCTACAATTGGACCTACCATACGACATGGACCACACCACTCTGCCCAAAAGTCAATTAAAACTGGTTTGTCTGATTTCAACACAACTTCTTCAAAGTTGCTATCTGTAATTTCTAAAGCCATATTTTTATTTTTTTAACCGAAGTTATTTGATAATTATTATTTACTCATTTATAAGAACAAATATAATAAAGATGTCCGTAATATAAGTGTAATATTAAATTGACACCATTTAATTCAATCGGTAATTTACACCTTCAAACTGCTCTATAGCCTCTAAGAACTCATTTGTCAAGTTGATACGCTTTAATTTCGCAGGCATCTCAATAGAAATTTCATCCTGCGGATCCCAAATTTTGAAACGCAGTTGACAATTCGGAACCACCCCTTCGATCTCATTTGAATCCAACACTTGCTTCATCTCCTCCAAAAATAGATCATTTAATGCTGGCAATGCAATATTAATGGTGAAAATTTTAGCCATTTTCTCTCTCAAATCCGACAATAGCTGAATACCCTTGATCTCAAAACCCCAGTTCCCAACTTGTTTAAACCTTTCCTGCACCAAACCTCGGAGCTGCACAAAATAGCCTTCTTCGAGATACCCCTTGAACTTCACATAATCTTCACCAAAAACCATTATTTCATAAGAATCTGAATAATCCTCAATAATGAAAGAACCAAAAGGCTTACCCGATTTTGCAATACGATGGTTGGCAAGAGCAATAATACCACCGATAACAACCTCCTTATTTTTTATCCGATTAAAATCCAACAAAACATCTTCTTCAACTTCAGAAGCCTTAACCTTATTGATTAACTGCAGATCACTCACTTTGTTTTGACAGAAATGCTTAATCTCAAACTTATAGTTATCCAAGGGATGACTAGTCAGATAAATACCGATTACCTCTTTCTCGTACTTTAATTTTTCGATCAAACCCCATTGTGGGCAAGAAGCCAATACAGGTTCTGGAAGCTCAGCTGCGCCATCTCCGCCAAATAAACTTACCTGAGCCGAATTTTCATTTTCCTTGAATCGCTGTGCAAACTTAATCGCTTTTTCTAAACCAGTCGAATTATCTTCACTGTGAAAATATTGAGCACGATGCATATTTTGAAAACCATCAAATCCACCTGCATAAGCTAAACTTTCAAAAGCTTTTTTATTAGCGGCACGCAGATCAATCCGTTTTGCCAAATCAAAAACCGATTTATAGGGTCCCTTTGCACGTGTCTGTACAATCGTATCAACCGCTCCTGCTCCCACACCTTTAACAGCTCCCATTCCAAATCGGATCGCACCACGATCATTCACAGTAAATTTATAATGTGACTCATTCACATCTGGAGCCAATACTTCAAGTCCCATGCGCTTACACTCCTCCATAAAGAAAGTGACCTGTTTGATATCATTCATGTTATTTGAAAGTACAGCTGCCATGTATTCCGCTGGAAAATGCGCTTTCAGATAAGCAGTTTGATAAGCAATCCAAGCATAACAGGTCGAGTGCGATTTATTAAAGGCATAACTTGCAAAAGCCTCCCAATCTGTCCAAATTTTTTCTAATACTTTCGGGTTATGTCCCTTTTCAGCAGCCTGAGCAACAAACTTAGGTTTCATCTTATCCAAAACCGCTTTTTGCTTCTTACCCATAGCTTTACGCAACACATCGGCATCACCTTTGGAGAACCCTGCCAATTTCTGCGAAAGAAGCATTACCTGCTCTTGATATACAGTAATACCATATGTTTCCTGCAAATACTCCTCACAAGCATCTAGATCATAAATAATAGGCTCTGTCCCGTGCTTACGCTTGATAAAACTGGGGATATACTCCATTGGTCCAGGTCTATAAAGGGCATTCATAGCAATTAAATCCGCAAAAACCGTTGGTTTCAGATCTTTCATATGCTTCTGCATACCCGGAGATTCATATTGGAATACCCCAACCGTTTCCCCTCTTTGGAATAACTCGTAAGTCAATTGATCATCAATAGGAAATTCATCGGGATCTAATTCCAGGCCATTACTCAACTTCACGTTAGCGACCGTATCCTTTATTAAGGTCAATGTTTTTAACCCTAAAAAGTCCATTTTCAACAAACCTGCAGATTCAACAACAGAGTTATCAAACTGTGTCACATACAGATCTGAATCTTTTGCTAATGATACAGGAACAAAATTAGTGATATCGTCAGGAGTAATAATTACCCCACAAGCATGGATACCTGTATTACGCATGGAACCTTCCAATACGCGGGCCTGCTTAATCGTTTCCGCTTCAAGACCCGCACCTTCCGATATGGCGATCAGACGATTAACAGCTTCCAGTTCATCTGCGCGCAAAGTCTCTTTCAACGCTTTTTCATCCATATTGAAGATCTTTGCCAGCTTCAAATTTGGAATCAGTTTTGCAATTTCATTGGCTTCCTGCAAAGGCAGATCCAGTACACGAGCCGTATCTTTAATAGACGATTTGGCAGCCATGGTACCATATGTAATAATCTGGGCTACTTGCGAAGCTCCATATTTATCAATTACATACTGCATCACGCGACCACGACCCTCATCGTCAAAGTCAATATCAATATCGGGCATCGATACACGATCGGGATTTAAGAAACGCTCAAATAGCAAATCGTATTGTATCGGATCCAAATTTGTAATCCCTAAACAGTATGCTACAGCAGATCCAGCGGCAGAACCACGACCTGGACCAACAGAAACGCCCATTTTACGAGCTTCAGCAATAAAATCCTGTACAATCAAAAAATATCCAGGATAACCGGTCTTCTCAATGGTAGTTAACTCAAAGTCCAGGCGCTCCATGATATCGTCCGTTACACCCTGCTTGTAACGACGCTTAGCTCCTTCTATAGTTAGATGTCTTAAATACTTATTTTCCCCCCTCTTACCATGATCTTCCTGATCTTCTGCAACCTGAAATTCCTCAGGGATATCAAAAGCCGGTAAAAGAACGTCACGGTATAAAGTAAAGATTTCAATTTTATCGACGATCTCTTGAATATTGATAATCGCATCTGGTATATCCTTAAATAGCTTCTTCATTTCTGAAGCAGGTTTGAAGTAATATTCCTGATTAGGTAATCCAAACCTAAAACCTCGCCCCCGTCCTTTCGGTGTGCTCAACTTTTCACCATCCTTCACACACAACAAAATATCATGGGCGTGAGCATCAGGCTTATTGATATAATAGGTATTATTCGTCGCAATCAGCTTTACATCATGTTTACGAGCCAAACTGACTAGCGTCGTATTTACGCGGTCTTCATCCTCCTGACCATGGCGCATCATTTCAATATAAAAATCATCCCCAAACTGATCTTTCCACCAGATCAAAGCTTCTTCAGCCTGATTTTCACCGATATTAAGCACTTTATTGGGCACCTCTCCTTGAAGATTTCCAGACAGGACAATTAAATCCTCTTTATATTGCTCAACAACCTTTCTGTCAATACGAGGTACATAATAAAACCCTTCCGTATAGGCTACTGAGGCCATTTTAGCCAGGTTATGATAACCTTTTTTATTTTTCGCTAAAAAGACAATCTGATAACCATTATCTTTTCTTTTCTTATCAAAATGATCATCACATACGAAAAACTCACAACCCACAATAGGTTTGATTATTTTCTCCGTAGGACTTTCTCCAGCAGCTTCTAATTCTTCATTTTTTGCTTTCGCCGCTTTATTATGATCGCCTACTTTAGAAACAAAATGAAAAGCACCCATCATATTACCATGATCGGTCAATGCAACAGCTGGCATGCGATACTTCGCAGCAGTATCCACCAAATTAGCTATAGAAATTGTTGATTGCAGGACCGAAAACTGAGAATGATTATGTAGATGTGCAAAATCGGCATTTTCAAAATCATTCAGCACATCATGATCAATCACAACTTCTTGACCACCACTTGGCTGACTGCGCTTTCTAATTTCATCCGAAGCCGCCTTCAGATTCACGTGCTTTAAACCAACAGTTGGAATTACTGATGGGTTCTGCTGTTTAAAATCTACAAAATACCCTGTATCAGTCTGTAACTGATCAACAGTAAAAACTTCCCTTCTAACTAATTCAAAAAAACAACGTGTAGTTGCTTCCACATCGGCAGTTGCATTATGTGCTTCAGCAAAGGGAACTCCAAATAGATACGAATGAAGTTCAGTTAAATTTGGTAATTTAAAACGACCTCCACGTCCACCAGGCAATTGCAGTAAAGCAGCTGTAACCTCAGTACAGGTATCCAAGATAGGCATTTCACCCATAGGAGATTGAACATCATAACGATAGAACTCGCTACCCATAATATTCAAATCAAAACCAATATTTTGACCTACAATAAATTTGGCTTTAGCTAATGCTTCATTAAACTTAACCAGAACATCTTGAATGGGAACACCCTGTTCTGTCGCTAACTCGGTGGAAATACCATGAATTTTCTCGGAGTCATAAGGAATATTGTAACCATCCGGTTTGATCAGATAATCCTCATGCTCAAGCAGATTACCCATTTCATCATGTAACTGCCAAGCTATTTGAATACATCTGGGCCAATTATCAGTATCTGTAATCGGCGCATCCCAACGTTTGGGTAATCCTGTTGTTTCCGTATCAAATATAATGTACATACCTTAATTCTTTATTCTTTCCTAAACAGCTAAATATCAACAACTAAAAGACTTTCAAACAGATTAAAACAGACCTGTTTAAAAGTTTACTAATTTACAAATTTATTCCTCACTAAAGCTGAAAAACAAGTCATTTTACTAAAAAAAATAAGCTCATTTTTCATCTTTTCGCCTGCCCTTATCCTGTTCAAACAAAAACTGCGTTGTGCAAAAAAAGCAATGAACTTAAGCCATCTTTTTAAAAGCTTTTACTAATTCACTAACAGCCTGATCTAATTCATTTTCAGACAAGGATGCAAAGCCAAATCGAAATGCATTTTGAGTTTCATCGATACGAACAATTTCAAGCGAACAGTTCAAAAGTAAATCATTCACCAAAAAAGGAGGCTTTAACCGAACCCAAATGGCCATTCCACCAGCAGGCAAGGAGAAATAAATATAATTACCTAATCGATCCCGTAAAAGCTGATCCAAATAATCCCTTCGTATTTTATAGCAACGTCGTGCTTTTTTTAAGTATCTGTTCAACTCCCCCTCTTTAATCAACTCGGCTAAAGCATGTTGCATATAACCATCTCCTCCCACATCAATGATCTTTCTATAGGCAGTACACTGCGCAATGAATTTTTCTGGAGCAACCATAAAACCAATACGGATCGAAGGATCTAAGATTTTGGAAAAAGAACCGATATAGATAACATGCCCCTGATGATTACTACTAGCCAATGGTAAATAAGGAGATGAGGTATAATGATAATCATAGTCATAATCATCTTCAATAATCACAAATCCATACTGTTCAGCTAATGCTAATAATTTCATTCTACGCTCTACCGAAAGCGTAACTGTGGTGGGATAATGATGATGTGGTATAACATATATCAAGCTGATTTTTTTCAACTTACACCAAGCTTCCACGGCATCCGTATCAATACCATCCTCATCAACCGATACAGAAATAACTGATGCACCGGTATCTTTAAAAACCTGATTTGCCAATGGATAGTTGGGTTCACCAACAAGCACATGCGAACTATTATCCAGTAAAAGTTGTGCCGCCAAATATATACTCATTTGCGCTCCATGAGTAATCAGCACATGTTCCACCCCCATAGTGAGACCTCTAGATTCGATCAGATGATTCGCCAATTGCTCGCGAAGCTTGCGCACACCTTGCCCCGTACCAATATTTGCAATCTTCGAAATTGTTTTTCGGTTTGTAAAAGTCCGATAAGTCTTCAATAAATCATCAATTGGTGACAATCGTATATCAGGATATCCGTCATCAATAAGCACCTTATCAAATCTTTCCGCGATTTCAACCGACACTTCTGGCTGAGATTTTTTATACGAAATGGGAAGATCTTTTCCGTACCCCGTACGCACGAATGGCCTATTCCATTTTTGGGCCTTCAAAATTGGGATAAAGTTTGAAACAGCAACATATTTACGCGGTTCCACAATAATCCAGTCCTGGGACTGGAGCTCTTCGTAAGCAGCGATCACTGTTTTACGGTGAACAGCAAGATTTTTTGCCAATTCACGACTGCTGGGTAGATGTGCCCCAGGTTTTAAAACCCCATCGCTGATCGCATTAATGATTGAAATCGAAATCTGCCTGTATAGGGCAATATTACTCGATTTATCAATGGTTATAATATGTTCAAAAGGAAGCATACTGGACTACTTAATTACTTAAAACTGGAGCACAAAGGTAGTCCTATTTAAGAGTAATTTTGTCATAACAATTAAAAAAAGAAAATATGAAATCAGAAATTAGACAAGCAACATTAGCAAACCTTGACGAAACAGCAGTATTATTTGATTTATACCGTGTTTTTTATCGTCAGCAACCAGATCTTGAAAAAGGAAAAGCTTTTCTTAAAGAAAGATTTGTAAATAGCGAATCGACGATCTTCTTAATCTATGTGGATAATCAAGCAGTAGGATTTGTACAGCTTTATAAACTTTTCCATTATACCAAACTAGCTAAACAATGGTTATTAAGTGACTTGTATGTACACCCGGACTATCGCGGCCAAGGTCTGTCGATCGCGCTTATTGATCGCAGTAAATTATGGTGCGAAGAAACAAATGCTTGTGGACTAATGCTGGAAACAGAAAAAACAAACGTAGTCGGCAATAAGTTATATCCGAAATGCGGATTTGAATATGATGGATTACACAATTATTATCATTGGTGGAAATAAGTATACTAGAATGGCGAACGTAAAACGTTCGTCATTCTTCAAAAATTAAACTCAAGCTTTATTCAAAAATTAATAAATTGCCACCATGAATATTTCCGATCTGATTATTACTAAGAACGAGCAGACTGAACTGGCTAATATTTTTCTTAATAAAGAGAACAATGCTTCCATACAGCAGTTAATAAAAGAATATACCTACAGCGAAGAGCTCCTTCAATACGGACTACCTGTAAACAATAAAATCCTCTTGCATGGAAGTTCCGGATGTGGTAAAACAACAACAGCCAAAGCAATCGCGCAAACACTGGGAAAACCTATTTTAACACTAAACCTCAGTACAATCGTCTGTTCCCGCATTGGCGAAACATCACAAAACATAAAGCAAATATTTGATAAAGCGGCCCGCGAAAAGGCTGTCCTATTCCTAGATGAGTTTGATCAAATTGCAAAAGCAAGAGGTAATGACGACAAAGATGTTGGGGAGATGAGACGTCTGGTAAATACACTGATTCAACTCATCGATTATTTACCACAGACCGTATTACTGATCGCTGCAACGAACCATGTATCTATTATAGACAAAGCATTGCTACGCCGATTTCAATTACAGATCAGCTATGATTTACCATCACAGTTAGAATTAGACAAGTATTATGATACGCTTATCGAAAAATTCCCTGCAGATATTAAACTGTTTCAAAGAAAATACGAGATATCCTACGCAGAAGCTCGCGATCATGCTTTCACACAAGTTAAAGCAAGTCTGATAGCAAAATTGGAAAAACAATAAATCACGATGATATGACTAACACAATCTTAGAGAATCTGAAAGTAATTGAAGTTAAAATCAAAGCATGTTGCCTACTATACAATCGTGACCCCAAAGAAGTCAAACTATTGTTAGCGACTAAAACAGTTCCGGCAAATCGTATAAAAACGGCTTTACTCGCAGGATATACATTAATTGCAGAAAATAAAGTTCAAGAATTAAGGGACAAATATGACGATTTAAAAAATATCCCGCATACCAATCATTTTATAGGCCATTTACAAACCAATAAAATCAAATACATACTCCAGCATGATGTCACTTGTGTGCAATCTATAGACCGGTTTGATCTAGCCAAAAAAATAAATCAAAGATTACAACTTGAAAATCGAACGATAGACATTTTAATCCAGGTGAATACTTCCATGGAAGAAAGTAAATTTGGCATATCACCTGATAAAGCCATTGATCTGATACGACAGATAGCCATATTAGAAAATGTAAAAATTAAAGGGCTCATGACCATTGGTCTATTCAGCGCAGAAGAAGATAAAATTCGTGCCTGTTTCCGATTATTGAAAAACCTCCAGCAAGACATTATCAAAGCTGAAATCCCTGGCGTCGAAATGACAGAATTGTCCATGGGTATGAGTGGCGATTATGAAATTGCTATTGCCGAAGGAGCAACAATTGTACGCATAGGGACAGCAGTATTTGGAAAGCGGATATATCCAGACTCCCACTATTGGAACGAAAGTAAAAACTAATATCACAAAAAAGGCTTTCCAATGAAAGCCCTTTATATCCTGTTATAATTAAGAATTATTTTGCGTCCAAAATAATAACCTCAACTCGTCTATTCTTTTGACGACCTTCTGGAGTTTTATTATCTGCTACAGGTTTAGTCTGACCAATACCCTTTGCCGCGATTCTAGACTCTGCAATTCCAGCATCTACCAAAAACTTTTTAACCGAGTTAGCTCTCTTTTCAGCTAACCATTGGTTATACTCCACAGTACCTGTCGCATCTGTATGCCCATCAACACGGATCTTACTTTTATTTTCTTTTAAAAGTGTTGCCAATTTACTCAATTCCCCTTTAGCTTTTTCTGTTAAATAAGAAGAGTTTGTCGGAAATAGCAAATCTGATGAAATCGTAAATTTAATTCCTTCATCTGTACGAGTAGCATCTTCAAAATCACGTTTAACGTTTTTCAATCCATCATCAGTACCATCAATACTAACAACAGCACCTGGATTAACAATTACAGCTTGTTGTTTACATGAAAACAAAGAAATTGAACAAAGCAAAGCAACAGCAATACTATTTATTTTTTTAATCATCGAATGTTTAGATTATTTATGATAAGCAAAAACTAACTGTAAAGATATAAAAAAAAGTGAACTCAAGAAAAACAGAAAGGGATACAGATCTTAGACATAACGCTACAAGATCTTGTATCCCTTTAATTCGTTCAGCAGTTTCGCTTATTTCTTATGATAGATCTTTTTAATAGTTGCATTAATCTCCGGTATCTGGTTATACAATTTCCAGATCAATCCAGATTTTGCATTCTCCATTAAAACAGCAACACTCGCCTGATTTTTCGCATTAAAACCATCGGAAACATCATTATTTTTCAAATCAATCCAAGATCTAAAACCATATTGGGTAAACAGCACCTTAGCATATTGATCATAAAATTTGCGCAAAGATTTTTGACCGATCTCCTGTTCGAAAGCAACAGCCGAAATTGCGATTGCTGGATTCACTAAATAATGCCCCACGCTATCGCTCGGATTCTGTACTCCCCAAATATCTGTATAACTAGATCCCAAGTTTAATTCATTATCCCTTCTTTTATAAGCTAAAATATAATTACTTGCTAGCTCACCATAATCGACATAACCATCGTATTTTCCGCTCGGATCTAAGGTTAAAAATGGTTTATAAAACTCAATCAAACTTTTATTTAAATCGCCAATTGCAATTTTTTTACCATACAGCATATGTTTTTCAAAGATCAAACTATCTTCAAAGGATACGGGGGTAGCTGGTTGTACCTGCGGTATGATAAGCCCACCATTCATATGTGAAGCAGCTCCTTGATCAACTGTCGATGGAGATAAACGAAGTAAACTATCCGCTAGAGGTAATTTTTTAGCATATCCATTCAGGTAACTCGCTTCCGTCAATGGATAAGTCGGAGAAGACATCGCTAATAAATAAGCACTTAAACCATCATTCAGGCCGTTTAAAACTTTAGACTGATAGGTGCTATCTACAGCTGACCACCGATCCATCAGTGCATCAGGATTTGACTTTGATGTTAGCTTTTGCCAATTCACCCGCTTCCATAATTTCGTTACATCCTCTCTAAAATTGTGTTCATCAGCAACATCCTTTGAAAAATATTCCCGAGCAACAAGCAATCCTTCCATAAGTTTCGTCGTCGCTTTAACATCATACATCTGTACGCCATCAGTATAAAATGGCACGCCTTCCCTTCCATCATAAAATGCCGTAAATACACCCTCATGATGCTGAGCCTTGTTTAAAAACTTGATCATCCTACTCAAACGCAACAATAAAGCTTGACGCGAAATAACATTGTTTTCAGCACCAACCAATAACGAAAGAATTGCATAACCCGATTCTTCTATAGAAACTATAGCCTTCTTATTTGATTTATTTGGTAGAAAAAGACCACTGTTGATATCATAGTTCTCAATAAAATAATTGACATTTGTCAATTTGATTAAGTTCGAAAGCTCTATATCACTAGCAGGTTTGGTTTGAATTTCTTTTACAGTAGAGAATGGAGATTCCAGATAATCAAAATCTACCCATGCGATCTTATAATAGTATTTCTTATTATATTCTTCTACAAGATCATAACATTTTTGCATAAATACCGGTCGTATGGCAATCGGCTTAAAATCAACGTTATCCGTTGATCTGTAAATTTTTATATACCGGATACTTGGTGTTAACGGCAGTTGCCATTGAAGCTCCACCTGCTTATCAATACTGGAGACCTGTGACAGAATAGCTCCTGAAGACAATTTGACACGAGAAGGATTTTTAGGCAAAAACTCCAATTGATCTAAAAACAACTGATGCGTCATCTCATCAGTTCCGTTTTGATGAAAAACCACTTCAGAAACTGCTTCCCCTGCTTTTAAATTTCCAAATTTTGACAAGGGTATCTCTATATTAAGCCAAGTATCATGATCAAAGTCATCTATAAATGGGGAAAGTTCTAAAATATTAGTTTCAGAACCATTTTGAAGCAATTGAATTTTCGGAAGAGTTTTTTCTTTCGTATGCGGTGTTTGCACATACATTTTAATTGTCAGCACATCACTGGCCAGGACCTGATAATTGATCTTATGGCGATCATTTAGTAAAGCAACCTTCCAATTTCCAGCATTTGATGACAAATAACGGAGTGAAAGTGAATTTCCTGGAGTAAAAAATAAAGAATCTGTAGTCGGTAAATTTTTCTTTACATTCTGTACCCAACTGTCTCCCGAATATTCCACCAAGCTTTTGGCATAGTTACCTGACAAGAGACTGTTCTCAAACACAACTTCAGGATAAGTTTGTGCAGACAAGGCTGTTGCAGTAGAAATAGATAAACCGATTATGAATAGTAATTTTTTTGACATGCGCATAAATTGATAATAAACATCAAACAAAAAGTAAGCCATCTATACTTTAATGAATCACAAAAGTAATAAAGGATTTCCAATGTAAATGTCATACGTAATTTTAATTTCGGAAAAAATGCACTAATTTAGCCATCTGATTTTTTCATAACAACTTTATATGAAAACTACATTTGAATTTGAAAAGCCAATTGCAGATTTGCAATTGCAGATAGAAAAAGTGGAACAAGTTGCCGTAAAGACGAAAGTCGATATGAGTGCAACTGTGTTAGAGCTACAAGAAAAACTAGCGAACGCTGAAAAAGAGATATACGGTAATTTGTCTGGTTGGGAGAATGTGCAGATGTCGCGTCATCCGGAGAGACCCCAAACATTGGATTACATTAACATGATCTGTGATGATTTTATTGAATTACACGGAGATCGTACTGTAAGAGATGATAAAGCCATCATTGGTGGATTTGCATCGATCGGAGGTCAATCAGTTATGGTTATCGGGCATCAAAAAGGAAAAAACACCAAAGAGCGTCAATACCGCAACTTTGGTATGGCTAACCCTGAAGGATACCGTAAAGCTCTTCGCTTAATGAAAATGGCAGAAAAATTCAACAAACCTGTCGTTACATTGATCGATACAATGGGTGCATACCCAGGTTTGGAAGCTGAAGAAAGAGGTCAAGGAGAAGCCATTGCACGTAACTTACTGGAAATGTCGGTACTAAAGGTGCCTATTATCTGTGTAGTAATCGGTGAAGGTGCTTCTGGTGGTGCATTGGGTATCGGTATCGGCGATCGTGTATACATGCTAGAGCATACCTGGTATTCTGTCATCTCTCCTGAATCTTGTTCCTCTATCCTATGGAGAAGCTGGGACCACAAAGAAAAGGCGGCAGAGGCGCTAAAATTAACCTCTAAAGACATGTTAGGTAATGGTCTTATTGATGGTATCATTAAAGAACCATTAGGTGGAGCACATCAAAACCCTGAATTAGCGGCCGAGTTATTAAAAGCAAAATTGGTTGAAGATTTAGCGATTTTGATCGCCAAAGACGAAGATGTTTTGGTGGACGAACGTATAGCGAAATTTAGCAAAATGGGTGTAGTAGTTGAATAGCACTACCATTCACAACAAAATAAAAGGGGCGCTTTAATAAAAAGTGTCCCTTTTATTTTGTCCCGCCCCTCTCCAGTACAGAAAATAGAAAAAATAAGATTTTAAAAAAGAATACGTTACAACATATTTCAAAAAAATTAGCAAATATATTTGTTCCCTTTGCTAGATTTTTCTAGCTTTGCATCACTCCAAACAACGAAGGAAACTTCATAAGAGTAAGATTCCGTAGCTCAGCTGGTAGAGCAATACACTTTTAATGTATGGGTCCTGGGTTCGAATCCCAGCGGGATCACAAAAGAAAAGCTAATCTTATGATTAGCTTTTCTTTTGTATAAAACGGTTAAATTCGAATATCACTCCCTGCTTCTATCAATCAATCATTGGAACTTGTAATGCTATAAATGATACGATCATCAGCTATACCATTTACAATAAAAATGAACTTGATGCAGTCATCTGTTGACTGCTGTTATGTAGAAATAAGATATAAATATCAAGAGTGCATAATCATACGAGTAATTCCAATGCTCATTATTAAAACAAACGAAGCGTAAAGAATTCATTAAGTACAAGTGAAAACTTTCCTGACAAATAATTTATTCTAATGAAAAAATCAAATAAGGCCATATCAGCGGCATTACTATCTATGGTCAGTGTCCAAGGTGGTGCCTCTATCGCTAAACAGCTTTTTCCTGCCATAGGAGCAACAGGAACAAGTATGTTGAGAATTGGCCTGTCTACCGTATTGCTAAATATTATAAATCGTCCTAAATTCTTTCAATTCACGAAACAACAATGGTTATATTGCGCTATTTATGGAATAGGAATTGCCGCAATGAATCTTATTTTTTATTTAGCCATCCAACGCATCCCCTTAGGGCTGGCTGTAACGGTAGAATTTATAGGTCCACTTTTTCTAGCCTTATCTTTATCCCGAAAATGGCTAGACGTCCTTTGGGGATTAATCGCTTGTGCTGGTATTCTATTTATCGTTCCATGGCAAAGTAACAACATTGACTTAATCGGACTTCTTCTCGCATTTCTAGCGGGTATATTTTGGGCAGTTTACATTGTTATGGGAAGCAAAGTGACCGGCATTATGCCAGGAAAAGACGCTGTAAGCACGGGAATGCTATTTGCAACCCTAATTATTATCCCCTTTGCCCTATGGGATGGTGGTATTTTTAGTCTTACCCCAATGCTGTTTTTAAAAGGACTGGGCGTCGCTGTACTTTCTAGCGCAGTACCATTTTCACTAGATTTAGTGGCTTTAAAAAGACTTCCAGCAAAAACATTTAGTATTTTAACAAGTTTGCAACCGGCATTTGCCGCCCTATCAGGTATGATATTCTTATCAGAACGTCTTACACCATTACAATGGATTTCCGTTGCTTGCGTTATAAGTGCAAGTATGGGCGCTACTATTTTCAGTAAAACGAAACAACAGATCGAAGAATAATTAAGAACGATCTATCCTACATACGAACAATATCACAAAAGCGCTATCTCCCGATAGCGCTTTTTTTATGTCAATCGAATAAGAAATAAGTTATAGAAACAAATCGACCATAAACTAAAAGAAATAAAATCAATGAAAATCCGTTAAAATAAACGGATATATTATTTTATCTTTATTATCGACATCATATCGTCACTCAAAATCTAAATTGATTACCATGAATAATTTCGATTGGACATCATTTACAAAACGTATCGCGATTAAAGCCTCTCTTTCCGAGATTTATGAAGCTTGGTCTGTTGCGGCGAATTTAGAAAGATGGTTTTTGGAACGTGTCATTTTTCGTGATGCGGCAGGAAATCAGCTTGAACAGATCAACCCAGAAGAAAGCGGCATGCAGTACGATTGGTATTGGTACCTGGATCCGACGCCCATGCATGGAGAAATCCTTAAAGCAAATGGTAAAGATTTTCTCCAGTTTACATTTGAAGGTACCAGTATGGTTGATGTGACATTAAGTACACTTCATGAGTATGTTATCGTAGAATTACGGCATCACCATATTCCACAGGACGATCACTCAAAGCAATACATTCGTCTGGGATGCTCTAATGGTTGGGCATTCTATTTACATAATTTGAAATCAGTATACGAAGGAGGTCTCGACCTTCGTAATAAAGACCCTAGAATCGGTAATATGATCAATAACTAACAAACACCAATAAACCAGCTTTCAACGAAAGCCAGTCAACCTTTTATCACGGCACTACGGAGGAACAACGCCGTATATGCTGGTCGTTATCATCAATACCTAGTCCTGCAGCAATTCCATTTCTCTTTTCAGGTTTTCTTTTGCCCGTACTTCAAAACGGTTATAAAAATAATCTGTTTTAAAAATCCGGTCCATGGACAGAAAATGAGTTAATGCTTTCTTGCGACCAGAGTGGTACTGTACATCTGGATAAATCTGATATTCCAAGCGGATATTTGTATAGTATTTTGCATATTTCTCCCATGGTTGTCCCAAAATAGAAAGATCAGCATCAGTAAAATAATTTGTGTCCTGATCGTTAGAAATTAAGTGCGATTTTGTCGCCAGGATCTGTTCGGTGCATGTCAAGATAATTGCTTCGGAAACAGCAATCTCTTTCATCCGTTTTACGGCAAAATGAGCACTTTCATCTTCATTATTCTGTTTTGACGCATCGTAGATAATATCATGATAATAAAGTGTAAACAATAGAGCTTCCCAATTCTTGATTTTCTCTTTTACAGCCGTAAGTTCAAGCAGCAGATTTTCAAGATGATCTAAAGTATGGTAATGTCTGAGAGTATCACCATAATAGGCTTCTACCTCCCTCCATAAGGAAGCGATCAATTGCTCATCTTTCGTATAATTTTTCAATAGCCCCACAAATGTTTCTTTAAGTATCATCGCTTTTAGATTATCATCATGTTACCGAGCATATCTGATGCCACAGATTAATAAGTTATTATTCAACAAATGAAAATGATGACATTCATCAATTTATGTGACATCTATCACCTCAAACATCTTGGCACGCCGGCAGTATTTAAGTAACTTAGTATGAAATTAAAAAGCATAACAATATGGATAATACAATGAAAGCAGCACGATGGTATGCCGCAAAAGATATCAGGGTAGAATCAACGGAGATCCCAGCTCCAAAAGCGAAACAAGTTAAAATTTCAGTTCAGTTTGCAGGAATCTGCGGCTCCGACTTACATGAATACGTCCATGGTCCACAGCTCATCCCGGTGGCCGCACCCTATCCGCTCAATGGACACCAGGGTACAACCACATTAGGACATGAATTCTCCGGAATTATTGATACCGTGGGCGAAGGTGTACATCATTTAAAAGTTGGCGACCGGGTAGTCGTAGAACCAATCTTTAAAAAATTTGATAGCCCCTTTATTGCAAACGGAGAATACAACCTGTCAGAACCATTAGGCTTTGTTGGCCTATCTAGCAATGGCGGATTTGCTTCTTACGTTGTAGTAGAGGATTATATGGTGCACAAAATACCAGACACTATGTCCTTCGAGAAAGGTGCATTGGTAGAACCCGCAGCAGTAGCAGTTTATGCGGTCATGCAAAGTAATCTAAAAATCGGCGGGACTGTTCTAGTTTCCGGAGCCGGTCCAATTGGTTTATTATGTGTTCAGGCGGCCCTGGCAGCCGGAGCTAGTACAGTTATCGTAACCGATATCGCTGACAAACGTCTTGAAAAAGCAAAATCTATAGGTGCTACCCATATTATCAATGCGAAAGATGAAGGTATACCCGAAAAAATTAAGACCATAACAGGTCTCGGAGTAGATGTTTTCCTTGATTGCGCAGGTGTACAAGCCTCCTATACAACGGGTATCACGAGTTTAAAAAATGGAGGAACCGCTGTATTAGTAGCACTATTTGGAAAACCTGTTACAACTGATGCGCTCGATCAAGTACTTCGTGAAATCACCATTAAAGGAATTATTGCCTATCGCAATATTTTCCCGCAAGTCATTGCACTGATCGATAGCGGTAGGATGCCGGTAGAGAAATTGGTTACACGCAAGATTGTTTTAGATGAAATCGTCACGAACGGATTTGAAGCCTTAGTTAACGATCCTACTGAAGTTAAGATATTGATTGATATACAAGCAAGCTAAATTTAAAAACAACAGCCCAAAAGTTGGTTCAAAAATAATCATCAGGAATAAACAGCAAAGCCCAATCGAAAGATTGGGCTTTTTAGCTTTCGGACCAAAGAAAACAACTTTAAACCCTATTCGTTAATTATTAAACATTTCATAACCTCAAAAAACTACCAACCTCGTGATCAACACCATTAATTAATAAAAATTCACCAATATCCAACCGCACGTGATCAAAATAATCTAAAATTCTTGGAAAAAATTTGCGTAGTCAAATAACTACACTTACATTTGTAGTCAAATGACTTCATAATTTAAAACTAACCAGTACTATGGAGATTTGGAACATAAAAAACCGATATATAATTGAAGAAATCGTATAGCGTTGTACTTTTTTAATACCCGAACCGTAAAGATCAAACAATGGATCGAAAACTAACATGCGATAAATAAGGTATTAAGTAACCGCTCAAGTATAAACAGATCAACATACGAATTGTACCGATTAAAAAAACACATTATGAAAAAGAGAGATAAAATCATCTATTGGTTTTCTACCATTTGGCTAAGTTTAGGAATGGTGTCAACTGGAATTGTTCAGATCATCCACATGGATGAAGAAGTTAATAAAATGAAAGATCTAGGCTATCCCTCCTATTTTCTCACCATTATCGGTATTTGGAAGCTACTAGGAGTAATTGCCATTCTCCTTCCAAAACTCCCAGTAGTAAAAGAATGGGCATATGCAGGATTTTTCTTTCTAATGTCGGGCGCAATTTTCACCCACCTTGCAGTTGCTGATAAAGCAGTCACCTATTTTGGTCCTGCGCTGTTACTCCTGCTCACGATTATTTCGTGGTATTTCAGACCAGTTGAACGTAAAGTCTAGACCAGATGAAAATAGAACTGAATCCAGGAGTTGACAAATATTTGATAGATGGCTGTATGCGTTGCAAATATGGCGGTACACCATTATGCAAAGTCAATAACTGGAGGGAAGAATTAGAAATGCTCCGCCAAATTGTACTGGAAGCGGGTTTAAAGGAAGAAATAAAATGGGGTGCACCCGTATATACCTCCAAAGGAAAAAATATAGTTTCCGTTGCTGCATTAAAACAATCCGCCAATATCGGTTTTTTTAAAGGTGTATTATTATCCGACGATCATAAAATCTTAACCCAACAAGGTAATTTACAATCGGACAGGATCATCAAATTTACTAATATAGCAGAAATCAAAAGATTAGAAAATACCTTAAAATCGTATATATCCGAGGCCATAGCGATAGAAGAAAGTGGTCAAAAGGTAACATTTCAAAAAAATCCAGAACCTATCCCCGAAGAACTCCTACAGCTATTCGAACAAGACTCTAAGTTAAAAACAGCATTTTACGCATTGACACCGGGGCGGCAAAGAGGATACATCATTTATTTTTCACAACCCAAAGTAGCACAGACAAGAATTGGAAGAATTGAAAAATACCGACAACAAATTATAAACGGTATAGGATTAAACGATAAATACAGTTCCAAATAGCGTTAATAAAACATGATCATAAACACATCAAGCAATGACAGGACAGATCATAATAGATTGAAGTGTTAAAGCGAAAAAGACCATAACAATGAACTTAAGAAGAGACGTTTTTCAAGCCCTTGCCGATCCGACAAGAAGAGCAATATTGCTACTGGTTGCCTCACATGCGATGCCTGCTGGAGCCATTGCTTCCAATTTTGACACATCCAGGCCCACCGTTTCTAAGCACCTGCAGATTTTGACCGAATGTGAACTCCTAAAACCTGAGCAAAATGGCCGGGAAATCTATTACCATCTCAATCCGCAAAAAATGAAAGAAATTGCAGATTTTATCGAACCGTTCCGCCAGATGTGGGATGACAGATTCAATAAATTAGAAGCCGTAATGAAAAACTATATAGCCAAATAATCATGGAACAGAAAACAAAAATCAGTGCCGAACATGACAAACAAGAAATCATCATCACACGCGAATTTGATCTTCCTCTAGAATTGCTTTTTAAGGCATATGAAGATGCCGATCTCTTTGAACAATGGATGGGTACAAAAGTACTGAAACTGGAAAACAAGAAACATGGTGCCTATGCATTTGAAACATCACACGATGGCACTGTTGTGTTTCGGGCAAACGGAACAATCCATGAATTTGTACCAAACGAAAAAATCACAAGAACATTCGAGATGGAAGATAGTCCATTCCCTGTTCAGCTTGAATACCTCACATTTGAACCCTATACAGATGCAAGCAGTAAACTTACTATCCAGATTATTTTTAAATCTGTTGCTTTTAGAGACCAGCTGCTCAAGATGCCTTTTGCACAAGGCATCAATATGGCGCACAACCGGTTACAGGAGATCTTAAATACACAGAAACAAGATTAGGACAACTCAATCTATTAACAGACCGTTTCTTTGTCTATGAATTACTTCTAGCTGTTCCAGACAATAAATCAGGTCTTATACCTAAAAAACAACCATTATGAACACACAGGTAGAACATTTCTTTGAAAAAACACAACAATGGTCCGAAGAGTTCAATTTACTTCGCGATATCATTACTGAAAACAAATCCTTAGAAGAAGAATACAAATGGATGCATCCATGCTACACGCTCGATGGAAAAAACATCGTTCTTATTCATGGATTTAAAGAATATTGCGCGCTCCTGTTTCATAAGGGAGCTTTACTCAAAGATCCTGAAGGTATATTGATCCAGCAAACAGAAAATGTACAGGCAGGCAGACAGATCAGATTTAAACATATAGCAGAGATTATCACGCTAAGACCAGTTATCCAAGCTTACATACGGGAAGCCATTGAGATCGAAAAAGCAGGATTAAAAGTGGAAATGAAAAAAGTGAACGACTACCCTATTCCTGAAGAATTCCAGCAGGCACTGGCACAAGATCAAGAATTAAATACAGCATTCTATTCCCTAGCACCTGGACGACAAAAGGGATATCTATTTTATTTTAATCAGGCGAAACAATCCAAAACACGGCAAAATCGAATTGAAAAATATTATCAGCAGATCCTTGACGGCAAAGGGATTGATGATTAAAGGCCAGTAAAACCGAGCCCTCTATCACAAAATAAAGAAGCCCGGTTTTACTATCCCTTACCACCACATCAATCTAATTATTGGGGTATCACATTCTCTGCCCGAAGACGTTCAAACAAGTGGATAAATGCTTCTTCGGTATTCTGGTAAGCCGTAAATCCCAGTTTTCGGCTATTGGCCATATCCACCATCACTTCGATAGGTCTGCCCAGATCAAGATCTGTATGCCATGGTGAAGCCAATTGAAAAAGTTCATGCTGTTCCAGTCCATACTCCTTTACCATATCAGACCACAATTGACCATCATTTTTAAGTTGTTCGGCAAGAGGCCTCGGCTCTCCATGAAATCCTTCAGCCTCAATGCCGAAATATGACGCGATGCGCTCCCATAACCAACTCCAACGAAAGACATCGCCGTTCACAATATTAAAAGCCATATTTTTAGCTTCCTCAGTCGTCGAAGCCCAGATTAACTGCTTCGCCAGAACACCAGTATCCGTTACATCCGAAATTCCGTTCCATTGCGCTTCCGAGCCCGGCCAGATCAATTTCGCCCCTTTTTGTTTACAAATACTGGCATATACGGCAAGCGTCACCCCAAGATTCATCAAATTACCGATCGCATGCCCGATAACCGTATGCGGCCTATGTATACTCCACGTAAATCCATCTCTAGCCGAAGCTTCATATACCGCATCTTCCTGAGCGTAGTAAAAATTGGGATGACTTAGTCTAGGCTGTTCTTCCCGAATAGGTGTATCAGGAAACACACCCGTAGCTACGTATGACTCAAAAGGACCTAAATAATGCTTTAACCCCGTTACCAAAGCCACATGTGCAACAGTTTTCTTTTCAGACAGAACATCGAGAAGATTACGGACAAGAGCACGATTTACAATAATATTTTCTGCCTCATTGTCTTTCCGCATCCATGTTGTAAAAAACACATGTGTTGGGTAAACATTTTCAAGTGCGATCTTCAGATTTTCAACATCCATAAGATCAGCTTTTACCGGAATTACGCCGTTATCAGTTTGACCGGGATGACGTGCCAGACCATAAGTTTGCCATCCATGACCAACAAGCTCCTCAGCCAAACGACTTCCCGTGATCCCTGTTGCGCCAACTACTAATGCAATTTTATCCATTGTTATATCTCTTTAAATTTCTACAACAAAGTTCGCCGCATTAAAAACTGAAAGAGATGATACAGATCAAGAAATTCCATTGATCCAGATCAATGGAATTAATCTGTAGATGCAATTTTCTTACGGATTCTACTCAGGGTTTCAGGAGCCAATCCCAGATAAGATGCCACCAGATGTTGCGGCACACGTTGCATAATTTCAGGACTAGCCTGTAGCATACGCTGAAATTTTTCTTCAGCAGTATAGCTGTTCGAACTGATCAGGCGTTCATCTTTTGTAACCAAACTATTTTGATAGAGCATTCTAAAATACCGCTCCATCACCGGGACCTCTTCCATCAATTGTTCATAATCTGCCCGCGATAAAAGCAGTAACTCTGTATCTTCAATAGCATCTATATAGAGAATTGCCGGTTGCTGATTAATAAAACTTTTAAAATCAGACACCCACCAGCCTTCCCAGCCAAACAGGCTGATATGCTCATTTCCTTTCTCATCCAAACGGTACGATTTGATAAGACCTTTTTTCACAAATGAAAGATGCGTACAAACAGCCCCTTCTTCCAAGATATATTGCTTCTTTCTGATTTTTTTGAATGTAAAAAAAGAAGCTATCGCCTCTTTGTCACCACGAGAGAGCGTCACTTTTTTTTCAATATGAGAAAATAATACTTCTAACATGAATTTTCATTTATAGCGTCTTCAAACTTAAATAAATTTGTTTTATTTACCCCAGAAAAACCTCCTAAACACCAAACATATTCATGCATGCATCTGTTTTTATAGCCGATAAAAAAACATTAAACCCAAAGACATGATCATTCAATATTTGACAACCGAATTCGAACAAGAGGTCAACAACACCCGTAAATTACTGCAGGCAGTGCCTGAAAAAGACATACACTACAAGCCTGCAGATATTTCCTGGACAATGGGAGAACTGGCACAACATATCGCAACCATTTATTATTGGTACGTAGGCACATTTACAGAAGATGTATATGATATGGCCACCGATCATCTTGAGCGCGGTGCACCTGATGATATCAAAGCCACGCTCGAACTTTTTGAAAAAAATGTAGCACGAGCCAGAACCGCTCTATCAACACTTACAGAAGAAAAACTACGCGATCACTGGACAATGAAAGCAGGTGAACGCATACTCTTAGGCCCAATGGAAAGAGGCATTGTGGTACGAGGATTCCTTTTTAATCATATTTATCATCATCGCGGAGAATTGATTGTCTACCTTAGAGCAACCGGAAATAAAGTGCCTGGACTGTATGGTCCTACTTACGAAGACAGCAAAAAGATGTAAACGCAAGTCATGCCGCAGTAGAGCGAAATTTTTCATGCAGATCAGTTACAAAACTAAAATGACAGAACAAATTAATCCCATACCAGACCTACCCAATGATAGATCTGCTATGGGATTAATATTAACTGTTCTTTCAAGACAAAACGTGCCACGAAAACTAATCCTTTTCGTCGCTTAGTTTAAAACCTTTTACAATTTTCTGACCAGGCATATGAAACTCCAAAACCAGACTATCTGGCGTATCCTTTACGACATCCAGGCCGATCACACTTTCATATCCCACCTTAAGATTATCATTTTTCAGGAAATCAGCATCGGTAAACAAAATCACCTTCTCAACAATTCCTTTATTTTCAATAATCTGTAACCGCGGACGGGCCATCACACTTTGAATAAGCTGTACTCTATATTTCCCGGTATCTGGTGTATAGTACGATCGTCTTTCCATGCCCGTACTTGAAAATAGAATACCAAAAAAAGGCAACATCATCGCGGCTATGCTAAACAATAGCCCCAATACTAATACGATACAGTATATTTTCGTATAAATACTTTTCCAGAAAATAATTAGAAATGGAAGCGTAGTGAGTAACCATATCCAAAAGACCAAGCGGTCACTCCAATACCCCACCAAACTGATCTGCCACATCAGTATAACCGTAATATCGACCAACATGATCAGTGAGATCAGCATATAAGCGATATAAAACTTTTTTCTACTTGTCACTTTTTGCATAACTCCATTAGAAAACTTAACGATAACTTCATTATCGGCTAAAATAGAATTATTCTCCTGAAATTAAACTATGGGATCATATTAATATGACTTGCCTTCACTAAGGAAGGAAAATACGGCAACACTTCTGCTCCCAGCTCATCAATAACATCGACAATAGGTCTCTTACTGAATTGAATCCCTAAGGCAGCATGATTGACACCCGCTTCCTGCCATTCATGTAACAGTTCCAATAAACCATTCCTTCCTGTTTTAAGCACAAATCCACCCTGCAATGGCGTTCGCGGAAAATTGGGATCTTCCGTTAGTTCAATCCATTCATTGGTCATATGAGGCTTAAAAATCTGATCGGGAATTAAGTCACGCCAAGCTTTTATCTTTTCTCTCAACGGCCTAACATGTAATTTCGACGTTGTTGCTCCCGGATAAGTAATCCAGCCATCCCCATGTTCAGCAATCCAAGAAAGAGGCTGTTGACTGCCACCGGTTATTAAACTCGGAATATATTCTTGAACGGGTTTAGGGATAAGATCCAATCCGTCAATGTGGGTCAGCTCAGACTTAATTTTTGGATAATGTTCCTTATTTAAGCGTCGAAAATCCTGTAAAACCTGTCTAAAACGTTCACCTCGATGCTCAAAATCTAATCCAAATGCAGGAAATTCAATCGATCTATCCCCCGATCCTACTCCTAGCAATAATCTGTTATTGGATAGCTGATCTAAAGAAGCGGCTGTCTTTGCTAAAGAAATCGGGTGCCAGAAAGGTAAAACAATACTTCCTGTTCCTAATGCAACCCTGCTTGTCTGTCCGGCGATAAAAGATAAATAACTAAAAGCATCATACACTTGACCAGCATCACCAAAACTCGGATCAAACATCGGAATATCACGAACCCATATCGACGCAAAATCTAAGCGATCGATCTGTTTTATATATGCCATATGCTCCTCAACTAGGGGAAGCTTTCCGCTATATACTTCTAAGGGAAGAAATAAGCCAATAGTCAACACATCTGGAGCAAATACACGGTTAAATGCATGGTGATTTTCAAAGTTTCTTATCATGTTCTAAAAATTTAATATAAAAGCCTTATATGATTTCGATATATCTAGATTTATAGATGTACCTAATTAAAAAAAGGAAGGCTTCTTACCTTCTGAAATGAATTATCAAATAAAATGAGTTGTATGTATAGACATTAATATGGTCAATAGCTTATTTAGAGATTGTGTTCAGATCCGGATTTCCTTACAGCACCGTAACTGCATTAAAAATTGATCCCTAAAATCGACAAAATATTTCGATATATCTAGATTTATAGATATACTTGAGTAAAAAAAATGAAGATATTTATATCTCCATCCATCAAATAAATAATGAATAACTACAGCGTATTCTTGATATAAGAAGCCAATTCCTGAAGTTTTTCCTCATTTCTCTTATAATAAGTCCACTGTCCCTCCCGTACAGATTTCAACAAACCACAATTCACCATCGATGTCAAATAAGATGATATCGTTGATTGGGACAAACCTGCCTTCTTTTGGATGACGCTCATACAAACACCATAATCCGTTACCTCCGGTTCAATATCTTCGGCGATAAAATTAGCATGCGGATTTTTCAACCACTGCAATATCTGTAACCGATGTTCATTTGCTAAAATCTTAAAAATATCAACCATATCTATATATCTAATAATCTCGAAACAAACATAACAATTAAGCGCTCCATATTTGTTGTCTTTATGTCATCTTGATACATTTATTAATGAGCTTTTCAACAAAGCAACATTGAGCTTTTTAGCAAAACAGCCTCTTTATAATCCCGCTAACTTTGAATAAACAAATCAGCAGAACATGAAAAAGATAAATCAGATTTATGTAAACGGTGCCTTTATCACACCACATGGGACAGAAACTTTTGATCTCATCAGCCCCACTACTAATGAAAAATTGGGTGAAGTTACCCTTGGGGACGAAATGGATACCCATATTGCGGTCCAGGCCGCAAAAGAAGCATTCAAAACATTCTCTAAAACAAGTAAAGAAGAACGTATTGCTTATCTGGAAAAACTACATCATGCTGTCAGTAAGCGCGAAGAAGAACTGATTGCTATTATGGTCGAAGAATACGGCGGAACTTACCAATTTTGCCAAGCCAGTGTGCAGATTGCGATCGCGGCATTCCCAACAATGATCGAAACACTTCAAAACTATGACTTTGAAAAAACTGTTGGACAATCACAGGTTCGTATGGAGTCATTAGGGGTTGTCGGCATCATCACCCCCTGGAACGCCAGCAATGGTTTTATCTGCAGTAAGCTTGCCACAGCTATTGCTGCCGGATGTACCGTCGTCATCAAGCCCAGCGAAATGAGTGCCCAACAGACACAGCTTATTGCCACATGTTTCCATGAGGCGGGTTTACCTAAAGGCTTATTCAATATCGTAAATGGTCTAGGAAATGTTGTAGGCGCCGCAATAACCAATCACCCCGATATTGCCAAAATATCCTTCACAGGTTCAACTGCGGTTGGCAAAACAATTGCTAAAGGCGCAGTAGATACAATGAAACGTGTCACTTTGGAGCTTGGTGGTAAATCCCCGAATATTATTTTAGAAGATGCCGATTTAGAAACCGTTATCCCCATGGCTATCTATGGCGCTTATATGAATAGTGGTCAAGCCTGTATTGCTCCTACCCGACTGCTAGTCCCTGCGAGCAAACTAGATCAGACCAATGCTTTAGCACAAGCCACCATCGCACATGTAAAAGTCGGTAATCCTGCAGATCCAGATACCCATGTAGGACCTATGGTAAGCCATAAGCAATATGAAAGAGTTCAACAGTTCATTCAGATTGGACTTGATGAAGGAGCAACGTTACTAACAGGAGGTCTGGGTAAGCCAGCAGGTTTGGAAAAAGGTAACTTTGTTCAAGCCACCATCTTTACAAACGTTCGTAATGATATGCGTATCGCACAAGAAGAAATATTCGGTCCCGTCCTCTCCATCATTCCGTACCAGAATGACGAAGACGCTATTTCCATTGCAAATGACACCACTTACGGTCTAGCGGCATATATCAGCTCACCAGATCTTGCACGTGCCAATCGCATAGCATCACAGATTGATGCAGGAAGAATCTGTATCAATGGCTTTAAACATGATCCACAGGCTCCTTTCGGAGGATTCAAGCAGTCAGGTATCGGCCGAGAGTTCGGAACTTATGGATTAGACGCATATTTAGAACCCAAAGCAATTTTAAGCTAAATAGCTAAAATTCAACATCCTTATCTTAAATTTGCATCAGAGATGGAAACAAAAAAAGACAACATTCAGGCATCGGGCATTGCTTATTCGTGTTATGCGACAAAAAGCAGAGAAGGAGAACACTTCGTCCAAGAATGCACCTTCACCTATCAGATAGCTGGTTCCCTGGTGCTGAATGATGGAAATCAAACCTACATTTCCAATGCGGGAGCATTTCGTCTGGTAAGGAGAAATCAATTGTTAAAATTTATAAAGGAACCGCCTGAAAATGGCGAGTTCCGATCTTTGACTATTTTTCTTGACCAGCAGACATTAAAAGATTTCAGTCTCGAATACGGCATTAATGCGGAACAAAAACAATATGATCAACCTGTCTTGGATATCGAAGATCATGTACTGTTGCATAGCTATTTTCAATCTTTGATGACGTATCACCAGACCCACAGTTTTGACAATCCCAAACTCGTTCAGATTAAAATGAAAGAAGCGATATTACTCCTCCTACAGATCATTCCTGAACTCAAAAATGTATTGTTTGATTTTACCGAACCGCATAAAATAGACTTAGAAAACTTTATGAACAAAAATTACCATTTTAATGTTCATTTAGAACGATTTGCCTATTTAACAGGTAGAAGTCTGGCAACCTTTAAAAGAGATTTTGAAAAAACATTCAATACCACACCTGGACGCTGGTTGCTGCACAAAAGACTACAAGAAGCATATTACCTTTTAAAAGAAAAAGGTAAGGCAGCCTCAGACATTTATTTGGAATTGGGATTCGAAGACCTTTCCCATTTTTCATTTGCCTTTAAAAAAGCATTTGGCGAGGCTCCTTCAAAAATCATGAATCGATATAGCCCGGTCAATACCGCTTCTTTCAACAGCATGTAATTAAGCCTAACCATTCAGCACCCCCTACATGAAAATATTTTATAAAACTATGCTCATCACCCTCATCCTTATCATCGTATTCGTTGCGATTATCGTCCTGTACATGCAACAGCCCAAATTTGGTCAAGTACCAAGTGGCGCTCGGCTTGAATTAATTAAGAAATCACCCAATTACAAAGACGGTAAATTTGTCAACTTTAGCCATACCCCTCAAATCGTTGAAGATGCAAGCTATGCGAGCGTACTCTATGATTACTTTTTCAAAAAAATAGACCGGAAGAGTCCATTGGAAAATATACCGACCATAAAAACAGATCTGCAGAACTTGTCCCGCAAGGAAGACGTATTGGTCTGGTTCGGTCACTCCTCTTATTTTATGCAAATAGACGGAAAACGCATGTTGGTCGATCCCGTATTCAGCGGAAGTGTCTCTCCTGTTCCCGGAACCAATAAATCATTTAAAGGAACAGACATTTATACAGTAGAAGACCTACCGGAGATTGACTATTTATTCATTACCCACGATCATTATGATCACCTGGATTATGAAACCATTATCAAATTAAAAACAAAAACCAAGAAAGTAATCTGCGGACTTGGTGTGGGTTCACATTTGGAATACTGGGGTTACAATCCTCAAGATATAATTGAAAAAGATTGGCATGACAGCATTTCACTCGACAGTGGATTTACCGTATACACAACTCCTGCAAGACATTTTTCAGGTCGGTCTCTTCAAAGCAGCAAGACACTTTGGATGTCCTATGTAGTACAGACGCCAACGATGAAAATCTTTATCGGCGGAGACAGTGGCTATGACACCCACTATGCGGCTATTGGTGAAAAATTTGGTCCTATTGATCTAGCTATTCTAGATAATGGGCAATTTGACAGCACTTGGCGTTACATCCACCATCTCCCTGAGGAAGTATTAAAAGCAGCAAAAGATCTGAAAACGAAGCGTCTATTTCCGGTGCATAACTCCAAGTTTGATATCGCCAATCACTCTTGGGATACGCCATTAATTCAGATTACCGAATTAAATAAAGAAGCGCATATTCCATTGATAACACCTATGATCGGTGAAGCGGTGTTGCTAAAAGACGATCAAAAGCAGTTTAAACAATGGTGGGTAGGCAGAAAATAACGGACTAAAAATAATAAGTAGCATCGGACTGTAAAGAAAATAAATTATTTATAGTCCGATACAATAATCATAATTTCAAATAAATGCTATCGAAATTCATGTTCTTTTACATATGAAAAACATTAAACCGATGGCCATCAGGGTCCGCAAATACAAAACCATAATATCCCTTTCCAAAAGCTGCAGGCTTAGAAATCAATGTTCCACCAGCATCTTCCACCTCAGTAGCCCAACGATCCGCCTCTTCTGTACTTGATGCGGCAAGCGTAAAAATGATTTCATTAGATTTGGATGTATCTGCCATAGCCCCTAACATCGCCTCGCGAAGGATATGCTTTAAGAAAAAATGGATTACAAAATGATCTTCACCAAACAGAAAACTTGTCAGATCTGCTGATCGCCCATTCGGTTGAAAACCCAACGCAGTATAAAATTTTGTTGTCCGGTCTAAATCGGTCACTGCCAAATTAGACCATATCTTTTTTGGATTCATACGCTACTATCTTTTATATCTATTATAAAATTAAGCAAATCAAATTCTATTCTACTTCTCATAGGACAAGTAAATCACATCACCTCCTTAAACCTTTCATTTCCGCACAAAAGGATGACACTTAATTTGTTTGAATTTTATATATTTACACCATGAAACAAGCAGAAAGTGTCAATGATTTTTACAGCCGCTTGCCAAGTCATGCACCCACTCATGTGCCATTGGACAATGCAGGCATCGGTCATATCAATGTTTTCAGTCGAGAGACCTGCGCAGTTGTAAGCCCCTATAGTAGACGTGATTTTTATAAAGTTTCCCTGATCATTGGTAAAGGAAAGATTTATTATGCCGATAAATGGATCCAGATTGATGGTCCAGCACTGCTTTTTTCGAACCCCATTGTCCCCTATTCTTGGGAAGCTGAATCCGAACAACAGTCCGGTTGGTACTGCCTCTTCACAGAAGATTTCATTCAACATAGTGAACGCACAAGTCAGTTGCACGACACGCCCTTATTTCAGATCGGATCTAATCCCATTTTCTTCCCAAACGAAGCCCAATTAGCGGAGTTGTCCTTTATTTTCCAGAAAATGCAGGCCGAGATGTCTTCCACATACGCTCATAAATACGATGTATTGCGCAGTTATCTGCACTTGATCATTCATGAGGCAATGAAAAACAATCCGACGACCAACTTTCATAAGTATGTGAATGCTACTTCTAGAATATCAGCCTTATTTCTCGAACTACTGGAAAGACAATTTCCGATAGATTCTCCAGCACTCGTACTCAAATTGAAGAACCCAGCAGATTATGCCACTGCACTATCCCTGCACATCAATCATCTTAACCGGTCGGTCAAAGAAATAACGGGTAAAACCACTACAGCACATATCGCCGCACGCATCATCAAAGAAGCAAAAGCTTTACTGCAGCATACCGATTGGAATATTTCCGATATCGCCTACAGTTTAGGTTTCGAATACCCCTCTTACTTTACACTATACTTTAAAAAACACACCGGCATGGCACCCACACAGCTGCGGTAGATTGTTTGATTATTATAACAATCTGTTTGATCGTTATAAGTCAGTTTTTGAGACCGTGCGCTACATTTGTATAAACAAAATGAGAACATCATGAAATACAGAAAACTCGGAACAACAGACGAACAGCTATCCGCATTAGGATTGGGTTGCATGGGTATGAGCTTTGCTTATGGACCTACGGACGATAAAGAGAGCTTAGCCACATTAGAAAAATCCCTTGACCTGGGCATCAATTTCTGGGATACCGCCGACATGTACGCAAATGGAGCAAATGAAGAACTGATCGCTAAAATTTTAGTCCCCAATCGGGAAAAGATCTTTATTGCTACTAAATTTGGATTTCGCTTTAAAGATGGGATTGCAGGACCAAGCAATGCCGCCGGAACTTATTTTGACGCTTCGCCCGCATGGATGAAAATTGCCGTTGAGCAAAGTCTCAAGCGACTTAAAATTGATACCATCGATCTGTATTATGCACATCGTGTCGATGCCAATATCCCTATTGAAGAAACTGTCGGTGCAATGGCCGATCTCGTTAAAGAAGGAAAAATACGATACCTTGGACTGAGTGAAGCTTCGCCGGCATCATTAAGAAAAGCACATGCAGTACATCCCATTTCTGCACTCCAAAGCGAATACTCCCTGCTAACCAGAGATGTAGAAAGCGAGATTTTGCAGACAACACGTGAACTTGGGATTTCACTTGTGCCCTATTCACCTCTGGCTCGTGGTTTAGTAACCAATACGCTCCAGATGGATACCCTTGCAGCCGATGATTTTCGAAAATCTTTACCACGCTATCAAGAGGAAAACATCGTCAATAACAATAAACTGGTGACCGGATTTGCGGCATTAGCCAAAAATATAAATTGTACACCCGCACAACTTGCTTTAGCATGGGTCTTAGCACAGGGCGAAGACATTATCCCGATTCCCGGAACTAAAAAAAGAAAGTACCTGGAAGAAAATGTAGGTGCAATTGATGTTCAGCTAACACCCGAAAATTTAACGGAAATTAATAACCTGATCCAACGATACCCCATCTTGGGAGAACGTTATAACGAAGGATCCATGAAACTTGTGAATCAATAATCATAGGGAATCGGAAGAAACCCAAATGTATTGCTTTTCAGTGCAAAGGCGCACTTAGAGGTTTGCACAGACCGCTTTATTAAGAATAAAGGATCGTTAAACAATAAAAAAAAGCAACTTTAAAAGTTGCTTTTTTTTTATTGTTTGAAATTACTTATCTAATTTTAAAAACTATTAAAATGTAAATCCGTAAGTAAACCCGTTTCCATATTTGAGAGCCCTTATTCTAAAATATCCACCCGTAACGCGAAAGGTCTTCTCCTCATTATCGTTAAATAAATTAGCATCAAAAGTTCCTTCAACCCATACAAAATTTGTGTCTTTGATTTCTTCCACTTTTAGGATCTTAAATTTCGAATCAAGCTGACTTTCTGCTGTAAGCTTTGATTCTTGGTTCATGGTTTTACTGCTAAACGTTGAGCCAAAACCAACTCCTTTTACTCCCATCTTAAGGGCTACCCCCTCCTGTTTACCTCTGCGTCCAAAATCTACAGCATAATTGTAATCTCTTTCCTGATAAAATAAGGCAGATTTTCGAGGATAATACATACCGCCTGATTCCAACATTTCTGATATTTTATTATTTTTTATAAAATAAAAGCGAGCAGTAATATCTCGATCGCCAAAACTATAATTAGAGACAGAATAATATTGCACTGAATCTGGTGCACCGATCCAGTACCGATGATCTGGAGCAGAATGATACCAATTCGCAGCTGTATCACTCAATCTCAAATTAACGCCCTGATTACCATGTCCACTTCCGGAAGCAATATAATCATCAGAAGTAAACCCATACTGTTTTCCATTGAGAACAAATGAAATACTATCTAAAAGCATAGCTGGCTTTGCCTCTTCTATGATTTCAGGAGTTACTACTGCTTCCGTTTTTTCACATGAGCTAGTCAACAAAAGCGCCATAATCGGCAAAAGAATATAATATTTATTCATATTTAATTTTAAAAACTAAAAGATAACATTTTTTTCCTCAAAAAGTATAATTTTACACACTAATCATACGACAGTCTGTACCTTACATATATAAAATATTTCCTAACAAAAACTTAAAACATAGGCTTTAATAAAAAAAAACTCATTCATTTACCCAACTGTCCGCCTCTTCGATAAGGGATACAAAAAGTGTAAAGATCTTTTGATAAGATTTTAATAGATCTGTCATCGCCCCTAATGATATGTTTGTTAAGAATATGCCTTAAGAAAATGTGGTTATTGATTACTGCTTTGTCAAAATACTTTTGCCAAAGCAGTAAACTTAATAAGTGGATCTATTACCAGATCTGTACACCTTACTTCTAAAATAACCATCAGTCACACGAACCACCTTTTGCTCTTGATCATCAAATAAATTTACTTCAAATTTACCTTCGATTATAACGAGCTTAGTTCCTTTTATTTCTTCCACTTTGAGTATTTCAAACTTGGAGTCATTTTGACTAGTGGCATTCAGTTGTGTTTCAAAACGATTAGCTAGTGTACTAAAAGACGTTAGTCCTCCTAAATCTTTTAAGGATAATTCAATAGCAACCCCCTCATCCCAATTCCTACGTTTAAAATCCATAGCATAGTCATATTTACCTACTTTATAGAATATTTTATCTTTTCGAGGCACTAGCGTATTACTATCTTCCACCAATTCTATTTCCTTATAGTTTTTTACATAATTAAATTCAATAGAACCTCCTGGAAAATAATTCGTATAACTTGTTGAATATTGTATAGAATCGGGTGCACCTACCCAGTATAGATCTTTTCCTGCACTACCGTATGTCCATTTGCCTTTCGTATCACTTAACCTCAAGTTGGCACCTCCATTCCTATATCCATACTTTTCAATGTCACTATCTACTTCTGTGGTATAGTGTTTTCCATTGACATAGAATGACACACTATCAGATTTCGAATACAAATCAACCTCGACTTTATTTTCTTCTAATGTTTCTGTTTTTTGACAAGCGCTCGCTAATAAAATAATTGCCAGAGGCAAAAGTTTATAGTATCTGTTCATTCCAATAATTATTTTGACCCCAAATATACAACATTATTTTTCCTACCATCGAGATATTTAAACATTATTTCAAAAGCCATCAAAATCATGAATACTAAACTCGATAACTAAAAACAAACGTCAACTACTATCACGCTATTAATTCATGCTTATCTTCTTATCTCAATAACCAGAGTTGTAAAAATCAGAATAATAGATTTGGCGGTAATTTTATTAAAAATGAAATTCTCCGATCATCAAAATCAGTAAGGAAATAAACATATGCTCCTGATGAAGGAATAAAAAATATCGGCAATGACAAACGTTTGCATGACCGTTTTACTTAAAAAAAACAGAAATAAAAACAGGTCTGTCGATCAGCTGCATTTGTTTGAGAACACGTATTAATCTGATTACAATGGCCGTAAATGCATTTTTAAACCAATATCCGCTTTGAAATCCTGATCTATTAAACTATGTTTGTACATAATATATCGGACATAAAGCCCCCAATATAAAACCTTAAATCTTTTAAAAACCGAACTTACTAATTTATTAAAATGACAAATTGGTTCAGAAAAAACATGTCGGTCGTTATGATCGCTTTCATCAGCTTTCAGGCACAGGCAAATTCTACGCCCAAAGTCTACGACTTAACAAAGTATGGCATCAACCCCAATACGGGGAAAAACAGCAGTGCAACCCTCAATCAAGCGATTCAGAAAATAGTTACTGAGGCTGGAAAAGGTAATCCTATAGTAATCAAATTCAAAAAAGGACGTTACGATTTCCATGAAGAAGGAGCACAAAAAAGAACCTATTACATCTCCAACCATGATCAGGACAATCCTAAGACCGTTGGTATTACCTTAGAAAACCTCAGCAACATCACCATAGACGGACAAGGCTCAGACCTGATCTTTCATGGACGTATGTTACCCCTTGCATTGGTTGAAAATCAAAACCTCAGCCTTAAAAATCTGCATATCGACTTCGAGCAACCCCAGATCTGTCAGGTTAAAATCTTAGAAAACGATACCCAAGCAGGTACAATCACGTACCAGACTGCTCCCTGGGTCACTTATACCATCAAAGACAGCACCTTCTACAATACCGGTGAAGGTTGGGAAATGAAACCCACCTCCGGTATCGCTTTTGAAGAAAAAACAAAGCATATCGTGTACAATACCAGTGATATCGCAGTGGGCACAGCACATGTAGCAGAAATATCAAAAGGAATCATCAAAGCCTTCAAGTGGAAGAATTCAAAATTAATACCCGGAACAGTCGTTGCCATGAGAAGCTGGCATAGACCTAATCCCGGTATTTTCGTGCACAAAGGTAAAGACACCAGATTAGAAAATATATCGGTTCACTATTCCGAAGGAATGGGTCTGTTGGCACAGCTGACTGAAAACATTTATTTAGAAAAATTCAATGTCTCATTAAGAGGGAAAAACGATCCCCGTTATTTTACAGCACAGGCAGATGCAACCCATTTCTCAGGCTGTAAAGGTGTGATCATATCCAATAATGGACGATATGAAAACATGATGGACGATGCAATCAATATTCATGGTACTTATCTCAAAATCACACAAAAACTGGACAATAAAACCGTACTTGCAAAATACATGCACGAACAGTCCTATGGTTTTGACTGGGGCTATGCGACCGATTCAGTACAGTTTATCCAATCCAAAACAATGGAGCTCTGGGACAATAAAAACAGTATTCAATCCATCGAAGTAATCCGTAAAAAAGATAGCGATCCGATCCAGGATTTCAAAATTGTATTCACAAAACCCTTAGATGATTACATCGATCCAACCAAATTGGACATCGGTATTGAAAACCTGACGTGGACACCAAAAGTAGAGTTTAAAGGCAATACTGTACGAAACAACAGAGCACGGGGTGCACTGTTCAGTACTCCTCAAAAGACCGTAGTGGAAAATAATCTATTTGATCATACCTCAGGAACAGCCATTCTTTTATGTGGCGATAGCAACGGCTGGTACGAAACAGGTACATGCCGTGATATCACGATCAAAAACAATAAGTTTATCAATGCTTTGACCAACATGTTCCAGTTTACCAATGCGGTGATCTCCATCTATCCTGAGATTCCTGACTTGAAAAACCAGCAGAAATACTTCCATAGCGGTATCAAGATCGAAAACAACTATTTTGAAACTTTTGATAAGCCAATTCTATATGCGAAATCTGTAGATGGCATTACTTTCAATAACAATACGATTAAGACAAATAAGGAGTATCCGGCATTTCACTGGAACAAAAAGGAAATTTTGTTTGAGCGCGTTATCAATGCCAATATCAAAAATAATACGATTGATGGTAAACCTTTCGTTTATCCTGCTAATTAATCGCAGCTTATAAAAAGTAAAAAGGCCAATCTCAATACAGGAGATTGGCCTTTTTATTTCTTACCCTATCCCGAACGGATTCAGTCACAGGGATCATTATGAGAACTGCAGATTCAACTGATCGAGCATCAAAAATAATTCATTTTCCATCTATGTACATGACATTGGTCAAAAGCTACTCCTGTTGAATCCACTCAAATTTACCGTTATTCATGTAAATGATCCCACCACCACAGGCTTCTGCCTGATGGATAAAAACACCATCATGCGGTAATTTAATTTTATCCTTTTCATCGACCTCATCTTCTGTCATAATTTCACCTTCATCACTCACATTATTATAATAGACCTCTCCTCTCGGCGCTTTTTCAAAAATACCGACCCAGTCAATATCATCAAATCCCTGACCTAAAATATCCTGTCCCATTCCTAGATAAGTAGTTTTTTTGTTGCCGAAAGACACTTTAAGACCATATTTATGATTTATCGTATTTTGAACGATATGCACAGTATCCAAACGACTGTCGCCATCCATATCACAGACAACAACATTGGGATCATGTTTTTTAGAAATCACGATGGTATCAGGCAATACCGTTCTTTTATCTGCCTGCATAACCAGGGAATCACGTATAACGAAAGTGCTGTCCTGATCCTCAGTCCTATTGTGTGCCGTATCTGCAGCTTTATTCTGGCAACTCCACACCGTCAATATTATACCAGATAACAAAACAAACAGTCCCAACCAGTTTATATTTCTCACCATAGCTTCATGATTTTAATTTCTAATAACGATTATGATATAGAAAATTATCGGATTACTTAGCTGCCACAAGCAATATAATACGTCGGCACACCATCCACTTCTGTAGGTTCTTCGGCAATACCCTCGAAAAATACATGGTCGCCAAGTTCCTTATTTGCCTGTTGATTATGTGCTTTCATCAAAAATTCCAAAGCGGTAAAATTCTTATCATTATCGGCTTTAAACTGAGCTACAATCTCGACCTGATATCCTTCATCATCGGCCTCCCCATCAAAAATATCCTCATCCTCCGAAATCAGACGTTCATTCTCCAGCAAGTCAGATGGTTTCATGATCCAGGCTTCATATTGAATCTGCACCGCTGAGGCGTCAAGCACGATCTCATTCGGATTCCATCGCTCGGCCGACCCGAAAATATCTTTTTGGTATTGCATTACCTCCTCATTAAATAGTGCTGCATCTGTGTACGCTTCCGATGAAAAAGACCAGGCAATCTGATTTAAAGTCGATTTACGTTCCGTATTTCCTTCATTATTATCCATTAAATCCGCGTAAACTGTAAATGTCTTTTCAATAATCTGATCTTTATTATCCCAGTACTGTAGATCCAGGACCTCAGAAATTTCATGCTGTTCAGCATCCGTTAGATAATTCGGAATATCCCACAACTTCTCTATTTCTTGATTATCCTCCAGATGTTCAATAATTTCATATTGCTTTTGTATAATAGCTAATGACTCCGTTGCTTTTAAGCGCATCAATGCCCTTACCGCATGGCCATAACAAGCCGTTCCCCAATTACAGAAAAACTGCAGAAAACCGCCATTATACATATCCATTTCAAGTTTCCAAAGTGCTGCCAATTCCTTTTCGTGCTCCGACAGGGCGTTCCAATCGTTCTCATTATTGCTGAGCTTATCAACAAATTGTGAGGTAAAATCAAACCATTTTTTATCCAGATCAGCACCATCATTCGTAGGAGGTTGCTCCATTTTATTTTTCAGCTCCTGAACACACCATTCCTCAAAATTCTTAGCCGTGCTATCCCCTAACGCGGCACTTTTTTGAAAATAAGGCAATGCCTTTTCATATTCCTTACCATAGTAGTAAGCATAGCCCACCCTAAAATTCCACAAGGGATCTTCCGCTCCTGCCGTACTTTCCGACAGTAAAATATCAAGCGCTTTTCCGTAATCCGAAATATTATTATACGCCCGTCCCAGCATGTTTTTCAACGTATAGGTTAATTCCGATGCCGGCAGTTGTTCAAGCGTCTCAATAATTTGACGGTGCTTACTTTTCTCATGCCATAGATTGAGCTGTTCAATTAATTTATCGTCCATTTTTTAGTTTTAATCATTACCGTTAATACGATCAAATTTTAGTCCGCTTTTAATTTTAACGGAAGCTCTTCCAAATTATTTTTAGCTGTTATCTTTTCTATTTCACCTTGCTTATTTATTTTACAGGTAACAACTACTGTTATTTTCTGTTTACTCATCTTAAGCTTCTCAAACACACTAAACGTATTTTCCTCATCTAAAGCAACATAATCACGCTTTGTTTTACCATCAGGTCCAGTCGAAGTTAAAAACAAAGAAGAAGGTAAAGCATGCCTTGGAAAATCCTGTTCGGGCAATAGACTGTCGATGATGGTCACCTGCTCACCATTAAAAAATTCAACTTCCACCTCCGGATTAACCAAATCAGCATCCTTCACAAACTGAAGACGCCACGCATAGGGTGTGCGATATTTTTTACGCCATTTATCGTATGCCTGCGGATTAGCCGCTGTATGTGTCTGCTCAACCCACTCTTTTGATGCACGAAGTCTTCCCAATTCCTCCTGAATCATCTGACGTTGACCAAGTTCAATCTCCGTACTATCTATTTTTTGTGCCTGATAAAAACTCACTTCGACAGCATTTCCCCAATTTCCGCCAACCCATAACGCCGCATCTCCTCCCGGTGCCAATCCGACAATAATTTCATCATAAGTCCGATGGAATACGCCATTGTGATTCTTCGCTTCAAACCCCTTCTTAAACAGGGCACTTATTTTTTCTTTATCCAGGGCCACATTAAGTTTATAATAACAATCTTCCACAACAGAATACCAGGAAAGACTTAAGCTGTCCGGCATCACCAGAGCACCCTGATCCGAACTCATAAAAGTAGACGTACCTATCCCCCAGCGACTATCGTAAAATTTATTGTCAATATCCGGAAAAGCATTATT
Source organism: Sphingobacterium kitahiroshimense (assembly GCF_025961315.1). Lineage (NCBI taxonomy): Bacteria > Pseudomonadati > Bacteroidota > Sphingobacteriia > Sphingobacteriales > Sphingobacteriaceae > Sphingobacterium > Sphingobacterium kitahiroshimense. The sequence continues at coordinate 212,193 of NZ_JAOQNK010000001.1, read as the reverse complement.
TCTGCTCCACGATTCAATAAAAAAACGACCTTCCACCACACGAACCGGATAGCCTTCAGGATTGGATATTGCCGGTTCCCATTCGTATTTTTCAGAATTGCGCCATTTCCGCTCAACCGTCATTTCAGACCGGGAAACCGTCGTATGCTTAAGAATAAGTACGATATTCGCAATCACGGCAATCAAACAGTAGATACCGATGATCCACATTTGCTTGACGGTCAATTCTTGGCCCTTTGTACCGGTACCACAAATGATCAGTAGCACAATAAAGTGGAGTATAAACTGAGACAGTAGAATCACAACCCCTAACAGGTTGGCAAAACTAGCCCATATACCATGCGTTTCAAATGCAACACCATCTCCAAGAAAGAGATAAAACAAAAAACCAAAGCCCGTAAGCGCACCGGCTATTAGCAGGATTTTATGGAGGTGTATTAAAGTCATGCTGTTCTTATCTTGATGAGCGGTATTGAAAGATTAAAGTCTTAAATATAAATTGGTATTAGCGGCAATAGCCAGTACTCAAATATACACAACTCCTCTTGATTTCAAAATCGCAAAAAACGGTACCCAGGCATGTTTTAAACATCCTGGATACCGTCCCTTAATCAGCCAGTCTTAAAAATAGGTGTCACGGACAATTTCTTAATTGCGAATAGGCCAGCTACTTATCCAGCCACACCACCTTTTGCTCACTCACATGTTCTTTTCCTAAAATATCTCGGTACAGTGTAGGCTTCCTTGCCTTGATATATCGGTATCCGCCCGCTTTCACCAACTTATCGGCAGTTAGTTCCGCTACGCAGATTTCATTATCCAATGAACGGCATTCCGCCATAATATCACCATAAGGATCGATAATCATCGCACAGCCATTCTTCAACTGATCGTCATCCATACCGATAGGATTTGAAAAAACAGCATATATGGCATTGTCATAGGCACGTGCAGGTAACCATTTCATCAGCCAGCTGCGGCCTTTCAGCCCGTCAAACTCTTCCCGAAGTAACGTAGCATTTTCTTGTTTATTTTCCCATAATTTGGCATCTACAAATCCAGCACCCGGACGTGTTGAAGGTGTACACATGGTTACATGCGGCATAAAGATCACCTGCGCACCAAGTAAAGTCGTCGCTCGAACATTTTCAATAATATTATTATCATAACAGATTAAGACCCCACATTTCCAGCCCTTGATCTCAAAAACGGTATAAGCTGTTCCCGGAGAAAGATGCGGATTGATAAACGGATGCAGTTTTCGGTGTTTCGCGATCAGACCTGTTTCATCAACACAGATATACGCTTTAAAAAGATTACCGGCAATATCTTTTTCAAAAAGGCCGGCCAAGATGGTCATTTTATATTCTTTAGCGATTGCTGTTAATGCGTTTACTGATGGACCATCAGGGATCAGCTCCGCGAGCTCCAGCATTTCCTCACAGGAAAGGTTGCGGGCAAAGGTATAACCGGTAATCGAACATTCATGAAAAGCAACCACATCAGCTCCCTGTTCTGCCGCTTCAGCAGTAAGCTTTTTGATCAGGTCAAGATTATAAACCTTATCTCCACTTCGATTTTCAAACTGTACACTGGCAATTTTTAAGTTTTCCATTGATTTCTAATTTTTTAAAACCATTAATGATTCAAAATTAGCGGGACAAACACGCAATAAATTGGAAAAAACCGACAATATCGTTTTACAGCACCTGCATCAGGTTGATCGCAAGAAGATGATCATGATGGCGATATTGCATCGGGGTAACCCCTGCCTGACGCTTGAAACAATTATTCAGATGCGCCTGATCATAATAGCCACAGGCATACACAACCTGAGAAAGGTTAATATCTGAAGAAGATTTTTGCAATGATTTGAGAAAATGCTGGAACTTGATAACATCTATAAATTTCTTAGGAGCGATTCCGACCTGTTCCTTAAACTTCCGCTCCAATTGCCGTTCCGTTACCGGCAGTTTTTGGATCAGGTCAGCAACAGCAATCATTCCGTTCGCTTGATAAATCAAATCTAAAGCCCCATGCATAAGACCATCTTCCTTTTGAAACCGATTCACGCGGCATATCAACAGCTTTTCGATCGCTTTTATCGCTTCAGAAGGGCTTTTAGAACTCAATACCTGCTCCTCCATATCACTTCCCTCCTGACCAAAAACAGTACGCAAAGGTGTAATGGTATTGTTCAATTCATAAGCCGATAAGTTCGTCAGCGCATGCAGACCATGTGGATGGAGAACCACAATCAACATATCCAATTTTCCGACCGACTTGATATCATTAAAATGTGTCATCTGTCCATAAAGAAAACTATGCGGCTGTTTACTTCCTGATTCACAAGCATTCACCTGTAAGAAAGGATCTTTAAAGTGAAAGACCAAACCCGGATTGCCATCCGAAAACAAGCGGTAATCGGCATACCCATCATGATCATGCTTGATGATGAGGTAGTGTTTTACAATAGCGGAAAGCATCAATGACGGATAAAGCTGCATAATCTCAATAGATAATTTCACAAAGGTAAACCATTTATTCTGATGGAAGAAACACCTTCGGATCAAAACCTTCCAGATAATCAATTTTCCAGATACCGTTAGCTAACAGAGCCTTCGTTTTGTAATTAAAGCCATCTCCCCACGACCAGTTGAAAGTGGCCAGATTGTTGGCAAAATTTACATCTCTTAATATGATCTTTTCCCAGAAATTATCTGGATTATCCTGACAGTTGCACCAGGGATTTGCTCCGTTACCAAATGGCGGAAGTTCACCCACATACCATACCCACGATTTGTTTCGGAGTTTCTCGTCGATGATCAAGCCTATTTTATCATAATTGGAAATAAACTGATCCGTGAATAGATTTGTTGCCCGCAGTTCGTTGATTCTCTTTTTATGTATTTCCAGATCAAGTCCCGCATAAACACTATCCGTCTCTTTCAGTTGCAACGGTTCAAAATCCACATGAGTGCTCTTTGTTTCATTCCATTTATACAGTTCTATTACTTTATTATGTAAGTCCCCTATCAAGAAGACCCCGTCACTTGTCCGGGCTGTTTCCTGTTCTCTTCTTTTTGATGCCCCAGCATTCCCATGCTGGTTACAGGCAGAAAAGAGCACTAATGCAAGTAATACGGTGGTTAATTTCGAATATTTCATGTTTATGATCAACTTCATTAAGATTTACTATATAACGATCCTTTAGACTTTACCGCTGAACATCAAATAGTTAATTGCTGTGTTAAAATTAACATATTTCACTATAAAACATACGTGCTATTAAGTTTTAATAAAATAAACCATTAAACCTATGACAATAACTAATCTGCCATCCTTACACGAACATCTCGTCTAAAGATGACAGATTTATATATCCTGATTATGTTGATCAATTAAACAAATGACTAAATCCTATTTAAAACGAAACACTATAGTTTCCCAGTTCCCTCAAATCAATTTATCTAATACACCTTTTAAACATGGCATGAGATTCCATGGACCTACTTCTTCAAATATTCCAAAGCAGCATTCAGAACTTCATCTTGCCCCGCTTTGATTCCTTTTATCGTTGGTGACACCAAGTGATCAATCTTTATTCCAACACGTTGCGTTTTACTTTGGTCAGGATAATAAACACCAAGTCCTGTTATCGATGTTTTCAGATTGCCCGGTAAATCAATGTAACTCACATTTCCATCCGCACCGGCAGTTTGAGATCCGAATACCTTTACACTTGGAGAAGTTTGATAAGCCATAACATGATATTCGGCCGAGCTTTGCGTATCTTCATTAACCAAGACTGCTATCTTACCTTTATAATAATCGTTTGTTTCCTTTCCTACCTGAAGTGCGGAACTCATAATAAATGTACCGGGCTGACTAAGATTTGTATTTGTAAAACGTACGAAGTCGGTGGATTTCGGAAGTAATAATGCACCTAGTTTGAAGACCAAAAAATCTCTCGGGTAGTTTCTATTATCAATAACAACACCTTTAACTTTGCTCCATTCATCCATATTTTCTTCTAGCATCTTACTTGTCAACAAACTATGCTTGATATACAGGATATTATTATCCAACATTTTATAGGCAACAGTATCCGTCTGTGGAGATCTAAACTGATTCAACGGTACTGCAGGTACATTCACTTCCATTTCTCGACCATTACGGATTAGCTTTATCGGTACTAGATCACTATTACTCATCATTAATCGTGCTGCAAATTCCCGATTTGTTACTGCTTCATTCGGTGTTGCTATGTAAGTCCAGACAGAATCTTTAATCTCTCCTATCTTTTTATTTTCCTTACCCATCAATACATCACCTACTTGAAGCACATTGACACCATCATTGACGGCTAACAGCCTGGTCACAACAGCCTTACCTTCCACGATGCGAATCTGTGCAGGAAGATGGTATGTACCATAATAGCTTTGCAACGCCTTTGGTCTACTCCACAATCCCGTATGAGCATCTTTAACCCGTGACAACATTTTCAAGACAGCTAATCCATAACTCTTATCATCACGGCTCAAAATCATTTCGGGTACAGATATTTTCAACACTTCATTCCAATTAGGTTCTGTAAGATCTTTATTCGGTGAAAAATATTCGACCATATTCCAGAAACGAAAGAGCGTCAATAAACGAAAACCCGCATCTGCACTTTGGATATTGTCATATTTCTTTTCATTATGAAAAAGTACATTACCTATCCCATTTGCAAAACTAAAATAGTGATGCTTATCAAAATTAGTGTAACGAATACGCTTCAACTTATCTTTCAAATCCTTTTTGAAAGATAGCTTATCGATCCAGGAATAGTCTACTTCGTATATCATGTGCTCCATTTTAGGTTTCGGGTAGTCCTGTGTTGTACCCAAACTATCCAAAAGAGTTGCATAGTAAGCTTCCACGGTTTGATTATCCTGAGCTGTAATAACAGCATGAATAGATTTAAATAGGTATTGATCCCAATCCAGCTTACCTTGTGCTACAGCTGGATGTCTGTATTTCAGAAAACCCCAAATTCTTCCCAGATCAACTAACCTCTGATCGATTTCAGGACTATTATTGAAATCTGTAATACCTGATTCAACTGGATCTTTTTTTGCAAATGGAACAAACTTGCCGGTTTCTTTAGTGATATCCTTTCCGTCTACGGTAACGATAACATCATCGAACCAAACCTTCCCTTCACCTGAAAGGAAGAATGCCAAAGAAATACCTTCAGTCTTATCCGGGTTTAACTTTGCCGTCACCGTAAAGTTTTCCCAATCTTTTGTACCCCTCACTTCGCGCTTTGCCATATTGTCGAAAAAGATTTCCGGATCTATTCTTAACATAACGTTTACCACAGAACTGGCGGTTACATTTTCACGCTTAATCATGACAGACAAACGAATGGAATCACCCTTTAAATTGGAAGGAAGTCCCACCATAACACCTCCAAAACCACTGCTTTTTTTAAGGCTTTCCACTCTTAAAGAGCCTTTCCCATTATAATACACATCGTGATCAATAACCGTTTTAAAAACAGTGCTGTCACCGAGTCTATACCAAGGGCGAGCAATTGGTGTCTCGAAAGAAAAATTAAAACGTTCCTGACTCCAGGCAGGAAAACCCAAGCTCAGGAAAAAGACAGCAAATAAAATTGCTAATGAGGTTTGTTTCATAATTTAAATTTGCATTAAATTAATAAATTATATCATATTTAACAACATTTAATTGCTTACTTGGCATTTAAATAAAATATTACAAATAATTGTTTTTACAAAATTGATAAAATTGACCGAATGAAAATTCCCTTAATATGGATAAATGCATAATGAATATGCATTTAAAAAGGCATTAACACGAATAAACCAAATCATACTAACATAAAAATTAACTTTGGTTCAAAAATTACATGATATCGTAATGGAGATAAGATCAAAATTATGAGCAAGTTCATCCTTCAAAAACTTCCCTTAAAAATTAACATATTTCACTATAAATAACTACCTTCAAGAAAGATTAAATCAATAGAGCCTGTTAACAATAAAAATATGATGAAACAACTAGCTATACTCCTTATACTAGGATTCAGTATGGGTACAGCCGATGCACAGATTACCAGCATTTCGGTCAATAAAGCCAATTTCGAACAATCTGGTTTTCCCTTCAAAGGAAAAAGAGTGCTACAGGTAGAGCATATCACCACAGCAAATGAAGATAATTTTATCGTATTCTCTAAAGAACAACGGAATGCAGATCCCGATCACCTCTATATCCAGCAGTTTCAAAAAAATAACGACAAATGGACTGTTGTTGCCGAAGACCATGTTTCAGAAAAAGATATTGTCACTTCCGTCTGGGATGCCCGCAAAGCTTTTTTTGATGCCGATAAAGATGGAAAACTAGATGCTATTTTTGTCTATTCACGACACCCAAAAGGTAATATGGAAAAACAGCTTAGCTGCATCGCACTTGTACTCTACAACAAACAGTTTTACAGGTTACAGGCAGATCAAACAGATGGCTACAAAAAGACTACATACTCAGATAATTACAGTCAGTTGCCTGAAGTGATCAAAGCACAGGTAACACAATTCTGGGAAAAACTAGATAAGGATTAAAAACATAGCGCTTCGTCTGTATCGGACGAAGCGCTATGCGGAAATTTCAAAAATAAATTATAGAGAAGCTAAGACCATCTTTTCTTCATCTGCCCCTATTTTACTGATGGTATAGCGTTTAATATCGACATGCTTCATTTCGTCCAGCGCCTGTACCACATCCACCGCCCGTGCTTCCTTACTTGGTTTGATCAATACGATCATGTCCTTGCCATCCGCCTTTGCAGGGATCTCCAATTTCATGCGATCCAATACTTTTCTTATCCCATTCTTACTGAGGTCAGTGAACTCCGGTTTCGAGATCGGATGGTTAAAATCGCCATGATACCACATCAATCCTTTGTCGGTTAACAGAAGCGATACCACACGCCTTTCATCCAATAATATCGGTTCATGCCCAGATTTATCAGGCATTGCGATATCTAGACGATGAGGTTTATTTAATGTTGTCGTCAGCATAAAAAAGGTGATCAATAAGAATGCAAGATCCACCATTGCTGTCAGATCGACTTTAGGAGCCAGTTTTTTACTTCTGATTTTCTTTTTTCCTGCTTCCGGTTGTTTTTGATTTAGCTCTGCCATGATGTTCTAGATTAAATGATAGAATTGGTTAATACTCATCTTTAAGATGCCAGCATCAATCATATTCCATATTATTTTTCAATAAAAAAGATGCATGATCAACATTCATCATCCAGTACTCCGAATATTTTAAGCTTATTTTTTCACGTAAATAACAGCATTTCAGCGGGTAATAACATGCTAAAATCAACTAATCCATTCGCTGATCACTCCTACCCAAACACCCGATTGATCACCCTATGAGGCTGTGATTGAAGTGCTTTATACAATCTACAGTCAAAATCTAGCCGAAAAGAAAAATATTTGGTGTACAACTGTGATTTTTTGACACCCACTGCGAATAATTAAGGAAATAAGTTTAATTAATATTTTTAACAATGGAATTTTCAATAACTGCTGCCACTTTAAATCGTATGCTACCGAAGTGGGTAGCACCTGTTTTCCATCATTGGAAACCGTACTTTCAGGCTACTAACATCCAGCTTTTCTGGTCGAGCAGAGCAAAGTTCGTTTTAGCAAACATTTCTGCGCAAAGCCTTATTATGGATAAAGCAAGAGATAAACACATCAGGTATAACCCAACAACTTTACGTAAAATTAAGAGTTGGCATGCGCACTTATCATGAACAAGCAGAAACAAAAAGAATTCTTTCAGCAAATAATTGAACAGCACAAAGGAATTTTGTTCAAAGTTGCCCGTGTGTATTGCCATGACGAGCATGACAGGGATGATCTGATGCAGGAAATGATGATACAGATCTGGCAATCTGTTCCGAGATATAAAGAGCAGTTTAAAATATCAACCTGGTTATACCGTATCTCACTCAATGTCGCGATTTCCTTTTATCGGAAAAACACAACGAGGGCAAACCGATTCACGGTTCTCAATGAGCAGACATCAGATTTATACAATGAAGAAAAAGTAGAAACAGAACAGCAGCTTGACTTATTAGTACAGTTTATCAGCGAATTGAGAGAATTGGACAAAGCCCTCATATTGATGTATCTGGAAGACAAAAGCCATCACGAGATGGCAGAGATTTTAGGGCTATCCGTCAGCAATATAGGAACAAAAATAGGACGCATCAAGGATAAATTAAAAACAAAGTTTTCACAATAAAACCATAAAGAAATGAACGAGTTAGAATTAAAAAAGCTTTGGCAAACCGCACAGGAAAAGTTGGATACTAACCTGGCTATCAGCACACAAAATACAGCAGCTATTACGCACATAAAAGTGGCGCATTTCCTATCATCAATGAAGCCTGTCAAGCTTTTTACGATCTTAGTGGGGGTCGTCTGGGTCGGTTTTTTAGGAACACTAGTCGTTTACTTATTCTTATACGCTTTCCCTAAAACAAATCTCTTTTTTCTATTTTCAGCTACGGTGCAAGTCATACTGTCGGCCATTGCATTGATCACCTATAGCTACCAGCTTATCACCATTTATCAGGTCGATATCAGCGGCCCCATCTTAGAGACACAAAAGAAAATAGCTCATTTAAAATCAACCACCTTATGGGTCACCCGTCTACTTTTCTTACAGTTACCGGTCTGGACCACCTTTTATTGGAATGATAGCATGCTGGACAATGGAAGCTGGCTGTTATGGTTTTTACAGGGCAGCATAACCCTTGCATGCACTTATCTGTCCATTTGGCTTTTCATCAATATCAATTTTGAAAATAGGGATAAGAAATGGTTTCGCTTTATTTTCAACGGCAATGATTGGACACCCCTACTAAAGTCAATAGAACTTTTAAAACAGATTGATGCCTATCAAAATGACAATAAACCACAGCAAAGCAACCTGAGTTAAATCCTTAATAAATCCCACCATTCGGCTATTCGACGATTGTTATGCAATAACATTTGTTCGCATTTTTCTTCATCTTTTTATTAAACCGAAAAGATGAAGAAAATAAACAAATTAACGACATTTAGCCACCAATTAACACCTCAAAACCGGCTATTATTTCGTATATTTATCATCTAAGAATAATGCATCTTGAGGCCTTCAAAATAGACATTTAAACAACCTACACCCCATATTTGCAGGCTGTTTTCACTGCGTTTTTTTTATCCTTGTAGAATATTCGCAGACGCAAAAAAATACTGTTGCGGGAACTTGAAAAATAAGGATATATTTTGATCCAAAGCAGTACATGAACACGGCTGCCAAAAAATTAAAAATAGGAACTCTTACTTGTCAATAGACCCTATTCGCAGGATACATTTCTTAAAGAATAAAACATCATAAGCTGTGCACATACGGCACTAATTAAAAAACAACATACAGATGGATATCATACTGATCAAAGTACTGGGTATAAATTTTATTGCAACATTAGTCAGATCGACATTTGGATTCGGCGAAGCCTTAATCGCAGTGCCGTTATTAAGTTTTATTCTCCCGCTCGATATTGCAGTTCCCATGTCCGTCATGTTATCCGTCGCTATTGCCTTATTGGTCGTCGTTCAGGATCACAAAAAAATAGATGTTAAAAGTACCAAATACCTCGTACTTGCCGCATTGATCGGCCTGCCAGCCGGTTTGGGTATGCTGCTGTATGGCAACGATAAATTGATTAAAATCGGATTGGGAATATTACTAATTGCATATTCAATCTATGCCTTAACTGCTAAAAACACACAGGCTAAAACAGCAGATCATAACAGCTTATGGCTCTGGACCTGTGGTATAGCTTCAGGTGTATTGGGTGGAGCCTTTGGCATCAACGGTCCTCCGCTCGTTGTATACGGAAAAATCAAAGGCTGGAATCCCAGCGAATTTAGAGCAACCTTACAAGGTTATTTTTTACCTGTCAGCTTCATCAGCGTAGTCGGTTATTATTTTAAAGATCTCATCACAGAAGAAGTTGTCCTCTATTTCTTAAAATCAATACCCGTTATGATTCCGGCTATCTATATCGGCAGATGGTTAAACCACCGGATCGAACATAAAAAATTCTTTATATACGTGTACATCGGATTGATCATAATCGGCCTTGTCTGTATTATCAATACATTTATATAAACATTGTACAGTTATCTTTGGAGCGCTACAGACTGTTATTCTCGCATAATGTTCACTTGCATAAGCTGCTTTTACGTAATACCGTATCCGTACAAATCGATATCCACAGCAAGAAAGCAGGAATCAATCTTGTTGTGGCAAATTTAGTCGGATTTTCAAATAAGATTGACTCCAGATTTAAGGTAATTGGACTTTGAAGACACGATACGGTAATTCCGTTCTGTTCTTTCCATTGCTCCAATTTGGATCCTGTGGAAGTTGAGCACAAGAAAAATACAGAAAGCCATCTGTTCCGATGCCTAGTGAATCTGGCCAGAGTAACCTTGAATCCTGTACTAAAGTATGCAACTGACCATCTGGACTTAAATACTTAATGGTATAGTCCAAGGAATTGGTTAAATAAATATTGCCCTTTTTATCGGCAATCAGTCCATGTGTTACACCCACATCCCCCATATCTTCAACTTTCGACTCCAATTCTTTCTCGGTCAAAGATTCATCGGTCAAATATTTCGTTTCGATGCGATATAAATGTGTTTTATTAATCGGTTTAAAATAAAAATATTTAAAATCATGCGTTAAAGCAATACCATTCACATTTGACATAAACGGTTTACCGTTTTTATCCCGCATTTCCACTCCATCATACACAAGTATCAGATCAGGATCGGCTAAAGTAAAAGATGTCTTTTCTAAAACTTGACGTGTTTTCCCTGTTGCTAAATCCAGTACAACGATTGCCGCTTGACCAGGATCTGATAGATAGGCTTTATTCTTTTGGACATCAACACGCACATCGTTCAAACCCGATTTAGATTTATCCAGATCATCAAAGTTGTAGCGCTTCTCAACTTGATTTGTCCGGGTATTGATTTTTAATAATTTGAACTGCCCTTCTGCAGCTTCACCTTTATCACCAAAAATAGAACCTGATGGTGCAGGTTTCGAATCCAATACCCAAAGAAAATCATTCGCATCAACATACAAATCCTGGACGCTCACAAAATGCCCGTTTTCTTCGCCCGGTTTATTCCATTCTTCATTCGGATAAGGAACACGCTCACCGTTCACAATTTCTGTTAATCCGTACTGATAATCGGTATTTTGTTTCGGAAAAGCCACAAATAGCCGATTAGCAGTGTTTACACTTACGCCAATGGCCCGATATTTCCCAAAAGAAGCGGCTTCTATCAGCGCATCGCTGTGGTATTGCTGAGCTAAAGTATGATCCATAATTCCGAATAAAGTCAGTACAAAGACCATGTTATTGATCCATTTCATTATTTTAATCTATTTTAGTTTAAGTACAGTCCAATAAGCATTACAACCGTGCGTAATGCAAAAAAGCGATAGCAAAGCAACTTGCAACATTTAATTTCCACTGATAGCAAATAGCTATTCCATAAAATCAAGAACCTGTGCTAAGCACATCTTTTCCTGTTTTATACAATTGGTATCGCGCAAGCTGAAAGGCATGTGATCACTGCTTTGCTATAGCCATTCCGCTATCCTTTTAACTACTTTTCAATTTCTTCATAAATTCTAAAATTGCCGGACGTAAATCCTCAAACAAAGGATTTTCTTTGTTTTTCAGCATAACTTCCGTAAACAATTTCAGTCCCAAAGCAAATTCAGTCGCTGTTTCCTTATTATCAAAAATCTGTTTCGAACTGATCACCTCAAAAATGTTGAACAGATCATCATGATTATCAAAATTTAAATGTAAAGATTTTGTTCCCGCATCCCCATTCTTCAGACTAACTTCTTTTAATTCTAATTGATAAGCATTATTTCTTTTTTCCATAGCTCTCTAAAAATTACTAACAAATTCATTAATGGTATCTATTTCTTCTTGACTTAAATGGATCGCAATTGCCTGCGCATTTTGAACCGCTTGATCTGCATTCCTTGCTCCTGCCAAAGCAATAGTAATCCCCGCTCTTTCTATGGTCCATCGCAACACCAACTGGGCTAAGGTAGCATGATGCTCATCAGCAATCGGTTTTATTTTCGCCAGTAAGTCATTGGTCTTAGCAATAAATTCAGGCTGAAAATGCGGTAAATTTGCACGGTGGTCTCCTGGTTGAAATTGATAATCCGTTGTTATCTTACCTGTCAGTAACCCTCTTTGTAATGGACTATAAGCTAAAATCGATTTATTGTTCACCACACAGTAAGAAACGGTTTCCTCTTCAATACCTCGATTCACCATACTGAAAGGAACTTGATTAGATACCAATTTCAACGTTTTTTCAGCTTCCTCCATTTGTGAGGCACTATAATTACAGACACCGGCATAGCGCACCTTGCCCTGTTCAATCAACCGGCCTACGGCTTCAAACGTTTCACTTATTGCAGTTGTCGTATCGGGCCAGTGAATTTGATACAGATCAATATAATCTGTCCCTAGACGGCGTAAACTCTGTTCACATTCGTAAATAATACTGTCCTTCCCCGCAAACTTGTAGATATCGATCGCTTCACCCGCATTGTTTTTACTATGCATTGCTAAATTCCCCTCTGCCAGATCCCAACGCATGCCAAATTTGGTCAATAGCTGGACCTTATCCCGCGAAATTCCCTTAATCGCCTCACCGACGATTTCTTCACTCGTTCCCTGACCATAGATCGGTGCAGTATCGATAGCCGTTACACCGACATCATAAGAAGCTTTGATCGCTTCGATTGCATCGTTTCGATCCGTACTGCCCCACATCCAACCTCCAGCGGCCCACGCACCGAAAGTAATCGCTGAAATCTCTAAATCACTATCTCCTAATTTCCTGTATTCCATTGTTTTTTATATTTTATGTTCTAAAATTCTAATTCCTTGATCATATTTCTCACTTCAGTTTTCCGACCGGCTAAGGTCATACTCTTATAAAACAGTTAATTTGGGATGTTGTTTCCTGCTAACCTGAATATCGTCGTAGCTCAACTCAAAAAACGATTTGCCTAGCTGCCCACATATTAGAGCGAAACTTACATCGTTTTAAAATCAGTCGGACGCATATTGGTCAGCTGGGAAAATGTATTACTGAATGCCGAAATATTCGAATAGCCCACTTCATAGGCAATTTCGGTAATCGTAAGATCCGTGTCCTTCATCAATTCCATCGCACGGATCACCCGGAGCATTTTCACATACTGCACAATAGAAATATGCAATTTGCTTTTGAACAACCGCGTTAAGGTCCTTACACTATAGCCAAAAGTTCTGGCAATGTCCTCCAGCGCCAAAGATTCACTTATTTTCGAACGTAAATAGTTCGTGATAGCATTCAGACGGGTGTCATCAGTAACCGGAAGCTGAATTGCAAATTTCTTCAGATGCTCCTTCGGCAACAGATTTTTCACCGTATTCAAAAACTCAAATTCCCAGGACCCCTGAAAAAAATCACCCTGCCATTTTTCACTGAAGACGAGCATTTCGGACAAGAGCTTACTCACCGGATAAATCCCCAGTTCATCGTAAAAACCAGCATCACCCTGACTGGGGTAGTAAAAATTGATAATTTGTAAATCCTTGGTATTGAACATCAGATTATGGGAAAAATGGCCCGGGATCCAGATATAATGATTAGAAGGAATATAATAGTCCCTTTCCTGAGTCTGCAGGTAAGCAATCCCACCGTAAACCAGTAAAAGCTGCCCCTTATCATGCTGATGGGCGAGCAATTGCTGTTCCGTCTGTTGACGAATCACCAAAATCGAATCGGGATTCTGATCGATATTCTTAATGAGCTGCTTCAAAAGATCCATATGGCCCAATTTAACAAACCTTAGGCTAATTATATAAAACACCTCCTCTTTTCTTCCGATAATTTTGCACAAAGATTATTATACAGCATACAAAAATGAAACAGTACCCCTTTTTAATCATCGCATTGATCGGCAATCTTTTCCTCACCCAGGCTTCTTTCGCACAAGCTCCTGATAGTACCTGGACATTGGAAAAAATATGGGATCTCGCCGCAAAGCAGAACCGGCAGCTGCATCTGGCGGATTTAAGTGTACAGGAAAGCAGAACCATTATCCAGGAAGCACGGGACAAACTGCTTCCCGATCTGGCAGTATCCGGAAATTACGCCCTTAACTCCAAATTTCTAATTTACGACAATGGTCTCTTTTCAAAACCGCAGGATGTTCCCGTTTCCAGTTATGGCTATGGCTTTGGTTACAACCTGGATTTCAATATTTACAATGGTGGAAGGGATAAACGAAATATCCACATCAAACAAGAAGAGCAGCAGCGCAGACAAGTTGAATTTGAACTGCAACATGACAACATCAAGTTTGCCATCGCCCTAGTCTATTACGAACTGTATAAGTATCTACGCTACCATGAATTTCTGCAGACAGAAATCAAAACCGAAAAACAGCAGCTCAGCAGCATCCAAAGCCTACATAAAAATGGTGTCGTCCTCAAAAGTGACGTCCTACGTACTTCGGTGAAGCTCTCCCAATTGGAACTCAGTTTGTCGGACGTGGAGAAAAACGTAGTGCTGGCCAAACAGCGTCTCAATATACTCATCGGAAGAAACGAAACCGAACCACTGGAAATTCCTATTCAGGAAATCGTGAACTTAGATGCTGGCAACCTGGCAACTTATGCAAGCTATCAGGCAGAGGCCCTCAGTCAATCGCCGGAATTTAAAATCACCCAAAGTGATATCAAAATCAGCGAGCTTCAGATCAAACAGGCAAAATCCACCTTGCAGCCTAAGATCTCCCTGTATTCACATTACAACTACACGTATCCCCAGGTATCCTTTTATCCCTACTCCAACGATCCCTGGGGCTATGGACAGACCGGTATCAAGATGCAGTTTGCGCTAGACAACCTCTACAAAAGCAAGCATACCATCGCACACGCACGCAATCTCAGCGAACAGCAGAAAGAAAAAGCAAACATCAAAAAAGATGAAATTTCGGTCAGGGTCAAAGAAGCATTCCTGCAACAGCAACAGGCACTCGAAAGCGTCACAACAGCAACCGACAATATCATCCAGACGACCGAAACTGTGCGGGTCATCCGAAACAGCTACCTCAATCAGGAATCCCTACTCACCGATCTGCTCGATGCAGAGAACATCCTGCTGGAATCAAAATTTAATTTAACACAAGCACAGGTCAATCTAAAATTAAGCCATATCAAGCTTCTGCTGATTACAGGAGCACTTTAATTGTAAACACCATGGACAAAAATAAAACAGATAAAATTGTAGTCGCGATCACCAAATGGTTAGGCATCTTATTATTGGTCGGTATCAGCAGCTGGTGCGTCGTCTATTTCTGGAAAGGATATCAATTCGAGCAAACCAACGATGCGCAGATCGATGCCTACCTCTCACCCGTAAACGCAAAAGTCGGTGGATACATCAGCAAGATTTATTTCCAGGATAACCAACAGGTAAAAAAAGGCGATACCTTATTGCTCATCGAGGAAAGTGAATACGGACTGAAACAGGAGGCCGCATTGGCCGAACTGATGAGTTCACGTGCAAAACTCCCGATCCTCAGTGCCCATGAAGATACCCAGCTCAAGACCATCGAAGTAATCAAAGCACATCTTTCCGGATCAAAGGCAAAACTAACACAGCAACAAAAAGAATTTAACCGCTATCAGAACCTGCTAGCTGAACAATCCACCACACAGCAGAAATTTGATCATGTGGAGGCAAACTTGGCCATCAATCAAGCGGACTATGATGAATCGCAGGCTAACCTGCAGGTTGCGCAGTCCAGACTGCAAGATTTCAAAGCCCAGCGATCGGCGATTGAGGCCGAAATCCGGATCAAAGAAGCCCTGCTCAAAAGACAGGAATTGGATGTCCGCTACACCGTGATCACCGCACCTTTTGATGGGCAACTGGGTAAAAAAAACATTCAGGAAGGACAATTGGTACAACCGGGACAAACCTTAGCATTTCTCACCAATGATACCGAAGAGAAATGGGTCGTGGCCAATTTTATGGAAACCCAGATAGGCAACCTACATATCGGAAATACGGTCAATATTGAAGTCGATGCCTTTCCCGGAGAGCAATTCACCGGAACCATCCAGTCCATTTCCCCCACTACCGGATCGCGCTACTCCCTGTTACCTCCCGATAATGCCACAGGTAATTTCGTGAAGATCATCCAGCGCATGCCTGTCCGCATTAAACTAAACGAAAGCCAAGGGCTAGCCAAACTCGCTGCCGGCATGAACGCACATGTATATGTGGTAAAAAATTAAAGATGCAAGCACACAAAATTCCTTTATTTAAACACTGGGTATCCGAGTGGCTGGCCAGATCCGTTATCTTCGCCATCCTGATGACCTGCTTATTCAGTTTTGCCCTCTACAGCAGTCCTGTAACCGTGATGGGCTATTATGGTGTAGCACCCACAGATGTACAATATGCCATGGTACTCATCTATGGATCGACGGTCACATTTCTGGCCCTCGATTCCCGTATTGTGAAATACTTCACCTCACGCAAATACCTCTTGATCGGATTAGCGACCAATGGTATCTGCACATTGATCTGCTTCCATAGTAAAAGCTGGCCCCTCTTTCTCATCTGTCAATTTGCACAGGGCATCACCTGCGCACTGCTATCGGGTATTGTACTCCATCTGGTGTTCCCCAGACTGCATAGCACCCGGGCCAGAGTCATCGGGTACACCATCCTCTATGCTGGCATTCAGATTTCTATTCCACTATATTCCATCTACTGCAGCATGGTGCTTCATTATCTGGATTTCAACTGGCTGTTTTACGGAGCCAATATCTTACTGCTTCTGCTCACCGTTACGGTATTGATCACGATAGATGCCAAAGCAAGATTGCATAAAAAGATACCGCTCTATCAGGTGGACTGGATCGGCTACCTCTTCTATACCAGTTTTGTACTGCTCTTGGGCTATATCCTCATTTACGGCAGGCAGCTGGGCTGGTTCAGCAGTACCCTGATCTGCCAGCTGGTTCTGGCCGCAATGTGCATCCTCATACTTTTTATCATCAGAGAAATGCGGTTAAAACGTCCGTTGATTAATCTGCGGATTTTCAAAGCGAAAAACTTTGTTATGGGTCTTTTACTGCTTTTTGTATTTTACCTCTTCAAAGGGAGTACAGGACTGACCTACAGCCATCTGGAAACGATCTTAAAAACCGATCCTTTACATACCATTCCCATTTGGTTGGCTGTCATATCCGGAACAGTACTGAGTATGTATGTAACAGCGCGCTTTATACTATTGGGAACCCATCTGATTCGGATGATCATCGTCGGATTTATCATCATGGGCTTGTATTATAGCTATATGCTGCTCTTTATTTCCGTGACCGGATCGACAGCAGACTTTATACTGCCTATGTTTATCTATGGTATTGCGACGGGAGTTTTATTTGTGCCTATCGTCACCTTCACAGCATCCGCTGCTCCTGCTAAAATCGCTGTAAATGCATCACTCATCGGTATTCTGGCTCGATTTATCGGATTTTGCAGCAGTATGGCAATTAACAACGAACTGCAGTTATTTACCCGGGCCGCGGTTCAGGATCAGGTACGCCATGCGGTCAACCAGATCAATCCGCAGTTGCCCCTTACCTTGCAGCAGATCGAACAGACCTATCAAAATGCAGGTAATGACGGCTTAAAATCGCAGGTGGCCGCCAATGCCTTCTTCAATACCATGCTCAAAGAACAGATCCTCGCCCGCGCAAGCCGCGATTATTATGACCTGATGCTTACCGGAGTCGTACTGGTCATTATTATTCTGATCTTTTTACCCAAACTGCAGCAGGTGGTACTGAGATTGACAAAATTCAATGTTCCTTATTAGATCTGAACAGATGTGCAAAAATAAATCGAAACCAATACAGCGCCTCTTTGTTTACCTAATGTCAGAAGGCAAAGCACATGTACGATATTGATCTAGGTCAAGAATTATAACGGTGTTAACCCTTATTTTTGTAGCAGAATATTAGAGAAGAAAATAAAAAATTTATAAACAAATTTAAACATTAAAGTTATGGCAAATTGGAGTTTAGACAAAGCACACAGTGAAATAGAGTTTAAAGTAAAACACATGATGATTACTAACGTAAAAGGTCAATTTCAAGATTTCGACGTTACGATAGATAGTGATTCAAACCATTTAGAAAATGCCAAAATAGACCTGACCATTCAGACAGCGTCTATCAACACGAAAAACGAACAACGTGACGAGCATTTGAAAAGTGCAGACTTTTTTGATGTTGCGGCCAACCCGACCATTACATTTCATGCTACGAGCAGTAAAAAAGACGGTGATGATATTAAATTAACAGGCGATCTAACGATCAAAGGCATTACCAAATCCGTTACATTCGACGTGGAGTTCGGTGGTGTAGCAAAAGATCCTTGGGGTAATGAAAAAATCGGTTATACCGCTACCGGGAAAATCAACCGTCAGGATTTCGGATTAACTTGGAACGCTGCTTTAGAAACAGGTGGATTGATGGTGAGCGACGAAGTAAAATTCCAAGCAGATTTTCAGTTCATTGTGACGAAATAAGCAACATATACCCTTATAAAAAAAGTCATGCTCCCATCAGAAGCATGACTTTTTTTGTATATGCACGAGATCGATAGTTCCCGCACTAAGCAGGCACTTTCCGTACTTTCTCCCTATCCCATACCCGGTGACCTTTCATCGCTTTGATAAAGTCTGCCGTCAGGTTATTTTTTGATTCGAGTACCACGCCGGCATCTTTTTCCTGCTTGGCGATATACGATCCTGCAATTAATTTTTCAGCACCTTTAGCAAAGGCCAAAGCCTTACAATGTCTAAATCCTTCGTTGATAAAATGGATATAATCCGGCTCATCCTCCAATGTTGCAACCGAATCACCATCGGGTGTATAGAATGCATCATAACAGACCGAAGCTTCCGTCAGATAAGTATGCTGGATTTCCGCTTCTCCACCTTCCTTAAACTTCACGTTACCCGTATGTGTCGAGATCAGAACGGCCTCAGCACCCTCCGCTTCCAATGCTTTTTTCATGACATCGACCGATGCTTTGCTCACACCATCTGCCACTAGAAAAGCCACTTTCCGAGTTTCAATCGTTCCTTCGCCCGGAGCGGTAGCCATACTCAATGCGGCAGATTTCTCAACCTCTGGCTTAGGCGCTTTCACCGGATATTCCGGATGGTTCTGACGCGCAAACTGTAACGTCAGTTCATCCAGTTGCTCCGGAGGTGTCAATCCCAGATTGGCACCCACTCTTTTCGCCAGTTCCTGATCGATCTGATTTAAGATCGCCAGCTCCCTTGTACGGATCGCTACCGAATTGACTTTCGATAGCTCAAAGCTATAACCACTGATGATATGTTCCTTTTCAGGTGCTGTCTGCGAATTGAAAAACAAGCGGGCCTGTGTAAAGTGATCAGCAAATGACGAAGACCTGCGTCTTACTTTATAGCCATCCACTTTTTCTTCATGACTCTTAAAACCGGTCTCGCCTTTTAACATGGCCTGATAGGGACAACCGCCACCCAAGCTATTTGGGAAATAGCTGACGTTGCCTTTCAGGATATCCTGTCTGCCAAAACCGTCTTTTTGATTGTTATGTTTTCCGTTGACCGGTCTATTGATCGGAAGCTCATGAAAATTAGGACCTCCCAATCGGTAATTCTGTGTATCTGCATAAGAGAATATACGTCCCTGCAATAAAGGATCATTGGTCAGGTCAATACCCGGTACCAGACGTCCTGGATCAAAGGCTACCTGCTCGGTTTCTGCAAAGAAATTTTCCGGATTACGGTTCAGTGTCATCGTTCCGATAATCGTTACCGGAATTAATTCTTCCGGAATGATCTTCGTTGCATCCAATAAATCGAACGAATATTTCTGTTCATCCTCTTCCGGTACAAGCTGTACACCCAGGTCCCACTGTGGAAAATTACCCTTTTCGATATTCTCCCACAGATCCCGGCGTAAGAAATCCGAATCAAATCCCGATAATTTTTGCGCCTCGTTCCATGCCACCGAATGCACTCCCAATTTAGGTTTCCAATGAAACTTCACAAAAGTGCCTTTGCCTGCTGCATTGACAAATTTGAACGTGTGGACACCAAAACCTTCCATCATTCTAAAAGAACGTGGAATAGCACGGTCGGACATTGCCCACATCAGCATATGTGCAGATTCAGGCATCAAAGAAATAAAATCCCAGAACGTATCATGAGCCGATGCGGCCTGAGGCATCTCATTATTCGGTTCTGGCTTAACAGCGTGGATCAAATCCGGAAAGTTCATCGAATCCTGAATAAAAAATACCGGAATATTGTTACCCACTAAATCATAATTACCCTCCTCCGTATAGAACTTTACTGAGAATCCCCTTACATCGCGCGCCAGATCAGTCGATCCTTTAAAGCCCGCAACAGTTGAAAAACGGATAAATAACGGCGTTACCGTACCTTTCTTTAAAAAAGCGGCACTGGTATATTGAGAAACATCTGCTGTCGCTTCAAAAACACCGTGAGCACCAGAACCTCTTGCATGTACCACCCGTTCCGGAATCCGCTCGCGGTCAAAATGAGCGAGCTTATCTTGAAAAATAAAATCTTCTATAAGTGCAGGGCCACGTTCTCCTGCTTTGAGCATATTGTTGTTATCATTGATCGGAACTCCATCATTCGTCGTCAATACCCGATTGGCATTGTCAATCGTATGCTCCTGAATCTGTTGCACTTTTTTGTTTTCTTGTTGCTTAGCCATGTTTAAATAAAGTTATGGATGAAGATTAGAACATGTCGGTACCCTTCACATGACCGACACTATTACTAGTAACAACATAACCTCCGATTTGTTTCCAAAGATCCCCAGCGCAACAAGCCCCGACCGAAGACTTAAGACTGAGCAACAGTCTTGATAGCGTCAATTTAAAGGTAATATAGTTTTAATAAAAGGTAATAAACTTGCATTTTTATTCATTTTAACCTCCTATTTTTAACCTAATCATTTGTTTCGTCAAATAATCAAGCGGAAGATTTTTTAACGAAACAGGTGACAGTCAGAGCAAGATCACGTACAGCAATTGCCTAAATCCGTACATATACGGTTCGTCCCGAATAAGATGCAAGTACCCGTTTTTTCAATACGATCATTTAGAATAACCCATATATACTTTAACCAAAAACAACTGTTATGAAAATTTACCATCTCGTACTTGCAGTGGCCCTCTTATTCGGTTCCTGTAAAAGAACAGAAATTCTCACCCGTATTGATGCCAATACGAACACCCTCGACACCGTCTACACTTCAGACCACCCCTACAACCTCAACGTCGTCTTGTTTGTCCCATCGGACATGGTTCCCAATCCCGATTACGAAAGACGTATCAGCGAAACACTGATCTACCAACAAAACTTTGTCAAAACCTGGATGCAGCATTGGGGACATAGCGACAAAACCTTCGGATTGTTAAAAAATGCTTCCAATAGGGTCAAAATCCATGTTGTACAGGGCAATCTTCCGACTTCCTCCTATCCGTATGAGGGTGGAGAATCGGCTATGTGGCAGAAAATTACCACGTATTTTCAGACCCATCAAAAATCCAGTGACCATTACCTGATCCTGACCACGGTCAATAAGTTCGGTGAGCAAAATGCGCCATACTATGGCATCGGAACAAAATGCTACGGCATCGATTTCCCCGATATGGAAATCGCCAATATGAGCCGTACAGATACAGCTGGGCTGGCTTCTTCCTGGATCGGAGGCAATACGCATGAGATGATGCACGGTCTCAATCTGCCACATAATGGCGGTCTGGTATCGCAGAACAACCTCTACGGTACACCGATCATCACCGGAAACGGTGGTACTTTTGTCGTAGCACCGACTTATTTAGATGCCTGGGATTGTGCCGTACTGAGCCGCGGACAGGTGTTCAGTACCACAACACGTTCGGACTGGTATGCCGCTGCCAATGCGAAAATCACCAAATTGAATGCCCGCTATGACGATGCTATACAAAAAGTAATTGTATCCGGACGGTTCAGCAGCAACAAAAAGGTGGACTTCATCGGCTTTACCAACGATGCCAAGCGCAGTGCCGGAGATGGAAACTACGACTCGGAAAACTGGGTAACCACCCCGATCGGTGTGGATAGTTTTTATACCGAGATCGCCATAACCGAATTCAAAGACCGAAGCAACCTACAGAATGATTTTACGATCAGCCTGATCCATGAAAATGGCTACAGACATTGGAACAGCTACAGTTATCAGATGCAGAACGGTAAACCCGATATTCAGTTTGGCGACAGACCCGAATACAATAAAGCAAACTGGAGTATCGTTGCCGTAAGTTCTGAAGAGACTCAGGCAGAAAGCGGTCAGGCTGTCCATCTCATCGACGGAGATAAAACAACGCAATGGGTGAGCCGCTGGACGGGAGCAAATTCTACCCATCCGCATTTCTTTACCATCGATATGGGAGCCTCAAAACCGGTGAACCACTTTACCTTTGTACAGCGCTCTGGAGGAAGCAAACCCAAGAATATTCAAATTCAGGTCAGTACCAATAACAGCACCTGGCAAAATGCCGGCAGTTATGTGCTCCCGGATGCGGCAGGACCTGCCTACGTGACTTTACCCAATAGCCTAACCTTCCGTTACTTTAAAGTGACGATTTCAAGTGCCACCGATGGCACCCAATGGGCGGCGCTAAACGAAGTGGGCACCTATCAAGATTAACCTTAATTTCATCAAAAAAGCTCCTGAACGGATCCGTTCAGGAGCTTTTTAAATATATAGCTAGCAACAGGCTGCGTCACAAGCACCAGATCATTCCCTTTTCTTTTACCCAATGAAAGAAAACCAGGCTTAAATGCCTCTAGATTTCATTCAAAAAATCACTTAAAGACTGATCTTTTCCTACTGGTAGTTTTTTACGTAAACGGTACCGGTGTATTTCAACTCCTCTGACCGTAATATTCTGCAACTGCGCGATCTGCTTGGTGGTGAAATTCAATTTCAGATAAGCACAGACTTTAAGATCATTCCGTGATAACCCCTCGTGATTGGATTTCAGCTTATTCAAAAAGCCATCATTCAGTTCATCAAAATGCAGCGCAAACTGATCCCAGTTGGCACTATTTTTCTCCACATCTTTCAGTAAATTGTTGATCCGTTTTAATTCCGAAGCCTCTTCCTCACTCCCTTCTATTTTTGCCAGTTCATCACGGACTTTAACAAGCGTTCCCGAATTTTCCAAAAGCTGCATACTCGCACTGGCCAGCTCTTTCGTTTTCACCAGGACTTCCTGTTCCAGCTTTTCATTATTGAGCTTTACAATTTCCTTTTCGCTCTTTTCGATTTCCAGCTGATGGATGTAGCGGAGCTGTGCCATTTTCTTCTCATATTGAAGCTGTTGCTTTTTCCAAACCTGCTTTTGCACCTTAAAAAAGAGATAGATGCTCAATGCTCCCAATAGAATATAGACCAGCTTTGCCCAGATACTCAGATACCAGGGTGGTAGAATCGTAAAATCATAGCTAACGGTCTCGGAGATCTGATTTAAATTGTTTCGAACCCGAACCTGAAAACGATACTTTCCACTTGGCAGGTTGGTATATGATTTTTCAGCAATATTCTCCCATGTGGACCAGTTCTCATCATAACCGACCAGTTGATAGCTGAACTCCATATGTTCATGGATACCAAAACTTGGCGAAGAGAAAGCAAACTGAAAAGAATTGAATTTGGAGGCCAGCTCCAACTGGTCCGCACGGAGCTGCTCGTAAGTTCCGGTTGCATTTTTGGTGAAATACCCGGCAAATAGAATACTGTCCTGCGCTGATTTTGCCGTTACCTGCGACAATAGCACAAGTGGTTTCCGCGCTTCCTGAATATATTTTTCATAGTTGATATGGATGATCCCTTTTTCAGCACCGATATAGATGTTGTTTTTATCATAGGTATTGATATGATCAAATCCCGAAGTATTCATGCCTTCAATTTCTGGAAATTTGATAAGCTGATAGCTCTTATTTTTTGTATCAAATTGTGCGACCCCGACGTATTTATCTGTACAGTACCAGATATTGCCCTCTTTATCCTCCTTTAGATAGCGGATCGTCAGACCATCAAATTCCTTATAATCAGCAGACTTGACAAACGCATTTTTGGTATAATCGTAGGTGTACAGCCCCTTTTCTGTGGCAAAAACGATCTGATCCTTAATCTTGAACACAAAATTCTGATAGTCTGACGGTAAACCATTCTTCTTCGTTAATAGAACAGCATCATATGCATGACGGTCTGCCGCCAAGCGTATGCGGTAAATGCCACGATAAGGATGCGAGGCCCAAATCGTTTTCTTCTCGTCCAATTCTAAAAAGCGATATGAATCCACAAACCCGCGCAACTGACCGCCGGACTGAAAAATACCGTTTTGATAATTTAACAGCTCTAAACCCTGATAAGTACCCACCAGAGCCTGATTTACCGGATAAACGGAATTCAATGGCAGTACATTCCAGGTACCTGTCCGATTGGACAACGGCAGTAAAGCTTGATCCTGAATCTGAAACAATCCTTTATTGTGCCCCAGTAATAAGCGTCCGTTCAGTTCTTCGAGCAACCAGGCCTCGCCACCATCACTTTTCGGAAAAAGTGAAAAAGAACTCAACGAACGGCTCTGATCTTTCAGCCCTTTGCTGATAGGTGCCACATATACCCCGTTGGATGAAGATAAATAAAGCTTATGATCAAAGATCAGCGACGATAGCCCAGTCACCTCATTTTCAAGATTGGGACGCAGATACCGTACCGCAGATCCGTACGAAATCACCGAAATCCCATTGTCACTGGCCACCCAGATATTTTTTTGCTGGTCCACAAATACCGCTGAAATATTCTTGTTCACCAAACCTTCCCGAATACCGATGCGTTGAATCGTTTTCCCATCGCGATCACGGATATGACAGCCCTCTTTTGCATTGCCGACAACGAAGGTGGAGTCATCGATACGTGCGGCAGATGGCGTATAGCTATCATCCCAGTGCTCCTTATTCAACTGTAATAACACCCTGTCCTTCAATAAGTAGTTCTGGTTATTTAAAGTAGATACCACGATCCGCTCTTTACCAAGCGGAAGCATTGATGCGATTTTCATTTCGCGGTAAGGCAACGTTGCCAGCACGGGTGACCAGTGGTTATTCCGGTAGACTAATAAGCCATTTTTTTTATCTTGCGCAAAGAGCGATTCACCCACCTTGCCCATAAAATACCATTCCGCAGCGGCGGGATGTACCGCTATTTTTTGCCCTTTGAGTTCAAAAATGACATTCGTCGCTCTAAAGAAAACAGACTGCCCAAAAGACAGCGTATTCCAGATGTCAGCAAAATTGCGGTATTCTTCCGGAATCAGGGCTTTCAGTGATGTATACCTCAGACCACCCTGCTCGGCTGGTTCGAAGTAACCGAAATCTCCCTGACCGCCCACATAGATCCGATCATGCTGATCAATCCATAACGAACGGATAATGGTATGGTTGGGCAATGCATACGATTTCCAGTACCGGCCATCAAAAGTAATCAGCCCTTCACTGTTTCCAAAATATAGGATGCCCCTGCTATCTTGTTTAATATCCCAAGTCCGGCTACCTCCGCCATACACGGTTTTATTATAGTTATTGACCAGCGGTAATCCCAATAAATTTTGTGCCCGTAATGAAATGGGTGTTATAAAAAAAACGAAAAAATAAAGGACTGCGAGATACTTCATACAAACTGTTTATAAGGGTTGACGTACAATTGACGTACCCCAAATATAGCGATTTTAAACGCATTAACGCAACATGAAGTAGTAATGAAGTAGTGTTTAAATTTAACTTATGCCCATCTAAATCTAATTTTGAGCTAATTATAAACATTCCTAAATTTTTTAATTCAGCAAGCATGAAAAATAATGTTAGCATCATGGCAAGTGTTGCTCTTCTGTCTTGTCTTACCCATACGGTAAGTGCACAGAGCAGAACGATTACAGGTAAAGTCACAAATGAACTGGGGATTCCGCTAGTGGCAAGCATTACCTTATCTGGAGGTTCCAAAATTGGAACAAGCAGCAACGAGAACGGAGATTTCTCCCTCACTATTCCCCAAAACACCAGTTATTTGACCGTCTCTTCTTTGGGCTATGAAACCAAAACAGTCGCCATCACCGGCAATGCCGTCAACATCCAATTAAAGGCTAAAGCCGATTTTAATCTGGATGAAGTCGTGGTAGTCGGTTACGGTACACAGCGCAAAGGGGATTTAACAGCACCTATTGCGACAGTTAATATGCAGGATATGGCCAAACGTACGGTTTCAAATTCGATGGATGCCCTTCAGGGTGCCGTTGCAGGTGTACAGGTTGTCAGCTCGGGAGCTCCGGGATCAACACCCTCCGTGCGCGTCCGCGGTGTAGGTTCATTCAACAATGAAAGCCCGCTGTATGTTGTCGATGGGATGTTTATGGATAACATTGATTTCCTAAACCCCAATGACATTGCCGATATCTCCATCTTAAAAGATGCATCCGGTGCTGCCATCTATGGTGTCCGTGCCGCAAATGGGGTTATCCTCGTGACAACCAAAAAAGGAAGTCTTAATATGAAATCGCGCGTCACGTACAATGGATTTGCAGGCTTTCAGACCCCGACCAATGTCTTAAAAATGGCCAATGCACAACAGTATGCCAACTATGCCAATGCGACCGGAAATGGTGCCTTTGTCAAAAAATCAGTTGAAAAATATGGTGGTACTGAGACTAATCCGGCCATGGATACCGATTGGTTCGATGAACTATTGCGTTCAAAAGCACTCATTATGAACCATAATGTGGATATCATGGGCGGCAGTGAAAAAATTACCTATGCCTTTGGTCTCAACTACGTCAAACAAGAAGGCATCATGGATGCTAAAAACAACAATCAGAAGTTTAATATGCGCATGCAGGCCGATGCTAAGGTTACAGATTGGCTGAAAGTTGGGTTTATGGCACATTTAAATAATTTTAAATCCTATCATCCCGATAATGCCGCTTTCCGTCAGGCGTATTTTGCATCGCCTTTATACCCTGTTTACGATCCGTCCATCGAACTTTCAAAACCTGAAAAGTTCGGTTCCAGTACCGCCATCGGTATGCAGTCAGGATTTTGGTACAACAATCCGATCGCTACAGCCTTCTACAGAAACAATCAGACTAAAGGATTTCAGATCCTGCCTAGTTTCTATGTAGAGGCAGAACTATGGAAAGATAAAATTACATTCAAATCACAGCTTAGCCAGCGCTATCAATCAACGCATAACATCGGCTATAACCCAATCTATTACATCGATAACGACCAGCGAAATGACCGTTCTTTCCTGCGTTCGGCACAGGCCCGTAACAACAACTACATCTTAGATAATTTACTGACGTATAAAGATGAAGCTGGCAAACACCACTGGTCAGTCCTCCTGGGACAGTCAACACGTGAAGACCGCTGGCGTGAAACCTGGGTACAGGCCAATGATGTACCTGACTCGGAAGAGTTCTGGTATGTTGGTGTTGGTGCTCAGGGAATCGGATCGGCCACGGGATATGGTGAAAGGGGTTCTCGAAACGCGGGAATATCTTATTTTACCAGAGGAACGTACGATTATGACAACAAATACTTATTGACCGCTACCTTCCGTGCGGACGGAAGTTCCAAATACCAGACCAAGTGGGGCTATTTCCCATCTGTGGGTTTAGGATGGGTGCTGACCAGAGAGAAGTTTATGGAAAACCAAAAGCTTTTCAATCAACTGAAACTCCGTGGAAGCTGGGGTAAACTGGGCAATGACGGTATCCAGCCCAATGCAGGCTATGCAACCGTATATTCCGGAAACAATTTCTCAGGCATCTTTGGTAGTGAGGGCAGTACTAACGGAACCCGTATTCCGGGATACCGTGTTGGCAGGTTCTTTTCACAGGTCCGTTGGGAAGTGGTGGAAGAATGGGATGGCGGTATCGATTTTGCCTTGTTGAACAACCGTCTGAGCGGTACATTAGACTATTACCACAGAACAACCCATGATCTTGCCTTCAGCAGACCTATTCCATTTTCGTGGGACCGTGTATATGGAAACTGGGGCAGTGTCGCCAACAGCGGATGGGAGCTTTCCCTTCAATGGAAAGATAAAGTCGGTGCATTGGGCTATTCCATTGGCGGAAATGTAACGACATTGAAAAATACCGTTAAAAATCTGGGCGGACTTGAGAATATCATGAACGGCTTTCCGGAATGGTCAGCAGAATTTCCGGCCAGAATCCAGATCAACGAACCCATCAACTTTTACTATGGTTATGAAGTAGCAGGCGTGTACCAAAATCAGGCGCAGATCGATGCCGATCCGATCGCAAAGGCATACAATCAGCAAAATCCAAACGCCCCTATTTTACCGGGTTATCTCCAGTATAAGGATCAGAATAATAATGGCGAACTGGATGAAAACGACCGTATCAATCTCGGAAACTACCTGCCAAAGATCACCTATGGTTTCAACTTGGCATTCGATTACAAAAAGTTTGACCTAAGCGTCGCCTTTCAAGGGGTGAGTGGCAATAAAATCCATAACCTCAACCGGGCTATGCGCAGAAAATACAATCAGATGAATGTGGATGCAGCCTTTGTTGATAAACTATGGACAGGTGAAGGAACAAGCAACACCCATCCATCGGCAGCAGGTTCGGTGGCTTCATGGAACCTACAGGCAAGTTCATTCTTTGTCGAAAGTGGCGCTTACCTCCGCGTACAAAATATTCAGTTAGGTTATAGTTTTGACTTCCCGAAAATGCCAACCCGCATATTCGTTACGGCAGATCGACCTTTTATGTTTACCAAATACAATGGTTTTACACCGGAAATCGGGGAAATGGGATTTGATGCCAATGTATATCCAATTGCATCCACCTACAGCCTAGGCGTCAAAGTTTCCTTTTAATTTTTAACCTTACTTTCTAATCTTATGAATACCTTTAAATATATCCTCATAGCAAGCTGTATAGCAGTACCGTTATCCATGACGAGCTGTAAAAAGTTTTTGGACAAGCCTCTTGAAAACCAGCAGCGTTCGGAAGAAATCGATTACAGCAACCCTGCGCTTATGTATGGCCCCGTTTCTGGCGTATACCGCTCGGCAGCCGATGACAACCTGGTCCATTGGATCGATCTATCCATCCGCTGCATGCGCGATGATGATTACCTGCAGGCTGCTCCCAGCCCCAATGATAATCCGGAACTCATGGCCATCAAAAACTTCCAGAACGATGTAACCGTGCAGTCGTACTGGGGACTGAACCAATCGTGGATCAGTTATTACAGCCTGGTCATCGCGGCCAACAATGCCCTGATCGAACTGGATAATTTCGCGGCAAAAATATCGGCCGGCAACAGCAAAGACCTCAACCTCAATAAGCAATACAAAGCGGAGGTCCGTTTTCTGCGTGCATACGCCCACCTGATGGCCTCCCGCCTGTTCGGAAACGTGCCTATCTTGATCGACAGTGAAAATATTGGACGCCTGGCAACCATCGAAAAAAGCACTGCGGCCCAAGTAAGACAATTTATCATTGCCGAAATGAATGAATGCATCGAAGCACTGGAAGATGCACGTCCGAATCAGTCCATCCATATCGGTGCCGTGACCAAATATACGGCACTGCTCCTCAAAGCCAAAGCCGCAGCAGATCTTGCCGGTAATGATAACAGCAGTCCGCATTGGGAAGAAGTCTTGGATGCGACCAATAAGATCATTGCGAGCAATAAATTCTCCTTATATCCAAACCTCTACGAGCTCTTTAAGCTTCCCGGAAAACTGGCCAATGAATCCCTATTTGAACTGCAATATTCTGATTTTGGCGTAGGTACAGGCGATATTGTACGTCCCGGAGTAGACTGGGGAACATTCTTTAGGTGGCAGGGACCGTCGGGCGATCAAAAAGGAAGTCCCATCTCCGGAGCGGGCTGGGTACCGCCATCTCAAAATATTGTCGATTTCCTAACGAACCGTGGCGATGTTGAACGCTTGAAAAACACGATTCAGTACTGTGGCATCAACGGTAATCCTGCTACTTCGGTTACTACCCCGAGCGGTGATGTGGTCTATGGCAATCCATTCGGTATCAAATATTTCAACGGAAAAGCGTATCTTCCAAAAGCACAGATGACCGAAGGACGTATGGAATATGGCGCCAACAATAATGTTCGTATCTTACGTTATGCAGATGTACTGCTTTTAAATGCGGAAGCAAAAGTACGGAAAGGACAAAATGGCGACGAACCGTTCCGATTGGTACGCGAAAGGGCTAAATTGGGTGCTATTGCCAATGTGACGCTAAACCAGATATTAGACGAGCGCAGAGCAGAATTTGCCTGTGAATGGTGGGGTGAACGTTTCAATGACCTGGTCCGTACCGGTAAAGCAAAAGAAGTATTTGGCGCTAAATTTATTCCTGGTGTGAGTGAATCATTGCCTATACCGCAAACGCAGATCGATGCTAACCCTAATTTCAGATAAATCATGATGCATATAAAAACAGGAATTTTATGTTCCCTGCTCCTTTTCAACGTACAGCTGGCGGTATCGCAGGACAACGAACCCGTCAAAACCGTCATCGCTAAAGAAAACGATGGTTACACCATCAAGCGTGACGGTCAGCCGTATTTTATCAAAGGCGCCGGTGGCAGCAATTATATGGATCGTCTAAAAGCGTATGGAGGTAACTCCATACGTACTTGGAACCCGCACAATGCGGGAAAAATATTGGACGATGCCCATCGCTTGGGACTTACCGTGACTTTAGGACTAGATGTACGGGCCGAAAGACATGGATTTGACTACAGCAACCCCGAACAGGTAGCGCAACAATTGGAGGGCATCCGTAAGACCGTCCTGCAGTACCGAAACCATCCAGCGCTTTTAGCCTGGGGAATCGGCAATGAACTGAACCTCCATTACAGCAATCCCAAGGTATGGGATGCGGTCAATGCGATTGCAGTAATGATTCATGAACTAGACCCTAATCACTTGGTGACAACCATGTTGGCAGGGATCAACCAAAAGGAATTTGATTATATTCAGGAGAAATGTCCGGCTATCGATCTGATCGCTGTTCAGGTATACGGAGGTCTCGCGTCCGTACCGCAACAGATTAAAAGTGTCGGCTGGACTAAACCTTATATCGTGACCGAATGGGGGCCTACAGGGCACTGGGAGGTGACACAGACACCTTGGTCTGCTTCCATAGAAGAGAACAGCAGTGAAAAAGCGGCGGTCTACAAAAGCCGTTATGAGGCCTCTATCGGCACAGACAAAAACTGCTTAGGGTCTTATGTTTTCTTATGGGGTCAGAAACAAGAGCGCACCCCCACCTGGTACGGACTGTTCACCGAAGCTGGTGAAGAAAACGAAGTGGTCGATGTGATGCAATACCTCTGGTCAAAAAAATGGCCTGAAAACCGTTCTCCACATGTATCGTCCCTCCTGTTAGATGGAAAAAAGGCGGCTGACTTTGTTTATGTCGAACCGGGTAAAACTTATCCCGTTGCTGTGTCTGTAAGCGATCCGGATGGCGACAAGTTAACGACACGCTGGGAGCTTCTGCACGAAAGTACCGACCTGAAAGAAGGTGGTGACCGTGAAGAAAGACCGAAGGCTATCCCAGGACGTGTGGCAGATGAGGGGCAGCAGCACACACAGCTCACAGCTCCTGCAGAAGAAGGCGCATACCGGTTGTTTGTCTATGTTTCCGATGGTCACAACAACGTAGCTACGGCCAACATCCCTTTTTACGTAACAGCTAAAAAGTTAAATACAAGTGCTTCATCAACCCAGAAAAATGCCTACCGCTTTTCGACTGAACCTGTCTGGGCCGACGAATTTAATTATGAGGGCTTACCCGACACGACCAAATGGTCGTATGATGTAGGTTCAAAATATAACGGCTGGGGCAATAATGAGGATCAGTATTATGTTGCATCTTCGCTAAAAAACTCAGTTGTCGGTAAAGGGGTCTTAAAAATCAAAGCTTTAAAAGAAAGCAAAGGTGGTAAACCTTACACTTCTGCCCGATTAGTGAGCAAAGATAAAGGTGATTTCCTGTACGGCCGCTTTGAAGCCCGTGCAAAATTACCGCGAGGACGAGGCAATTGGCCTGCGATCTGGATGCTACCGACAGCATCAACCTATGGCAACTGGCCCAACTCAGGGGAGATCGATATCCTGGAACACGTGGGGTACGATCAGGATGTGCTCCATATCTCCACCCATACCAAAGCTTATAACCACAATATCAACACCCAAAAAACAGCAACAACAAAAGTAGCAGGTGTTTCCGATGATTTTCACCTGTACCGTGTGGATTGGACGCCCGAATATATCAAAGGATTTATCGATGATCAGGAGATTTTTTATGTTGAAAACGAACATAAAACCTTTGCCGAATGGCCCTTTGATCAAAAATTTCACTGGCTGCTCAATTTAGCCATCGGCGGAAATTGGGGCGGTAAACATGGAGTTGATGACAAGATATTTCCGAATGTTTTTGAAATCGATTACGTCCGAGTATATGAACTATTACCTTAGATCATATTTATTATACAGCTATAATAGAGCACATAACAGCTAACACAATAATTTAAAAGACCTTTTCAGCTATGGGCTGAAAAGGTCTTTTTGTTATACTACTTCGAGAGGTCGATTCTGTTTAAGCTCCCGTTAAATCCCGAAACCTGAGCAGGTAAATCTTCCAGTTTAACTTCATGCTTATCATCCGCTCTTATCGCGCTGACTTTTACCGAACCCTTATTTTTTATATTTTTCGGGATTTCAATAAAGCCATAGGACTTATATGGAGCCTCATGATGCCCCAATAAAGAACGAGGCCCTCCACCCAGACAACCGCTATGATATAAAATCACCGATTCCTTTTTAGCAGGGTAATACACATGTTGATGACCAGATAAATACAGGTCTACCTGATTTTCTTTCAAAAACTGCAAGGTCTCATCAGCATGCTCCAGAACTTCTCCTGGTTTATTTTTACTTTCAACAAGTGCATATAAAGGCAGGTGACCTAATACGATTTTAAATCTCGCCTCTTTAGCCACAGGGCTATCCAGCTGCTCCTTCATCCAGCTTTTCACTTTATCTGGGATTTGAGATGATGAAGCATCCCAGGAAATAATGAACACATTATTTTTTAAATAAGAAAAGTAATACGGAAAATGACTGCTCTCGATGAAAGTTAGATTGACATCAGCTTTATGATTAGCCCAAAATGATGCCGAAACTTCACGATCCAGCACAAAATTGGGAGATGCATCATGATTGCCCATCGTAAATCCAAATGGTACTCCAGAAGCCTTTATAGGTTGCAGAACAGCCTGATCAAATCCCTTCCACATAGCCTGAATAGCCTCTCTCGTTAAAGTCTTCTTTTGTCCTGCAACCATATCGCCACCGCACAAAATAAGATCTGGCTTTAATGTTGAAACACTTCCCACTAAATCCAACACTTCCTGACTGTAAGTCGTAGATCCATAACTATCATTTAAATCCGATATAACTAAGATCTTCAGACTTTTATTTTGCTGTTCCTTGATGATATCCTTGTCAGAAATCTGAGAAAATGCAGGATGAATAAAGATGATCAGCGCAAAGCAGCAAAGTAAAGCCAATAAATTAGATTTCATATGTTAAGGTTTGAAGTACTAGTTTCAAATGTAAAACTATAATTTTATAATCCAGTTAAAAACGGAAATCATAGCCAGCAGCATTTTTAACTTCAGAAAATATTACTCCAGCACCTTTTTCTTATGATTAATACCCCAATCCTTCAGTGCATAGATGACTGGAGTCAGCGTATCGGCATATTCCTCCAGCTGGTAGGAGATCTTTACCGGATATTCCTCGATAACAATTCTCCTGACCAGCTTATGCTGCTCCAGATCTTTCAGTTCTTTTGCCAAAACTTTGGGCGAGATCCCGGGAATACTCTCCTGGATATCCGTGAAACGATCATTACCGACACCAATGGATATAATAATAGGTATTTTCCATTTACCATTGATAACATCCAACGTGTCGCGCACCGGTCTTATGGTTTCTAGACAGTCACAGTGAACTTTTTTTTGTGCCATTGTTTTAGTTTTAAATATAATGAAAAGCTGATTAGGTTAATGTTAATCCGTGCTATCATCGGCATTGATTTCGCTCATGACTTCAGCAAACAATTCGGTCGACTTGATTCGATCCTTGAAATCATAGATTGTCGATACGACGATCAGCTCATCCACTTGAGTTTGCTCAAGGAACGCCTTAGTCTGTGCTTTTACAGCTTCCTTAGTGCCCACAAATGAGTATTTCAGCATCTGATGTACACTTGGATGATGGAAAATATCCTGCAAATCCTCCGTCATTTCTGTTGGTGGATGCAGCGGTTGAGAATTTCCGGTCAAGATACCCAAAAACATTCGGACTACTGATGTAAACAATTTTTGTGCTTCTTCATCCGTTTCAGCAATAATCACATTAACACCTGCAATCGCATAAGGTTTCTCCAGTACTTCAGAAGACTGAAACTCTTCCCGGTAAATTTTTAATGCCGATATTAAATGATCTGTCGCAAAATGGCTTGCAAATGCATAAGGCAATCCTTTCCGAGCGGCGAGATGCGCACTATCGGTACTTGATCCCAAAATATAAATCGGCACATCAGCACCTTCTGCGATCGGAGCTCTGACTTTACCCGTACTGTTGGATTCTGAAAAATAATGTTCAATTTTCTCAATTTCTGCAGGAAATGAGTGCGCAGCTTTCATAAAGTCCGAACGGATCTCCTGAGCTGTCAGTGTATCTGTACCCGGAGCTCTTCCCAGACCTAAATCAATCCGGTTCGGATAAAGATGCGCCAATGTTCCAAATTGCTCTGCAATAATCAAAGGCGAGTGATTGGGTAACATAATGCCACCCGACCCTACTCTTATTTTACTGGTGTTTTCGGCTACATATAAAATTAATAGCGAAGTGGCACTGCTGCCTACCGAAGCCGAATTATGATGTTCCGCAAACCAGTAACGTTTATAATTATTTGCTTCTGCTACTTTAGCCAGTTCCAGCGAATGCTGTAATGTCTGTCCAAATGTACTGCCTTCTGAAACGATGGCAAGTTCTAAAATGGAATGAGCGATATGTTTTTTCATGTTTTATATTTTTGAATTCATTAAATCCCTTGATGCTTTTGAAAATTTCTGAATGCTGGTTTTGGAAGTTCGAGATTTCCGCGTAGCGTTGTTTCTTCGTACTCCGTATGGAAAATTCCGCGTTCTTGTAAAATAGGAACGACCAGTTCGATAAAATCTCGGAGACCGTAGGGATGATCCTGTTTAATGATCAGCATATCCATTATTCCCTGTTCGTACCATTCATGAATTTCATCAGCTACACTTTCGGCAGACCCTAAAAACAACGGTGGAGCAATTCGCTGATACCGATTCAGGACAGCCAGCTCCATATATTTCTGATGCGCTTCAGCATCCGTTCTTCCCACGATCGGGTTTTGCGAAGTGGCGATGATAAAATTGTCCTGGTTTCTTTGTTTCTCATCCAAATTTCTTCTCAACGCCATAGCGGTATGTTTTGTCTCTTCCATGGAAAAGCCTCCTATAAAAGCACCATCTGTGTAAGTAGTCGCAATATCAACGAATGTTGGCGAGCTACCTGCGGTGTATAGAACAGGTCTTCCCTGAACAGAACGGCTTATATTCAAAGGACCTTCAACAGAAAAATATTTTCCCCTGTAGTTTGTTAAATGCATTTTGTGTGGATTCAAAAAGATTCCATTTTCTTTATCTCTTACAAATGCATCGTCCTCATAGGTGTCCCACAAGTTCCTTATAATTTCTAAAAACTCGATATGCATGGGATACTGATCTGCTTTCGACAAATGACCCCGACTGAAATTGACCATCCCTCCCGGATTGGAAGTAATGGCATTCAGTGACACTCTTCCGCGGCTTATTTTATCCAATGACAAGACCTGACGCGCAATATTATAGGGATCTGTATAAGAACTTGAAGCTGTTATAGAGAGTCCTATTCGTTCGGTTTTCATCGCTAAGGCAGACATAATAGAAACTCCCTCGAACATACTCAGATAATGTGGAATATTCCCGGGACCAACATGACTGACATCAATCAAAAATAAACTTTCAAATTTGGCATCTTCCGCAAGTTTAGCCTGCTGAACGTAAAAGTCGATATTTTCGCCTGCGTCTGATGGCATATCCGGATGTTGCCAAGAAGTATGATTCCATCCAGGTCCATCAATTATCGCAGCGAGCTTCAATTTCTTTTTATTACCCATAATATCTGGTGATTTATATAAAAGGCGCCATCTCAATTCGAGATTTTCTAAAGTATTGATCGCACCTATTTTACACCTTGCAAAATTACAGCAAAATTACTAACCAAAAGATAGTAGTTACCTAAAGGAAAGTGAAATTTATAAAGGGCAATTAGAGCACTTCTAGCCGTTTAAATCCAAAAGTCTGCTTTCCTTCAGGAAAGGCCTATACAAATGATAGTGAAATAGCGATAACTTTGTGCTGTGCGAAAGATCATTCCGAACAGCTTTTGAAGAGAAGGCAAATGATAGCATGAATACAAGATAATCCATATTAAAATAAGGAGCAGATGAAAATAGGAATAATAGGTACCGGTGCAATAGGCGGAACAATCGCTAAAAAAATGGCTGCGGCTGGTCACCAGGTGAAAATTAACAATACAAGCGACAAGGATAAATTGAATGCGCGCGCTCAGGAATTAGGTGTTACAGCTGCCGATCAAAAGGAAGTGGTGAAGGATGTTGATGTGATCATTTTAGCGATACCGACCATAGCAATCCCGAAATTACCTCAAGATCTTTTTGCAGACGTTCCTGAAGAGGTCATTGTGGTCGATACCTCCAATTATTATCCCTTCCGTGATGCTGATATTGAAGAGATCAAAAATGGAAAAATAGAGAGCATCTGGGTATCTGAGCAATTGGGAAGAACGGTAATCAAAGCATTCAACAATTTATTAGCGGAAACGCTTATCAGTGGCGGAAAAGATGCGGGAGCCGAAGACAGAATTGCCATGGCTATAGCGGGTAATGATGCCGAGGCAAAAAAAGTAATTGCGACATTAGTTGATCAAGCGGGATACGATGTCGTTGACGCTGGCCCACTTTCAGAATCCTGGAGACACCAACCCGGAACGCCAGCCTACTGCACAGAATTGAATGCGACAGCACTAAAACAAGCATTGGCGGACGGCGTGAAAGATGATGCACCCATTTTGAGGGATAAAGCTATTGCCGAACTTTCAGCTATGTCTAGCTATCCTTCCCATCCAGAGGTTGTAGAATTCAATCGAGCATTGTTTGAAAAAAATCCAAAAACAAAGTAAAAAGTACTAAAGTAAAAAAACTGAGAGGCAAAATCCCTCTATATAATTTATGAGGAGATTTTGTTTTTCATCCAACTTTTCAAAAATAGATCTTGCGTAGAGATTTTTGATCAATATAAAATGGGATGCTGCTGTTTATCAAAATAACACGTGCATTTCATCAGTTTTTAATTACAAAATAGCAATCACGGCAACTACAAAATTGAATTTGATCGCTAGTAAAAGTTGGTAAAAACGTTTCATTATTGCCTACTTTTGTATCATAATGGCAGGTAAAAATTTGCGGAAATTTGTCCATATCAAATATTTAAAAATAATAGAATGGCAAAGACAATTTTTATAACAGGCGCATCCCGTGGATTCGGAAGAATTTGGGTAGAAGCATTTTTAAGACGTGGCGACAATGTGGCTGCAGCTGTTCGTAATCCTGAGACTTTAGCAGAACTGAAACAAGAATTTTCATCAAATCTTTTGGTTCTGAAACTTGATGTTACAGACAGAATTGGAAATTTTGAAGCAATTGAAACCGCAAAAAACCATTTCGGAAGTATCGATGTACTCATAAATAATGCAGGTTTTGGACACGTTGGAGCTGTAGAAGAACTTACCGAGGACGATGTTAGAGCACAATTTGAAACCAATGTATTGGGTTCATTATGGATGATTCAGGCGGTATTACCAATTATGCGTGCGCAAAACTCGGGTCAGATTATTCAGCTTTCAAGTGCTTTGGGATTAAATACAGTACCATTAATGGGTCTCTACAGTGCCACTAAATTTGCAATTGAAGGGCTTACAGAAACATTGGCCAGCGAAGTAAGTGGTTTTGGCGTTAAAGTCACGATCGTAGAGCCATCCGGATTCGCCACCGATTTCTTCGGAAACAATTCGCTTGCGGTCAGCTCAACAGTTTCTGCTTACGATACCATAAGAAAAGGTTTTTATGAGCACGCAGAAGACCAAGATTCGGGCAATCCAAATGCCACGGCTACAGCTATCCTAAGTTTGGTTGATGCCGAAAATCCACCATTAAGACTGCTGTTAGGCAAAAACACATTCAACTGGACACAACATACTTACACCGAGCGTCTTAAAACCTGGGAATCTTGGCAAGATATCGCAGTAGCAGCACACGGTTAACAGAAATTTAAAATAAGCAGAATCTTAATTTTCTGAAATCTATTTTTAATATGGCTTTAAAAAGATGGACCATTTCAACAAAATAAGTGAACTTCACGAGGCTTTCGGTATTAATCCTCCCGAAAACCCACTTTTCAGCGTAGTTTATGGGGAACAAGATATGTGCAAGGGAAATAATAAACTTGAATTTTCTTCTGGATTTTACATCATCGGATTCAAAAAATTGAAATCGGGAAGCATGTCTTATGGTAAAACTAAATATGACCACGACAGGGGTTCGCTGTCATTCATAAAACCGCGTCAGAAAGTGGCATTTCAAAATGTTATGCTAGAAGAAAAAGGCTTTCTAATTATTATCCATGAAGATTTTTTAGCCGGAACAGCCCTGTATAACGAAATCAAGAAGTACAGTTATTTCGATTATGAAGTCAATGAAGCCTTACACCTTTCTCCTGCAGAAGAGAATATCATCTGGAATTTGTATTTCAATATCGAAAAAGAGTACCATAATAATACGGACGAGCTCAGCAAATCAATTATTATCAGCCATCTGGACTCATTATTAAAATACGCACAGCGATTTTATAAAAGACAATTCATCAACCGGAAGCAGTTAACCGGTGCGACAGTTACAAAGTTTAATGCCTTGCTCGTTGCTAACCTTGAAGAACGAAAAACAAAAGAAATCGGATTGCCGACAGTCGCTCTAATGGCAGAAAAATTAAATATTTCTTCTCGTTATCTAACCGATCTACTTAAAGAAGAGACAGGGAAAACGGCACTAGAGCTTATTCATCTTTTTTTAATCGGTGAGGCAAAGAATTTATTGACTGAAGGAGAACTCAATATCTCTGAAATTTCGTACCTGCTAGGCTTTGAAAATACCACGTATTTTTCACGTCTTTTTAAGAAAGAAGTTGGGCGTACACCTAATGAATTTAGAGGAAGCTTCTTAAATTGAAAATATAATTCTCTGATAGTAAAAATAATGCCTCCACGATTTTTCTTGAGTCTAAAATACAATGCGGTAAATAACGACTTCTAAAATTAACATTAAAAAAAAGCAAACGTATAAAAAAAACACACTGCGTTTTAGAACATCATCATAATATATAAAACAATAAAAAATGACACATAAAATAGCATTAGTAACGGGTGCAAGCCGTGGATTGGGTAAAGATTCGGTTTTGCAACTTGCAAAAAAAGGTTTCGATATTCTCTTTACTTATCAAACCAAAAGAGAATTTGCCGATGAGGTGGTAAAAGAAATTGAAAGTATCGGACAAAAAGCATATGCATTATCACTTGATATCTCAACAACGGCAGGTTTCGATCAATTCACAACAGAAGTGAAAAACATCTTGGACACACAATTTTCTTCCGCAAAACTGGATGCACTCGTAAACAACGCAGGTATAGGGATCAACCAGAGCTATGAAACGACGACAGAAGAAATCGTCGATCTCATGACAAATATCCATTTCAAAGGTCCATATTTCTTAACGCAGAAACTATTACCCTTACTAAATGACGGTAGCAGTATTGTGAATATTTCTTCAGGTTTGGCAAGATTTTCATCTTCAGGGTACTCTGCTTATGGCGCTATGAAAGCAGCGATTGATGGTTTATCAAGATACCAAGCTTTAGAACTGGGACATAGAAAAATAAGAGTCAACTCTCTTGCTCCAGGTGCCATTGAAACAGATTTTGATGGCGGTGTTGTTCGTGACATGTCAGACGTAAATAAATACTTAGCTTCCGAAGCAGCTCTAGGAAGAGTAGGTTTACCGGATGATATTGGAAGTGTGGTCGCATTCCTTTGTTCCGATGATTCCAAATGGATAAATGCGCAAAGAATCGAAGTTTCAGGAGGATATAGAATTTAATCTACCAAAAACATGCCTAAGAAAAAGCCCATTTCAATGACTGTTGAATGGGCTTTTCTATTCCTATGCTTGATTTTAAAAGAAATTCGAATGGTGATACAGCATTTCTGAGAGATAAAGCTATTGCCGAACTTTCAGCGATACCTAGCTATCCTCCTCACCCTAATGCTGTTAAGTTCAATTGATCATTATTCGCTTGAGAAAATAAAGCAATCATTTTATAACTTGGTATACGATGCATAACTTGCAGGTGACTTCAAATATTATAATCTTACATGAATGCTATAAAAGATAAACTGCGAACACATATTGAAAAAATCATCAGCCTCTCGGATGCTGAAATTTCATCAATATTCGATCATTTTACATTTCAAGAATTTAAGAAAAATGAACTGATCATAGCAGAAGGTCAGCCGGTTAAACATGTCTACTTTGTACTTTCAGGATTAGTAAAGCTCAGCTACAACGATAGCGATGCCAAGGAACATCTCATTTCTTTTGCAATGGAAGACTGGTGGGAAACAGATTTCGTAGCCTTTTATTCCCAGAGCCGCGCTACCTTATCGTTAAAATGCATTGAAAACACACAAATGCTTTGCCTTACCCTAGAAAATTTTGAGAAGCTATGTACGCAAATGCAAAAGATGGAGCACTTTTTCCTTAAAAAATCAATTGCTGGACATATTGGCTCGCAACAACGTATTTTATCATTTCTTACTTCCAGTGCAAAGGAAAGATACGAGCAGATCATTAAAAACCAGCCCTCTTTGATACAGCGAATTCCCAAAACATTGTTGGCATCCTATCTCGGCGTATCCCGCGAAACATTGAGCCGCATCTTATAAGACATTTGAAAACTGTGATATTTGTCACACGCTCATATAAAGCAACATCTTGATCTTTGTACCATACTTTAATAAAACATTAAAATGGAAAAAAAGATCATTAATCCATGGACTTGGCAAGATGCCCGAAGCTATGTCCAGGCAGTAGAAGTGAAACATGTTGAAAGCACCTTGTATGTATCCGGCCAGACAGCGATCGACGAGCATGGAATTTCAAGTGATGAGCATATGCGCGTCCAACTGCAGAAGACATTGGAAAATCTTGAAAAAGTAATTCGTGAAGCTGATTTCCAACTCAAGAATATTGTCAGGCTCAATATCTACACAACAGACTCAGCGGCATTGTTTGAAAATTTTGATCTTTTCCAGGAATGGATCAATCGCAACCAAATCAAGCAAACAAGTACTGTACTTGAAGTACAGCAACTATTTGAAACCCTAAAAGTTGAATTAGAAGCTAC
The DNA here is from genome assembly GCF_025961315.1 of Sphingobacterium kitahiroshimense. Lineage (NCBI taxonomy): Bacteria > Pseudomonadati > Bacteroidota > Sphingobacteriia > Sphingobacteriales > Sphingobacteriaceae > Sphingobacterium > Sphingobacterium kitahiroshimense. The sequence goes on along the minus strand of NZ_JAOQNK010000001.1, from coordinate 170,105 downwards.
GGTTGTTAAATAGCAAACCATAGAGCCAAAGATCCACCCGATGGAATTTCCAGCTTATCACTTTTTTATCATAATTCCTTGTAAGGCCCTGCTCACAAGGAATTATGTGGCTTTACTCCTTTCAAAAATTTAGAATGATTCATTTAATTAAGTACATTCAATAAGCACTAACACGGATTCCTGAATGCTGACTTGTTAGCTACCAAACTAATGGGGTTGTGAAATTGTTGTATTCTAAACGATATCATTTACTAAGTATACTATATGCTCACAACGGACAAAGAAAAACGGGAATCAGGAGATTTTTATAAAGACGCACTACTCCTCTTACAGGAGTGTGAGTGTCAGTTTATGTTAGGCGGTGCTTTTGCCATGTTCCACTATACGGGCATCTTTAGAGACACCAAAGATTTGGATATCTTCTGCAAGAGCAGTGAATATCCTAAAATTCTGAAACACTTTGCCGAAAAGGGTTATCAAACCGAGCTGACGGATGTAAGATGGCTTGCAAAAGTCTTCCACGGGGATTATTTTATCGATATTATATTCGATACCGTAAACAATATCTGTACAGTAGACGACAGTTGGTATGAGCGGGCACCAAGCGGACATTTTGCAGATGTACCTGTCAAATTTATTCCCGTAGAGGAACTCCTTTGGTGTAAAATTTATGTGCAGAACCGAGAGCGTCACGATAGTGCAGACATCAACCATATTCTGTTGAAATATGGAAAAAATGTAGATTGGGAATTACTGCTGAAACGCTTAGACCCACACTGGCACCTACTGTTGGCACAATTGCTTATTTTCCAGTTTGTCTATCCTTCAGACTATAGGGAGATCATTCCGCAATGGTTATTTGACGAACTGATGAGAAGAGCTGCAGAGCAATATGACCTTCCCTCTCCCGTCGAAAAGGTATGTCGGGGTCCGCTCATCGACCAAACCCAATATGAGGTAGATGTAAAAGAATGGAATTACAAATCATACACGATAACGACAATATAATCTATGGAAGTACGCAAAAAAACGAGAATCGCCGCCATGGCGGATATACATGTTCGTGTTTCAGACAAAGGATTGCTCAGGGGCATATTTGAAGAATTAAATGAAAAAGCTGATGTACTGGCGATATGCGGTGATCTGACGGATACCGGAGATGAAGAGGAAGCTGTTGTACTGGGTGAAGAGTTAAAAGCATTACGCATACCTGTTGTCGGCGTTTTAGGCAATCATGATTACGAAAAAGGCAGACAGAAAATCATCAAGCAAATTCTGACTGAACATCATATGACTATTTTAGATGGCGAATCTATTGTCTTAGCCGATGTTGCATTTGCAGGAGTAAAAGGATTTGGAGGTGGATTTGATCAGTATATGCTATCTATTTTCGGGGAAGATATGATGAAGCAATTTGTGCATGAGGCCGTCAATGAATCTTTGCAGCTTGACCGCGCATTGACCCGTCTAGAACAAGAATGTCCTCATCTGCCTAAAGCCGTACTCCTACACTATGCACCGATAAAAGATACCGTTGTAGGTGAACCCGAGCAGCTGTTCCCTTTTCTTGGCTCATCACACCTGGCAGAACCCTTGACCAGAAGACAGGTGTCGATTGCCTTTCATGGTCATGCACATGGCGGCACACTCAGCGGTCATACCACAAGTGAAATCCCCATATACAATGTCGCTCTTCCGGTATTAAAACGGGAGAAAGAGGGTCAGTCCTATTTAATTGTAGAAGTTTAAAATTTTCTGATCAAAAAAGGCATTAGGCAACGACCTTATTACCCTTCGTCTTTTTAAATTCTGATAAGCTCATCTGATGCCGTTTTTTGAAAAACTTATTCAGATGGCTTTCATCCGAAAAATAAACTCTGTAACGATCTCATTAGCATTAGCAAGCTTTCCTTACTCCTGACTTATACAATGCTTAAAAATAACCAACTATTTGATTAATGTTACACCAATAGCCGGACGAGAATTATTAGTTTACTTTGACTAACTCCACACGCCGGTTTTTAGCTTTATTAGCTTCCGAATCATTTGCTACCAAAGGTCGTTCTGCTCCGAAACCTGTTGCTGACAATCTCGATTTATCAATTCCTTGCATTGTCAACAGGCTCAATACCGCATGGGCACGATCGTTTGAAAGTTTTTTGTTGTGCGTGGCATCACCCGTATTATCAGTATGTCCTTCAATCGCAATTTTTAAACCTGTATTATTTTTTAATGCTTTAGCAATTTCATTCACTAAATCCTTACCATCAGCAGAAACATTCGCTTTATCAACATCAAAGTTAATGTATAAGATCGATTTGCCCTTTTCAGATAAGTCTTTCGAAATCTCGTCTGCCGTGACCTTTGTTATTGTCTGCTTAAAAGCATCCTCTTGAAGAATATTGAGCTTTCCGGCTGCATTATTTGAAGAAAACTGAATGTAGATATTTCCCTTATCTTTTGTACGAACAACATAAAACTTAATATTTTCACCCTCATAGCCGATATCGCCCTCATCACCTTTATTTGGATCTTTTTTGTTATAGCGTTCATATTCCTCTTTAGTAATTTCACCATCAAATATCTTAACAGCACCAATAGTAGTCATATAGTCCGCCATACTTTTTTCAAAATACCGCTGCGCATATTCCTCCCCCTGTTTTGCGGCAACATTAACTTTATATAATTTACCTTCAAATGGTGTCATAATGCCATTAACCGGAAAAAAACAAACATCAAACTTTTTTTGTAAGGGCTTATTCTGTTCAATCAACCCTTCAGGTAAGGTGAAAAATGGGAAATCACCCAAATCAGCATTTGAATAGGATACTTTCTCGATATTGAAACTTTCATTTGCATCATTATTTGCCTGATCAACGGTTGAGACCTGCTCTTTCTGTTCCCCGCCGTCTCCGCTATGTTGATTTTCTTTCGTTTTTTGATTGCATGAAATCATCATGGTGCTTAAAGCTAATAAAAGTGCTGTTCTTTTCATTTTATTATAATTGAAGTTTAACGTTAAAGTTCTGCATAAATAATTAAAAAATCAATATTCTTCAGAAAGATTTAGAATCTCCAAGCCCTACTGATGCTCATCTTAAATGAAAATTAGATCACTTTAAATAGTTTTGCTGTCCACTTTTCCTTAAACCGCAACCTTATTACCCTTCGTCTTTTTAAATTCTGATAAGCTCATCTGATGCCGTTTTTTGAAAAACTTATTCAGATGGCTTTCATCTGAAAAACCAAACTCCGTGACGATTTCATTGACACGCATATCACTGAACAGCACCCGGTGTTCAATCAAGCGCATTTTATAATTCAAAATGTACTGCTGAATCGTTTCTCCGGACTGATTTTTAAAGTAACTGCCCAGATAGGTTTCTGAAAAACCGAATTTCTTCGCGATCACAGCAACTTTCAATAATGCGGGATCATGGATGTTGCCTTGAATATAATCAATAATCTGAATGACCCTTTTATCCGAATTGGAGGTAATCTGCTCCGCTCGCATCTTGGAAATATTTCGTGCTGCGATGACAATCAAAGCATTCACGTAATTCAACGTCAGCTCATCCTGATACAGATCCGGATGGTGGATACCATGAAGCAGTGACTCCACAATCGAATTGACCAAAACAACATCAGGCTTATTCTGTAAAATACAGCCCGACAAAAAAGAAGCGCCATACAGCAGGCATTCCATGGAATTAATGCTGTTCCAAGGGTAGTTTTTCACATAACGTTCACTGAACTTCACAAGCAACAGATCCGTACTTTCCAAGATTTCCAGATGATGCTGATCATTTGGTGTCAGGAGAATCAGACTGCCTTTACTGTAAGAAGCCATATTGTTGTTGATGTTCAGAAATCCTTTTCCGGAAATAACATACACAATCTGAAAAAAGGAAAAATGCATATCCCGTAATGGACAGCTAGCACCCTGATGATATTCTACCTTGACCAATTCATCGATGTTCTCACGTTTCATAGGACAAAAATACCTAATTATCATGAAAATATACTGATTTTTCATAATTTTTCTGTTCAATTTTGCCATATATAAATTTTAACAAATAATGAAAACATCAATTTACGTCTTAGCACTTGGCGCTTTTGGCATTATAACCACAGAATTTGGGATCGTCGGCATCCTACCGACCATCAGTCGGCAATTTGCCGTATCCATCGATACGGCAGGTTGGCTGTTGAGTGCCTTTGCGATCACCGTCGCCGTTTCCTCCCCTTTTATCACCTCATTTACGACCAAGATAAACCGAAAGCTATTGCTCTGTCTGGTCATGAGTATCTTTGTTTTTTCAAATTTAATTTCTGCCTTTTCGACCAACTTCACGATGCTGATGGTCGCCCGTATCTTACCTGCGATCCTGCATCCGCTATTCTGGAATATCGCCATCGCCATTGCATTTAAGGAAAAGGGTGCAAAGGGCGTTTCCACCGTTATGCTGGGGTTAAGCTTAGCGACGGTACTGGGTATTCCCCTGACCACCTATGCCGTAGATCTGTTCCAGAACTGGCAGGCTTCCTTTTTCCTCAGTAGCGCGATCAGTTTAATCGCCTTTATCGGTCTATTGCTCTTTATTCCTTCTATGCCGGCCGATCAGGCGATATCGACCAAAAATCAGGTCGAAGTGTTGAAAAGCCCGCTTCTGTGGCTCAATCTTATTTCGACCATAGCCACTTTAGCGGCCATGTTTGCGAGTTATACCTACCTGACCGCCTATCTGGAAGAGATTACCAAGATGGACGGTGCGCAGATCAGTATGATGCTGCTCCTTTTCGGTGGCATGGGAACATTAGGAAACTGGCTCATGGGACTGGCCCTGAACCGCAATGTACTCTTAACAGCCAGGCTGTTTTTAATACTCTTAGTGACGGTACAGATCCTGGCATACTATTTTGGCGGACATTATATTCCGATGGTCATCATCGTATCCCTTTGGGGAATGATCCATACCGGTGGGTTTTTGGTGTCCAATATCCGCACCACGCAATCTGTTCCCCATCATGCCTTAGAATTTGTGAACAGCTTACTGACTTCCTCTTTTAATATCGGAATTTCCTTAGGGGCATTTCTAGGCGGAATAGTCAGTATACATTTTGGTGTTCATCATGTATTATGGGTGAGTATCCTGTTGCTATCGGTGACGTTTATCCTAAGTTTTGTAAGCTTTCCGAAGAAGATTTCAGAAAACGAAGAAGAAAACCAATTGGACAGAGCTGCATCAGCCTGCGTACATAGCTAAATTAAATGAAGGTTATATTATAAACAAAGAGCGCTTTCATATAGAGGCGCTCTTTGTTTATAATTGACACAATACCCATAAAATTGCTATTTTATCGTAATAAAAACTTGAACTCCTAAAAGGTGCAGTCAAGTTTAGTATAATACAAACCAAAAACGCTAGTAAAGGTATAATTGTAACGAAAAAAACACGATAATTTATAAAAACTATCAGCTAAAATTTCACTATTTTAGCTGAAACATATTTTTAGTTCAATCCATGACAGAGCCTAATCAATTGCTTTTCTTTTTTAGTGCATTAGGTGCTTTCAACGGTTTGCTACTTTCTCTTTATGTTGCGATCAATACAAAGAAAAAGGTTTTTGCCAACTATTTTTTAGCTTTCTTGTTACTGGTGCTAAGTATCCGGATTATCAAATCCGTCTTTTTCTATTTTAATCCTGAATTATCCAATATTTTTATTCAGATCGGCCTTTCCGCGTGCATTTTGATCGGCCCGTTCCTGTTTTTGTATCTTAAATCTTTTTCCACCAACAAAAATTCCAGTTGGGTCGTTCATATCCTGCCGTTTATCGTGGGCATTACAATTTTAGGAATTGCCTATCCCTACACCGAACATCGAGGCGTCTGGAGCCGCTGGATTGTCCTGGGAATTTACCTGCAATGGCTGGTTTATATGATCGCATCATTTAAATACCTGATACCGATTTTAATGAAAATAAAGGCAAAAGAAAAATTAATGGATTTCGAGGTTTGGTTGCTCAGTATTTATACAGGTGTTGCCATTATTTGGTTTGCTTACAAATTTGGTGCTTACGCCTCTTATATTGTGGGGTCATTGTCTTTTTCTTTTGTTTTCTACTTAATTCTGTTACTTATCATTTTTAGAAATAGCCGGGAAACTACTTTTTTCCAGGAAAAAGAAAAATACAAAAACAAAGAAATTGATACCGAAACATTAGATCTCATGCATCAGAAACTCGCTATCATCGTTGATCAGGAATTGTTCCTGGACCCCAATTTCACCCTTGAGACCGCAGCAAAAGAACTAAAAGTGACAAAGCATCTATTGTCGCAGTATATCAATGAAACCTTGGGAAAATCCTTTTCCAACCTGATCAAAGAATATCGGATTGAAAAAGCAAAACAATTATTGGAAAAAGAAAGCAATTACACCATCGAAAGTTTAGGTTATGACAGTGGCTTTAGCTCGAAGTCAACTTTCTTCACCGCATTTAAAAAAATCACCGGCTCCACTCCTGCTGAATATCAAAAATCACAGTCCAAATAAGTTCTATTTTATAACATCGAACTTCTTATTTATAACCTAAAACCCCTTTCAATAGCCTTTCTCAGATATTTGATCTTATTAATTTTAACAATTTCAAATCATTAAAAAAATGAGAAAAGTACTATTATTTATCGGGCTAATTCTGTTGATGCTACAGGTTAACGCCCAAACTGATGAAGCCACTAACGATTGGCATTTGGTTCAAAAAACCCTAAATCTCTACTTAGACGGAATGGGCACGAGCGATTCCATCAAGGTTTCCAAATCTTTTCACGATTCTTGGCAATTGAAATATTTTGAGGATGACAAGATAAATATCATCAAAAAACCAAAATATTTGGAACGTTTTGACAGTGCTCCCCATGCAAAATCGGCTAAATGGTCAGGACGTATTGTTTTTATTGATATCACCAACACTGTTGCCGTCGCAAAAGTGGAAATCAGCACAACAAAATTGCTGTTTACCGATTACTTTAATCTCATGAAGACCAGTGACGGCTGGTATATTGTCGATAAAATTTCGACCAGAAGTCCGCACAGAACCTTAGAAACCCCAACTGCTCCAGCAAAATAAAAATCGATCTAACATGACAAAACTATTCATATTGCTACTTGCTATTGTAGGTTTGAATGTAAACATTCACGCGCATATAGATTTGAATGTCAGTATTCAAACACAACATAAAATCTTGTTTGTTACCTCAAATCAGGATTTTTACGGAAATACCAAGATCAGTACGTCCAACCATTTCGGTGAAATTATTCATCCCTACGATGTTTTTATAAAAGCGGGTTATCAAGTTGATTTCATCAGTCCCAAAGGTGGCGCAATCCCTCTAGGTTACCTCAACACTTCCGATAGTCTCCAGAAGAAGTACCTGTATGATGCGTTGTTTATGGATAAATTGGAACATACATTGAAACCAACCGAAATAGTAGCAGATAATTACACCGCCATTTTTTACAGTGGTGGTGGCGCTGCCATGTTCGGAGTAGCGGAAAACCAGACCATTCAGCAGATCGCTAGAGACATTTATAATAAGAATGGCGTTATTTCCACCCTCTGTCACGGAACAGCCGGTATAGCTTACTTGAAGGACCATAACGGTAAATCGCTTTATGCAGGAAAAAAAATTACCGGCTTCCCCGACAAATTTGAAGATACCGAGATGGATTATTACAAAGCATTCCCGTTTTCAATAGACCAGGCGATTCAAAAAAATGAGGGCAATTTTGTTTATTCCGACAAGGCTGGAGATGGCTTTTATATAGTCGATGGCAGATTTGTAACAGGTCAAGATCCAAGTTCAGCGACGTTAGTGGCTAATGAAGTGGTGAAAATTTTAAACAAAAATATAAAAAGTACCACTCCTGTTATGCAAACCGATTCAGAGCAAGTAACAGCAACACTTCTGCATTACCTAGAGGGAACAGCAAACGGACAACCAGAAAGGCTTCGCAAAGCCTTTCATCCCAATTTTAATCTATACACCGTAGCAAAAGATTCTTTATGGACACGCTCCGGTCAAGAATACATCTCAAACATAAAAGTTGGAGAAAAAGTAAATAGAATCGGGAAAATTATCTCCATTGACATTGAAAAGGATGCCGCCATTGCCAAAGCTGAAATTGTAATTCCCAATGTGCGCAGGTTTACCGATTATTTCTTACTCCTAAAATATAAGGGTACCTGGAAAATAATTCATAAAAGCTATTCGTGGATAGATTTACCCCCAACGGAAAGCAAGTAAATGATCTGATCTATTTTCTGGCTCTATTACTTTCAACTGGATCAGCACTTTATCATGACTTTTATGGCAACAGAATTAAATAATGATCGCAGGTCACTACGCTGCAATATAAAAAAACAGCACTTCCAGACGGAGGTGCTGCTCTTATTAATGATGCATTATGAGTCTTTTTCTACGATGAATTATCCAGCAATCATCACTTAATTTTCGGTTGCAGAGAAGCAGCTCATCATACTTTTGCTATAAACTTTTGTTTGCTAAAATAAGAAACGATTTTCTACGTTTATGATTGTATCTATGAATTAACATCAGCTTGTGAGCCAATAAGGCATCAATTTTGTGTTATACTATTGGTCTGGCTAGAGACGTAATAAAAAAAGGTAATCGACTATTTTTATTATATCTCCGAGATGCCTGTCAAGCATTAATTTTTAATTTTAAAAACTATGAAATATCCGTTAATTATTTGCGCTCTCCTAGCGCTGGCAACTTTAGGATCAAGTTGTACCAGTAATAAAAAATTTGCCGCACTACAAGCAAGTTACACCCAACTACAACAAAGTAATCAAGACCTAAGTAGCCGCTTACAGGCATCTGAAAGTGATTTAAACGGTTCAAAAATCAGAATTAAGAGTCTAGATGAGCAGATTGCTTCCGAAAAAGCAAATGTTGCTGCTTTACAGACAGCGTTAAACAACTGTCTAAATTCCAGCACGCAGGGAAATGCAAATGTTTCGAAACTTGTCGATGAGATTAATTCATCCAACAAATACATCCAGCAGCTTGTCAATAGCAAAAACAAAAGCGATTCACTTAATTTAGTGTTGACCAACAATCTGACACGCTCCCTAAGCAGAGAAGAAATCAGAGATGTTGATATCCAGGTATTAAAAGGAGTCGTCTATATATCCCTTGCTGATAATATGCTGTACAAATCTGGAAGCTATGAGATCTCAGACAAAGCAGGTGAAACATTAGCGAAGATTGCTAAGATTATCACCGATTACAACAGTTACGATGTATTGATTGAAGGTAACACCGATAATGTGCCTATCAGCATGCCTAATATCCGCAACAACTGGGATTTAAGTACGTTAAGAGCTTCATCCGTGGTGATGGCTTTGCAGAACAATTATGGAGTAGATCCGAAACGTTTAACCGCAGCGGGACGTGGCGAATATAATACCATCGCACCTAACGATAACGAAGCTGGAAAAGCAAGAAACAGAAGAACACAGATCATCATTACCCCTAAGTTAGATCAGTTTATGGAACTTATCGGTAAAGCCCCAGAAACAAGTCTGGACTAAATAATTGATGGTTTACAGCTGCAACATTTGTTATTCGAATGGCAGCGAAATCCAACAAGAAAAAGCTAATCGAAAGATTAGCTTTTTCTTGTTTAAAGACCTTGATTACCGATTACTGATCGTATTCTATTTATCAATAATTTGTTTTAAGAGCTTATTAAGATGGATATCCTGTCGTGAGCTTGCTGCAATTAAAAAGCTTTAATGCATATACATTTCATGACAATTTCCGTCCAGTATGATGAATTCCAGCTTCTTATATTTAGGTAAAAGCGCTTAGACAAAAGGCTGTTTTCAGCTTCTCAGCATTTAACTATAATATTCAATTTAGTGGTATAATAAACTTAACATTAAAACACTAAATCATGGAACTACAACTTACTGATACCCAACAGGGCATCATCCAATTATCCGGTTCGATTATCGACGGTACCACGGTAAAAATTAATTATAATGCTTTACCAGGAGCTCATCCTGCAACAATGGGTTACTTTGTTGCCATCTGGCAAGGATCTCAAATCCAAGCATTAAGTGAAGCGCTAAATACACAAAAAATTGAAGTTGACAATCAGGCGGGTACAACAAATTTCACCGGTTTATCAATACAAACTCAAGATTACATTATCGGTTTTGGCGTAAATCTTGACGCCGGTACTACGATCTGTTCTACCCTAAGCGTAACTAAAGCTGCTCAACCAGGTGATCCATTAACGCCCTATTTAAGTACAGTTACGGTATCTGTAGATGGAATAGGCTCTAATTCGCTAATTGCTAGATATCAGACACCGCTCTATAATGCACCTAAAACAAATGCAAACTGGATCGCTTTATTTCCTGGTCCCTTTACCGCAAATTGCTTCACTGGCGCTAATGTAATTGCGAGTGCTAATGCCACATCTGATAGTAACGCAGGTATAATTTCTATGAATAATATACCGAATGGACTTATTCGTTTCCAAACCTACACAATTGTTTATGGAATGAGCTTAAAATCTGGTTCACCTAACTACAACGACATCATTAGTTATTATACTTTCACAGTATAACACATGATAAAAGGCCCAGATATAACTATTTGGGCCAACTTTTAAAAAGAATCATGAAGATTAAAAAGGGCTTATGTTTTACTTTTCTGTTTCTGCAATTCATTACCCTTCAGGTTTTAACTGCAAATGGGCAAAGTACATCAATTCTTGTTCAACAAGATTCTTCGATACAAAGTCAAACTTCGATCAATGGGCATATGGTTACTGGCAAAATTATCACGATAAAATACAATACGATGTCAGGAAACAATCCGCTTAAAAATCAAAACTGGGTCGGTATATGGCAAGGAAGTCAAATTTTGTACGACTCGCCGCCTTTGCATAAAGCCTATATTTTAGGGACGACCAGTAGTGGTGATTTTGCTTTCGACTCCTTATCCATACAGAAAAATGAATATATCATTGGTCTTGGAAATGGAAGTAATACCAGCACAGTTTCAGCAACACTTTATTTTAAAGCAGCTGCTGAATTTTTCGAACCCGGACTTTCCTTTTGTACAACATTGGAGGTTTTAGAAAGAGGAGATAATTACTTAGTTGTCAAATTCAATACGCCTCTAGGAAATATTCCTGTTAAAAATAAAAACTGGATCGGAGTATGGAATGGTGAGACTTTTTTAAGTGATTGCAAAAACCTGATTAAAAAGCAAACTGTCAATTCCACTGTGAGCGAAGATGTTATTGCGATAAACAACCTCGATTTAATCCGGGGAACATGGTACACCATTACTTATGGTACAGGACCTGCTTGGACAGATATTGTTGCCTCTTACACTTTTATAAATCACTAAAATAAAGACCCGATGAGCATTATATTTAAAGCTACTCAAATTCCAGGATTGTACAGTTATGTTACTGCTACAGAATGGCGGGCTTGTTTTTTACCCAAATTAAGTACAGCTCCATCAGTTACACTAGCCGACAGCTTTAATCAACATGCCAGTATTTATATTTTTGCCTTAGAAGCACCAGACTTAAATAACCAATTCATTCAAAAATTATATACCCTTTTAAAAACCAATTACCCTTTCTATCAACAACAAAGCGATCATTGTTTTGTGTGGCTTAACCAGGGAGGAAACCCGGATGTCATAGCACAGTACCAGTTTGCACAAGCCCTTATATTTGACAATTCTTACAGCATAAAGAAAAATCCGGTTACGGCATCGCAACAATTATGGTTTAATAACAGCAACTATTTTGCTGTTGCTCCTTACAGTCAGGTAAGCCTGAATAAATCTCTCGATGGCTTTATTATCCAAAGGATTCCTATATCCGTTCCATATGATTATGGTTTATACCTAACCAATGTTTTGAGTACTATGGCACCTATACCTTTGGGTAGTATAGCACGAAAAAATGCGAACCCCTCTTCAGAAATACCTTTAACTATTTTATTGAACAGTGCTGGCAGTTCAATTCAGTATAGTATTTCCTTTCCCTTGAAATTTGATAAACCACAATATTATCAAATTGAACAAGATTTATATCCTTATAACGGTAAAAATTTATATACCATTATGCCCACTGGTTTAAAGTATTATTTTGGCCCAAAGAACGGTATGACCGAAATGACCTATTTGCTTTTCAACAATACAAATCTGCTCAATTTCACTGCCAGATTTCATCCCGGCGCTATCTTCAGTCCAGATTATACAAGTTTTAGATTCGAACCGTCTTCACCCCTATACACAAATATCCCGACAACCTATGGTAAACTCTTAAACGTCGAAAGCACTGCAAATTCTCTTCTTGTCTTTAGCAAATCGCCCGATGATGCCCATACCGGTAAATCAAGATACTACTGGACCATTGCAGGAGACTTTATATTAATGGATGCAGACGCAATGGAGCAGACCATGATTCAAAACAGGCTACTTTGCGGAATTTCGGGAACTGAAACCATCAGTTTCACTGGGGAAAATAAAATTTATAAAGGTGACATCATTAATTTTAAAAACAATCAGCCAGCATATGCTCTGGTTTTCCCTATTCTTAATGACCAAAATGTAAAAAACGAATCACCGCTTTTAAGCAATGAATTTACCACAGCCTGGTTTTCGTTTAAAAAATCGGAACAAAATAACGCTACTCCTATTTTCTATCATTCGCAACCAGAAGGCGCCGCACTATTTAATCCTGGTGAAACACCGGGTATTTTAGGATATGCAGAAGTCCCATCCTCAAAACTGAACGAACATCAAAACGCATATTTTCCACTAGCCAGTTCTGCAGTCAGTAAACCCTACTTAGGGATGCGTAAAAAAGGTGACTCAGGTTACTACGATCAAGAAACTATCCGTCAATTTGAAATACAGATCTTAAATCCAGCGCGTAAACAAGCCATCGCTATTGCCAACCAGACTGTTAAACACCTTCAGAAAAAACGTATACAAGCAACAAGCACCAATAATGTAAATTTAAGTACTACTCCACAAGGATTGTTGGTTAACTTAACTGACGATCAATCTGTTTGGCAGAGTTTAACATTGGCCAATCCAACGGTTTCCACGGATGAAAATGAAATTCTGCAGCCTTTAATGTTTAAAAACATGGATACAGAAGGCAGCAAAACGGGTTTACAGGAAGCCTTTCAAACCAATGAGCAATTTCTAGTGATCAGTAACCCCGTTCCTGATCATATCGATTTCTACAACACCTATTTTCAAAATAAAATTGATATCGCAGCATGGCCATTTATACTGGATATTACAGGTCAAAATAAATGGACAGATAAAAACGGATTTAACAACATCGTTATTTTTAAATTTTGTAATTATTCCATTGAAGAACGAATTAAAAATCAAAAATTGTGGACAGATCCGTTAAACTTCAATAACCAAGAGAAAATACCTGCACTTACCAAATGGATATTAGATTATATTAATACCGCAAAACAGGCAGTAGTCAACGATAAAGAAAATAGTCCATTTTACAACTTTGTAAATATAGTCACCGATCCAAACTGGACTGGCATTATCTGTCTCCAGGTTACGATCGATTTAACCAGTTTGCCAAAAGAAATCAAGGCCATCATGGCAGGTATTGATACCTCTAGATTTACAGCTCATCACTTCGGTATAGAAGCTAATCACATTGGTTTAACTGCAGACAACAAACTGGACGCAAACTTTAAAAGTTCGATGTTTGGCCTCATTAATTACGTCAATGAAACTTCCGAATCACGTAATAAACTAAAAATAGACCCTCCAGTTAACTTACCGATTACACCGGGAGACTTTGACTTTAAAGTACTTGAATTACAAGTTATTTTTGACAAGTCGGTCATTAAAGACTTTAAGTCTAAAATTCAGCTTACGCTAAATACACTCTTTAACGAACCTGTCATTTCTGAATCTAATCCAAACAAGGATGCCATCAATCAATATAGCATTGTTATGAAGGGCCTTTACGATAAAAGAAATGGAAACACGGGTTATTCATTTTCCATAACCGATACCAATACGCTTACTTTAAGCAGTGTAGCCATCTCCGATGTAACCGTACTTGCTGTACAGTTGGCAACTGTAGATGAAACAGACACTGCAGATGTTACCTCCAGATTTTACATCAGCGGAAATTTAGCTTTCCAGCAGCTCGACAACTTTGATATGCTTTCCTATACTTCATTACCATGCAGCAATTTAATCTTGGATATGAAGTTTAATCTCAATGTGCTGGGATCAGACCATACCCCGACAAAGACATTTAGTTTTCAACCCGCGGGTATAGTTTTCGGTAAAAACGATGTGAAGACACGTCCAGATAGCCTTGTACCCCATTTTCCTCTTGATTTAACTAATCTATTGTACAATAGCCCTGCCACTGCGGCAAAAGATACACCAGCAGTAACACCAGCTTCCTTATCTTATATTCCTGTAGACGCTCCGCTGTCCACCTTACCCCTGTCCAGCACCTGGTATGCACTTAGATTTAATGTCAATTTAGGATCCATGGGTGCATTGACAGCTAAAATTGGCTTTAATGCCGAAATCTTACTCGCCTGGAGCCCTGGTCTAGCAGGTAACTGTGCACAGGTTTTCATAAAAATGCCTTTCAGTGGTAGCAAGGCTGACAAAGGCTTTAGCTTACAAGGTATTTTAAAGTTTGCTGTCGGTTCAATCATGTTTATCAACACAGCAGCTACAGATGGTCAAAAGACACAATATGCCATGGTATTTACACAAATCGGGCTTTCACTAATGGGATTAAAACTACCCAGATCAGGAAATACAATTTTCTATCTGTTTGGTAATCCTGATGGAAGCATTGATGATAAAACCAACGGCAATATAGGCTGGTATGGCGCTTATCAAGCAGAAAAAGAAAAAAAAGAAAATTTAAACAATATCATTTCATAACCTTTAAAACTAAAAAAAATGGCTTCTAAAAATTTAACCACAACCGGGACATCAACTTACGCAACCACGTATGGAGGTGCAGTCTATTTAACCTTTGGCGATTCGCAGATTATGCTGACAGCAGCAAATCTTAAAATACCTAGATTTTCCTATGTCTCCGAATCTTTTTATACGGCTGTTAGCTTAGGGCAGATCAAAGATGCGCTGATCCAGATCTTAAACAAATTTAGTGACGAAACAGGCATTTCAGTCGACACAGTTACTACGCAGATTGACAGCTTAAGCAATTTACCTGTATTAAAACAAATCTTAAAGTCAGAACTGGTGATTACAGAGTTTGTGATCCAGCCACCATCATCCGATACGGCAAAAGACGGTCGATACAGTTTTGGTATGGGTTTAAAATTGACCGAGGGCAATACACTTGGGCCCATCACACTCGATGGGGTTTCCTTCAATATTGCATTAACTCAAACCGCTTAAACATGTCTGAAATCTGCACCACCATAACGTTAGAGGGACGCGTCATTCCGTTAGTAGCTAAAACAGCCGAAAAACTGATTTGCTATTATACCGTGCCTTCCCTCTCTGCCGATCCTGTTATTTTTTCGGCGGCGGACAAGGCCATTACCAGCGTTGCCGAACAGTTAGGTGAAGCAGGAACATTTATTAATGCGCAGGAATCGTTAAACAGTATTACCAAAACAATTGAAGAGATCATTCCTGCGCTCAAGGTGCTAAAGGCATCTAACCAGATTGCCTTTATGCAGATTATCGAGATCCACCCTATCGACCAAATTTCTTTCCTAATTGCAGTGAAAATAAATAAAGGGGCATCACTTTTAGGAAACATAACTATTGATGGGGTTGGATTTCAAATTAAAGTCACCAGAACAGGCTAATACCATGGCCATACAATAAAACTTATGTCGTATCAAACTGCATATGGCGCCAGCATGTATCTAACATTTGCAGGCAAGCCACTTGTCCTTACCGGAACACTTTCTGATAATGAAACAAATTTCGAAGTGGACATGCCAACATTTACACTAGGCGAACTTATCAATGGTATTATCCATATGGTAAAGCCCAGCTATACCTTAAATTTTGATGCGCCATGGAGTTATATATTGAATGCCGAAATTAAAAACTTTAAACTAAAGCTAAAAGTCCCTTCTAAATCATCTGGCAAACCAATTGAATTTGGAATACAATACGATACAGCTATAAAAATACCAGGATTTGAGATCACCTCACTCAGCATCATGGCCCGCTCTATTCGTGATGTAAATTTTAACATGACAGGTAGTTTGGATTTTTTAGGGATAAAATATAAACTTGATGAATTATTTGGTCAGGATGGTGTTAATTTACTGGATCCACAGGGCATGCCGCAGCCAGCTCCTAAACCAAGTGTCTTTAAACTCAACTTTTTAGGTGCCGGTCAGCACTTAGAACTTGCAGATGCAGCTAAGTACAACCACGTCAATGAGGTTGTCGACCGTCTGCAAGAATTAATGAAGGAACCACCCCCAGGAACCGTTGTACCACCTTTTACGCAGGCTCTACATTTCAACAACAACAGTCAATGGTTATTTGCTATTGACGCTGTTATTATGAATACGGTTGCCTTTAAAATTGTATTTAATGACCCCGTACTCTATGGACTTTACCTCAGTCTTTCGGGCGAAAAAGCAAAAGTATTTGCCGGACTTGAATTTGAAATTTTATACAAGAAAATTACGGACGATATCGGGGTCTTTCAAATAGAATTGAAACTACCCGATAGTATCCGAAATTTAGAATTTGGAGCCGTATCCATCACACTTCCTGTCATTGGTATATGGATATATACCAACGGGAACTTCAAAATTGATCTGGGTTTCCCCTATAATAATGATTTTTCCCGTTCGTTCACCGTTCAAGCATTTCCATTCACAGGAGCTGGCGGGTTTTATTTTGCCGTATTAAACGGATCAACCTCATTAACGGTACCTAAAACAGATTTGGGTACTTTTAATCCTGTCCTTGAATTTGGTATCGGTTTAAATCTGGGTTTGGGTAAAACCTTCAACAAAGGTATTCTTTCCGCAGGCTTAACCCTTGTTTTTTATGGTATTGTAGAAGGTACACTCGGTTGGTTCAAACCTTATTCTCCCGACACTGTCCGTTCCTCAGATACCGATCTGTACTATAAACTGAAAGGGACATTTGGTATTGTGGGCCATATATTTGGTTCCGTAAACTTTGCTATTATATCAGCGACACTTGATATTATTGTATATGCGCAAGCCACCGTGACCATAGAAGCTGCAGAACCTATTTTACTTGCTTTTGAGGCTGGAGTCTCCATTCAGCTAACCGTAAAAATAAACCTAGGCTTTTTCTCCATCAAGATACACTTATCCTTTAGTGCCACTATCAGAGAGCAATTTACCATTGGTTCATCTGGTCCAGCGCAATGGAAGCCAATCTCAGCCCAAGGTTCTTTATACCGCTTGAACCATAATGAAACAACTACTGTTCCTTTGAACTGGAACAGTTTGGTGACGATAGATACTCCACAGCAATTGGATCTATACTTCATTCCTTTCTTTAGTGCTTCCAAACCAGAACAGGTACAAACAACAGTTGGTATTGCATCTCTTTTTGCAGAGAATGATAATCATACACCAATAACAAATTATGTCATTGATGAAAATTCGCTTCATGCCGACAGTACATTAAAACCATTTGACAAACTGTGCATCGGCCTCTTGTCATGGGCTCTCCATGTAGCATCAGCGCAACAACATGACACCTCTTTTTCTGATTTATTGAGCGATAAAATTTCTGCCCTGCAAATCGATCAGATCATTAACAACCTAAATCAACCAATACCAGAATCCGGAAATGCTAATTCATTCAACTATAAACAGCTTATTAATTTTATAAAAGAACTGTACGTGCTTAATCTAATTAAAGCACAGGCAGATCAGGAGCAAACGCTTCCGTTAACGGTTTTTCCAATGATTCCAGAATTGTTGATGTCAGATTCAGCACATAATGATGTCGTCAATTTTAACACCTTCAATACGGTCAATGAGCTGTACCTGAATGAAGTGTTAAAATTGGTATCGCAATTTACCGATAGCGACCCTGAAAACAGGATAGCTGTTCAAAGCGAACAGATCGAATCTATGGCTACGCTCATGTTTACAGATTATTTCCAGCTATTGATCAAATCACTTCTTCAATCGGCACAGGAAAACTTAGAAGTTTACAACTACATCTTGCCGAGTGATGCAGAAAACACACTTTACGCCATTGCCAATGAATTTAACGTGAGTGCCCTGTCTATTGTTTTAGCCAATAAAGCAATACCGGGAATTTTAATACCTGGTAAAAACATCCTAATCCCTGGTATTGCATATACATTAGCCGCAGCAGAAACCTTTGCTAGCTTACAGAAGTTATATCCATATACCCACACAGGTACAGACTGGAATACGGAATTCATTACCAACAACCTGAAAACCATGATGTTTCAGACAGGCGCTGGTATGGAGATCAATGGACATGACTACATTATTCTACCAAACGACACGTTCGATTCCATTAAAAAAAGCCATAAATTAACAATAAGTGAGCTGGCCGATGTAATGGAAAATAATAAAACAAAGCTCATACTGGAGACCTTTAGCCTTGTAACGCTGCCACACTTCACCGTTACGATCGACAAAGACAGTACATTCTTGTCATTTGCAACAACTTACAGCTTGGAGCTGGATGTAATTGCAGAAGCAAATCTTGAAGCAAATATTTTGCAAAATGGTGTAAGCTTCTTTATTACCAATGTACAATCCCTAAGCCTTCAAACTATTCTAAATGCTGTTTATCAAAGCAATGGATTCTCAAAAGCAGGTGGAAGCGCAAGCAGATTTGCCTTACATGGCCTCCGGTTGCCAGAAGTCATTGATGGCAATCCCGGTTCCGCATTACATGGATTATATGAGCTGACTGGACAGCAATTCACGATGCCCGTGATCGACGATCCTACTCAATTTAACTATAGCCTTACACTTAGTAAACCCACAGATCCGGAAATAGTCCTCAACTGGTTAATTTTCAACGGACAGAGCACCGATGTAAACAACATTGAATATGCTTTAATGCAGGAAGAAATAGATAGAATATACGCTTTCCAAACAATTGGAATAACCCCAAAAATTACGAAGGGACCATCCCCGATACAATTGTATCAAGATCAAAGTCGCGTATTTGCATTCTCTAACCCGATTGCCTGGAGTTCCTTTGGCCGCACTCCGATCCCATCAATTTGGAATTTTCCATCATCCCTAGCCGGAATTGGAAGCAGTGATCCTATTGTTGACTTAAAACTCGCGATGCAAACTAGACCAGATGCTGCACGTGAAGTTAATGCCTTACCACAAGACAGCTATTTCTATGGTACAATGGTTCCCATAACCATAAAAAAGGTCAGCGAACAGGCTAAAGAAAAAATAAACGAACGCACTTTCGAAGTATTTGGAACAGATGCTAGTGGTATTGAAACCTTAACAACGTTACTCAGAGCTGATCATATCGATACCCTACTGGATTCTGTAAGCATTTTATATGCCTCTAACCCTGATAATGACGAAGCACGAGCATTACGTTCTGATGATTTTAGCAAACTCTTATTGTTGCTCATCAACACAAATCTTTCTACCGAAACCAATCCCGATACCTTAAGATTTGCGGCAAGGTCAGAAAACAATAAAATAAGTAACACAACCGCAATTGATTTAATATCCCGCTTATGGAAATCCTCTTTGGTACGTACAGGTGGATACTATCTGTATTATGATTTAGATGGGGATACATTGCCCGAATCACTCTTTGATAAGAACGGAAATGGGGAAATTTATCTTTTGATTCAGTATAAAAACTTACCAAAAAATCAAGTTACTGCTTATATGAATATGGCAGGGCTCTATCAAACCATTGACACTTCGCAATCGCTTCTTTTTGGTGAGTGGCAGGCTGATCTGAAAACTGCAACACCAGCAGAGTTAAATCAGATGCTTATCAGAAATCAGATTATCAGAAACGCTGTCATTAAACCTGGAAATGTGGGTTTTGAACTGGACAGAGAAAATCCAGATGATTTATTTCATGCTGAAAAAGTCAATTCAGATAACTATGCTTACGACCTGCAGATCCAATATAACTTATTGAATTATGCTATTAGTGGTGATGGTAAACACTTTAACAGCTTACAATCTGTCACACCAGTTAGTCCGACTAAAGACCCCAATACAAGCAATAACGATTGGCATTATAGCAAAGCAATGCCTGTGCGTAAATTTTACAACGGAAAAGCTGCATCGGCCTACACCGGACTGGGTGAATCGGTAACGATAGATTTTAATTGGCAGGATAATTATGGAAACATCTTTAGTACACCATTGAACCAGGTAAGTTATAAAATTTTATACTTCGATCAGTTAATACCTTTTTCAACATGGCCATCGTTAACTACTGATTATTATTTCTTTAAAGCCGTAGCCAAAGATTCTGATGCCAATTTTAAATTAACATTCCATTTTACACCTGGCGCTAAGTATAGCTTTAATCCAACAGATCCTGACGTTCAAAATCTTAAGGCAGCCGTAGTCGCGCAGGCAAAAGAAAGTTTAAAAATTTACGCAGGCATCCTCGACCAGGTTATGCAGAACGATGTGAGCATTCATCTTAAAATATCGACAAATCCAGATGAGCTATATCCGCTCGCTCCGGCGCAGCAAGCGTTAAAGGACGGCGTGATTACCTTTATCAATACCACGACCGACTGGATCCAAACGTTTATTGCCGACCCAGATCTGTATAACCAATATCAGGCATCTGGAAATCATAACCCAAAGATTTACAATTATGATTATGTATTTAGCAGCTACATCAATCCTGTAAACCAGCAGGACATATTTGCACTAGCCGTCAATCTGTTCATTTCAAGATCAACGGATTTAATCGACCCTCAATTTATTTACGATAACAACGGCACAGCAGTGTATGCGCCAGGCGTACAACAGGTGATCAATGCCGTTAAACCTAAAGCATCTGATTTCCTTTCACCTAAAGGGACGAATACGGATGACAAATCGTTAGCACTTCGAGATTTTGCCTTAAACTTTGAACAGGCCTTCAGCAACCAGCAGTTTAAACTGGCAGCAACCTATGTCGGAGAGAAAAACAACACGTTAACCAATACACATAACGAAGAATTGTGGGTGGTTAGAATAAAAAATACCAACGATAAAACAACTGGTATCGCTTGTTCGGTTAATTACCATGAAGCAAACTATTATGCACCGCAACCACTGGCAAATTTCCTTTTCAGCTTACAGGATATAGAAATACATGATTTTGATTTCTATACCGGAAGTCAGACCGGAAGCAGCAATCGCAATTTTAGTGGGATCGATTCGGAAGTGTGGGCACAAAATTTTTTACAGAGCATCGAAACCATATTAGGCTCCGATCTGAGTTTACCGATTACGATGATAGACCATTTAAACGGAAGTTCTGACGACCAAGGGATTTTAGCAAAAATATTAAATGCTAAAAAGATTGTTGCTGATGCTATTGGCCTGCAGACTATCCCGATCCTTTTGAATCCGGATCAGCAAGAAAGCGGCTTAGCATTGGCATCTGAAAAAATAAAACAGCAACTGCTCATCAACCTGTACAATGGGTATATGATCAATACCGTGGTGCAGTATCGAGTAGATATGGATACACCATACCCAAATCAGACACAACAAATAGCGCCAAATTATTATGGTAAACCATTTGTTAATAACCAGGTGGCAGACGATGCAAAGAACTATTCATTCTCCACAGCGAAAATTCCACTTAAAAACTTTGCGGCAGCTCAAGAATCTTCAGCGTCTTACCTGACCTATACTTTTGAAGCTAAAACTCCTTCGCTATCATCGCATATTTCGGTTCCTGTTCAGTACAACATCACGCATGCAGAATTTAATATTCAAAAATTAAAAGAAGGAGCAACCAATTTACCTGACGATTTAGAAAACTACGAATTATCGGAATGGTTAAATTTCATTATTCCTTTCGATGCTGCTTTCAGCACCATGGCTAATACTGACATTCCTGTTCCACTGAGGCAATACCCCGCATTACCAGTTTTTGGAAGCCAGATTATTAATCCTAAAATAGCAGACACTGAAAAAGATAAAATTACGATAGAAGATGCCAAATTCAGCAATTTCTCATTCGACTATACATTAGATCAATTTATTGCACAAGACTGTTATAACTTTGAAGTTTACTTTAATGCTGATCCTGAAAAAATAGCAAATTTACAAGATTCTAAAAACCTAAGTGCCAAACAAAAAGCGTTGTTCGCTCAATTGGCCCAGTTCGAAACCGTTTCAAATGATTTTACAGATTATTTTAAAACAAATCTGCCCAATGTAAATAAAGATACGAGCAGCGATGAACTAAAAACATTGACCCAGATGCTCAGCTCCTACAGCGATTTAGTTAACGATGTCGGAGATGCTTGGCTCAACCTGTACACAAAAGATTTGAAAGCCAATTATGCAGCCATCTTGGAGGTTATCAAAGCCGTATTTCAGGTTACAGAATCATCTTCAGATAGTGATCCAACTACAGGTCTTTTCCAGATTGCTATAAGCAATTGGTCTGTCGTATCGGCTGATAAAGCAATTTCATATGTCTGTTTTCCTGAAGTTAGCCTGCCTGAGTGGACAGCAGAATGGTATTACAGCACTCAACTCAATGGCAATGATCCTTTACCTATACCACAGGGTCAAGATCCCGCTCAGTACGAACTGGTTATTTTGAGATATTACAAAATTAATAAAGGTAAAAAGGTGTACTTAAGCTTTACAGAAGGTGTTACGATAAGGTCACGAAGCATCACCTTTAAAGATCTAAGTGTATTGTTGATTCAAAATGCATGGGCCGGCTTATGGATTGAAAGAAACGCAACATTAGGCCAATACCCTACTGCGCCCGAGTTTATTTACGCTACACCGTTAAACAGGTTTAATAATCCAATTATGCCATCGTTGAATCTGAACAATACCTTTAAACTGCAGCCACCTGCTCCTGATCAAAAACAGTTAAAGCAATATATCTGCCACCTGTTAAGGAAGTTACTGCTTGCTCCTGACCAAAGCAGCGCAGCTGCCAGTTTAAAAATACTCGTACAATATAAATTTACAACAAGCGGAAAGCTTGGTGAAATGCCTTATATCAATTTACCAGTTCTTTTGGTACCGCCTACATTATTTACCAAAGCAGATGTTGATGGTAATGGCGAAGCTGTGAATGCATTAAATGAAACCATATTGAAGTGGTTCGCAGACACAAAACCTTTACTGAACTGTGGCGTCATTACCTTTTCAGCATTCTTCTACTCCAACCTCACAGGAACAACAAACAGTTTACCTTTGCTGGTTTTAAATAATCTGGAAATTGATGTCAATAACATTTCCGATATCAATCATCAGTAAGATGTGTACGTACACAGAAAAGCCCTTTCTTAAAGCAATAAACTTTAAGAAAGGGCTTTCTGTTTTTACCGCATCTTTTACGCGTTAGAGCGTATGTTGAAAAAGTTACGCGTTTCCTTTAATACATAATCAACGGAGGTATGTCTGGCGAAATAATCAAAATATTTATAAATATCATTGTGATTGGCACCATAAAATAAAACAATACGGTTAATATCTTGTTGATTTCCAGAACCTACGCATACAGCTAAGTAGCCAGCCACAACCATACTTCTTTGGGCTTTTGACAATTGCATACCAAAATCAATCATATTACCGTTTGAATTCACCGTTGTTAGATTTGATTCACGTACTAGCGGAATATCATCAGGCGCGTTGTACCTTAAGCCCCTTTCAAAAACGACAAGAGTTGGACTTAACGTAGGCGGCGTTGCATTCATGGCTGCCAGGTAGTTTTCTGCCCTTTGTCGATCCGGTTCATCAACGTGCGATTCGCCAAGTAAAACAATTGATGTTGATGTAGCCTGTTGAGCCGCAAAAAGACTTTGTACTTTTGCCGGAGTCGTCCGTGCTGGGTTGTCTGTCACTGTAGCACTTAGATCTGCACCACCGGGTTTATTCGTCGCCGCATCAACGAGCTCATTTACTGTTTCAAAAACAGCCCTAGTTACCTGCTTATCTGTTCCTGCCTCACCAGGATTAACGACATTGTTGTTAAATAGCGCCTTTGCATAGGTGCCTTGTACGATTAATTTCATAGTTTGAATAAGTAAAATGGTTTATAAAAATTTAATGAAATCAAATTTACTTACCTGTAGTCAAAGCCACTTGTGGGTTTTCACTGTTTTTAAAAAGCTATAAACAGGGTTTAAATCACCCGTAAAAACTTTTAAATTTTAAAAAAAGCCTTTTAATTAATTATTTTCAACAATAAAATTAAATAATTATAATTTGATTAACTAAAAATTTATTTTGATATTTACTTACATAAAAAACCTTTTATGAACCTCAGAACTAAATCTATTACTTTGGTCCTAGCAGCTCTCTGTCTAGCTGCATGCCAGAACAAAACCGTTAACGTTTCAAATGATAACGACTTTAAAGATAATTTGGACACCCTTAGCTTACAGGTCGCTGAAAATTATGTCCGAAACTACGCTAAACGTGCTGGTACGGTTGACTCAGTCTTTACTGAAGAAGGTATTTCTAAAATCAAGAAACTACCGGATACCCGCGCCGTATGGTTTAGTGTTGCGAGATTAAAAGCTTTAGTTGAAAAAATAGAAGCCGAAGGCGGTGATGGAATTCGTTTTTACTTTGCAACTTATGACAGTACTTACAATGCTAAAAGCAAGGAACATCAACCACCTCGACCTTACTGGAACCACAATACGTTAATTATGGTTTCGACCAAAGACAGTTTGAAAAGATACCATCGGGATTATTACAACGATAGAAAAGTTGGCGCAAATAACGGTATAAACGGTTTTATCATTGGCACTGTTCCTGAAAACCGTGGAGAGATGTGCCCACCTCCAGCAAATTGTAAGGATGTTGGAGCATTACTAATACATTAATAAGCCATAACCAACTCCCCAAAAAAATGATTAAAAATAACCGATGAGCATTTATTTGACAGTAAATACAATCGCGGAACTCATTTGCCTCCTTATTGGTTGTTTTTGTCTGTATAACGACAAAGAACCAATATGGAGGTTCTTTATTTTGTATTTAGTACTCATATGTCTTACCGAGATTTTCGCAATCCATATGCGCAAAGTATGGGAAATGTCCAATCTACCCCTCTACAACATTTTTCTAATAATAGAGTGTTTCAGCATTAGTGTCTTCTTATACAACTTATTTAAAAAATATACGGACAGAAGTAAATGGCTTATGACCTGGTTATCTCTTTTCATCATCCTTTACAGCGCAGAACTCTTCAGCAATCAATTTTCTAATTTTGCTTTTAAAACTGCAGCTGCTATTTCCTTTGTATTTGTACTGGCAAGTTTATACTATTACTATCTATTATTACGGGATGAAAAGTATGAAAAATTAGACTCCTATGCACCTTTTTGGTGGGTAAACGGAACGCTTATTTTCTATTTTGGCAGCACGGCACTTAATATCTTCTTTGACTACCTGATCAGGGATCAATTATCACAATTTCAGCACTCTATTCGGTATATTATTTTCAACGTACTTAATATAACTTTATACTGTTGCTGGTCATACGCTTTTATATGCAGATATCATCAAAGGAAATCCTCGTCTTAATCAGTATAATAACGGTTATTTTCTTAACGATCCCGTTATTTCTGATTGCTTATATCAGGCTTTACAACGAGCGGAAGAATAAACATGCGGAAGAAAAAAGAAACTTGAAAAGCGCGTTCGAAAACGAACTTCTAAAATCTCAAATAGAAGTTCAGGAACAAACTTTAAAAACCATAGCTTACGATTTACACGACAATATCGGTCAAATTTTGGGCTTAACTGTCATTACGTTAAGCTCTATTGATCTAGAAAATAGAGAAAAGGCTGCCGAGAAAATCAGTACTGCCGAGGAATTAACGAAAAGATCCATAAAAGCCATTAGGTCAATTTCGCGATTATTACATGGTGAAGAATTGTTAAGCCGCGGATTGACAGGGGCTATTGCATTTGAGTTGGAATGGCTGGAAAAATCAGAGCTTTTTACAATAACCTATCTCAACAACGCAAAAGACCTAAAAGCGCAACCTGAAAAGGAAACCATTATCTTCCGGCTTTTTCAGGAAATTCTAAATAATATCCTCAAGCACGCCCAAGCCACACAAATTACCATTAGTTTAGAATTATCGAACAACGTTTTAACGTTATCCCTAGCAGACAATGGTATTGGCTTTGAAGTAAATCAACAATATGAAGGCATGGGTTTGCAGAACATCCAGAAAAGAGCAGCAATGATTAACGGAAATGCCCTATTTAGTTCCAAACCTGGATCAGGTACCAAAATCGTTATTACTATACCTTATTAATATCTTATCTATTTTATTATGACTGCCGATAAAATCATATCAATCGCAATTATTGACGACCATACCCTCTTCCGTCAGGGCATGATCAGCCTGCTTTCTGAATTTAAAGAGATCCAGATTGTTTTTAATGCCTCCAACGGTAAAGAGATGAAAGATAAAATTGTATGCAATCCAATTCCAGAAGTTATTTTGATGGATATCAACATGCCTGTCATGGATGGTTACGAATCAACAAGCTGGCTGAAGGCAAACTATCCTCAAATCAAAGTGCTCGCTTTAAGCATGTTTGATGAAGATAAATCAATTATCAAAATGCTTAAAAACGGCGCAGGAGGATATTTGCTTAAAGAATCTAAAACAAGTGAGGTTGTAGCGGCGATAAAAACAATTAACGACCATGGCTATTTCCTTAACGATCTTGTTTCTGGGAGATTATTAAGAAATATTCAGGACAACAAATCCGGTCAAAATATTTTAGCGGATTTGAGTGCGAATGAAATTAAATTTTTACAGCTTTGCTGTTCAGAAGATACCTATAAAGAAATAGCTGATCAAATGAATTTAAGCCCCCATACGATTGATAATTACAGACAAAATCTGTTTCAAAAATTTGAAATAAAATCAAGAACCGGACTGGTGCTGTTTGCTTTAAAAAACGAGTTGTTTGTTTTATAAAACTGTAATCCGATAAAAAATAAGCCATCTCATAGTCAAGATGGCTTATTAAATTTTTATTTCCATCTGTTAATAGGGAAATTAGAAAGATCTTAAGTAGTCTATTAAAAACTAACAAAAATATACATTACCAATTACTGATCGTATTCGATTTATCAATAATCTGTTTTAAGAGCGTATTAAGATGAGCATTCTCTGGTGAGCTTGCTGCAATTAAAAAGCTTCAATGCATCTGACAAGGATCTCAAATTCAAGGGCTAAGTACTGCATCACATAACCACTAATAACCAACTTATTACGTATTATTATTTTTTAGGATATATTCCTTACTTTTTTCTTTAAACCAATTATTTAGCTTTTCAATTCTACTTTTATTGAAGTCCATAAACCTATAGTCAAGTGATGTCAAAGTATCCATTGCTGTTAAAAAATAAAATTGCTCTGCTTTTAGTTTCGTGTTAATTTCTTTCAGTAATAACTCTTCTAACATGGGCAAGGTTTGCAGAATTTCGGGATTCTCCCAAACTTTCATACAATCAAATTCCAATTTTTTCAACTTTGTGAGTTTAGCTAAGCTTGGTAAGGTCTCTACTCTTGTAGCACCAAGTCTTAAAGACTGTAAGTTGTGAAAGTCTGCCAAAAAATCAACATTTTCTAACATTTTTATCGAAGTAATGCTCAGGTTGATCAGGGTCTCCTTATTAATTTGGTTAAAATCACTTGACGTTATACAATTATCAATACTCAAATGCCTAATATTGTTCAAAGTTTTGAAAAAACTAAACGAATTAATTGTAGTAGATAAATGCAGATTAGTCAATTTATTACAACTTGACAAAGGCTCTAACGCCATAAATTTTCCTGTCAAACTAATATTGGTCAGATGATTTAATTTTTCAATAAAGGAAAGATCAAGCTTTTTTTTAGGTTCAAGTCGTAAACTTGTCAGTTGCACCATTTCTGCAACTTCTTGTAAAGAAGTATTATTAAAACCATTGAAATAAAGCTTTTTGACATTACCCATTTTTGTCAATAATGACAATTCTTCATTTGTTATGATGCGATTATCAGCAACACTCCAAACATGAAGTATTAAATCTGGTCTTACCTTAAAAACGATTTCATTTAGTTCTTTTAATACTGATAATTCTTCCGCTCCAAAAGCAAATGTTACAGAAGCATTAGGTCGCAATATTTGAATTGCATCATTCATTTTAACGTTTGTCCAAGGAACTCCGTTCATGGAATGAATCCATTTTTCTGCCATAACTTATCCTAACGAAAACCTATTTTAAACACTTATTACCAATTACTGATTGTATTCGATTTATCAATAATCTGTTTTACGATTGCATTAAGATGAGTATTCAGTCCATTGGTAGCATCTTCTAAAATCAATTTGCCATTTTGGTCATAAATCGCCACTCGATCGTTCTTGCCTTTAACAAGATTTAGCGTCGTCCAGCCACTATTGCCATAGCCTCTTCCAGCTCTGAAAGTTCCTTCGTACCATCTTTTAAGTTCAAAAGTAGGACTGTTGACCCGAATCTTGCCATCTTTAAAAAGAAAGGACAAGGTATACGACAGGTCATATTTATAATTCGTTTTTCCAAAACCACCACTGCTATGTCTCACAGGTATGGCTTTTTCTTCATATGCTGTCAGTGTAATACTTTCACCTTCCAGGACACTGAGACCTTTTTGAGGATTGCTGTACAGCGAATTTATGGCATTGAGTACATTCTTGTACAAATCCGCCTGTTTTACGTTAGGAACATCTACGACAGCAAAATCTTTATTGTCGTTGGATACAAAACCGTTGGCTGTTAGTTTAAAATATTGCGCAAAACTCAGCTGTGTAACCAGCAAAAGTATCACCATACCTAGCATTTTCTTCATATTCATCATCTTGAAAATTTTCAATTCTACCTTTGTTGCTGGATTCGTGATTTAAATCATGAATAATCCAATTTGGATCAACAAAAATATAATTATTTGTCAAATGGCAAAAAATAAGTTTTTAGAGATGCGTGATTTTCAGAAGGCCACGTTTTTATTTTATGGTAAATTACCAATCATTGATCGTTCCAGATTTATCAACAATTTGTTTTATAAGCGACCTGAAATATGGGCGAATGCACAACAGCCGTTTGGCAAAATAAAACACTAAAAACCGAAAGCATGACCGCTAAAAAGGTATTGCCAAAAGAGGGGCTGAAGGAAATCTATTAAACTTTTTAACTATATTTGAGTAGGTATTTCTATTAAATGGCGATGTTAAAAATCCCCGTGGCAACTTTATGATTCGCCAACAGCTAAATATAAACAAAATGTCAAAATCAGTCCTAACCATAACATTAAACCCCTGCATTGATAAAAGCAGTACGGTTAAAGGGCTTGTACCCGAAAAGAAACTGCGTTGTGAAGCTCCAAAATATGAACCCGGTGGCGGAGGTATTAATGTATCACGGGCATTAAAAAGATTAGGGATAGCATCAACTACAATTCTTACATCGGGAGGCAGGACAGGGAAACTTCTTGAAGAGCTTTTGCAAAAGGAAGAACTTGATATTTTGCCTTTGCCGGTTGGAAATGAAACAAGAGAAAACTTTATTGTTGTAGATACTTTAAATAATCAACAATTCAGGTTCGGTTTTCCGGGGCAACCTATATCTGAGGAAGAACAAATCAATATTTTAAGAACTATTGAAAGCATAAGTACTTTTCCCGAAATAACAATTATAAGCGGCAGCTTACCTGAACAAGTTAAACCGGACTTTATAAAGGACATTATTCAGATATGTAAGCACAAAAACAGCAAAGTCATTGTAGACACCTCTGGTAAAGCATTGGAAATAGCTGTGAACGAGGGTGTTTTTCTCGTGAAGCCTAATATTGGAGAGTTAGCAGCTCTTTCAGGAAAAAGCGAATTGACCGAAACCACAATGGATGAAGCCGCCAAAAATTTGATACAAAACGGTAAAGCGGAAATAATTGTTGTTTCTTTAGGTGCTAAAGGTGCTGTACTGTATTCTGAAAAAGGAAAGATACAAAAAGCTGCTCCGCTTGTGAAGATCCGTAGTACGGTCGGAGCAGGAGATAGTATGGTCGCAGGTATGGTTTCTGTTATGGTAAATGAGGGAAATGCGGAAGAAATATTGCGTATGGGCATTGCTTGTGGTACAGCGACCACAATGGCAGAAGGAACTGGGCTTTTTTTGAAGGAAGACGTAGATAATTTATACCAATATCTCCTCCAAAAGCATAAGGGCAATGGTAAATAATCAACCGGTTTAGATGTGAAAAATATGGTAAGATTACTCAAATAAAAAAGTCTTGCAGCATTTATGTGAATATCATCCGTGAAAACTTTATCATTAAAAAACCTTTTACATGATTGTAAACGTTTTTTTAAAGTACCGTCCATATGTCTTATTAAACTGCTATAACCCCAGTGAATCTTTGATCTGTTTGTTAGATTCTCTTAAAATTGAATCCACGTTTGTATAATTGTTTTCTTTGAAAAATTTATTATTATTGATCAAATCTTTTTGGATTAATTCATAATATTCAACAGGAATTCCTTTAGCTACAAATTCTTTTTCATTTAAGTTGAACACCATTTTGTTGTCTTTTACAGCAAGATTTTCATAAAGCACAATTGAAAGCTTTTTTAGCAAAGCATTTTGTTCTGGAGTTCGTAGACTATCAGGTGTCTGCTGCGCATAATGATAATCAGGTCTAAAATAGGGCTCTTCCTCCTTAGTTTTCGTTACTTTTTTATTTTCTACTGTTCTATTACTATTCTGGCAAGAGAATAATATTAAAATTATAAATGGAATAAAAATAAGCTTTTTCATACTAACAAGATAACCATTTTTATGTTGTTGCCTTCCAATTTGCTTTACCTCCATTAGAATCAGTAGTTTGAAAGGTAAGATTAACAGAGATATTTGAAATATCAAGACCTACATCTATTGAAGTCCATGATACATGGCTTCCTTACATATTTATGAATTGACTTTCCGAATAACAGGTTGGAATACTTCCGAACTTTCCATTTTGAGACTTTAAGATACTTAGCAACATTATCCATAACATCCGCGGAATCACTTTTAATGCACCACTATACAACTCACCATATTGTTACTTATGCAAAAAACGCATTAAATAATAGTAAAATAGCATTTTTTTGCATTAATACATTTGATACTTTTACACTTAGAAAGAGGATAAGGTATATTTAAAATTAGATAATAACTAAGCTTAAAATCACATCTATTGTATTTAGAATCATGATATACGAATTATCCCATAGATCAATTCAAATACAAAAAAACTTCAATTCAACATTAAAAATATGAATGTAAACCATCCAGAAATAAAAATACGCAAGGCAGTTGCTGCCGACAGTGAAAAGCTGTGGCTTCTGATGAAAGAATTGGCAGTCTTTGAAAGTTACATCGAATCTTTTGCTATTACACCAGATATCGTTTTAGAAAGTGGCTTTAAAAAAAGTCCTCCTGACTTTTACGCTATCGTTGCTGTAGATGGGGATTCACTCGTAGGTATGCTGGTATATTACTTTCTTCCGTATACGGCACAGAACAGACCGTCGATCTATTTAAAAGAACTATTTGTGGATACCAATTACAGAGGTCAAAAAATCGGAGAACAGTTAATGAACGCATTACGTATCGAAGCTGAGCATAACAACTGTGCACAAATAAAATGGACCGTAGCACCTTGGAACGAATCTGGAAAAAAATTCTACGAACGGCTGGGTGCAAATGAGAATACAGAATGGTTAAACTATGAATGGAACATTTCAAAATAAAAAACATGGAAAAAATCAATATAAAAAAGGTCACTTTAAGTGATATAAAAGATTTACAAA
The DNA here is from genome assembly GCF_025961315.1 of Sphingobacterium kitahiroshimense. Taxonomy (NCBI): domain Bacteria; kingdom Pseudomonadati; phylum Bacteroidota; class Sphingobacteriia; order Sphingobacteriales; family Sphingobacteriaceae; genus Sphingobacterium; species Sphingobacterium kitahiroshimense. The sequence continues at coordinate 137,939 of NZ_JAOQNK010000001.1, read as the reverse complement.
AAATTGGAAAACAAACGTTTTTCGAAACATTTTCCGAAAGCAATTCGGAAGAAAATATGAAAAAATATCTTGAAGAAGGTTTTTCAGTAGATAAGTTGACAGAAGAACTGACCAATCCGTATTCAGAGTTTTATTTTGCTTTAGATAACCAGGAAGTAATAGGATACTTAAAACTAAATGTTGGAGAATCTCAAACTGAAGAGCAGCATCACGAAAGCTTGGAAATAGAAAGGATTTACGTGCTGCAGGATTATCACGGAAAAAAAATCGGTCAGATTCTTTACGAAAAAGCACTACAGATCGCATTGGAAAGAAAATCTGAATATGTATGGTTAGGTGTTTGGGAAGAGAACCCGAGAGCGATAAGCTTCTACAAAAAAAATGGTTTTATAGAGTTTGACAAACACATATTTGTTCTAGGTGACGATGAGCAAACTGATATCATGATGAAAAAAATGCTGTAGTCATCTTTTAATATGAAAAGTAAAAATCTGTTTATACCGCTTCTGATTCTTGGAACAGCTTTTTGGGGCATTTCATTTCCGGTCACAAAGACTGCCATAGGGAGCGGGTCATCATAAAACTGGTTTTCTATAGACTTATAGCAAAATAAAATATTCCCAACAAAGAGAATTTAATTTTGTTAATCTATTTTACAATCACTACATTTATAAAGAAAACCAAATATGATGTAAGCAAAAATAGAGCTTTTAACTTTATAAGTTTAATGAAATGAAGATTCCCGCTATCAATATTCGATATATCCTTATATTTTTCCTAGGAGCTATCGTATTCCAATCCTGTACAAAAACAACGCCCGAAGAACCAAAAGTAATACCTCAGCCAGAACCTGAGAAAGGTCCAGACCCGATCAAGGATCAGACATATGTTTACAGCACGGAGAGCCTATTGGAATTTGGCCTTTATCAAAATAATGAGTTGCTATCTTCATTTGCACAAAGTGATCAAGATAAGAACTTCAAGAACCGTCCAAAATATTTCAGACCTCAGGCCATGACCCTCAAAAAGGATTCATTGTTTATTTCCAAAGCTGGTGGCTATAAGGAGTCGTATAAAATAAAATGGGAAAAAGAAGATTTGTTTATTTATCAGGATCAAGACAAGGATTGGAAACACTTTGCTACCAAGAATGACAAAAATGAGATCTCATTAAATATCGCACTCTATAACAGTCAATTAAAAAGTGAGAATTCCAATGCCCTCCGCTCGGGTCAGCTTTATAATCCATCGTCGATAAATGAAATATTGAGTGATAAAAGTAGAGCCGAAATGAAAACGATCTGGTTAAAAATCAAGGTTATTTATGTACCCGAAAATGTAAAGTCATGAAAGTAAAAATACTCATCATATTATTGCACCTATTTTGTTTAAATGTCATAGCACAAGAAGTCGACGATGACAGAGACAGGATTTTCACCAATAAAAATATTGAGAAACTATACCTGGGTGCAATTATGAAGATCAGTTCGCTCAATGCAGATAATTATGAATTTGTCGAAGCTGCAAACCTCCCGCCTGTAGACTATTTACAAACAACAGATGTCACGCTCATAGTTCCGAGCAAATCTGCGATGATCAAATTTATACTGAAAGATATTGAGGGCAATGACCTCTCAACAATAGTCAGCGAATCGTCACCCCATACCCGAAAAGTAGCATCGTATGAAAAGTTAGGGGCATTTTTTGGTCAAAAGATAAATCCAGAAATAATGCTTGCCGTCAACCCAAAAGCTAAAAATTCCAAACCGATTTATGCTGCAAAATTCACCAATCTTATCTATAGTTTAGATTGTATGCCTGATTATGCCAAAGCAAGAGCACATGTTGCTATGAAAGGTCGTGACCCACAGGACTATATGTATGTTGATGGAATCTCCTTTGGAAGAGCCGCATCAATTTTCATTGAGTCTGATGCGGACTATGAAACGATAAAAGCATTGATAGAAAAAAAATATTATAAAAGAGCAGTAACCGAGCAGGACGAGGCAATCTTGGCAAATTCAACCATTCATTTCCAAATTTCGGATACAAAGCAAGTAGACCTTCAGGACGGAGACCCCTTTGAAATCCTTCGTCATTATCTGACTACCCCTATCACAAAAGAGGATTTCCTAAGACCAATCTGGTTTACTGGAGCTGATTTAAAAGATGGCTATATGGTAGTTACACCGTAGAAATATTTGAACATGATCACATTTCAATGATTACAGCTTGGCACAAAGTATAAAACCTAATTACGCATTGGATAAGATGGCGCCGGATAATCCCTGTCGACATGCATTTTGTTGATCAAAATATCGTTGATCCGTTCACGCATGCGCTTATCATCGACCGAGATTTTTAAAATTTTGTTGCTATAATAGGTATCGCTTTTAAATTCGCTTTCTATTTTATTGGCAAATGTGGGAGCCAGCGATTTATATGCAAATGAAAGCTCAGTTTCGTTTTCTGCTATTTTTTTTACGGTCAGTGTCCAGATAAACCCGTATTCAAAAAATAAAAAGCTTTTTTTTATCGGCACAAACTGCGTTTTTTTGCCTTTTAACTTGTAATTATAGAGCATATAAATACTTGGTTTGGAAACGTCTTTTGCTGCCGCTGCGACCAGCTTATTATACTCTTTTTCGTTGTCAACAAGTATTTCAGTACTTAAACCTTTCTCCTGGATTTCAAAGGTAGCAGTAGTATCTGTATGCGCCAGGGCTTTAACCTCCATATCCTGATCAATGTACCAGCCGGGCATATCAGGGATAGCATCTTTTACACGTTCAAAACTTGCCTTTAATTTGGTTGGGAGCAATTTACTGGTCACCGTTTGCGCACGCAGACCATTCGCTGCAGCGATAAAAAGAAGCATTATACAAAGATATTTTCTCATCATGATTATATTCATTTAGCAATACTAAGAACTCCCGTAAATTACAAGTTTTATCGCTGGCAATCTATGACCAATTTATATTTGAGGGTCATCGTTTACAATTCGTAAGGTATTTGTCTCCATTCGTGCTCTTTGATATTATATACGCCACTACCCGGCAGACGAATTGTTGTACAACTTAGCATCTGATTGTCAGTGACAATGGAGATGTTTTCTTTTTTCACAACAGCTGTCACTCCCTAAATTGCTTTATTGTTTTCCTTTTGGAAGACTTAAAATCTCTTGGTTAAACTCTTTTGTCAAAACCGGTAACAAGTCATCATAATCGAACAACACCATTGGGGTAATTTGGATGTGCTCAACAGGATACCAATTTTTTGCAAACGTTAGTAAAGCTTGTCTTGCTTTTTCGATCTGCCCTGTCAGATAAAAAAGTCTTGCGGCATTTATGTGGATATTATCTAGGAAAATTTTAGCAGCAAACTTTTCATAATAGGCTAGACTTTCGTCCGTATTTCCTGACTCTAACATAAAGTGAAGCAGGTATTCCGCTCCTTTTTCACTATCAAATGTCAATTTTGGACGATACTGCTTCAGTTGTGCAATAAATTCCTCAGTTGATTTACCGTCATTTATAATTTTAATCGGTTTATCCCAAATACTCAAGATGTTTTCTCCCTTTAGTTTAGATAAATGACGTTCAATTTGAAACCTATAAGTGCGTATCTGATGTTCAGGTAAATTTAATTTTTCTTTTTCAATTAAGAAATTGCTGTAAAAAGTCTCTGCTCTTGAAATACTTCCCGTAATTAAAGCCGTATTCGTGTATGCAGAAAAGTGCTCACTTAAAACGTTTCCAGCATACCATTGGTCATTAAATGGCAAACCACTTTCATCGTTTGTCATCGCGATTTCGTAATTGCTGTTGAAGTAATTTATCTCCGCATGAACTATAGCTTTCTGAGGTTCAAAGCCTTTTATTTGCTCTAACTGCTCTAGACCAATTTCAATTTGTCCACTTCGTAAAGTGTCCAAAATATCTCGTAATTTTTTCGGTATTTTTACTATGCTCATGTATTTTTTTCAGTATGGATACTTTTCTAAATTAGATCTGTAATGGGCTTTATTTTCATATTATGGCTTCCTAATTTTCCCATTACTTCTCTAATGAGTTTTTCTCAAGAAAGTACAAGAAATAAATAGTTTTCATTAATTCCTACATATTGAACAGAGCTAGAATTCATCTTATGTTTCTAATCTTGTTTAACATCATTGAGATAATACTCCCGCTTATTAATAGACCCATCAGCATGGTATACAATGCACTCCCCATTTTTTCTTCCTTTTTTAAATTCTGTAGTTATCAATAATACTCCATCTGTGTAAATCTCTGTCATGCCGTCCAATTTCCCGTCCACGATTTGATTTCTAATGTAAATATCTCCATTATCATCGTAGATCGTTATCTCTTGGCTGCGATCTTTTCTAAATAGCGTTTTACTTCTAGCCAGACCATTGTCCGTAATCAACTGAGTGACAAGAAAACCATCTTCATAAACTGATGTTATAGCAGAGCCATCAACAGCGGTCCAGTTGAAAGCTCCAGAATATGGGGTCTTTGGATCATCCTCTCTATAGGTGATTCCATTCGAGATTATAATTTTAAATGGGCTATTTAAATTTTCTTTAGACATCTTTTATTTTTAAATAAGACAATGTTCACTCCTATTAATTTTGATCATCTTAAGCACGCATCAATCCCCTCCAGGCTCCTGTTGTACGACAATTGGTCATTTTAAATTACCGATTATGTTTTAAAAGAACAAGTTATCAAATTTAAATATAAAAAAAGTCATGCTTTCTTTTGATCGCATGACTTTTATACTAAAATCACTAAATTCTTCCTCTTCTCCTACCTTCTTTCATTTGTCTGTCCAGATCAGATAGACAGTAATAGTGTCGCTTCCCTTTTCTTCGCGGTATCAACTCCCCCTGTTTCACCCAACGGTAATAGGTCGCCTCCGAAATCTTCAACAGATCGATCACCTGATTGATATCCAGTAAATCAGACAGATGTGAAAGGTCGGTTTCCGCATCGGGAAGATCGCCTCTCGAGAGAGATGCTTCATACTGTTGCACAGATTTTTCCAACAATTGGGTAATGATCTCCAGCTGTTGGCAGATTCGTTCAATAAAACTTAACATAAAAAATGACTGTTAATGTCCGGTACCGAATCTATGGGGTTCCAGTTAACGGTTGCACAACCTGAAAGCCCAATACCTTACTGTTAAAGATAAATTTATCGCCTACTTATTTTTGCCAAATGTATCGTACAATCGTGCTGCATCCATTTTAAGTAAACAATCAGGTTTCCAAAAATTTTTGAAGCTGTCTCTAAAATGTCTAGACAGTAATAGTTTCTTCAATTTATGATGCTTCACCCTTTCGTCCAAAACATTTTGACAGAGATCATCGATCAATATATTGAATTTACCGACCCCAGCCACACCAGGTAAGAATTTTCCATTACAATACAACATATTTAAGGTAACATCTGCATTCACCGTCACCATCCAGGGATTACGAAACAGTATCGCGGCTTCCTCATCTTCTAAAACCCATTTTTCACCAGAAACGTAAACACCAAGATTATATTTTTGAAATTTGAGTATGAGCATCACTTCATATACCCGGCGCACACCTCCTGACGGCACAGCATGAGACAGATGCCTGTCCCAGATAAAATGCATCAATGTATCCATGATCCTCGACTCTGTCCACGCTAATGGCCATTTTCCATTCGCATCAAGTTCATATTTCTGAAGCGATGGAAACATTTTAGTAGGCTTCTCAGCCTCCTGATCGCTCAGAAGATCTAACTGCGTTTTTAAAGCTATATTTTCAGCTTTCATATCCTTAACCAGGTCATCATTATTTTCCTGCATATGTTTCAAATGCACATGATGTTGCAGCAGATTGTTATGATCGCTGGACAGTTCATGGTGGTGCTGTTGCAATTCTTGATAAGCACTGTCCAAAACCGCCCGTTCATGCAGCAAAGCATGATGATCCAGCAAGGCTTTTCTCGTATTATGAAACGGAAGAAGTGATGTTTGTGGACGAGCAAACAATAAACAGCAGTAACCAAGCAGCGGTGTAATGAAAAACCAGAAGTCAGCTCTAAAATAGGCCATAGAAAATATAGACTTGCCAGTCTTAAGACCTATTGCCACATGTAGTGCCATCATATGCAAGGCCACAATTACACTTGTTGCCAACAGTACAAATAATATAAACTGCCACTTCCTTTGTAGCTTGTATAAACTATTAAAGTCAGTATACCAAAAATTAATGAACCAGGACAACAACATGAGGTATACGAAAAGAAGTGGCACAGTCATGAGCACGATTGTGCGGAAAGGAACACTTTTCAATCGAGCCATGGGATCATGCCATGAACTACCCAGATTGATGAGCAAAGTACATAACAGAACACCAACAGTGTAAAACAAAAATTTGCGTAAAAATCGAGCAGACTCCATAAGATAAAGTAAGGTTGGCTATAGGCTTAAATAATACAGGCGACAATAAACATTAAATTTAAACATATTTATTGCGTATTACAATACTAAGAGTGAATTACGTAGTGAATATTAACTATTTAGAAGCAATAAGACGTTAAGTATCCACTTTATTACACATACAGCACATACATAAACATTTTTAATAATATACACTATAGTGTATATTGTGGAAATATCCCCTTAAAAGCCCTTGATGAGCACAATATTTGTTTTTTTATTTGTGGTTCATTAAAACCTAAAAACCAAAATGAAAAAAAATTTCGACAATGCAGGCGTTGCTTCATTTCATATGGAATTATTTCTAATGAACATTGTCCAACGTCAAGACATCATTGATCTAGCACGAACGGATCTTGCAAAATTGCTTTTAGATTATTTCGACATGAGCCCAAGCCAGCAAGCATACATTGCCACTATGACACCAGCATTTAAGTTGACGACCGGAAACGGTATTGCTGAAACCTGGGAATCGGGACAGTATATCCAATTTCAAAAAGACGCTAAACCTCCGGGAGACCATTACAAAGATATGGTCGTCCTCGACCCAAATATGATCATTAACACAGCTGATCAATCAAATCAAGAGCAGTCTGCCCCCATCCGCCTACCCATTTCCATCTGGATCAGATATCATCTGCAGTAGTTGCCCCGTTAAAGGAATATTGTACCGATCACAATTCCTTCCTTTAATCTCCCAAAAAACCAATAAACTACGAATAATGATTGTTTTGAGCTGATTGGAATAGCCCTATCATCGACCGGATCTAAAAATCCGGTCGGTAACGGGTTCTATAGTACTGATTGACCATGAGTATAACTAACCCATTTTTAACATACTACACGTTGGCAGGCAACCGTCTTTGAATAAAAATCTATTTTTCAAAGGCGATCAACTGTCCCTATAAATTTACTGATCATGCAAAGATTACAAGATTACTTTTCAGGCTATGTTGCATTACCCGAAGAAGTAATAAACTTTCTGTCCCAAAACGGTAAGATCAAGCATTACAAAAAAGAGGAGTATTACATCAGGGAAAACGATATAAAACATTCCTCAGCCTTTCTCCTTGAAGGTTTGCTTTCTTACGAACTGTTAAATAAAAAAATGAAAATCCAGATTGAGCGTATCGGCACTGTCAATCAATATATTGAAGGCACAAAACATCTTTACAGTCGATCATCTGCGGAGGTCGCTATTCGATTTTTAGCGGATAGCACCGTCTATGAAATCAACAATGAAATCCTCCAGGAAGGAATAGGACGATATCCCGAACTGAATCATCTCAACCATATTTTGAAACAACAGGCGCTCAATACGATAAAAGTATACATCCGTATTCCAAAATTAGACCGGGAAGAACGATTAGTATTTCTATATGCCAAGATCCCGCAGCTCATAGGAAAATTAACGGTAGATCAGATGTGTAGCCTTTTAGGATATACTGATCATCGGCAATACTATGCTGCTTTAAAATATTGGCACAATAAAGATCATTAGCAAATTAAAAGTTTGAGTTATAACACAAAGAGGAAAAGCAAAGCCGCTGTAATTTTGAAATAGATTATTGAAGCAATGATACAGCAAGATTATTAAAAATCAGGCAAATTGAAAGTTTGAGTTATAACACAAAGAGAAAAAACAAAGCTGCTGTAATTTTGAAATAAGAGATTGATGAAATAAAGAGATTGCAAAACAACCATGCCTCCTTAGTTCCAGAAGACTAAGGGGACTCATGAATCAACTAAGAAAAAATTAAAATAAACGATCATGCAAGAGCAGACAAATAGAAAAAGACAATTTGGAAAACCACCATACAGAAAAGGGTTAGCAGGTGTATACTATGCAACCACAGCGATATGCTGCAGGATGGCTGACCGAATTGGGCATCGCCATCATTCTTTGATAGGTAGCTGTTGTTGCGCTGGTCCAGTCCGAGATGCACATGGACGTAGATTTACGAACTTCCCCATTGGTGGGGGTACGGAATAAAACAAAACAGTGTGGTCGAATGAAACAATGTCCCGAAGCCACAAATACTGCTAGCACACTTAAGAGTGAGCTGGGGCCAATTACACCTAAATGAATTAGTTATAATAACGGAAATAGATATGTCCTGGTTCTCATTAGACTCCAATGGCAGCCCTATCGATCCAAATGACTATCAATTAGAAAGCACGCCTCCTATAGGCTGTGATGGTACTGATCAAATCTGTGCAGTGCAAGCAACACCAGGTCCAGGAAATATTCCTGTACTATCAGCGGCATTGAAAGATGAAATGATCACGGCATTACATAATAGGACAGCGTCTACTAATGTGAAGTTACGGACTGCATAGGTTCAGCCACTTAAAAAAATGCTTAGGAACTGGGTTCCGAAGCGAAATATAAAGATTTAGAACGGGGTAACCATTGGCTACCCCGTAACTGTTTTATTTGATCTCTTCAAAAAGCAACACTTCTATGGGTCGCTTTTCTTTTATAATTACTAAATCATAAGGTTTCAACTGTTGATTCAACTTCTCTAAGCTGGAGTAATCATCAATCTGTATATTCATCTTAGCACCAGCCTCATCTATAATTGGCGGAAAATTTCCCTGATAATCGATCATAAAAGCAAGTACATCAGTCCCCTCTACACCACCTTCACTTTCCAAACGTATGGGATCTTTATGCTTACTTTTTAGATGTTTAATAACTAAACAAGGTAATTCCTTTTTAGTCCAGTATACGTTTAAGCCAAAGAATGCATTGAGGTCATGAAGCATGATTTTAGCTTGTGCAGAATCCAATCTTCTTATCTGATCGATACGTTCATAAGTGATACCGTTTTTAAGTAACCACATATTCTTTCCAACATCACCTTTAACATATTGATATTTACTTGAATCTTTCACGTTCCAAACGATTCGATCATTTTTTAGTAAAAATGTCGGCTTTTTAATTTTACTCCAAGCAGCTGTATAAGCTCCCAGTATGTCCAAATTATAAAAGGTAGTCTTTTGCAGACCAGTTATAGAATCGGTAGCTATTTGAATCCCCGTCGTTTCTACGCCATCTTCATATCCAGATATCTTGAGCGAACCCAATACCTGATTTTGTTCCATTTCATTTTTAACAACACTCAAACCATCATTAAAATCCGACTTTAGCGGTAATTGGATAGCACCGTTCTTATATAAGGCTTCAACATTATCCTTTATTACAAAATCTGAATAGGTTACCGCTTGCACTTTATTCCGGTAGATCCATGCTGTATGCGGCACACCTGTATGCGGAAAATAACTGCGCAATAGATCAGCTGAATATATCGTTGATAAACTAACTTTGTTTTCCTTCAAGAAACTATTCGTTTGAAAGAATTTCTCAATTGTCTTTTGATCCTGCCAAGTCACCAAAATCACTTGCAGCTTATCTCCCAATTCGTTTTGGAGCTTCTGTAATTTCGGCATAGCCGCAATGCAATTGACACAAAAAGTATCAAAAAAATCCAGAATTACTACTTTATCACGGAACGAATTAATATCGATATAACTCTGTTTATAATTAAGAACAGGCTGAATTGGTATATCGGGCATCACCTGCCCTATTTTCAGTTCTTGACTACGGTCGATTTGTTTTTGTGCCCAGACTATTGGGCACAAAAGAATCATGATTGCTATTATTATCAGTTTCTTGTTCATTATCTTTTATTTTGAGGCATACCAGACTCTGAAATCACTAATTCTGGTATCAAGTGTGCATATTTTAAACTATTGGGTTCTAAACGATACTCCTTTCCATCGATAACACGTACCAATGTCTTTTTAAAGCGATCATCCTGATTCAAACGCTTCAGGTCAGACCAGCGCTGACCGCGAAATATCAATTCTTTTCGACGCTCTCCTAAAATTATGCGAAGCAATCTTTCAGGATTTTTTTCTACAATTGCTGTAAAATAATTGGCATCAATCCGATTTTTCAAAAGCATATTGATATCTGACAAAGCTTGGTTGACTTTACCCGTACGGACGGCTGATTCCGCACGAATTAAATACACCTCGCTGGTGGTCAAGCCCACAAAAGGCTGCGCATCCGAATTATCATAAGAACCCTTAAAGCCATAAGTACCCAGATCGGAATCATTAGGCTGAAAGAACAGTTTTTTCCTGTAATCATGGAGGTCATATTCCAGATATAGATTTGAATCCACATGAGCAACATACTGAGACAATATTGGTGTATACAATCCAATTGCAGGAAAAAGTACTTCTTTATTAAAACGTGCCATAGGGAAACCTGCTGACTGATCAAGCTCTTTATAATTCAACAGCTCATGCTGCAATTGCAAACATGAATCTGCGTATAAATGAGCTTGGGCATAATCCTGTATTTCCAAATATACACGGGCCAAGCCAGCATAAGCAGTTGCTTTCTGAGGCCTACCCTTCAGTGCAACAGAGATAGGAAGATTTGCAATGGCTACTTTGTAGTCTGAAATGATCTGATCATAACTTTCTTTTAAGCTAGTTCGTACGGATTTATAGTCCATCTCAGGTTTCAATCGCAGTGGGATACCCATTTCTTGAGAAGCGGTACTTTCCCGGTAAGGTAACGTAAAGGTAGTAGCCACTTGATGAAAGGCAAAAGCTCTAAAAAAATGAGCTGCACCTAATACGTTACTGTGCTTTTGAGCATCCTGATTTGGATCCAGCTTACGGACAACATCCAAGATCTGATTACTGAGATACACGACCTTATAGGAATTTTGCCATTGGTTGTTTAAATTGATCATATCGACAGCCCAGATATAGCTTTGCTTTTCTTCAAATTCCGATAATGACAACCAATCCGCTGTCTTCAGGAAATAATCATCATTTGCAATTTCTCCTAACGTAGGATAACCGGTATTCATTGCGGTATAATCATTCAATAACAGTTCGCAATGTTCTAAAGACTCTGGAATAGCCATTTTCTGATCCGGTTTCAGGTCCAGAAAGTTAGAACAGGAAATACCGAAAAAACCAACTATGACCATGAACATATATTGTTTTATTCTTTTCATCATCTTCATATTAAAGGTTAAAATTAATACCCAAGGATACTGACATCAGATCAGGGATCGCATCACCGTACTCAGGATCCAGTCCCAATTTATTCGCTCGCCATAGCGTGCCTGGATTTTGGATATAAGCATACAAACGGGCATTTTTTAAGCCTACACGTTTTAAACTATTAAATGCATAGTTCAATTGGATATCCCGTAATTTGACCTGACTGGCCGACTCTACCAGTGGAGAGGATATATAATAAAGATCACTGGCATATAAATTATTCGGATAAGTAAATGCAGGAACATTCGTTATTTTCTCATCACCAGGCTTCTGCCAGCGTAAACTATAATCGGTATGCCCGATACCGTTGTCGATAAAATAACGGTTATTAAAAGAATTCCTTAAAAATTTATGGCCTAATTGATAGGAAATATTAAAAGATAATTCGAAATTTTTATACGAAAAATTATTCCGGAACGAGCCAAAATAAACCGGTTGCAATGATCCATGATTTTCCAGATCTGCAATCGTCCCCCGATTGACAATAGTTCCATAATCATCGGAAACTTCACCATTTACATAACCACGAGGCATTCCGTTCTCGGGATCTAGTCCTGCCCATTTATAAGTCAGCAAACTATAAAGTTGCATCCCTTCTATTGGTGTCATTAACATATTATAGGGACCTGCGATATAGTCCTTTCCTCTATTACTGCTGAGATAAGATTTAACAACTTTTGTTCGATTAAAAGCGAAGACTAAATTAGAAGTCCAATTAAAATTAGCTCTCTTGACATTCACACTATTCAATGAAATATCTACACCTCGACCGTCTAAATTTGCAGAATTCACATTAAGTGAACTGTAACCCGTCGTCGGATCAATCTTTGCTCCTGCTATCAGATCTTTTGGACGTTTGATATAATATTCAACAGATCCCGTAATTCGATCTTTAAATGAAAAATCCAAACCTAAATTGAGCATTCCCACCCGCTCCCATCGTAGAGAGGGATTAGGTGGCGACTGCATACTCGCGTATGGCTGACCTGTGATATAATCAGGACTCGTCTGTATACTGATAATCGGATAAGCAGCCGTGCTGTTATTCACATTGCCGTTATACCCATAAGTAGCGCGCAATTTCAGTAGTGGAAATATTTGGTCATTGATAAAAGATTCTTTCGATAACACCCATGCACCTCCAAGAGACCAAAAAGGTTGCCCTCGATCATTTGATTTTACTCCAAAAAGATTTGAAGCATCTTTTCGGACACTACCACTGACAATATAACGGCTATTGTAGGTGTAAGATGCATTTGCAAAATAAGAAGTGTACCGATTTGTATAAGCGGCCAATTGCGAATAGTCATCCAAGAAAGTACCTCCGGCAATTCCATTTATTGCAGGAACCTGCTTACCCGTTTGCACAGGTTGGTGCATCAATAAATTGGGATCGTAACCCCAAAAGACAGAGGACATCATATCACTACTTACTTGACGAACCTCTGCTCCGGCAATTGCAGACACATGATGAAGTTCACTCCATGCTTTTGTAAAGTCCATCTGATAACGTAACTGATGCGTTTCATTATTCCGGTGCAGTGTATTCAAGTAATCCCCAACAGGAAGGTTCCATATTACTTTATCCTTATCCCAGGATGCTCGATAGTTGATTGTTTGTCTTAATTGTACAGCACCAAGCCCCTGCCAATTCTCAGTTGGTTGCGAAGCTCTTTGATAAGCATATAAGATAGATGCATTAAGATCTGGAGTAATTTGATACGTCCCCTTTAAATTCAAAAATATTTCCCTGATATTGGTCAGTATATGGGTATCATTAATCTCTTTTAATGGTCTATACTTCCAATCCAGCAATCTTCCACCTGCTACTGTATCTCTGAATATTGGGTTAAATCCAATTGCATCAGCAACTAAGGGAACCCCATTTTCATCGGCCAATTTTAAATATGGGTAATTCCCTTTTCCCCTCCCCATCACATTGTATCCGACCATATTCGTCTGTGCATCCTTTCTTTTCGACTCTGTGTACGTGATTCCAAGATCAAAACTCAGGTTTTTTATCGGTCGCACTTGTGTGTTGTTTTTAACTGTTAAACGGTTATAGGAAGAAGTCACCAGAGTCGCAAGATTCTTATCGTATCCAACAGAAAAAGAAGTATTCATCTTTTCAGAACCACCCCGCAGTTGCACGTTGTATTGCTGATTGACAGACTCCCGGTAGATGTATTTCTGAAAATCATCTCGCATATCAATACCCCGCAAAGCATCCAACTCTTTGTTCAAATCCATTTGATTCAAATCACCTTCCTTATTTTTTTTTAAAAGCTGAATTACTGGCGATAAGTATTGACTATATCGGTTCATGCGACTGTTCCAATATCCTTTGTCAAACAGTTCTTTTTCCAGATCGATATAATCTGATGTATTCATCTGAGGATAGTAATAGAGATCAGGTTTCTGCGCAATGGTCACATTACTATTCACTGAAAGTTGAAAGGGTTGATTGTATTTACCTCGCTTGGTCGTGATCACAATTACACCGTTTCCAGATTGCGCTCCCCAAATTGATGAAGCTGCAGCATCCTTTAATACGGTGATATTCTCGATATCATTCGGGTTGATATTATTAAAACTACCATTTAAATGATCAAAATTATTTTGATAGGGCACTCCATCAATTACAACTAATGGCCATACATTCCAGTCCATTGTACTCGTTCCTCTAATATTAATTCCCAATAATTTACCTCGGCTAGGCGTATAAGTTTTATTCGTAGATATACTCGGCACCACATCCTCCAGCCTACTCACAAAGTCTGTCGACACCTTCCTGTTAAACAGCTTATTATCCACAAACTCAAAACTCCCTGTCGCTCTTTCTTTCGGGATTTTTTGAAAACCGGTCGACACCACCTCCACTTCATCAAGTTGATTATCGAACACAGATAGTTGCACAGACAACACCACTCCGGAGGTGTATTCCAACTCCACTGTCTTGTAGCCGACATAGGTCAATTTGACTTTACCTTTTCGGTGGGCTACTGGTGTGCTGAACGAACCGTCTTTTTTACTAGAAACCTTGATATCTTCGGCTTCTACGCGCACAGATACTCCTTGCAACGGCTTCTTATCTACAGCAGAAATAACCGTTCCTTGCAACACATAATTTTGCTTATTCTGACCTTGTGCGCTTACCGTTCCGAAGGCCAGCATCAACAGTAAGATCATTACCGCTGGAAACGTTGATTTTAGCGATAGCTTTACAAAACTCTCATTCACAACATCTCTTATACCCCCTTGCACTTGATTTGAAAAGCATTTTAAGCGATTAGATAGATTATTAATGCCTAACCACTTAGATGCTTGGCAAAAGAAATTGGATCGCTTAAAACCTCTTATTTGAGATAATACGCTTTCCATGTAGGGATCAAGTATGGATGAAGCATAGATAAAGCGTTGATAGTGCGTCAGTAGTGCGTAAATGGGTACCGTTTTACGCACTATCCATGCATTACCAGTACTTAGCATACGCATTACGGACGCTTGGCCAACACATGGAAAACTAAACTTCCATATTTGCCTAGCACAAGCCAGTCCAAGCACTGCTAAGCTATTAACCTCAGTAGCTCTTTGGTAGCTCTCCAGTACATTCCCAGTACCTTTTTGGTACCTTTTCGGTAGGGCATTCGTGAATAAACCGTACACTGACCGTACATCAAGAACGATTTTAGCAAGTACATTCTTCATGAAAATCATTAAAAAAGCAAAGCAATTGCTTCGGATCTTGTTCGGACTTTCTTTTAACCGTCTTTTACCCTTGTAGCAGCTTTCCCTGTAACTGCACCACACTTGCACCGTAGTTGCACCGTCCTTTTCCTGGTGCAGGGACGGGAGAGGTACGGTGCACATACGGTGCAACGACGGCCGGAGGTAAAACAAGTTCCGAAGCGAGTTAAAAGCAGGTATATAGCGGGTACCTCCCAGACAATGCCTCAATTTACTGTTTGCCACATCCAGTAAATTGCTACTAACTTTCTTTTCCCTGTCTTGCCCCCTTTTTCTGCTTCCACTTGACTTTTGCTCGACTATCCTTCGACTTTTCATGCACTGTAGCCGATGAAATCCCGATGCCAAGTCGAAGCCCAGTCGCAGAAATTTAGAAGTTGGTGTTAAGTTGGTTAGGAAAAAATCAGAAGTTTCTAGCTTGAGTTCCTTTTGTTCGACTTCTGTTCGACTTTTGTTCGACTCCGCTTCGAGACGTGTTCGACACTCCTTCGAGTCTTGTTCGGGTGCTGTTCGACTGCGCTTCGACTGGCCTTCGGGAACTTGCCGAACAGCAGTCGAAGAACTGCCGAATGATTTCCGAATCAGTCCCGAACCAGTCCCAAGGTTATCTCGAACGTTTGTCGAACTTTCATCGAAGGGATATTGGCTGATAAAATCAACATTAGTTGCATGCGCAATATTATTTTCTGGCGCTTCTTTAGCAATAGAATATTCAGATAATTCCGTCTGCTTTTTGCTTAATAGCACACCTTCCCTTTCAGGCTTAAATAGTTTCCGGAGATAATCCCAGAACTTGACTATATATTGTATGATTATGTTCATTATTTTAATTTTTTGGACATAAAGCTTCACTGCTCCTTTTACTACCGAGGGAGACTTGATCATTTAGCCTTTTTCCCTCGGCAGCATGCGGAGATCACAGGTAGTGAAACTTTACTAATACTTTTCTAAGATTAATTCTTGGTTTTCTTTTACCGTTCTTTTGGCTTTAATGATCATCATAAGCTGTTCTTCCCAGATCAACTCTACAGACTCTCCTACTATGCTCAATACCTTGCGACTATCTTTTACGATGGTCAATCTTTCTAAGCTCACTTCTATTCCAAAGTGCTTGTTGAGATCGTTCAGTATCCGTTGTCGGTATTCTTCCCTTTCTGTCCGTGCAGGTACAGCCAGTTCATAACAATATGAAGAGATACTCTCCCCTTTCTCTAATGGTATAAACCGTTCTTTATGTTCTCCTAGCACCAATATTTGGTTAAGACGAAAATTAGCAGGCAGTCCCAAAGCAAAGAGATAAATCTCATACACGGTCATATTGATCAGTGAGATCCGCAGTACATCGGTATTGTCATTGCGCACAACCATACTGAAAGAATCCGAAGGCTCTAGCAGACGGATCATAAGCGAGTAATAACGCTGTGACGGTCTTTCCTTTATGACATACTTCATCGCCGATTGCGCGAAGCTTTCGGAAATTGGTAACAACGTAGTTTTAAAGAATCGTTCGGGTAAAAGAGTGATCATAGTTCGTTTTTTAATAACAGGAACACGATTTTCACGCAGATAAGAAGACATTACCTCTCTTAAGGTTAGCGCATAGCTATCCCAGTAGCAAGTATTTTGCATTTTTTTTAGTTTAAATTGGCTCCCTTAAAACCGAACTATTTGGATATGGCTCGCGCCGTAAGGAAACCAGTTAAAAAAATATTAAATCAAGAAAATGCAATTTTACGTCGTCGTCAATTGGTTATATAATGGTCTTCATTATTGCATTATTGGGGTTAAAGAACAAGAACCGACTTTCCATTATTGATGTAAATCAATAAAACTTGATGACAATAATTTGCTTTATGACTAGAAAAGTGTAATTTTAAGTTGCAAAACGTTAAAATCCGATCCAATTTAGCCTATGCAAGCAATTGTATATCAAGATGAAAGTCGGTAACATAAGCCATCATAGCATGGGAACAAGCTAGTTTTAACCTTATTAGAACGTCATTTTTAATATTAAGTATAGTCGCTACACCATGCTTTTACTAAAATGCGCCTTTTAGATTTGGAACAAAATCCCCTATCCTATTTATACTTATGTTTTACTAAACGCCCTATTCTGGCGGACAGGATATGTTCTTTATTACACTGAAATTGATGAACCGTGGACTCTGATCCTGGATCAGGTTTGTGGTGGTTCTGTGGGTGGTTTTGAATCGTTTCATCATAATTATTTTTGGTTATGTCGAACGATCATCTTTTCGAAGTGTCAATTTCCTCTTAAAAAGCAAGGGGTGATTGCACTCTAGATCTGAAGGTGACTAACCTCTGTCGTCTATATCTACACGAGACATGGACTCTACCCTCTAGAGCTTACGCAAATCACCCACATGCTTTATAAAGAATTACAAATGTAATAAACTTTTTGAGCACGGGGCGATATCACGGTTCTCTCGGGGTAATTTAGTCGTTTACAGATCGAGATACATCGTTCACAAAGGATTTAACCCTCGTGTTTTAATCGCTTAAACAAAGATAATCAATAAAATATAGAAAACAAATATATTGTATATTTTGACAAAAGAAAATTATAATCCCGATAAAGAATTTGCAGACAGAATCGTCGAGGCTTTGACTTTTTATCATTTGGAAGAAGCTGATCTGGGTAAATTGATTAATACTAATGCTACTGATGTGAGAAAAATAATCTCTCTACAGACAACATTAGGTCTGAAAAGAGCTAATAAAATTTCATCAGTTTTTGGCATGAAGTATCATCAATTTGGAAACCCTAGAACTAAACTTCATCCCAAAGAAAAGTTACCTGCAAGCACAATTGCAATAATAGATGCTCGATCCGAGAATGGTCCTTCAAGCAATATCATTGATACAGAGCTTGATTTACCTCTTCATACAATGAAAATATTAAGGGATTTAAAGATTACTGATGAATTTACTCCTACAGATATTCATGAAAAGTTACCAGATGAAGTAAAATCAAAAGCTGAAGCTAATCGAATAACAGTGTTATTTAAAACAGGTAGTTTAAGGAATTATGTCATTTACACAAACAGAAAGCAAGGAACTAAGCATATTTATAAATTTGTTTCTGAAGAAAGTAAAAAGATAATGGAAGAACTTTTGATTAAATTAGAAAAAAAGAAAAAAGAACTCAATAAAGATCAGATAATCTAGTTATAATAAGCTACTTCATGGGATTACAACATATTAACCCTTTGGGGTATTTTCATGACTTCCCTACTGAAGTCATATACCATGCGATATTTCGATCTTATAACGATAAATACTTATAATGGAACAATTTAAAATTGACGACGAAGTGTTTTATAAAGCCGACTCGACGCAAAAAATGGGTTGTTGAAAAAATAGATGATGAAGAGGTATTTTGCTCAACATTACTAAGAGATACTTTGAAACAAGTTAGATTAACCAAAATCATAAATTTTAAAAATGGGGTATAAATTCGGATTTAATAGTTACAACTTTGATATTAAACAAGAGAACTATGATAAGTATTATTTATTCAGATATTTCCCTTCGTTAAATAGATTGGAGAGCTTTTTAACGAAGGGAATTTATATGACTAGAGCTGATAAATTCTCTGACCAATTAGAATGTGTAGATTTTAACAATTTAGTTGAGATTAGCAAAAGAAAGAATGTTGTTAGTTTATTGCCAGAACACAATCCACATATGGATATTGGAGATCTACAAAATTACATTAATAAAACAATCAACGAGTTGGATGAAATAGCTGTCAATATTAATAATGAACAGCAGAAATACCATATTTCATGTTGGTATATATCTCAAAATCAAATCGAAAATGAATTAATGTGGAAATCATATGGCACTGATCATAACAATAAGCAAAAAGGATTTTTGATTAGGATAAGTTTAAAAGATTTAATGTCGAACATGATTATGTTAAAAAAATTAAACCCTGAACTTTCCAGCATTGTTTTTGGATCAGTAGCATATTACGATTTCAATAATGAAAAAAATATTCAAAAGATTAAGTACACCGGTTTTAGAAAACATTCTGCATTTAAAGACGAAAGTGAGTTTAGACTTATTTATAAGAACGAAAACCTTCCAATCAAGGATGATATTTTTTTAAAACTGTCAAAATCATTTTACAATGATATTAGTATAATTGCACACCCGGACTATGATCTTAATGATTATCATAAAATAAGGCGAAAAATTGAGACTGATTTCGAACAAAGCGTACAAATTTCAGAATTGTACATTTGGTATAAGTTGAAAAATAGGCTTCAGGCAAAAGATAAATTAGTTACTCAGTAAAATGTAGTTACAATCTAGCTGTTTATCTTATTTAGATAGGCTTTGACGGTGTGTTTACACATACTTGGGTGGCTAGCGATTGTTTTGATACCACTAACTATTTTATTTTATCTTTAATAAATGATTTAGGTGCTACTGATAATTCTTATTATTATAATTATGTTTGATAACAAAGATTATAATAACTTTAACCCAACTGATACCCAATAACTAAATCAACAATGCTCGACAAATGGCTTAATTATCAAGAAAGAGCGCCAGCGCCTTATAACACATTTCGAATTATAGATGTAAGTGAGAAAATTGTGGCGGATGACGAAATAAAAGATTATCTCGCCGATCAGCTATCAGATAGCTATAGAAATATTGCTTTCATGAAACTACATTTTGAAAATGAATTACCCTCTAAATTAACAGAATACATAGAAAGTTATCTTTTCCCAGCAGACACTGGTATTGCTAATAAAATTGTTAAGCCAGGCGACTTCGGCGAAATATTGGCAGCTCTTATTGTCGGCTATTTTGAAGGGTTGACTGTACCTATCAAAAAACTGCGTTGGAAATTTAATAAAGACAGGGCTGTTTTTTGCACTGATATGATTGCCCACAACAGTGACCAAAATATAACGGACATTCACTATTATGAAATAAAGACAAGACAGGGAATAAGAAAGGAGAATGGTTTTTACGTTACCGTAAATGCCCACAACAGTCTTGTTAAAGACCAGACACAGGCAAATCAGGGTATTGCAGACTTTTTGAGTAGACTAAGTTATGAAGAAGGCGACCTTGCTACCTCTATTAAATATGCTGATATTGTAAAGAATCCTGCAAACTATAACTCCCATTTCGAACTATTTTTTATAATTGAATCTACTGAGTTTATCAGTGATATACTGGATGATCTTCATGCTCTTCCACCATCACTTGCTCCATTGAATGTGACAATAGTGCTACTAAATGACTTCAGAATAAGGGTCGATGAATCCTATGCAAGAGCAATGACAATTTTTCACGATCACGTTTATGGCAAATAGCATGGAGACTGGGGAATATTACAACATAATTTCAAAAGAACTGAATCAGATAATAGAAGAGTACAAATTCAATAACTATAAGAATCAGATAGCGGCGAGAAAAATGAGTGTAGACTTCACTCGAACTTATTCTGAATCTTACTTATGGGATAGGGCCTTGTATTTATCAACCAATGGTTGCAATTTATTGCATTCAGGAACTGACCTGAAAACAGCAATCAATTCCATTAAAATTGCCGCGGAAATTTTTGAGGATCTTAGTGAAGTAAGTGAGGTATATGATAGAGACTATTGCCTAATTCTATCTGCATTATGCTTTGACATTTCGGGTTATCAGGCAAATGCAGTATGCCTGGTAAGAAAAACCGATAACTACCTGCTGACAACCGAAATGGAAGTTGAGCTTGATTTAGATAACTACATCATTGCTCAGATCAGACGTATCCTATTAAAACAGATTTACGATGCAAGAGCGAAAATTAATAATGATGTTAGCGAAGATATTGGACTCAAAATTTTCAACAAGGCAATTGCCAGTTGGTTTGAAACCATTCTCAACGGAACTGAAAATAACTATTCTATAGAGGTGAACGAATGTTATCTATACTTCCTGAAGGAAGGTAACATTTATCTTTCCCAGTTATTATTTCTTATCAGAGCTAGGGTAAGAACATACAGTGAACGATCTATATGGGAAAATTTAAAAGTTGTAAAAGACATAGGCATAAATACCATCTGGAATAAATATATCAAACTGCAGACCTACGATATTTACAACAGAGACAAAATAAAAGAGTCAGAAAAAAGACTATCAAAGTTTGAATTTTGGATTTCGCAACTAAGGGCACTGGATGCAGGGATTTTGTCTACTAGGGATAGCTATGTTATCCAAATGCCAACCAGTGCAGGTAAAACATTTATAGCAGAACTCGCAATCCTAAATTCATTAATTGAGGAACCGGATAGGAAATGTATATATGTTGCACCATTTAGGGCATTAACAAATGAAAAGGAAGTTGAACTTGCTGATTACCTCTCCAAACTAGGCTATTCAGTGTCTTCACTTTCTGGAAGTTACGAAATAGACGAATTCCAAGAGATGATATTGGAAGACACAAATGTATTAATCGCAACACCGGAAAAGATTGATCTGTTATTGAGAGTCAACCCTGGATATTTCGAGTCAATATCGATAATGGTAGTTGATGAGGGACACATTGTAGGTGAGATTTCATCTCGTGCAAGCCTTTTGGAATTTCTCATAATACGTTTAAAAATTCACGTACCTTCTTTAAGAACCATTTTCATATCAGCGGTGATGCCTCCTGAAAATGCGGATGAATATTCGATGTGGCTGAACGGTACTGCTGGACGCGTCGTTAGGTCTAAACTATTTCCTGACAGTGGTGTTGATGAAACATGGGAGCCAACAAAAAAGTGGATTGGGAGATTCGACTGGGTAGGTAATAATGGTACAATCACTTACAAGGATATTAATACCGAAAATGAAGACACCAGGATCAAAAGCAATGCCTTTGTACCAAGTATCATTAAGATAAAACAATATGAGAATACTTACCCAAGAAAAAACAATAAAGGTGATACTTGTGCTAGTATTGCTTTTGAATTGTCAAAAGATGGGAATTGTCTTGTATTTTGTTCCCAACCACGCTATACTAAATCAGTCGGGAATTCAATACTAAGCATACTAGAAAAGTTGCCCGAAGAGACCACCCCATTAGTATTAAGGATTAATCGTAATAAAGAGTCTTACTTCTTTGCTAAGAAATGGTTTGGCGAAGAGTCACACGTTACAAGGTGTATTGAAAGAGGGATTGGTATACATTATGGAGATATGCCAGAGGCTGTACGTCGAGCTGTAGAAACAGACTATTCCGACGGGAAACTGCGGATTCTTATTGCGACAAATACCGTCGGACAAGGATTGAACTTCCCAATCAAATACATTATCATCCATAGCACAATCATAAGCACCGAGGTTGACGAGAATAAGAAATTAATAATTAATAAAGTTAGTAACCGAGACTTCTGGAACCTTGTAGGAAGAGCTGGTAGAGCTGGTAAAGAAACTGAAGGTCAGGTGATATTTGTAATAAAAAGTCATACGGATAATATATCCTATGAGGAATATTCTGAGAAGGCCAACATTGAACCTGCTTTTAGCATGTTTTTTAATGTACTGAATGCACTTATTGAGAAAAGAATAAATGGCAGTCTTTACGAACAATATATGTCTTCACTGGCTGAGCCATATTTACTAAGTTTACTTGCTGAAGAAGTAATAGGAGATCTTAATGCAGAAAGCGCGATTGAACAGGTTCTTAATAATAGTCTCTTCAAAGTTCAGGCTGATAAGAGAAATATAGACATTACTCCGATCAGAAATTCGTTTACAAGAATTATGGCAAGTATTGAAGAAGAGGTTCCTGATGATTTGTTAAGGATCTTTAGCGAAACTGGATTTGCAGTAAAAAGCAATCTAGCAATACGTAATTTTATATTAACTAAAGAAGAGTTGTTATTCATTATCGCTACTGATGATTATCTATGGATGCTGGCTATGATTTTTGAACTATTTCACAATGGAGAAATAGAAGAAGTTACGTCCTATAAATTGGATAAAATAACTGGAGGCCCGAAAGACTATTTAACTATTGCTAATGGCTGGATAACTGGTGCCGAGATTGAAAACCTTATTATAGATTGGGAGGATATTTCTGACAAACCAGAACACCTGCATATTTTGTTATCAGAGGGTTTTTATTTTAGATATGCATGGGGTATTTCTGCATTCCTTACAATACTTACGCATCTTCTTCATGTAGAAGAAATGCCTGATGGAATTAAAAACCTATCGAGTTTTCTTAAGTATGGATTAAATAACTCAACAGCATGTTTGGCACGATCAATTGGTATTAAGAACCGTGATATTTCACTTAGATTATCTGATATATCCGGTAATCTGAATGGTAGAAACTTTATCAAATGGATTGCAAACCTTACGAATGAAGATATTGATGAATTCAATTTCAATACTTATGATGCTCAAAATATACTGACAACGGCATTTAAACTAAGCCCTAATAAATTTGATGGCACTCCTGAAACATTTAGTTTCTGGATTAAGGGAGTTTTCTTTAACGAAGAGCGTAGAAATGCAAGCCTTAATGTAACTATAGGAGATATTCTTAACTACAACAGGGAGCCCAATAATGATTTTGATCCCTTTGCTATAAAAATTACAGACTTGTGGCCTGACGACTTAGGATATGTTCCAAGGGAATTTTCAAAACTCATATCCGTTGAAATCGACATCAATCAAATAGATTACTTAGTTGAAGTACTCGAAGTATTACCACAGGAAAATTATAACGATATTTTAGTAAGAATGACCCGTAATTAATACCTGCTTATCAAACAAATAAGGATTATCTGTAAAAAAAAATAATTGATTAATAATCTATCATCTATGGTTGACAAAAGGAGATATGTTATCGACTCCTACGCAATTTTATTGATTTTCAACAGGTTTGTACTAAAAATAAATTCGCTAATATCTATGTTGGTTATAAAATTTGTTGAATTGACACTACCGAATTTGAAGACGGTTCAATTAAGAAAGATCTTACATAAAAGTTTTTAGGCTCTAATTGCAATTTACATTAAATCGAGTAACTAACTTAGTCGGCAGATAAAGTTAACTATTTACGCAACTTCATCTATTACATTATCTATAATTAGTCAGTATATGTCTAATCAGTATCGTTAATGAGACACAATTTATTAATCCATAATTCTATACTATGTAAAATAATCGAAAATATATCTGATTTCTCCTCCAGATAACTATGAGACCTATTATATAAAAATATATTTTCCAAATCAGACCAATAATTAAAAACGGGATTTCAAAATAATATACAGATTTACGGTTTCCCGTACTTATTCTTGACTAATTTGACATATCTTTTCGGAAAGATCCTAAAATAGAAAATATTATTGTCAAATATTAAATTTAAAAATGGTCGATTTTAAAAAAAAACTTAATAAGAATACTGTTGATAGAAAAACTAATCCAGTTGAAATTTACGATACCCTAGATAGAAGAAGTGTAACCGGTCCTCTTAGGCCAACACAAAAATATATACTTGAGGATTGGTTTAAAGATCATAAAGATAATAGGGATTTAATTATAAAACTTCATACAGGCGAAGGTAAAACCTTAATTGGTTTATTGATGCTTCAGTCAAAAATAAACTCGAACCAAGGTCCATGCATATTTATTTGTCCTAACAAATATTTGGTAAATCAAGCTATAGAAGATGCACGAAAATTTGGTATTCTTGTTTGTGAAATAGGTATTGATAATATATTACCTGACGATTTTATTAATGGAAAAAGAATTCTTATTACTCATGTTCAAAAAGTATTTAATGGAAAGTCTATTTTTGGAATAGGAACTAGAAGTAGTAATATTGGATCCATTATTCTGGACGATGCTCATGCCTGTATTGATGCAATTAAAGATTCTTTTACCGTAAAAATTGATAGAGCACACGAGTGTTATAAAAAAATATTTAATTTATTTGACACTTCATTATGTGACCAAGGGATGGGAACATATTTGGAATTATATCAACCAAATAACGATTCATTTCTTCCAATTCCATATTGGGAATGGATAGATAAATCGGATGAGGTAATGGAGATTCTGTCTTACTACAAAGAGGAGCAATTTATCAAATTTGTATGGCCACTTTTAAAAGATCATATTGATAAATGTCAAGCCTTTGTCTCAGGTAGCTATATTGAAATCTCATCAATACATCTTCCAATAGAGAAGTTTTCATTTTTCACAAATGCAAATAATAGAATACTAATGTCGGCAACGACCCAGGATGATTCTTTTTTTATTAAAGGTCTAAATCTCTCAGTTGAAGCAGTCAATTCCCCTTTGAAGGATGTTGATAAAATTTGGTCTGGAGAAAAGATGATTTTAATTCCTTCACTTATTCATGATGATATTACAAGAGATAGAGTTATTTCATTAGTATCTAAGCCTTCAGAAAATAGGAAATTTGGTGTAGTGTCTTTAGTATCATCTTTTACAAAAGCACAGCTGTATTTTAATCAAGGCGCTATAAATCCAAATACTAAAAGCTTAGCTGATGAAATAAAAAAACTAAAAAATGGAAATTTTGATAGATCCATTGTATTAGCAAATCGTTATGATGGTATTGATTTGCCAGATGAAAGTTGTAGAGTACTTGTTATCGATGGTAAACCTAACTTCACTTCTTTATCAGATAAATACGAAGAACAATCTAGAATAAATAGTGATTATAATAATATTAAAATAGCTCAGAAAATTGAGCAAGGATTAGGAAGAAGTGTTCGAGGAGAAAAAGATTATAGTGTTATTCTTATGATTGGTGCAGATTTGGTTAAATTTGTTAAAAGCATTCAAACAAACAAGTATTTTTCTTACCAAACTAGAAAGCAAATAGAAATAGGTTTAGAAATTGCTAAAATGGCAAATGATGAAGTTGACAAATATAAAGATAATCGAATTAAACAATTAGTTGATCTTATAAATCAAACCTTGCATAGAGATGAAGATTGGAAGGAATATTATACAGAGGAGATGAATTCAATTGATACTGCTAACGAAATAAAATATAATCATAAGATTTATGAACTAGAGAAAAAAGCTACTAAAAATTATTTTATTGGTGATTATAGCAAAGCAGCTGACACAATTCAAGAACTAATTGACTCATGTGTTTCTGATGACTTAGAAAAAGGTTGGTATTTACAATTAAAAGCAAAATACTTATACAACTTCAGTAAAATATCATCAAATGAACTACAAAAAAGTGCTTTCAATTTAAATTACGAACTATTAAAACCTAAGGATGGAATCACTTATCAGAAGTTGAGTTTTATTAACGAAAATAGAATTCAAAAAATTAAAGAATTCATCCTTAATCATAAAAGTTATTCTGAGTTAGCTCTAGAAGTAGAAGATATTCTTTCGAACCTAGATTTTGGAATTAGCCACGAAAAGTTCGAAAAATCGATACAACAATTAGGTAAACTACTTGGCTTTTTATCAGAAAGGCCGGATAAAGAAATTAAAAAGGGTCCAGATAATTTATGGTGCATTTCAGTGAATCAATATTTAATATTTGAATGTAAATCAGAGGTTGATGTTGATAGAATAGAAATTATAAAATCTGAGGCAGGTCAAATGAATAATCATTGTGGTTGGTTTGAAGAACAGTATGGAAGAGATGTAGTAGTGAAATATGCTATGATAATTCCAACCAAGAAACTTGCGTCAAATGCTAATTTTACACATAGAGTTGAAGTGATTAGAAAAGGAAAATTAAAAGCTTTAAAATCATCTGTAAAAAATTTCATTAAAGAGTTTAAAAACTATGATCTTAATAATATTACAAGTGAGAAGATTCATACTTTTTTAGAAGTTCATAAACTAGATAATAATTCATTAACAAGTGAATATAGTGAAATGTATACAAGATGATATAGACAATTTGGAATAGGAATTACAAAATCCAATTTGGAGTTGCTAACTTATTACTACCGACTAAGTTGGCAACTCCATTTAGTATTGAAGAGAAGTAATAATATGTCGAATCTTTTATCAATAATTAGAAATCAACCTCCAACAAATGCCCATTAATCTTTAACCAATTTTTAGCCTTTTGATAATTAGGTACTTGAATCGATAGTATGTTCCAGAAACGAGGTGTATGATTTTCTTCAATAAGATGTACTAATTCGTGAGCCACTAGATATTCCAAAACATACATTGGTGCTTTGATTATTCGCCAATTGAATATGATATTGTTATTCGGAGTGCAAGAACCCCAACGGTATTTCATTTGAGAGGTTTTAAATTCATTGAATTTGACACCTAAATTAGTTGCATACATTTTAGCTAATGGTTCAATTTTACTTAATGCTTGTTTCATATACCAAGCTTTGAATAATTTGTTAGCTACTCCTTGATTTTCTCTTGAAATTCTAAATCGTTGGTTAAATTCTATGCCTTCAATTGGTTCGTCAACTAATAATAATTGATAGTTTCTGCCTAAATACAATAGTGTTTCTCCTGATATAAATTCTTTTGGTTTTATATCAACTGGATACTTTTGTGCATGATTGATTTTTTCTTTTAACCATTGTCTTTTTGATTGAACTATTTCTTCTATCTTTTCTAATGACAAATTCAATGGAGCACGGACAATAATTTTCCTGTCACGTTCAACGGTGATGTTGAGTGTTTTTCTTTTGCTAAATTTTATTTCGTACTCTAACTGCATCTTATTCTGCTATCATTTTAAAATGATTGGTTTTTGAAAGCTCCATTATTCTTGAAATTAGTTCACTTCTTTTTTTAATAATATTTGGTAATTTATTGAATTCTGGCGATAACAACATTTTTTGTAATTCGGCTTTTAGTTTTGATTGTGCCGGAACACTATCCCAAAAACCTGTTAGTTTTATTTCAGTAACTACAAGATTAAAGATGTGTTGCGTTAGATTTACATTTTGTGCTATTTCATCCTCGTTTAATGCTCTATTATCGAATAACTCAGCTTTAAAAATACGGAATAAAGGCATTTGTTTTTTCCTGTCTAAACCATAAGTTTCCTCTTTTTCTCTGTTTTTTATTTTCTCACGTAGCTTTTCTAATTCTTCATATATAACTTTCCAATTCCCTTTAAAATTTTCTAATATCTTTTCTAATGCTTCCGAGAATGATGCGAATAATTCAGGATCTTCATCTAAATTAATATCTATGTAATGACGAATTGCGTGTTCTACTTCGGCTGCTTTAGTTTTAGTTCGCTCCTTATTCTTAACATTTTTAAGGAAATCATCCGCAATAATTGATATTGGTGCAATAGTTTGTTCAATACCTTTTGATTTAAGAAACTCATCCGCGATTCCTCTTAATTTTGGCGGAATACCTTTCATACTAAAACGATTGTCTCTAAAATGTTTGTTTGCTAAGGCATTAATCTCTGTAAATGATTTCCAATCGGTAAAAAATTCTAATGCTTCTTTTCTTGGTAAAACATTATTAAAACAAGTTGTCAATTTATTATATAGTTTAATGTATTCAAAACGAATATCTTCATCATAGAATACGTCAAAGAAAGCATCAATATCCGTTAAATCATCTAAACCTTGCTCTTTTAGATAATCCCATATTTCATTGTGCGCTTTTATTAGTTCATTTAATTCGGTTTCATCATCAGTGATACATTCTATGATTTCTTGTAGTTCTTTCTCTGCATAAGTATCTAATGCTCTTTTTAAATGATGTCCTACACCAACATAATCTACAATAAAACCTTTGTCCTTTCCTTCTGGTCCTATACGGTTTACCCTAGCAATAGTTTGTAATAAATTGTGGGCTACAACTACTCTATCCAAATACATTACTTGTTCGATTGGAGCATCAAAACCAGTAAGCAACATATTGTTTACAATAATAATCCCAACATTGCCATTTACCGTTTTGTCCTCTTCGTCTGTTTTATCAAATGGTAATTTAAAACGTTTAATACTTTTTTTATGATATTGTCCACTTGTAAAGGCTTTTATATGTATTTTATCGTTATGATTTCCAGAAATAACTACAGCTGTTTCCAATTGCTTTAAAACATCAATATTAACCAACATTGGGTTTGATATTTCTAACTCCGCTATTTTTGTTTTTAAGGCATTATCTATTGCTACTTTATATCTAACACAAGCTTCACGAGAATTACCTACGATTTGTGCCTTAAAACCTCCCGAAAAGATATGCTCCACATAATGGTTAACCATATTTTCAGCTTTTGCTTCAATAGTTTCAATGGCATCTAAATAGGCATCACGAGTACCAAATCCTAATATTTGTAAACGTTCCGTTAAAGTATATTCACTAAAAACATCTTCAAACTTTTTATCCATTCCTGACTTATTAGGAATTTCGGCATTATGTGTTAATCCTTCATAGACAATCTCTAATGTTACACCATCATCAATAGCTTGACGCATAGTGTATTTATCAATATAATCTTTGTATTTTTTTTCTGTTTTTCCTGTTGGTGTTCCAGTAAAACCTATTGAAGTTGCATTTGGTAATGCTTTATCTAAATTAGCAGCTAATAATGAATATTGAGAACGGTGTGCCTCATCGGTCATAATTAAAACATTTGCACTTGGATTAAGTTCTGGAAAAATTTGTAAACCACTTAAATCTCCATTTTCTTGAAATTTGTGTATCATTGCCATTACCAAATCGGAATTATCAGTTGCTAATAATTCTTTTAAACTTTGTCCATTTGGAGTAGCTTTTGGATTGATGAAATTAGCTGTTTTGATATTAAAACCAATACTTCCGCCTGTTTCTGATAATTGTTCTTCTAACTGTGTTCTATCGGTTACAAAAACAATTTTCCAAGAGAGTAATTCGGGTTTTAAACGCATTTCGCGCACCATAAACATCATTGTTAATGACTTTCCTGAACCTTGTGTATGCCAAATAATACCACCACGTTCTAACGGATTTTTGCCTTCTATTAAACGTTTGGTTGCTAATTTTACTGATCTGAATTGTTGGTAGCGTCCAACTACTTTTATTTTTCTGCCTTTATCGTCTATTTGAAAAACGGTAAATACTTGAATAATGTCTAACAAGTTTCTCAAATCAAGCATTCCTGCAACTAAACGTTGTTGGTCGTTTGGTGATGATTTTCCGTGTATTAAATCATTTAATGATTTTGGAAAGGGATCAGTCCAACGATAAAAATGTTTCTCTATGTTGGTTGTAATTGTTCCAAATTTTGCTTCTAAACTGCAGGTCGTGATTATAAATTGATTGTAGAAAAATAACTCTTTATTACCTTCTCTGCTATCGCCACGTTGTTCCGAATAACGCAACAATTGGTCAATGGCCTCCGGAATTGGCTCTTTTACTTTTGATGATTTTGCTTCGACAACAACAATAGGTAAACCATTTACAAACAAAACAATATCAGGAACAATATTATGGTCCGTACCAGGAATGTTTACTTTGAATTGAGAAATTGCTGTAAAAATATTATTCGTTACATTTTCAAAATCAATGTAACGAACCGTTGGACTTAACTCTCCTGTAATTTCATTTTTAGAAACGGTTGTGTTTTCTAACAATAAATCTAGTACTTTTTGATTGCTTTCTATTAAGCTGCCTTTTTCAAACGTAGTTATTTTGCGAACTACATCATCAATTTGTGGCTCGGTTAAAAAAGGATTAATCGTTTTTAAAGATTGACGCAATTTTGGTTGTAAAACCACCTCTGAAAAGGAAGTACGATAACTTTGTTGTGGCGTTTGTTGCAAAGCTAATTTTAACACTTCATTGTTGCCTAATGCCCAACCTAAATTTATTAATTGCTCCAAAAAAGGTTTTTCTACGTGTGAATACTCGTCTAATTTTAGACTTGAGCCCAAATTACCTCTGTACTTGTTATCGTTCGTTACTATCATTGGATGCGTTTTAATTTATTAAATGCGTTACTCTTTTTTTACCTGATAATAGGTCTTGCATTAATCCTGTTTTGGTGGATTTTAGTTTTGCAAGTTTTATTTCTTCACTTTCAATTTTAGTATTGATTTTAAAAATCATATTTATAAACATTTCAAGCTCTCGATCACTATTAAAAGAGGGTAATTTTATTTCCTTTATTTGAGTGTAATTTATGCCTTCCCTATTGCTACCATTAATATTTTGATAAATTTGATTTTGCCCATAAATAGAATTTAAAAAAACTGACAAGAAGATTGCTTTAGAACTATTACTATCTTTTAAACGAATAGCACATACGTGTTGATTAACATTGGCTTTAGGAAAATTATTTGGGACATAAGTAGCTCTTCCAATTGATGCTCCTGTTATATTTAAAAGTACATCATTTTCATTTAATTGACTACCTAACATTCTGATATTTATTTCATCATTAATGTATGCAACATCATTTAATTTAAAACCGTATGGATAAACATTTTGACTTCTAATCAGCATAATTCCTTCTTCTTGATATACATTACTACCACCTTTAGGTGTAACTCCACTTCTCAATCTTTCAGAAATATCATCAATGGTTTTACAACTCCATTCATTAGGTATTCTACCTAAAGGGCTATCTTTAAATTTATGTGTTTTTTCATTACGAATATTACCTTCTTCATCAGTTCCTTTTGTCAATAAATCTTGTATTAAACCTGTTTTAATACGATTATATTTTGCTATAATTATTTCGGTTTCAGAAATTGCTTTATCAACTTTTGATAAGATTTCAGCAATTTTATTTTGTTCCTTTGATGTTTTAGGAATAGTAATAAATAACTTTTTAAGATGTGTAGGACCTACATTTACTTGAGCACTACCAGTGCTCTGACTATATAAATTGTATAAAAAACTATTATCTTCTAAAAGAAAATTTAGAAAGTTTAAGCTCATAACATCTGTGTCTTTGGGCTTAAATCTAATTATCGATGTATTAAGCAAAAGTGGTAAATCACTTTTTTTTACAAAAGCTTTTTTACCTAATGTACCCGATGTTGAAACAATTAAATCATTTTCTTCAAGTTGAAAATGCTTATATTGATTCTGTGCTATTTCTTCACTCAAAAACTGACAACTTTCTTTATTAATTTTTCCATTTTCTATGCATCGAATATTAATAAAAGGAAAACCAACTTCTCGAAATAGGAAAGACATTAATCCTGGACCTTCCTGAAAAGAAATATATTCACTGAATTTAACTCTTTCCCAACCTTCAGGAATTAAAATATTACTTTCTTCCATCTTAACTCAAATATTTTAAATCAGTTAAAAAATCGTTTAATTCTTTCATTGTTTTGTTTCTGTCTTTTTCTATACTATCAGCAGAAACAAAGTATTTGTTAAAAAGGTTTTCATACGCGCCAATTAATGTTCTTTTTTCAGCATTTAAGTAACGTTGTAATTGGTTGTTTACAATATCAAAATGCTTTTTAAGAATTAGTTTTTGGGCTTCATCGGTAGTTATCATTCCACCAATTTCCGCTAATAAATTATCTAATTTATTTAATTTATTGGTAATAATCCCTTTGTCTTTAGTTAGTGCTGTAACTCGTTTTGCTATTTCTGCAATTTGTTTTTTAGCTTCTATTACTTTTGATAATTTCAATAGTGTTTCTGCTTCGTTAGTTTTATCCGCTTTTAATTCTTTTTCTAATGCTGTTACTGATTTTTTAATTTGCTCAAAATCTGAACTGGTTTTTAAATCAGTTTTGAAATCAACAATCAATTCATCGGTTCCAATATTCAATTTACCCAATTCGGTATCAACTGTTTTCAAAAGCTTAACACTTTCCTCTTTCTCTTCTTCTGAACCGTAACGTTTTAGAATTAATTTCAACTCCAACTCCGCATCTTTTACTTTTAAAGTACCTTTGATTTCTTTGATTTCGGCTTCCAATTTCAATATGGTTGTATTGATTTCTTGAAATGGTTTTGCCTCATTGAGTTTCTTCTTTTCTTTAACCAAATAATCAATATTCTTTCTAAATAGTTCTTTTACTTTAGCATTGGTTACTTTTTCACCTTCCTCTGCTTCGTATTCTAATATATTGATTGCTTCTTCAATAGCTTCCTCCAAGTTGGTTTCTTTTTCGGATTGACTTATTTCAAGATTTTCAATTTCTGTTTGCTCTTTGGTGAAAAATTCTGCAATAAGATATTCTTCAGGAATAAGTCCGGCATCCCAACCATTTTGCATTATGGTTTTTAGGTCATATTTGATATTATCCCACCAATTCACGAAAACTCCTGCGACTTGAAATTTATCCAACACACCAACTGGAACAAACTTTTCTTTAATGGTGTCCAATAATTCTTTTCTAACTTTTGGAATTTTGTCACCACCCAAAGAAATATAAGCTGCCATTGGTTCTGAAACCCTGTTTTCTTGAACAGTTTCTTTAACTGGAGCTAATGAAGAGAAATCTTCTTTTGCTAATTGCCACCAATCTGCCAAATGCAATCCCAAATCAACTAACGTTTTGACTACATTTTTATCTTCTTCAATTTGGCTTTTAATTTCAGCTTTGTCTGTTATAGCAAAGTCTTTGTATAGTTGATTTTTAGCTTTAAACAAAACACTACCATCGTAATTAAATTTTTTACAAATGGAGTTTTGTACTGCTTCAATTTCAGTTATTGGAATACCACCAACTAAATGCGCTTTTACATCTTCTGGTTCAGGTTCAGGCGTATTATCAACGTATCTTCTGATGTTTAAGGTAAATTCGTTTTCTTCAATAGTTTCTAAATCAACTAATTTGGAATATTTAGGTTCTTCTACTTTGTTTGTGAAAACATAATCGATTTTCTCAATATCCTCAGGTCGTAAGGAATTTTGTTTTTTACCTTCTGCAAAATCTTTGTCTGCATTAATAAAAAACACTTTATTCTTTAAGTTGTCAGGTTTGTTTTTATTTAAAATAATCACACAAGCTGGAATACCTGTACCATAAAATAATTGTGGTGGTAAACTTATAATTCCTTCAATTACATTATCCTTTAACATTCCCTCTCTGATTTCCTTTTCTTTTCCACCTCTAAATAAAACTCCGTGAGGCATTACAACAACAACTTTACCGTTCTTTTTACAACTTGCCAGCATATGTTGAACAAACATAAAATCAGCTTTTTTACCATCTTCTGGAGCAAAACCATAAGGAAAACGAGATTTGTACTTCATCTCGGATTCTTTGTAATTTTGAGAGAATGGAGGATTTGCAATTACTCTGTCAAACTGCAATAACTGACCATCTTTTTCATTTAATGGCTCTTCTAAAGTATCGCCATATTCAATTGTGTATTTTGAAATATTATGCAAAATGATATTCATTTTACATATTGCAACTACAGTCGGGTCCATTTCTTGGCCAAACAATTCTAAATTATTGGCGTCTTGTCCCTGCTCTTCTATGTACTGGTGTGCTTGAATTAACATACCACCCGAACCTGCTGTTGGATCATAAATTGACATTCCTTGTTCGGGTTTCATCAATTGTACTAATAACCTAACTACTTGGTTTGGTGTATAAAATTGTCCTCCTTTTTTTCCACCTTCATCCGCAAAGTGCTTTAATAAATATTCATAAGCTGCACCTAATAAATCAGGAAACTCAAAGTTTTCATTGATTAATGCTGGAAACGAATTGAAGTGTTCTAACATCTTGATAAGGTCATTGTTTTTTACAATTGCCTTCCCATCAACTTCTTTGTTGAAATTAATCCTACCTTTAAAAATACCTGATAATGTTTCAGAATTTGCATCTTCAATAGCATCTAATGCTTTGTTTAGCATTTGACCAATATTGTTTTTTAAATATTTTATAGGTGGTTGTTGGTTACCATTTTCATCTATAAACCCTTCATTCCATCTAGCTCTTGCAGGAACAAAAAAAGTGTCACCATAAGTTACTTTGTCTTCTAAAATAATTGCAAGCGTTTCTTCATCTAAATGTGCGTAATCATTTTTCTTGTAATGCCCTCGTTTTTGTTCAAATATATCAGACATTCTTTTTAAGAAAAGCATTCCAAATATAAATTCTTTGTATTCCGATGCATCCATTT
Source organism: Sphingobacterium kitahiroshimense (assembly GCF_025961315.1). Lineage (NCBI taxonomy): Bacteria > Pseudomonadati > Bacteroidota > Sphingobacteriia > Sphingobacteriales > Sphingobacteriaceae > Sphingobacterium > Sphingobacterium kitahiroshimense. Next base: position 102,544 of record NZ_JAOQNK010000001.1, on the reverse strand, counting down.
TTCCTCTCAAAATATCTGCTGCTTTCATCAAGAAGCCTTCTAATTGTGAGAGTTTTATTTTATCGTTTTTCATTTACTTGTTTGAGTTCAATAAGTCTTTTATATTAATATTTAATAATTCTGCAATTTGAAGCAAAGTTTCAACTGGTGGCTGCACTTCATTTGTGCACCAACGAGAGACAGTAGTTTCATTTTTGTTCAATTCACCTGCAAGCCATTTATTAGTTTTGGCTTGTTCAGCTAGAACCGCTTTCAGCCTATTTATTGCTTTATTACTCATATTAATCTGCATTGTATGTTGATAAATCTACAGTTTACCTTTATAAAATAAAAGAGATATTTCTCTACGTGATGTAAACCAACGTTTTAAAAAATATTCAAGTTGTTTTTAAGACTAATTATATTCAGACCCACGTAAGCTTAAAAAAGCTCATTAAAATAACCTTTCTACAAATGATTTTATATCTATCTTAAAATGGATACGGAGGCTTAGTCAATAAGAGTAAAACTGCGTGAGGGCAATGGCCCTGTACCAGAAAAAGTTTAAGACATGTAGTGATTTATCTGGACAAAGAAACATCTTTCTTACAGAGAATCGGTTATACATTATTGACGAGCATCAAATGCTCCAGTTAGAAACAATTAAACATAGCGGATAACCTCGCTTTATAAGATTTCAGTTTCTATATTGGAAATCATTTTTATTCTTTTACCAATTTCCAGAAAACTATAATATACAACAATTTCTCTAGAAGTTGGCTATTACAATTTTTCGGTATTTGTTCTAAAAATCACAGTTTAATTGTTTTGAATAAAGCCATTGAACATAGCTACCACTTCTTGATTATGCTCATAAATATCTGTTTCACTCCATGTATCAGAATTGTAATTATTCATCATTACATATTGCTTCAAACTATCATAAGCCAATTGACCTCCTTGATTTAATTTAGCATAATAATTCCTTTTAGCAGTCGGCAAATGATGATTTAATTTTGAGTTTTTTTGATGACTTATTAAACACAAATTACCAAAAGAATGTAATGCTTTTTCATCCTCTAACTTTCTACCTCCAATAGGATTTTGGGGATAGTAATGCTCCACAGAACTTCTAAATGAAAATTCGAAGCTAGAGAATTTTCCGGTTTTATCATTTAACCATATAATATAGTCTAAAAAGTTAAATACTAAATTATTTTCAATAGATCCATATATTAATCCCATATTATCGTCAGTGATGATTGGATATTCTTCTAACAAGAAGTGATTTTCATATATCAAAGTGTAATAATCCAATTTTGATTGACTATCTCTATTTAAAAATCTAAAACAAACTAAGTCTTTCGCAAATTTCTCTAAATATAATTGATAGTTATTAACATTTATCTCCTTAGCATCAATCAAATAATATAAAACAGCATTTAGCCAATGTTTGTAAATCATTGTTGGGGTGGAAACATGAAACATTGATAATAGCATTACAATAATCTCATTTTCGCAATTAGCTTCATCTCCAAATGTATTAACATAAAATCCTTTTTTGCCATCATTTGATTTTAAGGTTAAGACGCTCCATCCTTCTTTATTAGCTAAAAACTGACGTTTTAATACATATTTATCCAGTAAATATTTCCCATTTAGCATTTGAAACATAAATTGTAATGCAAATTCTTTCGACAGAAGACCACTTCTCTTTATCTCATTTTTAAAAAAATATATCAATTTTTTATCGTCCAAAGTTGTTTCTTTATTCTTTGTGTAAACACGAAGTAATTGTAATAGAAAATTCTGAAAATTAACAGGTGAAGTGAATCTATCAGGTGTTTCATTTACATTTTCCTTTATATTAAATCTACCTTTGACTATAATTTCTTCTACAGTTAACTCTTGAAGTTCTTTAGTTTTACCATTTATATTATATTTAAGAAAAACATCTTGCAATTCATCTACATTTGCGAGTTGTAAAGTTGTCCAATCTTTTCCAAACAATTTTCTTCTTAACTTTGGTTCAAAACCAAATTGTACATAACGTTCCATATTACTTACAGCATCCCAGACTACATGAAATAGCTCCAAAAGATGTTTGTTATTAATATCTTCTTCATCATATAAACAATCTAGTAACATAGATTTGACCACTTCGTGTTTTTCGAGTTGCTCCCCTCTATTATTCATAATTTCAAAATAATGATTCAAATCAGTATCATAAGGAACTTCAACTTGTAATATTGTAACATACTCGCATAGATAATGTACAAAGTCGGCAATCATAATTTGATTCTCTTCTAGCTTGTTTTTTATATCTAAAATAATATGATCATAAGCTTCTTTTATTGTATTATGATAATCTTTATTAGAATCAAAAAAACCTGAAAATGAAAAATCTAATCCATTCTGAGATAACGGTCTGCTTTCAAATGATAATAAATTCTCTTTAAACCAGTCAATTACTTTATATTCATTTTGTAATACAGATAATAAAATTGAGAAAGTCGTAAGACGTTGTTGCCCATCAATTGTATCAAAAAAATGGGTTCCTTTTTCATTACGTTCAAATACAACTAAGGTACCTATGTAATAATTACGTTTTTCTGGAATATAATCGATGATATCTTGGATCAACTGAGATATTTCTGATCTACCCCAAGCATAATTTCTCTGATAAATAGGAATACGATATTTCGAGGTTGTAAACAACGTTTTTATATTAAATGTATTTATTTCGTGTTGCATATTATATATAATATAGTTTCGTCAGAATTTTTTCGATTTCTGGAATTTCTCTTTTCTTAGTGAAGTTGAAAATTGTAGGACGACGTAGTGCTTCCTGCGGTGTATAGCTATTTTTAATATCTAAAAACATATTTGAGCCCAAAACATGATTATCTACACTTTCAAACTGAATTGCATAATATTCTAACCGTAGTTTGTAAGACCAAGCAAAAAGCTTTTCTATGGCTAAATCAATATTGTGAGTACCAAATTTATCAATATAAAAAACTAAAATACATTCAAATAGTGTTCGAACATAAGTATCTCCTGTACGTTCCCATCCGTCATATTCTTTTATTACCTTTAAAATACTTCGTGATATTGAGTTTAGAGATGAATTATCCTTAATGTCATTAAGCATTAAATCAAACACCTTTTTGTAATGACTAATCATCTCAAAAAAACGTCTTCCATTTAAAATTGGTCCGTCTAATTGAAATGGATACGATTTTAAATTTAAATCTATCTGTCTATGATAACTTCCATTATATTCATCTGTATAATGGTGTAAAATTCTTAATGCTTCTGCATATTTATAATCTCCTATTTTACCAACGGTTACACCTTTAAATAAAAAAATTTTATTCTTATCAAATTCAGTTCCAGATTCCCCACGAGACCAAGAACGAATTCTAAACAGATATTCTGAGAACAATTTTGATAATTTATCAGATTGATAAGCTTCCCAGGCTGTGACATCATTCAATTTACTTTTTTCCTCATCAATGCTATATTCACGCAAATGATAGGCTTTTAAAAGATCGTGCGGCTCTAAATCTTTACCTCGTGAATTTTGCGCATCAAAAAACTGAAAAGCTTCACTTATATTATTAATTTCAAAATAAATCAACTCACAATGATGAAGAAAAAAACGTACAAAATCTTCATCTAAATTGGCTACATATCTACATGCGACCAGATAGTTATTTGCAATATTTTTCTGCGAAATTTCGTTACTAAATGAAAAACTTATTATTTTTGAAGATATACGATCTATCTCTTTTATAAGAATTGGATCCTTAAATGAAAAAACAGCTACAATAGCTTTGAATAAAAGCAAGCAGCTAATAGTTCTTTGTTGCCCATCTACGATATTGTATTCTGTTCCATCTTTATTAATTACTAAAGTACCTAATCTATAAGCTGTCTTGTTCTTAAACAGACTGATATCTTCAATTAATTGTTGAATATGGCGTTCTTGCCATTTATAAGGTCTTTGATAAACAGGTAATTTTAAATTCGAAAAAGTCAAAAGATCCTTTATTGCAATAATTTTAGTATGTAAACTTATATCTTCGTCCATATTTTATGCTTTTTTTATTAAAATCGATACACCAACTTAACTCTCCAGTCAGCAGCTCATACTTCATCCCCTTGTTTATTTTGGTAGGCTATACTCAATAAGTACTACTTTTTAACAATACTGAATGTATAAAGTATAGGGTTTTCAGTATTATATCCCTTAATACTAAATGTATCAAATGCACCAATATTACCATTATTATATTTTTTAAAACCATCGCAAAACCATCCATGCTCAATACCTCCATCTGGTCGAATTCGGATTATTACATCATCTGATTCAAATTTAAAATAACGATAATGAGGTAAAGTGTCATCAGAATGTATACCCACATCAGTTAACTCAAGATCCCAAGCATTTAAATTAATAAATGCATCACGATCGATATCAGAGGAGTAATTATGATGGATTTGATAAGGCACTCTACTATCCTGAGTATAAATTGGACAACTATAGAAATCAAACTCATTCAAATCAAGGTTAAACTCATTCTTTATAGATTCTATAAACTGAAACATAAGCATCACAGCCATTGGTGATTTACAATAACGATCAGAATAAGTAATATCAAATTTTTTATTCTGCATCACAGACCGTAAATCTAGTCTACTTCCTAAATCGTCGAAGACTTTAGCAAAAATTTTATTAGAAAGAATTCTCTGATTTCTAGTCATGATTATATGTGCTTCAGCAACATTTCCGTCAGTGGGGCGCGACCATTCTAGTGACTCCCGATTTATCTTAGATGTAGAATCTAGCTTATAAATTTGGCCGTTACCGGATGTAGCCCATTCACTGTTTAACGATTGAATAGTACCTTCTCGACCATAATAGCGAATGTAGGAACCATCTTGCAATTCAATTTCCACCAATAAACTTAATCCCGTATAATCATCTGAATCGTTTTCAAAATAGTTTACATAGTTTTCAGACTTTTTCAGATCTATATATTCATCTACAGACGGTTGGGCATCTCCTTTTCTTACTACGATTGATGCTTTACCTATCATTCTTGAAAAGCGAGCTATAAATGGTAACTCCTCGAAATTCCAGTTTTGGAAATCTCTCTCAACAAATAAGGTCAGTCCTTTTGGTTTCTTTCTTGTAACTATTTTATTCAATTCATCTTTTATCGGCTGTACCAATACAGAAAATCGATCATTTAACAAGTGTATTTCCTCTGGTACGATTTGATTAAGAGTTTGCTCTAACCATTCAATGGCGGAATGACGATCTAAACTATCCATATGCCATTGTGTACTTCGATCTATCAGACACTTTGTACAGGCAGCTTCGCAAGTACAGCTCGCTAATGTATGTAACGCTTCTTTAAAAATTTCAATTGCATAGAGTGAGAATTGAGGTGCATAGCCTGCTCCACCTTTTGCTGTGTCAAATATAAATAAGGTTGAATAATCCCTGTACTTCTTAATACCAAAGCCCAATTCTGAGGCTTCAATAGCCAAGTACTGTGCAAGTACCTTTACAAAAACACTTCCGAGTGTATATAAAAGCTTATGATCTGCTGTATAGGAATCTATATCGTCTTTAATCCTTAATTCGCAATAATCTGTTTGAAAACGACCTCCCAAGATAACATTTTCGCGTATCGCAAAAGCTTTATCATTTCCCGCGCAATGAGTATTATCCTCCTGATCTCCTCTTCTATTTTTTCCACCACGCAGTCGTGTATGATTTTGCAAGTCAGACGGACGTGTAGATGCTCGTCCACAGGTTAAACACACTGAGAATCCAGCGCCACTACCAACGTTATAATACAAAATCTCCGCATTAGAAGAACTGCTTTCTCTAATTTCAAAATAACTATTGGATGTTTCGGTCCACGGTAGTAGATTTATGAGCATTGGATCTACGTAGTGTACTTCTGACTGCTCTGTTATCTTACGTGAAGGTTGCGCATACATATCTACAGCAAAGCCTACAGGCTCTATCACTTGTGTAAATGGTGACGGTGCACAATCAGTTAACTTTATTCCTCTAAAAGATCCTTGTGCTTTACAGTGTGGACACTGTTCATTTCCCATGGGGTCTCCTTCTGTATTAATAATCTCCTGATAACCGCAACTTTCACAGGTACGTATTAATTCACGTACAGCCTCTGCGGTATGGTTAGATAGAATGACTCCTGCCGAAGTAAAGCTCTTTCCATCAATAACTACTCTTGTACCAGGTGCGTATTCCATTAACGCTCTTGTAATAAAATGAGATGGTCCCGTATCAAAATTGTTAGTATTATTAATTCTATCTCTATAATCTTGAGCAGTGGTATTGTCAAACGTAACCACGCCAGTTGGCATCCCCGCAGAAGGAAGAAAACCGGAAGAAACCAAATAACTTATCGCATTTTGATTAATAAAAGTAAAGTACTGACGTAGCACCGAACGTGTCGCTGGTCCGTCTTCACCAAACTCAGCGGTTAAATCCATAATTTTTTTCTGAAAACCTGCTATTTTTTGACAAGTTTCTTCCAATACATGTCCAAAATTTTCTACTACATTTCCAACTAATACAGTAATTGCCGCATCTCGCAAAGGTGTAAATTTCGTCAAATGTTTGACATGTGGTATATAATAATCAATAGACGAACTATTTAACCAATTATTAAATTGTTCTGCTACCGCTATACTTTCACCTTCAACCGGAAAAATATCCGATAACTTATTCATAATCGCTATACCGTTTGCATTTTCTTGGACATACTTTCCAAAAAAATAAGAATTGACATGGCGCTGTATGAGTCTTGTACTGTGAAAATCAACACGCGGAGCAGCAATAGCATGCTTCAAAGCCCAATCTGGCTCTCGCAAAACGTTGTTACCAATTGGTGTAGGACCACATGTGGTAAATGCCAACGATTTGGCTTCAGAACGACGCCCTGCTCGTCCTGCTCTTTGTAGATAATTTGCTGGACCTGGAGGAACGTTGTTCATCATCACAACTGAGATCCCTTTTAAATCTACTCCCATCTCCATAGTAGTAGAACAATTGAGTATATTAATTTTACCATCAATAAACTTGGCTTCCAGATCATTCAATCGAGATCTATTTTGTTGTGCAGAATGCTCTCCCGCTAGATAAATTGGCCTGTTACGAATAATACGTTCATGTAAATCATTCCACACCCCTTTTTTCTTTAAAATAGCGGAATTTTCTGCCATCCAACTCAATGCCAAAGTTTTATCCAGCACATTATTCGCCATATTAAATGGGTGTTCATAATGTGGGAATTTTATTTCTTCTTGTTTTATCCTGAATTGCTCAATTGTATCTGCGTTTAAATCACCACTAATCCAAGGTGAATATCCCCTAAAATGTCGATTAATCAAACGTTTCTTTACTGGGCACAACCAAACACTGTTAGTCAAACTAAAAACACTGCTCTCCTCTAATCTCAATTTGAAAGAATCATCTCCCATATTCCTAATCACATGTCTACTGACCAGGGTTCCCCATATGGCTTGCAGCAAACTATCTATGCGATCCTGATTCCCGGAGCTAATTTCTTCAAAATTGTGATAACCTAATCCTGCACATAATAGAGTGACAAAACGATGTTGTCGTTTTCTATTCGGATTAAAACTTGGCCATCGTGTTATTTTGTCAGTACGTTGATCAGTAGCGCTCGGATATATAGGTTTAGAGCGCATAAAGGCTACAGAATAATTATATAATGCAGGATCAAACTCAAAATGGAAGGGGTAGCGGATAATATAATCTGCCGCAATCTTTACCAAGTTTTTATATTCTTCTATATCAATCCCAAATTCACCACAAATAGCAGGTAAACTACACGCATCAACTGCTGGGTAATCAAGCCCAATCATACCTAAATTTTCAATAGATCTCGACCTTGGTAAACGTCTTGCAAACTCGTCATAAAGTATCCCTCTCAAATAATTGTTAAGGTTACCGGTGTCCTTATTCAAGCTGTTATTCCTTAATAGCACTGCTGCGTCACTTCTATTTCTTAAAAATTCTAAAAGAGAATCCCACCTGAGCACTTCTTTAGTTGATGATTGATCATGTTTATTTTTTATAGTTTGAATATTTTGATTGATACTATCATGCATATAGACAGGTTGATCAATTAATTGCTGTTTGAAATTTTCCAACTTTAACATATCTAAAGCAATATCTTCTACTGATAGTTTCGTCGATGAATTTAGCTCTAATAATTTATGATAGACCTGCGCACGAATCCAATTCGACTCCGTATCAATATTGAGTAAGGCCGATATTTTTGCTGTTCCTTGTCGACTGTCAGTAAAAGAAATGTATTTATGTCCATTCCATTGCATATCTTTTGTAATAGGCCTCATCTCTGGAGTCGCCTCCAGAAAGAGGTCAGCTAATATTCGATTGACAAAACTACTGCTTAATCTAAAATGAAGTGGATTTTCTAGATTGGAATGACAATGAGGACAGACACAAACCTGTTGCTCATTCAAATAATATAAATATGCACCTTCACCACAATCAAGTATCCCTTTGTATGCAATCTCAAATTTTGTAGCTTCATGAATATGTCTTTTTGGATCTTGCTTTGTAAAGAAAAATGTTGTTACATTTACAATTCCAACCTCTTCGTCATGACCTTCATCTTGTTCTCCACTATAATCATCAATATTAAAATTATCATTGACAACTGATGTCATTAGCTGGATTCGCTGATGACCACTTCTACCAGTAATACGATCAGCCATCATCAATTCATTACCACAAGAACGGCAGGCCACCAATTCAACCATAGGATGACCACAAGTGCAATGATGTGCTGCAAAAGTGGTAATCTTGCCATAAGGTGATTTAACTAGCTTTTCATCGGTACAATCTTTATTTGTACAGACATAAATACCACCTAAACTTCGTCCAAAAAAATGTCCTCGAACTGGTAAAATGGATTTGCCGGCCACTGTGCATTCGGCAAGTTCGTCAATAAGCGCAAGTGAGTCAGTTGTTTTAGAAACGTTAAATTTTTTGGAAATTTCACTTAGACGAAGACTGTCCTCTTTTCTGATTTTATAACGTAAAGCCTGAATCTCCTTAAAGTTGTATTGCGGTAATGGATTTTCGATCAGCTCTTCAAATTTCCGTTGCCCTGTAATTACCTCTATTTGAGACTGATCAATACCACAAAGCTTCGACATAAACTCCTTTAGAGATACTACTGCACTTTCGCCCTGTCCCACTGTCGCGGAAGTAATCGCAAATCGAATATCCTTAGCCTGAACCCCAAATGCATCTACTACTCTACGAATCAAAAGAGACATCTCTGCTGCTGAGGATCCAGTCAGAGTATGTGCCTCATCCATAACGATCCAACGTAAGGTACCCTGAGATTGCTGCAAAATAGGAACGTCCTTATCCCTTACCATCATATACTCTAACATGGTCGGGTTGGTAAACAAAATCGGTGGAGCATTTCGACGAATCTCAGCACGCGTCAAGATACGGGGATAAGCCGCTTCTTGCTTTTTATTCGGACCATCGTTCGGAGTATCCCCTGTATAAACAGCAAAATTAACACCACCAATCGCTCTCAACCAAGACTCCATACGCTTTATCTGACTATTGATTAAGGCATTTAAGGGATACAAAAAGATTGCCTTGACTCCACTTCCGTGAGTCCGGTGCTGATACAGATCGGCCAATATCGGAAGCATAAAACATTCTGTCTTACCAGAACCTGTACCAGTGGTAACCGCGATAGATTTATTCGCTTTCAAAAGATAATTCCAGCTTCTAACTTGGTGTTTATATGGATAAATATTGCTAGAGAATCGTGCATCCTCATCATTAATATCATTTAATGCCTTAATAAAATGTGTCCCAAATAAATCAGTCATTTCACCAAAGGCCTCCTCTCCTGCTTCCCATGGAAAACTATTCTGGATCACCGGCTCACTCATTAAGGGTTCCGCCTTAAATAATTCAAGATAGGCTTGTTGCATAGCTACATCACCAGTAGACCATAATGATAATACAGAATCTTTTAGTCTCTGATCGATATTATTGTAAATATTTTTATAATTCATAGAATTCTATCTTTTGTTTAATTGATTGAAAGAATAAAGTAACGCACCGAAATACCACATAGGATCTGTCTGCTTTGCATAAATCATATATCGGCGGATATACTCTACTTTTGTTAACCAAAAACTGCTGTGGTCAGTTAAAGATGTGATTGCACAAGCCACAGCTATTGGCGTGTTTATAATTAACTTTAAGCGTTCATCAGGTATATCTATTTTAATCGCATATGGGCTTAATCTTGGACTTTCCAATGGCATACCTTCCAATACCCTCTTACCTAACCGCCCCCGCATATCTACTAACATAGATTTGATAGCGTTTACTTCGACTTCATTTGAAACAATCGCTTTTCCAAGTTTTGGGTGAACTGAATTATAATACTCCAATAAAATTAGATGGTTAAAATCCTCTAATCCAAAACATTTCTGCCAACTGTCTATAGAGATCCAATGAAACTGAAACCCGAGGTCTAATTCAAATTGATTAACCCAATTTAAATTGCTACATAATTTATGAAGGAATACAAATGCTTTAGCTGCCAAACTTTGATCAATAGAAACAGCCCGAATAATATCAAACGTTGAAAATGGAATTTTAAAGTGACGAGCTATCGCATAGTACTCTCTAAACTTTTTCCATACGCCAGATTCATACCCTCCCTCTTGTAATGGCACCTGAAAACTTTCCAACCTAGCATAACGATCATTGTCAGTTGTTGTCTCTTCATTTATTGTAAGATTAATAAATCTCGGTTGGACCCTTATAGGAGATTCATTTGTTGAAAAAACAATAAATTTTGTCAATTCTGTTTTTGAACTATTTAAAACGTACTGACAATCACCCAAATACTCCAAATCAATAATCTGAATATCAGTATATGAACACTCTAAAGGAACTGCGACTAGATTGGCCTGGAGATCGACATTTAAATTCAGCAAAACCTGATCGTTAACAATCTGAGCTCGTAAATTCGCCTTATACTGCAACAACTTAAATGATTTAATAGATATCAATGAATCATTGGGACCAAGTTTGCTGATCTGGCAAATAATAGAATTTGAAGAGTCTAAAATATTTACAAGTTTAAATAACGAATTATAATAATCCTCAAATTCAACCAGTGAAGTAATTGCTTTGCTGATGGGATATGTTAATCGAATATGTTTATAGCGATTGTTCCAAAAAGTCGCAAAATAATAATGATCGGTTTTATCCGTGATGATACGGTATCCATACAAATTATCGACAAATAATTCTTCATCCTCGTTCACAGTTTTATTATCGGAATCAATAATCTCTAGTCCTTTAAAAGGACTAATCAAATTAAGTCTTAGTGTAGTGCCTTGATTTTGAACATGAATATTTAATCGAAGCACACTAGGTCTCTTCTCAATGTCATTGATTGTATATTTCAACGTGTTGTCATCCAACTTTTGGACTTGGTATAAGGGAGTAGATTCAGCCTGTATAGATAAATTTTCGGGATTAATGAAAGAGATTTCTATCTGGTTTAAATTGGAATATACTGTTCTATTGAATTGACCGATATTAAAAACTTTATCAAACTCTTCAATACCATCACAAACAAATTTTAATTCATATAAGCCCACTTCCCATATACCGTGGTTGTACGAAATCCACTCACTAGCTGATTTATATTTCCTATAATATTGCTCAATACCATTGTTAATTCTTGCACCAGTATTATTATAGAAATAAATCGTCGGTTTACGTTGAACTATTTTGTAATTGGCATCTTTGATCCAAGAAGGCATAACGCTATTGACAAACCAATCAAATTGAGGTTCTACTGTTAAGCTGAATTTAATCGTTTGCGGATAATTCCTCACAGAAACCTGTTTCTCAAACTTATATACCGCTATTTTTCCGTCTTGAATTTCGGTAATCTTAGAAGCTGTCTGCTCATCAACAATCCAATCTCTTGGAACCATTATATAAGCATGATCGATACTAATATTTCGCCGTTTTTCAAATATAAATCGGTTCTCTGAAATAGGCTTTAGCAATATTGGTTCTGAAGGATTAAAATCAAATAGCAGATGATTATTAATGGGATAATTAATACCGCTTTTACTGATCATTATTATTTCAGGTATTGAAAGCTCGCTTTTTGTAAAATCTTCTTCATAAAAGTGTATTTGTTTTACAAATCCAAAATTTGAAACATTATAGTAATTTCCCTGCTTAGTTAGAGTAGCTACTACACTACCATTGACAATCAATTTATACTCAGATTCGATTACATCCAAATCGATACCTAATAAAGTTTCCAGATCCTTTTGTTCAAATCTATTTGCGATATCAAAATCGAGAGAGATATTCGTAAAATTATCTTTTACGAGCCAATAAAACCTAACTTTACTTATCTTTCTGGTTGATTTGTACTTTTCTCGCGTAGTCAGCAATTCTGTTTTCAATTGCTTTAAATTGGCGTTATTGTCCAAATGGGAAAGGTAAGCTAAGTCGTCGTTCAGAATGGCCTGAACGATTTCCAAACAATTTTGATAGAAGTCATCATTTTGTGCAGACCTAGGTAAATAGGTCAGAGAACTACTTTCGTATATATCACTTAAAGAAGATACTTTGGCTTTCACAAGTTCATTTAGAAAAGCTTTAAAACTAGTTCCAAACTGTCCTGTCAAAACTTTTAAAGGCATCCCTCCTTGCATTAACATCGTTCTTAAATACAACGTATTGGTCTGTCGTATCCAGTTAATTTTGAGCAATGCAGCGCCCTCTCGAGCTAGCTTATATATATCTTCAGATGATAGAAAGGCATTCGAAATGTCAGCTGCGACTTTATCTTTTGTAACATAGCTACCTTCATATTTTCTCCTCCACCACTCAGCAAAATATAGACAATAGTCTCTCTTGTCGATTTTGGTTTTGGAAGTATTATCTTTTAAGAATTTCTCTAAACGAAGAAACTCTTCTTCGGTCACGTTATATGTCCATAATGGTACACCAATGTGGTTTTCTATACCTCGTGCAATTAATAATTTTCTAAATTCACTCATGATTGACCAAAGCAGCTTAAAGTATTAAAATAAAAGTCATAAAGGTTTTTTATAAAAAAATATAATAAATAAACATCATAGTAATACTGAAGACTTGAGGTTTAGAACTCTTTCATAACTTAGTTAGGATTTCCTCAAAAGAATCAATCCATCTAGAAACATTCCGCAATATAAACTGAAAATCAAATATTAAAAAATTAAAAGCAAAATAGTTTTGCAAGAAGTAGTTTCTCAATATTACCTAAATTTAAAAGCAAGCGTAACTCTTCAACTATTATTAGGTTTTTTTAAAGTCATTTTCTATTTAGACTAACCCAATTAAGTCAACTCTACAACTGAAACGCTTATAAAGTAAAAATACAGTTCACAATACCATATGCAATAACGTACAAAAATAAGTAATCAAATTGTGATATGGATACGGGAAACCGTAAGGTAAAGAAAAGGGAGGAACTGTTCGATTTATTAAAATTGATCCAAAACGACTGCTGATGTTCTTAATTTAAAGATATTTAATATCTGTCCTTCGATGAATCTGCAAAATTTCTGGAAATATACACTCCCTGAATATTCATCAAAAGTGACGTAGTGACGTCGAAAAAATCAAACTATTCTTTTTCCAGTGATCTCAAAAATACGAATCCTAGTATTAGCAAATTTTTGGTGTATAGATTTCTACTATATACATTTACTAAGATTATTTTACATAGTAGTATAGTCAAATATAATTTTTTTTCATTTACCAAAGGAATTGTCGTCAAACATTGTAACTTCGCAGTTCAAATCATTTATCTTATTATATTAATCTATGAAGAAAATAATATTTCTACTTACTGTTATTTGTTCCCTGTTCATTTTTGAAAATACATTTGCTCAGGTGTATGAACCTATAAATACTCCTAAAATTAAAGATGGCGAATACAAGGCTATAGTCAAATACAATAATTTTTCGACAAATGCGATGTCTACTTACGAGTTACTTATCACAATTAAAAGCGAAAGAGTTATTGCACTTCACTTTCCAAATGAAGGATCAATACATTCAGGCCAAAATAATAGTGGATATTCTTACTCAGGGGGTGCTTTAATCAAAAACTTAAAGTATGATAGGTCAGGAGCCATTTTTATTGATTCTGCTACGACAAGCATACAAGTCCGATATAAAAATGGCTCCACAGTAAGTTTTACTGTTTTAATTTAACCTCAAATTGGTTGCATGATACCCACCTACCTAATGTGCCAAATAAAAATAGATATGTTCGAGAGGATAATATTGTAGAATTATATCCTCCCGAACATATAATTAGTTTACAAATCATTGTACAATGCCAGACTCACAAATTCAATAATAGGATCAGCTGTCACATTATACACTCTGGCTATTAAATACTTTTCGGCATTCTCCATTAAGCTCAACTCATTACCCGAAATATATAGTGCTAGTTTCTCGATGTTTTTCCCATATGGTGTAGCTTTACTATCAACATAAATTTCTTTTCCTTCTTCAATAATCTTAAAATCATGATTCGTATAAGTAACTCCATTGATATTTCTCCAATAAACTTCAACAGAATCTGCAATCTTAAAACCGAAGTCTGTCTCTTCTAAGGGTTGATGATACTTGTTTGAATATATATTTTTCAACTTTTTAAGAACAGCTATCTCTCCCATTTTTCCTAAATCTTCATCTGACTGATTATAAAGCCTGTTGTTATTTCCCACATAACCTATTTCAAGTTCTTCAAGGTTTAAGAGATCTGAAGGAATTAGTGATATATCATACCCCTTCTCTTCTAGATATTCTAGACCATTAGTAAACGTCTCCAATAGCAATACGTTTAAGATCCGTTCAGCATAATTAACTTTTAAAAACCTGCCCAATGGGCCAACAAGACCATCAAGAACTCTAGGACTAAAACAGTCTCCTACATAATAAAAATCGTCACCCTCTGCCCATGAGCTTCTCTTCTGCTTATCTGAGTCATCGCCGTAGGACAAATAAATTTCAGCTGTTTGAAAAAATCTTATTTGGGACAACTTATTGCTTATCCGCTGGTATTCCAATTCCCAATCTTTATGGCTTTTTGACTTTTCAATTGAAACTAAAGCTACTAAAGCAGAGATATGTTTTATTTTACGCTTTAACGCCAAGATCTCAGTAGAATAATTTGGTATTTCCGCACGAATAATATCAATTATGTTTACGCCAAAAATTTTCATTAACTCAACAATACTCGTTTTTTGAGAGGATGAATAAACTAAGTTGGCCGCGCTAAATCCTTCAACTGTAATTATAGTTAATTCACTGGCATAAAGAAAATCAATACCATTTTTGGCCAATAGCTTATTGCTTTTGCTCCATAAACTAATTTTATCTTTATCAGACTCATGAAGTAATTCACTACTCATTTTTTCATAGATTAGATCAATACGACCCTTATCATCCTTATTCAATTCCCCTCCACTTGATGAGTATTTCTTCCATATTTCACTTAGAACAAGTAAATAATCGTCGATACTCAAAATTTCCTTAAAGTTTAAGAACTCTTTCCACTCGGGAGACAATACACTCCTGTAGTCCAAGACATTGAGATAACCGCTTCCAATACTGATATTGTCTTCGGTATTTAGTATTATTTCAGCAGCTTTTTTACATTCGTTATTTACTGTTGGAAAAATAGCTAAATTTTCAATTAGCCATTTACTGTAATTAGCAGGGCAACCATAACGTTCTAATGTTTCTTGGCCTATAAATTTATTTATAAAGCCAAATGATCCGCTAACACCCATTGCATAATTTGGTTTTAAATCCAATGGTGTTAAAATCGAAAATACCCGTTCAAATAATAGTTTGGAAAACGAATATGAATTAGCAAGTCCTAAAAAAGTAAGGCTATAAATAAAGGTGCTTGCAGGATAAAACTTATATTCACCAGAACCATACGTCCACCCACTATAAGAATTGTTATAAATATTTCCTGCGGTTTCTTGAATTTTGTTCAAAAAAACCGCATCGTGGCGGTTTATCCAATTTTCTTTTCTACTGAAATTTATTTTCTCTCCTATAACACCTACGTCCTCTTTAATACCAATCTTGATGAAAAAGCTCCCCCATTCTCTTTTGTCTATACTTTTTTCAATATAGTCTTTTGAAAGGTAAATATCGTTCTCAAATAAATGCTCAATCTTCAATTTAGGCTCATAGATATTAGAAAGATAAGCTGCTGAGGCTGGCAATAATTTACCTGATGAAGTAAGAATAGGTAAATTTTGTAGATCTGAATAATGAGAATCTCTCAGAATCTTATTAAGATGAGCTTTGAATATGTAGCGGCCTATTTCAATTGCATTACTTACAGTAACAAATTCATTTCCTCTTTGGATAATAGTTTTTTCAATAAACACCAATGAAGATGGCTCCTTTATATTTATCCGATGGGTAAGCCAACTCTCTATACCCCAGCGCCTCTTAATTTCGTCCATAACAAGGTGGTGAACCACACTAATTTTATCTACAAACTCTTCAGCATATTCTTTTGCAGGGAAATAGATGTCATTAGGGGATTTCAATTTTTCGTTTTCATCAAAAATAAAAGGAATATTTTTCAGTTTTTCATTAAAAGTATTTTTATTAATTTCCCCATCGATAGCACATTCTTTTTCATAAAAAAGATTAGTAGAAAGCAAAAATAAGCAAAACGGTTAAAACCGTTTATATACAATGCTTTATAAAACAGTAGTCTTAGTTTGGAACTCGGTGTCTGATAGGTTTTGGTCTTAAAAATACAAAGATAGGTTACTAATTCGTTACCGATTAGCAAAGGTAATTAAAGGTGTAACAGATTATATTTCAGTGTTTTGCCCTATTTTTCATATTCCCTTGTAACTCAATACAATTTAATTTTAAACATTAAACATTTGAGTTATGGAGCAGACAAAAAAATCTACGTTCAAATTACTTTTCTACCTGAAAAAGAACGAGCCGAAAAAGAACGGTAATGCCCCGATTATGGCACGTATTACTATTGATGGAACACCTAAGACTTTAGGAACAAAGTTAGAAATCAACCCAAATAATTGGGATTTAAAGTATGGAAGAGTTGAAGGCAAGAGTGCAAAAGCACTAGGTATTAACCAAAAATTGGATAATATACGGGCACGTATTGATACCCTTTATGAAGATATGCTGAAACACGAGGGTTTTGTAACGGCACAAAAGCTGAAACTTGCATTTCTCGGTGTTGGTATTATGGAAGATTCCTTGCTGAAAGTCTTTAAGAAGAACAATGACGATTTTGGGAAAATGGTAGTACAAGGAGAACGCTCCGAAAGTACCTACTACAAATACAAAATTGTCTATAACCACGTTACTGAATTTATCAAAAGCAGGTATCATCGTGATGACATGGCGTTCAGGGAATTGACGTGTGATTTTATCAGAGAGTTTGATTTCTTCCTTAGAATAGACAAAAAGTGCACACACAATACTGTTTGGGTATATACTATGCCACTCTATCGTGTTGCGGAAATAGCTGTCAAAAACGGTCTTATCAGGAAAAATCCTTTTGAAGATTATGAAATAGCGATGAAGGAAAATGACCGTAGCTATTTACTCAAGGAAAACGTTGAGTCCCTGTTATTACACAATCCTTCAAAACAAAATTATGAAATTGTAAAGGATCTTTTTGTATTCAGCTGTTTTACAGGACTATCTTATATAGATATTAAACAACTTAAAAGTACTAACATACAATCCTTTTTTGATGGTCACGATTGGATTATAAGCCGAAGACAAAAATCTGATGTTGCCTCTAATGTTAGGCTTATGGAAATACCCAAACGTATTATTGAAAAATATAAAGGTACTACCCGAAATGATTTTATTTTTCCTGTTCCAACTAATAAAATTTGTAATAGCCATATAGACAAACTTGTTCAAGAATTAGAGATTGTTACAGAACAAAAAGTAACCTTTCACACCGCAAGGCACACATTTGGAACAATGTTTTTAACAGAGGGTGTACCCCTTGAAAGCCTTAGCAAAATGATGGGACATAAAAACATTTCTACCACTCAAATCTATGCCAAGATTACCAGTCAGAAAATTAGCAAGGATATGGATTTGGTATCGCATAAATTTGCAGGAATGGAAGCCGCATTTTCTGAAATGGAGAAAGAGGTTATCATTTAGAATTTATATACACACAGAGCGAAGCAGGATTATGTCCTGCTTTTTTTATGCCCATACTTAATCCTCAAAAGCACATTTATTCCTCCAGCACCCATCCCATGCAATAAAAGAGCTTTGGCAGGATGACTTAATAAACCATACTGAAAAACTATCCAATCTTATCCCTCAACAAATATTTTCAGTACCGTTTACGTGGCCTCCAAAGCCACAATACTTTGAGATACTAAAATAAATTCTGCTAAATGTAATTGCAGGTTTTGTAATCATAAGGCCATTTCCTCAATGCCTTTTTCAAGTGCTTCCACATGATTTTTTATTCAAGAACCGATATGCTTTTTTGTTCCATTTCAAGAGCAAAGGTATTTCCGTGTTCTTAACGCAGAAACAAGGTCGTGCCTTCCTGGTTTGCAAAAAAAATCTCCACCCATTCGGGTCGTATTTTTTTGACAAAACCTTGTTCCTGCTAAACACTAACCTTTTTATGCTCGTGAAACGAAACAAAGCATACTCCGGCTCTTTAGACGAATAAAAAAAATGTCAGAAATGAAAAAATACAGCATTGGAAATGGCAAAAGAGTGAAACGAAACTTCAGCACCTCCTCTCATTGCCGAATAAATCAAGGGAAAAATCAGAACAAAATTAATAACGCAAAAAAGTAGAAATCATGAACATTACAGGAAGACTGACAAGAGATGCGGAAGTACGCACAACGTCACAGGACAAACAAGTAGTAAATTTTTCAGTAGCGACCAACGACAGCTACCGTAACAAACAAGGTGAGCGTGTAGAGCAAACAACCTATTTTGATTGCTCCTATTGGATAACCCCAAATGTAGCCAAGCTACTTACAAAAGGCACTTTGGTAGAACTATCGGGAAGAGTAAGTACAAGAGCGTGGACAGGCAATGACGGAGAGCCAAGAGCAGGACTGAATTTCCATACCTCACAAATCAAACTGCACGGCGGTGGCAAAAAAACGGAAACGGTACAAGCCACCACAGGCACAAACAATAATAAGACAGAAGACGACCTACCATTTTAACAACGAGTATTCAATCATTTTTTAACATCAAAATTTTAAGCATTATGGCACATAATATCAATTTCAACGAGAGAACAGGACGTTATTCATTTTTTAGCGTTCAGCAAAAAGCGTGGCACGGTTTGGGGCAAATCGTAGAACAGTACCCGACAAGCGAAGAAGCTATCAAGCACGCAGGGTTAGATTACGAAGTCGTAAAATCCCCACTATTTACAAAAGGTTCGGGCATTATCGAAACGGCTAACGGTATTGAGATAGGCAGTAGTGAATTGGAAGTACCTAACTATTTTGCTAACATACGCACCGATAACAATGCAGTATTGGGAGTAGTCGGAAAGGATTACCACATAGTACAAAATCGTGAAGCCTTTAATTTCTTTGATGCAATTGTAGGTGGTGGCGAGGGTATTCTCTATGAAACCGCAGGAGCATTAGGAAACGGAGAACGTATTTTCATCACAGCCAAATTGCCTGACTACATCCGTGTCGGTAATGGCGATGATGTTACGGAAAAGTACATCTTCCTAACCACTTCGCACGATGGTAGCGGAAGTATCACAGCCGCATTTACTCCTATCCGTATAGTTTGCCAAAACACCTTAAACGCTTCGTTACGCAGTATGACCAATGTGGTTCGTATCAAACATACTTCGGGAGCAAAACAACGTATAGAAAATGCCCACAAGATTATGGGACTTGCCAACACATTGAGCAACCAATTAGAGGGAATTTTCAATGAGTGGGCAAAAGTGAAGGTAACAGACCAAGAGGTTAAAAAGCTAATCCAATTGGCACTTTGCCCGAATAAGGAAACCTTTGATTTGCTAAAAAAGGGTGCTATGGATGAAATTTCCACCGTGTTCAAAAATACCGTTGAGGACGCATTTGCATACGCAATGATAAGCGATACACAGCAAATGGACACAACAAAAGGCACTTTGTTCGGAGCGTATAACGCTGTTACAGGCTACTATCAGAACGTGAGAAATTACAAGAATGACGAAGCCAAATTACAAAGCATTGTATTGGGTGGTACTGCTCAACTCAAATCACAGAAAGCATTTGACTTGTGTAATGGTTTTGCTTTAGATGGTGCAGAAATCCTAAACCTTAATTAAATAACAACAGGCTACCGCCTTAATCGGTGGTAGCCTACAAAATTTCATAACAATGAATACAAATTTTTTCAACCAGATACAGCAGTTGGACTTTACAGGAGTATTACAACTGAACATTTCAAAAGGAATAGAAAGCAACCTAATCGTAACAGTATTGCTTAACAACGAACAATGCGGAGATAGTGCCAAAAACGGTATTCCCCCATTGACATTTAACGCCACGCCCCAAGAGTTTGACGAGGGATTTTTTGAACAGATTACCAAACCTATACAAAAAATATCAGGCTTAATGGTGGATATGGAAAAATTCTTAAAGCAATTGGAAGAAGTTAAAAAACAATCGGCAATCGAGAAAGAAAAAGCCGAAAAGGAGAAAAAGGAAAAAGAAGCCAAAGACAAGAAATTTAAAGATGCTATAGTAAAGGCTGACGAGTTGGAGAAAGAGGGTAAGTTCCGTGAAGCGTGGATGAAAGTACCCGATATAACGGAGTTTCCCGAAAAAGCGGACGAGATACGCAAACGCAAAACATCATTATCCGACAAGTTTGCCACACCGAGCCTTTTCGGAACAATGGAAGAAGCACCACATGAATCGCCAGAGGAAGCAGTTACTGCCGATTATCCTATTGATGAAGCGGACGAAGAAGAATAAAAGTGTTAACCCCAAAATCAGAAAGTTATGTTATTAGCAACGCAATTAGAGCGAGTTTTCATACTCAAAGATAAAGGACAGGACATCAGACTGACCGACCCCGAACCACGTTGGAGCGTGGAAGCCGTAATGAATTTTTACGCCAATATGTACCCGATTTTGACAACCGCAAAAGTATCAGCACCACAAATAAAAGATGATGCAGTCGAGTACAAATTTGAGAGCGTAATGGGTACGAAAGGTTAAACCAAAATTTTAAAACGATGAATTATGCAACGCAACATCATATCGGGAACTATCAGCATACCCGAACAGAAACGACAACGGCAATTGCACCGACAGTTGGGCGAGTTTGCCAATTGGATGCAAAGACCAAAGGATGCAAACCAAGTGCAGAAAGACAAGCAGAAGTCCGTACCGATAGCAATGCTACCAATGGTATTTTAAAGTGTACGTTTCTGCCAAAACTGAAAACAGCAAAATCCGTACAGGCTTGTCAGAAAACGGAGAGGGATTTTCACAAGTCCCTTTCCAAACTTGCCGAGCATCACAGCATTGAGCCAATGCAGACCCAAGATTTTGAGTTTCCATACAATATAGTATTGTCTATGTGGGATATGGAAACCAAAGTAAAACGTACCAATATCAATTGGGAAGGTTTTAAATTGATACAGGATAGCAAGAAAACCTACTTTACAAGTGAGGAACGGTACAACACAGGTACAACCTTGTATTACATTCCAGTTGTGCCACTCTTTCAAATACTCAAAGACCAGAAGCGTAAAAAGACCGCACAGCTTTTACTATCAGTATGCAGTTATCTGTACCACATTGCCCAAATTCCCTATTACAGACAAGAAGAAAGTTATTTGTATTGGCTTTACGAAATGATGAACGATTGGGTTGAACAGGACGAGGAAACGGCAGAAACCGAAACCAACAAACGTGAGTTGAGAAATGCCGAATACATTGGCGATAAGGTGGAACAGAAGTTATTCAACCTCATCAATCTAAAGGTATTTGAAAAGCGTTTGAACCGATTTAAAAGTGTTGATACGTTCGATAGCGAATGTTGGAAAATTGCTCGCAATGCGTTTGCCCTTTATACTGAATATCCAAGCGAAAATATTTTCAGAAACGCAACATTGCCCGAAAAAGACCCTTATGATAATGACGAGAATGAAATAATCGGAATGGAAAAGTACATTTCATTTATTGCAGATACTAAAGGCTGGTTATACGAAAGTCTTTCAGATACAATCAACAATGAATTTAACGAGTACGGAGCAATGGAAGAGCCAACTATTTCCAAGCAATTTGACGGAAGCGAAATACCAACAGCCAACCTCGATTTTGAGAACCGTTTGTTTGATTTATTAAATGATTTGAGTGGATTATTATACGAATACAAAACGATAGAAAAATGAACACAACAACAGATATAACAGACCATTTCGGAACATTGTACCACCCAAAATCTGCTTTGGTTTTCTACGAAGCCAAAGGAACAGATACCGATATGTACGTGGAGCATTTTGATATGGATAGCAATGGAACGCCTATAAATGCCCACCCACTGACAGTAAAAGAAGCTAACATTTTGGCAAAGGCTTTACAGACGGATGAAGAAAAAAACACAGCCTTTTTAAAGCCAAAGGGAATTTTGCCTACCAACATTCTGCATATTAATCCGAGCGAAAAAGGTACGGTGCTATGGTACACCAAAACACAGCAAAGGCAGATATATTTTGTGGATAGTTTGGGCATACCCAACGGAAAGGCACAAGTACCGCCAATGCTTTGGTTAGCGAGCAAAAGCAGTCTTACGGTATTTGCTTTGGCAAGCGACAGAAGACCTACCGAGAAAACGCCATTGCATTACGTCCCATTTTTCAATATCTACGAAAAAGGCAACGTATGTATGGGTACTGTTAGTATTGACATTAAAAATTCGGCTTCGGTTGAGGAATTTATACAGGCTTGGGAACATTATTTTTTCAATTCCTATTTCAGCCATTCATTATGCGAAAACTTGACGAAAAAAAACATTGTAAACCTTTGGAAAGACCTTATCAACACAGACAAACCCTTTCCTAAAGAAGTATTAAAAAAGAACAACAAAACCCTTAAAAATCTATTGTGATGAATACAGCAAAAACAGCAATCCATTTTACGGACAATTATCTGCTAAATCCGACAAACCCGATTTCGGTAAACCTTATCGGAGCAGGTGGCACAGGCTCAAAAGTATTGACCGCTTTAATGGAAATAAACGAAAGTTTGATAGCATTAGGACACGCAGGGTTGCAAGTCCGCCTTTGGGATGATGATGTTATCACGAGTGCTAATTTAGGCAGACAGCGTTTTGCAGAAAGTGAAACAGGATTATACAAATCCGTTGCCTTGATCAATCGTTGCAACCGTTGGGCGGGTACAAATTGGAAAGCCGAAACGATAAAATTTGAAAAGGACAAGTTTGGGAGAATGCCCGAAAAAGCAAGGGCAATCATTACCATTACTTGTGTGGATAATGTACAGGCGAGGTTTGGCGTTGCTGAAATTCTGAAAGAACTAAGTTACCGCAGACACTATCAAGATGAGCCGAAATATTGGTTAGACTTTGGCAACAGCCAGCATACAGGACAAGTGCTACTATCTACTATCGGAGAGATAAAGCAACCCAATTCCGAGAAATACCAAACGGTGGCAAGCCTGCCATTTGTTACCGATGAATTTGGCGAATTGCTGAAGCAATCCGAACAAGAAGACAACACGCCAAGTTGCTCCCTTGCCGAAGCATTGGAATACCAGGACTTGTTTATCAATTCCTCATTGACACAAATGGGTTGTTCCTTATTGTGGAACTTATTCCGCAGAGGAATGACCGAATACAAGGGATTTTTTCATAATCTGAAAGATTTCCGTACCCACCCGATAAAAGTCGCCTGACCCGAAAAATCGGGCGGGCAAAAATGCAATTCCTCACTTTGGTCGGAAACGCATTTTTGCATTTAGAATAGGTGCAACCCCCTTGTCAAAATGCACCACTACACAATTCCCTTTCCTTACATTTTACCAAACAGGTTGCGAGTTTCTGCTTGGGATATTTAGTATCCCATTTGTTGTATTTAGCACTGACTTCTTTTCTTTTCACACAGCGACCAAAGAAAAGATTCTGTGTTGTAAAACAAATTTTTTTAGTTTTATTTCGTGTTAAATTGTGTACAATAACTATAAATTGTACTTTTGCACCACTCAATGAAAAGAACAGTACAAATATCATCCCAAGTTACTCCGCCTTGATCTTAGGCTAACTGTTATATTTCCCAATTTTAATTTATTGGTTTCTCTGTCGTACCCGAAGGTTTTACTTGCGTGTACCTACTTTTCTATTTACATTTTACAACTTTAAACATAAATCTTTATGCAGAAAATTATCAATTTGTTTGATTTCAAACAGAAAATTAATTACAAAAATGAAATTCTTGCGGGTCTTGCAGTGGCTATGACCATGATACCTGAGTCTTTATCCTTTGCTATTCTGGCAGGGCTTTCGCCTTTGACAGGGCTTTATGCAGCGTTTTTAATGGGCATTGTTACTGCAATCTTGGGAGGCAGACCCGGAATGGTTTCCGGAGGTGCTGGAGCAACGGTAGTCGTACTTATTGCACTGGCTGCATCACATGGTGTGGAATATCTTTTTGCTGCGGTTATATTAGCAGGTCTACTGCAATTTTCAGTAGGAATTTTTAAGCTGGGTAAATTTGTCCGCTTGATTCCACAACCGGTAATGTATGGTTTCTTAAACGGTCTTGCAGTAATCATTTTTATGGCACAGGTAGCTCAATTTAAAGTTGTTGAAAACGGGATAGAAGGTTGGATGCAGGGACCGGCGCTTTATCTAATGGCTGGATTGACATTATTAACTATAGCTATCGTATTTATATTGCCAAAATTTACAAAGGCGGTTCCAGCATCTTTAGTAGCAATAATAGTTGTCTTTGGTATTGTATATTTTTTCGGCATTGATACTAAAAAAGTAATTGATATCGCCTCTGTAGGAGGTTCTTTACCTTCATTTCATATCCCTGCTATTCCTTTTAGTCTGGAAACATTGAAAATTATTTTCCCTTATGCCTTGGTAATGGCAGGAGTTGGATTGATTGAAAGTCTGTTAACGCTTAATATGGTTGATGAAATAACCAGCACAAAAGGACAATCTAACCGTGAGGCTGCCGCACAGGGCATAGCCAATATCACCAACGGTTTCTTCGGAGGAATGGGTGGATGTGCAATGGTTGCTCAGACTTTAGTGAATATCGGAGCTGGAGGAAGAGCCAGACTTTCTGCAATAGTTGCCGCTATAGCAATCTTATTGATCATTCTGGTTGCAGGTCCTGTAATCGAGCAAATTCCAATGGCGGCATTAGTCGGGGTAATGATGATGGTAGCTATAGGCACATTTGAGTGGGTCAGCTTTCGAATTATTAATAAAATGCCTCGACACGACATTTTTATTGGTATGCTGGTAGCAGTTATAACTGTACTATTACACAACTTAGCTTTAGCCGTTTTGATAGGTGTAGTTATTTCAGCTCTTGTATTTGCCTGGGAAAGTGCCAAACGAATACGTGCAAGAAAGTATGTAGATGAAGATGGTGTAAAGCATTACGAAATTTTTGGCCCGCTGTTCTTTGGCTCAGCTATGGCATTTACAGAAAAATTTGATGTTGTAAACGATCCCGATGAGGTGATAATAGATTTCAAGGAAAGCAAAGTTGTAGATATGTCCGCAATTGAAGCCTTGAATAAAATTACAGAGAAGTATCACAAGGAAGGTAAAAAATTACATTTACGTCATTTAAGCCAAGATTGCAGACAGTTACTGAAAAATGCTGAAACAGTTATAGATGTGAATATTATAGAAGATCCTACCTACAAAGTAATGACTAATAAGTAACATTGGTATAATTAAGTCTACATCGAAAGCTATCAGATTTTTTTCTATAGTTTTCGATGTTTTTTTATGAATTTAAGCCTTTTACTTTTATACTGAGGTTAAATACTAGATTTGAATAAACGCAAAAATGGTTCGGAGGTTATAAGCTAAAGCTAGCCTCTAAAATAAATTATCGGTAAAGAATTAAGCTTCCCCTTGTTTATTCCGTTACTTCCTGAAACGGAATGATTTGATACTGGTGTTCTGACTTATAATAAGAATTGTTTTTCCATAAGATAAAAGTCAATTCTAGCAGTTTTCTTTGGATGGCAACTATAGCCTTCATTTTGATACCATGTTTTGATACCAATCTTAAGAAAATATCTCTGAACCTTTCATCAGTCCTAATTGCAGCTAATGCTGGAAAGTGCATTACCTTTCTTAAATTCCTATTACCCCGCTTGGAGATTCGAGGTTTGGATTTCACTGAGGTTCCAGATATCTTTTCTCTTACATCTAAGCCTGCATAACTAACCAACTGTCTTTTATTCTTTATTAACTCGAATCCATTTGTTTCGGCTATAATCGTTACAGCAGTTAGATTTCCAATTCCGGGAATAGAAGATACCATTTTCATCTTTTCCACTAGAGTTTGATCTTCTTTGATAAGTATAGCAATTTCTTCTCTTATCTCTTTTTCCTGCAAATCAATAAGTGCTATTCTTTTTTTAGTTCGTTGCACTGAGTTTTTACTTGATGTTGCGGAAGTACGTTCTGCATGCAGTTGATTTTTTAACATTGTTCGCTCCTGTACTAACTGCTCACGTTCCCGACAAAGCTGTCTCAGATCATTAAATATTTTTAAAGGAGGTAGCCAAACTTCCAACTTCCTTTCCAAACCGAATCTCGCAATGGCTTGTGAAGCACTCTTGTCAGTTATAGTTTTTATGTCAAGTGTTCGGGCATAATTACTGATCTTGTTTGGCAAAACGATACTTACTTGTTTTTTAATATTGCAAAGATAGTAGGCTAAGGATTCATGGTAGACTCCTGTAGCTTCCATTACGTAACGTACTTCAGTTGTAATTGACGTCTGCTTATTTACCCATGATACAAGACTTGAAAACCCTTTTTTAGTATTGGGAAATACTTTGTAGGCATAGACTTCTATGCTAATCTGCTCATCCATTCTACCAAGCGATACAACTAATTCATTTTGTGCAACATCAATTCCTACTGTCTGCTTTAATAATACCTTCATCTTATCTGGTTTAGGTAAGTGATAACCTTTCTTCATCTTTTCTCCTGACTGGATATACTGGCTATAAGACTCATTATAATGAGCAAATTCCTTACATTCTGTTCAGATTCTAAAAGGTTAAAGAAGAGGAGGCAGTCTCTTTTCTTGAATATACCATAAGGCTATTTAAAGCAAAATCTGCTCTCGCCCTTCTTCACTTAGATTATATTATACAAACATAGGAGAAGCAAAAGAACGTCGCATGATTAGATTTGATCGTCACATTAAAAATCGCGCCATATTATTTTTTAAATTTGACTATATCCTAAATAAAATAGACAATATGGAAAAAGCAGAAAAAATAAAGCAATTATTATCAAATCAATTTGAACAGGATTTATTTGAAGCTTCACTTGCTAGCCTAAATGATCGAACAAACAAACTTCGCTTTAATAATTTTGCATACTCTATAAGGGAGTTATCACGACATTTTTTATATAACCTTGCACCTGAAGAACGTGTGAAAAATTGTGTTTGGTTTAGTCCCGAAACTACTGACGGAAAGCCTACAAGAAACCAAAGGATTAAATACGCAGTTCAAGGTGGAATAGAAGACGCTTTATTAGATAGCTGGGGATTTGATGTTGACGAACTTAAAGACATGATAAAGGAGGTAAAAGAAACAATCAATACTTTAAGCAAGTACACTCATATTAATCCTGAGGTGTTCGATATTAGCGATTCTGAAGTTGAGCGTATGAGCCAAGATGTACTTAACTCCTTCATTGCTTTAGTAGAAACAATTGAGAACTATCGTGAAGATCTTAAACAATTCCTTGATGGACATATTGAAGAGCATATGATATCATCCGTTGTAACTAATTTTTTTGAGAATGTTGATCGGCTCGCACCTCATCATTCATTGGAATATAGTGAGGTGTCAGAATATCATATTTCAGAAATTAATGAATATGAAATTGTAGTGGAAGTCTTTGGAGATTTACATGTGATTCTTGAATATGGATCTAATAGAGAAAGACGTGAAGGTGATGGATTAGACTTGCCAGAAACATTTCCTTTTGAAACGAAGATACGCTATCAAATCGATGATGATTTTCCATCCACTAAGTTTGAGGTTGATGATTACGATGTAGATACTTCAAGCTGGTATGGAGATGATGAAGATGAAATATAGTCTTAAGCGTTGAAAATCAATTTCTTAAAATTCATAGTATCACTACCAACAAGAAGGTAACTTGAAAACCCTATATTTAAAATTGCCTTTCCTACTTTCTCATCATCAATATCACTATGGGCAATCAGTTTTATGGTTGGATATTTTGTCCTCAATTCTTGAAGCTGTGTCAGCACGTTCTTGTCGTAAAAATCAAGGTCAATAATGCAAACATAGGGAAGTTCATTCAATGAAAACAATTGCGATAGTCCATCTTCAATGCTTTCCGAACGAAATAAGACTTCAGTTCCTGAAGCGACAAGGTCTTGGCAGATACCATTTAAAATAGGGCTTTTGTCGTTGATAAATGCGAGAGTGATTTTTTGTTGTGCTGTACCAGTTTCCATAATATTGTCAGATTTTGAGTTAATGGAGTTTCCTGCACAAAAAGAAAGCGCAGGCAACTACACTTACCGCACATTGAGGTACTGGTATACCCGACAACGAATAAGCGAGCGCCCACGCCTATGGCATGAGCGTTCTTCCTTATCGTCCCGTTGTCTAAAAATTACCAGTTTTCAATGTGGGACTTAAAGTAAAAACACTTTAAGATTCTATATTTTATATAGCAAATATACTAAACTCATTCCTTTTTGAACAGATATAAGATACAAAAGGTTACCGTAAGCCTGTTTTATTGACTATATAATTCTGTTCCAAGATAGTCACGATATCACTTTCCTTGTAGATGATCTTTCCGCCAATCTGTATAAATGGCAATATATTATCATCACGGTACTGCTGTAAAGTCCGTTTGCTGATATGCAATAACCGGCACATATCCTCGCCGGATAGGTATATTTCTCCATTCATTACAGGACGGTAGTTTTTCAATATTTCTTCAATACGGTTTCTCAACTGCATTATTATCTCCTGATGGGCGATGATTTCTTCGGCTTCATTCGTCAGTAAATCCATTGTCATTGTTATTGTACGGCTGTCCGGCTTCGAGTAAAGCCTGTACGTCCGATCGTTTGTAATAATTCTTGCGGTTCAGTTTGGAATATGGCAATAAGCCTTTGTCCTTGTAGGTCTGCAAAGTCCGTTTGGTAATATCCATCATCAGGCACACTTCCTGGTTATCGAGCCACTTTTCTTCTTTGAAAATCGGAGTGTATTTCTGTACAACATTTTCGGTCATTTCCAAAAGTTCCCATAGCTCATTCTTCATTTCGTCCAATGCGGATTTTTGTATTGCAATAACTTCCATAGTTTGCTTGTTTTTTCCGTGGAAGTCTAAATTAAAGAGGCTTAATGCAGTTTTGGCAGTTGTGGTATTGATTGGCTTTGAAAGGAAGTGTTTGGCTTAAAACTAGGCTATTATCATGCTTTCTATTCCATCCCACTATATCCAATTCATACTGATTGGGAAACTGCACTATGATAATATCAGTAGGCAGTTCGGTCATTTTAGAAACATCGTCCTGTTGAAATTCGCGTTTTGTTGGATTATAGGGAATAACAAATGCCCGTCTGTCACGATCATAGTAGTCTTTTATTTCAGTAAAGTCTATGCCTTTGGATATAAAGTCGTCCTTTGGCCGTAGTTTGTTCATGCGTAAATCCACATAGAATGTATGACCTGCAATATCAATAGTAGGTAGT
This sequence comes from Sphingobacterium kitahiroshimense, assembly GCF_025961315.1. Taxonomy (NCBI): domain Bacteria; kingdom Pseudomonadati; phylum Bacteroidota; class Sphingobacteriia; order Sphingobacteriales; family Sphingobacteriaceae; genus Sphingobacterium; species Sphingobacterium kitahiroshimense. The sequence continues at coordinate 72,355 of NZ_JAOQNK010000001.1, read as the reverse complement.
ATGCCTTTATTCAAACGCAGATCAAGCAAACTGCCCGGTTCTATATTAGTATTTGGCAATCCATTTTCCATATTTTCTTATTTTAAAAGACAAAGGAAAGTCTATACAAACTCCCCAATGTCAAAATCACTCAAATCACTTTTCCGCAAAGTGGAAGAACTGTCTTCCGTTTCAGATGAAAGGGTGCTATCCAAAAGCTCGGCTATTCTTCGGGAAGCATCTTCCATAGAATTTTCCAATAGGCTGAATAATTCGGTTCCCTGTATTTTTTGAACTATGGCTATCGCTGTTTCCTTTTGGGCTGGTTCCAATTCTTCTTTTTGGAGCAACACCCCCACGGAGCTTAGTTCTTCAAAGGTAACCCCTTGGGCAAAACCGTCATCACCACCGGATATTCCGTACCTGTTCCATTCTTCTTCCTCTTCTTCCAAATCAGGTATCTTTCTGAAAACTTCGTCCAGCTCTTCCTGCGGAATTTGAATACCTACGTTTTCATTTTCGTCGTATTCAATGTCTAAATTAGCAGGGTTTATCTCCGGTTCCTGAATTTGGCGTTCAGTGGCAGTGTTTGGCACTGAAAGGCGTTCTACGGGTTTTGGTTGGCCCATAATATCGGGCAGGTTCGGATTGACTTTCTTCTGCGGAGGTTCTTGTTTCGACCTTTTATGAATGACAATCTTATCCTGCAATAGCAGTACAATGACAATCAGCAGGCATATCACAATTACTATTTCCATAGCTACAAAATGGGTTTAAAATGGTCGTTGAAATAATCGGTAATATCGTCCCCGTACTCTCTGAAATGATGTTCAAGAATGTTGTCAATGTAAGAGTAAAGCGTTGTTCTTTCCTCTCTTGTCAGTTGCACGATGCGGAGCAATCTTTCGTGGTATTCAGGGCGTATGTAAACTACCTTGCCGTTACGCCCCGATGGAAACCGATTGACCAAAAATGTTTCCTCGTAGTCCGCTTTCTTTGATGAACTGTTACGGGCTTTTTCCCTGGGCTTTGTTTCCTTTGGTACATCCTGCTTTTTGTTATTGCTCGGTGGAGCAACAGGCTCATCGCCGCTTATGACGTTCATAAGGTATTCCTCATCAACATTGGGCTTTTCAAAATCGTTGTTTTTGTTATCTGAAGCCATACTTTACTATTTTTATAGATGAGTGATTTTTAAAAATTCCTCGACAAACAAATCCATTTTAGTTGCTTTCATTAACTGTGGTTCGGCAGGCAGCAAACTTGACCGGAATACATAACTACCTGTATCGTCTGTTTCCTTTCGGAAACGCTTGCTATCCATTATCCTTGTTTCCATTATGGGCAGGTTGAGTTCCTTGATGACACTTTGATACACATCATACAAACCTGTTTTTTCCCTGCCGTCCACCTGGTTCCAAAACAGCCACATCTCTTGTTCGGGATTGCCCTCGTCCGTTTGGGGAAGTCCGAGAAAGGCTTTGGTAAAGCCCAATGTACTTTCCACTACCAAACGGTCGGCAGTAATGGGCGAAAAGATGAAGTCCATTTTTTTTAAAGTGGTCAAAACGCCTTTAGTATTGGCTGTTCCCGGCAGGTCGAAGAAGATCACATCTGGCACAACCGCCGACTGGCTTCTGTATTCCGATGCTTTCTCCAGAGCCGTTTCAGCTTTACATTTAATAATCGGGTACGCTTTTTTGTTGATTGCTTGAAACTGCTTCATTGCCGCTTTTTTATGGTAGTCGTTCTGCATTATGGTTCTCTTATCCCGTTCACGCATATTGGTCAGGCTGTGTTGCGGAAAGTCGCAGTCCATCACCAGCACATTAAAACCTAAACGGTAGTGAAGCACACTTGCCAGTAAAGTGGTCATTGTAGATTTTCCCACACCGCCTTTTTGGGTGGAGAAGCTGATTTTTAAAGTTTTCTTTGTTGTTTCCATTATTTAAAAATTTATTGTTACACACTTTATTTGTTTTGCAGGATTGAATATTGGTTTATCTGATTATTACCTCATTCCTATATTCCTGCATTCCCTTTTGGGTACTTTCCTGCATAGGTATCTGCTTTCATTTTTGCCTTGTAAGGCACATTCTTTAGCAAGTGGCAAAACTTGCAACAGGTAAATTGCTTTACCGCTTTTATGCTTTTACACTTTTATTGTTTTATGCTTTTAAAACCCTATGCTTTTATTCCAAACCGCTTGTTTGCAAACCTGATTTTCTTCTTTGTTTAGATACATTTTTTACTACCTGCACTAAAATTATACGGCAAATAAAGCGATTGATTTGCCCGCTGATTGCGGTGTGGCAGTGTTTGGCGTTCAAAGGCAGTGTTTGGCACTGCTATACAGTACAATGCTTTCGTAAACAGGGCTTTACTTTGTACAATGATTTTTATTAATGGATTTATGCAAAATTCTTTTGACAAATCGGAGGGCAACGGGAACGGCATCGAGCCGTTTTTCCCTGTTACATTTAATCCGTCCCGCAGGGCGGATTTTTGTGTTCGACAGAACACGGCAAGTTGTGTTTTGAGCATCTCGGAATGATTTCCGATGCTCAAAACAACTTGCCCTTTGCAGGGGGCAGAAAACACCTTCCGAAGTCAGGGTTTTGTATGGATTTTAAAATGGATTAGTGATGAACGATAATAACAAAAAGCAATTGAAAAAGACCGGACGCCGCCCCAAAGAAGACCCGGCGACCATCCGCTATACGATTTCCTTTAACGAGCAGGAACACGCCCGCTTTCTTGCCCTTTTTGATAAATCAGGTATGCAGGTAAAGGCGCATTTCATAACGTCCTGCATCTTTGACAAGACCATAAAAACCATTCAGATTGACAAGGGAACGGTTGATTTTTATATGCGGCTGACCTCTTTTCACAGCCAGTTCCGTTCCATCGGCGTGAACTATAACCAAATTGTAAAGCTGCTGTACAAGAATTTTTCCGAGAAAAAAGCCGCAGCGTTCCTGTACAAACTGGAAAAACAAACGGCTGAAATGGCGATGCTATGCCAAAAAATCATTCAGCTTACCGAAAAATTTGAGGAAGAATACCTAAAAAAATAATGTAATAGTGATAGCAAAAATTGGAAGAAGCGCAAATTTATATGGGGCATTGGCATACAATCAGCTTAAAGTAGAGAATGAAAACGGGCAGATTTTGTTTGCCAATAAGATGATTGAAACCGCAAGTGGTCATTATTCCGTGGCACAATTAGCCCAGTCTTTTGCGCCTTACCTGATAGCCAACCGCAATACCGAGAAACATACATTGCATATTTCGCTCAATCCTGACCCGAATGATAAGGTAAGTGATGACAAGTTTAGGGAAATGGCAGAACAGTATATGCGGGAAATGGGTTACGGCGAACAGCCTTTTGTCGTGTTCAAACATACCGATATTGACCGCAGCCATATACACATTGTATCGGTTTGCGTGGACGAGCAGGGTAAAAAGATTTCGGATAAATTCGAGAAAATGCGGTCTATGAATGTATGCCGTGAACTGGAAAGACAACACGGATTGATACCTGCAACCGACAAGGAGCGCAACCAAACGGATAAGGTTTTCCGTCCGGTAGATTATCGGGCAGGCGATGTAAAGAGCCAAATTGCTTCGGTCGTTCGCCACCTGCCGAATTATTACCAGTACCAAACTTTGGGCGAATACAATGCCCTGCTTTCCCTGTTCAATATTACCACCGAGAAAATCGAGGGCGAATTGCAGGGAAAGATACAGCAGGGCTTATTGTATATCCCGCTAAATGAAAAAGGCGAAAGAGCCGGGCATCCGTTCAAGGCTTCGCTTTTCGGAAAGAGCGCAGGGCTTCCGGCTTTGGAATTGCATTTTGCGAAATGCAAAACGGCTTTGAAAGATAGCCCTACCAAACAGACCCTAAAATCTGCCGTTACCATTGCCCTGAAAACCACGAGCGATGAACAGGCATTTAAAAAGCAGTTAGCGGAACAGGGTATTAACGTAGTCGTGCGCCGGAATGATACAGGGCGCATTTATGGTATCACATTTATTGACCACAATTCCAAAGCGGTTTGGAACGGTTCACGTTTGGCAACAGAACTTTCTGCCAACACCTTTAATGATTATTGGAACAATAACATCAAACCCGATATTAAAGAACCTGCCGTTTTACAACCTAAATTATCCACATCAAATGATGCGGATCTTCCTGCGGAAGAACCACACCATTTGTTCGACTTCTTAACTACCGACAAACACGAAGACGGTTTGATTGAAGCACTGGGCGGCTTACTGCCCGAAGCCCAGGGCGAAGATTACGAAGAACAGGAGTTTGCCAATAAGATGAAGAAGAAGCGCAAACGCCAAAGAGGTCAGAAGTAACTCAAACTCGTCATTCTGCAAACGTTTAACAGCATCAGCTTTTTACTATCTTTGCAAACTCTACCACAAATAGAACCATAAATGGAAGATATTAATCTTTGGTTAGACCAACCCAAAAAGGGTTAATCAGCAGTTAAAAATAAGGAGGTTTTGCTATGCGAAATCTTTTGGAGAGCAGCTTTGATTTTTTCAAGGCATATAACCTCTTTGCTCATCCATCAATATTTTCAACGACTATTTTTAACTTGATAAAGAACAAAAATGAATACAATTTTGTGGATAATACAGGCGCTTCTCGCTGTATTTTTTATTATGCCGGGTTTAGGGAAAATTACAGGCAGCAAAGAAAAGCACGTCGCAGACGGGCATTTAAAATCAAACAACTCTATCGTTCCAATCCGAATATTAGGAGTTCTTGAATGGTTAGGCTGTATCGGCATTATAATCCCGTGGCTTATTGGCATTGCACCGATACTAACACCTATGGCAGCAGCGGGCTTTTGTTTAATTATGATAGCAGGTATGGTTGTTCATACTAAAAAACAAGAATACAAAATGCTCCCGATGTTGATTGTTGTTTTTCTACTTTCAGCAGTTGTGGTATATTTTAGGTTCGCAGCGTTAGTATAGTAATTGAAAAAACATCCGAATAGAAAAGGTAGCGATTTGCTACCTTTTTCATTTTACACTAATCAGCCAAATACTGCCACAGAACGCCACTGGCTGCCACATTATTAGAGCCACTGCATAGAGCCTTTAAATTCACGCCCGAACATTAAAACTTAAAATAATGCAGGGAGAAGACGATTTAAGAGGGCTTGCCAAAATAATGGCTTTTATGCGGGCAGTCAGTATTCTTTTGGTGCTGATGCACCTTTATTGGTTCTGCTACGGTTTCTTTTTAGAACGTGGTTGGACATTGGAAGTAATCAATAAGATATTAGGCAATTTCGACCGGACGGCGGGCTTGTTTTCACACACCCTTTATACCAAAGCATTCGCTTTGGTTTTACTGGCTTTAAGCTGTTTAGGAACAAAGGGCGTAAAGAACGAAAAGATAACCTGGTCTAAAATTTACGTGGCGTTGGGCGTTGGCTTTGTGCTGTTCTTCCTGAACACACCATTGCTAAAGTTATCTCCGGCAATAGGCACATTCCTGTATATCCTTACTATCTCGTTAGGTTATATCGCTTTGCTGATGGCGGGCGTATGGATGAGCCGCTTGCTCCGTACCAACTTAATGGACGATGTTTTCAATAACGAGAACGAGAGCTTTCAGCAGGAAACCAAGCTGATGGAAAACGAGTATTCCGTCAACCTGCCCACCAAATTTTACTACAAAGGCAAATGGAACAACGGTTGGATAAACATTGTAAATCCTTTCAGGGCATCAATCGTGTTGGGTACTCCTGGTTCCGGTAAATCTTATGCCATTGTGAACAACTACATCAAGCAGCAGATAGAAAAAGGCTTTAGTATGTACATCTACGATTTCAAGTTTGACGACCTTTCGACTATCGCCTACAATCATTTACTGAAGCACAGGGATAAGTACAAAGTTCAGCCGAAATTTTACGTGATAAATTTCGACGACCCACGTAAGAGCCACCGTTGCAACCCACTCAATCCCGATTTTATGACGGACATATCAGATGCTTACGAAGCGGCATATACCATAATGCTGAACCTCAACAGGTCGTGGATACAGAAGCAAGGCGATTTCTTTGTGGAAAGCCCAATTATCCTTTTGGCTGCTATTATTTGGTATCTGAAAATTTACGAGGATGGAAAGTATTGCACGTTCCCACACGCTATCGAATTGCTGAATAAAAAGTATTCGGACGTATTTACGATTTTAACCTCATACCCCGATTTGGAAAATTATTTATCGCCCTTTATGGATGCGTGGCAGGGCGGCGCACAAGACCAGTTACAAGGTCAGATAGCATCGGCAAAAATTCCATTGTCAAGAATGATTAGCCCGCAGCTTTACTGGGTTATGACAGGCGATGATTTTACGCTTGACATCAACAACCCGAAAGAGCCGAAAATTTTGTGTGTGGGTAATAATCCCGACCGTCAAAATATTTATTCCGCAGCTTTGGGTTTGTACAATTCGAGGATTGTAAAACTGATTAATAAAAAGGGACAGTTAAAGAGTTCCGTTATCATAGATGAGTTGCCCACGATTTATTTCAGGGGACTGGATAACCTTATCGCAACGGCGAGAAGTAATAAAGTAGCGGTATGTTTGGGCTTTCAGGACTTTTCGCAATTAACAAGGGATTACGGCGACAAAGAGAGTAAGGTAATACAGAACACCGTCGGCAATATATTCAGTGGTCAGGTGGTTGGAGAAACAGCAAAGAGCCTATCAGAACGCTTTGGTAAAGTGTTGCAGAAACGCCAAAGTATGACCATTAACCGCAACGATAAATCTACCTCTATCTCCACACAGTTAGACAGCCTTATTCCGGCTTCTAAAATTTCAACGCTTACACAGGGTATGTTTGTCGGTTCTGTATCGGATAACTTTGATGAACGTATCGAGCAAAAGATATTTCACGCCGAAATTGTAGTGGACAATGAAAAGGTAGCCGCCGAAACAAAAGCCTATCAAAAGATACCGCAAATCTTATCTTTTGTAAATGAGCAGGGCGAGGACAAAATGAAGCAGGAAATTGAAAGCAATTACAAACAGATAAAATCAGACATCCTGAATATTGTTGTAAGTGAAATGGAGCGTATCAAGAATGACCCCGATTTACAGCATTTAGTGCAGCAGGGATAATTGGAAATGCTAAAAACAGCTTTAAACTCAATCTTCAATTTAGTCCTATGCCAATATATTTAGTATTTTTGTATAGAGAAAGGAATTGTAAAAAACACCATTAGAGTAGAAGGTTAATAATTTGTTCTACGCCGGGCAGATTCATCTCTCCAAAAATTCTACAAAATTGAACATCTAAATTGCGGCATGAACATATTAATCATAGAAGACGAAAAAGAGCTATCCCAAAATATAGCGACCTATCTTAAAAGCGAAAATTATGTCTGTGAGATTGCCTCGAATTATCATGAAGCAATCTCCAAAATAGACATTTATGATTATGACTGCATTCTCCTTGATTTGATGTTGCCTGACGGTGATGGTCTGAAACTATTGGAGATATTACGAAAAGAAAATAAACAGGCAGGGGTTATCATTATTTCTGCAAAGGATTCTATTGATGATAAGATAACAGGTTTAAAACTTGGAGCCGATGATTACTTGCCGAAGCCTTTCCATTTATCCGAATTGGGGGCAAGAGTATATTCAATCATAAGAAGAAAACATTTCGGAAGTTCAAATAGTGTCGATATAAATGAACTGCATATAGATTTGCTTGCAAAAACTGCCAGCGTACATAATCAACCCATACTATTGACCAAAAAGGAATTTGACCTTTTACTTTTTCTGGTTGGTAATAAAAACAGGGTCATATCCAAAGCTGCTTTGGCAGAGCATCTTTCCGGCGATATGGCTGATATGATGGACAATTATGATTTTGTCTATTCGCACATAAAAAATTTAAAAAAGAAACTTGCTGAAGCTGGCTGCGATGATTACATAAAAACCAGCTATGGTATGGGATATAAATGGGAAGCATGAACCGATTATTAAACAAAACACTATTATACTATTCTTTCTTTGCAACCATTATCCTGTTGTTGAGCGCACCGTTTATATACTGGACAATGGAAAGCCTGTATAAAGATGATGTGGACGAGGCTATTTTGCTGCGCAGGGATGAATTTGAAATAAACAATCGGAAAACGCTCCATATTAGTGATATTCCGGTATGGAATAAGTTCAACCGTGATATCCGCATTTTACCCGATACCGTAATTCAAAGCCCTAAAGACAGTATTATCCAACAGATATTTTATGATGAATTAGTTCCCGAATGGGAGCCTTATCGTGTCTTATATAAAGACGTTTCCATTGAAGGGAAACCGTTTGTTTTAATGATACGGTTAAATCTTGTTGAATCGGAAGATTTGATAAGAACGATTGTAAGGATATATCTCGGAATCCTTTTTGCCTTGCTTTTGGTTATCTTTTTCATTACGTTATTTGTTTCTAACAGGCTTTGGAAGCCCTTTTATGCGACCCTACGCCAAATTGAGCAGTTCAATATAGAGTTAAATAAGCTACCCCAATTTCCTGATACAAAAATCAAGGAATTTAATCAACTTAATAACAGGCTTACAACGCTGATACAGCAAAGTGTTCAATCTTATATCACTCAAAAAAAATTTACACAAAATGCCTCCCATGAACTGCAAACGCCTTTAGCCGTATTGCAATCTAAACTTGATTTATTGCTTCAGGACAATTCATTGCAAAAAGGACAGTTACAAATCTTGCATTCGTTGTACGAATCAGTTTCCCGGCTTACACGGATTAATAAAAATCTTTTGCTGCTGGCAAAAATTGAGAACAACCAATTTGCGGAGTTTTCTTCGTTTACGGTTAACGATATTGTGAGTGAAGTAATTCCCTATTTTACCGAGCAGGCAGATAGCAAAAAGCTAACAATAGAAACAACGTTTAAAAATATAATCAGCCTGAAAGCAAATAAAATATTAACGGAGCTATTAATCAATAATCTTTTCCTGAACGCTATCCGGCATAATATAGAAAAAGGAAAAATTACCCTCACATTGGACACAGGTCGTTTTATTATTGCTAACACCGGAATAGACCAGGCTTTGGATGCTGAAACGATATTTGAACGTTTCAAAAAAAATTCAACAGATACCCGCAGTAGCGGACTTGGACTGTCCATTGTAAAAGAAATATGCGACCTTAATAACTGGACTATCAGTTATACTTTTAAGGATTCTACCCATATTTTCACTGTCCGTTTTTAAATCCAGAAATTCTACAAAATGTGTAGGATAATTTTGTACTAAAAGTTTTACCACTAAAACAATATTAGAAATGAGAACTTTTAATACACCCAAAATCCTTTATATAGCATTATTGTCAATCGGCATGTCTTCGGCATGTAAAAATCATAAGTCAGGCAAAGAGGATAATAAACCCAAAAACGATGTTTTAACCATACAGGGGCATTCACTTTCACTCCAATCAACAATCAAACTGAATACCGTTAAGGGAGGGTTTGACCTGATGGCGTTGGATAATAAGGGACAGAGGTTATTTTTGTCAGCCCAAGACAATCATTCAGTTGAAATATTGGATATAAAGAATAATAAGCCGATAAGAAGCCTACCCGGTTTTGATGAACCAAAATGGATTGTTTATCGCCCCGAATCAAACAGGTTATATGTCGCAACAGGCAACGATGGGAAAGTTACAGTGTTGGATGCCACAACATACAGTACAGTTAAACCTAGAATCAGCGATAGACTAGTTAACGAAAGTGAATTATACAAAACAGCTCTCAATTTATGAAGGGCTAAGTATAAAATAGCCCCGTGGACTGTTTTAAAACGAAGAGCCAGCAATAGCAAGGCATGTAGTATGGTTTTAGAATAAATGAAAGAAGTATAAAGTAGAATTGCTTTGTAGTATTGGGCGAATGCTGATTCTGGGTTTAAAAGATTATTATTCTTACGAAGCGATAAGTGAAGTGAGTTACCACAATTACCTCTCTCCAAATACAACTAAAAAAAAGACCTATTACCACTAAAAAAGTGCTAACAGGTCTATCCCTAATTTTATTACTCTATTCTACAGATTATCTAACAAATCCTCCACTAAAGTATATCCTTCTATATACAAGTTTCTCTCCTCTTTATCAACAGCGATTACTTGCATTCGTATATTCTTTCCTTGGCGGATAAGAGCATCCACTTTCTTGGTTAGCAAATGGTCTTCCTCTATAGATAACCCTTTAAACAACTGCATAGTCTTGCTATCCTCGTCTATTAATAACTCATTATACTTTATCATACTTATAATTTAAATAGTGGTACCATCCATCTTACTCCAAGTGCTATCTGATGTTCATTCCTATCTGATTTTGCTACAGTGTAATTCTTATAGTCATAGTTCAGATAATTATACGCTGCGAACAAGCGTAGATTCTTAAAAGCTGCCTCGTTAAATGGATTGTATTCCACCGCAGTAGAAATTCCCTTTAAACCATAAGATACCGCATTATCAAGGTCATTTCTATAGTTATACATCACTTTTACATAAGGAGTTATCTTATTAAACTTATACTTAATAGAAGCAGTAGTCACATTATCCTTGACATAAGCCACTCCTTTAGTTACGGTATTCAAATCTGTAAACGCTGCATCAGCTACATTTCTAAAACCATACATCCAATCAAACTCAGCCATAAAGTTATTAATTGTCAACCTATTTCCTATCGTTATCCAACTATAATATTTCTTCGCATCATGTTGGAACAAGGCATATCCATATCTCGTTTTCAAATGTTTCTTAAACAACTCCCCTTCCCATAAGAACAAGCCTCCATAAGCCTTATTCTTATACGCTTCAGCACTAAACTGCTCCCCTTGAGAGACCATTTGCAATTTAAATGATTGTCCTTTTACTTTATAGGCAACACTAGCTCCAGGGCTGAATAATTCTATAGAACTAATAATGTTGGTGAACATATATAGATCAGCACCGTTATAAGACAACTCCGTAGAACCCCAAGCTGTAAACTGTTTTCCCATTCCCACAGTCCAGTGCTCATCGATATTATACTCTAAGAAAGCAAACTCTAAGGCATTAGAGGCTGTTGACTCATTTAACCGATAACGCAATGAGTACGTCAACTTATTATTGTAATTTCCTTTTAAGTAAACCCTTGATTGTACTAGTCTAAACTTGCTATCACTTGTACCTGCACCACTTGTCTTCGTCAAATTCTCGTACTTGGTATCAAGGAATACCTCTACATTATTTATTTTTTCTTGTGGAGTTACTGTCGGCGTAGGCACCAATACTCCTAATAAGGTAGTTTCTTCTTTTTTATCATCTTGTGCCATTGTATTTAGAGTTCCTAAAACAAGGGCACATAACACATACTTAATCTTCATAGCTTGGTAGGTTTTAAAAAGTAAATCTCCGTAGCTTCTGGCTCGTAAGTGATATCCTTATTCTCCACGACTGTTCCGTCATCTAGTGTTATATTTCCACCACTTTTAATCTTCTGATAATAACATTTATCTATACCCAAGTCCTCTATTGCACCAATGCGCAACTTGCGGTCTCCAGGTTTTGTTTCAAATTTATATCCATTGGTATATACGCGATGATCTAATGGAATAGTTCTCACGATTACTTTATCATCTTCGAAGACTACTCTACTCTCTTTACTCGTTTGCTCATGAAAGAACAACTTATATCCAGAATATGCATTACCTAATTTTAATTGTAATAGCGTTACTTCTTTTATGCCTTTTGGTCCGTAGATATGCAAATCTGACTGACGGTTAAGTAACATATATGTTGAAATCAATCCTATTAAACCAAAGAAGTGATCTCCGTGTAAGTGAGAGATAAAGATGTGATTAATACGTTGAAACTTTAGTTTATGACGCCTTAATTGTACCTGTGTTCCTTCACCTGCATCGATTAAAAACATATGCCCTGCTATCTCTAAAACTTGAGAAGTAGGGTTGGTTATCGTTCGTGGTGTTGCCGCATAACAGCCTAATATAGTAAGTTTCAATGTAGTTTTATTTTATATTTTGAGCTTGTAATTTACAAAAAACGACATATTAAGTCAAAAAATAAAAGGCTTAAAGTAAATTAAGCCTTTTATTTGTTTTATCTTAAAATCCCAAATCTCTTTGAATCTCATCCATTTCGATCAAATCATGTGCTTCTTGTAAAGAAGGAGCAATTACTAAATCTCCATCGAACTCGTTAAAATCTATCGACTCTATAACAATAATAAAAGACTTATTAGCCTCCTCCATATGGCTAATAGCTAAAGTTTCAAAACACTCTAAATCCTCTTCTAACACAGCATATTTAACACTAGTCAAATCTATTATTAAATTAGATTGTACAAGACTATACTCATACTGCTCTTCTAACTTTTTAAGAAATGTTACTATATCTTCCTCGTTACTTGTAACAATAAGTGTATGCCCTTTTTCTTTTATTTTCATTGTATACGCCTTAATTTGATTAAGCGAATATAAAACGAATATGAATATAATCATAGACTAGACCAAAAATATTACGGAAATATCCGTGCATACTACACAAGTAATTTCAAACGATTAACAATATTTGATTTACTTTATTTCTATTTTAACAGTCACAGGATTTCTCTAATAAATTGTCTCAGTCAACTAGTCAAAAAAATGGTTCTAAAACAATCAAAAAAACCTTTTCTTAAGCATCTTCACCTAAAAATAATGGTGTAAAATGAGAAAACAACTCTTTTTAACCCAGATTAAGTGACTATGAAGTAGAAATACTTTGCAGTATTTGGCTAATGCTTAATCTGGGTTAAAACCTTTTCATTTGAGGAAAAATGCAACAACCTACACTTTGATACAACTACACAGCGGCTTTATGTAGGCGTTGGGAAAACTTTCGGTGCTATCGGTGTAATTGACTGCAAAAACGATAAGGTTATCGGGGAAATTCGGTTAGCCGATTTTCCGAAGCAATTTGAGTTGGATAGTAATAAAATTTATGTCAATATTCCTTCAAAAAACATAATAGAAGTAATAGACCTGTCTGCAAATAAAGTGATTGCGAGATGGCGAGTAACCGAATCAACCGAAAATGTTCCGATGGCTTTGGATAAAATTAACCATCACCTTTTTATTGCTTGTGAACCGGGGAAATTTATCGTTTATAGCACTAAAACCGGAAAATCAATTGCCAGTCTTGACATTAGCAAAAATGCAGACGGAATTTATTTAGACCCGAAACATGCGCTCATTTATATTTCTTGTGCTGACGGATATATAGACGTAATTGAGCAAAAAGATAACGATACTTATATTGCTCTTGACAAAATTGAAACTGCTAAAGGGGCTGGAACTTCGTTGTTTTCACAAGAACTACAACAACTATATCTTGCAGTTCCCCAGTCAGAGAAAAATGTTGCTGAACTAAGAATATACAGCACCTCTAAATAAGCTGGATATTAACGCACGGCTGGTTAAATTCTTTACGCATTTCCTGTTTTTTATGTCCTTTTCCTAAATCCAGAAATTCTCCAAAATCGCAAAGATACCTTTGCCTTATAAATTAAATCAGCATTAGAAAAGCCATTTTTTGCATGGCAGAAATGGTCGCTACAATGGTAATGTGGCATTTAATAATGCGAAAACTGGAATGTACACACATTCAACATATTTATAAGAAAAGGTATTATGATTAAAAAGTTAGCGGTTCTTTCTGTGATAGTTTCGGTGCTATCGGTAGGAAAGACATTTGGACAGAAACAACTATCTGATTTTGTCAATCAGGCGTTCCAAAGTTCCCCCCTTGTAAAGACGAATGCAATTCAATCAGAAGCAAACAAACTGGATGCCCAAAGGATAGCTGCTTCACTAACAAAGCCAGTTATCGGTACTGAATTGAATTATTTGCTTGCCCCAATTTACTCCAATGACCCCGGCAATTCAGGTTTTAAATTAAATCCGCAAAAGACCATTCAGGATTATTACGGTTCCGATTTTTCGGCAACTAACGGCGGACTTTACAGAGGCGTTTTAACGCTGAATCAACCTCTTTTCAACAAACAGAGGGTAAACGCAGTTAATGAGCAGACCGCAGTATTAAATGAAATCTTAAACAACAATTCTGCGCTTAGCAAGCATGATTTAGAAAAACTTATTACAGACCAATATGTGCTTTGCCTGCAAGATGTAAACCAACAAGAAGCGGTTGCGCATATCAAAAAGATTATCGAGCAACAAATTAGTCTTACACAAAAATTATCTGCAAATGGATTGGGAAAGCAAGGCGATTATAAAGTTCTCGAAATAGAATTGAAGCAGCAGGAAACGGCTTTACAAACGTTGAAGAACAGCTATAAAGTTCATTTATTGGAACTATATAGTATCTGCGGTATTCCCGACACCGCCATTATAGAACTGAAGCCAGTCAATATAAGCATGACAACGCCCCGCAACGGGAATGAATCCGGTTTTACCAAACAGTACCAGCTTGACAGTTTAAGCCTCGCCACTTCCAAAAAGCTATTTGATACAAAATATAGACCCAATGTAAGTTTATACTCATCCGCAGGATTAAACGCTGTATATGCGCCTGATATTTACAAACGGTTTGGCTGGCAGGTGGGCATCCAATTTACCCAAACATTTTTTGACGGGCATCAAAGAAAACTGAATACCGAAAGAACAAGACTGCTTCAGCAAACCGCAAATATAGACAGGGAATTTTTCAACACGAAGAATGAAACCCGCAAAAAAGCACTCTTAGAACTCATTCGCTCTATTGATGAACAGTTGCAATCCATACAGCAACAAATCACGGATTACGATTCCCTGCTGAACTACTATCAGAAGCAAATTGCAAGCGGGCAAAGTTCAGTGATAGACTATATCACTGTGCTGCGTGGCAGTGCTTCCTTACAGATAAACCGGGTGGCTTTACAGACTAACAGACTGATAGCCGTCAACAACTATAACTATTGGAATTGGTAAGTAAAATTTAAAATAAATTAATGATAATGCGATTTTCAGTTATACCCTTATTAGCCATAACCTGCTGTTTTATGGCTTGTAAAAACAAACAAAACGAGCCTGATACTATCCAGCCGAAATCAACGGTCAGTGTTATATCTGCCCATACAGGAATGATGGCACACACCGAACAACTATCAGCAACCGCACACTATTTGCGCCGCAATACAGTTACAGCCCCCGTTGCTGGCTATGTCCATTTTGTGAAAATTAATTTTAACGACCATGTTGCCAAAGGGCAACTTCTTTATACCATTGAAACAAAAGAGCGTAGGGCATTGGGCAGTTTTGAAAGCCAAGATATGAACGATAAAAATTATGGGCTTATCAATGTGTATGCGCCGATGAACGGCATTATCACTGCCATACCACAATCACAGAATGGTGTATTTGTTTCCGAGGGCAGCGCATTATGTGATATTTCGGATAATCACAGCCTTTACTTTCAGGTAAATATTCCTTACGAGTATGCTAAATACGTAAAAGAAAATAAGTCCTGCATTATTACACTACCTGACAATACGTCTATTAATGCACAAATGGAAATGCCCATTATGCAATCTCTTACAGGATTGCAAACCATTCCATATATGGCAAAACCTCAAACTGATATTTATATTCCTGAAGGCATTATTGCGACAGTAAAACTTGTAACCTATCAAAATAGCGCAGCCATAATGTTGCCTAAGAAAGCCGTATTGAGCGATGAGCTAATGCAGGAGTTTTGGGTGATGAAATTAATAAACGATTCGACTGCCGTAAAAGTTCCTGTAACCATTGGAGCGCAGAATGACACCATGATTGAGATTAAACGTCCGGCGTTCAACAGCAGCGACAAAATACTCAATTCAGGTAATTATGGTTTAAGTGATACAGCACTCGTAAAAGTGCTTTAAAATATAGCCCAATCATATAAATGTACACTTGGTCTTATGAATCAAAAAAATTATTATAAAAAATACAGAAAGCCATTTTTGTTTATTGGCTTATTATTAGTAACGCTTGGGATTTTTACTTACAATAAAATGCAGACCGCATTATTCCCGGAAGTAATGTTTCCTAAAGTGAAGCTCATTGCAGACGTAGGTTCTACTCCCATAGACCGGATGATGGTAACAGTTACCAAACCTATTGAGAGTGCTGTTAAAAGAGTAAAAGGCGTAACAGTAGTAAAAAGTGTTACCAGCAGGGGCAGTTCCGATGTTCAGATATATTTCAATTGGGGTGTAGATGTGGATAACGCCAAGTTGCAGATAGAAAGCCGCCTAAATGAGATTAAAAATCTTCTGCCCACAGGAACGAATATCGCCGTTGAAGGGTACAATCAATCTTTATTCCCGGTTTACGGCTTTACGCTTGAAAGTGAAAATGAAGAAGTAGGGCTTATCGGATTGCGTGACCTTGCCATGAATACCGTTCGCCCTTTGTTCTCTCAAATTGAGGGTATTTCAACAGTTATTTTGCGGGGTGGTAAAGCCAAAGAATTTGAAATTGTACCGGATGTTATCAAAATGTCTTCATACGGCGTTAAGCCGGATGACCTTATCCAGCTTTTTAAGCAAAACAACTACGTCCTTTCCAATGGTAAAATTTCGGATTTCAGAAGACTATACCTGACCTTAACAGACAATCGTATCAATGATGCCGAAGAATTAGCAAATGTGGTTGTTAAGAACACACCGCAACGCCTTGTAAGGTTACGGGACTTTGCAAAAATAGAATTGCAGCAACAAACGGAGTTTAATATTATCAATGCTAACGGTCATCAAGGTGTTATTGTGGATTTGGTTAAGCAGCCCGGTGTTAATCTTGTCCAATTTGCCGATGCTGCGGATGCAAAAGCCGCAGAGATAACAAAGCTGCTTCCCAAAGGGATAAAATTACGACCGTACTATAATCAGTCTGCGTTTGTAAATGAAAGTATTAACAGCGTAGTGCATACCATATTGGAAGGGCTGCTACTGGCTATCATCGTGGTAATTATCTTCCTGCGCTCATGGCGGGCAAGTACGGTAGTCATTCTTACGCTACCCGTAATATTGGGGTTTACTTTGATTGCTTTGGGCATTTCCGGCATCACCATCAATGTCATGTCGCTGGGGGGCATAGCTGCCGCAGTAGGATTATTTATTGACGATATTATCGTAATTATAGAACAGATTTATCGTGGGCATGAAGACCACCCCGAAAAAGACAAATTTGAGATAGTAAGGGATGCGATAAAAGATTTGTTCCCTGCAATGGTTGGTTCATCCCTAAGTACCATTGTTATTTTTCTGCCTTTTGTACTAATGGGAGGCTTGGCAGGCGCATTCTTTAAGGAGTTGGCAAAAACAATGGAGTTAACATTGGTCTGTTCGTTTTTTGCTACTTGGATAGTAACGCCCGTGCTGCACCTTATTATCGGATATAGACCTCATAAACATTCACATGCGCATAGCGAAGAAGAAAGCCTGAACAAATACAAATGGCTGACAAATTTATATAGGTTGCCCTGGTTGGCAGTTGTATTCATTTGTGTTCTCATCATAGGCGGTTGGTTTGCTTCCGGTAAACTGCAAACAGGTTTCTTACCTGAATTGGACGAGGGAACAATTGTGATGGATTATTATTCACCAAGTGGAACAGCCATTGAGGAAACAGACAAGTTGTGTCAGGACATGGAAAAAATCATCCTGAAAAACCCCGATGTGGAAAGCTACTCCCGAAGAACGGGTTTAAGGCTCGATTTCAGGAACGTTGCACCCAATTATGGAGATTACCTGATTCAGTTGAAAAAAAACAGAAAGTATAAAACATCGGAAATAATTAATGAACTGCGGCGTGATATTCAATCTTCGGTTCCAGCGATGACTATTGAGTTTGGGCAACGCATACAAGATTTGTTAGGAAACTTAATGAGTACCCCAAGCCCGATAGAAGTCAAAATATTCGGTGATGACCAAAGGCAGCTTGAATTTATAGGACGGAAAGCGGATAGTATTATGCGCCACACCAAAGGCTTGGTAGATGTTTCTAACGGAATGATTTCTGCGGGACCTTCCGTTATCATCTATCCCGATGATGCAAAGCTGGCACAATACGGCGTTTCCCTTTCCGATTTTCAGAACCAATTAAGAATGTATACCGAGGGCATTGTGTTAGGTGATAACGCAAACGTTACGGAACCCTCGCCCGTACAGGCTTCCATGTTAGGCAATTTACAGGTAGGACAAATTCAGGATGGCGAACAGATGCGCAAAATACGCTTGCGTGTTACCAATTATCAGGATAATGATATGGATAAAATAAAAAAGCAGATGGTATTTTTGCCCGATGGGGCATTAAAGCCGCTTTCGTTCTTTTGTACCGTAAAATCTGAAAAGGGAGAAATTGATTATAAGCGTGAAGACCTTAAATCCTGTGTGGTGCTTACTTCAAGGCTTTCAGAAAGGGATTTGGGAAGTGCTGTCAATGAGTTAAAGGGAAGTTTTGCCAAACTCCTGAACCTGCCTCCAGGATATTATGTAAACTTTGGCGGTGCTTATGCAGAACAACAACAATCTTTCAAAGAATTGCTGACTATCCTTGCCGCAGCATGTTTATTAGTATTTACTGTGCTGTTGTTTTTGTTCAGAGAATGGGTACTTTCTTTTCTGATACTTGGCATTTCAATATTAGGTATTCCGGGATGTTTGTTCGCTTTGTACGTTACCCACATTCCACTGAATGTAAGTAGCTATACAGGCATTATTATGATTGTGGGCATCATTGCTGAAAATGCCATATTCACGGTCAATCAGTTTAGGTACAACATGCACATATCCGGTGGCGATGTGAACAAATCTGTAAACTATGCTTTAGCACTTAGAATACGACCTAAGTTAATGACAGCTATCGGAGCCATTTTAGCACTTATGCCATTGGCTCTTGGTATTGGCATGGGAGCGCAGATGCAGCAGGCTTTGGCAATCGCTGTTATCGGGGGCTTTGTTACGGGCATTCCGTTACTGCTTTTCGTATTCCCGACTTTTATACGAATCATCTATTCAAGAAAAAAGAACAAACAGGAATTATGATTACTAAATCTTTAAAAAGATACCTGTTCTTGTTGTTTACCTGTATTTGCGGAACAGCAGCCTTAGCACAAAATGCTGACAGCACATTAGCGAATGCCAACAGCACGTTTAAAGTAAAATCATTGAGGTACACCTTTAAACAGCTTATCATTCCTGTAAGCCTTGTGGGGATTGGCTTTGCTGTAAATGGAGCCGGTCGTGAATCCATTAAGAACGAAATAGTAGAAGAACGGAATGAGCATATCCCACATTTCAGAACAAGGCTTGATGATTATTTACAGTTTTCACCTCTTTTACTGACCTACGGCTTTGAGGCATTTGGCATGAAGCCCAAAACTGAACCGGTAAACCGCTCCGTCATTTTACTAAAGAGCGAATTGTTGATGATGGCTGCGGTTACGGCATTAAAAACCACCTCACATACTTTGCGTCCTGACGGAAGTGCGCATACTTCGTTCCCTTCCGGTCATACCGCAGAGGCATTTGCGGGCGCAGTAATGTTATCTGAAGAATATGGTTATCGCTATAAATGGGTTCCCTATGTATCTTATGGATTAGCATCTACCGTTGGTGCGCTTCGTGTAATAAACAATAAGCATTATATAAGTGATGTAATAGTTGCCGCTGGGATTGGCATATTATGTACAAAAATTTCTTACTGGACACATCGCTATAAATGGAACAAACACAATTCACATAATTACCACGTAGAATTAAATTAAACCTCACTATGTTAATCAAAGCATTCATGAACAGTCGCAAAAAGTGGATTTTGTCAATTAGTGCAATGTTGCTATCATTATTTAGCAATGCACAGCAAGTCAGTAAGCAGCCTGATAAACCCAAACTCGTTATTGGTATTGTAGTTGACCAAATGCGTTACGATTACCTGTTTCGCTACAATGATAAATTCAATACAAACGGCTTTGCTAAATTCCTAAAGAACGGCTTTCTGTTTAGGAACGCCGAATATCCTTACATCCCCACTTTCACAGCACCAGGACATGCGGCAATATATACGGGCGCAACGCCTGCAAATAATGGAATAGTAGCCAATGATTGGTTTGAAAGAGCCGTAAACGAAAGTGTATATGTAACAGAAGACAACACGGTGCAGGGCGTTGGAGGGACTGGCAAGGAAAATCAAATGTCGCCACGAAGATTGCTAAGCACCACTGTTACGGACGAGTTGAGGCTTTCTACTAACAAAAAATCTAAAGTAATTGGAATTGCCTTAAAAGACAGGGGGAGCATTCTACCCGCAGGGCATATTCCCAATGCTGCTTATTGGTATGACAGTCAAACCGGAAATTGGGTTACAAGCAATTATTACATGAACGATTTACCTAAATGGGTAAAGGATTTCAATGGGCAAAAATTAGCTGATAATTACCTGTCAAAACCGTGGACTACCTTATACGACATTGGTACCTATACTAACGGTTTGCCAAATGGAGCATTTTACCGGAATGCCTATAAAGGAGAAACGGAAAGCCGCTTTCCGCATGATTTGCCAGCACTAAAAGAAACCAACGGATATGAGCTACTAAAGAAAACGCCGTTTGGCAATACAATGACCCTCGACTTTGCCATAGCAGCAATTAAAGCCGAGAACTTAGGCAAAGGTCAGAATACGGATTTTCTTGCGGTCAGCTTTTCTTCCACCGATTATGTAGGTCATCAATTCGGCATTCAGTCTATCGAGGTACAGGACACTTATGCGAGATTGGATAAGGAAATAGAACGCCTGCTTGCTTTTATTGAACAATACATCGGTACAGAAAATGTGCTGCTGTTTCTCACAGCCGACCACGGTGCGGTCGAAACTCCTGCATATATGCAATCTATGAACGTTCCTGCCGGAATATTTAAGAGCAAGGGTATTAAGAAAGAGTTGAACAAACAGCTTTCGGACTTATTCGGAGAGGGAAAATGGATTTTAGATTATGAAAACCTCCAGTTGTATTTAAACAATACACTAATTGAAGAAAAGAGGGTTAATAAGGAGGTAGTAACAAATGCCTGTATTGCGCTCTTGCAAAAAATGGATGGGGTGTATAAAGTGTACGCAAGCAATGAACTACCATTAATTACCGACAACTACTATGTTACTGCTCTTAAAAAGGGAGTTCACCCACTACGTTCAGGAGATGTAATAATTCAATTGCTTCCCGGCTGGTTTGATGCTGATTATGCCGGAGCCGGAGGAACCACACATGGCACAGGCTATTCCTACGATACCCACGTTCCGTTAATATGGTACGGGTGGAAAGTAAAAGCAGGGTCTTCTGGACAAAAGGTTCCCATTACAGATATAGCACCTACCATTTCAGATATTTTAAATATCAGTTATCCAAACGGAACCGATGGCAATGTTTTGTCGGATATTTTATTAAACAAATAACATTGCTCAAAATGGACATTCAGAAGCTATCCAGGATTGACAGACACATGGTCGAATGGGTAAACCAGTACCGGATAAAACCACTGGATAATCTTTTCATCTTCATTACCGATACTGCATACGTTACGGCGGTTGTGATTGCGCTATTGGTATTGAGTATTGCACTGTATATAAGTAGAAAATCTTTAAAAATGAAGGCTGTACAATTGGTAACGGCTTTAGCAGCGAATACCATTGTTGTAACCTTATTAAAATTCACCATTAACAGGGAGCGACCTTATGTACATGACCCTCTTATCATGAAACTTACATCGGGTGGTAGCCCGTCTTTCCCGTCCGGTCATACTGCCGATGCTTTTGTTATTGCAATGTCCTTCACTCTTTTATTTAGTGAAAAAATCTTTCTGAATATTCTGATATGGTTATGGGTACTTGCCGTAGCCTATTCACGGGTAGTATTAGGAGTACACTATGTAAGTGATATAATCGGTTCTGCTATAATCGGCAGCCTTATAGCAATAATCGTAAATAAGTTCTTTAACCATAAATACAATTATAACATGATAACATTATGATAGAATTTTTGAAATATTTGGATATAAAATTGCTTCTCGAAATCAACAAGCACAATACCCCTGTCTTGGATAGCGTAATGTGGTTTGCAAGCGGGAAGTTGAGTTGGCTGCCTTTCTATGCTTTGTTACTTATACTTATCATTTATAAGTACAAAAAACAAAGCTGGTGGATAATCTTATTAATCCTGCCACTTATTACGGCAAGCGACCAATTGGCGGCATCGGTTATAAGACCATTGGTAATGCGCTTTAGACCGAGCCATGAACCTGGTTTAGAAAACCTGCTTCACTACGTCAATAATTATAGGGGTGGCAATTACGGGTTTGTTTCTGCGCATACGCTCAATGTTTTTTCATTAGCAACTTATTTAACCATCGTGGTTAAAGACAAAATAAAATGGTTGCCCTATGTATTGTTTTCTTGGGCTGTATTTGTCGCTTACAGCAGGATTTATTTAGGAGTTCATTACCCTACTGATGTTTTAGTGCCGCTCGTGCTTGGGCTAATATTGGGTTGTCTTTTCGCTTGGGTTTACAATCGGTTTAAAAATAAAATTTTCAAAAATACCTTATAGATATGTGGTGGATATATGCTTTACTTTCAGCCCTGTTTGCTTCTTTAACAGCCATATTTGCCAAAGTTGGTATTAAAGGCGTAAACTCCGATTTGGCAACAGCCATACGAACTATTGTTATTCTAATGGTAGCCTGGGGAATTGTGTTTGCCCGAAAAGAAGCCAAAGGAATAACCGATTTGTCCAAACAAAATATTTTGTTCTTAGTCATATCCGGTGTTGCAACAGGCTTGTCGTGGATATTTTATTTTAAAGCATTACAGTTGGGCAAAGTATCGCAGGTAGCACCTATTGACAAATTAAGCGTGGCACTAACCATTATATTGTCTGTACTCTTTTTAGGTGAAGCCCTGACCCTTAAAACGGCAGTTGGAGCAGTGCTAATCGTAGCAGGAACAATAGTGTTGATTTTCCCTTAGCTACACCAAATATTTAACACAAAAAGCTATAAAATTATGCAAGAACAATCTGGAAATTTTCAAAATCAAAATGGTTCTGCGGATATAGAAACGGCAACAATTAGTACGGGTCTTAATGATGCAGAAGTTAAGGCTGCTTTAGACGAGTTTGGATATAACGAAATAGCAGAAGAAGCGATACATCCATTTTTAGGCGTTTTAAAACGTCTTTGGAGCCCTATTCCGTGGATACTTGAAGCCGCCCTGATATTAGAAGTTGTTATGGATAAAATACTTCAGGCTTCTGTGATTGCAGTATTGTTACTTTTCAGTGCTATTGTCGGCGAAACACAGGAGCGCAGAGCGCAGAAAGTAGTCGGCTTTTTGAAACAACATTTACAAGTTACCGTGCGTGTGCTTCGTAATGGAATTTGGCAATTTCTTACTGCGAGAGAACTTGTTCCAAAAGATTATATTCACCTTAAAACAGGTGATATTATACCAGCAGATTGCACCATTGAAAGAGGAAATATTGAAATTGACCAATCTGCCGTAACCGGAGAATCCGAATTGGTAGCTCGTTCGGAAAAAGAAATCATTTATTCCGGTTCCATAGTCCGGACAGGTGAAGCTATTGCCATTGTTACTGCAACAGGGTCACGCAGCTTCTTTGGTAAAACTGCGGAATTGGTAAAAACCGCATCCGCTCCCGGACACCTTCAAAAACTCTTGTTTACAGTAGTCCGTTATCTTGCGATAATTGATGTTATACTGGCTGCTTTACTCTTGGTTGCTGCTCTTGTCAATGGTTATGCTATACTGCCTCTTTTACCGTTCCTTGTAGTATTGGTTATCGCAACCGTACCTGTATCTATGCCCGCAAGTTTTACTGTTGCCAATGCAGTAGAAGCCCGTGTGTTAGCAAAGGAAGGGGTTTTGGTTACGGGTTTAACTGCCATTCAGGAAGCCGCAACAATGCAGGTTCTTTGCATAGATAAAACCGGAACGCTGACACAGAATAAACCTTTAATTTCCTCTATCATATCTTTTTCAGGAAACAGTGAAGAAGAATTACTTGCTTACGCTGCGACCACTACGGATAATTCTTCACAGAATCCCATTGACATAGCCATATTACAGGAAGTAGAAAAACGCTCCCTGCCCCCGTTTATACGTGAGCAATATATACCCTTTAATCCGGTAAAAAAGTGTTCAGAAGCCTATATACGCCAAAATGGTAAAATGGAGAGGGTAATATTGGGTTCTCCCTTTGTCATGGAACAGTATGCGGGTGCTGTGCCTCAATTTAAAGATAAGGTTGCGGAAATGGCAGCCAATGGTGGAAGGGTTTTAGCCATTGCAGCAGGCGTTGAAGATAATGTATCGGTGCGTGGATTGATAACTCTTGCTGACCTTCCAAGAGAAGATGCGCCCGAATTAGTGCGAGCCATTAAGAATTTGGGCATTCGCCTTTTAATGATTACAGGTGATACACCTGCAACAGCAAAGATTATCGCCCAAAAATTAAATATAGGGGAACGGATTGCCGATTTGTCTGATGCGCTAAAGGCTCCGCTCGACTATGAGGGAATAGCCAACGTCTATCCCGAAGAAAAATATCAAATCATACAGGCACTTCAAAAGCTGGATTTAACGGTAGGTATGACGGGGGACGGCATCAACGATGCTCCCGCACTCAAACAAGCAGAAGTAGGTATTGCTGTCAGTTCCGCCACTGATGTAGCCAAAGCCTCCGCAAAAGTAGTTTTGACTGACCCCGGTCTTCAGGACATAGTTAAGATAGTTCATGGCGGGCGGCGGGTGTACCGCAGGATGATGACATGGACAATTACTAAGATTACGAGAACGGTAGAACTTGCGGTTCTCCTAACATTCGGATATATCGCAACCGGGGATTTTGTTGTTCCGTTAAGCCTAATTGTACTCATCGTCGTATTTAATGACCTTGTTACTATTACACTTGGAACAGACCGGGCATTGGTTTCGCCAAAACTGGAACAATGGGACGTTAAATCAATTTCCAAACTTTCCGGCATCCTTGCTGCGGGCTGGCTTGTTATAGCATTTGCCCTCCTTTGGGTTGCCCTCAAAATATTGAAACTTCCGTTTCCACAAATTCAGACGTTAATGTTCTTATACCTGATTTTTTCTGCACAGGCAACAATTTACATGCCCCGTGTACGAGAGCATTTTTGGTCTTTCCTGCCAAGCCGTTTAGTAATAGCTGTAACGCTGGGCAATATTGTGGTGTCAATTGTCCTTGCACTTTTCGGCGTTTTAATGACCCCTGTTTCATTGGTTTTAATATTGGGCATACTTGCCGTTGTTGTCGCTGCAAGTTTTTTATTGGATGTCTTAAAAATTAGTTTTTATAAGCGAACATACCGCTGACTTATAAATATATAAAAACCGATATGGTGCTTAAACCAACCTATAAGCAAACTGAATAAGCATACATTTCAAATATGCAGGCAGATGATGCCTGATTATTCTTTTACCTCGTTAAACACAGGGTATAAATGAGAGCCGGGATAATGCCTACATATTTTTTTCTATTAGCAATCCAAACATTAATATCCTAAAATAACCGCATGGAGAAATTTTATAATGAAACGTTATATAAACTGGAAACGGCAATCAACGAATTGGAGATAGAAGCCGATTGCCCGCTACAACGGATAGAAGCGGTTATAGACCTAATTGTTAATTGTTTATCCGAAGTGAAAGAGTATGTTTTAAAAAGAGGGTTTAAAAATTTGAATGAGGAAATTCGCTTTTTCAAATTTCTGAAGCCCACTATTGTTTCAAAGCTGATTTACTACAACGCCGTTTATAAAATCGAAACAAAAAAGCCTTACGGAGAAAAACAAATAAAAAAGTTCCTGAACAAAGAACTGAAAAAGCTAAAAAGGTTCTTTGACAATAACCTTGATTTTTACAAATATTACCGCAGCAATAATTCTTTCGTTGATGAGAAGTTTTTTGTACGTGGAAAGCATGATATAAGGTTATGGTTGGACACTTTTTATTTTGAGGCAGACCATCGTTTTTCTACTTCGCACGATTATAAAGTAGCCAAGATAATTGCCAATGATTTGATACAGGTGTATATCGAAGACCAGCTAAACAGCAATCATAAAAAAATATCAGACAATTCTACACTTAATTGGACAGCAAGCAAAACGGCATTGACCGAGTTGATATATGCCCTCTATGCACAAGGGGTATTCAACAACGGAAATGCCGATATAAAATTGATTGCCAAAACATTTGAAACTGCCTTTAATATTGAATTAGGCGATTTTTACCACACGTTTATGGAATTAAAAGCCAGAAAGATGAACCGAACAAAATTCCTTGACAGCTTGTGTGAAGCCCTGATAAAGAAAATGGACGAACAGGACGAAAAGTAAACAAGCATTACAATACGCCACGAGGCAAATGAATACCTTTTGTCCGTATAATGCTTTCCTGAACCTTTGGGGCTTCGTTCTGCTTTTCTGCCTGCTCCGGAACATCTTGTTTGGTTTCCGGTGTAATGGATAGCTGTATCTTTCTTTCTACGGCAGCCAGTTCCGTTTTAAGCTCACTCAATCGGCTTTCCTTAGACCAAGTACCGTTAACCACTTCCTGAAGTATAGGCAGGTCTTTTTGTATTTCAGCAATTTTCTCCTGTTCCTGCTTCACAAAGCCCGGCAATTTTTCCAAAGCCCTTAGAAAATTCATTGCAGCAGTTTCGGGGTCTTTTGCCATTAAGCCGTTATTGTAGGTGTATTTGATATTTCCTTCGCCCTGCACTAAAAATCGGTTTACCCGAATATCCGCACCTTCTTTTTCTGACATTTCTGTTTTTACCAACAACGTAAAGCCATACAAGCTGCCTATCTCTTCATACTGACCTGCGGTGCGGGCTTTGTCCGCAATCTCGTTCAGCTTCGCACCGATTTGTTTCGGATTTGCATTAGGCGGCAAACCATCCAACAACACAGGATTTTCTATTGTACCGTCCGAACGCTTTTGCAGGCGTTGCTGTAAGTTTTCCCAGTCGGTACTCATCCGGTTCAAACGGGATTGAGTGCTTTGCAACATTTCTGTATAATCCTGCACCTTAAATTTGGCACTGGATTTAGAACGGTTGAACGCCTGCTTTTCGCTTTCCAGTCCGGCAATCTGTTTTTCCAGTTTGGCTTTATCCAACAGGTCTGTATTTCCCGACAGTATTGCCACGTATTCCGAAAAGTTCATTCCCGATTTTTCGTCCATACTTCCCTCGTCAATCGTTCTTTTGGTCAGGTTGTTGGTCTTTAACTGGTCGATGAAAAGCTGCTTATTGTACAGCAGGTTGAATTTGTAGCTATCCAACGATTTTTCAACGGCATAGATAATCACAGCCACTTTATTATCGGCAAAGAATTTGGCAATCTCGTTGCCTTTACGGATTGCCCGCCCGTCCCTTTGGGCAAGGTCAGACGGTCGCCACGGCGTATCTAAATGATGAACGGCAACGGCTCTTTTCTGTGCGTTTACGCCAGTTCCGAGCATACTTGTAGAACCGAACAGTACACGGATTTTACCCTCATTCATCCCGTTGATAAGTTCCCTGCGTTGCTTATCATTTTTCGCTTCCTGAATAAACCGGACTTCGTGTGCAGGTATGCCGTGGTCTTCCACGAGCTTGCGTTTGATTTCGGAGTACACATTCCATTCGCCCGGCTTGTAGGTTCCCAAATCAGAGAAAACGAACTGTGTTCCTTTCTGTGCGTTGAACTGGTTGTAATACTTGGCAATGTTTGCGGCACAATGCGAAGCCTTGTTGTCGGGATGGTCGTCGTAGATACCACTTACCATACGCATATCGAGCGACATCTTACGGGCGTAGTCCGTAGCAATGAGCATCTTTGCTTTTTCTTCCCTTTGCGATAAAGGTTCTCTACCGAGCAAAGTTGCATCGCCCGTTTTGGCAAACTGCATCAGGCTTTGTATAAAGGCTTCTTGGTCGGGTGTTGGCGGTATATTGTACAATACCTCGTTCTTGTTGGGGCGGTCTATACCAATATCCTTTGCCGTTCTGTAATCCGTGATTTCAGAATAGAACTGCGCCAGTTCCGGCACTTTGATAAAGTAGCGGAAACGTTCTTTAGCGACAATATTGTTAGCTACCGAAAATTCATAATCGGTCGTTTTCCTTGCATAGATAGCTGCCCACGCATCAAAAGAATGAATGCCCTGTTTTTCCAGTGCACGGGGGCGCAGGTATTTAAACAGCAGGTACAGCTCCGTTAATGAATTGCTGATAGTTGTACCCGAAAGAAAGGTTGCCCCCATATCCGCATTGGTACGCTCCTGAATGGTGCGGATTGCAAAAAGCAGGTTCAGTGCCTTTTGGCTGCCGTCCACGTTCCCCAGTCCGGCAACCCGTGTATGACGGGTGTTGAACATCAGGTTTTTGAACTGGTGGCTTTCGTCCACAAACAAATGGTCTATGCCCATCATCTTAAAGTCCACAATATCATCTTTGCGGTTTTCAATATCGTGTTGCAGCGTTTTCAGCTTTACTTCAAGATTTTCTTTCCGTTTGATTACCCCTGCGAGCATTCCCCTTGTCACTTCTTTGCCCTGCGATTTCAGTGCATCGAGGTTACGTTCAACGCTGTCTAATTCTATTTCGAGAATTTCCTTTTGTATTTCGGGCGACTGCGGTATCATTCCGAACTGGTCGTGCGTAAGTATCACACAATCCCAATCATTATTTTTAATATCCCCGAAAATCCGCAGGCGTTTCTTTGGCGTAAAATCGTCAATACCTGGATAAAGGATTTTAGCGTGTGGATAGGCTTTGCGGTAGTCTTCAGCAATGGCAGGTATGTTCGCTTTCAGCCCTATAATCATCGGCTTATGGGCTAATCCCAAACGCTTCATTTCCTGTGCTGCGGTACACATTATCAGTGTTTTTCCTGCGCCTACTTCGTGGTCGCAGATAGCACCGTTGTTCAGCTTTATCATCCAAACGGTGTCCTTTTGGCTTGAATACAGGTCTTCAATGCCTGCTCCCTTACGGTCTAATCCCGGAAATTCCTGATGACTTCCGTCATAGTTCGGGCGAACGAAACAGTTAAACGTATCGTTGTACTGGTCGGTCAGCCTGTTTTTAAACTCATCATTTTGTGCGTGTAGCCAGTCGGTAAAGGCGGTACGGATTTCATCAATCTTGGTATTCGCCATTTGTATGGCTTCCATATCCCGTACTTTAACTTCTTGGTCGCCAACCATTACTTTTTTGGTAATATCAGGTGTGGTATTGACAAGGGCGTGTTTGAGCAGGGCAATACCGTCAAACGTGCGGCTTTCCGCTTTGACGGCATATTTTTCCCAAATGTGCATATTGCCCTGATGACACTTCACGGAAAAGTCGTCGGAGCTTTCGGAATAATGAACCAGTACATCCGCATCGAACAGGTGCGAAGCGAAACGGGCATAAATTCCGGTAGGCATCCATCGTTCGCCGAGGTTAAAATCCAATTCCTCAAATTCGATACGTTTTGGTCGGGCTTCCTCTAAAGCGGTAAGGCTTTCTTTGGCTTCGGTATCATCGGGATTGTTTTCAAGATAAGCTCTTACTTCATCGGCTTTCTCAACTACGTTGCCTGCAATCCACCGTTCGGCTATTTCGTATTCCTGTTGTAGCGGATTGTAGAACAACCGCCCGTGCAGGGCTTCTTTCAGGGTATCGGCAGGCAGGCTGCTGATTTCGGACATAAAGTCCAAATCCACGTTTCCGTACTTGTTTAGCGAGGCGGTTAAAGCCTCTTCGGGATTATCGGTTGCTAATGTGGTGGTAGAAAAGCTAACGGGACGACTGAAAATATCCGCTTTGTGGATTACGCCGCCAATGATACGCTCCAGATAAGGAATTTCTTTGCCTGCGCTGTCCGTCTTTATCAGCTTGGCATTGTCGGCAGCATTTAGATTGCCATATTTTTTGACAAAGCCATCGTACAGGAGGTTCAGGGCTTCCCGTTCTTCCTTGTGTTCGGTCTGCTTTTCAGCTTCTTTTTGGTACAGGTTGATATAACTGTCCCTTACGGCTATGTAGGCTTCGGCTCTTGCTTTCTGTGAGGTCGGCAATTGCAATGGATGAAAGATTGCTTTTTTGTCTTCCTTTTCCACCTCTTGCAGATAACCTACCCAACCATTATCCACCACAAGACAATCGTTACGGTGGAATGATTGCAGTTCACCTCTATACGGGGCAGGTTCAGGAATAGCATTAATATTGATAGCGGTAATGGCTGTCTTATCAGACTGGCCATTACCGTTTATTTGTGAAAACAGGTCGCCGATAGCTTCCTGTTTTTTGCCGTTAACCTGATTGGTTCCATTAGCAGCACCATTGGATTTTAGCGGCGTATAAGGTTGCTGCCTTGCACTGCTGAACAGGTCGGGCTGACGACCTATTGTGCCTCTTCTTTTTTTATTGCTTTGCCTTTTGGTTTGGGTAGTTCTTTTAGGCGGAGCAAGAACCATTACAGGTTCGCCCACACTTTCAAACAGGTCAAAAATGCTTAGTTGCTTTAATTCCTGCGGGCTTTCCTGATGGACTACCGGAGTTGTTACAAATTGCGGCTTTTGCTGAATGATTACAGGGTCGATAACCGGAGGTGTAACCTTTGGTTCAATCGGAATTTGTATCACAGGCTCATCGTTCCGTTCGCCTTTGTATAAGTTCAAATTTAGGTGCTTTCCAAAATCTTCGGAAAGCATTTGCTTCAAATCTTTGGCAATGCCCTCAACACCGTCTTTATGCGTGTAGATTAAGGCGGGTTGCCCGTATGGGTCGGTATCTAATTTTTGGTCGGTATGGATAATTCTTGTATTGTCCTGAAAGAGCGCATTGCCCGGCGTATTGTATTCGGATGGCTTGCTTTGGCAAAACAGATCTTCCCTGTCGGTCAGATTTTCTTTTGCCGTATTCTTTTGCAGGATAATCAGGTCGCTTCCGACTTCCGTACCTGCATATTCCGTAAACAGGTTGTTGGGTAATCTTACAACCGAAACCAAATTATTATTCTGCATTAACGCCCTGCGTATGGGTTCATTTTTAGGACTGTTCAGAATGCCCTGCGAAGTGATATAAGCCAATAATCCGCCCTCACGCAGCATATCTGCACCTTTCAGGAAAAAGTAATTATGTATGCTTCGAGCAGCCTGTACTTTGGCATCGCTGCTGCTTCGGGAAAAGGACAAATCAAATACAGAGGTATCGCCAAAAGGTATATTACTGGTAATTACATCATAGCTGTTTTGTTCCCTTTCGGGGATTTCCTCAAAACCGTTTATACGGATATTGCTTTCGGGGTAAAGATGCTTTAAAATCTTTCCTGTAAGCAAGTCCTTTTCATAAGCGGTAACACTGGTTTTTGGGTTTTCTGAAAAGGATTGAATGAATGAACCGATACCTGCGGAGGGTTCGAGGAATTTGTCAATGTGCAGACCATTATCCCGCAAGGCGGATGAAATGGCATCTATAACCTTTGGCGGTGTATAAAAAGCCGTAAGTACGGAACTTTTCATACTGTCCACATACCTGCGGTATTGCTTATCGTCTTCGGAATTTTCTTTGAGCAGTTGGTGGAGTTCCTGCGTGAGTGGAAAAAGGTCGTGTTCTGTTTTTCTCCAATGATTGATGTCTATTTCGTTTTCTACGGGGTTCAGAACGAATTTAAGACCGCCAAATCCGCTGTATCGCATCATTAGCAGTCTTTCGCCTACGGTGGCTTGCCGTTTCTCCTTTTCCAATTTAAAAACAATTCGCAGGGCATCAATATTCTGTTGGAGATGGAACCGCTTACTGAAGCCCATTTTCCTCAATCCATATTGAGATGGTTCCGGTCAGTTCGGTATAGAGTAAATCAAACTCATACCCGTAGGCGAAATCATCGGTTAATTCATATCCTGCGAAAACAGGCTCACAAACGGGAAACATTTTAAGGGCGAACGGTCGCAGTTCCTCGTCTGCCATTATAGTATCAAATTCATTGCATACCACTTTGAAAACCGTGTCGAACTTGGAGAAGTGCAAGCCCTCAAAAAGTATGTAGTTGGCTATTTCGTTGCATTGCTCAACGGCGTTTCCCGAACGGAAAGCCTCCTCATAAGCATTGGCAGCCCACGAAGACCGTTGGTCAATAAATTTTTGGTCGTGCGCCTTTTCGGGAAAGCTGCTGTTTAATAATTCTTGCAGTCGTAATCTGAAATACGACAGGTCTTTTTGCTGTACATCCATACTTTATTTTGTTTAGAATTTTACTTAAATCCTAAAATTATAAGCAGGAGCAAATGCCTCTGATAATGTTGTAGGGTTTGGCTTTGAAAGGCAGGATTTGGCTATTTACAATAGAAATTTGAAATGATAATTTGTACAGAATTGGTGCTTGGATATATGTTTTTTCACAAACTATTTTTGTGGTTTAAATATTTATCGTAATATTGCGATACACAATTACAGATAAAATGGGCGTAACAAAAACTGAAATATTTACAGAACAGCAAAACAGTTTAGCAACCTCTTTAAAGGCACTGGCTCATCCTGCCCGTATAGCTATCCTGCAATATATTGTTAGGCAAAATGCTTGCATTTGTAATGACTTGGTGGAAGAATTAGGATTGGCACAGGCTACCATTTCACAACATTTGAAAGAACTGAAAAACATTGGCATTATCAAAGGAAGCATCGAGGGAACCAGTGTATGTTACTGCATTGATGAAAATGTTTGGCAGAAACTAAAAAATGAACTCAATATGTTCTTTGTAGATAATGTAGGAGTTGATAAATGCTGTTAAGCATTTTTTTAAACGTATTAATCGCAATAAAGCAATATAACAATTAAATAAAAAACAATGAAACTATCAAAAATCAAAGAAATCTTACCAGCATTAGATAATGTTGAATTTCAAGTAGAGAACGGAACATTTGTACCGGAACATTTCCACGTTACAGAGGTAGGCGTTATTACAAAACACTTCATTGATTGTGGTGGAACTATCAGAAACGAAAAAGTTATCAATTTCCAATTATGGAATGCCAACGATTTTGAACACAGATTAAAGCCAACCAAATTATTAAATATCATCAAACTATCTGAAGAAAAACTGGGTATCGAAGATGCCGAGATAGAGGTAGAATACCAAAGCGAAACAGTTGGTAAATACGATTTGGATTTCAACGGAAACCATTTTGTACTAAAAAACAAACAGACTGCTTGCCTGGCAAGTGATGCCTGCGGCATTCCTGCGGAAAAACAAAAAGTAAACTTGGCAGAATTAAAAGATGCTTGCTGTACGTCTAATTCGGGATGTTGTTAAACTAAACTATCATATAAAAATCAATAAAATGAAAATTGCATTATTCAGCGACATTCACGCCAATCTACCTGCATTAGAAGCATTCTTTGAAGATGTAGAAAAAAGAAATCCCGATAGTATTTATTGCTTAGGCGATTTGGTAGGTTATAATATTTGGGCAAACGAAGTAGTAAACGAAATCCGTAAAAGAAAAATACCAACCATTGCAGGGAATTATGATTTTGGCATTGGACGTATGAGCAACGATTGCGGATGTGCATACAAAACCGAACCCGAAAAGGACAACGGCAGCATATCTATTTCCTTTACAAATTCTATTATGAAAGATGAAGAAAGAGCCTATTTGCGTACACTTCCGGCACATATCAAAGTAGAATTTCAGTTGAACGAGGATAAGCTCAATTTACTATTGGTACACGGAAGTCCAAGAAAAATAAATGAATATTTATTTGAGGATAGGGAAGAAAAAAGTATGCTTAGGATAATGGAACAAGCAGACGCAGACATTATGTGTTTTGGGCATACACACAAGCCATACCACCGTATTTTAAATTCCGGTATTAACGGACAAAATCATTTCAGACACGCCATAAATATAGGTTCGGTAGGTAAACCAAAAGACAGCGATGTAAGAGGTGGTTATGTAATGCTTACAATCAATGAAGATAGTTCTGTATTGGATAAAGACAGTATCAGTGTAGAATTTATACGCTTTGATTATGATATTGAAAAAGCAGCAAAAGCAGTTGAAGAAAGCCCATTGCCAAACGAATACGCAGAAAATTTAAGGAGAGGTTATTAATCTAAAAAATCAGAAAAATGGAATTTCCAAACGATGTAAAATATTCAAAAGAACATACGTGGATAAGCGTACAAGAAAACATAGGTACAATAGGAATAACAGAATTTGCACAAAGTGAATTGGGCGAAATCGTATATGCAGACTTACCCAATGTTGGATATAGTTTTCAGCAGGACGAAGTATTTGGCTCTGTTGAAGCGGTTAAAACGGTCAGTGATTTATTTATGCCTGTATCGGGTAAAATCATTGAAACCAATAAGCAACTATTACAAGAACCAACATTAATCAATTCAGCACCTTTTGAAAAGGGTTGGTTGATAAAAATAGAAATCAAAGACATTACCGAATTAGAAAACTTATTGACATCAAACCAATATAAAGAACTTACAAATTAGCCAAGCAATGCAACCAAAACTAAAATTCTTAGACAGATACTTAACCTTATGGATATTCCTTGCAATGGCAGTGGGTATAGGTTTAGGGCATTTCTTTCCAGGCATTTCAAGAATTACAAATACTTTATCCGTTGGCACTACAAATATTCCATTGGCAATAGGTTTAATACTGATGATGTACCCGCCATTGGCAAAGGTTGATTATTCATTATTACCCCAAGCGTTTAAGGATAAAAAAGTAATCGGTATATCCTTATTGCTCAATTGGGTTATCGGTACATTGCTGATGTTCGGATTAGCCGTTTTGTTTTTACGAAATGAACCCGATTATATGACAGGCTTGATATTGATAGGATTGGCAAGATGTATCGCAATGGTAATCGTATGGAGCGATTTAGCTAAGGCAAACAGAGAATATACAGCGATGTTAGTTGCCTTAAACAGCATCTTTCAGGTACTTTCTTATA
The DNA here is from genome assembly GCF_025961315.1 of Sphingobacterium kitahiroshimense. NCBI lineage: Bacteria > Pseudomonadati > Bacteroidota > Sphingobacteriia > Sphingobacteriales > Sphingobacteriaceae > Sphingobacterium > Sphingobacterium kitahiroshimense. The sequence continues at coordinate 37,235 of NZ_JAOQNK010000001.1, read as the reverse complement.
GCTTCTTAGTTTGGCTGTTCATCAATGTATTACCAAGCAAATTAGGATTGGCAAATTTCAATGTAAGCGTATCAATGAAAGATGTTACAGAAAGCGTATTGATATACTTAGGTATTCCTTTCTTAGCAGGTTTTATAAGCCGTTACGCATTGGTAAAATCAAAAGGTATAGAATGGTATAACAGGAAATTTGTACCGAGAATATCGCCCATTACATTATATGCTTTACTGTTTACAATCGTATTAATGTTCAGTTTAAAAGGCGATAAAATATTAGAGTTGCCAATGGATGTGGTAAAAGTAGCCATACCGTTAGTAATCTATTTTGTACTGATGTTTTTCGTCAGCTTCTTTTTCAATAAATCCCTAAAAGTTCCTTACGACAAAAACGCATCAATCGCATTTACAGCCACAGGAAACAATTTTGAATTGGCAATAGCCGTAGCAATAGCGGTTTTCGGTATTCATTCCCCACAGGCATTTGTAGGCGTTATTGGACCATTGGTAGAAGTTCCAGTACTGATATTATTAGTAAGAGCAAGTTTATGGCTAAAGAAGAAATACTACTAAACAAGCCCTCCAAAAATTCGGAGGACTTGTTTTATCGCTTATTTAGGATTTGAAGCATCCTGCCGACTTCAATATCCATTCGTGAAAAGGCAAACCATTTTTTGCCCAGGTCTTTGAGTGATGCTCCTATGTGGTAGAGTTCTGTATGGTCAATAATCAAAAAACGGTCGTGGGCATCGGAAAACACTTCAATGTCTATCGGAGGATATTGGCTATTGTAGCGTTGTAAATCTAACCGTAACTGATTGCTGATGCTTTTGGTAAGGATTGTAGCGGTTACATTAGTCTTACGCTTACCCAACAAAGTAAGCACCGTATCATCCACATAATTATCAAGCAGGATAATAGAGCTTTCGGCACTTCGGATAATATCGGAAACAAAGGCGTAGGCATCAAATACCTGCCCGTTGTAGAAAATGCCTTTTTCGCTGTGCAGCTTGTCGCTTTCCAAAGCCTTAAAAATCTCTTCAAATTTTTGGTCTGCTTCCAGTTGCTTTAATTCGATATTATCCAAACGATGAAACAAAGAAGCATTGCTAATGAGCATACGCCGCATTTCTACAAAGGCTTCCATTATTTCCACACTCATTTTAACGGCTATATCAGACCGAAGTATGGCAGATGCCATTGCAACGCCTTGTTCGGTAAAAACATAGGGCAAATAACGCCTGCCGCCGTAGTTTAAACTTGAGGTTCCAATTTGGAACCTCAAGTTTTCAACTTCCTCTTCGGTCAGTTGAAAGCAGAATGATACAGGAAATCGCTCAATATTCCTTTTAACGGCTTTGTTCAGGTTCTTTGTTTCTACCTGATATAGAACAGCGAGGTCGCTATCCAACATTACCTGTTTGCTCCGGATAGTATAAATCAGGTTTCTGATTTCTTTGGGTACGATTGACGGTTTATTTTCCATTGCGTTTACTGCTTTTGTTTTTCTCAAACTCAAAGGCGCTTTCAGCGTTTTCTTTCAGAATGATGTAAGCATCGAATTTCTTTCCGGCTTTGCTTGTCATTCCTTTGATAAGAGAGGTTTTGCCTTTATTTACAAGGCTTGTTACATTTTCGATACTGATTTGTACACCGCAGACGGTGCGGAATTGCACCCAGTTACAAGCCTCATCAGGGCATTTCACAATCTTGTCACGGATAATGAGTTGCTGATTTTTGCATTTAGGGCAGGTCAGTTTGGGTTGGTTGGTGCTTGCAATTGATGTTTGCAGCAGTTCATCAGTAATGGATTTGGCATAGGTTTCCATTTCCTTTTGGAATGTTCCGGCATCCGCTTCGTTATTCTCGATTTTCTGCAATGCCAATTCCCATTCGGCGGTCATTGCCACGTCTGCAATTTTCCGGTCTTTGACAAGCCCGTACACCTGCAATCCTTTTTCCGTAGGGATTAAGGAACGTTTATCCCGTTGGATATAATTACGGGTAAACAAGGTTTCGATAATGGCGGCTCTTGTTGCAGGCGTACCGATACCGATATTTTTGAGGGCTTTACGTTCTTCCTCATTCTCGATTTCTTTCCCTGCGGTTTCCATAGCGGACAAAAGCCCGGCTTCGGTATAAAGCACTGGAGGTTTGGTCTGCTTTTCCAAAACGGTGGCTTCCTTTATTTTGAGTTCCTCACCTTTATTCAGTTCGGGTAGTTCCTGCACTGGCTCTTCGCCGTCATCGGTAAAACTTCCCTTAATGGAACGCCAACCTGCTTCCTGAATTTTACAGCCTTTTGCCGTAAAGTCGTAATGCAATACCTGTAATGATACATCGGTTATTTCTTTGACACAGGCTTGTGATATGGCTTCGAGCAATCGAAACGCAATCATATTGTAAATCTTGTTTTCGTCTGCATTAAGTACGGACGGTACTTTGTCCGTAATCAACAAACCGTGATGGTCCGTTACACGGAGGTCATTCACGATACGTTTGTTGAACCGTCCCCATTTAATTTTGGCAAGGGCTTGTTTGCAATCTTCACGGTTCTGCAAAGCCCGCACAAGATTGGGAATTTCTGCCCACATATCTTCAGGGATATATTTGCTTCCGGTACGTGGGTACGTGATAAACTTCTTTTCGTACAGGCTTTGGGCAATATTGAGCGTTGCTTCAGCAGATAATTTCAGCCTTTTGTTGGCTTCTTTTTGTAAGCCTGTCAGGTCAAAAAGCAAGGGCGGTTGTTCTGTAACGCTTTTGGTTTCTACCGAGGTAACGGTTGCCGTTGCGCCACGCTGAATAGCTTTAAGGGTATCATCGGCAAGCTGCTTTTCGTCCCATTTGGTTGCGGAAATACTTTTGAAATCAACCTGCGCTTTATTGTGCGTTAATTGTATCTGCCAGTATTTCTTTACCGTGAAATTCTTATTGTCGAGGTAACGTTTGCATATCAAAGCCAGTGTAGGCGTTTGCACTCTTCCGAGCGAATAAATTCCACTGCCTGCGGCAATGCTCAATGCCTGCGTAGCATTGATGCCCACAAGCCAATCGGCACGGCTTCTGCCTTGTGCTGCCTGATACAGCCCATCAAATGCTGCCCCATCTTTCAGGTTGTCGAAGCCCTGTTTTATTGCCTTTTCGGTAAGCGAACTTATCCAAAGGCGTTCAAAGGGCTTGTTGCATTTCAGGTATTCATAAATGTACCTGAAAATGAGTTCGCCCTCACGACCTGCATCGGTAGCAACGATGATGCTGTTGCTTTGCTTAAAAAGTTGCTCAATGACTTTCAGTTGCTTTAATGCGCCAGTATCGGCGATGTATCCTTTATCTTTTTTGACCTTGCGGACGGTCAATAAAAACGGGTTGGGCAATATCGGCAGGGATGCTTTATCAAATCCCGAAATGCCATAATCTTCGGGCATTCCCAGTCCTATTAAATGACCGAATGCCCACGTAACAAAATAGCCGTTACCTGTCAGGTAGCCGTCCTTTTTATCGGATGCGCCCAACAAGCCGGCTATCTCTCTTGCTACGCTTGGTTTTTCTGCAATAATTGTTTTCATATCACATTACATTTTTCTGCCTTTGGATTTTGCAGGCTTATTGTCCTGTTGTTCCTGCTGCTTTTCATTTTTCGGTCTTTGCTGCCCAGACTTCAAAGGTTCTTGGACGTTCTTGGTCGCTTCGTTGGTTTTGCCCTCCGAATTGACGGCAGTCTGCGTTTTATGGCTTTCGGCAGGTTCTACTCTTGCTTTATACTGACCGGGAAACTCAAAATTGGTCTTTCCGGTATCTTTGTCGAAAGTGATATAGCCCTTATACGGTTGGTCTTTTTTATCTTTCAGTTCAACATATATGGTTTGTCCGGCTTTGAACTTGTTGTACTGCTCATCATCCAGTTCTTTGCCCCTGAAAGTTCTTGGAGCTTCCTGGGGTTGGCTTTGCTGGGTGTTCTGTTGGTTCGTTTGCGCTTGCTGATTGTTGTTGCTCCTGTCAAACAGGAACTCAACATATCGTTTGTCCGCATTGAATTGTACGGTTGCCGAAAACTCCGTTCCTTTCGAGGAAATCATACCCTCTAAATAGAGTGGTTTGCCCTCCATCAGCGTTTGCTTTTGTTCCTCATTCAGCTTTACACCCTTAATTTCATCGGGGATTTTTATAAACTCCGTGCGTAGCGCAATCACATCATTGGTCAGCCTATCAATGCTGATAATGGACGGCATCAGGTCGCCTGTTTTGGAATTTACGAGATTGACCACACGCCCCATATTGCCCGTTTCGAGCAGGTTTTTCTTGTCTTCATCGGTAAACTTGTGACCGAAAAACTCAAAGTGCAGGTTAGGTTCTTTTTTGATACCGTGTATTGCTACGATAACATTGCCGTCTTCGCCTTGCTGCAAAGACAGGCGGGCATCTGTGCGGAGGATAGAGCCACCGAGGTTAATACCTATCGGTAAAAGTTCATTGGTTTTGTAACCTCGTAACAAAGGGTCAAGCAAGTTTCTTTTTTCAAGATACTCTTTGCTTAATCCGAGGTTTTTCATTGTGTCCCAATCAATCTGCTCCGGCTTGTAGCGGTATTCGCTTGTTTCCGTTGTTGTTTGTGCTGTTGCCATATTATTTTGATTTTCTTGTTTTTTATCGGGTTGGGGTTCTGCTTTCACTTCGTGTTCTTTCAGCACTTTTTCGCCCTCCGGTGTGGGCTTATCTACGTGCTTTTGGAGTTCCTGTGCTTTTTCAGCAGCAACCGGGGTAGGCACTTTGAAGAAAGTAAAGTTTGTAGGGTTCTTTAACTGGCTGAAAAAATTGGAAAAGAAGTTGGAAAAGAAATCGCCGCTTTTGTCCACACGCATAAACTGGTTTTGGTTTTTCTTGGTGGGTTCCACGGTTTCCATTTTCCCGTTTTCGTCAATACTCTTTACCGCCTGGATTTTCATTTTCTCTTTATCCAGTACGAGTAATATGTCCGAAAGCTGTTCGGGCATTTCCTGTTTATTTGTTGTTTCTTCGCTCATATTCTGAAAATTTTAAAATTTTACGGTCGAATGTAAAGGAAGCCTTCACTGATTTGCGTTATGTGGCACTCAAAGGCAGTGTTTGTCACTTATTGGCATCCAGTTTGGGCAAGGGCGGGTTAAAACTTTCCCTGATGAACTGATGCACATCGGACAGTTTGTAATACAGTTTTCCGCTAATGGTATAATATGGGAGCTTGCCTATGGAGCGATACCGTTGCAGGGAACGGTTACTTATTTTCAGCATTTGCAATAAGTCCTGATTATCCAGTAGTTCCTCGCCGTCTATGCTGTTGCGCTTCTTTTGTAAATCGTCTATGTGGTTGCCGAGAATGTCAAGCCTGTCCATTATGCGTTCCATCCACGCCACAAATTCCATTTTGTCGATATTCATACGTGTACGCTTTTAATTATTACCTGATTTCAGCTTTCTGCCTTTTTCGATATAGCTTTTGCCTTTCGCCATAAGCTGCTCTACATATTCATCGGTGGTCTGCACAGCGTTAGCGTTGAGCATTTCCTTGATAGCACCAATCGTATAGTAATACTGCCCGTACATTTTTGAAAAGGCTATCTGCCCATTGGTGCGCATACGCCACAATGTTTTTTCGCTGATGTGGAGATACTGGCAGACTTCGTGATTGTTGAGCCACAAACTATCGTAGCTTGTATCTTCCAGTTTGAGGATATATTCGCTAATGGCTTTCAACCGTTCGTTGAGGTGCTTCCACACTTCTTCGTCAACTGTTATAATATTCATAGCACTGTTGTTTAATATTCACAGGACAAAATTCAGAAGTGTGGCAGTGTTTGTCTGCCAATGCGTACCCATTGGTTTGGCACTTTTTTGATTTTTTTTGCAATGAGAAAAACCCTTGTTTAATAAGGGTTTTAGCGGGGTTGGGATATTTTGCGGGTAGTCTTTTGCCAACATTTGCCAATTGGCAGATATGGGCAAACAAAAAGCAGTAAACAAAATGTACTGCTTTAAAACACCTATGCTGATACAGCTAAAGGTCTTTATCCATATATTCTTCGAGGGAAATTTTGAGTTGGTCTAAAAATACCGTCCGGGAGCCTGCCCTTGTTTTCATTCGGTGGAAAGAATGATGTATATCGTTCAAGGGCGTTCGGAATAAGATTTGAAAAATCAATGCTAATTTTCTGATACCTATTTTACCGTGTGCAATAGATTTGGAAGCATACAGGGCGTAAATCAATTCAATAAGTGCATTTTGCGAGTTAGTCCACGAAATGTCTTTGCTCGCATCCCCGTTCATTAAAATGGTATCGGGATTTTTTTCAGGGTTTATTTTGGTAAGCAAAAAAGTATAAAGTAATTCATTGGCTATAATATGGGCAACTTTGTTATCGTAATAGGTTGAAAAACTAAGGTCAATTTCAAACACGGCACTCTTTAAACCATCGTGGTAATTGACTTTTCCGAGCTTGAAATAACTGTGGTCACGGTCTGTTCTGCCTGCACGGTAGTACCTGTAAAAATCCTCGTTGGATATACTTTCCTTATATTCGGATTTGAGGATTTTCAGTTGATTTTCAAAATAACTTTGGTGTATTCTCCCGGTACTTACTGGGCAGGTAGTTTCAATGCGGAATACTTTATTGTAATAAATAAGTTTTCCTAAAATCTGCGGTTTGATGTTCTTGAAAAAATTGATTTCCTGCTGTTCGTCCTTAAATCCGGTTTGTAAGACTTTCATCTTTATGGTAAACAGCATTTCCTTTAGGAATAAGGTCATTTGATAAGCCTCATCCGCAGTTTGCATCATTTGAGAAGACAGCTTGTCTTCCTGATGCTGAATTTCCGATAATATTTTGTTCAACACGATTTCCATAGCTTAGAACGTTTAGAGATTAGCACTATTTGTTTCGGAATTACATCTTCGTTGATTTGCCAAAACTTGGAAATATTAATGAAACCAATATCACAGGTTGCCCCCATATTGGGGAAGATTTATTTTCAACTGGGATTTTTTACGAATATTTCAAAACGGAAAAAGGGTTAAGTATGCTACGACTTAACCCTTTTTTTATTAAATTTGCAGTAATGATTTACAAGGTAATCAGATGAAAGCGAGTGCAGTAAGCACCATTACTAAATCGTTACCGATAGCATTTTCGGTTCTTGTAAACTACTCTTTATTAGCCACTTTGGGCTATATTAATCTTTTTTACAAAAAAAAATCGATAAGTGCTATATTATCTTCCACCGTAAAATTGTCTACAAAAAAAGAAGAAGAAATAAAATCTTCGAATTGATCAACATCAAACGTATAAACACCTAAACTGATCAACGAACTTATAGGCTCTAATGGTGGTATAAAAGACGAAGTAGTAAAATTTCCATCGCTATTCTCATTAATGAAATTAATTAACAATTGACAATCAATCACCTGAGTAATCGCCGATCTATCATAGATCGCTTCATCTATCTTGAGCAAATCTCCATCGTTATTTGGGATAAAGGATATAGTAGACAGGGCAATTTCCAATCCCTCATTAAAACTGCGACTTAATTGATTTCCTGAAAGTTTAGAAGGAATTACGGCTAAAATATCTTGTCTGTAAGCGCTATCTTTATGAGCCAATTCTGCAATCCATGAAAAATATCGAAGTGGGATTTCCTTGAATAACCAATTATTCCAGACCACATCTTGATGCAACTGCTGTCGTCCTGCATCTGTTAAAAAACTCCCATTAACCAAAAATGGTAAATTATAATTAACAGAGGTCGGCAAATAGGTAAAAATAAGTCTATTACTCGAATCAACAGCTCTTAATCTACATGCTTCCAACTGTACAGCAAATGCGATTTCCGTAAATTTTGCCTCTATAAGTTTTTTTGGTGATTTATCATCTGCACTAATCGCGGATTGTATTTCCTCATTTATTTCAAATGTTTCAGTTTTAATTAACCAATCACTCAGTTTAATATCGTTGCGCACTAAAGAAGTGATATTCCCGTCGGTTAATTTCTCTAGGGTAAGCGATTCTTCGGCATATATCGCAATCCTTACTTTTTTGCTCCTTAAAAAAAGTACTATTTGGCTATCAGAGAACAATGCATTTATTGATGATTTTAATTCTTCAATTTTATCGTAAGCTATGACCGTGGAAACATTATAGTCATTTAACTCTGGTAAGACCTTAAAATGCTCGGGCAGATCATTCCAAATGGGAATAATCTGCCAGGGCATCTTTATATTTTCTTCTTTGTTTTTAATTCTTCTTTCAGACTCCCACAGCTCTTTATTGCCCCATGAGCTATTCCAATGCTCTTTCCAGTAATTTCGATCAAATTTAAAACAGTACTTTCCCGATTTGATATACACTAATTTCGAATGTGAAAAAACAGACTTGAAACCGATGCCTTTAAATCCCGTTTTTGTAATGTCACCTGTTTTTGTCCCATCCCCTGCACTTGATATACTTTCAATGTCTACTTTAGTAAAAGAAGCTCCCTTGTGGGAAAAGATAACAAACTCATTAATAAAGTCTATTCTGACATCCAATGATCCACTTTCGTTGCTCGAGTCATCCGCATTTTGAAGCAACTCATAAATAAACCGCTGACTATCCGTATTTATATCTCGTGAAATCGTATCACAAAGATTGGAAGTTGTAATAGCCAGTTCTGGATTATTATAATCAGAATTATGCGTGGTAAGATTATTAATAAATTCTTTTTCGTTCATCATATTTCTTTAAAAATAGGTTTTTAATATAGCTATATTGTAACTACATGTTGCCAGCTTCGACATGCAGTTTCTTTTCATTTTTGAAGGATTATCTTTATCTTATATAGTATTCAAATGTTCACTATATAATAGGGAATCCAAATCTATTCCTGTATCCCTTAAAAACTGTAATAGAGTCTGAGAAACATTTTGGATCTCAAAAGCTGAAAACCCAAAATTAATATCATCTTTTATTAAGACAACTGACTTAAACCATGTCTCGCATAAGGCGAAGAGTGCCTCTTTGATGAATAATATCTCAGGGTCATCGTAACTTATAAAATAAGTGTCTATTTTGGAGAGTATTTGATATTTCGCCACGATAATGTTCATAGATTCTATTAACGGTATTCCTACATTCAGGTATTCCTGATTTTGATCATATATCTTACGCAATTCCTGCAATAAGATATCCATTGCATTCTGGATAGTAGTCTTTAGATCCCTGTGTTCAGATTGAAGTTGTACTACCTTTTCTAGATATTTATTCATACCCATCTTTGATTATGATCTCGAAAAAGAATAGCGTTGAAATAATTCTCGTACAATTTCTTCAATTGAATCTCTAAATGTAACAGGTGCAATAACCTCAACATCATTGCCAAATGAAAGGACTATGCTTTCAAGCTCTCTATTGAGCTTAAGATCAAGATAAATCAATCCATTTTTATAGCGCTGCGATCCATGAATTGGCTTAGACAATACGTAGGGTAATCGATTGGGTTTGAACTTTAGCACCACTTCCACTGTTAGTTGATCAACCAAATTAGTGACGCCAACGATATCATAAAAATAGTCATCAAAGTCAATTTGAGAATTTCGATACGTAATAGTTTCTAATGGCTGAACGTCACGGATACGGTCTAATGCTAGATTTTGAATCTGACCGTTTTCTTCATTGCACCCAAATAAAAACCAGCGGTTGTTATATTGCTTTAGAAAATAGGGATGTATGATATAGTCCATTGGTTCCGCTTGTTTAAACCCTTGATAATTGATCGATATAACCTGACTATGGATTATATTTTGGTAAAGTGGTTCGAGATATTCGAGTCCTTTTAAGAATTCATTATCTTCAAATGAAATGACAGAACGTTTTTGTTGATCTAACTTGAGACCAGAACTTAGTTTTGCTTGAACTGTATTTAACCACTCTAACTGGGGCATCCCCTTAATCCTGCCTAAAGTCTCCAATGTCTGCTGTATCTGTTCCTGTTCCGCAGGATTGAGTGGCTGTTTGAGGATCGAGAAATCGACAGAGCCATAACGATAATAGACACGCTTTCCTTCTTTCATGGAAACTATGGGTGCTTGATAACCTGCCTCACTCCGCATAAATGTAATATCGTCCAACAGCTGCCTACGTGACACTTTAGTTTCTGAGCCTACATATGCTGATAGTTCACTGGTACAATATGCAATAAGATCAGCAATAAAGTATTTCTTCCATTTGTTGGAAAAACATTTATCAAGTAATTTATAACGTATTAACGCATGTTTGTTTGTTGCCATCTGATAATCAATTTTTTAGAATCTGATTTAAGATTCTATTAACTAAGCTATCCTACTCACCTCGAGAACAACTAAACCTTTTTCGAAAGCAGGAAAATCTGTTCGCTGGACTTTAAATTTTCTAGCATGTAAAAACTCCACCCACCGGTCTATAATAATCTGTTCGTCTCTTCTATTAGCGTCGTCCATAATTATAACCATCTTATCAGAAAAAAAATTGTAAAGCAAAGGTACCGCAGGATATCGAGCTAAAGGTTGCGTTGATCCTGGAGGTCCATCTATTACTAAACAATCAATCCCTTCTCTTTTCTGAATAGTTTTTAAATCATACCATCTATAGGTAATTCCTTCTACTTCCACATTGACTAATGGACAAACTTTGACACTACAATTTTTATCAATTCCATTCAACTCAATATTAGCTCTTGTTACGTTAGCATATGACTCTTCGTGATCAATAGACAATAGGTGCCCTAATTGATTTAACTGAAGCGCTGTTCCCAATATAATGGAAGAGACACCACTACTCAACTCAAAAACAAATTGGGGTTTCCTTTTTAATACTATTTCAACAAGTTTTAATAAAAAATCTGGCGATCCTACCCAACCACGTGTATTTGGTAAATGCTTAAGATTAGGCAATGATCTATAAATAGATAGTAAAGATTCCATCTGTTGAAAATAGTTCTGCATATTAAGATTAATCTTTCTTTCCAATAACGAAAAGTGATCTTGCAAGACGAAAGCCCCTTCCTTAAAGTCTTTAGATGAGGCATGAACATCATGTTGCATTTTCATTGCTATCAACTGGTCCGTAAAATATCTTAATTGGGTTTCATTCCGTGACAATATCTCTTTATATTCATTAAATATTGAAATAAATTGCGGCAAGCTTTGGATAGCTTTTAGAAAAGTGCTTACCCCCCTAAATAATCTCATAAAATATAATTGTTAAAATTCCTTTAAACATTTACAATGTAATCTGAGCATTTAGAACACAGTTTATAATTCTCTCTTAGCCCCTGTCTCAAATCATTGATTTGTTTCTGTCGTTTTTCCCCATACCATATATCAATTATATGCTCATCTTGAATGCGACCAATACTGTGTAAACCGTAATAATCAATGCAACACATTACGACAGTGCCGTCATATCTGATATCTAATTTATTCTCGATTTTTGAACATGCGGCCTTGATCGGAAAAGTGTATTCTTCCTGTTTAAAATCTACGTAACCTGCCCTATTAGAAAAATCTTCACCTCCTCCTTTCACGACATAAAAATCCCATGGATGTGTCTTTAACCCTAGAATACTTTCAAATTCATTCACTTTAAGCTGAAAGTCTTCCTCCGATTCCCAGTCATATACAGATAGTGCAAACTCTTTAATATTATAAATACTCAATTTTTCCACAGTATCTTTCGTCAGGAAATCACCATTAGTTACAAGATAATTATTTAGACCTAGATCTTTACATCGTTGAAAAAACGAAAATATCCTTTTATCAGTAAACACTTCATTATAAAAATGAAATGCAATCAAACCAGAATACTTTATCTCGGCCAATTCATCTAATACTTTATAAACAAGTTCCTCAGGCATTCGAGCTTTTATCCTATTATCACTCGTACGAGTACAAAAAGAACATGTTCTATTACAAAATGAATTACACTCAATCGAAATCTTTTCAAAAAGTGGATATGGTTTTACTTCCATTGTTTCTTATTTTATTTATAAAACCTTCTATACCATCAAAATACGTGATATACTTCCGGGGGACTTCAAATATTGAATTACAATTTTCTGCATTTCCCTCAATACAGGTCAATGCATTGGTAAAACCAATTTTCTTTACGATTTTTCTGACCCCTATATTGTAAGCACCATGTGGATAAGAAAAAGAATTCACTTCTCTGCAAGTAATTTCTTGCAAAAGTTCTTTACTTCTATAAATTTCGTCATAGGCTACTTCCTCGCTTAACTGGGTCAATTTATGATGATTCATCGTATGTGCACCAATTTCCACCCCCATGTCGCTTAGCTCCTTTGTCTTTTCTTTGGACAAAATTTTGAGCTCTGGATTTCGGATCTTTCCCCAATTGGCCGGCTTTCCTAAACACCCAGCGACAGGATAGATTGTGCATGGAAATCCAAACTGATCTAAAATGGGGAAAGTAATATCATAAAATCTTTCACATCCATCGTCAAATGTCAATACAACCAAGTCTTCAATTATCTCTTGTTTATTTACGATCATATTAACAGCTTCACCTAACGATACAACCTTTTTCTGCGAATCTCTAAGATATTCCATTTGTAATTTAAACTTTTCGATATTGCAAAAACAATCCAAATTTGCATGAATACCTGGCTTTTCGCCTATCTGATGATACAGTAAAATACTAATTCCGATACTCACTATAAAGATTCACTAAGTTTTTTGCCTGCTAATTCCTCAATGTTTTTCACAGAACATTCTACACCATTTATATCTATTGTTAAATGTGACGAAGTAGATCTATTAAATTGCAAAATAATTTTTTCTATTAGAACAGGAACTCTTAGATCATCATAGTTCAAAATATCGAGACACCCTTTACGTTGGAAATATGCTATTCGTAAATCTTGTTCAGAATTATTACCCTTAAAGACCCTATTATAGATAAGCAATGATTTCTCTGTAGAAAGTGATTCTACCATAGAATTATATCCGCCCAATGAAATAATCATTTTTGCATCTCCCATTTCTGTTAAATACTCTGTTCTATTAAATTTTCTCAATTCTATTGTATTTGAAAATAGTGACGCGACCTTAGCTTTTTGTCTTTGAAAATCAGACTGGAATGCGCCAGAGAACAAAATCATTTTATGATCTAATTTTTCAGACAATGGCAAATGGCAATCTATCAATGCATCTAAAAGTTCATTACCCAAACGACCGCCAGCAACAGAAACTAAAATAGTTTTTGACAATTGTGATTGGCTAAGTTCAATTTCTTTTGAAACAATATAACCAGTATGGACAATCGGAACGCTAATCTTGTCGAGCATAGGAAAAGAATCTAAAAGTTTGATATGTTGTTTATCACCATGCACTAGAACCAAATCATATAGCTCATTTATAATATCACATATATAATCATCCCTTTCACTTCCGGTACTCGAATCTATTATTTCTCGCACACTACAGATAATCTTTGATTTACCATTTATTTTTTTAACTTGTTTTATTAATTTTCCCACTTCATTTTCAAACAGCAATCCAAATGGAAAATGTTCTGTGATTAAGATATCTACATTAATTGATTCTATTATATTTGATATTATATTCCATCGATCAGCAAAACAGATATCCAAAGAAATATTGCTATCTATAGGAAGCAAATACTCAGCACCTTCCTCTTTATATATAGCAGGTATTTGAACTATATTTATGCCCTTTGGAATTTCAAAATTAGGAACAGGTTCTCCACCGTTTATAAAGTATACATTAAAGCTATCAGTCAGCCCTTTTGCTAATTCAATCATTCTAACAAAATGCCCTAATCCATATACATATTGACAATGAATCAGCAACGTCAATTTTTCTTCACCTATTATCATAATCTAAAAAACACATCATTAATACTACGACATACAATTCTCAAGGAAAGATTTCCCAAAAACACTATCGGAACTGATCGAATAAGACGCCACCGATTTGTCAATATTTGAACGGTAAGTGCCACTCATAATTTGTACTGGAAAAAGATGGTCATCCAATAAAGATGTCATCTCGCTTTTTAATTTTTCACTAGATAGATAGGCTACAAATTCTTCTACTACTTTAAATTTAACCCATTCCATCGTAATCATGTTACCTGATTCTTTTGGACTATCATTTATTAGATCAGACACTTTGTAAACTTGTGGCTGTTGCAGACCATTGGAGATTAATGGATTTCTAAATACATAAATATCGAAATGGTTCTTTCCGCCCAAGTCCTCCTCTATAGCATGAGTATCATGCCTATCATTTCCTTGATAAGCATGTATTTGAATACTTTGGAATGGTCCTTGTTGAATTATATAATTCTCATGTTTGATTCGTCCATTTCCCTTATATAGATCATTTCTAGGGGTAACCCAGGTTCTTCCAGCAAAGCCGTTATGAACTAGGTTTACAGAAAAATTAGCTACAACTTCCTTTTCTTTTTTCAATGTCAGAATGGAAGAAAGATCCATCTCTCCATAATGGGCAAAAACTGAAGATAATTCCCTGTCTGTCCATCGATGTACAGCATTGTATTTATGACCAAAAACAAATTTATAGTCGTTCTCAGTAATTTGCTTAATGAAACCATTTGGCCTAACAAATGAACTGAAGACATCCAATTGGTCGGCTATTTTCTCCTTATCTATGGATGCTTTATAGAACTGATATATAGTATCAAATATGTGATACCCACTGTGAGATGCTTTTCCATATCCTGTACAGTATGGGTGATAATTTTGTGTTACTATTTCATTGGGTAACCTCCATTGACCGTCACTGTGGTAAGCTTGAATGAAAGTAACTGGACATTTGGTCAAAGTAGCAACTTCTCGTATTTGCTCCTGAACAAACTGAAATCCTTTATGAAATCTACGATGTGAATTTATGATAAAAACAGTCTCTTTTATATTCTGAAGTCGATTATAATCATGAAGTAAATCTTCATAGTCATCAAGGATACCTTTGGCATCTTCATAACTTGACACGACATTCGCTCTAGTTGTGATAGGTTTGTCCATCAAAATATTCAGTCCATTTGCCAAAGCCCACTTGGCATATGCATAATGAACCAAAGGTTCAGTAGCTATTACTACCCCATCGATTTTGTTATTACGAAGAAATTCAGAAAGATCACCCACCACACTATCTGGTAGACTTCCTTCAAAAGGATCAATAAACATAAAACTGGTTTCAAGACCAACGTCTAAACTTTCCCTAATTTTAGCTTCTTGATCTTTCAGATCGATGATCAACGCTATGGTGGCATTTTCTATTTGTTCAAATGCTGGAATATAAACTCTTCTTGCGTGAGGTCCACAACCAATTAAGATAATATTTATATGTTTCTCTAATTCACTTAACATTCAATAATATTATTTATATTTTTATCCCCAAAATTTATAAATCTTACTAAAAATATCCTATTTAAACTTTGGATATTAAAAAAATCAAAATGGATATTCACCAGCAATACTGACCCTTTTTAAAACTCTCCTTACAGTTGAATCAAATGAGGGTCTATAGTGTAATGTTGCCCTATTATCCCAGAATACTAGATCACCATTTTCCCATCGATGCTCATATTTACAATCTATATGTTGAACGTGGCGGTACAATTCTTCAAGTAATCTAGTTCCTTCTGCTACAGAGAGATTTTGAAATTCAAGCTCGTACGCAAAATTTATATACAATATCTTTTCACCCGTCAAAGGATGAGTCCTAACCAATGGATGTGGATAAACATTCCCTGGGGGGATATCTATTGCCCGATCCACGTACTTACATTTTACAGATCCAAAAGGTCTATGGAAAGGATTATAAACAATAGTTTTAATACTCTCAATCATAGCTTTCATATCACTATCCAAAAGTGCATATGCTTTGGCAATGTCATACCAAATAGTATTTGCTGATCTCTCATTTACATCAATTGCATATAACATCGATGCCGCACTTGGATATTTTAGCCACTGATGGTCTGAATGCGGCAGAACTTCTTGATGCCCTAAATACGACTTTTCAAATTCTAGAGCTTGATTTCCAACAACAACAATAGAACTCTGTCGATCTTCACTTCCCAAGACCTGATTCTTACTATCAGTAGTAAAGGGAGCACCAAACCTAAATGCAAAATCTTCAAATTGTTCATTATTCAAACTCTGTTTTTTGAACACAACAACACGATATGAATTAAGCAAAGTTTGAATTTCAACAATCTTAGCTGATGTCAAATCAGTTTTTATATTAAAGTTTTCTATAACAACACCGACTCCATTCTCGGTATATTTTAATTCCATTGTAGACATCAACTATTTGTTAAAAGAGAGAATCTTAATTTATATTTTTTCATATTTAAACTCAAGAAATTACAGAGTACTGTTCAATAAAATATGCGATTAATTCGAAATTCATCAAGCTTATTTTAATTGCTAATAGGTTTTTTGTTCGTGAATTCAACACAATCTACAAACAATTTACATCATCTTCAAGTTTCTTTAATAAATTGTTTAAAAAAGCATGAATTCGTTTAACTTACAAAATTGATTGATTTTTCACCAATTACCATTGAAACTGATAGATCTTGCCTCGGATAGGAATATTGAGCAGCATGCCCTCCATTTTTGATTTTTTGACGTTGACATAACCGATAACACGAGAATGTGGCATAATGGTGTTGATCTTTAGATAGCCCTGCGAAATACTGTTCCGGATATCGTACTGGGCATTGTCGTATTTCTGAACATTCTGCTTTGCTTGCTGGTCTGCTGCATACTGCGCCGAACCGCTGTGCCCTACTGCAACATTTTCTCCATATGCAACCGCTGCACCGCCATGATTGTTGACTACTCCAACTGCACCTGCTGATGCCAACGCTGAATACCCTGCTTGACTGGCAGCCTGGCTTTCGGCAAATGCATTGAAAAATGAGCTCCACCCCTGCTTGCGCTTGACTTTTTTCATATACTTATCATAAGGGATGATTTCTTCTTTACTGGCCTTTCCACCTTTGAAACTAATGACACTAAAATCGTCTGGGTTGAGCACGATCTCTTCATCTGTTCCATTCTCTATAGTGATATAGCTGGCATAGTATTTTCCATAAAGATTTTCTTCGGTAAATTGCACTGCAATCGATACGCCATCAACATAATAATACTGGATAACACGTCCATCGTTATAATTCACCTTCCGCTCAATAAGCGGATATATATCCTGATCTTCGGTAAGGGCATTCATAGGTAAATGGTTGAGATAGGATGTCTTCACAGGATTTCCTTTTTCATATCGGATATACCAGTTGTGTGCAGGTAGACCGTTGGTGTATTCTTGAACCATAAATGGTTGTTCTTTGCTGTCGTAGGTGGTAACGTTTCCATGTGGCTTACCACTAGTGGAAAAATTGCCTTCTTGTACTTTCTTTCCTTTTTTATCAAACACTGTTACTTTACCTGTCCATACGGTCTTTGAGTCATCGTTCTTATCAACATGTAGAGCTCCTTCGGCAATACCTTGCAACTTCCCATTTTTCCAGTAATCGCGGATTTCGCCTATTGGTCTTTTTTGATCGTCAAAACTCATTTCACGGTAGAATACACACTGCTTTTTAGATTCAACGCCTTTGCTGTGGGCATCGTAATACAAAGTCACCTTACGCTGGGCAAATGTCAGGTTCATAATACTGGTTAAAACGGCAAGGGTTAGCATTAAAATTGCTCTTTTCATATACAATAGTTTGTGCCACATAATCCCCGATGTGGCGGTCAAAAAAATGATTAAAAGGAAGTGCGGGAACGAAAACAGATGCTTGCACGACCAACATAGACATACTCTTGTGTCTTGTTGATACAAAAATATTACGGTACGATGCAGTGGATGTGCATCAATAAAATGATTGGCTAAAGAATGCTAGTGTTTAAAGATCTCTTTGATCTGATCACCTTGGTCTCTAAGCAGCACGCTGATACGATCGGCTACTTGTAAATGGTGTTTGTGGACAAGTGCATACGGTACTTGATAACTAATCTTATCCGCTGATACGAAGGTGGCACGACCTGTTGTTTCGTGAAGTGCAGTCACTAAGCCCTCTACAAGATTCTTCTTGGTCCAACGACTCTCATTATGTTCGATAACCTGATTTTCAAATAGGAATTTCCCAAAATAGCTCAAGAGTTCTAATAGATTGTTGAGAATAGAGATTGAAAGGTAATTTGATTTATAGTTGCTCGCGTATTCCAGAACGCGCAACTGCAACCCGTCATTGTAGTGGGATCCATCCTGCGTAATTTTTAGGTTCTGCACAAACAATTCTGCGATCAAGGGGTGTACGATATCTTGATGGTAATCGTATGCCCGGTGTCGTTTGCTGAGAAAGAGTCCAACTTTATTGAGTTCACGGATACTGGGACAAATGATTCTTAGATTTTTTAATTTGTCTACGAGCAGTTCAAGGATGGTGCGAATAGCATTAAACTCACTAAAAAATACAGTTTTATCGGAATGATAGGAACGTAAGATCTGTAACAGATGGACAGAATCTTCGAATCGTAATAATCCATTGAAAATCTGAAACGCTGCTTGATACTGATGTTTGAGCTGGGTATCAAGATTTCGGGATGAATCATCTTTCAAGCGGTCAAATAGCGCAATGATCTGCCGATCATCTAATTTGTCGTATATGTCGCCTAGCTTATCCTTGGAGTTTAGGAAATCATTGTCCTGTTTGATTTTATCTTGTCCTGTAAGGATGTACCAAGGCAGTTTTTTCTTGGAACTGATCTTGTCCAGTATCTCAACGACTTTCATCAGTCCGACTTGATTGGTGACATCTCCCTGCTCGTCTGCCTTCTGATAGAATATGCCATCGAGTATGACGGCATCGTAATGCATATAATGTAGTTCAAGATCGCAAATGGCTTCTTGGGAATTGGTAAATGCAATGAGCTCAATATGATGATCGACCGCTTTCTGACGAATATTAAATAGGTGATTGCACTCATCATCCACCCAAAACACACGAAATATATTTTCCATAAGATCTTGAATTAAATAATGTAAGGGATAGAAAGTTCGAAGGTGGTGACAAGATCGGTATACTGCGACCCTTGATCACTGGATTCGTCTAAAATAAACCAGTCACCATTTAAATAGCCTACTATCGTTGAGATGATATAACCGCCAAGACCACTTCCTGCGGTATCACCATATTTGACACCTCGTTGTTTAAAATCACTCAGACTCAAGCTTACTGGAAATGGCTTTCCTGTATTGGCAATGTAGACCAATACTTTGTTTTCGGTATTATTAAGCACTACCTGAAGCTCTATTCTTCGATTTTCAAGTTCCTTCCAATCAAAAGCATGTTGACGGATATTACTCAGGATATTGTCAAATAAAATGGTCAGTAGTTCGTCGTTTGCATTGATAATCAAACCCATTGTTTTGCCTTCGGGATCAGCTTCAATAATTTCATCGGAAATCTGCAAGCTCATCTGTATATTTGGATACAGGCTCTTAATTTTTTTGAAATAGTCTTCAACCCAAACGAGCAGGTTTACTTCATGTAAATGGTATTCATGGACATGAAACTCATGGGTATGATTGCGTAATTCACGTCCAATTTTTTTTGCGTCTAGCATCAGGTTGTCCAACAGTTGGCCTAGATTCAAAATCTGTTTTTCATTGGTTTTCGTTTGAAAAAGATCGGGCACCGTTTTGAGTATTCTTTGCTGTAAAATATCCTTAATGGTCTGTGCATAAAACTCGAGATTGGAAACTGGACCGGCAATCTTATGTCGAAGCAATGCGTTGTTTTCATTGATGGCAATATCTTCAACATTTGCTTGATTGATACCGGTGGAAGGTTCGCTCAAGAAATATAATTCCTGCTCATCTGATCCATCTGGTTCAATACCATAGCTGATCATGAATTGATCTGAAGAATCATCGGTCTGATCAATCTTACGTTTCTTAAACAGATTTCGACTTTTTTCAAGTCGGGGTTTACGGATACGGATAGCCAGAAAACTGTCCAAACTCAGTTTGTGCATGGACGAACTTGAAAAAGCATTGACCTGGTTAAGCACATAGTCCTGTTTGAGCTGTTCTACCAAATAACGATAGCTAAAAATGGATTTCTTTTTAACTTTAAAATGATAAATAACTGCCGAAAGCAATGCCTGATAACTTCCATTAAAATGACTTGCTCGAAGCTGTCGCCCATGTAGGGTAAGTAACAGGCCTTCATCCTGGACAATATAATAACTGTTACGCTGGCGGTCGATAATACCGGGAACAAACTTGGACGGAAATATATTGTTGCCTGTTAAATTGGAAACGCGAATTACATATTCTGGAAAATCTTCTTCTACAGTAGGCAATATTGTGGGCACCAACACTTCTCCAAGGGGTACATACTCGGGATCATCGATGAAGAATCGGTTACCGAGTAAGGCACTTGGATTGTGTAACAATGCGCCATTGTCCATATAGAGTGTATTTCCTAATAGACTTTCATCTAAATAATGATCTACATCTACTCTATTCCAATCGATCTGTTGTCTCCTATTTTTATAAAAATTGAGTTGATCTCTAAAATCTACGATAGCGATCTGATCATTTGTCTTATGCTTGTTGATCACCAGCGTCATTACTTCCGTACCGTTATGACGAAATACACCGGAAGGAAATAGTAGTACCTTTTCAATGTAATTCTGCAAAATTAAACGAGAGAATGTTTCATCATCAGAATCTATTAAAAGGTTGATGAAGTATGATTTATTCAATAAAACGATCGCCCTACCACTTTCATTGGTAGCGTTGGTTGCTAAATCTATAATATAGGTCTCTGCGTCGTAGTTTTGTTCTTCGATACCCTCAAATTGAAAGGGAGAAGTAAAGTTCATAAATACCAGATCGAATTTTTCATGATCGGATGAACTGGCCAAACTGCTTTCACATCGTAAGATAAACTCTTCTGTTTTTTTATAGACATAAAGCCGCAACTGACCGATCCGCCATAGATCTTCATTGTATTCCTGACCGTAGTACTTTTTGTTGTCTGATATTAATGGAATAAGATCCCCATTGCCTGCAAATGGATTGTAAATAGTGCTATAACTTGGAAGATCTACCGTGGAGAAAATAAGTGATGCCATCTTGGGATGCATGATATTTCCACGATTTTTATAAAATACAGATTCTGTAATGGTACGGAAAAATGTTTCAAATAACTCGACAAAGCCATGCTGAAAATGTGCTTCTGATAATTCTTCAAATTGAGCCAACAAGAATTTCAGATCATCTGCTGTAAAGGATGAAATAACCGGAAAGGAAGTTAAAAGGGAATACAATCCGTAGCTACTGCCGTCGTTATTTATCAATTTAAGTACTACTGCGTCTTTATCTAATTGATGATCGACAATATCTTCTTTAAAAATACAAAGTAAATAGAGCGTAACCGAATAATCCATTGTATCGATACCACCTTTATTGGTATAGAATCCTGTAATGGTATTCAAGACTTTATTTACTTCATTTCCTTTCATACGGCCGTCCTTTGTATTTGATTATTTTTCCTACACGAAGATGCTGCAATCGACACATAATAAAAAATAAAAAGATCAAAATAGTGCTACTATTTTGATCTTTTTATTTTTTAAATCACTTTCTACTTCGTAAATCACTGTTAAGAGCCTTCATAATCCGAATGATGTTTATCTGAACTGCTAAATTTATCAAATATTTTACGATAAATAGATTTACGGGATTCACGATCTTTCTGAAACATAATTTCGATACCATTGGTATTTTTGTCGAAACTGATACTATGTTTGATCGCTATATTTTCTGCAGCCTTGGTTACATCATGATCTGTACCGATATAGGTAAAATTCCAATTGGATTCACTGAGTTGCCCAATGAGTTGTCGAATTGCAAGGGCTGAATATTCTGTTGATGCATTTTCCTCACCATCGGTCAAGATAGTAACTAATACATGGTAACTCTCTTCTTGATTGAGAACCAGTTTTAATTTGTTTACTGCAAATCCGATGGCATCGTATAGCGGTGTAGATGCATCGGGTATATATCTTTTTTCATCGATAAAGTCTACGCTTGTTACAGGATCGCAAAAATGAAGCATTTTCTTGCCAAAGCCATTAAAGCTTATAATTGAAATGGTATGTTGCTGCTCAGGGTAATTTTGTTGTTCTTCCTTGATGGTGCTAATGGTCTTGTTGAAACCTTTCATGACCAATGATTTGATACCTGACATCGAACCACTCTCATCGAGAATAATCAGATTGTGAACTTTTGTTTGTCTCATAATTTTGCTTTTTAATTTGTTAAAACCATTATTATAAAACCCAATATGTTTCTTTTATAATAACGATGTTGAACAAAATTATACAGCACCTGTGCAGAGGATGTGCACAGATGTTATACAAAAACAAAATAGTACGATGAATAACCAGAAATCATAAACGACATAAATTAAAATTCATGGTTAAAGATTAAAAGCAAAATACTTATGTATTCTGCAATTGCGCGCAATAATAAGTAATCTTATTTTACCTTGTATACGGGAAACCGTAAAGGCGAGAAAAAGAGGAAAACATTCGGCTTTATCGAGTCTGCTTAACAGACCATGCATAATTTATACTACCGATTGCAATTGCGCCTTTTTCTTTCGATTCGTTTCAGGAATCAAAATGATAATTACACCTTTTATATTAATTCAAAATCAATTACATTCATCGCTGATAAAAGTCTTTTTTATTTCCTTTTGTAGTATATTAGCAAATACTATATTTCTTATGCTAACCGTGATACAAATTTAAAATTCAGTTTGCCATTTTCGCCAAGCCACAAACCATCTGTAATTTTACAAATACGACAAATAAAAAATGAGAGTTTATAAAACGGGAATTATTCTGATTATTTTAAGTTGGATTGCTTGCTTAAATCTTTATTGGATAATATTTGGAGGACCAGTTTTTATAATCGGACTTTTGATCGTATGGCTCTCTAAAATCAAGCTAAAGACAAAATTACTAACGACCTTTTTACCACTGCTACTTTGGTATCCTGGAATGCTTGCATTCGTCTTTTTAGCCTCAAAGCATATGACACCAGAGACCTTTCTTATTCCTAAAGACTTTAGAGGTCAAATCACGCTAATTTATAATGAGCCTTGTGGACAGACTGTTCCAAAAGTAGACGGAAGACTGATTTACAAAATTCCAGATAATGGAGTTATGATACTCACAAACAAATTTGAGACTGGTATCATAGACCAAGAGTATTATTTTGTTTATAAAAACTGGAACAAAATAGAAAAAATACCAGAACTTATACAGCAAGACTTTAACGAAGACTACACACTTGAAAAGAACAAAAATGAGCCTCCAAGAAATAAGGTCGGTATATTTTTACTTGGGACAGCTAGTGGATCTACTGCAATGAATGAGAATTATGAGTTTCATATGATGGCAGTCACTTCCTGGGACAATTTTAGAGTTCAAGACTATGGAGGTATTCCGGACAAATTAATCGACAGCTTATTATTCCAATGCAGGAAAAAATAACCATACAATATTTAATTGGTGTAGGACTTGCACTTTTGACAATTCCAATAGTTGAAGGGGCGCTTGCGGTACTTCCGAACATTGGTTGGTATTTTTTTACTGTTATGTATATTACGGTATTTACTTTGCAAATCACCTTTTACTACTTGACAACAAACTTCGAATTTGGCTGGACGGTTTTGAGTTTTATTTTGAACTATATACTCTGGACATTTGAGCAAGTAACTATTGAGAAGACTTTTCACGACTCCATTATTTACAATGGAGAGAACGGAAAACTTGGCGTATACATTCTTGGCGGACTACTTTGGGTAACAAATAAAATTCTTATTGATAAACTTTTTGACCTTAATAAATCCATTCACAAGCAGAGCAGTAGAATAAATGCATAGTGAATTTTGCATATTGCTTTTGGCTTCTTTGGTACTTTTACTTGTGAATACTTGATGACAATAAAGAGGATATCATTTTAATGAATTTTTACACTTGTAATTGTAAAGCATATATTTTGTTTACGAAATGATTTAACATGAGCTAGTTAGAAAATTTAACAAAGCCTATTTATCCAAAGCAAAATATCCTCCATCTTTTGGTGCACCTCGAAATTCTATCAACATGTTTTCGCGGAGTAGCTTAAGATAACGTTCAACAGTAGAATGACCTTTACCGATAGCAATAGCAAGTTGTTTAGCATTCATACCAGGAGTAGTATTTATAAGGGTAATAAGTCTATTAAGACTATCATTTACACCCTCACGTACACCTTCTACAACAATATCATTTACACCCTCACGTACACCCTCACGTACACCCTCACCTATTCCAAGTCCAGGAAACTCAAGTATAAGATGATCACCATCTTCTTTCCAAATAGGATCTGTTAGGCCATAAGTCTTACAATCCTTCTCCATCCGTCGATTAGAGGCTCCTGAAGCGCGATCTCCAGTAAGATGATGTCCAGTTACCTTCTATCAAGAACTATACTTCTAATCATGCTGAATGAGCGATTACAAGATGGACAATCATCGGTATTATAATGACGATTTGGGGAAAGATTCTGTATATTAGCCTTACTAAACAATATTGCCATTAATAAAAACAAACCTCAATGAAACTGACATTTTATATATTAATGCTTTTAATCTTTTCAACAAATTGTGGAAATAGTCAAACAACAAATTCACAAGAAAATTTGACTGGAAATATTCAGTCTGACTTGAAGGAGCTACTCCCAAATAAAAATGTGCAAGCTGATATTATGGACAATATTTTACAAAGTCCGAGGCAAGTTGAACTGACAAAAAAAATTCAATCAGCAATTACAGAAAACTATGAGTGGTTTTTAGAGTATATGAAAACTGTTCCAAATGGAGAACCTATGCCTTATAATGAAAGGTTGGGTGTGACAAAAGAAGAATATACAGAACTAATGGCTTGGATGAATAATGTTGAAGTCGTTTCGACAGGAAAAGAGAATATCTTTATTGAAATTAAAGATGATTTAATTCGCTTTAAATCACATAACAAACTTGCGAAATTAGACTCACTGACTATTGACTTAAAAAATAATACTGTAAATTATGGACAATATAAAATGTTATTGGCCGACACAATAAATGTTACAACAGACAAAAATGCACTAAAGAGCAAATGGAAGGGATATAGTTGGAAATTTGAAATTCCTAAAAATCTTGACATGGCTGATTTTAAAAACCGAAACACATTAAATGTGATTCAGTACAAATTCACAATAGGACGAATTGAAAAAAATGGTAAAACTTATATGAGCTTAAAAGGTATAGAATATGAAGATGGGACAAAGTCTGTTGATTTTGAATTACCAGTTCAGTTCTGAGGCAAATTTACTATTGCTAACAAGGTATTGCCAAAAGCTGGGTTAAATGGCTTCAATTGGGCATACCGATCAAGCTTCTTTATAAAGTCTTGCTAACCCATGTTTTCTGCTGTTAATAAGAGCGGTATAATAGGAAACTATACTAATGGGTAATTGATGTAAATCATAGCTGAACAATAGAGCAAAACAAAAACTTACTTATCGACAATGAAATACACCATAACATGCATTCTTCTACTTATTACGACTCTCATATTTGGACAACAAATAACGTATTCAAATTGGAAAAAAGAAGCAAAAACTGAAATACGTCTTCTACCTAAATATGGAAATGCTGTCAAGACTAAAGAGCAAAAAACAATTGATCAGGAACTTATAAAGTCGTATTTAGAAAAAGCTGGAACGAATCGTAAAGCTTCTGAACTTTTGATTAAACTGGGCTTTGATTATTTATATAAGCAGGACTTAAAAACAGCCATGTATAGGTTTAATCAGGCCTGGCTTCTCGACCCGACAAATGCAGATGTGTTTTGGGGATTCGGTGCTATTTATTTTTCATTCGAGGATTTTGAAAGTGCAATGCAGCAGTACGACGAAGGTTTGAAATTAAATGCTAACAGTTCCAACATTCTGACCGACAAGGCAACTGTTTATATGACAAGGTTTATGGAAAATCATGGAAATAAAGATTTCAATTTGGCTATAAATAACTTTAAAAAATCTTATTCTATTGATCCCAAAAACCAAAATACCCTTTTTAAAATGTCAGTATGCTACTTTGTAAAAAAGGATTGTGAGAATGCTTGGAAGTATTACAATGAATGTAAAAAACTTGGCGGTCAACCAATAACAAAGGAATATACAGAGGCTTTAACACAAGGTTGTAAGAAATAAACGCCTGCTGATCATACCATATAAATATAGATCCTATAACAATTATTAAAACAAATATTTAAACTTTTTTAATAAAGACACTTTGTTGTCTAACCTTATCCGTAACTCTTCTTCGTTAATATTAAAGCCATCATTAGGGTCATACAATTCTTCTGGATTATATTCGTCAATATCAAGAAAAATTGAATCCATAATACTGTTGACTTCATCATCGAAAGATGAGGTCAACCAATAGTTATCTTCTCTTCTAGTTTGAAGAAAATACTCCAAAAAACATGAAACTGTAATTTCATTAGATAAAAACACATCAATAAGATAAATATACTTTTGTAAATTTATTTTATCTAATAATTTTATATAATTTACCATAAAAATCCTTTTGTTAATATCCCTTGAATTTGCGCGGGACTTAAAGTGGCTCAGCTAATAAAATGCCCTGATGGAGATGCCATAACATTCAATCCGGTTTGTGGATTTAAATAAAATGTTGCGGGATTATTTGCATTCCTATATGTCCCCTGAATTATTTGTGTTCCTGATGCGTTAATATGTTTCAAATTAAAATCATCAGAGAATTTTTCGAATATCTTTTGTGCACTATTAATTTTGTTCATTGATTACAAATTAGGCTTTCTATTAAATCTATTAATAAACTTGGAATTTAATCATATTTATTAGATTCGAGAAAATAAATTAAGTATCCTTAAAAGGAGTATGGCTAGCAAAATGTGCCAAAACTGCTTAATTTGAGATTTCCAACTTTCTTAGCTGATGAATTGCTTCCTGTAAAATAGTAGAAATAACAATATACTCAAGCCTATTTTAACGAGCATCCAAGTTTCCAAGTCTTGGTTAGTTTCATACCATCCTAAAGCAAACTCTAAGCTAAAAACACAAAATAAGATCAGTAGCCTAGTCCACTTACTTTGTCGAAAAGACAATCTTACAGGAAGAAACAATAACACTACTTCAAGTATTGGAAGAGAAAGCAACATAAATACCGCCAAGAAAAACCCTTCAACGTTAACCCTTCCAAAATCCCATTTGGAATTACCTTCTAAAAAAAGATAGATATAAAAAATTACCCATTTCACCGCGATATATCCACCAAATTTCGCAAATGCTCCCATATTGTTTTATATGTTATTATGGTAATCTAATATAAAACTAAACTATCATCAATAGCTAGATTTTTTGTAATATTGGGTTCAACACATCATAATCTGGCCAATCACCAAAACCTTTAAATTTCAGATTTTGACTCCACGAAACCATGGCTCTACATTCAAAACAGATTTTAGCGATTCCGATACACTTTTTGTCTTTATAAAAAACTAGGATATCACGAAACTCTTGTATGCATGAGGTATCGAGATAATGCTTTCGAACTTTTGAAAAAAATAAAGAATCTATAGGTCTATAAAGTGACTTATTGATTGAGCGATTTGAATATCCTATTTCTTTCAATCTAGGTAGCAAAGAAATATCAACCTGATTATCTTGCAGTACAGACAGCAAAAGGTTATCTTTCTCGATTTTATTTTGCTTATCCTCCAATTCGCTTATTTTATAAAGATCAATTGCAATCGAATAATGCTCTAATGAATCAAAATTTGAGAATACTAAAGGTGATCTTTCCCCGGTGTTAGATTCGCTATTATTTATACAGCTCTGTAGGTAAATAATACTAAATATACTGCAGGCTATAAAAAGAGATGCTATTTTCATATTTATCATTCTCATGTCTATAAACAGCTATTGCTGTTATTCTAATTTTCAAAAACCAAAGCTCTTTTTATCTGAGAGAGTCGTTTCTTTCAAAAGTCTTATCATAACATTTAAAATTAGTAATTCATCTCAGAATGCTATACTTTTAAAATGTATTTTTTTGGGGAGGATGTCACCTCATATTGAGAATTCCTAATTCATCACTAAGATCTACCTTTTGCCTCCATTCTGCTTCTTCTTTGCAACTAACATTTAACAAATCCACCTCTTTTCTAGCCGCCTTTAAAATTATATATTCATATTTATAATTGTAGGGAGACCAGCGTCTATACTGCTCTGCCAATGGATCAATCCCATTCCACCTGCCGATCTCTGCATCATAGGATCTAGCTCCGTAATCGTATTGTCGTGCTTTTTCATTAAATTACATACCTTTCATATAATCGGAAAATATTTTTGAATGTCCATACATTTTTTTCAATTTGATTTTTTTCGCGCCTAAATACTCAAGAGCTCTTTCTTTGTTAAAAGGGCCTTCACAATATTTATTAATGCTCTTTTCACAATCAACAACGCACGTATCCAAATGAAAACTTAAAGATTTATTTATGAACCAATAATTTGTATCTGCGATAAATTTATTAAAAGTTTCTACAGCTATTACGTTGTTACTTACAGCAGCACCTAGGACATGTACATGAAACTTACCTATCGAGTCATAATGTAGATCGTAACTTGGCACAATATATACACCTGCAAAGCAACCACTATTATCCTTCTCCTTACAATAAACCACCACGTCATCTTCTTCTCTATCGCCTTTCATGATGTGAAATCCATTGCCTAAATTATTCTTCTCACTATTTGAACACGAAAACAATGTCATAAAAATAAGAGTTGTTATAAATATCTTCATCTTATCAAAATTTTGATTCACCTACTTTAGGATACTGTGGTCTAAAAATTCGTTTCTCGTTTAATGTCCCTGTACCATAATAATATGTCCTAAAGCCCATTCCATCTGCCAATCCCGTTCTGGCTCGCTCGACTTGGATTAAAGTATTTCGAACTTTACCACCTCCCGAATTCCAATCATAATCGGTAACTTCATTATTGACTCTAAAAAGTAGACAATGCCAGTGCACAACTGGGGCTTGACTATATCCCAACTTTATATTAAATTTGGAGATAGGCTCAAACTGGAACGCGGTTTTTAAGTTTTTAATCCAATGGCACAGTTCGAGTTACACTCCTAGCCATTAAATAAATCTTGATCGCTCGTATTTTTATCAATTTTCTACTTTTAAAATGTTCAGTTTTTTGGGAGGAGGTTTCTCCTTTACATTATTAAGCGCTCACTTCTAATATAACACTTCCTTATCTCTATTTCCGACATTCTGTAAACAACACTAATAAACAGAAAGCAACTTAACATGCAAAAAATAGTCTTTCATTAACCTTTTGTTCAATTTCCAAACGTTATTAATCCAATTTTGAATAAATTACATTTCCTAAGTGTTTAAAAGTTTCAATTCCATTATTTTTATTGAATATCCTTGTTTCTATTGTATTACCGTCCGAATTTGGCATAGAAATAATATAATCATTATTAAAGATCAGTTTTATTCCAAAAGGCTCTACATTATACTCGATGAAAAGTAATTTTATATCAATAATTTCAGAACCAATAATATTCTCAAACATTTCACATTTTGTTACATCATAATATTCTTTATCAATTATAAAATTATCATCTTCTCCTTTCATCCACATCTTTATTCTTTGATTATAATCTCCACCATCATATTCGTTTTGAGGTAATGATTGATATAAAATATGAGGAAACCACAATTCATCTTTATCAACACTGATAACACATAATTTGTTATTGTTACTCTGGAAAATAAAACCAAATGAAACATCAATATCACTTAGTTCTTGTTCTCCGAAAGGAGGCCATATTATAAGATATAATTTTTCAACTTTCTGTCCAATTAGCTCTTTAAATTCTGTCATCTACTTATTTAATTGGTATTGCTTTCACATAATGTGAGTTTGAAGTCTTGTTAATTACTGCAATGAATTCCCCATTTAATTTTGTAACTAGCATTTTCCCGTTATTGGTAATATGCATTAATACATTATCTGCCTGACCAGGTCATGCACCAGTTCTTGTTAATGTTGAATTAAGATTATTATATAGTTGATTTGCGGCACTCCTCAATTGTGGCACTATTTTTTGAAGTTGTTGAATGCTATATTCTCCAAATCCGATTGCATTAGACATACCTAAATAAAATGTACCTCTGTTAGCAACTTCCTGCTATTTCCTTTTCTCTTCCTTTAATTTCGTTCAATCCTAAACTAGTTTCGTTAAATTCCAATTCATTCTCATATACTTTAAAGTAAGAAGCGCCGACATAGTATTTTTCATTTTTAGTTTCTATCTCAAATAAATAATTTTCGTTAGTACTCAAAAAAGAATTTACCGTGGAGTAGTTAATGATTTCTTTATTGTTCTCTACCAAACTAATTGATAAACCAGATAAAGATGTGAATAATTGAATATATCTCGTGCCAAAAAATATGATATCGATATTCTTAAAATTATCCTCATCCTTACTGGCTCTTAACAATAATTGACCATGACTAATTACAAAGTCAAAAACTGTAAAATATTTATTTGATTTAAAAATTTCTTTGCTCATAATTTATCGTTTTAAAATGGACTAGGTATTACTTTTCCATTGAAATAGAAAGTAGTTCGCTCTAAAGCTGCTGGATTCGAATATAATTGAAATAATTCCGCTTAAGCTGAGTAAGCTTTAAAATGTTCAAATAATATTAAATCATTATCCATTGCCGATCTTTTCTCAAGGTCATCTTCATATGGATCAAAACTTATATAATAAAATCCATCACATTTTAAAAGTTTAAACATTTCTATGTTGTAAAAATAAGACATAGAACTATAATTAAATCCATATTCTTTGACAACCTGAAATATGATTTTCAATTCATTTGCTTTCGAATTATGAATTTTAAAATATACTTCTACACATAGGATCTCGTCTATCAAACATATATTAATGCTGGATATTACAGCATTTGGCAAATATGCTTGATTTACTAAAATATCCATTAATTTATCATCTTTTGCTAAATATTCCATATTACTTCTTCAATTATCTTGACGTTCTTTTTGTCTTTTTTGATCCTTCTCTAATTCGTCCTTTTTTGGAGTTCTTCCCTGTTGTCTTTCAGATGGTTTAAGGTCATTTGGATGAGGATTGGGTTTTGGTTTATGATCATGCACGTGATCATCCCTCTCACTTTCAATAGACCAACTTTTCCCATGCCCTTTACTATATTCTTTTTGCACACTTCCATCAGGTCCATGTACATTGGTAGTTGTTACTGAGCATTAGTATCAGGCTATCCTTTATCATCCAGCCTATTTTTTCTGCGAGTCCTGAATTATTAGCAATTCAATCCTTACTGTCTTGATTATTACTTGAATTAAGCATCCTCGGATTCAACTGAACATTGCTCCGTGTACAATCATATCTCACAGAATATCCCAATTGTGAAGAAACTAATTTGCATTAGATACCATTCCGACAAATACTACCATAAAAATTGCAGTAGTGACAGGGTAAACTTCCCTGTTTTTGAAGACTTACCATTTTTCAAACATTTAATAAATATAAAAACCTTAAAAAACTTCACTCATAAACGATACTTCTACTTATAAGATTTTTATCATCCACTTCTTTAAATCTGATTCAAACTTTAGGATGTCAAAATCTTCCAATTTATATTTCCTAATTATAACAGGAACCTCATTAATCAGCTTTTCAACTACGATTTTCTTTCGTTCCTTCTGTTCAATTTTCAAAAATTGGTTTAGATCAAGCATAATATCCATGTAAATAGTCTTCTCCTTTTTTGACAGTCTAATTCTTTGCTTTAGATTCAGACTCGGATCTTGACACATTAGCACGATCGCTACACAATCCAAAGAACTACCATAATATTGCTCTTCAAAAAAATGAGTATAATCAGTTTCATAAAGTAGATTAGTTATGCTATTAATTTTTGCTTCCCAATCACTATCACTTGTTAAAAATAATTTCATATTTTATTTTATTATTTTTTTTAATGCTTTTTGAGCTTCCTTTCTTACGAGAGGTTTAGGGTGATCTGTCAATATTGCTATTTTATCTTTTGCTTTTTGTGATTTAATTTTTCCAAGTGCTATTAAAGCGTGAGCAACTACTTCATCATCATTAAGCAAATTTATTAGTACATCTTCTACTTCTGCAGATTTAATTTTCCCTAAAGCGAAAACAAACATCTGTCTTGAGGTTCTGTTTGTTTTATCCTGAACGATTGGTAAAATGCTCTTGACGTCATCTTGAGTAATTGTCATATCTATAGTATTGCCAATAGCCCAACGTAATGAATCATTATCTTTAGGGATTTGGTGATACATAGTGATTAAATAAGGAGTTGCCTTTCCTTTTGCTTCCTTTACAGCTAATGCCCTTATTATTCCTTCTATATTTCTTTCATGATAATCTTTTTGTAGGTGATCTAATAGAATTGGGATAGCATCAGGATATCGTTCATTTGTATTAACCAAGTCCCATACAGAATTTATTTTAATTCCTATTGAATTAAGGTCGTTCACTAATTCTGCGAGCTCCTCTCTTAAAGATTTTTCTAAAGCAATTCTTATTTCTTCTTTTAATTTTAAATCTTCACTAGATTTAAGTGGTTTAGTGATTAATTCTTTAAATTTCTCATTCAATTCATGTATGTTCAAATTCATGACTATCTATTTAACTGGAATATGTTTATGAATTATTTTTCTTGCCTCCATTAAAGTTTGCAATGGAGTAGAAATAGTAGTATTTGGTCGTGTGGTATAAATTTATACTTTCATTTAAAAAAAAAATGAAAGTAGTACTTGCCACTTATTACATATATCTAAACAGAATCATATAAACAAGCTTTCATGTCCATTTTGAACTTTTCTTTATCAAAATCTTTTACAGCCTTGGGCAGCTTATCTAAATTTGATAAGGACTCCAATATTCTAGTTTTTAAAAGTTCCATACTATCATAATCGTTGCCGGAAACAAAACTTTCATACTCATCAGAAGTTAAAACAATGTTATCAATGAATAATTTTACCATTCTCTGCATCTCTCCTGTAAATCTGTTTTTTGTTGTTTTATCACGAACGTACAAAGGTTTCTTGGCTTTAAAAAGATGCTCAAAACCTGGAGGGGTTAAAACACTTGTAAAACCGATAACATAACTTTCTAGGTCTGAACCATAAAATCTTCCTTCAAAAAAAATTTTTAATTTTTTTTGAAGATCGCTAACAAGATCTAATTTATGATTAGATCCTGCATCCATTATTAAGCTTATATTAAAATGCATAAATAATTATCTAAAAATTTTATTTCCTGGAGGCAATTGCCCATGGGTAATAAAATAGTTGTATATCTAAAACTTGTCTGCAATTTTTATCTGCATCTGATTTCCATAAAATTGAGGATCCATTTTGGCACCCATAGGACCTATTGATCTTAAATAATTAAGATTGGAGTTGATAACTTATTCGACAGTGTAAGTTAAGAACATTAATAATTGTAATGATAGCATTTTAAAATGGAAATGAAAGGCCATTTTGGTTACATCAGCAGCACTTTCCATGCATCCATTACACGTCCATTATCTAACAATTGCTGAGCTTTTAATTGCAGGAGCACCGTGCGATTCTTGATATTGGTATTAAGCAGCTCTTTTACTTCATCAGTTTTACTAAAGGCTTCTACCTCCTCATCTGAAGGCAGCGATTTAACAAGTGCCAATAAACCCAAATTATTCCCGGTTAATACGCTGGAGTTTTTAATCTGTTGAGGAAAAGCATCTATGCCGATACCTACTCCTCCATTATCTATGGGTTTGGCTATTTTAAATAAACTGTCGCTGGTTACCCTACAATACCAATCACCACCTAAACGAGCCACCAGATCCATTTTATGAGGGTCTAATTTACCATTATCATCCAAAATATCTTCATTGATATGAATGCGTTTTACTTCAGCAATAATCAAATTACCTGCTCCTCCGTTTCTCCCTAACGATATTACATCATTCACAGCACATTCCAATTGAATGTTAGATTCTGCTACTCTGGGTGGTTTTACCGTTTCTGAAGGCAGTTCAGTAAACCCTGCTTTTAAAAACTCATTTACTTCTTTTGGATAGTCGGTGCTTGTTAAATAGGTCTGTTGAACCATATTATAGCTCACAATATTAATCACACATTCAGGTATTTCCAAAACGTTTTCAAGCGTATGCTTATTGCTGTTATCCCGAGCCCTGCTTGTCACCGAAAAAACGCATATCGGAGGATTCATACTGACAACATTAAAAAAACTAAACGGACTTAGATTAATCTTGCCGTTTTTATCAATAGAGGATGCGAAGCATATCGGGCGGGGTGCAATGGCAGCGTGCAAATAACTTTGTATTTCCGTTTGCGTTAATGATGAAATATCAAAAGTTTTTAAGCCCATTTAAATTTTTATTAACGTGAGTTTGGAATTAGAAAAGTATACAAAAGATATGGTTTCTGCCTGCTAAATGATTGCCAAAAATATATACACGAATACCAAAATCCTGTGCTTAGAAATGAAGTTACAAAAATCTTTGTAAACACTCCTACTACACCATACAGAAAACATTGATCAATGCAATAAAACTACCCACACGTCTACAACAAAGTCATAAAAAAACCGCTTGGTCATCCCAAACGGTTCTGTATATTTTAGAACGATGTTCTATTTCAGTTTTTCGATTTTACTGCATAGAATCCTTCTAATTTTTTCTACGCTAACTTACACACCTTTAGTAATATTTTGACATAGGCAGACTTAAATATTTAAGATAAAGTTTTGTTCGTACGAAATTTTTCCTACCTTTATAATGTAAAAAATAATAAACCCAATATGAACCAAAAAAATGAACCAACTAAAGCAGAACTTGAAATACTTCGAGCGCTATGGAAATTAGGGCCTTCTACTGTAAGACAGATCAATGAGGCAATTAATGAAGAACGACCGGTAAACTATACTTCTACTTTAAAAC
Organism: Sphingobacterium kitahiroshimense; assembly: GCF_025961315.1. NCBI lineage: Bacteria > Pseudomonadati > Bacteroidota > Sphingobacteriia > Sphingobacteriales > Sphingobacteriaceae > Sphingobacterium > Sphingobacterium kitahiroshimense. The sequence continues at coordinate 1,961 of NZ_JAOQNK010000001.1, read as the reverse complement.
TGATGCAGATCATGACTGAAAAAGGACTATTAAAGAGAGATGAAAGTCAAATGAAGCATATATACCACGTGGTCGAAGAGGAGGAAACAACAAAGAGTAATTTACTGGATAGCTTTGTAAAAACTATTTATCAGGGATCAGCGAGCAACTTGGTGATGCAGTTACTGGGAAATAAAAAAACTTCTCAAGAGGATCTTCAAGCTATCAAAAATTTAATCGAGAATCTTGAAGATAATAAATAATATTAAATGATAACTTAAAAATCAGGAATTATGGAACTTTCATCACTAAATACAACATTTGTTGATCTCTTAATAAGAGCTATAGGAAATACCATCATACATTCATTATGGCAAGGTGTCATAATTGCATTATTTGGAGGAATAATTTTATTATTGAGATCTTATACCACTGCACGCATTCGGTATACATTACTCTCTGGAGCATTGATTTTATTCACCGCAATTACGTTATTGACATTCATACATCAGTTTAATGTAGCAGATAATATATTGGGAAGTACCCCTAAAACGACACATACTGGAAATGTGATAGAAGAAACAGATTATATGCAGTATGCCACGAGTTCGGGCTTTAGTGCAATAAACAATCTGACGGATTATTATATATTCCTTGTCCTAATCTGGTTTTTTGTGATATGTATAAAGGCTGTGCGAATGGCAACTGGTATGCATACTATATATAAGCTTAAAAAAACTAATATTGTTCCAGCGGATGCTTATTGGCTCCAAACAATGACTGCGCTCTGCAAAAGAATTGGTGTAACTAGAACCATTTCTTTGGTCGAATCGGGGCTTGCACAGGTGCCAATGGTTATAGGACATTTAAAACCTGTTATCCTAATGCCGATTGGTTTAATAAATAGGCTACCCGTACAGCAGGTAGAAGCTATTATAGCACATGAGCTAGCCCATATATACAGAAAAGACTTTCTGATGAATCTACTGCAAAGTTTTACGGAAATTGTGTTGTTTTACAATCCTGCTGTTTTATGGATTTCATCGTTGATCAGAGAAGAACGTGAAAATTGTTGCGATGATATAGCTGTTACAATAACGGGTAACAAACTTGAATATATCCAAGCACTCGTAGCGTGTGAAGAATACCAAGAATTAACTCCTACATGGAGTATGGCATTGACAGGAGATGGTGGATCTCTATTAAATCGGGTAAAAAGAATAATAGGAACTAAAAAATCATCTCTAAATCTGATCGAAAGATTGATTATAACAGTATGTTTCGTATGTACATTACTAATCACGGCAGCATTTACCATAACTCCTCCCTCCCGTTATACTGAAGCACCAACAAGTATAAATGATCAATCAAAACCGATAAAGGGTGAACGCGTAAAGGGTAAGGAAATGGTAGCGGACTTAATGAACCGAAAATTAATACCTAATAAAAACAAATTTACCATTCGAATTACGAATAAGGCTCTATATATCAATGATGAAAAACAAAGTGCAAAGTTACATCAGTATATATTAAATAAATATGTCCAAAACCCGTCAGACCGACTCAATTATACGCAATCTGTAAGTATTAACTAAGCTTCTCACTACTGGTATTGTCACCTGCTTTTAGCGGGATGGAATACCTATGTCCAAAATTTAAACGCAACAACATCCTAAATGAAACAATTTATAATAACAATAATAGTCATACTGATTACAACTACACAGATAGTAGCCCAGGTCTCTACGGGTATTTCAGGTAGTGTTGTCAATAGGAAAGGGGATTTTGTAGAGGGAGCTACCGTAAGTCTTTATGCTACAAGCGATTCTTCGATAGTCCAAATTAAACAGACTAAAAAAAATGGGAGTTTCCAATTTGTTCCGATTTCTTTGGGTTCATATAGGATAATCATAAGCTTTATGGGGGAAAAAAGATATAACAGTGAAGTACTTGTATTAGATGCGTCCAATAACAGCATCATT